>NZ_LQPZ01000001.1 GCF_002102395.1 Mycolicibacillus trivialis
CCAATACGAGACGATCATCAACACAGCCGCCTCAGCGGCATGACACCGACACTGTCACCCGATCGTGCACCAGTCCCTAGTGGTCAGGTGCGGTTCGGGGTGTATGACGCCGGTTATGCGGAGTTGGTGGGGTCGGTGCGGTCGGGGTTGGGGGAGCAGGCGTTCGGGGTGGCGTGGGGTGAGGGGTTGGCGTTGTCGTCGGGGGAGGCGGTGGCGTATGCGTTGCGGGGGCGTGGTGAGCGGGGGCGGCCGGCGCAGGGTTGGGATGCGTTGACGCCGGCGGAGTGTGAGGTGGTGCGGTTGGTGGGGGAGGGGTTGTCGAACAAGGAGGTTGCGGCGCGGTTGTTCGTGTCGCCGCGGACGGTGCAGACGCATCTGACCCATGTGTATGCCAAGCTCGGGGTGACCTCGCGGGTCCAACTGGCCCAGGAAGCCGCCCGGTACGGTTTGGAATCACGCACCTAACGGCCGGGATTCTGCCGGACGAAGCCGGATCGCCCACTAGCATGGGCTCATCGGGCGGTGTAACGGTGCACCGCACCTGGACAGGGCGGTCCGGATATGAGCAGGCTCTTGCCGACCGAGTCGACGACACCGGACATCGCTGAATCCGCCCATTCGGCGCCTCGAGCGCTTCACCCGTCGGCCCGTCACCGGCCCCCGCCGCAACTGACCAGTTTCGTCGGCCGGGACGCCGAGATCGCCGAACTGAGCGGATTGGCCGACGGAACCCGGCTGCTGACGGTTATCGGTGCCGGTGGAATAGGAAAGACGCGCATCGCGGTGGAATTGGCCGTTCGCCTGGCCGCCGGGTATCCCGACGGGGTGGCGTGGGCGCAGCTGGCGTCGCTTCGTACCCCCGAGTTGGTGCCCGTCACGGTGGCGCGTGCGCTCGGTCTGCCCGACCAACCCGGGCGGAGCACCGTTGCAACCATGACCCGGGTCCTCGGATCGGGCCGAACGCTGCTCGTCCTGGACAACTGCGAACACCTTCGGCAGGGCTGCGCCGCGCTGGCTGAGGCACTCCTGACAGCCTGCCCACGGCTGACGATCCTTGCGACCAGCCGGGAACCGCTGGGTGCGACAGGCGAAACGACGTGGCTGACGCCGCCGCTGTCCACCGGCGAGGCGATTGAGCTGTTCACCGGACGCGCCCGTCTGGCCCGCCCGGATTTCGAACTCTCCGAGCAGAACCGGGGCGCCGTCGACCGGATCTGCCGGCGTCTGGACGGTGTCCCGCTGGCCATCGAATTGGCGGCCGCCCGGGTGCGCGCCCTGTCGACCGACGACATCGCCGACGGCCTCGGTGACCGCTTTCAGCTGCTCACCGGCGGATCGCCCACGGCGCTGCCGCGCCACCAAACGCTCCGAGCTTCGACGGACTGGTCCTACGCCCTGCTCACTCAGGCCGCCCAGCTGGTGTTTCGGCGGTTGGCGGTCTTCGCCGGAGGGTTCGACTTGGACGCCGCGCACGCCGTGGCAGGCGACCCCGACCAACCGCGGCGCCGCCTGATCGACGAGCTGTCCGAGCTGATCGACAAGTCCATGGTGGTCCGTGATGGCTACGAGACGTCCCACCGATACCGGCTCCTGGAGACCATGCGTGACTACGCCACCGAGAAGCTCGCCGAATCAGCCGAAGCCGACCTGATCCACCGCCGCCACCGCGACCACTACGCCCGGTTGGCCGCCGCCGGCCCTACTGCGGGCCGTGCCGGCTGGCTGACGTGGTCGGCGAGTGAACTCGACAACCTTCGCGCGGCGTACGTCTGGAGCCGTGACAGCGGTGACACCGACGTTGCGCTGGGATTGGCATCGGCGCTGCAACCGCGGTGGTTGCGCGGTCGGGTCGTCGAGGGCCTGGCCTGGTTCGACGATGTGCTGGCCGGTGGGGCCGTCGCTTCTCCGGTCGTCCGTGCTCGCGCGCTTGCCGACAAACTGATGCTCAACCACTTGTCCGGCACCCTCTACCGCCTCGATGAAGCCGACGAGGCCTTGGCGATCGCTCGAACCGGCGACGACCCGGGTCTGCTGGCACGCGCGTTGACCGCGGCCGGCTTGACCTCCTGCTACTTCCCCGAACGGGCGCTGCCGCTGTTCGCCGAGGCGCTCACCGTGGCCCGGAACGCCGGCGACGACGAACTGGCGAGCCAGATACTGGGCTGGCAGGCCTATTCGGCATACATCGCCGGCGATTTCGCGCTGACCCGTGCCGCGGCCTCCGAGGGGCACCGTCGCGCCGAAGCGGTCGGCGACGGGCTGGTATCCCGGTTGTGCCGTTGGTGCCTCGGGCTGGTGCAGTGGGTCAGCGGCGACCTCGAGGCCGCCGCTGCGCAGGCCACCGAAGTCACCGAGGAAGCCCGCGCAGAACACGACCTGATGTTCGAGGCCTGTGGGCTGATGCTGCTGGCCGTGGCGCTGGCGCACGCCGGTGATGCCGACACAGCGCATTCGGTCGCGTTGACGGCGGCAGACGCCGCCGCCGATCTGCCCGGGTTTCAGCGCGGCGCGGCCCTGGGCGCGGTCACCGAAGCCCTGTTGGCGCGTGGGGAGACCGCATCGGCCAGTGCTGCCGGCGAGCAAGCGTGGGAAGCCTGCCCGCTGCCTGAGCTGCTCGCGACCAACGGCAATCCGGTCGCGCGGGCAGCGCTGGCCGCCGGTGACGTGACCACCGCGCGGCGATCCCTCGATGACGCTCTTGCCGTCGCGCGGGGTGGCCACCGGATCACGCTGTTGGCGGCGCGGGTTCGGGTGGCGTTGGCGGCGGGTGATGTGGGGTTGGCGGGGCGGGATGCGGTGGTGGCGTTGGGGATTGCGTTGGAGATTGGTGGGTATTTGATGGTGCCGGATGTGATCGAGTGTGTGGCGGTGTTGAGCGCTGGGTGTGGTCGGGGGGTGGAGGCGGCGCGGTTGTTGGGGGCGGCGCAGGGGATGCGGGAGCGTAGGGGACTGCTGCACGGATAGGTGACATCTGATCTGTGGTGCCGAGAGGGTGCCACTGGAAGGATGAGTCCCATGCGT
>NZ_LQPZ01000002.1 GCF_002102395.1 Mycolicibacillus trivialis
CACTACGCTCACCACCAGACCCCGGCAGCCGCCGGAGTCTCAACCTAGAAAGTCTCCGGACACGCCGGGGGGATTCAATGTGATGAGTCGCGTCATAGGTGACAGATCGCCAGGCGCGCGCGGTGCTGTTTCGGGTTCTCTGCCCCGGCCGGGGCCGGCCCCGACTCGGTCGAGGACAGGTCAGGGACCGGTCGGCGATACGAAGGCCGAACGCCCGGCGACCGCGGCCAGGTGCCGCATCACGACCGCCTCGGGAATCAACACGCTCGCGCGGGCCAGCGCGGCACCCAGGAAGCCGGGACGCGCGTTGAGCACCCTGCCGATACCCGCCGACTCCCGCACCAGCCGTCGTAACCGTGGCCTGCGGGCGGCGGCGAACCCGACGAACGCCGACGGCAGGTCGGCGGCGGCGTCGACGCACGCGGCCAGGATCGCGGCATCCTCCACCCCCTGGCAGCCGCCCTGCCCGAGATGCGGGCGCATCGGGTGTGCCGCGTCCCCGACCAGCACCACCGGCCCGTGCGCCCAGTGCCGCGCGGTCGGACGGTCGTAGAGGTCGTCGCGCAACACGTCCTGCGGCGCGCTGGCCGCGAGCAGGTCCGGGAACGGCTCGGCCCACCGGGCGTATTCGCGGCGCAGGTAGTCCAACTCGCCGTCCGACGCCCGCGCCCCCTCGGGTGTCCGCTGCGTCGTGAACCAGTAGGTCAGGTCCGACCCCAGCGGTACGTGACCGGTTTCAACGCCGGGCCCCAGCGTCAACCCGGACAACTCCGGATCCATGGCGTGGCAGGCGATACCACGCCACGCGGTGTAGCCCGTGTAGCGTTGCCGGAGTGGGCCGTTGAGATGTTGCGCCACAATCGAATTCGTACCGTCGGCGCCGATGACCGCATCGACGGTTCGCTCCGATCCGTTCGAGAACCCAAGCCGCACGCCGTCGGCGGTTGTGGTCGTCAGCCCGGTGACGTCGATCCCGTACTCCACGGTCCCCGCCGCCAGTGCATCGGTGAGGATGTCGCGCAGCACCCGACGCTGCACGACCACCAGGGGCTCACCGAGCGCCCGGACGATCCGGTCCGGCGCAGGGCGGCGGATCCAGGACCCGTCGTGCCAGCGCACCGCGCCTGCGGTGATCCGGCCACCCGCCCCGCGCACCGCGTCTCCGACGCCGAGCAGATCCAGGGCGGCCAGGGCGTTGGGCCAGATGCTGATGCCCGCGCCGGTCGAGGTGTCGGTGCGCCGCTCGACGACGGTGACCTCATGACCGCGCCGCTGCAGGCCGATCGCGGTCGCCAGGCCCGCGATCCCGGCGCCGACGATCACGATCCGTCGCGTCATGCCCGCCTCCTCGTGTCGGATGAGCCCGCCCCGACCGGCCTGGCCGATAGC
Organism: Mycolicibacillus trivialis; assembly: GCF_002102395.1. Taxonomy (GTDB): domain Bacteria; phylum Actinomycetota; class Actinomycetes; order Mycobacteriales; family Mycobacteriaceae; genus Mycobacterium; species Mycobacterium triviale. The sequence goes on from NZ_LQPZ01000002.1 coordinate 1,390, forward strand.
CGCTTCCATCGGCCCACCGGATCCTACGATGGGGCCATCGACCATCCGGAGTGACCGAAGCCGAGGACGTCTGTGACCCGCACCTTCTCCGACCGCCGGCACGCCGGCCGGGCGCTGGCCGAGCGGTTGGCCGCCTACCGCGGCCGCGACGACCTGCTGGTGTTGGGCCTGGCGCGCGGCGGGGTGCCGGTGGCCTGGGAGGTCGCCGCGGCGCTCGGTGCACCGCTGGATGTGTTCGTGGTGCGCAAACTCGGGGTGCCGCATTGGCCCGAGCTGGCGATGGGGGCGCTGGCCAGCGGCGGCGCGGTGGTGCTCAACGACACCGTGATCGCCAGTGCGGCGGTGCGCCGCGATCAGCTCGACGCCGTCATCGCCAAGGAGACCGCGGAGTTGCGGCGCCGGGAGACGGCGTATCGCGGCGATCGCCCGCCGGCCGACCCGCGGGGTAAGACCGTGCTGCTGATCGATGACGGGATCGCCACCGGGGCGAGCATGCGGGTCGCGGTGCAGGCGGTGCGGGCGGCCGGTCCGGCCGCGATCGTCGTGGCGGTTCCGGTGGCGCCGCCCTCGGTCGATCGCGATCTCGGCGGCGCGGCCGACGACGTGGTGTGCGTGAGCACGCCGGCCGGTTTCGAGGCCGTCGGCCAGGCCTACACCGATTTCACCCAGGTCGACGACGAGGAGGTTCGCCGCCTGATGGCGGGCTGATCGTGAAGCGGCGCTTGGGTTTTACTTGTCGCCGTCGGTCTCGTCGGCGTCGGTCTCGGCGCTATCGGTCTCAGCGCTATCGGTGGAGACGGTGCCGGCCGCGTCGCTGTCGGCCGTGCCGTCCTCGAGGTCGGCGCCGTCATCCGAGTCGGTGACGTCCTCCGCCGCATCCGAATCCGCGAGGTCATCGTCGTCGAGACCCCCGTCGTCGAGACCCCCGTCGTCGAGTTCCTCGTCGGCGTCCGCATCGGAGATGTCGGGGTGTTCGTCCTCCGCGGTGCTGCCGGCGCGGCGACGACGGTCACGCACCGCGTCGGCGGTGAGCAGCAGCACCCCGAGCAGGCTGGCGCCGATACAGACCCAGGCCACCACGGCGTTGCTGGTCACCACGGCGAACACCAACGCCGCCAGACCAATCACCGCCAGGACCAGTGCAATGATCAGCACCGCTTACCTCCAGCCGTGTCGCGCTCGCTGAACCGGGTGAGCCGACCCTCGGGTCAGTTCCCGCCCCGGTTGTACTGGGTGAAGCCGCCGCTGTCACCGGCGTTCGCGTCGACCGGCGCAGCCGAGCCGCGCTGCCCGAGCTCCTCGAGCTGGGACTCCAGGTAGGTCTTGAGCCGGGTGCGGTACTCCCGCTCGAAGGTGCGCAGTTGCTCGAGGCGGCCCTCCAGGACCGTGCGCTGCTGGTTGATGGTGCCCATGATCTCGGCGTGCTTGCGCTCGGCGTCGGACTGCAACGCATCGGCCTTCTCCTGGGCCTGCCGCAGCTGGGCCTCCGAGCGGGTCTGGGCGTCGGCCAGCATCGCGTCGGCACGCTGCCGGGCCTCGGTGACCGTGGTCTCCGCGGTCTGGCGGGCCTCGGTGAGGATCTGGTCGGCGTTGGTCCGCGCGTCCGACATCAGCTTCTCGGACTCGGCGCGGGCGGTGTTGGTCAACCGGTCCGCGGTGTCCTGGGCGAGGCTGAGCACCCGGGCGGCCTTGAGGTGCTGCTCCTCGGAGGCGGCCGCAGAGCGGACCGGCTCGGGTTCGGGCTGCGGCTCGGGCGCCTGGTAGACCGGGGCGGCCGGCGCGGGTTGGACGGCGCCGCTGGAACGTGCCGACGCGAGTTCGCCGTCGAGTTCGCTGACCCGCTGACGCAGATCGGAGTTCTCCTCGAGCAGCCGCGCCAGCTCGGCTTCGACCAGATCGAGGAAGGCGTCGACTTCATCTTCGTTGTATCCGCGTTTGCCGATGGGCGGCTTGCTGAATGCCACATTGTGCACGTCGGCTGGTGTCAGCGGCATGGTCTAACCCCTCAACTCTGGACCGTCGGACCGATCAGATCGTTCGTGCTGGACGATACGCTACCGTACTGTAACTGGCGTCCATCCTGTCACAACTGACGCTCCGATTGCCGCTGGGGCCGATTATTAAGAGCGTTTTTCACATATTTGCCAACGCCCGGCGCAGTCCCGGTTCGACGGCTAACGGGCCGCCTGGTTGAACGCCAATTCCATGCCGAAGAAGGCGACCAGGAGCAGCACCATGATCGACAGGTCGATGCGCACCGAACCGACGGTCAACTGCGGGATCAGCCGGCGCAACAGTTTCACCGGTGGATCGGTGACGGTCATGATCGCCTCGAGGACCACCACCGTGGCGCCGCGCGGGTGCCAGTCCCGGCTGAACGAGCGCACGAACTCGATGACGATCCGCGCGATCAGCAGCAGCCAGAACAAGAACAGTGCGAAGCCGAGAATCCCGAAGAACAGCGCCACTAAACCGACCTCACCGATGAACAACCGACAGCGCTGACCGGGGTCAGCAGGACGCTCCTCAGCCTACCGAGTCGAGTCGCCGCGGCCGCGCCGCGGGGCCGACTACTGGTAGGCGTAGAAACCGGTCTCGGCGATGCGGCGGCGTTCCTCGGGGGTGACGTCGACGTCGGCCGGCGAGAGCAGGAACACCTTGGTGGCCACCTTGTCGAAGGAACCGCGCAGCGCGAACGCCAGACCGGCGGCGAAATCGACCAGGCGCTTGGCGTCGGCGTTGTCCATCGACACCAGGTCCATGATCACCGGGGTGCCGTCGCGGAACCGTTCGCCGATGGTGCGCGCCTCGCTGTAGTCCTTCGGGCGCAGCGTGGTGATCTTCGACAGCGGGCTGCCCTCTTCGAACAGCATCGCCATCCGGCGCGGGTCCATCGCCAGGGCACCGCGGGTGGGGGCACCGCGCAGCGAGCCGAACCGGCTGCGGCCCATGTCGTGCGGGCGCTCGAACTCCCGCGGCCGGAAGGCCGGCCCGTCGGCGAAGCCGCCGCGGTAGCCGCCCCCCGCGAACTCGTCGTGGTCGGGGCGCGGGCCGCGCGGGTCGTCATAGTCGCGCTCGAAGCGGTCGTACTCGTCGTCGGGGAACCGGTGCTCGGCCCGACGGCCGTACCCGCGCGATGGGGCACGGTCCTCGTCGTCGTAGTACTCGTCGTCGTAGTCCTCCATGGGCGCCATACCGAAGTAGGCCTTGACCTTGTGGAGTGTGCTCATCGCGGGGCCCTTCTCAAGCTGTGGTGTCGGTGATGAAGATGTGACTAGAGTGACGATTCACCGTGACCGTAACCGGCCGGTAGCGGCTAACGCGGTATCGACACGCGCGGAGAATCATCGGGGTTTCACCGGATTTCCCCGGTCACCGGCCCGGTTCCATCCACACCAACGAGGCCAGCCGTCCGGTCGGGGCGTCGCGGCGGTGGCTGAACAGCGCCGGGTCGTCGACCGTGCAGCGCGGGTCGGCGTCGATGGCCGTCACCCCCAATGTGCGGAGTTGACAAGCGATTCCGGCCCGTAGGTCCAGTCCCGGGGTTCCCGCGGAGGTGGCGGTCCGGCTGCCCGGCAGGGCTTTCTCCACCTCGTCGGCCATCGCGGCAGGCACCTCGTAGTTGGCGCCGCTGACCGCCGGGCCCAGCCAGGCCGAGATGTCGTCGACGTGGGCGCCCGCGTCGGTCATCGCGCCCACCGCGTTGGCGACCACGCCGTGTTGGGCACCGACCCGACCGGCGTGCACGGCGGCCACCACCCCGGCCCGGGCATCGGCCAACAGCACCGGCACGCAGTCGGCGGTCACCACCGCCAGCGCCAGTCGCGGCGTGGCGGTGACCAATGCGTCGGTGTCGGCCACCGCGGTGTCGCGCGGCCCGTCGACCACCGCGACGTGCGCACTGTGCACCTGGTCCATCCACACCACCCGGTCGGCGGTCAACCCGGTCGCCGCGGCCAGCCGAGCCCGGTTGGCGGCGACGGCCGCCGGGTCGTCGCCGACGTGGTCGCCGAGGTTGAAGCTGTCGTAGGGCGGGGCCGAGACACCGCCCGCGCGGGTGGTGGTCACCCGGCGGATGCGCACGCTCATCGGCGCTGCGGGTCAGCGCCGCATGAACGGCGGCACGTCGACGTCGTCGTCATCGTCGCCGCCGCCGCCCACGCTGACCGTGGCACCGTTGGTGGGCGCCGGGATGCTCGCCGCGTCGGCCGGTTCGAACACCGACGAGGAGACCTTGCCGGCCTGTCCCGGGGCGATGGACTGCCCCGAGCCGCCTGCCGCCGGCTCGTTCGTCCCGATCAGGGGTTTGCGGCTGGGGCCGCTGGCGTCGAAGCCCGCCGCGATCACGGTGACGCGCACCTCGTCGCCGAGCGAGTCGTCGATGACGGTGCCGAAGATGATGTTGGCTTCCTGGTGGGCGGAGTCCTGCACCAGCGAGGCGGCCTCGTTGATCTCGAACAGGCCCAGGTCGCTGCCGCCGGCGATGGACATCAGCACGCCCTGGGCACCCTCCATCGAGGCCTCCAGCAGCGGGGAGTTGATGGCGACCTCGGCGGCCTTGAGCGCGCGGCCGTCGCCGCGGGCCGAGCCGATGCCCATCAGGGCGGTGCCCGCGCCGCTCATCACGCCCTTCACGTCGGCGAAGTCGACGTTGATCAGCCCCGGCGTGGTGATCAGGTCGGTGATGCCCTGCACACCGTTGAGCAGCACCTCGTCGGCGCTGCGGAAGGCGTCCATCAGCGAGATCGCGGCATCGCCCATCTGCAACAACCGGTCGTTGGGGATGACGATCAGGGTGTCGCAGCTCTCCCGCAATTCGGTGATGCCGGTCTCGGCCTGCTTGCTGCGCCGCTTGCCCTCGAAGGAGAACGGCCGGGTGACCACGCCGACGGTCAGCGCGCCCAGCTTGCGGGCGATCGAGGCGACCACCGGGGCCCCGCCGGTCCCGGTGCCGCCGCCCTCCCCGGCGGTGACGAACACCATGTCGGCGCCGCGCAGCAGCTCCTCGATCTCGTCCTTGGCGTCCTCGGCGGCCTTACGTCCCACCTCGGGGTCCGCGCCCGCGCCGAGCCCGCGGGTGGACTCCCGGCCGACGTCGAGTTTGACGTCCGCGTCGCTCATCAGCAGGGCCTGCGCGTCGGTGTTGATCGCGATGAACTCCACACCCTTGAGGCCCTGCTCGATCATCCGGTTCACGGCGTTGACGCCGCCACCACCGATGCCCACCACTTTGATGACGGCAAGGTAGTTGTGTGGGGGGGTCATCATTGGTCTTCCTCCCTGACGGGTTTGTCTGGTCCGAAACCGCCGGGCAAACCCTCAACCTCAACCAGAGGCTTAGAGTTATGTCAAGTAGTTCCGTGCAAACAGAACGGTAGGGCCGCGACGGCGGGTTACCGGGCAGGCGCGCCGGTGCGTCGCCCGCGAATTTTCTCCGGGCTGCCCGGGCGGGTCAGCGGACGGTGGGCAGATCCGGGCTGGAGACGTCGTAGATCTGACCCGGTTGGGTCAGCAGAGCGGCCAGTTTGTCGGCTTTCTCCTGGGTCCGGTCGGCGGTCCCCCACACCACGACCCGACCGTCGCCGAGGGTCAGGGTGATCGACGCCACCGACGGCGCGGCGATCTGGCCGACCTGGCTGACCACCTCGGGCCGCAACGCCACCAGCACCGCCAGCGCGGCACGGGTGGGCGGGTCCGCCGGTCCGGGGTGCTCCACGTCGAGGTAAGGCAACGCCGGCGGCGGCGGACCGGTGGCGAAGTCCACCCCGTCCCGGTCGAACAGGTGCGGACCGTCGGGGAAGTCCTTCACCGCCACCGGCACTCGTTCCACGATCGTCACCCGCAACGTCGACGGGTACTGACGCTGGACCCGGGCACTGGCCACCCGCCGGATCGTGGCGACCCGGTCGGCGACCCGGTCGGTGTGGACCTGCAACAACGGGGTGCCCGGCGCCACCGCGACCGCGTCGAGCACCTCCTGCTCGGTGACCGCGGCCAGACCGGTGACCACGACGTTGCGCACCGACATCACCGGTGTGAAATACAGCAGCAGGCCCAACCCGACCACGGCCACCACCGCCAGCACGCCGGTCACCAGCAGTTTCAGGCCGCGCACCGCGCCGCGGGACACCGATTTGGTCTCCGCCGGCGCCCGCAGCCGACGTTTGGCCTCCCGCCGCGCCTCCTCGATGGCACGGGCACGGTCCTGCGCCGCGCGACGCTCGGCGCGCTCGCGGCGGGCCCGGCGACGCGGCCCCTCGAAGTCCTCGTCACCGGGTTGGGGCGGCGCCTCGGCCGCCTCGTCGGCCACCCCGTCCGCCGCTGCCTCCGGGGTGGGCTCCGGTGACTCCGAGTGCTCCGGTGCGGCGTCCGGGTCGGGGGCGCGGTCCTGCTCGCTCACGGCTGCCCCACCGCATCACCCCCGGCGCGCGCCGTCAGTGCGGCCACGATCTCCGGACCGAGCAGCGTGATGTCCCCGGCGCCCATCGTGATGATGATGTCGCCGGGGCCGGCAGCGGCGGCCACCGTGGCCGCGGCCGCGGAGAAGTCGGGCAGATAACGCACCGGCGCGCTGACCCGTTCGGCGATGGTGGCCCCGCTGATGCCGGGCAGCGGCTGTTCGCGCGCGCCGTAGACGTCGAGGACGAAAACCCGGTCGGCGGCGCTGAGTGCGGCGCCGAACTGTGGGGCCAGATCCCGGGTCCGGGAGTACAGGTGCGGTTGGAACACCGCCAGCAACCGCCCGGTCCCGGCTTGCTCGACCATGGTGCGTGCCGCGGCCAGGGTGGCGGCGACCTCGGTGGGGTGATGGGCGTAGTCGTCGAACACCCGCACCGCACCGGCGTTGCCGACCAGGTCGAAACGGCGGCGCACGCCCTCGAACGCGGCGAGCCCGTCCAGCGCCGCCTGCGGGCCGACACCGATCTCGACGGCGGCCAGCAGTGCGCCGAGCGCGTTGAGCGCCATGTGCCGACCGGGTACCGACAGGGTCATGGTGCGCGGCGCGGCCTCCCCGGCCAGGTGCACCGCGGCGTGCGCACCGGTGTCGTGCTGCTCCCAGGACAGCAGCGTGCCGGCCAGGCCGGTGCCGCCGCTGCCGTAGGTGAGCACTCGGATCCCTTGCGCGGCAACCCGCTCGGCGTATGCGGCAGCCCCCGGGTCGTCGACGCAGACCACCAGCGCCCCGCCCGGGGCGAGACGGCCGGCGAAGGTGTCGAACACCGCGGTGTAAGCCTCCTCGCTGCCGAAGAAGTCGAGGTGGTCGGATTCGATGTTGGTGATGACCGCGACGTCGGGGCGGTACTCCAGCAGGGAGCCGTCGCTCTCGTCGGCTTCGGCGACGAAGCTGGCCCCGGTGCCGTGATGGGCGTTGGTGCCCGCCTCGCCCAATTCCCCGCCGACCGCGAACGACGGGTCCAGTCCGCAGTGCTGCAGCGCGACCACCAGCATCGAGGTGGTCGAGGTCTTGCCGTGGGTGCCGGTGACCAGCACGGTGGTGCGCCCGGCCATCAGGGCGGCCAGCACCGTCGGGCGCAGCAGCACCGGCAGGCCCCGGCGGCGCGCCTCGACCAGCTCCGGGTTGGTCTTCGGGATGGCCGCGTGGGTGGTGATGACCGCGCTCGCTCCCCCGTCGAGCAGGTCGAGCGCCGACGCGTCGTGGCCGATGCGGATCTTGGCGCCGCGGGCCTGCAACGCCCGCACCCCGGCGGACTCCTTCGCGTCCGAACCGGACACCCGGCCGCCGCGATCCAGCAGGATCCGGGCGATCCCGGACATCCCGGCGCCGCCGATGCCGACCATGTGGACGCGCTGCAGCTCCGCCGGCAGGCTATCCGGGTTCATCGGCGCCCCGCCCGGCTCTCCCGGGCCACCTCCAGCGCAACCCGGGCCAAGTGGGCCGCGGCGTCGCGATTGCCGACCCGCGCGGCGGCCGCGGTCATCGCCGCCAGCCCGGTGTCATCGCCGAGCAGCCCGGTCACCGTCCGGCCGACCCACTCCGGTGTCAGGTCGGCGTCGGCGACCAGCACTCCCCCACCCGCCTCGACGACGGGCAGCGCGTTGAGCCGCTGTTCGCCGTTGCCGATCGGCAACGGCACATACACCGCGGGCAGCCCCACCGCCGACACCTCGGCGACCGTCATCGCCCCGGAGCGGCAGATCGCCAGGTCGGCCGCCGCGTAGGCCAGATCCATCCGGTCCAGGTACGGCAGCGCCAGGTACGGCGGGTCACCCGGTGCCGGGTCACGCAGGTCCAGGGTGTTCTTGGCGCCGTGGGCGTGCAGCACCGAGATCCCGGCCGCGGCCAGGTCGGCGGCCGCGCCGGCGACCGCGCGGTTGATCGAGGCCGCCCCCTGCGAGCCGCCGAAGACCAGCAGCACCCGGGCGTCGTCGGCGAAACCGAAGTGGGCGCGCGCCCCGGCCCGCTCGGCGGCCCGGTCCAGGTCGGTGATCGCCGAGCGCACCGGGATGCCGATCACCTCGGCGGCGCGCAGCCCCGAGTCGGGCACCGCGGCCAGCACCCGCCGGGCGCCGCGGGCGCCGACCCGGTTGGCCAGGCCGGCCCGGGCGTTGGCCTCGTGGATCACCACCGGGACGCGTCGCCGGCGCCGCCCCCGGGCGGCCAGGTAGGCCGGCAGTGCCACATAACCGCCGAACCCGACCACCACGTCGGCGTCAACGTCCTCGAACACCGCGCGGGTCTCGGCGACGGCGCGTCGGACCCGCGGCGGCAGCCGCATCAGGTCGGCGTTGAGCTTGCGCGGCAACGGAACCGGGGTGATCAGCTCCAGCCGGTAACCCCGCTCGGGGACCAGACGAGTCTCCAGACCGCGGGCGGTGCCCAACGCGGTGATCCGCACGGACGGGTCCTGTGCCCGCAACGCGTCGGCGACCGCCATCGCGGGTTCGACGTGGCCGGCCGTTCCGCCACCGGCCAGCACCACCGAGAGGGAGCGGTCGGCTGACTGTGAGACCGAGTCGTTCACCCGTAACGATGACCTTCCAGTGCCGGTGAGCGCCCACCGCGGGCGCGACGCTGGTCAGCGTAGCGCTGACCCCCTCCATGATGCCCGGCCCGTCGGGCGGGGCGGCCCGCGGTGCGGGATTTGCCCGCCGCGGCGCGGTTACGGGTGGTCGTCGCCGGCGGTTTGCGCGCCGGCTGCGGGCGGCGCTCGGCGCGGCGCGGTTTGCGGGCGGCCGGTTCGGGCCGGGAACGCAGCCGGTCGCGCAGCGCCTCGGCACGGCTGGGAACGTAGGGCGCGGGCAGCGGGAGCCGCAGCATGCGGTTGACCCGGTCGCTGCGGCCGGCGCGCAGCGCGGCGACCGCCTCGGGTTCATGGCGCGCGGCGTTGGCCATGATGCCGATCATCAGCAACGTGGTGGCCGCCGACGTGCCGCCGGAGGAGATCAACGGAAGCTGCAACCCGGTCACCGGCAGCAACCCGACCACATAGCCGACGTTGATGAAGACCTGGCTGAGCATCCACATCGTGGTGGCGGCGGTCAGCAGCCGCAGGAACGGGTCGACCGAGCGGCGCGCGATGCGCATCCCGGTGTAGGCGAACAGCCCGAACAGCAGCAGCAGACCGAACGCGCCGATGAAGCCCAACTCCTCCCCGACGATGGCGAAGATGAAGTCGTTGTGGGCGTGCGGCAGGTAGTTGTACTTCGCGGTGCCCTGACCGAGGCCCTCGCCGAGGAACCCGCCGTTGGCCAGCGCCAGTTTGGCCTGACGCGCCTGGTAGCCGGCGTCCTGCGGGTCGGCGCCGGGGTCCAGCCAGGACCGGACCCGGTCGCTGCGGTAGCCCTCGGTGACGGCGAGCACCGCTGCGGCGGCCATGATCGCGGTCAGCGAGCTGACGAACACGCGCAGCGGCAGCCCGGCGTACCAGAGCAGGGCCAGCAGGATGATGCCCACCGAGACGGTCTGGCCGAGGTCGGGCTCGGCGAGGATCAGTCCCATCGCCAGCACCGCCCCGGGCACCAGCGGCACCAGCATCTCGGTCAGCGACGCGCGCTCCATGCGCCGGGTGGCCAGCAGGTGTGCGCCCCAGACCAGGAAGGCGATCTTGGTGAGCTCGGAGGGCTGCATGGACAGCCCGGCGATGACGAACCAGCCGCGTGACCCGTTGGCGACGGTGCCGATACCGGGGACCAGCACCAGCACCAGCAGCAGCAGGCTGACCACGAACGCGCTGAACGCGGTGCGGCGCATCAGCCAGACCGGGGTGCGCAGCGCGATGTAGAACGCGGTCAGGCCGACCAGGGTCCACACCACCTGCCAGCCGAAGATCGTCCACGGCGAGCCGTCGGAGCTGTAGGACTGCACCCCGGAGGCCGACAGCACCATGATCAGGCCCAGCGTGGTCAGCAGCGCGGCGACCGCGATGACCAGGTGGAACGAGGTCATCGGCCGGCCCAGCCAGGTGCCGAAGCGGGTGCGGGCGGCCAGGGCCTGCAGCCGGGCCCGGCCGGCGGGTACGACGGCGGTGCCGGCCGGGTCGGTCTCCTCGGCGGGTTCGGTGTGCGCGGTGTCCTGCGCTGTGCGGGTGCGGCGGAGCAGGTTCAGCATGGCGGCCCCGTCGGTTAACCGGTCGCGGCGCGGACCGCGGCGGCGAAGGCCTCACCCCGGTCGGCGTAGCCGGTGAACTGGTCGAACGAGGCCCCGGCCGGGGCCAGCAGCACGGTGTCGCCGGGCCGGGCCAACTCGCGGGCCGCCGCGACGACCGCGGTCATCACCCGGGTGCCCAGCGTGCCACCGGAGTCGTCGACCATTCGAGTCACAGTTGCAACAGGAACCCCACCAGTATCACGCACATCAGCATCCTCCCCCGTGACGACCTCGATGACCGGCACATCCGGCGCGTGTCGTGATAACGCCTTGGCAACCTCGGCCCGATCCCGCCCGAGCAGCACCGCCCCGGCCAGCCGCGGGGCGATCCGGGCCACGGTCGCATCGACCGAGACGCCCTTGAGCAGCCCACCGGCCACCCAGACCACCCGGGGGTGGCCGAGCACCGCGGCCTCCGCGGCATGCGGGTTGGTGGCCTTGGAGTCGTCGACGTAGCGAACCCCGTCGGCCACCGCGACCACCGCACCGCGATGGGCTGCGGCGTGGAATCCGCGCAGCGCCGCGCCGATCGCGGCGGCCGGGACGTCGACCGAGCGGGCCAGCGCCGCGGCGGCCAGTGCGTCGAGCACCCCGACCGGGCCGGGCACCGCGATGGCGTCCACCGGTGCGAGCGGGAGCGCGTCGCCGAACGCCCGGTCGATCAGCCATCCGTCGGCGACGCCGAGTTCGCCGGCCGCCGGCGCCCCGAGCCGGAAGCCGACCCGCACCGCCGCCGGCGCGTCGGCCAGCAGCGCCGCGGCGCGGGTGTCGTCGACCCCGGCCACCGCCACCCGGCCGGTCAGCGCCCGGGCCTTGGCTGCCGCGTAGGCCTCCAGCGTGCCGTGCCAATCCAGGTGGTCTTCGGCGATGTTGAGGACCACCCCGGCCTCCGGCCGCAGCGACGGCGCCCAGTGCAGTTGGAAGCTGGACAGCTCGACGGCCAGCATCTCCGCCGGCCGGGTGAGCACGTCGAGCACCGGGTCCCCGATGTTGCCGCAGGCCAGCGCGCGGCGCCCGGCGGCGGTGAGCATGGCGTGCAGCATCGCGGTGGTGGTGGTCTTGCCGTTGGTGCCGGTCACCGCCAGCCAGCGCCGCGGCGGCCCATAGACGCCGGCGGTGTCCAGCCGCCAGGCCAGCTCCACGTCGCCCCAGACCGGCACGCCCGCGGCGGCGGCAGCGACCAGCACCGGCGCGCTCGGCGGCAGGCCGGGGCTGGTGATCACCAGCGCGAACTCGCCGACGCGGGCGGCGGCCTGCGCGGCGGTGAGCGTGGGCACACCGGCGTCGGCGTGGCGGCGCAGCGCCGCGCTGTGGTCGTCGCAGAGGGTGGCGCGCACCTGCAGCGGTCCGAGCGCGGCCAGCACGGCGGCCCCGGTCACACCGGCACCGGCGACCAGCACCGGGGTGCCCGCCGCCAGCGGTGGCGCCGTCTTCTCAGTCACCGACGGTGGCAAACCATTCGCCGTAGAACAGCGCCACGCCCAGCCCGCAGGCGATGGCGGTGAGCAGCCAGAACCGGATGATCACGGTGGTCTCGGCCCAGCCGAGCAGTTCGAAGTGGTGGTGGAACGGCGCCATCCGGAACACCCGGCGCCCGGTGGTGCGGAACGCCAGGATCTGCACCACCACCGAGGTGATCTCGGCGACGAACAGAGCGCCGAGCACCACCGCGAGGATCTCGGTGCGGCTGGTCACCGACAGCCCGGCGATGATCCCGCCGAGGGCCAGCGAGCCGGTGTCGCCCATGAAGATCTTCGCCGGGGCGGCGTTCCACCACAGGAACCCGATGCAGGCGCCCGCGGTGGCCGCGGCGACGAAGGCCAGGTCCAGTGGGTCGCGGACGTTGTAGCAGCCCAGTTCGGGGGTGATCGCGCAGGCGTTGCGGTGCTGCCAGACGGTGATCAGCACGTAGACGGCGCTGACCATCGCCATCGCGCCGGCGGCCAGCCCGTCGAGGCCGTCGGTGAAGTTGACCGCGTTGGACCACGCACTGATCAGCAGCACGCAGAACAGCACGAACACGATGACCGGCAGGGTGACGGTGGCGATGTCGCGCACGTAGGACAGCTGGGCGCTGCCGGGGGTCAGCCCGGCCGGGTTGCGGAACTTCAGCACCAGTATCCCGAAGACGATCGCGGCGCCGACCTGCCCGACGGTCTTGGTGGTCTTATTCAGCCCGAGGTTGCGGGCGCGTCGGATCTTGATCAGGTCGTCGATGAACCCGACCACGCCCAGTGCGGTGGCCAGACCCAGCACCAGCAGCCCGGAGGCCGACGGCCCGCCGCCGCCGTAGGACAGTCCGGCCAGGTGGGCGACCAGGTAGCCGGCCCAGATGCCGGCCACGATCGCCACCCCGCCCATCGAGGGGGTGCCGCGTTTGGTCTTGTGGCTGGGCGGGCCGTCCTCCCGGATCTCGTGGCCGAAACCCTGCCGGGTGAACAGCCGGATCAGCATCGGGGTCAACAGAATGGCCACCGCCAGCGCCACCCCGGCCGCGATCAGGATCTGGATCATGACCGACCGTCCTCGCCCGCCGGGCCGCCGTCGACCACCAGCGCCTCGGCCAGCGCGCCCAGACCGGCCGCGTTGGAGGCCTTGACCAGGACGGCGTCGCCGGGCCGGAGTTCGGCGCGCAGCAGCGCCAGCGCCGCGTCGGCGTCGGCCACCTGGGTCGACTCCGCTCCCCACGACCCTTCCATGACCGCTCCGTGGTGCATGGCGCCCATCGCCCTCCCGGTTCCGACGACAACAAGTCGAGAGACATCTAAGCGCACCGCCAACCGGCCGATGCGGTCGTGTTCGGTGATCGCGTCCTCACCGAGCTCGGCCATCTCGCCGAGCACCGCCCAACTGCGGCGCGGCGCGGCGCCGTCGCCCCGGGCGATCCAGGCCAGCGCCTGCAGTCCGGCGCGCATCGAGTCGGGGTTGGCGTTGTAGGCGTCGTCGATGACGGTGACGCCGTCGGCGCGGGTGTGCACCGCCATCCGGTGCGCCGAGACCGGGCGGGCCGCCGCCAGAGCGGCGGCCACCGCGGCGGGCTCGGCGCCGCATTCCACGGCGACGGCCGCCGCACACAGCGCGTTGCTCACCTGGTGGTCGCCGTGCACGCCCAGGGTGACCTCGACGGCGGTGCCGGCCGCGTGCAGGGTGAACCGCGGCCGGGCCAGGTCGTCGAGGCCGACCGGTCCGGCCCACACGTCGGCCGCAACCGGGCCGGCTTGCGGGGTGCGGCTGACTCGCACGACCCGCGCCGCGGTGACCTCCGCCATGGCCGCGACCGCGGAGTCGTCGACGTTGAGCACCACCACCCCATCGGACGGAACAGCCTGGGGCAGTTCGGCTTTGGTCGACGCAATGACCTCACGCGAGCCGAACTCACCGAGATGGGCGGTGCCGACGTTGAGCACGACCGCGATCCGCGGTGGCGCGATCGCGGCCAGCGTGGCGATGTTGCCGGGGTGGCGCGCCGACATCTCCAGGATCAGGAAGTCGGTGTCCTCGGTGGCGCGCAGCACCGTCCAGGGATGGCCGAGTTCGTTGTTGAACGAACCGGGCGGGGCGACGACCCGGCCCAGCGGCGCCAGCACCCCGGCCAGCAGGTCTTTGGTGGAGGTCTTGCCCGAGGAGCCGGTGATCCCGATGATCGTCAGCCCGCCGGCGACGAGTTCGGCGGCGACCGCGGCGGCCAGCCGGGCCAGGGCGGCCAACACCGCGGCGCCGGAGCCGTCGGCGTCGTGCTCGAGCACCCCGGCCTGCCGGTCGGAGCCGCCCCGGTCGGCGGGCGGGACGACGATGGCGGGAACGCCGACCGGGCGGGCGGCGAGCACCGCGACCGCCCCGGCGGCGACCGCGGCGGCCGCGTGGTCATGGCCGTCGACGCGGGCGCCGGGCAACGCCAGGAACAGCCCGCCGGGGCCGATCTTGCGGGAGTCGAACTCGACGTCACCGGTGACCCGGGTCGCCTCGGCGTCGCCGGCGGAGATGTCGACGAGGCGTCCGCCGACGACCTCGGCGATGCGGGCCAGGCTCATCGCGATCATGAGCCCCGGCCCCCCAGCGCCTCCAACGCCGCCGCCAACTCCCGGCGGTCGTCGAACGGCCGGGTCACCCCGCCGGCGGTCTGTCCGCTCTCGTGGCCCTTGCCTGCCACCACGACCACGTCGCCGGTTCGCGCCCAGCCGACGGCGTGGTCGATCGCCGCGCGCCGGTCGCCGATCTCGACCACCTCGGCCGGCCCGGCGGCGGCGCCGTCGAGGATCACCCGCCGGATGGCGGCCGGGTCCTCGCTGCGCGGGTTGTCGTCGGTGACCACGACCAGGTCGGCGAGTTCGGCGGCGATCCGGCCCATCGGTTGCCGCTTGCCCGGGTCGCGGTCTCCGCCGGCCCCGAAGACCACCGCCAACCGCGCCCCGGGGGTGGCGCACGCCCGCCGCAGCGTCTGCAGCACCGCGCGCAGCGCACCCGGTTTGTGGGCGTAGTCGACCAGCGCCAGGAAGGCCTGGCCGCGGTCGACGGCCTCGAGGCGGCCGGGTACCCGGGCGTCCCGCAGTCCGGGCGCGGCCTGTTCGGGTGAGACGCCGACGCGGTCCAGGACGGCCAGCGCGAGCAGGCAGTTGGCGACGTTGTAGTCGCCGGGCAACCGGATGGCGACCCGGTGCCCGACGCCGGCGGGATCGGTCGCGGTGAACTCGCTGCCGCCCTGCGGCAGCAGCCGCACCGACCCGGCCGTCCAGTCGGCGGGCCGGCCCGCGGCGCTGACGGTGACCGGGTCGTCCGCACGCGCCGCCATGGCGCTCCCGGCCTCGTCGTCGACGCAGATCACGGTGGCGGCCGCGTGCAGCGGTGAGGCGGGGTCGAACAGCCGCGCCTTGGCCTCGAAGTAGTCGGCCATGCTGGGATGGAAGTCCAGGTGGTCGCGGGAGAGGTTGGTGAACGCGCCGACCGCGAACCGGACCCCGTCGACCCGGCCCAGGCTGAGGGCGTGGCTGGAGACCTCCATCACCGCCGCGTCGACCCCGCGCTCGACCATCAGCGCGAGCAGCGCCTGCACGGCAGGCGCCTCCGGAGTGGTCAGTGCGCTGGGCACCGCGGCGCCGTCGATGCGGACCCCGACGGTGCCGATCAGCCCGACCGCCCGGCCTGCCGCGCGCAACCCGGCCTCGACCAGGTAGCTGACGGTGGTCTTGCCGGAGGTGCCGGTGATGCCGATGACCGGGATCCGCTCGGCCGGCCGCCCGTAGACGGTGGCCGCCAGCGCCCCGAGTACCGCGCGCGGGTCGGGGTGGACCAGCAGCGGCACCGTCACCCGGTCGGCGGTGAGCGCGGCGACGCCCGCGGCGTCGGTGAGGAGGGCGGCCGCCCCGTTGGCGATCGCATCGGCGGCGTAGCGGGAGCCGTGGGTGCTGGCGCCGGGCAGGGCGGCGAACAGGTCGCCGGGGCGGCAGTCCTGGGCGCGCAGGGTCACCCCGGTGATCGGCAGGTCGGCGATCGTGCTGCCCGCCGCGGGCACCGCACCGGCCTGGTCGGCCAACGCGGCCAGCCCGACCGCGGTGCCGCTGCCGGGGCGCGGACCGGTGGACACGTCGATCACCTCCGTCCGCGCCGTGCTGCCAGGCTCTGACACTGTATCCAGGCCGGCTCGGGCGCCGGCGCGGGTCACCGCGGTTAGAGGGCCTCCAGGGTCAGCGGCGGACCGGGGTCCGGCGACAGCGGTGCGTTCTCCCGTTGCAGCAGCCAGGCGGCGATGTTGTGGAAGAGCGGGGCGGCGGAGCTGCCCGGTGAGCCGTCGGCGGCGCGGTGCGGGTTGTCCATCATCAGCCCGATCACGTAGCGCGGGTTGTCGACGGTGGCCATCCCGGCGAACGTGATCCAGTAGACGTCGTCGAAGTAGCAGCCGCAGTCGGGGTTGATCTGCTGGGCGGTGCCGGTCTTGCCCGCGATCTGGTAGCCCTCGACCGCGGCCTGCGGCCCGGTGCCCTGCTGATAGCCCATCGGGTCGTGCTGGACGACGGCGCGCAGCATGTTGCGGACGGTCTTGGCGGTGTCGGCCGAGACCACCCGGACCCCGTCGGGGCGCGGTTCGTCGGTGCGGGTGCCGTCGGCGGCGGTGGTGGACTTCACGATCCGCGGCGGGATGCGGACACCGTCGTTGGCGAGCGTCTGGAACATGCTCGTCATCTGCAGCAGGGTCATCGAGAGACCTTGCCCGATGGGCAGGTTCGCGAACGAGCTGCCCGACCACTGGTCGATCGGCGGAACCAGCCCGGCGCTCTCCCCCGGCAGGCCCACCCCGCTGCGCTGCCCGAGGCCGAACTTGCGGGCCATCTCGAACCAGCGCTCCGGCCCGACCCGCTGGGCGAGCATCAGGGTGCCGACGTTGGAGGACTTCCCGAACACCCCGGTGGTGGTGTACGGCGCCACACCGTGGTTCCAGGCGTCCCGGACGGTTACCCCGCCCATGTCGATCGAACCGGGCACGTGCAGCACCTCGTCGGGGTTGCTCAGGTTGTTCTCGATGACCGACGAGGCGGTGATCACCTTGGCCACCGAGCCGGGTTCGAACGGCGAGGAGACCGCAGGGTTGCCCAACTGCCGGTCGCCCTGGCGGCCGATGTCCTGGGACGGGTCGAAGGTGTTGTCGTTGGCCATCGCCAGCACCTCACCGGTTTTGGCGTCGAGCACCACCGCGGAGACGTTGTTGGCGCCGGACAGGTTCTTGGCCTGCTGCACCTGCTGCTGGACGTAGAACTGGATGTCGTCGTCGAGGGTGAGCTGCACGGTCGCGCCGTCCACCGCGCGGTGCCGGTTGCGGTAGCTGCCCGGGATCACCACGCCGTCGGAGCCGCGGTCGTAGGTGACCGAGCCGTCGGTGCCGGCGAGCACGGCGTCCATCGCGTCCTCGAGCCCGAGGAGGCCGTGGCCGTCCCAGTCGATGCCCCCGATGATGTTGGCGGCCAGCGATCCGCCCGGGTACTGGCGCAGGTCCTGGCGTTCGGAGCCGACCTCGGGGAACTCATCGCTGATCGCGGCGGCGACGGCCGGGTCGACCGCGCGGGCGAGGTAGACGAACGTCTCGTCGCTGCGCAGCTTGGTCAGCAGCGTGCCGCTGTCGGGTTTGTTGTGCAGCATTCCGGCGACGCCCTGGGCGATCTCCCGCAGCCGTTGTTGCGGGTCGGTGGCGGTGGGGTCCTTCTGCTTGGCCTCGGCGAGTTGTTTGCGGACCCGGACCGGCTGGAAGGTCAACGCCCGCGCCTCGATCGTGAACGCCAGCTTCTTGTCGTTGCGGTCGACGATGCTGCCGCGCAACGCCTGTTCCTTGTCGGTGACCTTGAGCTGCCCGGCCGCCTCGGCACGCAACCCGGCGGCGCGCGGGACCTGCAGGACGAACAGCTGGGTGGCGGCGACCGCGAGCACCAGGAAGATGATGGCGCTGCCGACCCGGTGCCGGAAGGAGAAGGCCGCGGTGGCGGCGCCGACCGGTTCGGCCTGCCGGGTGCGACGGCTGCGCGCGGAGCGGCCCACCGCGGTCGTGGACGTCGCCGCCGACTCGGTCCCCCGGGTCTTCTTGGCGGCGTCGGCCTTCCGCACGCCGGTAACGGCGGTCCCGGCCTTGCGGTTACGCCGCGATGCGCTCGGCTGCGCGGGTTTGGCCGGCCGGCGGCTGCGGCTGTCCCGGCTCATCGCAGCGCTTCCAATGCGCCGGTGATGATCGGGTCGATGAGCCCGGCCGGACCGGGCTGTGCGGGCTGGGGTTGTGCCGGCTGGGGTTGTGCGGGCTGGGGTTGTGCCGGCTGGGGTTGTGCCGGCTGGACCGGCATCTGTGCGGCCGGCGGGGCGGGGGCGGGCACCCCCGAC
>NZ_LQPZ01000003.1 GCF_002102395.1 Mycolicibacillus trivialis
GTGGTGGCGGCGCCTCGGTGGTGGGCACGCTGGGCGGCCGGCGGGTCTCGCGCGGCGGGGGCAGGGGCGCGATGGCCCCGGCCGGGGCGGCCCCGATCAGTGAGGCCACCAACGTGCCGTGCGCGTCGCAGTCGGACAGGCCGTCGCCGCCGGCCATCACATAGTCGCCACCGCCGACGAGGTTCGGAAGCCGCGGATGTGGCGTCACGCCGGTGTCGATGACGGCGACCTTGACTCCCCCGCCACGCCCGAACCGCCACGCCTCGGCCAGGTTGAGCATGTTCAGGAACTTCGGCTGCACCCGGAAATCGGTGCCCGGGGACACGCTGCCCTCGACGCAGTAGGCGGTCTGACGCATCTCCTGCTCGGGCCCGGGCGGGCCGTCGCCCGGTACCGCGTTGCCGTCGATTCCCGGCGGTTCGATGGCGTGCGCCGCCGGCGAACCCGCCAGCGGGTAGGCGGCGACCAGGAGCACGGAACCGGTTGCCGCTGTGACACGGCGAAACCGGCGGCTACCGATACCGGATCGCTTCATAGACATTCATCAACCACAGGCCCAGCGGGAAGATCGGCATCAGGCAGAGGTATTCGATCCATTCCACGAATTTGCGGAACAGCGGACTGTAGACGGTGTTGGGCACCACCGCGGCGGCGATCAAACCGGCTGCGGGGACGAGCAGCAGGATCGCCACGCCGGCGGAGAGCATCGCCGGCGTCTGCAGGCCCACGATGTAGCGCAGCACGACACCGACCACGACGAACACGGCGGTCATCGCGACGGTGATCGCCTGCCAGCGGTCCCGGAACGAGCGGCCGCGCAGCACAAGGAAACCGGCCACCAAACTGGCGATCAGCACCGGCAGCCAGCGCCGGTCCCCGTGCGGGTCACACAGGGCGACGGTGGTCACCACGATCAGCACGCCCAGACCGAACAGCAGACCCGACAACAGGCCACGGGCCCGCTCGGCGTGCAGCAGCACCTGGCGGATCGACTCCGGGCCTTCCAGCACCGGCGTGTCGTCATGGCCGGTCACCACCGTGGTCGGCAGATCCGGCCGGGTCTCGAAGACCCAGTGGCTGGTGGCCGACGGGAACACCGGAAGCCGGATGCCTGCCAGCCAGCGGCACAGCGAGGCACCGGTGTGGTAGAAGAAGACCGCAGCCAGCAGCACCGAGGTCAGCAGGGTGACCGCGCTGGTGAGCAGGGTCATCCGCAGCACCGCGGTCACCGTGACCGCCAGCGACACGACGATGACGCTGCTGTAGATCGACAGCCGGCGGCCGGTGAACCGCAGCATCAGCACCGCGGCGAGGCCGGCGACGCCGAAGCCCAGCGCGGCGTGCGCGGCGGCGAACGGCCCGGGCACGGCGGCGGCCGCCGCCATCGCCAGCGGTGGTAGCGAACTCACCAGCATGGTGTCGGCCAGCCGGAAGTCGCGGCTGGTCCTGGCCTGGATGAGCATCAGGGTGGCGGCCACGAGTACGACGACTGTCACCACGCCCGCGTAGATGGCCGACAGCGGCGTGTCGTGGTGGTAGCGCCACCAGCCGAGCAACGCGGTCACCAGCAGCAGTGCGCCGGCGACCAAGGAGATCCCGATCTGCACCGCGATCTTGGGGTTGATCGAGCCGAAGCGCTTGGCGAGGGTGACCGCGACCGCGGTGGAGATGTGTTCGATGACCGGGGTGCGGTGTTCGGGGTCTTCGACGTAGCGCAGCCAGAGCCGATCACCGTCGTAGATCTGCTGCTCGGTCAGTGACTGAGAGGAGCGCAGCGCGGTGCCGTCGACACGGCAGAGCACCCAGCGGCCGCGGCCGGCACCGGTCAACTCGGCGAGTTCGAGTTCGAGCAGCCGGTTGTTCACCACCGTGAGCAACGGGTCGATCATCACCGACACCGGGGCTTCGGCGTCCAGCAGCATGCCGATCTGGACGCCGTCGCCGGCCATGATGCCGACCACCGCCGAACGCGGGGTGTTGGCAGCGTCGCCGTCGGACCTTGACGGGTCGGTCAGTACGGAAGTCACCAGGGCACCGCCTGAAAGTCCGAATTCATCTCGTTTACCTCACGGTTGGTCATGTGTTAAGTCATCCTAGGGCCGGTGGCCGCGGCGCGCGCGGTGCCGTCACACTCGTCTCACACTCGTCGGTGGGTCCGCCAGGCGCCGAACGGGACGGTGTCCAAAACGGTCTGCACCCCGACCTGGACCAGCTGGGGTGTGGCCGGGCAGATCGCCAGCCATTTCTGGCCGGAGCCGACGGTGCGCGCCTGCTGATACATCGCGATGCGTCCGGCGTTGCTGTCTTTGAGGGACAGCACCGATGCGCTGGACTCGCGGGCGTCGTCGCGGTACTGCCGCGCGTAGATCGCCGCTTCGGCGGCCGGCTCGGATAGTGCCTGCCCCAGGGCGGCGATGGTCGCCGCGGTCAGGCCCATCCGCCGCAGGTCGCCGCTGGAGAAGACGTTGAACCCGGAGGTCTGCCAGGTTTTGGTGGCCGACAGCATCTCTTCCAGCGGGACGTTCACCGCGGTGATCGCGGCCGGGTCGGCGTGGTTGATCGACTCCATCGCGGCGGTGACCAGGGCCGCGATCGAGGCGGCGTCGGTCACCGAGACGTCATCGACGGTGATGTCGGTGCCGACCCGCACCGCCGAGACCCAGTGTTCGTCGCGGCGGGCCAGGACGACGCGGAATTCGTTGTCGGGGATGTCGCGGGAGCCGACCGATTCGCCTTCGACCGGCTGGTGGGTCTGCTCTCCGTCGCGCTCGCTGGCTTCGTATTGTTCGATGGCTTCCGCGCTGACCCCATAGCGCAGCTTGCCGTGCGACAGCAGGGCGATGACCTCGATGTCGGGGACGGCGAGCACCTTGAGCCGTTCGGCGACTTCCTCGTTGACGGTCTCGTCGACGACGATGCCCTGTTCGCGCATGATCGCGAGGCCTGGGTGCTCTTTGAGCCAGTCGTTGTTCTCCGCGATCGACACGAACGGGCGGCAGCGCAATTCCGGCGCGACGTGGCGGATGTCGAGCAGCGCCTGCAACAACCAGAAGCCCTCGACGTTGACGGTGATGTCGGTGCGGGCGCTGTTGTCCATCGTTCGCTACTCCGGGGTCGTCGGGTCAAAACACCGCAACGCGGCAGCACACGCTGTCGGTGTGCTGCCGCGTCGGGTAGGGGTTACAGCCAGCTGGAGCCGACCGCGCTGTCGGTGGACGACATGTTATTCCCCGCGTTCTGCACCTTGGCGCCATGGTCGTTGGCCTGCTGGTAGATCACCTGGAAGTTGCGACCCAGCTGCGCGATGAACTCCTGGCACGCCGCCGAACCGGCACCACCCCAAAAGTCCCCGGCCATCAACACATCCCGGATGATCGCCTGGTGCTCGGCCTCCAACGCCGCCGCCTGCGCCCTGATCATCGCGCCGTGGGCGTTGACGTCCCCGAACTGGTAATTGATCGTCATCTGCGTTTTCCTTTCAGATTCGAGGCGGTCAGCTGCTCAGGCTGGACTGCGCCGCGGCTTCCTGCTGCTCATAGACATTGGCGTCACGGACCAGTCCGTCGCGCACCCCGTGGAGCATGTTCACGATGTTGCGAAACGCCGCCTGCATCTGGCCCATCGTGTCCAGCGAGGTCCGTTCGGCGATACCGCTCCAGCCGGCACCGGAGATGTTCTGCGACGACATGAACATCCGCCGCGCCTCATCCTCCACCGTCTGGGCGTGCACCTCGAAACGACCCGCCATGTCCCGCATCATCTGCGGATCGGTCATAAAACGAGCTGCCATGATGGCTCCTTATCTCTCGAGTCTGTGTCTGGTTGTTTTTCTGGCTGTTCCTGCCGTGTTAGCGGCCAACGATATTCGTCTATCCGCTGGCGTGGCCCCCTTTCCTCACCCGGCAGACAGTGGTCGTGGCATGACGAAGGGTCGCGGTCCGACCCGCAGGACGCCGTCGCCGATCCCGCGGCCGGCGTTGGCCGCACCGGCCAGCGGCATGGCGCCGGCCATGTTGCCCGGGGTTCCTGCGGCGCCGAGTCCGGAGGCGAGGTTGCCGGTGGCCGGCAGGGTGCTGGCTGCCGCGGGAGCGGCGCCGCTCCAGGTGGAGGGCACCGACAGGGCGCCGAGGCGGGTGGCGCTGGTCAGTGAGGCGGTGACCGGGGTGCTCGAGAGCGAGCCCAGCGCCCCGGCGCCGGAGTTCATCCCGGCGAACAGCCCGGGCACGACACCCGGGGCGCCCAACATGCCCTGGGCCGCGCCACTGAGCGCGCCCACCGAGGTCAAGGCCTTGAAGCCGCTCAGCATGCCGATGCCGTAGTAGGCCAGGCCTCCGACCCGGAAGGCCGGCTCGAGGACGTTGTTCGTGAATTCCGACACGGGCGACTTCGAGCCGCCGCCGGTCACCGAGTTCACCGCCTGCCCGAGAGCACCGCCGAGCGTGCCGCTGTTGCCGGCGCCGGTCGCGTTGGTGAGGGCCGACGCGTCGCTCGCCACGCTGTGCCCACCGGCCTGCAGGACCGCCGCGCCCTGCTGGAGCTGTCCGGTCGGGTTGGTGTTCTGCTTCGGCGGGGTGAAAGCCGGCAACGCGGTGGCCTGCTCGGTGGCGGCGGAATAGCCGAACATCGCCGCGGCGCACTGCGCCCACATCTCCAGGTAGGCCGCTTCGGTGGCCATGATCGCGGGAGTGTTCTGGCCGAGGACGTTGGTGGCGACCAGCGCGGCCTGCTGGGCCCGGTTGGCGTAGATCGCCGGGGGCGGCACGGTCGCGGCGTGGGCGCTCTCGTAGGCGCCGGCCTCCGCGCCCGCCTGGGTTGCGACCTGTTCGGCCTGAGCGGCGGTGGCGCTCAGCCAGTGGATGTAGGGCTCGGCCGCGGCGACCATCCGCTGCGCCGAGGGGCCGCGCCATGTGGTCGCCAGCGCACTGACGGCTGCCTGGTAGGAGGCGGCGGTGGAGTTCAGCTCGGAGGCCAGCGCCTGCCAGGCCGCGGCGGCGCCCAGCATCGGAGCCGCGCCCGGACCGGAATAGATCCGGGTCGCGTTGATCTCCGGCGGGAGTGCTCCGAAGTCGAACATCGCGGGACTCTCGCGCCTCTAGCCGATCGAGGCGCGGTTGGCGGCCTCGGTGATCGCGTAGGTGCCGGCGCTGGCCCGGAGGGTGGCCACGAACTGCTCGTGGATGGCGGCGGCCTGGGCGGAGATGCTCTGGTAGAGCTGACCGTGCGCGGCGAAGCGGGCGGCGGCCAGGGCCGACACGTCGTCGGCGGCGGCGGGGACGACGCCGGTGATGGGCGCCGCGGCAGCGGCGTTGCCGGCGTGGAGTGCCGCGCCGATGCCCTGCAGCTCGACGGCGGAGGCGGTCAGCAGTTCCGGTTCGACGGTTACCAACGACATGTGCGGTCCCTTCTCGATGTCACACAGCAATCGCTTCGACACCGAGATTAAGGGGCGAATCGGCCCAAATCAGCCGTGGTTGCCTACTGTTCACCTCATGACCACAACTGTTCACCCGCAGTAACGGTCCCTTAACTCCGCGGCTGCCCGCAGGTCGTTTCAACCGCGGTTTACCTGGGCAAATAATGCGGTAGCGCGACGTTCACCGAATCCCTCCGGTGGCGGTGCGGAGGCCTCGACAGCGCGGCAACCGGCGGTCGGTGGAGTAAAAATCAGGTCGCGGATAACCCCGCGGGCGCCTGCCGGCAAGCCCGCCCAGCAACCTTTTCGGTGAGCGGCGCCACAATCGCCCGCTCACTGTGATCGAGCCTAACCGGCGCGGCGGGCCGTCCCGGAAAGGACACGCCGCGGCCGTCGGCGGCATGGGAAGACGGTTGTGGCCACGCCTGGCTTTGGCATGTCCAGGCATGTCCAGGCGCGCAGGTACGCCCTGGTACCTGAGGCCAGGTTTGTCGGCTCGCCCGGGTGCGGAATCAGCCGGCCGACGGCGGGCGCGGCATCGTGAACGCGCGCGAGCCGACCCGCAGCACCCCGTCGCCGATTCCGCGGCCGCCGGCTCCGGCGGCGTTGGCCAGCGGCATCGCGCCGGCCATGTGGCTCGGGCCGGTGCCGACGTTGCCGACCGCCGATCCCAGGTTCGCCGCGGCCAGCGGGCTGGCGGCCGCGTTGACCGGCGGCACCGCACCCGACCAGGTCGAGGGCACCGACAGCCCACCCAAGCGGGTGGCGTTGGCCAGGCTGGCGGCGATCGGGCTGCTGACCGGCGCCGAGCTCAGCGCACCGGCCTGGCCCAGCCCGCCGAGCAGTCCCGGCACGACCGCCGGGGCGGTCAGCGCGTCGGTCCCGCTGCTGACGGCCTTGGAGGAACCACTCACGCCCTTGGCGATCGACATGAACGAGTTGGAGAACCCGGCGATCCGGTAGATCGGCTCCAGGGTGTCGTTGAGCGCGTCGGTGGGCTTGTAGTCGCCGTACATGTCGGTGACGTAGTCCAGCGGGTTCTTGACCGCCGGCGGAGTCTCGGCGGCAACCTTGGTTCCGACAACGCCCGCGTTGTTCGCGGTGGTGTCACCGGCGGCCTTCGCGTTGGCCGCGGCCTGCCGCAGCTGGCCGCTCGGGTCGGTGTTCTGCCGGGGCTCTTCGAACGCCGGCAGCACGCTGGACTGCTCGGTGGCGGCGGCGTAGCCGTACATCGCCGCGGCGCACTGCGCCCACATCTCCATGTACAGGGCCTCGGTGGCGGTGATCGCCGGGGTGTTCTGGCCCAGGAAGTTGGTGGCGATCAGCGACATCTGCAGGCTGCGGTTGGCCGCGATCACCGGCGGCGGCACGGTCGCGGCGAAGGCGGCCTCGTAGGCCGCGGCCTGCGCGGCGGCCTGGGTGGCGGCCTGCGCGGCCTGCGCCGAGGTCACGTTGAGCCACTGGATGTGCGGTGCGGCGGCCGTCGCCATCCGCCGGCCCGCTTCACCCTGCCATCCGGCGGCCAGGCCGGAGACCTGGCTCTGGTAGCCGGTGGCGGCCAGGCTCAGCTCGGTGGCCAGGCTCTGCCAGGCGGTCGAGGCGGCCAGCAGCGGGGCGGGGCCGGGGCCGGTGTAGATGCGGATCGAGTTGATCTCGGGGGGCAGCGCTCCGAAGTCCATGAACATCTCTCGTCTCCCTAACCGACCACGACCCGGTCAGCGACCCGGTTGTTTGCAGAACTGCTGGCTAGCCACGACATGGGCGTGCTCTTCCTCCCCGTAACCCACAGAACATTCCTTGATCGCACACAGCGAATACTCTGCAACGGAGGTTATGAGACATGACCTCTCAGGTGAACAACAGCCAACATCCAGTGAACAATTGGTCACTTCTGCGGCGGATCCGGTCGCAGAGCCGCACCGGCGGTGGCTCGGCTCACAAAAACGGCGCTGATCTGCGTGTTTTCCGGGTGTTGCGGTCGCAGCGCGAACCGGTCTCCCGAAACCGGCGAGCCACCCCCGGGTTGCGATCACGCTGCGCGCAACCCGGGTGCGGCGCCCAGGTACCGCCCAGCTACCGGGCCGGCGGCGGGCGCCGGCCTGCGGGTTACGCCTGGGCGGTCGCCTGTTCCCCGGTGGCCGGCGCCGGGCGCCGCAACTCGGTGGCCGCGACCTGGACGAACACCCCGGTGTCTTCGGCCATCAACAGGCCCCGGCCCTGCGGCAGCGGGCCGCCCTTCATCTTTCCGCGGATGAAGCCCTCGTCGGGGTCGGCGTCCATCACCAGCAGCGGCGTGTTGGCCTGGTGCAGGGCCCGCAGGATCGGATCGCTGCCCGCCGAGGCCCATCCCCCGAAGGTGCGGGTCGCGATGACGTGCAACCCGACGTCGGAGGCCCGGTTGACCCAGGCCGCCGCCTTGTGCAGCGGCGAGTCGAACCCGGTCGGCAGTTGCTGGATGTCGTCGATGATCAGGAAGATCTCCGGGCCGCTCCACCACGACTGCGACATCAGTTCCTCAGCCGACAGCCCCGGCGGTGGCTCCCGCCCGGCCAACGTGACGGCCAGCTCGTCGACCAGCGCGTTCACCCCGTCGAGGTTGTAGGCGAAGCGCTCCATGTAGTCGGTGCCCAGGGTGGTCAGCAGTTGACGCCGCGGGTCGATCAGCCAGACCTGCGCCGACGGCTTGTCGGTCGGCGGAGCCGCGCTGCCGCCGGGGGCGTAGACCCGGCTGATCTCGGCCATGATCGTGGCCAGGGTCGTGGTCCGGCCGCTTTCCCGACGCCCGGTGACCATCAGGTGGGAGGCCTCGGCGAAGTTGAGGTACACCGGCTGCAGGTCCAGCTCCGAGATCGCCCAGGCGATCCCGCCGGCCCCGACGCCTTCCCGGTGGTCGGCCGCCGCGAGTTCGCGCAACTGTTCGAGTCCGAACCAGGCCGGCAGCCGGCGAACCGGGCGGGCCCGTCCGGTGGCCACCTGCGCCACCGCCCGGGCGATGCTGTCGGACTCGAACACGTTCTCGCCGGTGTCGGCGAGCGCAGGTCGCGCGACCAGGGTGTGCAGTCCGGACTGCGGATCGGCGTCGAGTCGCACGTAGTTCACCGGGACCATGCCGCGGCCCGGCTTGGCCGGCACGTCCTTGGCGAACCGGGAGCGCACCAGCTTGGCGTCCTCGACGGCGGCCAGCCGCAACTCGACGCGGGAGCCGAAGCCGCTGCGCACCGGTGGCCGCAGCTCCGATTCGCGGTCGGCGGTGACCACCACGTGCACCCCGAACGACGGACCCTGGTTGATGATCTGGTTGACCTGCTCGATGAGGACCTCGTTCTCCTCGGCGAGCGCCCGGTAGTTGTCGATCACCAGGAACACGTCGGCGAAGCCGTCGTCGGGCACCGCGCCCGGGTCGTCGCCGAACTTGCGTGCCCGGAACACCTCCATCGACGGCACGTCGTACTCGAGGAAGCTGCGTTTGCGTTCGCGGACCAGGCCCAGCATCTCGGCGACCGTGCGCCGCACCCCGTCGGGGTCGGTCGGGCCGGCGACACCACCGACGTGCGGCAGACCCGCCACCGTGTTCAGCGCGGTACCGCTGTAGGCCAGGCAGTAGAACTGCACCTGATCGGGGGTGTGGGTGAGCGCCGCCGAGCAGATCAGCGTCTGCAGGGCGGTGGTCTTGCCCGACCCGCCGGCACCGAGGATCAGCAGGTTGGCGCCGGGCCCGGAGGTGTCGATCGTCCACGGCGGCTGGTCGTGCTTGTAGGGCCGGTCGACGACGCCGATCGGGAAGATGAGCGTGCCGTTGCGGCCGTAGTTCTGCTGCCACGGGTGGCCGAGGTAGCGGTTGACCAACTCGTCGACCGGCAGCGGCGTGTCCAGCGGCGGCTGCCAGAGCCGGTAGGGCTCGAAGTCGATCTGACGCAACTGGTCGATGATCACCGTGCCGACCCGCGGGGTGCGGATGTGCTCCTCTTCCTCTGCCTCCACCTCCACGGGCAGCGCCTCGGTGGGCTCGTGCTCGAGAACCGCCGTGTCGGCGTCCTGACCGCCGACGGCGACCTCCACCGGGGTGAAACCGGTGGTGAACAGCTGCGGGCGGATGTAGTCGACGCTGTGGGTCAGCGGCCGGTGTTCGTCGTCGATGGATCGGCCGCGCCGGTAGTCGCGCCACAGGAATTCCGCCTGGAACCGGACGATCTCGTCACCGCTCTTGCGGAAGTAGCCCAGCCCGGCTTGGGCGGGCAGGTTGACCGCGTTGGGCACGCCGGCGGCCTGGGCGGCGCCGGCGGTGCGCGCCTTGAGCACCAGCCGGTAACCCATGTTCTCCATGAGTTTCTCCGCCCGGCTCTCGATGGTCTGCGACGCCATCATCAGGTGGATCCAGTAGGCGCGGCCCTGCCGGCCGATGGAGTCGAGCACCTCGACCGCGGTCGGCATGATCCGGAACCACTCGTAGAACTCGTCGATCACCACGACGAGCATCGGCAGCGGCTCCATGTCCTGGCCGCGGGCTCGCATCCGGGTCCGGATCTCGTTGTACTCGCGGGCGTCGTCGGCGCCGGCGCTGTCGCAGACTGCCTTGCGGCGGGCGATCTCGCCCCACATCGCTTCCAGGAACCGCTCCATCAGCGCCTGGTCTTCTTCCAGGTCGGTGATGATGCGCGACACGTGCGGCACCCCGGAGAACGGCTTGACCGCCGAACCGCCCTTGAGGTCGGCGAGCACGAACTGCAACTCGTCGGGCGGATGGGCCAGCAGCAGCGATTCGATCACCGTGCGCACCAGCGTCGACTTACCCGAGCCGGTCGTCCCCGACATCACCCCGTGCGGCCCGTCGCCGCCCTCGTCGAGGGACTTCATGTCCAGGAACAGCAGTTCGCCGTTGTCCGAACGGTTCCCGAACGGGATCCGCAGCCGGTCGCGGGAGAGCAGTTCCCGGCGGCCCGCCCACAGCGCGTCGAAGTCGATCGAGGCGGCGTCGTCGATGCCGTAGTAGGACAGGATGTCGCGGGCGCTGATGTGCGCGACCCGCTGGCCGATCTCCTCGTAGGCCTCCGCGAGCCGCCAGCGAGCGATGCGCTGGGCGAACCGCTCGGCCTCCATCTCGCTGAGGTTGTCGGCGAGCGCGAAGAACCACGCGTTGTCGTCGATGACGATCCAGGTGTCGCGGTCGCGGGGCAGCGCCTCGATCACCCCGAGCTCGTTGACGAACCGCAGGGTCCGTTCCGGGGTGGTGCAGGCCGGGACCGTCGATCCGGTGAGGTCGAAGAACGTCATCCCGTCGATGCCTTCGCTGCTGATCGCGTAGCCCCACTCCTCGGTGGCGATGTCGGCGATCACCAGGTAGTGCGGAGTCGGCAGACCGGATTGGGCGTTGGCGAAGCGCGGCATGAACGAGCCGCGGCCGGCGAACAGGTCGCCCTGCTCGGAGCCGAATTCCTGCACCGTGGAATAGACCATCCGGGCTTCGCCGGCGGCGTCCCGCCGACGCGGATCGCCGAAGTGGGGCAGCCATTTGACCCAGTCCCACTCTTCGGTGTCGGAGGACACCACGATCATCCGTAGATGGTCCGGTCCGTGCGAGAACGCAAGTTGGCAGATGATCGCCCGCATCGCGCCGAGCACCTGCTCGCGCTCCCCGACCAGCGCGTAGCCGGGCTCGACGAGCAGCGAGATCATCTTCGGGAGGTTGTAGACGACGCTCTGGAAGTGCCCGAACTCCTGCAGTGCCTTACCGGTCACCGGCTCCAGTTCGATGTCGGTCGGCATGTCGTTGGGCTCGCCCCAGGTCACCTCCGGTCGGGTCATGCCGACGCCGATGCGGGCCACACCGAAGTTGAGGTCGGTGCCGTCGGGGCGACGTTCCCACATCCGGCCCGAGCCGACCGCGGCGGTGAGCGTCTTCGGCGCCGGGTGGAACCACCGGTAGTTGGCGTCCATGCTGTCGGCGGATTCCCCGGCGGTCTGGCGCAACCGGTCGAGCATCACCATGAACTGGCCGCGCATCGCGTCCAGTTTCGGTCGGCTCATCTGCTGCTGGCCGCCGAACCGGCCGGAGAACATCATCATCCCGACGCCGAGCACCAGGAACAGCGGGAAGATCATGCCCGGGCCCATGAACATCCGCGATCCGCTGGCCACGGTCATCGCGACCATGCCGCCGACCAAGCCGACGACGACGACCCCGATCACCACCAGCCACCAGGGCTTCTCCTCGGGTGGGGGAACGCTCAGCGGCGTCGGAAGACCCAGGTTCTCCGGCTTGACCGTCGGCGCAGGTGCCGGTGTCGGCCGGGCAAATCCACGCTTCACCTTGGTACCGCCAATTCTTTCGGTTTCATGTCTGTGGGCAGGACGTCGTGTTGGACCAGGGCGTCCGCCCGCGACAGGGTCGGGCCCATCGCCAGCAGCCGGGCCGCCACCCACGGCGCCCGGGTGGGGGCGTCGGTCAGCCCCAGCGCCTTGCGGACCTCGTCACTGCTCTCCACGCCGTAGCGCACCCCGGTGCGCCCGATCCACCACAGCGATTCGGTGGTCGCCGCTTCGGGATCGTTACCGGTGACGACGATGAAGTTGGCGTAGTTGTCGCCGAAGTAGACCTTGTCCGCGGTGGGCGTGGTGTCGTCGGCCTTGACCAGCGTCACCACCTTGGTCGGGTCGGCGACCGGCACCGTCGGCCCCGACACCACCTGCACCCGGGCCATCTGCTCGCCGTCGCCGCGGTCCCACCACCAGCAGGTCGCCGGGTTGGCGCGGGTGTCGACGACCTCCAGGGGGCTGGTCGGGTAGGCGGACAGGTCCAGCCCGTCCACCACCGGCATCGTCGCCAACTTGGGTGGGGAGACCACGGCCGCCTCACCGCCGGGGGTGGTGCCCGCGTTCTGCAGGATCTGGGCGACGACCGGCGAGACCGTCTGGACTCCGTCGGTGAGCACCACCGAGTACTGCTGCGGGCCGCTGACCTGCGGGGTGACGATCACCGTGCCCACCGGCCCGGGGGCCTCGGGGAAGGCCGCCGGCTGGCCGACGTTGGGTACCTGCGGAACCGACAGGTCCGGGCCGACCGGGATGGCGTCGTAGAGCGCCTGGCTCATCGGGCGCGCACGGGCCACCTGCTCGGGGGTCAGGCCCAGCGGCAGCAGCACCGCGCGGTCGGCGGCGTCGATGTGGGAGCGGCGGCCGTGCCGGATCACCCAGGCGTCGTCGTCGTAGCGCAGCACCACCGCGTCCTGGTCGCCGAGGACCCGACGACGCTCGGAGAGGTCGGGCTGGCCGTCGATGACGGTCACCGTGACCGGTTCGGTGATCCCGGTGCCCAGCGTCGTGGTCACCTCGTCGCACACCAGCCACGACGAGGCGGCCGGACTGACCGGGGAGAGCTCCGAGGGGGCGCCGGGGATACCTACCATCGGGCCGTGCGGCTGCTCGGCGATCTGGCTGGAGCGCACCTGATGCGGGTTGTCGGCCCGCCCGGTGATCAACCGCGCCGACGCCAGGTTGAGCGCCGGGTGCAGCGTGTCACCGACCCGGACGTACAGGGCCCCGGACTCACGGTCCTGAATGATCGGTGAGTCGCCGAGGCTGCCGGCCGGGCTGAGGAACGACCACAGCAGCGCACCGAGGCAGACCAGCGATGCGGCCGAGATGGAGGCCAGCACCGCCAGCGATTGCCGCCGGCCCGGTTCGACCTCCATGCGCACGCGCCACTGGGTGAGCGCGAGCGCGGTGCGGCGGGCCAGGAACTGATGGCCCGTCATCTGGGTGCGGGTGGACAGCCCCAGCCCGGCCCCTTGCGGGTGCCGCGGGCCGTCTTGCTCAGCAGCCATGACGACCCACGCCCCGCGACCGGGACCACTCAGCGGAAACGCTCGAATACGGCGTCGACCTGCACGTCACATCACATACCGTAGGCCACTACGACACCAGCGTGCACACTGCGGGCGGCTGATCGCGGCGGCGTTACTCTCCGTTCACCCGACCGTTGTCCGCCCGTCGGTTTCGGTGGCTGTGCCCGGTGGTCGGGCGGCCGGTGAGCACCGGTGCGAGGACGCTGACGAGCAGCCCGGCGGCGGGCGCCACGAGCAGGCCCGCGCGCAGGCCGTCGGTGTCGGCGATCGAGCCGATCAGCGGCGGGGAGAGCAGGAACCCGGCCCGCATGAGCCAGTTCACCGCCGTCAACCCGGTCCCGGGGGCCAAGCCGGCCAACTCGTCGGCACCGTGCATCGCGGCCGGGACGACGGTGGCCACACCGAGCCCGGCGGCGGCGAAGCCGGCGATCATGCCGCCGACGGTCGGCCAAGCCAGCGCCGTGCCCATACCGAGCGTGATCAGTAGCCCACCGCTTCCGGTCACCGCCCGCGCACCGAAGCGGTCGACCAGCCGGTCACCGAGTAGCCGACCCAGCAGTTGACACCCGACCAGCGCGACGTAACCCAGTGGCGCCACCGCGGAGGCGGCACCGACTTCCCGCAGATACAGCGTCGCCCACGAGTTCCCGACGTCTTCGATCACCGCGCCGGCCAACGCGAGCAGGACCAGGGCCGTCAGCTTCGGGTAGACGCGCCACACGCGGCTCCGCTGCTGCGCCGCCGGGGCGTGCGACGCCCCGTCCGGGCCGGACAACAGCATGCGGTAAACCGCCAAACTCAATGTCGCACATACTGTCCCGGCAACCGCTACCTGCGTCACCGGCGCGAGACCGACCGCGATAGCGGCCGTTCCGGTGAGCCCGCCCAGCACGGCTCCCGCCGACCACACCGCGTGCAGCGAGTTGATGATCGACCGGCCGTATCGACGCTGAACCCGCAGCCCGTGGGCGTTCTGCGCGACGTCGGTGACCGCATCGGCTGCGCCGGCACAGCCGAGTGCCGCCGCGAAGACGACCGCGTTCGGCGCGGCCGCCGCTACGGTCACCGCCGCGGCGATCAGCACTGTGCAGCCCACCGCCAGCCGGGCGGACCGGAAGCGGCGGATCAGGAATCCGGCGGCCGGGCCGGCGATGAGCGCGCCGCCCGCGACGGCCGCGATCGCCGCACCGTATTCGAGATTGGACAGGACCAGGTGTGCCTTGATCTCCGGCAGCCGCGGCAACAGGTTGGCCATCAGGGCGCCGTTGGTCAGGAACAGCGCCGACACCGCGGCCCGGGCCCGACGGTCGGTCGGGGTGGGGGTTGTCGGCATCCGAGTACCTTCCGTGCCGCCGCGGTGTCGTCCACGCCATTGTGGCGTTGCGGGCTCGGTCGCGCGTGACCGCGAGGAGCGTGGACGATGGAGCCACGACGAGAAGCGATGTCGCGAGTGTTCGGCGCACGCCGGCCACGGCGTCGGAGCGTGAGGAGAGCGGCATGGTCGAACCGGCGTTGCAGGAGTTGGCCCGCCGATTCGGTGTCGCGACCCGATACCGCGACTGGACCGAACGCATGGTGGCCGTGCCCGAGTCCACCCTGGTTGCCGTGCTCGGCGCACTCGGCGCCCCCGCTGGAACCGACGCCGAGCGGCGGGCGAGCCTGGCCGAGGCGGAGCGACGCTATTGGGCGCGGCCGTTGCCTGCGACCGTCGTGGCGCGGGTGGGCACCGAGCAGGAGTTCTGGGTGCACGTCACCCACGGTGACCCGGCCGAGGTGTCGGTGCTGCTGGAGGACGGGACGACGCGTCGGGGTCTGCGGCAGGTCGACAACTTCACCGCGCCGTTCGAGCTCGACGGCCGGCAGGTCGGGGAGGCCAGTTTCCTGCTGCCCGCAGATCTGCCGCTGGGTTACCACCGGCTGCGACTGCGCTCCGGCGCCGCGGAGGCCGAGGCCGAGGCCGCACTGATCGTGACGCCGGATCGGCTGCGAGTGCCGGAGCGGCTCGGCGCCCGCCGCGGCTGGGGGCTGGCCGTTCAGCTCTACAGCGCGCGCTCGCACCGGTCGTGGGGTGTGGGTGACCTGACCGATCTCACCGACCTGGCGGTGTGGTCGGCCGGTCGGCACGGCGCCGACTTCATCCTGGTCAATCCGCTGCACGCCGCTGCGCCCACCACCCCGATGGAGCCCTCGCCGTACCTGCCGACGTCGCGCCGGTTCGTCAACCCGCTGTATCTGCGGGTGGAAGAGGTCCCCGAGTTCGCCGAGCTGCCCAAACACGGCCCGGCCCGCCACCATCGGTCCCAGGCGCTGCTGGCCGCCGATTCCGAGGTCATCGACCGCGACGGGGCGTGGGCCGCCAAACGGGCAGTGCTCGACCTGGTCTACCGGGTGCCCCGCTCCGCGGGTCGCCAGTTCGCCTTCGCCACATACTGCGACCGGCAAGGCGCGGCGCTGGAAGCGTTCGCGACCTGGTGTGTGCTGGCCGAACAGCACGGTGATTCCTGGCGGCGGTGGCCCGAACCGTTGCGTCACCCCGACAGCGCGGCGGTCGCCGAGTTCGCCGCGGCGCACCGCGACGCGGTGGATTTCCACCGCTGGCTGCAGTGGCAACTCGACGAGCAGTTGGCCGCGGCGCAGTCGCGGACGCAACGGGCCGGGATGGCTTTGGGCGTGCTGCACGACCTGGCCGTGGGCGCGCACCCCGAAGGTGCGGATGCCTGGGCATTGCAGAACGTGCTGGCCTCCGGCGTCACCGTCGGGGCGCCGCCGGACGCGTTCAACCAACTCGGTCAGGACTGGTCGCAACCGCCGTGGCGCCCCGACCGCCTCGCCGAGCAGGGATTCCGGCCATTCCGCGACCTGATCGCCGCGGTACTGCGCTCCGCCGGTGGCGTCCGCATCGACCACATCATCGGGCTGTTCCGGCTCTGGTGGATCCCGCCGGGGTCCTCCCCCGCCGACGGCACTTATGTGCACTACGACCACGAGGCACTGATCGGCATCGTCGCGTTGGAGGCCCACCGGGCCGGAGCGGTGGTCGTCGGCGAGGACCTGGGCACCGTCGAACCGTGGGTCCGCGACTACCTGCATGAGCGCGGCGTGCTGGGCACCTCGATCCTCTGGTTCGAGACCGACGAGGGCCGGCCGTTACCGGCCGAACGGTGGCGGACGGACTGCCTGGCGTCGGTGACCACCCACGATCTTCCGCCCACCGCCGGGTATCTGGCCGGCGAGCATGTGCGGTTGCGCGACGCGCTGGGGCTGTTGTCCCGGCCGGTCGCCGAGGAGAGGGCCGCCGACCGCGCCGCCCAGGACGCGTGGCTGGCCGAATTGCGGCGAGTCGGCCTGCTGGCCGACCATGCCGACACCGACACCGACACCGAGGCGACGATCCGCGCGCTCTACCGGTACCTGGGGCGCACGCCGGCGCGGCTGCTGGCCGTCGCCCTGCCCGACCTCGTCGGTGATCGGCGCACCCAGAATCAGCCGGGCACCATCGATGAGTACCCGAACTGGCGTGTTCCGCTCGCCGGCCCCGACGGCATGCCGGTTCTGCTCGAGGAGATGTTCGACGACGCGCGGGCGGCCGCCCTCGCCGAGGTGTTGCGCGCCGCCGTGGCGTCCGCGTCCGGCGGCGCCGGTGAGCGCCGGTGACAAGGCCCGATTCCCTCGATCTCGTCGGCTATGACTTATCTCACGTCGGGGGTCCGCGCGCCCTCAAGGCGGGGTTTCACTGCGCCGGGACACGCCGGGACGGCCGCTCAACGCCGTCGGCGCGCCGGCACTTCGCACCGCTGCACCGAAACTTGCCAGCAACGTCTCAGCCGGCGACAAGCCGAGAGCGCGTCGTGACCGGATCGAGACCTTCCAGCAAATGCCGCAATGGTTTTCATTAAATGTTTTCGACGCCTCGCGCCCAGCGGCCGCCGCCGGTCGCGACTCCAGCTATCCGAACGGATCGCCAC
Source organism: Mycolicibacillus trivialis (assembly GCF_002102395.1). Lineage (GTDB taxonomy): Bacteria > Actinomycetota > Actinomycetes > Mycobacteriales > Mycobacteriaceae > Mycobacterium > Mycobacterium triviale. The sequence goes on from NZ_LQPZ01000003.1 coordinate 17,220, forward strand.
TCAGCCTCTGCCGTCGGCCGTGCACCGTCGGGCAGCCGGAATGGCGTGTCCCCCAATGTGGGACAACGATGCGGTCCCTGAGCACGGACAGGGTACGGTTTAGCTAACCCGACCGGGGTGGTTGTTTTCCTGTTGTTCACCCCGTGTGAGTAAGTATTGGCTATGACCAAGCGCTGAAGGGAGGCCCGAGTTGGCCAGCGAAGGACACGGCCCGGCGCAGGGCGAGAGTTCAACCGGTACCGCCGTCTCCTCCGGCGCGTCCAACGAGTTGGCCGAAGCCGAACTCGTCGAACTGGAAATGGAGTTCCGGCAGAACTATGCCGACGAGATCCATCACGCCGAAGACAGCATCGACGTCGAGCACTACGGCGGTGGTTTCGACCTGAGCCGCCGCGCCACGGCGCCGAAGCTGCGGATCGGCAAGGACAAGTGGTTCAACCTACTGTGGCTGATCCCGCTCGGCCTGGTCGGGCTGATCGTCGCGATCGCCATCGGCAAGGGGTTGGCCAACAACCCGTCGGTGCAGGATTTCATCGAGCGCTACCCGGGGACCGACGAGTCGAACCCCGGTCCTGCCGGGATGCCGTGGTGGGCGAACTGGACCCACTTCTTCAACCTGTTCCTGATGATGTTCATCATCCGCTCGGGGATCCAGATCCTCTGTGACCATCCGCGGCTGTACTTCAGCCGCAACTCCACCCCCGGTAAGGACGAGTGGTTGCGTGTCGGCCCCCCGGTGCCCGATGACCCGCTGTGGACGGCCAACGCCGACACCGTGGCGCTGCCACCGCAGTTCGGGCTGCCGGGTTTCCGGCACTCGATCGGTCTGGCGCGCTGGTGGCACCTGGGCGTCGACGTCCTCTGGCTGCTCAACGGGGCGGTCTTCTACGTGCTGCTGTTCACCACCGGACACTGGCGTCACGTCGTGCCCACCAGCTGGGACGTGTTCCCCAACGCCGCCTCGGTGGCCATCCAGTACCTGTCGCTGGACTGGCCGGACGACAACGGCTGGGTCGCCTACAACGGCATGCAGTTGATCGCCTACTTCACCACCATCTTCATCGCCGCGCCGGCCGCCTTGATCACCGGGCTGGGCATGTCACCGGCCCTGTCGCAGCGGCTGACCGTCATCAGCAAGCGGCTGAACATCCAGGTGGCGCGCTCGCTGCACTTCCTGGTGCTGGTCTACTTCCTGTTCTTCATCGTCGTGCACGTGACACTGGTGTTCGCCACCGATGCGCTGCGCAACCTCAACCACATGTTCGCCTCCCGCGACGACAACAGTTGGGTGGGGTTCTGGGTCTTCGCGCTCGCCATGACGGTCACCGCGGTCGCCTGGGTGTGGGCCACTCCCTTCACGATTCGGCACCCGCGTGTGGTGCAGCGGGTGGGCGACGCGCTGATCGGTCCGTTCCAGCGGGTGCTGGAGCGGTTCAATCCGCGGCCCGGCGCGTTCACCGAAGAGGACATCTCGCCGTACCACTGGCGCAACGGCCGGCTGCCCGAGACCGAGGAATACCAGGAGCTTGAGAAGAACGACTTCAAGGACTGGCGACTGCAGGTCTACGGGCTGGTGGAGAACCCGACGGCGTTCTCCCTCGACGATCTGAAGGAACTGCCCTACCACGACCAGATCACCCAGCACTTCTGCATCCAGGCGTGGTCCGGGGTGGCAAAGTGGGGCGGGGTCACCATGCAGACCATCGTGGACATCGTCAAACCGCTGCCCGAGGCCAAATGGGTAGCCTTCTACTCAATGGGATTGGGCGCCAGCGGCGGGATCTACTACAGCGTGCATCCGCTCAAGCAGATGAGTAACCACATGACGATGCTGGCGTACAACATGAACGACCAGCCGTTGCCGTACATGCACGGCAAACCGCTGCGGCTGCGCAACGAGTTGCAGCACGGTTTCCGGCACGTCAAGTGGCTCAAGGGCATCGAGTTCCTGGCGCACTACAACGAGATCGGTAGTGGTTACGGCGGGTACAGCGAAGACCACAAGTACTTCGGCCGCCATCAGACGATCTGATACGGACGTACAGGAAAACGTTCAGAATTCAGGGGTAGAGTACCGTGTGTGAGCACGGTTGACTATCGCTCGGAACTGAAAGACGCTGAACACGAGGTCAATTCGGAGACCTGGGCAGGCGGACTCGAGGACAAACGGGCCATCGCACCGAAAGTGCGGGTGGGCAAGGACAAATGGGTCAACCTGCTGTGGCTGATCCCACTCGGGTTCGTCGGGCTCATCGGCGCCGTCGCCGTCGGCAAAGGACTGGCGAACAACGATGCCGTACAGGACTTCATCGAGCGTTACCCGGGCTCCGACCCGTCTTCTGCCGGGCCGACCGGAATTCCGTGGTGGGCGAACTGGACCCACTTCTTCAACCTGTTCCTGATGACGTTCATCATCCGTTCCGGGCTTCAGATTCTGGCCGACCACCCGCGGCTGTACTACAGCCGTAACGCCACGCCCGGCAAGGACGAGTGGCTGCGGATCGCCAAGCCGGTCCCCGAAGACCCGCTCTGGACCGCCAAAGACGATTCGGTGTCGTTGCCATATCAACTGGGACTACCCGGGATTCGGCACTCGATCGGACTGGCGCGCTGGTGGCACCTGGGCGTCGACGTCCTCTGGCTGCTCAACGGGGCGGTCTTCTACGTGCTGCTGTTCACCACCGGACACTGGCGTCACGTCGTGCCCACCAGCTGGGACGTGTTCCCCAACGCCGCCTCGGTGGCCATCCAGTACCTCTCGCTGAACTGGCCGGACGACAACGGCTGGGTCGCCTACAACGGTCTGCAGCTGATCGCCTACTTCACCACCATCTTCATCGCCGCGCCGGCCGCCTTGATCACCGGGCTGGGCATGTCACCCGCACTGTCGATGCGCCTGACCATCATCAGTAAGCGGCTGAGCATCCAGCTGGCACGCTCGTTGCACTTCTTGGTGCTCGTCTACTTCGTGTTGTTCATCATCGTGCACGTCACGCTGGTGTTCGCGACCACGGCGCTGCGCAACCTCAACCACATGTTCGCCGCCCGCGACGATGACGGTTGGCTCGGTTTCGGCATTTTCGCGCTCGCCATGGTGGTCACCGCCGTCGCGTGGGTGTGGGCGACGCCGTTCACGCTGCGCAACCCGGGCGTCGTGCGCCGGGTCGGCTACGCGTTGATCGGTCCGTTGCAACGCTCCCTCGAGCAGGTGAACCCGAAGCCGGGCGCCTTCACCGAGAAGGACATCTCGCCGTACTTCTGGCACAACGGCACCTACCCCGAAACCGTCGAATACAAGGAATTGGAGAAGAACGACTTCGTCGACTGGCGACTGCAGGTCTATGGGCTTGTCGAGACCCCCAGGGCCTTCAGCCTCGACGAGTTGAAGGAACTGCCCTACCACGAACAGATCACCCAGCACTTCTGCATCCAGGGCTGGTCGGGGGTGGCCAAATGGGGCGGGGTGTCGATGAAGACGATCATGGACATCGTCAAACCGTTGCCCGAGGCCAAATGGGTGGTGTTCTACTCCCTGGGTTCCGGGGCCGACGGCGGCACCTACTACGACGCCCACGACATCAAGCAGATGGACCACCACCTGACGATGCTGGCCTACAACATGAACGATGCGCCCCTGACCTACGGCCACGGCGGAGAAATTGTCAATACCTGTGGATCGGCGTGATTCAGGCGACGCACCTTTCCGGTGTCCTCGTCACCGTCTGAGGACAGGCGGTGACCGTCAGCGTCGGCGGGCAATGGCCGCGACGACGTAGTCGACCGGCCGATCCGTGCCCGCCGCGGTGTCTACTTGCAGGTCGGCCGCATCCCACGGGGCGTAATCACGGGTTTGGACCTGTTCCCAGGTCGGCACCACCAGCCCGGCCAGATCGGAGGTCCGCAGCTCGACTCGGCGGCGGTGCTCCTCAGCGTCGCTGCAGACGATCTCCACTCGCAGCAGCCCAGCGGACACCTTGTTGGCTGCGGCTGCCCACGCCTGCCGGGTGATGGCAAACGGGTTCACACTGTCGGCCACCACCACGTGCCCCGACCGGAGCAGATCGGCCGCCAATGCGTACCCGACCTGGTAGCCGGAATCGGGTACCCGATCCCAGCCGCCCGCCGCCGCGACCATCCCTGATTCGGTCATCGCGGCCTCAATGGTGTCGATCCTTAGATGGATGCCACCTACGCGCAGCGCAACCGCGCAGGCGAGTGTCGTCTTACCTACCCCGGGCAGACCGGACAACACCACAAGCAACCCCGACATTTAGGCGACCTCCGTTCCGGTGTGTTGATCGTCGTTTGAGGGCGGCTGCGGTGGGGTGATGTCGGTGGGCCGTTCGAGCAGTTTGCCTTTGTGGAAGACCGCGCCGGCGCGGACCAGGGCGACCAGGTGCGGGGCGTTGACGGCGCGCCAGCGGGCCTGTGCGGCGTCGATCAGCTTGTAGGCCATGGCAATCCCGGCCGCGCGTGATCCCGGCCCCTTGGTGACCTTGGTCCGAAGTCGCACGGTGGCGAAGGTGGATTCGATCGGATTCGTAGTGCGCAGGTGGATCCAGTGCTCGGCGGGGTACTTGTAGAACTCCAGCAGGACATCGAGGTCGTCGACGATCTTGGCGACCGACTTGGGGTACTTCGCGCCGAAGTCGACCTCGAAGGCTTTGACCGCGACCTGGGCGTTGTCGATATCCTCGGCGTTGTAGATGTCCTTGAGCGCCGCCAACGCCGAGGGGTGCGCCGACTTCGGCAGACCGGCAAGGACATTGGCCTGCTTGTGAAACCAACAGCGCTGCTCGCGCGTGGCGGGAAACACCTCGCGCACGGCTTTCCAGAACCCGAGCGCGCCGTCGCCGACCGCGAGCACCGGGGCGATCATCCCGCGGCGTCTGCAGTCGCGCAGCAGATCGGCCCACGACTCGGTCGACTCCCGATACCCGTCGGTGAGCGCCACCAGTTCTTTGCGGCCGTCAGCACGCACGCCGATCATCACCAGCAGACACAACTTCTCCTGGTCCAGGCGCACTTTGAGGTGGATGCCGTCGACCCACAGGTAGACGTAATCGGTGCCCGACAGATCCCGGCGGCCGAACGCGACAGCCTCGTCCTGCCACTGCGCGGTCAGCCGGGTGATCGTCGAGGCCGACAACCCGGCCCCGGATCCCAGGAACTGCTCCAGGGCCGGCCCGAAATCGCCGCTGGATAAGCCGTGCAGGTACAGCAACGGCAGCACCTCACTCATCTGCGGAGACTTGCGCGCCCAGGCGGGCAGGATCGCCGAGGAGAACCGCTGCCGTGCACCGGTATCCGGGTCCACGCGCCGGTCATTGACCCGCGGGGCTTTGACCTCCACCGCGCCGGCCGCGGTCAACACCTCACGCGGCTGGTGATAGCCGTTACGCACGACCAGCCGGTGGCCGTCGTCGTCGAGGTGATCGGCAAACTGAGCCACGTAGGCGGCGACCTCGGCTTTGAGTGCCGCGGCCAGCATCTGCCGGGCGCCGTCACGGACGATCTCGTCCAACAACGACCGACCAGCACCGCCGGTACTTTCGGCCTCGGTGGCATCGTGAACTACGGTGAGCATGGGCGTACCTTCCCGAACCAGCGCGCCAACGCCGGCTCTTGATCGGACCTTCGGATATTCAGATCATCCTCGGGAAGGTGCGCCCACTTTCACGCCCCCTCACCAAGGCTCATCCACAAGGTCTGATAATTACTCGCCACGGCGCGCCGTTGCGGCTACGCAACGAGTTGCAGCACGGGTTCATGCATGTGAAGTGGCTCAAGGGCATCGAGTTCGTCGACCACTACCGTGAAGTGGGCGGCGGCCATGGCGGTTACAATGAGGATCAGGAGTTCTTCGGGCCTCGCCACACCATCTAGAATTCGAGCAGGTTCTCTGCCGGATTCGAGGATGCTGGACTCATGACCCGTTCTGGGCCGTTGGGCCGGTGGGATCCGTTCCGCCCGCTCGACATGCTGGCAACGCTGTTTTCGACGGCGGCTGCGATCCCGCCCGTCTCCTCGGGTGCGGCGATGGCCTATCGGACACTGTTCATGACTCTGCGCCGGTTGGTCGTGGGGCGCCGGATCACCGTCCACCTCGACGAGGGCTCGCTGAGCCTGGTCGTCACCGGGTTCGACTCCCGCCTCGACGTGCGCAACCTGTCGGTCGGCCAACTCGACGACGTACGCATCGAGGCTCGCGACCTGGTGTGGGATGACAACCGGCTCGATCGCGCCACGGTTTTGCTGCGCAACGTTCATTTTCGGCCCAGCACACCGCCGGTCGTCGTGGCCGCCCCGGTGGAGTTGACGGTCGACCTTCCGGCGGCGGTCGTCGGTGACGTGATCCGGTGGGCGATGCCGCGGCTGGCCGGCGAGATCGGCCCGGACGGCGTCGCCCGACTGCATTGGGCGCGGCGACCGCTGCTGGGCAACATCGAGGTCGACGCCCAGGTCGACGGCTCCACACTGTGGCTGCAGCCGCGTGGTGTCGTGCTACGCCGGCGCCGGTGGGCGCTGTCCGAGCGGACGCCCGCCTACCCCATCCAGCTGCCACCGTTCCCGCACGGCCTGGAACTGACCGACGTCCGTCTCGGGCCGGACACGCTGCATCTGACCGGGGTGCTGCCGGAGTGGCGGATGGCGGTGCCCCAGGCGGGTCTGGAGACGATCATCACCCAGTTGAGTTCGGTCGGCCGCCAGTTGAACTTCACCCGCGCCCAACGGTGGTGGTGACACCGCCGCTGATCAGATGGCGCTCCAGGCGACGTCGATGCTATCGGCGACATTGATGACCTGCGCCGCCTGCGACGCGGGGTTCTCGATCTCGCCGGCGACGTGCTGGGCGATGAACCGCCGGATCTCGGCGTCGACACCGCCGATAATGCGGACCACCTCGCCGCGAATCGAGGTGGAGGACACCTGCACGGTGATGTCGCTGGCACGGGGTTTGGCGACGTCGACGATGAGCAGCAGCGGCTCGGCGGCCCGCGCGGTGGCGTGCAGCGCGATGTCGCCGGCGACCACGAATTTCTGCTTGTCCAGACGCAGGTCCACCAGCAGGTCGATGGTGAGCGGGATGTGGATGTCGAAGGTGATCGGCTCACCGAGCTTGCGGGTGACCTGTGGCTGGTGGATCTGCACCGTCGCGGAGACCTTGGCGAACTTCCCGGGTCCTTGGCGCATGGGCGGCAGTTCGAAGTCGTCGCCGGCAATCGCGGACAACGCGGACGCGACCCGCTCCTCGGTCACGGCAACGTCGAAGAACCGGCGGCCGAACTCGTCGTAGGTCAGGTAGTTGTGGGTCTCCATAGCCCGCTCAGCGTATCCGGTGAACAGCCCGGACGGCGTCTCGTGGTGTCGCGACACGGCGCGATCGGCGCGTCAGCGGGGCTACGGGTCGAGCAAACCGCGATCAGAGCGCCTCGACCGGTGCGGGCGCGAACTCAGGTGCCGGGGGCGGGGGCGGCGAGTCCGGTGCCGGGGGTGGTCG
>NZ_LQPZ01000004.1 GCF_002102395.1 Mycolicibacillus trivialis
CCGCGCCACCCGCCACCCGCCGCCCGCCGAGCGTGCGCACAGGTTCACGCTCGCGCTCGAACGTGCGCCTGCGCGCACGCTCGGGCACTACGGTGGAAGCCATGGCAGCTCAAGACAAGCGCGCCGCGGCCCGGGCAGCCCGCCACGCGTTCCTCGACACCATCGAGTCGCTCAGCGACGCCGAGTTCGATGACGGCCGCACCCTGTGTTCGGGTTGGGCCCCGCGCGACGTGCTGGGGCATCTGTTGGGCACCGCGGAGATCGGCGCGTACCTGCGGGCGCCGTGGCGCCTGCACAAGATCAACCAGGAGGCCGCCGCCGCCGCGCATCGGCGCAGCCGCGCGGAGTTGACCGCCGCCGGTCGGGCCTGGGCGGAACTGCCCACCCGCGTCGACCGGGCGCTGGCCGGGATGCTGATGGGTGATGTCGCGATGCACCACCAGGACGTGCTGCGCGGGCTGGGCCACACCCGCGAGATCCCGCCGGTGGAGGAGGCCGCCGTCTTCGCCGAGGGCATCAGCCTGACCCTGCAGAAACTGCAACCGACCCTGTTGCGCTACCGGGTGGAGCCCACCAACGGCATCGGCCGGCCGCGCGGGCGCGGCACCCCGGTGCGCGGCACCGCGGAGGCGCTCGGCCTGTGGCTGGGCGGCCGCGACATCACCGACGTCACGATCGAGCGCTGAGCCGAACCGTTCGGTCGCTCAGCCGAGCATGGTGCCGCTGTCCTGGTAGCGGCGGTGCCAGGACAGGGCGTCGGCCAGCAGGTGCGGGGTGTGCCCGCCCGGGCTCTCGCGCACGGCGCGCTGGAAGTACTCGGTGAGCGCCGGGCGGTAATCGGGATGGGCGCAGCAGTCGATGATCCGGCCAGCGCGTTGTTTGGGGGAGAGCCCGCGCAGGTCGGCCACGCCCTGCTCGGTGACGACGACGTCGACGTCGTGCTCGGTGTGGTCGACGTGGGAGACCATCGGCACGAGTGTCGAGACCGTGCCGTGGCGGGCGGTCGAGGGGCTGACGAACATCGACAGGTGGCCGTGGCGGGCGAAGTCACCGGACCCGCCGATGCCGTTCATGATCCGGCTGCCCAGCACGTGCGAGGAGTTGACGTTGCCGTAGATGTCGGCCTCGATCATGCTGTTGACCGCGATGACCCCCAGCCGCCGCACCACCTCGGGGTGGTTGGAGATCTCGGCCGGCCGCAACACGACCCGGTCACGGTAGTCGCCGGAGTTGAACGCGGTCAGCGCCCGGGCGCTCAGCGCCAGCGCGGTCGCCGAGGCCACCGTCACCAGCCCCGCGTCGAGCAGCGCGAGCATGCCGTCGGAGATCACCTCGGTGTAGGCCGTCAGGTTCTCGAACGGGCCGTCGGCGAGACCGGCGAGCACACCGTTGGCGACGTTGCCCACCCCGGATTGCAGCGGCAGCAGGCCCGCCGGGAGCCGGCCGGCGGCGACCTCCACGGACAGGAAATCCAGGACGTGTCCGGCGATGCGCCGGGAGAGCGCATCGGGCGGGGCGAAGGCGTCGTTGCCCTCGGGTGCGTGGGTCGCCACCACGGCGACCACCTTGTCCGCCGCACACCGCAACCGGGGTGCGCCGATGCGGTCGCCGGGGCTGCGGATCGGGATGTCGGGCGCGGGAAACCCCGGCGCGCAATAGATGTCGTGTAGGCCGCGCAAATTCTCCGAATGCCAGGAATTGACCTCCAGGATGACCCGGTCGGCCAGATCCAGCCAGGTCTGGTTGTTTCCGATCGAGGTGGTCGGCAGCAGTTCGCCCGCCTCGTCGATACCGGCGACTTCGATGACGGCGACGTCGAGGGGGCCGAGGAACCCGCGGCGAGCCATCGGCGCCACCCGCGAGATGTGCAGGTCGAGGTATTCGCTGCGGCCGGCGTTGATCGCGGCCCGCTCCACCGGGTCGGACTGGTAGGGCAGCCGAAGTGCGATGCCGTCGACCGCCGCCAGCGCGCCGTCGAGGTCCGGACCGGTACCGGCCCCGGTCCACACCTCGACCCGGGGCGCCCGCTCGCGCGGCGCCGCTCGGCCCATCCGGTCGGCCAGCGCCGCGAGCACCGCCTTCGGGTGCCCCGCACCGGTGAAGCCACTGGCGCCGACCGTGGCGCCGTCACCGATCAGGGTGGCGGCGTGCTGCGCCGAACACACCTTCCTGGCATAGCGGGGATCCGCGATGCCGTCGGTCACGACCCCAGCCTAATCCCGTCACTCCCGAGGCGGGTCGCGTAACTCGGTGCGCGCGAACAGATACCATCCGACGATCGCGGCGGCCAGCGCCAGGACCAGCACGACCGTCGGTGCCCAGCCCAGGCTGACGAAAACAGCGTCGCCACCCGCGGCGCTGGCCGCGACCCGCTGACGCAGTGCGATGGTCAGCATCGACAGCACCGCGCTGACCACCGCGCCGAGGAACGCTTGTCCGTAGCGGTCGCGGAGTGCGGCCACCAGCATCCACACCGCGGGGGCGCAGATGATCAGCCCGATCGGAACGGGGAACAGCCTGGCGTCGATGTCCCCGTGGCGCGTCCAGTGTCCCCACACCGACATCACCGCCGTGCCGTCGAGGGTGCGGGCGTGAAACCAGGGCAACAGGCCCGCGACCGCCACCAGTGCCGCGCCGAGGGCGGCGAAGATCCACTTCATGTCCAGAGTTTCTCAGGGCGTCACGGGACGGGGTCTTGACGGGGGTCCGTGCACGACGCAGAATCCTACACAGCGTAGGAAACGTGGAAGGAACGGTCTGGTGAGCACACTTCGCGACTGGCTGACGCTGCCGGCTGCCGAACCCGCCGAGGATTACGGGTTCTTCGGCCCCGACTCGGTCACCTGGAAGGTGTGGAGTTACCCGACGTCGCTGTCGGTGGGGTTCCAGCGGGCGGTGGTCATCGAGGAACTCGACCCGGCGCTGGTGGCCTCGGTCGACACCACCCATCAGATCTACGAGCGGCCGCGCACCCGCTACGACCGCACCCTGCGCTACTTCGCGATGGTCGCCTTCGGTGACGCCCGCTCGACCGCGGAGATCGCCGACGTGCTGGTCAAAATCCACTCCAAGGCCATCGGCACCGACCCGGTCACCGGCGCCGCCTACGACGCCAACGACCCGGCCTCTCAGCTGTGGATTCATCTCACCGCCTGGCACTCGATCCTGGTGGCCTACGAGACCTACGGCCCGGGCAAACTCACCGAGGACGAGGAGCGCCAGTACTGGGCGGAATGCGCCCGCGCCGCCGAACTGCAGACCTGCGACCCGGCGGACATCCCCGTCGACCGGGCCGGGGTGCGCGCCTACTTCGAGGCGATGAAACCACAGCTGATCGGCTCCGACATCGCCAAAAAGGCGATGAACCACCTGCTGCGCGCCGAGGTGATGCTGCCGCCGATGCCGCTGGCGTTGCGCCCGTTCACCTGGGTGATCACCGCGTTCCTGCGCCGCGGCACGCTGGCGACCATGCCGCGTTGGATGCGGGGAATGGCCGGGCTGCCCACCTCGCCACTGCTCGACGCCCTGGTGGTCCCGCCGCTCAGCGCGGCGTTCACCGTCATCAGCATGAGCACCCGGCTGCAGCTGATCCTGCTGCGACTGCTGTCCCCGACGACGCTGCCGATCGGTGCCCGGGTGCTTCGCGCGGTCCCGCCGGCCAGTCCGGTGACCACCACCCCGCGCGAAGCCCAGGCGCGTTACGGCTTCGACCCGCCCGCCGAGGCGCACCGACAGCTGCGCCGCAAGCAGCACGACCGGGTGTTCGGAACCGGGGAAGCCCCCAGCGACGAGGGCATCCGCCAATCCGAACCCGTGCTCGGCCCGGTCGGCTGACCGCGATGGCAGTGATGGACACGATCAACGAGTTCCTCGACCGTCGGCTCAGCATCCGCCAACTGCTCTACCTCGGTATCGTCGCGGGCGTGGTGGTCCTGGTCCCGTATCTCACCGTCGGGTTGATCTGGGCGATCACCCACGCCGACCACCTCGGAGCGCTGAGCGGCGCCGACAAGCTGTTCTCCGCGCTCGGCGAGGTGGTGGCCTGGCCGGTGCTGGTCATCGCCGACGTCCACCTGGTCTGATGATGTGATGGCATCGTCCGCTGCGGCATCGCGTGCCCGCGCCGAGCACCTCGGGCCGCAGCGCCGCCGCCCGCAGGTGCTCGACGCCGCCCTGGCGATCGCCGCCGCCGACGGGGTGGCGGCGGTGACGATGGCCGCCATCGCCGAGCGGATGGGGGTCACCCGACCGGTGGTCTACGCCTGCTACGGCGGCCGGGGCGAGGTGCTGGCCGCGTTGCTGGACCGCGAGACCGAGGTGATGTTGCAGCGACTGTTCACCATGCTGCCGCCGCAGCGCACCGGCTCGATCGAGCAGTTGTTCGTCGACGGCTTCCGCACCCTGCTGCAGACGGTGGCGGAACGCCCCGAGTCGTGGCGGATCATGTTCGTCGCCGACCCGGACCCGGCGCTGGCCGAGGCGGTGCGGCGGGGCCGTGCGCAGATCGCCGACCGGTTCGCGGTGGCGCTGCGGCCGCTGCTCGAACGGCGCGGCGTCACCGACATCGACCGGACCCTGCCGCCGCTGGTCGAGGTGTTCCTGGCGATCTGCGAATCCGCGGTCCGGATGATGCTCGACGGCGACTGGACCCCCGACGCGCTCGCCGCCGTCGTCGGTCCGGCCGCCTACCGGGCGCTGCGCGCCACCGGCTGACCGCAGACCGGACCTGCTCAGACCGCCGTCCGCTCGGCGGTGGTGTAGTAGTTCTGCGGCGCGATGCCGTCGGTGCGCGCCGGCACCGCGAGCCCGCTGTCGGCCACCAGCTGCGCGAAGTCGATGCGGCGGGTCCGCCAGCCCCGTTCGGTGAGGTAGTCGTCCACGTCGTGGCGTTCACCGGGATAACTCAGGTCGTCCAGCCGCACGGTCAGGCCGCGCTCGTACCAGCGGCGGTGGGTGGCCTCGATGGTCTGCTTCGACTGCGGGGAGTGCAGGAACATCTCGGTGACCAGCCGGCTGCCGGGCGCGGACAGTGCGGTGATCGCGTCGAGTAGGGCGTCCTGGGCCGGCGGCGGCAGGAACGCCAGCAGGCCCTCGGCGACCCAGGCGGTCGGCGCCGACGCGTCGAAGCCGGCCGCCCGCAGCGCCGCAGGCCAGTCCCGGCGCAGGTCGATACCGACCTCGCGGAGCGCGGCGGTGGGGGCGGCGCCCAGCTCGGCCAGGGTCGCGCTCTTGGCGGCCAGCACCCGCGGCTGGTCGATCTCGAAGACGGTCACCCCGGCCGGCCACGCCATCCGGTAGGCGCGCGCGTCCAGCCCCGACGCCAGCAGCACCACCTGGGTGGCACCGGCGGCGACGGCGTCGGTGAGGAAACCGTCGATGAACCGGGTGCGCGCGGCCAGCAGGTCGGTCATCGGCTGCATGCCCCACGGCAGGCCGGGCAGGTCCACCTCCGCGGCCCGGGATTCACCGGCCGCCCACGCGGTGAAGAAGTCGATCCCGGCGGCGCGGACCAGGGCCTCGGCGAACGGGTCGTCGATGAGCCCGGCGCGGGTGGCCCGGGCGCGCCCGGCGGCCACCATGGTGGCGGTGGCGCCGACGCTGGTGGCCGCGTCCCAGCTGTCGTCGTCGGTGCGGGCCATGGCACGCCTCCTTCACGTTGCGCTGCGCGGATCCCCCGGTTCGGCACGGCCCCGATCGTCGGGCAGATCCGGGAACACCTGCCGAACCCGGTCTCGCAACTCCAGTTCACGCCAACCGGACTGCTCACGCAACCGCTGCGGTCAGCGGCGCACCGCCCGGGGTTCGGGCCGGGCGTCCAGGGCGCAGTCGCCGCAGAGCCCGGCGTCGGGCGTGCGGTAGTACAAGCAGCAGCTGGTGCGTCGATAGGCGTTGGCATCCGGTGTGAAAACCACCGTCCCGGACAGTGTTTCGCCTTCGCAGATCGTCGACGCCAGCCGCCACGCCGGCCCGGGCGCCTCGGCGCCGCGGTGCGCGTCGTAGACACGGGCCGCCCCCATCAGCGCGGACGCGACGTTGCCGCGCAACAGTGCCGCCGAGATCGGCACCGCCTGTCGCAGCGCGGCGGCGAACGGGGTGAGGTGCCCGTCGAGCACCGCCGCGGCCAGGCCGGGCTGCGCGGCGTCGATCCGCCAGGCCCGGACCCGGGGCAGGTGCAGCCGCAGTTGCCCGTCGACCAAACGGAAGTGGACCTGGTCGGGGGACAGGTCCAGGTGCAGGCGATGGCCGATCAGCATGCCGGTCCACACCGACCACAGCCGCGCCGCCAGCCCGAGGTGGAAGGTGGAGGCCGCCACCCGCGGCTCGGGGGCGCCGATCCGGTCGGTCACACCGGCGATCGCCGCGCCGAGTCCGGTCGGGTCGGCGTACAGCGCGGACAGCGGCCGCCAATCCGGGTCGCCGGTGTCGCCGCGGCCGATGGCGAAATAGGGTCCGGTGGCGGCGACGTCGGCCAACGCGGCCTCGGCGGTGGCGGCCGGCACGCAGTGCCCGGCCGCCTGCGGCAGTGCCCGCACCAGCGGCGCCAGGGCGCCGAGGTCGGTGCGCCGGGCCGCGCCGGGGCCGGTGTGCACGGTGATCGCCGCCGGGGCGTCGGCGGCGACGACGATCTCGGCCGCGCCGGCCGAATCATGGTCCTCGACCCGCCAGCCCTCCCGGGCCAGCACCCGGCCGATCGCGGTGCGCAGCGGTTCGGCGGCCTCGATGCGGGCGGGGCGCGGCGCGGCGACGACGTCGCGCAGGACGAAGACCCCGCTGCCCGGGTCGAAGCGCAGGGTGTCGCCGTCGAAGACCGCGCCGATGTGCCCGGCGAGCATCAGTTCCTCGGGCGCCGCGTCGAGCAGCCGGCCGTCCGGGGTCATCAGCCACACCCGATCGGCCACCTGCAGCGCCAGTTCCAGGTCGTGGGTGGACATCAACACGGTGAGGTCCTGGTCGCGCGCCAACCGGTGCAGTAATTCGACGAGACCGGCCCGCGCCGACACGTCCAAGAACGCGGTCGGCTCGTCGAGCACCAGCAGGCCGGGCTGCTGGGCCAGCGCCCGGGCGGTCAGCACCCGTTGGCGCTCCCCGTCGGAGAGCTGCGCTGCCGGCCGGTCGGCCAGCGGCGCGGCCCCCACCGCGGTCAGCGCCCAGTCCACGACGGCGTGGTCGCGCGGTCGCATCCGCCCGCCCAGGCCCAGATGCGGGATGCGGCCCAGCCCGGCCAGTTCCCGGGCGGACAGCAGGCCGGGATCGACCCGCTCGGTGAGCACCACCCCGACCCGGCGGGCCCGCTCGTCGCCGGCCAGCGCGGTCAACTCGGTGCCGTCGAGGATGACCCGCCCGGCCAGGGATCGCTGGAGCCCGCACAGCGTGCGGATCAGCGTGGACTTGCCGCACCCGTTGGGGCCGAGCAGCACGGTCAGCTCGCCGCGGCGGGCCCGTGCGGTCAACCGGTCGGCCACCACGGTGTCGCGGCGCCGGTTGCGGTAGCCGACGGCCAGGTCGACCAGTTCGACGCTCATCGTTCGATACCCAGTCCGCGGCGACTGCGCAGCAACACCACGATGACGATCGGTGCGCCGACGATGGCGGTGACCGCGTTGACCGGCAGCACCGCCCCGCTGCCCGGCAACTGGCTGACCACCCCGCAGGCCAGCGCGACGGCCGCCCCCATCAGCACCGCGGCCGGGATCAACGCCCGGTGATCGGAGGTGCCGAGCGCGATCCGGCACAGATGCGGCACCACCAGCCCGAGGAACGCCACCGGCCCGCAGAACGCGGTGACCGCACCGGCCAGCAGCGCCGCCGACACGCAGGTCACCGCCCGCGCCCCCGTCACCCGGACACCCATCGTGCGGGCGTAGCCCTCGCCGAGCAGCAGGGCGTTGAGCGGGCGCACGGTCAGCGCCGCCACCGCCACCCCGGCCACGGTCAGCGGGAGCAGCAGCCGCAGGTCCGCCCAGGAGGTGCCGGCGAAGCTACCCAGACTCCACACCAGGAACTGCTGGACCCGGCGCGGATCGGCGTAGATGAGCAGCACGCTGACGATCGCGGTGCTCGCCGCGCCCACCATCACCCCGATCAGCAGCAGGGTGGCCGCCGAGCGCACCCAGCGGGCCAGACCGAGCACCAGGGCGAGCACCAGCCCGGCGCCCACCGCGGCGGCCGCCACCATCCCGGTCCGCCCGCCGCCGCCGAACCCGGCGGTGAACCCGGCGGCCGCCGAGCCGGAGCCGACGACGGTCAACGCCACCCCGAGGCTGGCCCCCGAACTCACCCCGAGCACGTACGGGTCGGCCAGGATGTTGCGGAACAGGGTCTGCATCTGCAGCCCGGCCACCGCCAGCGCGGCGCCGGCCGCGATCGCGGTCAGCACCCGCGGCAGCCGCATCGTGGTCACCACCACCTGCCAGCGCGGATCCGACGGTTCGGCGCCGAGCAGGATCCGCACGGTGTCGGCCAGCGGCACCCGCACCGGCCCGAGCGCGATGCCCAGCAGGGTGAGCACCACCACCGCGCAGCCGAGGGCCACCAGCACCGCCGGGATGCGCCCGCGCGTCGGGCGCGGCGTCGGGGCCGCCGGGGCCGGTGCCGGCACGGCCCGCGGGGCCACAGCGGTCACCCGCGCGGGACCTGGCGGTAGAACTCGAACGCGTGATCCGGTTGCAGGTCCGGGTGCAGGATCGCGATCAGGTCCGCGAGCACCAGGTCGGGGCGGGCCACTCCGCGCTCCCAGTAGTCGTTGCCGCCGGCCGGGCCGATCGCCTTGTCCGCCGACCAGACCGCCCCGTCGCGCACCGCGGCCAGTTCGCCGTAGCGGTTGTCGGCGGCCAGCGCGTCGGCCAGGGTCTCCCAGTCGGTGTTGACCAGCCAGACCGGCGCCTGGCCGGCCTCGGCGTAGACCGCTTCGAAGCTCAGCTTCAGGTTGGTGCCGGGGTCCTCGGCCCACCGGTAGGCGCCGCCGGCGTCGACGATCAGCCGCCCGGTGTACTCACGCCCGGTCGGCATCGACCAGGTGCCCTGGTCCATCGTCCCGGGCAGCACCTGCACCGGCGGGGCGGCGGCGGCCTTGTCGACCAGCACCTCGTAGTCGTTGCGCAGCCGGCCGTAGGTTTCGGCGGCCTTCTCCTCCGCGCCGGTCAGCGCGGCGATCACCTTGACCCACTCGGCGCGGCCCAGCGGGGTGTTCTCCAGCCATTCGGCGTCGGCGACCACCGCCGTGCCCGCGTCGGCGATCTTGGCGTAGCCGGGGTTGTCCAGCCCGTCGGTGAGCAGCACGTCGGGGCGTTCGGTGGCGACCAGTTCGGTGTTGATCTGCCCGCCGGGGGCGAAGTCGAGAACGTCGCCGTCGTTGATGCGGCCCCGGATCTTGTCGTTGACGACGTTGTCGGCGCCGGCCACACCGGTGACCAGCCCGGTCTTGTCCAGTTCGGCGAACATCCCCAGCTGGGTCGTCGAGCCGGAGTAGACGCTGTCGACCGGCACCTCGATGCGGGGTGCGTCGGCCAGGTCCCCGGTGAGCTCCGGGTCCGGCGCGCCGCAGTGCACCAGCACATAGGACTGCGGGGCGCCGCCGGGGTAGGGCTGGTTGACGGTCAGCACCTGGTAGCTCTTGTGGTAGCGCAGGGTGAAGTTGGTGGCGTCGACGACCGTGGACTTGGTCGGGAAGTAGTCGGTGTGCGGGTCGAAGTCGGTGATGCAGTCCCCGTCGGTCGACTTGGTCGCGGTGGTGGTCGGGGTGGTGGTGCTGCTCACGGTGCTGTCCTCGCCGGCGGGGGTTCCGCACGCGGTGGCCAGGACCGCCAGGCAGCCGGTCACCGCCGCTGCTGTCCGGAAGCTGCGTGACATGGGTCGGTCGGCTCCTTCTCGGGGCGCGCCACCCCGGTTCGGCAGGACGGTCTGATCCGATTCGGCGGTCGCCCGCGGCGACTCGCTCACCGGCGACATTGTTGCATCCGACGCACCGGCGGGGCGGCGGGCGGGTCCGCGGGCCGCCCGCCACGGGGGAACGCGAGCGGGCTCACACCGGAACTGCGACTACCATCGCCGGAGTGGAGACAGCGATCGCCTGCACCGGCGCCGACCACACGCACGCCCCGGCAACCCCCGTCCCGGACGCCGGGTGGCACCGCGCTGCGGCCTGGGCGCGGCGGCTGGCCTGGGTCACGCTGGCGTTCGTGGCCGTCGAGGGCACCGTCGGGCTCTGGCAGGGCCTGGAGTCGCAGTCGATCGCGTTGACCGGCTGGGCGCTGGGTGCGATCCCGGAGGGGCTGGCCAGCGTGATGGTGCTGTGGCGGTTCACCGGTTCGCGCACCCTGTCGCCGACCGCCGAGCGGCGCGCCCAACTCGGTGTGGCGATCTCGTTCTGGCTGCTGGCGCCCTACATCGCGATGGAATCGGTGCGGCACCTGTTCGAGGAGCGTCAGGCCGACGCCACCACCATCGGGATCGCCATCACCGTGGTGGCCCTGGTGCAGATGCCCGCCATCGGCCGGATCCAGCACAAGCTGGGCACCCGGCTGGGCTCGGCGGCCACCAAGGGCGAGGGCATCCAGAACTACCTGTGCGGCGTGCAGGCCGCCGCCGTGCTGCTCACCCTGGCGGTGACCGCGCAGTGGGCCGGCGGGTGGTGGCTGGACCCGGTCATCGGGTTGGGGGTCGCCGGTGTCGCGGTCTGGCAGGGCGTGCGGGCCTGGCGCGGCGAGGACTGCGGCTGCTGATCCGAGCGGCACCCACTCAGGACCGGACGCGCTGGGCGTCGCCGAGGCGCTGCCCGCCGTCGATCACCAGGATCTCGCCGGTCACCCACGACGCCGACGCCAGGTAGACGATGGCGGCGGCAACGTCGTCGGGTTCACCGATGCGGTTCAGCGGGGTGCTGGCCGCCACCAGCGGTTCATGGTCCTTCCACAGCAGTTCGGCCATCCGGGTGCGCACCACCCCGGGGGCGACGGCGTTGACCCGGATCGCGGGCGACAACTCCAACGCGAGCTGGCGGGTCAGATAGATCAGCGCCGCCTTGGTGGTGTTGTACATGCCCAGCCCGGCGCCGTGGGTCAGCCCGCCGATGGAGGCGGTGTTGATCACCGCGCCGCCGTGCTCGGTCATCCACGCGGTGGCGGCCAGACCGGTCCACAGCAGCGGCGCCCACAGGTTGACGTCGAAGATCTTGGCGAACCGGGCGTGGTCCTGCTCGATCAGCGGGCCGTGTGCGGGGTTGGTGCCGGCGTTGTTGACCAGGATGTCGACGCTGCCGAACCGGTCCAGGGTGGCCTCGATGCAGCGGCGGGCCGCCTCCTCGTCCACGGCGTGGGCGCCGAACCCGACCGTGGTGCCGCCGATGTGGGCGGCGGCCGTGTCGGCGGCCTCCTGGCTGCGGGAGGTCACCACCACGTCGGCGCCGGCGGCGGCCAGCGCCGCGGCGGTGGCCAGCCCGATGCCGCGGGAGGCGCCGGTGATGATCGCGGTCTTGCCGGCCAGCCGGTCGTCGGTCATTCCCTGCTCACTCCCATGCTCATCCCTTCTGCGGTCGCAGGTGGCGGTAGGCGCGCAGCTCGTTGCGCGCGATCGCCCGCTTGTGCACCTCGTCGGGGCCGTCTGCCAACCGCAGGGTGCGCAGGTGGGCGTAGGCGGTCGCCAGCGGGAAGTCCTCGGTCACCCCGGCCGCACCGTGCACCTGGATGGCCCGGTCGACGATGGTCAGCGCCATGGCCGGCGCGGCGACCTTGATGGCGGCGATCTCGGTCTGGGCGCCCTTGTTGCCGACGGTGTCCATCAGGTAGGCGGCCTTGAGGGTGAGCAGCCGGGTCATCTCGATGTCGATGCGCGCCTCGGCGATCCAGTCGCCGATGTTGGCGTTGTCGGCCAGCGGCTTGCCGAACGTGACCCGCGACTGGGCGCGCCGGCACAGCAGTTCCAGGGCGCGTTCGGCCATGCCGATCGCGCGCATGCAGTGGTGGATGCGGCCCGGGCCGAGCCGGGCCTGCGCGATCGCGAAGCCCTCGCCTTCGCCCTTGAGCACGTCGCGGGCCGGCACCCGCACGTCGGCGAAGTCGATCTCGGCGTGCCCGCCGCGGTCCTGGTAGCCGAAGACCGACACCCCGCGCAGGATGGTGAGCCCGGGCGCGTCGATCGGCACGACCATCATCGTCTGCTGCCGGTGGATCGGTGCGGTCGGATCGGTCTTTCCCATCACGATCAGCACCGTGCAATGCGGGTGTAACGCGTTGGAGGTGAACCACTTCCGGCCGTTGAGCAGGTAGTCGTCGCCGTCGCGGACCATCGACAGCTCGATGTTGGTGGCGTCGGAGCTGGCCACCGCCGGCTCGGTCATCGCGAATGCCGAGCGGATGGTGCCGGCCAGCAACGGTTCCAGGTACGTGGTGCGGTGTTCCTCGGTACCGAACAGCTCGAGCACCTCCATGTTGCCGGTGTCCGGGGCGCTGCAGTTGCACGCCTCCGGTGCCAGCGGGCTGCGGCCCATGATCTCGGCCAGCGGCGCGTACTCCAGGTTGGTCAGCCCGGCACCGGTCTGCGGATGGGGATGAAACAGGTTCCACAGCCCGCGCCGCCGCGCCTCCGCCTTCAGTTCCTCGACGACCGGCGGCTGGACGTGCGGGTCGGCGGTCTCGGCCATCTGGTGGGCGTAGACCGACTCGGCGGGGTAGACGTGGTCGGCCATGAACCCGCTCAGCCGGTCCTGCAGCTCCCGGGCCCGATCGGAGAGGTCAAACAGTGCCATCGGAGTCCTCCAGCAACATCGCCTGGTAGCGGCGCATCCCGCGCAGCCAACGGTCGTAGTCGGATGCCTTCTGCGCGAACATCTGCGCCACCTGCGGGTGCGGCAGGATCAGGAACGTCTCGTCTTCGATGGCCGTCAGCACGTCGCGGGCGACCCGGTCGGGGGAGAGCACCTCGCCGGCGGCGGTGACCGCGCGGGTGGCGGCGGCGCCGATGGGGTCACCGGAGTGCTGACCGGCGTAGAGCAACGGAGTCTCCACACCCATCGGGCACAGACAGCTGACCCGCACACCGCGGTCGCCGTAGGTGACCGCCAGCCATTCGGCGAACCCGACCGCCGCGTGCTTGGTGACGGCGTAGGCGGCGCCGCCGATCTGGGTGAGCAGCCCGGCCGCCGAGGCGGTGGCGACGAAGTAGCCCGCACCGCGCTCCAGCCACTGCGGCAGGAGTTGTTCGGCGGCCCGGACGTGGGCGCGCAGGTTGACCGCCAGCGCGACATCCCAGTCGGCGTCGGCGCCCAGCCCGGGCGCACCCATGGTGCCCGCGTTGGCGAAGTACAGGTCGACCGGCCCGAAGTTCTGCTGCGCGGTTGCGATCAGGCCGGCGATCGCCGCGCTGTCGGTCACGTCGGCGCCGACGGCGATCGCGGCCTGCGGATGGGTGGCGGTGATCGCGGTGGCGGCGTGGTGGGCGGCGGCCTCGTCGATGTCGGCGAGCACCACCTTCGCCCCCGCGGCAGCCAGCGCCGCGCCGATCGCGGCGCCGATCCCGCCGCCGCCGCCGGTCACGATGGCCACCCGTCCGGTGATCCTCATCGGCGGGCCACCGGTGCCCGGGTGGCGTGGGGGGCGCGGCCCGCTGCGGCCTCGACGACGATCACACACCCTCCTGACGGTGGCGGGGCGGAGGCGCGGCGGCCCCCGCGGGGTCGCCTTCCTTCCTATCCTGCTGCGGGCAGCGCGGGTGCGGTATTGGCCGATCCGGCGCCGGCGGGCAGCCGGTAGCGGATCAGTCGGGAGCTGTTGGCCACCACCGCCACCGAGGACGCGTTGTGCAGGATCGCGGCCAGCACCGGGGACAGCGCGCCGCCGGCGCCGATGAGCAGGCCGGCCGCGTTGACCGCGATCGACATGCCGTAGTTCTGCCGGATCACGTCCACCGCGCGGGCCCCGAGGTCGCGGACGTCGAGCAGGCGGCGCAGGTCGTCGTTGGCCAGCGCCACGTCGGCGGTCTCCACCGCGACGTCGGTGCCGGCCAGGCCCATCGCGATGCCGATGTCGGCGGCGGCCAGTGCGGGCGCGTCGTTGATCCCGTCACCGACCATCCCGACCACGAAGCCGTCGTCCTGCAGGGCACGGACCACTTCGAGTTTGTCCTCGGGCAGCACCTCGGCGCGCCATTCGTCGATGCCGAGTTCGGCGGCGACGGCGGCGGCGGTCTGCGGGTGGTCGCCGGTGAGCATCACGATGCGGCGGATGCCCTGCGCGCGCAGCTTGGTGAGCACCTCGGTGGCCTCGGGGCGCACCTCGTCGCGCAGGCTGATCAGGCCGACGAACACGCCGTCGACGGCCAGCAGCAGCGGGGTCTCGGCCTGCCTGCGCAGCTTCTCGATCCAGCGGGTGGCCTCGGCGGGCACCGTGACGTTCTCGGAGGCCAGCAGCGACGGGCTGCCCAGCAGCAGGATGCGGCCGTCGGCCCAGGTGCGCATGCCCAACCCGACGAGCACCTCGCACTCCTCGTGCGCGGGGATGGTGATGTGGCGTTCCTCGGTGGAGCGGATCACCGCTTCGGCCAGCGGGTGCCGCGAGTGGATCTCCGAGCTCGCCGCGTAGGCGAGTACTTGCTCGGGTTCCCAGTCCGGGTGCAGCGCAACGATATTGGTGACCACTGGGCGCCCGACGGTCAGGGTGCCGGTCTTGTCGAACACGATGGCGTCGACCCGGCCGGCCTGCTCGAGGTGCGAGCCGCCCTTGATCAGGATGCCGCGGCGCGCACCGTTGCCGATCGCGGCGCTGATCGCGGTGGGAGTGGCCAGGCCGACCGCGCACGGGCAGGCCACCAGCAGCATGGTCATCGCCCGGCGGACATCACCGGTGACCAGCAGGGTGGCGGCGGACAGGATGAACGACGCCGGCACGAAGCGGCGGGAGAAGTTCTCGCCGATGGTCTGGATCGGGGCCCGGTCGTTCTGGGCCTCCTCGACGCGGCTGATGATCCGCCCGATGACGGTCTGGCTGCCCACGGCGCGGGCGCGGACCACCAGACGCCCACGCATCACCACCGAACCGGCGTGCACGCGGGCCCCGACGGTGACGCTGACCGGCAGGGTCTCGCCGGTGATCGCGGACTGGTCGACGACCGCCTCGCCGTCGACGATCTCGCCGTCGACCGGCAGGGCCACCTGCTCGTGGATGACCACCTCGTCGCCGACCTGCACGGTGTCGATGGGTACCTGCACCTCGGTGCCGTCGGCCAGCCGCAGCCAGGCGGTGTCCTGCTGGCCGCGCAGCAGCTCGGAGATCGCGCGACGGGTGCGACGCAGGGTCAGATCCTGCAGGTACTCGCCGATGTTGAGCAGCCACAGCACGGTGAGCGCGACGACGTTCTCGCGCAACACCAGGCTGGCGACGGTGGCCGCCGACACCAGCGCGTCGGTGCCGGCCCGTCCGGACCGCAACGAGCGCAGCGCACCGCGCAGGAACGGGTAGCCGGTGAAGATGGTCACGCCGGTGGCGGCCAACCGTCCCGACGTGCCCAGCAGCGGCGGGCGGGCGAACACGTAGCGGCGCACGCCCAGCAGTGCCAGTGCCGCACCGCCGACCGCCATCCGCAGCAGATCGGTGTTGCGGACGTCGGCGGAGCGCGGCTGGCGCGCCGGGATCAGTTCGGCCGCAACGTGTTCGGCTTCGCCGATCGCGGCCAGTAGCGCGGACCTGTCGGTGCGGGCCGGCGAATACCAGACCACCACCGACCCGGTCCGCGGGTAGGCGTGCACGGTGCGCACCCCGGCCAGTTTGTCGACCGCTTCCTCCACGGCGACCGCGCGGCGGGTGTCGCCGCGCAGCCAGCCGACCTGGACCCGCAGTCGTCCGGCCGCATCGGAGCGCAGAACCGGTGCGGTGTCGGTGCCCACCGGCTCAGTGCTCGTGGTCGTGATCGGTTGCTTCGAGGGTGGGGGCGGGCGCCTCCTCGCCGAGCCGTTCGCGTGCCTCGGCCACCACGTCGGCGACCCGCAGCCGCGCGGATTCGGCGACCTCCTCGGCGCGGCGGGTGCCGCGCAGGCTCCATTCGGTGGCCGTCACCGCGGTCTCGTGGATCGGTGCCTTGGCCAGCGCCTTCTTCAGCGCCTCGTACGCCGTGACGCCGACCACACCGGTGACCACCGTGGTCGCCGCCTTCCCCAACAGGCCGTATGCCGCCATCGATATCCCTCTCGCGTCGCGCCGAATCCGATACCGACCGACCCTAGCATTGAAACATTGCTATATCAACATATGTTGGTGCGGGTGACCTTCTCGGTCTCCTGCCGCCGGGACATCGCCTGCGGGTCGGGGTGGGCCACCTGGACCAGCGACCCGCCCACCGACAACACCGCGAGCAACCGGTCCACCAACTCCGCTGCGCTGTCCCAGCTCCCGGTGGACAGCACCCGGTCGTCGCCGGTCAGGTGGTGGGCGGTCGCGGAGCGCTGCACTTCGGCCAGCAGGTCGGTCACCGAACGGCCGCTCAGCGCCGGGCCCGGCGCCGGCTCGGCGGCGATCTGGTCGCCGTGCACCCGCACCGCGGTCGCATAGTCGGTCACCCCGATCGGCAGGTCGGCCACCGGCCGGCCGAACGGGTCCAGCGACAGCACCGCCACCTCACCGTCGCCCGCCGCGGCGTCGGCCTCCTCGAGGCGATCGAGGGTGCACAGCGCGACCTCGGCCGCACCGCCCTCCAGGACCACCTCCGCGCCGATCCACCACGCCCCGAACAGCACCGCGGCGGTCTGCCAATGGGCGGGCAGCAGCACCGCCACCCGGTCGCCGGGACCGGCGCCGAGTTCCTCGCGCAACAGGTTGCCGGACTTGGCCGCCCAGTTCGCCAGGGTGGCGGCCGACAACTCGATCCGTTCGCCGGTGGCGTCGTCGTAGTAGGTGATGCGCGGGCCGACCGGGTCGGCGCGCAGCATGGGCTCCAGAATCGCTCCGCTGACCGTCGTCACGGCCCTCAGGCTAGTTGACGCACTTGGGGTCCGCCGAGCCCGCGGTGAGGATCGGTGAGGGCGGCGGCGGGGCCGCGTCCTGCTGGTAGCCGGCCTCGGAATAGCCGCCGCTGTCGGCGCTCGCGATGTAGCCGCCGTCGGAGCCCGGACCGGTGTAATCGGCGGCCAGCAGCACCCGCACGGTGCGCGGCGGCAGCGAGCTGTCGGCGACGACGTGCAGGCCTCCGAGTTCCTCGGCGACCGCCTGCACGCCCAGATCGCCGCTGTCGGCGGCCTGGACCTGACTGGTGGTCACCGGGGCGCCCTCGTTGTTGGCCACCGTGGCGGTGTTGAACCCCTTGGCCGCAAGCACATCGGAGACCGCGGCGGCCAGGCCGTTGATGTCGGTGTCGTTGAACACGCTCACGGTGGTGTCGGCCGGGGAGTAGGCCAACTCGGCGGTCTTGCCCTCATCCTGGTCGTGCAGCAGCCCGCGCACCCACTCGGCGACCTCGTGCGGGTCCACCTGCACCACACTGTGCATGCCGTCGTCACTCCAGCCGTTCTCGCGGATGACCGGGATGGTGGCGAACGCGACGTTGCCGGCGGACAGTTTCTGCAGCTGGGTGGCGAAATCCATGATGTCCCAGCCGGAGGAGATCACCACTGAGCGCTGGATGGCATGCTGCAGCTGGTTCATGGTGGACGGGCTCGACAGGGTCTTGCCGGAGATCACCTTGTGGGCCAGCTCGGCCATCACGGCCTGTTGGCGCACGACCCGGTCCAGGTCACCGCGGGGCAGGTCGTGGCGTTGGCGCACGAAGCTCAACGCCTCGGCGCCGCTGAGCCGTTGCCAGCCGGCCGGGAAGTCCGCCCCGGACAACGGTTCGTAGACCGGCTCTTTGAGGCAGACCTCGACCCCGCCGAGCGCGTCGGTGATCAACGCGAACCCCAGCAGGCCGATCTCGGCGTAGTGGTCGACGGTCACACCGGTCAGGTCGGTGACGGTCTGGATCAGCGCCTCGCGGCCCGCATCGACGGCCCGGTACTCCACTTCCGGGTCGGTGTAACCGGCGTCGACCAGCCGTTCACGCTCACTGAGTTTCACCTCGCCGTAGACGCCGTTGATCTTGGTCTTGCCCAAACCCGGTGCCGCGACGTAGGAGTCGCGGGGGATCGAGATCGCCGTCGCCGACTTCCCGTTGTTGGGGATGCGCACCAGGATGATGGTGTCGGTGTTGGTCGCCTCCTCGTCGCCGGCCCGCAGCATCGACAACTCCTGCGCGGTCAGCGGGTTTCCGTGCGCGTCGGTGCGGCTGTCGCTGCCGACCAGCAGGATGTCGATGGCACCGTCGTCGCCGCCCTGACCGAGCAACGGGCTGGACATGTGGAAGATGCCGCCCTCGAACGACCGGATCGTGGTCCAGGCCACGCCGGTGCCGAGTACGACCGCGACGGCGGCAACCGTGGCGATGACGCGGGCCAGACGCTCCGTGGGCATCGATTCAGGTTACTGCGCACCCGGCCGCATTCCCGGTAGCGACGGACGGCGTGCCACACTTGTGACCTCCGGCGACGACCTTGTGCCGGGCAAGCAGCGAGCCGGTGAACGAGGAGGCGCGGCAGCGGTGTCCCGATCCGACAGGCTGGTGATCACCGGGGCGGGGGGGCAGCTGGGCACGGCGCTGATCGCCGAAGTGGCCCGGCGCGGGCGCCCAGCGGCGGCCTTCACCTCCGCGGAATGGGACATCACCGACCCGGCGGCGGCCGCCGACCGGATCCGGCCCGGCGACATCGTGGTCAACTGCGCCGCCTACACCGACGTCGACGGAGCCGAGACCGATCGGCAACGCGCCGAGGCGGTCAACGCCACCGGCCCCGGTCTGCTGGCGGCGGCGTGCGCGCGCGCCGGTGCCGGGTTGCTCCACGTCTCCACCGACTACGTGTTCAGCGGCGATTTCTCCGGCGCGCCACCGCACCCGTACCGGCCGCAGGACCCGACCGGCCCGCTCAACGTCTACGGGCAGACCAAGCTGGCCGGGGAGCGCGCCGTGCTGGCGGCGCTGCCGCAGGCCCGCGTCGTGCGCACGGCCTGGGTGTACACCGGCGGCACCGGAACCGACTTCGTGGCCGCGATGCGCCGGCTCGCGGCCGGCTCCGAGCCGGTGGAGATGGTCGACGACCAGGTCGGCTCGCCGACCTACGTCGCCGACCTGGTCGCCGCACTGCTGCGGATCGCCGACGAGGAGCCCGGCGCCGGCGCGCCGATCCGGCACGCCGCCAACGCCGGCGCGGTGAGCCGGTTCGAGCAGGCCCGTGCGGTGTTCGCCGAGGTCGGCGCCGATCCGGCGCGGGTGCGTCCGGTGCCCAGCGACCACCGCCCGCGCCCGGCCCGCCGACCGCGCTACTCCGCACTGGCGGGCGACGCGACCGCCCCGTTGCGCGGCTGGCGGGAGGCGCTGGCCGCGGCGCTGGCGGACCGGGCCCCCTCCTCGACCCTCTATCCTCAACGCCGTGAGTGACGTGCTGCCGGTGGTGACGGTGACCTATTCGCCGGGGACGCACCTGGACCGGTTCCTGGCGTCGTTGTCGCTGGCCACCGACCGGCCGGTGCGGGTGGTGATGGCCGACAACGGCTCCACCGACGGCGCCCCGCAGGCCGCGTTGCGCGACCACGAGGGCGTCACCCTGTTCGACACCGGCGGAAACCTCGGTTACGGCACCGCGATCAACCGGGCGATGGCGCAGGTCGATCCCGCGGCGGAGTTCGTGGTGGTGGCCAACCCGGACGTCCAGTGGGGCCCGGGCAGCATCGACGCACTGCTGGCCGCCGCGCAGCGGTGGCCGCGGGCGGCCGCCCTCGGGCCGCTGATCCGCGACCCGGACGGCTCGGTGTACCCGTCGGCCCGCCAGCT
The DNA here is from genome assembly GCF_002102395.1 of Mycolicibacillus trivialis. Classification (GTDB taxonomy): domain Bacteria; phylum Actinomycetota; class Actinomycetes; order Mycobacteriales; family Mycobacteriaceae; genus Mycobacterium; species Mycobacterium triviale. The sequence goes on from NZ_LQPZ01000004.1 coordinate 19,840, forward strand.
GCCCAGCCTGATCCGGGGCGGTATGCACGCGGTGGTCGGCCCGGTGTGGCCGCGCAATCCGTGGTCGCTGGCCTACCGCCAGGAACGCCTGGAGCCCAGCGAACGCACGGTCGGCTGGCTGTCCGGGGCCTGTCTGCTGGTGCGGCGCAGCGCCTTCGACGGGATCGGCGGGTTCGACGAGCGCTACTTCATGTACATGGAGGACGTCGACCTCGGCGACCGACTGGGCCGGGCCGGCTGGCAGAACGTCTACGTCCCCTCTTCGGAGGTACTGCACGACAAGGGGCATTCCACCGGTCGGGACCCGGCCCGCAACCTGGCCGCGCACCACCGCAGCACCTACATCTTCCTGGCGGACCGGCACCCGGGCTGGTGGCGGGCACCGCTGCGCTGGACCATGCGCGGCGCGCTTGCCGCCCGGGCCCGCGCGGTGGTGCGCAGTTCGCGACGCAGAGCGGCGAAAGGACGGCGATGACGACGAAGTTGAATGCCGGGGGCGCCGACGTCGACGCCGTGGTGCTGGTCGGCGGGAAGGGCACCCGGCTGCGTCCGTTGACGCTCTCGGCGCCCAAGCCGATGCTGCCGACCGCCGGGCTGCCGTTTCTGACCCATCTGCTGTCCCGCATCGCCGAATCCGGGATCGAGCACGTGATCCTGGGCACGTCCTACAAGCCCGACGTGTTCGAGACCGAGTTCGGTGACGGCTCCAAGCTCGGTCTGCAGATCGAGTACGTGACCGAGGAGGTGCCGTTGGGCACCGGCGGCGCCATCGCCAACGTGGCCCCGAAACTGCGCCACGACACCGCGATGGTGTTCAACGGCGATGTCCTCTCCGGCGCCGACCCCGCCGAACTGCTTGCGGCCCACCGGGAGAAGAACGCCGACGTGACGCTGCACCTGGTGCGGGTGGGCGATCCGCGTGCGTTCGGGTGCGTGCCCACCGACGAGAACGGCCGGGTGACCGCGTTCCTGGAGAAGACCGAGGATCCGCCGACCGATCAGATCAACGCCGGCTGCTACGTGTTCTCCCGGGAGATGATCGACCGGATCCCGCGCGGGCGGGAGGTCTCGGTGGAGCGGGAGGTCTTCCCCGCCCTGCTGGCCGACGGTGAGGTCGAGGTCTGCGGTCACGTCGACGCCACCTACTGGCGGGACATGGGCACCCCGGAGGACTTCGTACGAGGCTCGGCGGACCTGGTGCGCGGGCTGGCGCCGTCGCCGGCACTGGCCGGCCAGCGCGGTGAGAAGCGGGTGCACGACGGCGCCGCGGTCTCCCCGGGCGCGGTGTTGATCGGCGGCACCGCGGTCGGCCGCGGCGCCGAGATCGGCCCCGGGGTGCGCCTCGACGGGGCGGTGATCTTCGACGGCGCCCGCATCGAGGCGGGTGCGGTGATCGAGCGGTCCATCATCGGGTTCGGCGCCCGGGTCGGCCCGCGCGCCCTGATCCGCGACGGGGTGATCGGCGACGGCGCGGACATCGGCGCGCGTTGCGAACTGCTGCGCGGGGCCCGGGTCTGGCCAGGGGTGGCGATCCCCGACGGCGGGATCCGCTACTCATCGGACGTGTGAGCGGCCGGAGCGGCGGGGCGGGGGACAATCCCGGCCCCGAGTGAAGGCTGACGGCGGTGAAACCGCGAAAATGCCGCCCTAGAACATCATTCGCGATACCGACCGGTCAGCGGCCGCGGTGAACGGCGGTCGCCACCAGATACGACAATGCCGCATCGGTGCCGTCCGGCAGGGCGTCGACCGGCCACCAGCGCAGGTCGAGCGACTCCTCGCTGATCCCGATCGTCGCGTCGGCGGGGGCGCGGGCGACGAACTGCAGGTCGAGGTGGCGGGTCGGCACACCCAGCGAACAGGTCACCGGGTGGACGTGGATCGCGGTCAGTCCGGCGTCGAGCGCCAGTCCGGCGATGCCGGACTCCTCGGCGGCCTCGCGCAGCGCGGCGTCGAAGATGTCGCGGTCGTCGTGCTCGCAGTGCCCGCCGAGTTGTACCCAGCGGCCCAGCCGCGGGTGCAGGGTCAGCAGCACCCGCCCGCCGGTGTCGTCGAGCACCAGCGTGGAGGCGGTGATGTGGCCGGGCACGCATTCGCGGGCGCAGGCGTCTTCGCGGGCGTGCAGGAAGCTCAGGACGGCATGACGCAACGCGTCCTGGCCGGCATCGGGTGCGGGCCAGTCGGTGAGCAGCCGGATCGCCGAATCCCGCACGCTCATTTGTGCACCAGCAGTTTCTCGGTGGCGGCGGGGGGGCGCGGCTGCGCCGGGGTTTCGGGATCGTCGTCGGGATAGCCGACGGCGATGGCGCCCAACGGTTCCCAGTCCCGAGGTAGGTCGAGTTCGGCGCGCACCACGTCGGCGGCGAAGATCGTCGAGCCGATCCAGCAGCTGCCCAGCCCGCGCACCGCCAACCCCACCAGCAGCCCCTGCACGGCGGCGCCGACCGCCACGGTGAACATGGTGTGCTCGGCGGTGGTCCGCGCCGGGTCGGGATAGTGGTGCGCGCCGTCGGGGACCAGGAACGGGATGACGACTTCCGGCGCGTCATAGAGGATCCGGCCGCGCGCCACCCGCCGTTCGATGGACTCGGGTGACTTGCCGTCGCCGGCCAGGTCGGCGCGCCACCTGGCGGCCATCGCATCCAGCAGCCGGGTACGCAGTGCCGGGGTGCGCAGCCACACGAACCGCACCGGGCGGGTGTGGTGCGGCGCGGGGGCGGTGAGCGCGTCGGCGACGGCCTCGGTGAGCAGCTGCTCGGGTACCGCGGTGGCGGCGAACCGGCGCACCGACCGGCGCATCAGCAGGGCCTGTTTGCGGCCCAGCTCCAGCGCTTCGGCGGTGCCGAGCCAGAACAGGTCGTCGGTGCCGCGCCGGATCAGCGCCTGCGCGGTGGAGCCGTCGTCGGCCGCCGCCAGCCCGCGCAGCACCGCCACCGGGATCCCGGTGAGCTTGCCCTTGACCAGGTCGGCGGCCGCGGCGATCTCGTCGGCCACCGCGATCTCGGTGACCAGCAATTCGTTTCCGTGCCGGTCGGACGCCCCGGCGTAGCCGTGCAGCACCGGAACCCCGGCGGCCCCGATCGCGACGTCGATCTGCCCGTTGCGCCAGGCCCGGCCCATGGTGTCGGTGATCACCACCCCGACCGTCACGCCGAGCAGCGCGCGCAGCCGGTCGCGCAACCCGGCAGCCGAACCGTCTGGATCGGTCGGCAGCAGCGCCAACTCCTCGGCGCCGACGTTCGACCCGTCCACACCTGCGGCGGCCTGCACCAACCCGATCCGGTTCTCGGTGATCAGGGTGCGTCCCTTGCGGGCGAGCACCCGAACAGCTTCCTGTTCGATCAACGTGCGCCGCAGCGCATCCCGCTCCTCGGGATCGCGGGGCGCAGTCACCATGCGGCCCTCGCACTTGGAGACGACCTTGCTGGTGACCACCACGATGTCGCCGTCGCGCAGCCACGGGGCGGCGTCGGCGAGAGCGGCCGCGAGGTCGTCGCCGGGGCCGAACTCGGGCAGGCCCGGGACCGGCAGCAGTTCCAGGGAAGCGGCGCTGCCGTGCTCGGCGGGTTCGCTCACATCGACACCCCCGCGAGGTCGAGGCCCGCCCTGACCATGGCCGCCGTCGCATCCGGATCGGTCATCAGCAGCGGTGCGGCGCGCACGGTGACACCGTCGATCTCGGCGTCCTCGCCCTCGTGGACGAGCCAGTAGTCCAGGATCCCGGTCGCGCGCCGCGATCCGTACAGCTCACCGACGGCGGCGGCGGTGGTCGGGACCCCGATCGTCTCCAGGCAGATGTCGGCCATGCCGCGCACCGGTTTTCCCGAGACGATGGGGGAGTAGCCGACGACGGGGGCCGGGGTGGAGCGCAGCGCCCCGCGGATGCCGGGCACGGCCAGGACCGCGCCGATGGAGACCACCGGGTTCGACGGCGCAAGCAACACCACGTCGGCCTCGGCGATCGCCTCGGCCACCCCGGGCGCGGCGGTGGCGCCCTCGGCGCCGACGAAGGCGAAACTGTGGGTCGGCACCTTGGCGCGATGCCGCACCCACCACTCCTGGAAGTGGATGGCGCGCTGGGCACCGTCGTCGGGATCGGTGATGACCACGTGGGTCTCGCAGCGGTCGTCGCTGGCCGGCAGCAGGCGCGCGCCCAGCGGCCAGCGGTCGCTGAGCGCGGCGGTGATCTGGGAGAGCGGGTAGTCCGCCCGCAACATCTGGCTGCGCACCAGGTGGGTGGCCAGATCGCGGTCGCCGAGCCCGAACCAGTCCGGTTGCACGCCGTAGCGGGCCAATTCCTCTTTGGCGTTCCAGGTTTCGTCGCGATGCCCCCAGCCGCGCTCGGGGTCGACGACGCCGCCCAGGGTGTACATGCAGGTGTCGAGGTCGGGGCAGATGCGCACCCCGTGCATCCAGGCGTCGTCGCCGACGTTGACGACCGCGGTCAGTTCGTGGGCCGGGTCGTCACCGGTGCCGAACCGCCCGAGTCCGAGCAGGCGCTGCACGCCGAGCAGGAAGCGGGCGCCGCCGACGCCGCCGACCAGTACCGTGATCTTCACACCGCACGACAGTACTGCCCGTCCCGCGGGCGCGACCGCGGGCCGCAACGCCCGGCGGCGGGCTGGCGAAGTGGTGATGTGGTCAACATGACACCGACTCGCCGATCACGGACACGCCCGGGTTCGGTTACGAGATGATATGGAAACGCGGCCGAAGGCTTGACCCGAGCAGCCATCCCGTGTCTAATCACATCAGTGTCATTTCGCGGTTGGCCTGCCGAAATCGGTGTCGCAGACCGAGTTTCGATCACGTGTTCGAAACGAAGTGGCCGGACATCACACACAGTGGGCGTAGTGAGACCAACGAGACCAGGGTGAGGAGGCGGAGCGTGTCGATCGAACACCTTCCGGGCGTCACGGGACCAGAACCGCACACTAATACCGATTCGCCGACCACGGGGGGAACGACACGACCGCATCTGAGCCTGGTGTCCGAACCGGTCACCGGCGCGTTCGGGGCCGGCTTCGACGCGGGCTTCGACGCGGACCCGTTCGACCCGAGCACCGCGACCCGGGAGGAGTGGCAGGACCAGGCGCTGTGCGCCCAAACCGACCCGGAGGCCTTCTTCCCGGAGAAGGGCGGGTCGACCCGGGAGGCCAAGAAGATCTGCCAGCGCTGCCCGGTGCGCGGCGAATGCCTGGAGTACGCCCTGGCCCACGACGAACGGTTCGGCATCTGGGGCGGGCTCTCCGAGCGTGAGCGCCGTCGCCTCAAGCGCGGCATCGTCTAGATGTTGTGACCTGAGACGTTGTTGTCAGGCGGCGAGTCGGCTGATGGGTGGTTTCCCGCCGAGGGCGGAGTGGCCTCG
>NZ_LQPZ01000005.1 GCF_002102395.1 Mycolicibacillus trivialis
GAGTTTGCCCTACAGTGGGCCGCGACCCACCAACCGAAAGTCGCATAGCGGCTGGACCACCAAACGGGTCCCCCTCAACTGAGAACGACCTTCGCGTCACCCCTCTGCGCCATAAAGCACTGCTTGTACGTGACGACGCCACGACTCAGGAGGGTCCGAAAGAAATCGAAATTGTGAGTTAGGAGAATGAGCTTGAAGTTTGCGTGTTCGGCCATTTCCTTGAGGTACTGAATGATCGCGTACTTGTTCTTGTAGTCGAACGAGTCCGCGAGGTCGTCGATCACGAACAGAGTTTCGCGCCCGGAGGCCTTGCGGGCTTCCATCTCGAACAGCACGTTGAGGATATAAAGCGCCTTCTTCTCGCCGTTGCTGAGTACCGAGAGGAGCTCCTCGCGCGCAACGTCCGTCGACTCATCGCCCTCCTCGAACTTGAACACGAGTTTGAGAACGTCCTCCTGACCTAACGTGACCCTGTGCTTGTTCTCGGCGCGGAGCCTGAACGGCACAAAGAACCGGTCGTTGAAGATCTCGATGACCCTCTCCCATTGGGTCCGCTCGTCCGCCGCCGCCTTCTCGATCTCCTTCCGGCGCACCTCGCTATCCGCGAAGCAGGTGACTACACGTGTGAACAGCTCCTCATGCGATTTCAGGTACGACTGCCACACCTTCTGCCGGAAGAGGTTGATGTTCGCGAACTCCGGGAGTAGTTCAACGTGCTCGGAGACGTAGGTGAAGAACTGCCGAGTGCTCTCGTTCCGCTGCAAAGCCTTCTCAAGGAGATTCAGTTTCTTGCGCAACACCTCATCATCGGTGATCCGCCGCTTCTCCTCGGCTACCAACTCCTCGAACTCTTCAGGGCTCGTCACGGTGCGGGACTGGCCCGAGCCCCGGAGGACCAATGAGTGATTAGCCGCGAAGAAGCCGTTGGCTCCCAGGCTCTTCGTGACGTTCTCCGCGTTGTAGTAGCTGAAGGTCTCACGGCTGAAGAACGTGGACTCGTCCAATAGCTCGTTCCAGCGTGTCACGTACTGAGTCAACACAGATTGCAGGTCCTTCGACTGAAGGATCGCGTCGAGCTTGTCGTTAAACAGGACGTCATATGGCAGATCGGAAAACCGGGGCTCGTCGAGGGTGTCAACTTCGTACTTGGTGCGCATGAGCGCCTCGAAGAACTTGTCATCTTCGGGCATGAATGCCTGCGAGACAGTCCGGCTCACGTCCTGCTTCGTCCCAGACTGCGCCTTCAGGGCAGCGACCAGCACCGCGCGGGCAGCGAGCAGATCGGCTTGCAGGGCCTCGTATTCCTTACGCAGCTCGGCGTTGACGAGGAGGGTCGATGCTGACTCGCTCGGGCCGAGATCCTCGTCGTAGGAGAGCACGACTACCACGTCCGCCGGGTCGATCTCTGCGCCGGCCTCATCGGTGATGCTTCGTTGCGACTCCCGGTCGCGGAACATGCGGTCGATAGTTTCACCTCCTTTCGCGAAGTCCTTGAACGTCTGCGCCAGGGAGGTCTTCATCGTGCCGTTGGGCGCGTAGACCGCAACCGCATTGCCAGGCTTGAAGTCGAACGTCACGTTGAGCTCCCGGATGCCGTGACAGTTGGTGAGGGCGACGTCCAGCTTCTTCATGGCCGCCAATGTAGACGGCGGTCCCGACACTTGAAACCGCTCAGCTGCACGTCGAAGCGTCCAGCCGTCATCAACGACGCATCGAGCCAACCGCCGACGACCGGTTTCGGACAAAGGGGAATTACGGTTGAACCACGAAGACCTCCGAGATTGGTGAGCGTTCCTAGACAGCTCGCACTCCACTCGGAGGTCTCGTCTTGTCACCTCACCACGCCGTCACCAACGTCCGTGGTCAATACAGCTAGACCTCAGCTCAGCTGATCGCTATCGCGGGCTGATCTGAACCCGTATGAGGTAGCGGCTAGCATTCGCCCATGCCGTTGCGGATTGGCGAGACGTTCGCCGGATATAGGATCTTGCGGTTGTTGGGGTCCGGCGGGATGGGCGAGGTGTACCTCGTTCAGCACCCCCGGTTGCCTCGCCGGGATGCGTTGAAAGTGCTGCCGTCGTCTTTGACCACCAACGAGGAGTTCCGTCAGCGCTTCGTCCGCGAGGCGGAGCTGGTGGCCACGCTGTTTCATCCCAATATCGTCGGGATGCATGATCGCGGCGAGTGTGACGGGCAGCTCTGGATGTCGATGGACTACGTCGACGGACCCGACACCGCGAAGCTGGTGCGGGAGCGGTATCCGGCCGGCCTGCCCCTCGACGAGGCCATCGCGGTCGCCATCGCGGTCGCTGATGCACTTGATCACGCTCACGAGCGGGGCTTGCTGCACCGGGATGTCAAGCCGGCCAACATCTTGTTGGGCCAGACCGATAGCGGGGGGCAGCAGCGCATCTTTCTGGCCGATTTCGGTATCGCACGCCCACTGGCTGATCCGAGCGGGCTGACGGGGACGAATCTGACAGTGGGCACCGTGTCTTACGCCGCGCCGGAGCAGCTGGCGGGTGAGGAACTCGATGCACGGGCTGATCAGTACGCGCTGGCGGCCAGTATTTTTCACCTGCTGGCCGGGGTGCCGCCGTTTGACAAGTCCAACCCGGTCGCTGTGATCAGTGCGCATCTGAATGCGCCGCCGCCGCAGATCAGTCGCCTGCGCCCGGAGTTGGCCCGCCTCGATGAGGTGTTTTCGACCGCCCTAGCTAAAGACCCCGCCCAGCGGTTCGGGTCATGTCGCGAATTTGCCGCGGCACTGACCGGGCATGCCAGCGCCGAAGGCGAATTCGGCGCTGCCAAGACGCAGCAGGCAATGCCGACAGCCAGCCGGGGTGGCGTCTCTGAAGGTGGCCGAAATCGCCTAGTTGGCAAGACGAGTGCCATCGCTGCGGTTGCAGTGGTCGCAGTGGTCGCGGCCGGGGTTGTCGGTTACACGATGACACGGGACAGTTCACACACACCGGTTCCCGGTGAACGGCCCGGAAGCCTAAACCAGCCAGCCAACCAAGGGCAGCTCGAAGGGACGCAGGCGACTGCTCGAAGCGCCGCGGAGGCGCTGAAGGCGTCGATCCCCGAGATCACCAAAATCGTCGACGTCGACGAGGACAACGACCCGAACGAAGGAATGATGGGCCGGCCGAACGGCTACGTCGCTGCGAGTGTGGTCTATGACTCGCGGTTGGCGTGCTCTGAGCTTGGCATGGAATGCGGGGCCACGATTGAGCAATGGCCAGATCAGGCTGCGGCCCAACGTCGTTCCGCTTACCTCCAGGCAGTCAGACAAGGGGGGATCCTGGGTCGGGAGTGGAACACAATCAGAGGCCCACTGTTGTTGCGGGTTGCCGGTGACATGAAGCCCTCGGAAGCCAAGGAGTACGAGACGGCCTTCTTAAGTGGCGGCACCGGTTCGGCTCCTGCCGCTGCGCCCCAGAGGGTGAGCAAGCCCGAAAACCCGGCGATCGGGACCGTGGGATCCGGGTTCGGGCAGGATGGCAAGAGCGTAATAGGGATCGTGATTGCCACCACGGATAACTTGGGCGCTGTCGGTCAGTTCGCCACAACCTCAATAAACTTTCTGGACCATGCCGGCAACATCATCGATACCAAGGAACAAGTCGAGCGGTTTTCCTGGCCGGGACAACAGCTCGTCTTGCCAACTGCCGTTTTCCTAGAAGACCCTGAGACGACGGTCGCCTCCATCGAGTCCTCGATCTCGATCAGCGACTACTCCGACCGACGTAAAGCACGTCCTGAGCTACCTATGCTCAATGCGGAGTCGATCACCAAGAACGCCACGGGGAAGTGGACCCCGGTTTTCACATTTACCAACTCCACCGCCGAGGATCTTGTTGACCTTCGCATCGGGGTAGTCTGCTACGACGCGACGGGCTCGATCATTGGCGGTGGCTCGGAATATCCGAAACTCGTTGCGGCAGGTAAATCGATCCGGATCGAGCCGAACCGGATCGTTACCAGCGGTGAGCCCACCAGCTGCAAGGCGTTGCTCAACTACGGCCTCTGAGGATGCGGTAGGTGGGACTCCAGTCCACCCGATCTACGAACAGAAGCGGGGTTACGGCCGCCTTGGGGCATAGCGGGCGCGGTTCGAGCGGGGCAGCCACAAGGGAGTGCTTGAGTGGTCCCACGAGACCAATGCGCCGCGCGAAGCCCGAATTGAAGGTGCGAACGGGTGAAGCGAACTAAAACGCGAGTCGGCTCGTTGTCATGCGACTCGACGACGGCCACGCCATCTACAGCTAGTACGTAGTCGTAGGAATGAGGCGGTTCGTGAGACCAACGGCAATGCACCGACAGTGAGACAGACTGGATAGTCGCAGGTCGAAGTGTCAGGCGTTGAAGTGAAAAGTGAGAACCTACACTGATGTAGGTTCTCACGGAACGTGGCGGAATCTCACCGTTGTTGGCGGAATGATGGCGGATCCGCCAGGTTCGTGAGACAAGAAACGAGACAGCGCAACCTGGAGCGATGCCGGACCGGTAGGCGGTTCCTGGCATCGTCTCGTTTCTCTAGATTTGAGACGGGCGGCGGCGAGGCGAGCATGGCGGGGTTTGGCAGGTCTGTTTATCTGGGGGAGGTGACTGCCGTTGGGGGTTGGTTTGTTGGCGCACGTTGTGGCCACCAGCTTGCTTCGCGGAGGAGTGTGGCGATGGCGGGCACGGTGAGGGTGCGTACGAGGAAGGTGTCGAGCAGTAGTCCGAAGCCGATGATGAGGCCGGCTTGGATCATGATGGCTACCGAGCCGACCATGAGGCCGAACATGCTGACGGCGAAGATCAGGCCGGCGGAGGTGATGACGGCGCCGGTGTTGGCGACGGTGCGCAGCACTCCGACGCGGATGTTGCTTCCGGATTCTTCGCGTAGTCGGGAGACCAGCAGCATGTTGTAGTCGGCGCCGACGGCGACGAGGATGATGAACGCCAATAGAGGTACCGGCCAAGCGATTTCGTGACCGAGGATCCACTGAAATACCAGGACGCCGAATCCGATCGAGGCGAGGTAGTTGAGCAGGACGGTGCCGAGCAGGTAGATCGGTGCCAGTAGTGCGCGTAGCAGCAGCACCAGGATGAGGCCGACAATGACGGTGGTGGCCAGCGCAAGTTGGAAGAAGTCTGCCCAGAGGAATCGTTGGATGTCGGAGTTGACGGCGGGGAAGCCGGCGACCGAGACGGTGGCCTCAGCCAGGGAGGTGTTGGGGCGCGCGGCGTTGGCGACGTCGGTGATCTGGTGGGCGAGGTTCATGGCCTCGACGCTGTAGGGGTCGTAGCTGGTTTCGATCATGAACCGTGCTGTTTTGCCGTCTGGTGAGAGGAATTGTTTCGCGACGTCGGTGAATTGGCGGTTCTCGAAGGCGTTGGCCGGCAGATAGAAACCGCTTGCTGAGTCGGAGTCCTGGGCGGCGCGTGCAGAGTTCTGGAGTTGGGTGGCGATCTGGCTCATCCCGGAGAGCATTTCGATGTTGCTGTCGGCTAGGGTGCGCACACCGGTGGCCAACGCTTGGGCTCCGGAGGCGAGTTGGCCGATCCCGTCTTGGAGGCGGCGCAGGTTGCTGGCCAGGTCAGCGGGGTTTCCCAGCGCCCCGAAAGCGTTGTCCAGCGAGGTGACGGCGTTTTGGACGGTGGTGAGGGTGCCGGCGACGGTGGCATTGCTGGCGGGGTTGTAGCGGTCGCCGAGGTCGGCGATTTGGGTGAAGAATCCGTTGTTGCGCAGGGTGGTCAGGATCTGTACTTGGTCGCGGATCTGGGCGCATTGGGGTGTGGTGGCACACCACGGCGAGGTGTTGAGGGCACCGACGAGCGGGTCCAAGGTGGTGATGGCGTGTTGTGCTTGGTCGGCCAGGGGGCGTAGGCCGGGGCCGGCTTGGATGGCCTGATCGACCGCAGGGGCGGTCGCTGAGAGTTGTTGCAGTAGTGGTCGGAACTGGTTGACCTGAGCGCCGGCGGATTGGGCTTGCGTGAGGATGCCCGCCAGGGGGGTCAGTGCGGTGCGCACGGTGGTGTCGAGTTGGGCCAGTCCGCCGGCGAGTTGATCGGCGCCGTCGGTGAGTTTGGTGAGGTCGTCGCGGCGAGCGTTACCGTCGGCGACCGCGCCGGCCATCTTGTCTCCTATTTGACCGTTTTGCCAGGCCAGTTGCGCTTGATCGAGGCGTTCCCCGGTGGGGCGGGTGACGCCGGAGACTTTGGTGACACCGGGAACCTGGGAGACGCGGGAGGCCATTTCGTCGAGGTCGGCCAGTCCTTTGCCGGTGCGCATGTCGGTGGGGTTCTCGACGACGAGGAATTCGGTGATGACGACGTCTTTGCGGAAGTGGCGGTCCAACAGTTGGTAGCCCTGGTTGCTGGCGGTGGTGGCGGGTTGGCCTTTGCGGTCGTCGTAGCTGATTTTGATGGTCGCGGCTACCGCTGACAGCGCGAGCAGGATGACGAGGCTGACGATCAGCAGTGGCACCGGACGGCGCACCACCGCGACGGCGACACTGTTCCAATAGCGGCGGGTGCGATCGGATTTGGGTTCACCGATGCCCCGTTTAGCTGCCAGTGCCAGCACGGGCGGTAGCAGGGTGACGGTGGCCAGGAAACCGAACAGGACCGCGATGGCGCATGCGGGGCCTAGGGCGGCGAACACGCTCAAGCGGGCGAACACCATGGCCAGGAAGGCCAGGGCCACGGTGGCGGCGGAGGCCAGGATGACGCGGCCGATGCTGGCGGTGGCGTGGATGATGGCCTGCTCGGCCGGTACCTGGGCGCGGCGCTGCTCGTGGTAGCGGCTGATCAGGAACACGGTGTAGTCGGTGCCGGCGCCGAGCAGGATCGCGGTCATGAACGCGACGGTGAATTGTGAGACCGGCATGCCCATCTCGCCCAGCGCGGACAGGACGCCGCGCCCGACGGCCAAGCTCAGCCCGATCACCAGCAGCGGCAGCAGCGCGGTGAACACCGACCGGTAGACGATCAGCAGGATCAGCGCGATCATGGCGGCGGTGGCGATCGAGATCAACAGCAGATCATGCTCGGCGGCGGCGATCATGTCACTGAACGTCGCCGGCGGCCCGGTCACCTGCGCGGTGGTGGACGAACCGGCGAACACTTCTGCGGTGATGTCCCGCACCGCCTGGACGGACTCCGCAGCGGTCGGGTCACCCAGCGTGCCGCTCACTCCCACCGGCAGATACCACGATGTGCCGTCGGCGCTGACAGCCTGGGCTCGGGTGACCGGATCGGCCAGCAGATCCTGCACCAGTAACACGTGCTCGCTGTCTGCGCGCAGTCGTTCCAGAAGGCGGTCGTAGCGCTGTTGGGTCGCCGGGGTCAGACCGGCGGGGTCTTCCATGGCCACGAACAGCATGGTTTTCGACCCCTGCTCGTTGAAGGCGGTACTCAGCCGCTCCACCGTTTGCAGCGACGGGGCGTCGCGCGGAATCAAATCCACCGACTGCTGGCGCACCACCGTTTCCAGCTGCGGGAACAGCAGCGCCAAGACGATCGCGGCGCCGATCCACACCCCGATGGTCAAGGCTTTGTGCCGCACAGTGAATCGTCCCAACGCTGCGAGCCGAGCGCTGTATTCACGGCTGGACGCGGGATCGACGGGAGTCTCGCGCCGGGCAGCGCGGGCCGGTGTTACCGAAGAGCCTGCCGTGCGGTCGGCCACCGAACCCCCTAAACGATCAACGATACTATTGGTATCGCTACGCTACATTATGTAGCGAATATCGGATAGTCGATGGGGTCTGCAGCCAGCGGTGGCTTATCGGTTCACGATGTTGGCGTCGTCGCTTTCGGGGATGTCGTGTCGGACCACGCGGACACGCCCGTGCGGCAGACAGGCCATGTAGCCGTGCCGCTTGCCGTACAGCTCCCACGCGGTGAACTGCTCGTCGGGGTCGACGTCGATGCGGTGACCACGGGAGAAGCCCAGGTGCAACCCCCCGTCGTCACCGGACCAGGCCTGGGTGCACACTGCGCCGGCCAGGTTCAGCAGCGGGCGCTCGTAGACCGAGATCTGCAAGGGATTGATGAGGACTGCCTCGGCGGGAAAGCGATCTGCTGCGGGCAGAGTGAGCAGCAGGGGGCGCGAGATGACGACTTCGTTGTAGTCGTCCAGGTCGAGTACCAAGCCGTCGCGCACCGAAACCCGTTGCACGACACAATCTTCGATCCACTGGGTGTACATGGCGTTCTCCTTCGACGCATCATCGAGTCGCACCCCTAAGGGTACGGCAGGTATCGCTGCGATACTAGGAGTATCGTTACGGTTCCTCGGAGTGCGCGGCGGCGCTGTCGAGTAGCCGATGAACGGCCCGGTCGATGCGGTCACGGGTCTCCTCGGCGGACACCCGCCCGCTGATGAAGGCGAGCAGGTTGGCCAGCCAGATGTCGGAGATGAGGCCGGCGACAACCAGATGTGTCGGTGTCGGCTCGCCCGCGCTGAGGGTGCGGGCCAGCAGCGTGTGGATCGTTGCGGCGGCAGAATCAAGTTCCGCGGCGGCGCGGGTGTCGGCCGCGGCGAAAGCCCGGGTCATGGCGTCGGTCAGCAGCGGCTCGCGCTGCCACCGGCCGTGCAGGTGGCTGGTCAGTCGCTCCAATCGCTGCCGCGGTGTGCCGGCACCGGTTGTCCAGGTCCCGGCGACGTCGAGACGCTGAAATTCTCGACTCAGCGCCGCGACCAGCAGATGGGTTTTGGCCGGGAAATAGCGGTACAGCGTGCCCACGGCCATGCCGACGTGCTCGGCGACCGTCCGCATGTGCACCGCGTCGTAACCGCCGGTGGTAGCTATAGCCAGGGCGGCATCCATGATGGCCTCGCGACGACGGGCCGAGACGCGCGAACGCGGCACCCCGGCTGCGTGAACCTGATCGGCAACCGAATACTCCTCGTCGAGCCCGGTGGGCGTGTCGCTCGCTCGGGCGCTGGCGACGGTCATGGTGTGTGATCGCCGCCGCGGCGCGAGAACTGCTCGAGGATCTCCCCAAAACCGCTGATATCGCCGTGGGCGGCGAAATGTGCGGTATCAACCACGATGAATACGGCCGTCGCGGTGAACCGGGTGGCCCCTTCGCAGGTGCCGGTCGCCGCGACGTGCAACGCCCGACCCTCGCGGGCGCTGATGTGCGCGGTGATCCGGTGGGGCCGGTGCAGCGGTACTGGTTGCAGATACTCCACCGTCAGACTGCGCGTCACCGCAGGCGTGCCGGCGATCCACAGCGTGAAGCCCAGCACGTCATCGCAGGCCGCGGCGACGGCCCCACCGTGCGCCAGGCCGGGGGCTCCGATGTGGCGCTCGTCGAATGTGACATCGGCATACACCGAATCCGCACTGCGGTAGACCTCCACATGCAGGCCGTGCGGATTGTCCGGACCACACCCCATACAGGTCGGGGTATGAGAAGGCAGCCGTTCCGACGGCACCGCACGATCTGACACAGAAACGCTCCCGCTACTTCAAGTTTCGCTGCGCTACTGGTAGTACCACAACTGCTAGACTTCCCGGTGCGACATCGCCGAAATCGACCGCCGAGGTGACCCGTGAGCGACAGCAATCAGCCCTCCCTGCCCGATGATGACGACATCGATCCGCGGCGGATCCGGTCACGGAATCGACTATTGGATGCTGCGGCAACACTGTTGAGCACCGGAGGCGTCGAGGCCGTCACTATCGATGCCGTCACCAAAGCATCCAAGGTGGCCCGCACCACCCTTTATCGGCATTTTCAGAGCTCGTCGCATCTGCTTGCCGCCACCTTCGAGCGGCTACTACCGCAGGTAAGCACACCAGCACCGACCAGCGGTTCCTTACGCGAACAACTGATCGAGCTGCTCAGCCGCCAAGCCGCCCTGTTCAACGACGCCCCGCTGCACGTCACCACCCTGGCATGGCTCTCACTCGGCCCCACCGGCGCCAAAGAAGAGACCGACAACAGTCACGCATCCGGGGCACTGCGGGCCCGCGTCGTCGACCAGTACCGCCAACCGTTCGACGCCATCCTCACCAGCTCGAAAGCCCACACCGAACTCGGCAACATCGACCGCGACCTCGCAATTTGCCAACTCGTCGGACCCCTCGCATTCGCACGCATGACCGGCCTGCGCACCATCACGCGCGACGACTGCACAACCCTCATCGACAACTTCCTCGCAACCCACCGCAGAGCCGCCACCCCCGCAGACGTACGCGAAGTCGTTTGAACGGACCCAGGGTGACATCGCCGGCGGAAGCTCACGACGACGCGTCAAACCACGAGATCTGAGACAAGTAATGATTCGACTCGAATTTCTAGAAAAGAGACAGCACCAATCGAACGATGCGCCGTGCCACTTGGACCGCGTTGTAGGTAATGAAGCGGTTCGTGAGACAAACGGCAAGGCGTCGACAGTGAGACGATCTGGATAGCCGCAGTTCAGAGCGTCAAGCGCATGCAGCGAAAAGTGAGAACCTACACTCTCGATTTGCTGGTGCCTGCAGTTCTCCGCGCCAAGCCACTTCGCTCAAAAGCTGAGCAGCCCTTGTGATCGAGGATGAGATCCGCTCTGGCTGGCTCGGACACTGGGACCGGTTCGTGGGCCCAGCGCGTCGAGGGCCGAATACGCTGGGACGCTCGCGGCGGTGGTGGCGGCGGCGCTGCGGGGTGACCGCGGTGGCGCAGACCGGCGGGCGCGTAGCCGCGGACTGCTGCTGCGCCTGGTGGCGATTGATCTGTGGGGCGGCGCGTGGGTCAACAACACGCGCAGCTGTGTGCGCTGGTACGAGCGCCCCGGTCAAGGAGCCCGCGAGCACATCGGCTTCGCGGCGCTGCACGTCGTGCACCCCGCGGTGATCGCGGTTGTCGACCACAACGCGGGTGCGCGCGACGCTTTGTCGGCTGTGCGCTGGGCACTAGGCCACTACGGGTGGATGACGGTATCGGCAGCGGTGATTACGCGGGCTCGCCGCCGAAGTCGTCTTCCGATCGCTTTCGCGGCCACGGTAGCGGGGTTAATCCTCGATCGTGCGCTCGAACCTTCAGCGGCTGCCCGCTGGTTCGCCCCGGTCTACTACACGAAGCTGCTGATCGGCCACGCTGCGGGCAGCATCTGGAATGCCGGTATGACCCCTGTGCGCTGAGCCGCTCCGATCGGTGAGATCAATATTTTGGTCTGTGACGCGGCTCGGAAATCGCTGCGTCTGAATCGGATCCTGCCAGTAGCGCGCTGACGGCGGTGGTTACAGCCGAAGCCAGTATCACGGGTGACGGTGTCGACGAGATAGCCACAGTCGGCGGTGAACTCACCGACAGGAACGTCGGGGCCACAAAAGTTGCCTACGCTGTGGGCACGACAGCCAGATTGGGTGTCGGTCCACATGCACCGATCGAGGGATTTCATGGAGAAGTCGGTCGACGTCGTCATCATCGGCGCCGGGATCGCCGGGCTGACCGCCGCGCGAGAGCTGACCCGCGCCCACACCGATGTGCTGGTTCTGGAAGCGCGTGACCGGGTCGGCGGGCGCCTGCTCAACGTCGAACTGCCCGGCGGCGCACCGATAGAGGTCGGCGGCCAGTGGGTCGGCCCGACCCAGCACCAAGTACTCGCGTTGATCGACGAGCTGGGGATGGAAACCTATCCCTCGTACGCGGCGGGTCGGAACATCGCCGAGCTTTGCGGTAAGCGTTCGGACTACACCGGCCGCATCCCGCGCCTGAACCCGATAGCCCTTGCCGATATCGGGCAGACGCAGTGGCGGCTGGACCGGTTGGCGCGCCGGGTAGCACGCACCGAGCCGTGGCTAACGGCGCAGGCGCGCTCGTTGGATGGCCAAACCTTGGAGACCTGGCTGCGGCGCACCGCCCGCACCCGGCAGGGGCGCGCCTTTTTCCGGCTGATCACCGAGGCGGTGTTCTCCGCCGGACCCGAGGATCTCTCGGCGTTGGGCGCAAGCTTCTACATCGGGGCTGCTGGCGGGCTGGACCCCATGATCAACGTGATCGGCGGCGCCCAGCAGGATCGGGTCGTCGGCGGCGCGCAGACCATCGCCCTGGCGATGGCCCGTGAACTGGGGGACCGGGTCGTGTTGAACCGTCCGGTCACCGAGATCGGCTGGGGCGACGGAGGCGTGGTGGTCCAAGCCAGCGGGTCGACGGTGCGAGCCCGCCGCGCGGTGATCGCCGTACCCCCACCGTTGACTGCCCGGATCCGGTTCAGCCCGGGCTTGCCCGGCGACCGGGACCAACTGGTCCAGCGCATGCCGATGGGGCGCGTCATCAAGATCAACGTGGCCTACGACGAACCGTTCTGGCGCGCCGACGGGTGGAGCGGACAGGCCAACAGCGACGCGCGTCCGTTGGGCACCGTCTTCGACAACACCCCGCAGACGGGCGGTCCCGGAGTCCTCGTGGGGTTCCTCGAAGGCCGCCACGCCGACACCGGCGCCCGTCTCGACCCAGCCGAGCGGCGTGCCCGCGTCATCGACGATCTGGCCGGCTACTTCGGTGCACGGGCCCGCAACCCGATCGACTACATCGAACGTGACTGGGCGGAGGAGGAATACAGTCGCGGCTGCTACGGCGCCTTCACCACGCCAGGCACCCTCACTCGCTTCGGGCCTGCGCTGCGGCGCCCGGTCGGCCCACTGCACTGGGCCGGCACCGAGACCGCCACCCGGTGGGCCGGTTATATCGACGGCGCCGTCCAGTCCGGGCATCGTGTCGCGCACGAGATCAGCGTGGGTTTGAACATCGCACCGAGTGCGAAGTGAGGAGCCGCAGCTAGTTGGCAGTCCCGTTGCGATGAACACTTGCATGTGACGCGACGTCAGCTTCTACGGTCAAGGGCGTGGAACACACCCAGGCCCGAGGCAGGGGCGGATGGCGGGTCGGCGAACTTGCCGAGCTGACCGGCGTCACGGTTCGCGCCCTGCGCTACTACGACCAAACCGGCCTGTTGCACCCGGCTGGTCAGACGGCCGGCGGCCACCGGCTTTACGACCGCGACAACGTGTTGCGGCTCTACCGCATATTGGCGCTGCGGCGCCTGCGGTTCAGCTTGGCCGAGATCCGTGCGCTCCTCGACGAGCCCCAGTGGGACCTCGCCGCCATGGTGGCCCGTCATGCCGAGGAAACCGACCGTGGTATCGCCGCAGCGGCACGGTTGAGCGCGCATCTGCGGGCGATTTCCGGCGAGATTTCCGGCTCCGGCGACGCATCACCGGAGACCCTGTTCCGGATCATCGAGGAGATGAACATGCTCGACACGCCGATCCGCAGCACCACCACGTTATTGGTCTACGACGACCTCCCGGCCGCGTATGCGTACCTGATCGACACCTTCGGTCTCACCGGGGGCTCGCTGGAGCACGGGCGTGACGGCCGAGCCGTGCATGGTGAGCTGTTCGCCGGGGACCAGTCGATCTGGTTGCACCCCAGCGGTGACGGCTACCGGTCGCCGCGCGAACTCGGTGGAGTCAGCAGCATGATCGTCATCGCTGTCGAGGACGCCGATTCCCACTACGACAACACCAAAGAACACGGGGCCGTTGTCCTCGGTCCGCCGGTGGACCAGCCCTACGGTGTGCGCGAGTACGGTGCGCGCGATCTCGAGGGGCACCTCTGGTTCTTCCATGGGCCGCTCCGCTGACCATGGTCACCGAGACGGTCACCCGGCAGCTGGCGTTGGCCCTGCCCGAGGTGATTGAACAGGACCACCACGGGTTCCCGTCGTTCCGGGTGGCCCGGCGAATCTTCGCGACCCTGCCCAGCGCCGACCTCCTGCGTGTCATGCTCGATGAACACGGCACCCGCTCCGCGGCCGCGACCTGGCCGCAATCCTGCCGCGAGTTCTACTGGGGCAAGCGTCTCGCGTGTCTCGAGATCGATCTGCCCCACGCCGACGAGGCGCTCGTCCGCACCCTTCTCGCTGAGGCCTGGGACCACAAAAATCCCGGCCGCCGGAAATCGGCGAGTCGCTGACAAGAGGTCTGACACAACCGGATCGTGTTGGCGACGCTGTCCAGCCCATCGTTTCGCCTTGCCGCACCGCTCACGTCGCGACCCGGCGAACTGCGGTGTCGCGTCAACCCTTGACCACCCCCGCCACAAAGTCTACGGTGTCTACATTCAAATGTGTACGCCGTCTACATCAAGGAAGGTGCCCGCCGTGCGCGACCTGCCACCGAACATCCGACCGTCGCGGAGCCATGTTCCGCGCGTGATCACCGGAACCGGTCTCAGCCGAACACGGGACGAGGTGGCGTGATGGCAGCGATCGCCCCGTGTCTGTGGTTCGACGACAACCTGGAAGAGGCCGCCGCGTTCTACACGGCGGTGTTCCCGAACTCCCGGGTGGAAGGTCTTCACCGCACCACCGAGGCCGGCCCGGGGGATCCGGGCCGGCCGCTATTCGCCACGTTCGACCTCGGCGGGCACCGGTTCGTCGGTCTCAACGGCGGGCCGGATTTCCGGTTCACCGAAGCGGTGTCGTTCATGATCCACTGCGCCGACCAGGACGAAGTGGACTATTACTGGTCCCGGCTGACCGAGGGCGGCCACGAGGCGCCCTGCGGTTGGCTCAAGGACCGGTTCGGTCTGAGCTGGCAGGTGACCCCACTACGACTCTTCGAGCTGTTGGCCGATCCCGACCCGCGCCGCGCCGCGGCGGCGACCCGAGCGATGCACGCCATGAGCAAGATCGTCATCGCCGACCTGGACGCGGCGGCCGATTCCGTCGCGAGCCCGCAGCGCCAGGAGGAGGGATGACCGCCACCTACACCGTCGATGTCTTCTCCAGCCTCGACGGCTTCGGCGGCGTCAGCGGCGGGGACTGGGGCGGCTACTGGGGCAAGCAAGGCCCCGAACTGCTCGACCATCGCCTCGCCGAGTTCCAGCCGGAGCAACGAATGATCCTCGGAGCCAACACCTATCGCCTCTTCACCCAGATGCGGGCCGCGGGCACCGAAAAAGAGGTGTATGACCCGTGGGTGACCCGAATGCTCAGCCTGCCGACGACGGTGGTGTCGACGAGCCTGGAGGGCCCCCTCGAATCACCGGAGGCAACCCTCGTGCCCGGGGATGCCGTCGAGGTCGTCGCCCGGCTCAAGCAGGAGTCGCCGGTACCGCTGCGCTCACACGGCAGCCTGTCGATGAACCGGGCGCTGATGGCCGCCGGCCTGGTCGACCGCCTGCAGGTGACAGTTTTCCCGGTCATCACCGGAAAGACCGGCGATGCCCCCATCTTCAAGGGAGCGGCCGACTTTGATCTCGAGTTGATCGGCAGTCGGACGTTGGACGGCAACATCCAGGAACTCGTCTATGGCCCCGCCGTGCATCGCTAGCCGCCGCTCCGCGGCTTCTTCAGGACAGGTGACCGAGGATCACGAATGCGGCCAGCGTAAACAACACGACGTTGACCGCGACGCTGAGCGGCTCACCCAGCCGGGCATGAGCCCACGCCGCCCCGACCATCACCGCGCACAGGCCGGCGGCGGCCAACGGCGTCAGAACCGTTCCGATACCGGTCAGCCCGGGAGCGACGAGCCCGACGGCCGCGAGCAACTCCATCGCCGCGGTGACGCGCACCACCGGCGTCGTGAACATCGCCACCCCGGTCTGGCCGGTGGCAAGAAGGCGCTCCCGGCTCATCGTGATTATGGCGGCACCGGACATCGCGAATACCGCAGCAAGGACGAGTTGTGCGGTCCACAGCGCAACGTTCATCTCAGTCTCCATTCGGCGTTGTCGTCACATACCGAATGACGAACGCCGGCCGGATTGTGTGACAGGGCGCAGTCAGTCGAGCTTGCGTTCAGTGAGCTCGCCGAACCCGTCCAGGGCTCTCCGCCGGCTAATCTCACGCCTTGACGATCTGGGGCGCGGCCTCAACTAACGCCAGCCCTACGGGTGCAGGTTCCACTGTCCGCAATCGCCGGCCAGCACGTCGTTGACGTCGACCTCGATGCCCCCGACGATCGGGCCGGGGTTCGACGCGGTGGCCACGATGCGCTGATAGAGCACCGCGCCGGGAAAGATCTGGCCGTTGGACCACGACCGGGTCTGCCAAGCCCAGCGCCGCCCCGGGGTCTTGGAGTTGCCGATCACACCGGACTCGGCCGCCCACTGGCACGCCTTGATCCCGCCGTAGATGCCGGTTCGCTGCACCCCGAGCACCGAGTTGATCCCGCGAAACCATTGCAGCGCCACCGTGTCCCAGGTGTGCCGATCGATGTCGTCGTCGACGCTGAAGAAGATCGGGGCGCTCTGCCCGCCGCCGGCGGCGGTGTGGATCTGCCAGCCGGTGCGGGCATCGGAGACCCCGCCGGCGAATCCGCGGGTGAAATCCGACGGCGCCGTTCCGCCCGGCTTGCCGTACTGGTAGTTGCTGACGATCGCCAATCCCGCGGCGGTCAGCGATTGGGCGTAGGGCCGGGTGATCGGCTTGGCGCCGAAGTTCGATCCCGGCCGTGACGTGGACACGTAGTTGATCACCCCGGCGTGGCCGGCGGCCCGAATCGCCTGGGCGGGGATCTGGCGCATGGCGTAGTCGATCAACGTGGGCGCCGCGGCCGCGGCCGGAGGCACCGCATGTCCCGCGCCGACCGCGCCCAGTCCGGCCAGCGCCGAGGCGGCGGAGGTGTACCGCAGCATGTCGCGGCGCGAAATCGGGCGAGATCGCCGAAGGCGGGGAGACTCCGGGCAGTCAGGCACCGCCCGATGTTACCAATGAGGCAGGTGTTAACGGTTGAGGCCCGCCGGGGTGACCGGCGGGCCTCAACAACGACTCGAGCGTACGAGGAAGCTACTTCGGGGGCATCCGGATGCCGCCGTCGACCCGGACGACCTCGGCGTTCATGTAGGAGTTGGTGACCAGTTCCAGCACCATCGAGGCGAGCTCGTCGGGCTGACCGAGCCGGCGCGGGAACAGCACCGACTCGCCGAGCTTGGCCTTGAACGCCTCGGAGTCGGGGCCCTCGCCGTAGATCGGGGTATCGATCAGTCCGGGCGCGACGGTGTTGACCCGGATACCGACCGCCGACAGGTCCCGGGCGACCGGCAGGGTCAGGCCCACGACCCCGCCCTTGGACGAGGAGTAGGCGGCCTGGCCGATCTGGCCGTCGAAGGCCGCGACGCTGGTCATGTTGACGATGGCGCCCCGCTCGCCGGTCTCGGTCGGCTCGTTCCGGCTCATCGCAGTGGCCGCGATGCGGATGCAGTCGAAGGTGCCGACCAGGTTGATGTCGAGCACTTTCCGGTACAGGTCCAGGTTGTGTGCCGAGTCGAACTCGCCGTCCTTGCCGATGGTGCGCTGCGCCCAGCCGATCCCGGCCGAGTTCACCAGCACACGCAGCGGCCCGAGCTCGGCGGCGGCATTGACCGCGGCGATGATCTGGTCGGTGTTGGTGACGTCGACGCTGGCGAAGCTGCCGCCGATCTCCTTCGCCAGGGCCTCGCCCTTCTCCGCCTGCAGGTCGGCGACGACGACCTTGGCGCCCCTGGCGGCCAGCTGCCTGGCAGTGGCCGCACCGATTCCTGATGCGCCACCGGTGACGATGGCGCTTGCTCCGTTGATGTCCACGGCGACAGACTACGGCGTGGCGCCACCGAGGCGACTCAGGGCCATCGGGGCTACCGCCCGGTGAGTGCCGCGACCGGCGACTCGGATAGTTGGGCCAGCAGGTCGTCGGGATTCTCGAACACCGCGGCCGCGCCGGCGGCGCGAAGCTCATGCCGTGACACCCCGCCGCTGAGCAACCCGATGCTTTCCAGCCCGGCCCGCCGGCACGCCTCGGCGTCCCAGACCGCGTCCCCGACGAACACCGCCCGGTCCGCGTCGACACCGGCGCGCTGCAGCGCCACCGCCAGAATGTCCGGATCGGGTTTGGCCGTGTCGACATCGGAGGCCGACGTCACCGCGGACACCACCGCATCGCGGTCCAACACCCGCCGCAGCAGGGTCAATTCGTCCTCGGGCGCCGACGTCGCCAACACCACCTGCAGACCGCGGCCGGCCACCTCGTCGAGGAGGCGGCGCGCGCCGGGCAACGGGCGCAATCGTTCACCGGTCTCCCGGTAGTAGCGCGAGTGCAACTCCTTGAGCCGGTCCTGGATCTCACCCGGGGCGTCGCCGGACAACGATCGCACCAATGTCGAGCCGTCCATACCGATCGACCGGTGAATCCGCCAGCTCTCCACCGCGACATCCAGTTCGACGAACGCGCGGTGCCACGCGGCGACATGCAGATAGTTGGAGTCGACCAGGGTTCCGTCGACGTCGAACAGGACAGCGGGGCGCGCAGCCACTTTCCCTCCTCGGGCGGGGTTGTCCACGCCGAGTACCCGCTTGAGCCGGCCTTACCCGAATCGGCTGGGGCACGGTTACCGCCCGCTGCGGCCGGGTATGCGAAGACGATGACGTCCCTGTGGCTTGCCGACCGGAATCGACCGTCATCGAACACCGAGCTGTCTGCGGAGGCGGGAAGCTCAGCCGACGTGGTGGTGGTCGGCGCGGGCATCGTCGGGTTGGTCACCGCCGTTCAGCTGGCCCGGGCCGGCATCGACGTCTTGGTGTTGGAGGCGCGCCACATCGGTGCGGTCACCACCGGCAACACGACCGGAAAAATCAGCCTGCTGCAGGGGACCACGCTGTCGAAGATCGCCGCCCGCCACGGCCCGGCGATCCTGCGGGACTATGTGCGCGGCAACCGCGCCGGGCAGGACTGGCTGCTGGAGTACTGCGCGGCCAACGACATACCGGTTCAGCGCGAGGATTCCTACACCTACGCCCAATCCGCTGAGGAGGTCCCCGCGGCGCGTCGCGAACTCCAGGTCTGCCGACGGGCCGGGCTGCCGGTCGAATGGCGCCCGACCGCCGACGTGCCGTTCCCGTACCACGGCGGTGTCGCCCTGGATCAGCAGGCGCAGTTCGATCCGATGCCGTTGTTGGACCGCCTGGCTGCCGAACTCACCGAGCTCGGTGGACGGGTGGTCGAATGCGCGCGCGTCCTGCGCGTCCGCCATCGGCACGCGCGGCTCCAACTGACCGTCCGCAACGACGACGAGGAAATCGACGTCAAAGCGGGCCGGTGTGTCCTGGCCACCGGGATCCCGATCCTGGACCGGGGCGGCTTCTTCGCGCGGGTGAAACCCGACCGCTCCTATGGCCTCGCCTTCAAGGTGCCCGGTCAGATCACCCGCCCGATGTTGATCTCGGCCGGGTCGCCGACCCGCTCGATCCGCTACGCGCCCACCGCCGACGGTGAACGGCTCGTCGTCAGCGGAGCCGGCCACACCGTCGGGCGCAACGACGCCACCGGGGACGTCGACGAGTTGATTGCCTGGACGCAGTCCCATTTCCCGGGCGCGGTCCTCACCGACCGCTGGTCGGCGCAGGACTACACCCCGGTCGACTACACCCCGTATGTCGGCCCGATCCTGCCCGGCGACAACAACATCTTCGTGGCCACCGGCTTCAACAAGTGGGGGCTGGCCGCCGGGACCGCCGCCGCCATGCTCATCACCGGCAGCATCCTCGGCCAGCAGCTGCCATGGGCGCACGCATTCGCATCCTGGAACCCGCGGGAGTTCTCCGGGCTCCCCACCGCACTGCGCGCCAACGCCGAGGTGGCCGTCGAGTTGGCGCGGGGGTGGGCGGCACCGGTGGTGCGGCGGCGCTCCCCGGGCGAGGACGACGGCGTCGTCGCCGGTCCGCCCTGGCACCTTCAGGCGCACTGCGTCGTCGACGGCGTCGAGCACCGGGTTTCGCCGGTCTGCCCCCATCTGGGCGGCATCGTCAACTGGAACCGCGTGGACAGATCCTGGGACTGCCCGCTGCATGGTTCGCGCTTCGCCCCCGACGGCACCCTGCTGGAGGGACCGGCCACCCGCGGTCTGACCGCCTCGGAGTAGCCGCGCCGCCGCTCAGGCGAAGCGGACGTTCAGCGTCGCCAAGCCGAAGATCTTGCGCCCGCCGGACTTGGCGGTGACGATGACGACCCCGCTGCGGGTGGCCGGGTCCAGCGACTTGACCCGACCGCCGAACTCGATGTCCGCGCCTTCGGTGGCCGAGACGATGGCGGGCTGAGACAGCCGGACGGCGTACCGGGTCACCGCGCCGGGATCACCGGTCCACGCCGAGGCGAAGCCGACACCGAGGCCCATGGTGAGCATGCCGTGGGCGATCACGTCGGGAAGGCCGGCCAGCTTGGCGATGTCCTCATCCCAGTGGATGGGGTTGGCGTCACCGGCGACGCCGGCGTAGTTGACCAGGTCCCCGCGGGAGAGCCGGGTGTGGTGCACCGGCAGCTCGTCGCCGACCTTGACGTCCTCGAACCGCGCCGTGCCCGGCGTGCGGGTCAGGGTGCCGTCGGCGATGTGGACGTCGCCGTCCGGGCGGACGGTCTTGCGGTAACCATCGGATTCATCGTCGGCGAACAGGTTGACGTCGTGCATCATCGCGTTCTGCACCGCGCCCCGGATCGCCGGGTCGACGTCCTCTGCGGTGACGCCGACGACCGTCGTGTGCAGGGTGTGCACCCGCTCGCCGGCGGTGTCGGTGAAGGTGTTGGTGACCGTGATCAGGTCCCGACCGGCGATGCTGCGCACCGAGGTCAACTCGACGTCGGTCCGCAACTCCTCACCGGCGACGATCGGCCGGTGCTGCTCGAAGACCTCCTCGGTCTGCAGGTAGGTGTCGTACCCGACGACGACCGACTCGAACATGTACCGGTTGGTCGCCATCGCCGGGATCGAGGTGAAGGCCAACGGCGCCACGAGGTCGGAGTAGCCCAGCTTGGCGGCGGCCGCCACATCCCAATGGGCGGGGTGGTAGTCCTGGACCGCGCGGGCGTACTCGCGGATCTTCTCGCGCCCGACCTGGTACAGACCGTCCATCTGGTAGTAGTGGCCGACCCGGGATTCGAGCGTCGACGCCTCTGCTGTGGTCATGGGGTGCTCAACATTTCTCTGGGGCTTGTTGGCTGATGCCGACCACAGCACACTAACGCCTGAGCCCGTGATCACGACATTCGATCCGGTGCCGCGGGGGTTTACCACCGGCCGGTTCGGGGCATCCTCGGCGAAATCGCCGACCGATACCTACGATGAGGACGATCGGGTCGCTTCAGTGGAAGGCGCCGCACCCGGCGCGGGGAGGATTGGTGGAACAGATGACGCAACTGCCAGAGAACGGGAGCGGCCATGTTGCTTCGTAGGATCGCTCGGCCCCTGCTCTCCGCAGCGTTCATCGGTCAGGGTTTGGAAGCCCTGCGCAACCCGGATGCGGCCGCTGAGGCCGCCCGCCCCGCCACCGAATATCTGCGGGGGAGCGGGGCTGCCACCGACGGCAGCGTCCTGGAGGACCCCAAACAGTTCGCCCGGATCACCGCCGCCGTCCAGATCGGCGCCGGGTTGCTGCTCGCGACCGGCAAGCTGCCGCGGACCTCGTCGGCGGTGCTGGCCGCGACCGTGATCCCGGCCAACCTGGGCGCGCACATGTTCTGGACCGAAACCGACCCGGTCCGCAAACTGGAGAAGCGCCGCGCGTTTCTCACCGACGTCAGCCTGCTCGGCGGCCTGATGATCGCCTCGGCGGACACCGCCGGGCGTCCGTCGCTGGGTTGGCGGGGCCAGCGCGCGGCCAAACGGTTCACCGACTCGGTGTCCTCGACGCTGCAGGGCGACAACTCGTCTTCCTGGCTGGAGGACAACGAACTCGGCGAGCGACTGGCTCACGGCCTGCACTCCGGGCTCGAGCAGGGCCGGGAACTGGTCAGCACGGCCGGGGAGAAGAGCGCACCGCTGTTGGAGGCCGCCCGCAAACGCGGCAGCGAACTCGCCGAGACGGCGCTTGAGCGTGGTGCGCACTTCGCCGAGCGGGCTCGCGATCGGGGAGCCGACTTCGCCGAGATCGCCCGTGAGCGTGGTGCGGACTTCGCCGAGACGGCCCGCGACCGCGGCGCGGATCTCGCCGAAACCGCGCGTGAGCGCGGCGTCGAACTGGCCGAGACCGCCCGCAAGGACCGGCGTAAGAAGAAGCGACTGGCCGCGCTGGTTCCCGGCCGCCGCTGATCCGTCGACCGGCCCGTCGACACCGGGCACGGTATGCTGCTGCTAGCCGGAGCGGTGTTCGCTCCGCCGCAGTAGCGAACACCACGGGACGCGTTGCCGCCCGCACCGCGACCCGGTGTCGCCGAACAGTTCATCGCTGACACCGCCGACGTGCGGTGCCTCAGTGCATCCGGATGTCATCCGAAGCGGATGAGAAGGAAGGTTCACGTTGACCAGGCTTACCCAGGCGATCGGTGCGATCCTCGTGGTGACCGGCGTCATCGCCTACATCGCGACGTCCGCCGCCAGTGTGACCGCGCTGATCCCCGCGTTCATCGGGCTCGCCCTGCTGGCCGCCGGCCTCATCGCGCGGAAGCCGGCAGCGCACCGCCACGCGATCCACGCCGCGCTCGCGGTGGCACTGCTCGGTGCGCTCGGATCGCTGATGCAGGTCGCCAAGATCGGCGCCCTGTTCGACGGCACCGCCGAGCGGCCCGCCGCCATCATCGTCAGCACCGTGATGTTCGTGCTGCTGATCGGCTACCTGGTGGCCGGGGTGCGCTCGTTCATCGCCGCCCGCCAGAACCAGCCGGAGTCGAAGCCGGCCGCCTGACGGTTCAAACCCCTCGCCAAACCCCTCGAGCGTGCGCCAGTGCGCACGTTCGGCGTCGAACGTGAACCTGGGTTCACGCTCGGCGGGGGCGGCGCGGGCGGCGGGGCGCCCACGCACAGATGCCCAAAGCCCCCGGCGGAAACCGGGCGGCTGTTCTACGCTCGATGGCATGACTGACCTCGACCAGACGGCTGCCCGCCGTGAGATTGCCGACGCCCTGCTCAGTGCGCTCAACCGTCGTCACGAAGTGCTCGACGTGATCGTCGAGGCCGACGACCGGGCCGCCGCGGTCGAGGCGGTCGGGAAACTGTTGGGCACCTCGCGGGCCGGCAGCGAAGCGGTCATCGGGCTGTCCTTCGACCGGATCACCAAAGACGCGCGCAAGCGGATCGCCGCCGAGCTGGACGACCTGAACAGCCGGCTCAGCTTCACCCTCGCCGACCGTCCGGCCAGCTCCGGCGACACCCTGGAGTTGCGGCCGTTCTCCGGCAAGTCCGACCGCGACATCTTCGAGGAGCGCACCGCCGACGTCGGCGCCGCCGGCGACGGCTCGGGTGGGCCGCCCACCGAGATCGACGAAGAGATCCGTGCGGCCACCGCCCGCGGCGACGACGAGGAATCCGCCTGGTTCGTCGCGGTCGAAGGGGACCAGAAGGTCGGGATGGTGTTCGGCGAGCTCACCGGCGGTGAGGTCAGCGTCCGGATCTGGATCCGCCCCGGGATGCGCAAACGCGGCTACGGTACCGCCGCGTTGCGCAAGTCGCGCTCGGAGATGGCGGCCTACTTCCCGGCGGTGCCGATGGTGGTGCGCGCCCCGGGTGCGGACCCCAACGCCGGGTGACGCTCACGCGCGCCCGATAACATCGCGCGTGGTATCGACAGCGCCACCCGGCCGGTCCTAAACTCAGAGGGTTCCGCGGGTCCGGTTGACGGACGCGATCTGGGGAGGCGCACCATGTCGCTACTGGATGTGAACACCGCCGCTGTCGGCGGATCGGCGCTCATCGAAGCGGTGATCGGCGGCGAGATGGCCGCCACGACCGCGGGGGGCGCAGCAGCGTTGGTGGCGGTGGCGCCCTTGGCCGCGGATGCGGACTCCGCGGCGTTCGCCGCCGCCCTCAGCGCTGCCGGCGGGGCCTACCTCGGGGTCGCCGCCGAACACGTCGGGCGGCGGTATGCGCTCGCCGGCGGGCAGAACCTCGCGGCGGTCACCTATCTGGTGGGTGAAATCGCCAACGCCACCAGCCTGACCCTCTAGGCACGGAAAACCTGCCGTGCTCGACCCGCGGTGGCTGGGACCGCCCGAGATCATCGCGGCCACCTTCGAGGTGGGGCCAGGACCGGCGGCCACCGTCGCCAACCAGGTGGTGTGGCTGACCGAAGCGGTCAACCACGAGGTGATGATGGGGGTGTCGGCGGCCAACACGGCGGCCACCTCGACCCAGTGGATCGGGCTGGGTGGCGCGGCCTCGGCGACGGCCGCCGCCGGGCTCAACGCCGGGCTGCAGACCATGATCGGCTGGATCACCCACAAGATCGCGGTGACCCAAGCTGCTGTCGAGGCCTATGCGGTCGCCGCGTCGACGGTGGTGCCCTCGGCGGTCTGCCAAGCCAACCGCGACGAGTGGTCGGTGCTGAACGCCACGAACCTGCTGGGGTTCAACACCCCGGCGATCGTCGCCCTGGACACCGAATACTTCGGTGAGCACTACCCGCACAACTCCGGGATCGCCACCGTCTACGCCGGCGTCCTCTCCGCGTTGACGGCGGCGCTGGCGCTGCCGCCACCGCCCGCCCTTCCCACGGCCGCCCCGGCCGCTCCCGCCGCGGCCGGCCAGGCGCTGGCCGAAACGGCGGCCACCACCGCCGACGACCTGGGCACCGGCGCCGCCGCGAGCCTGGCCGCGCCGGGCGCTCAACCGGCCGCCGGTGTCGGCGATATGGGTTCGATGGTCGGCCAGCTGCCCCAGGCGGCCGCCGGGTTGGTCCAGCCCCTCCAGGGCGTCGCCGAGGTGCCCGCGAAACTCGCCCAGACCGTCCTGGGCCCGGCGCAATCGCTGACCGGCGCCTTCGGCGCCCTCAGCGGGGGGATGTTTCCGACGGCCACGGCGTCACCGGCCGCCGAGATCACGGCCGCACCCGCAGCGGAACCGGGCACCCTGGCGGAGACCGCGCGGGGTGCTCCGATGCCGGGTGCGGTCGGCGGATATCCGCTGGCTCCGACCCGCTATACGCAGCCGACCAGCAGTTTCGCCGCGGAGAACGCGGGCCGGCCGATCGGGTTGAAGCCGGACCCGGCCGCGGTCGGCCCGTCGGCGACCTCGCCCGGGCGAGGGTTCGTCGGGGCGCCGGTGGTCGGCGGCGCTCCACTGGCCCGCGGGGCTTGCCGGGACCAATCGTCGGGGCCGGACGGGGCTGTCGCGCAGGCCCACGTTGTCCTGGATCGGGACCGGTGACGGGCCGTGCCGGGCCAAATCAGATGCGAATGATGTTGCTGTGCACCGTGTTACACGTGAAACCAACTTTTTTGAACAGCGTCCTGCGGGTGAAGTGACATGGGTCACAACAGGCATACACTTTTGATCAACGCCC
The DNA here is from genome assembly GCF_002102395.1 of Mycolicibacillus trivialis. GTDB lineage: Bacteria > Actinomycetota > Actinomycetes > Mycobacteriales > Mycobacteriaceae > Mycobacterium > Mycobacterium triviale. The sequence goes on from NZ_LQPZ01000005.1 coordinate 25,244, forward strand.
CGGCGGGGCGCGCCCAGCAAGGGAGGTTCACATGTCAGACGTGCCATCCGGTGGCGGGGTCATCGTCACACCGGAGATGATGCTCGAAGCGCAACGGGCCATCGAGACCGCACTGCTCGATGCGCAGGTGGCCGCGAACCGCTACCTGGCCGAACACGAGGACGCCGCCCCGGGCTATTCCGGTGACGGCTTCAACGCTTCGTATGCCACCGCGGTCCGTATCCAGCAGGACATGACCAAATTGCTCACCGCGGGAACCGGGCTGGCGCACGGTCTGGGCAAGGTGGCAGCCCTCATGCAGCACCACGAAATGGAAGCCGCGCACAACTTCGCGGCGTTCGTCCCCGACGCTCCCGCGAGCGTTTGACCGCCACCGGCCACGGTGCGGACCCGAAGGTGAAAGACCATGACCAACCAGATCACCTACAACTACGGCGTCGTCTTCGGACTGGCTTCCTCGGTCGGTCAGCATGCCGGCGTGCTCGACCAGGATCTGCAAAGCGTCGTCAACCAGACCAACCGGGTGGCCGAATTCTTCCTCGGCAATGCCCACACCGCGTTCGCTGAGCGGCAGTCGACGGTGGTCAGCGCGCTGGGCGACCTCATCGAGACCATGGCCACCCACGGCCAGCTGATCAACCACACCGGGCACAGCGCCCACGAAACCGACCAGCTCGGGACGACGTTCTTCACCTGACACCCGGGCCGGACCGGTGGTCCGGCCCGGCGTCGGGAGGCGGCCACGTGCTGACCACCACCGTCGACGGACTCTGGGCGCTGCAGGCGCTGACGGGCATCGAAGTACTCAGCCCGGAACTCGGCCTGCGGCCACTGCTGCCGCGCATCGAGACCGCCGCACTGGCGCTGCGCCACCCGGTCCTCGCCGACCTGCGCCGGGCCGGCGTCGTCGACGCCGCCGGAGCGGTCAGCGAACCGGTGACCGAGTGGCTGACGGTGCTGGCGCGCCGCGACGTCGCGCTGTTCACCGAACTCCGCGCACCGGATGGCGCCGCGCCGCTGCGTGCCCTGCTCGCCCGTTACGCCCGGTGGTGGGCGGTGCTCGAACGGCGCGGCGACATCGTCGCGCTCAGCGGTGTGGGGCAGACCAGCGAGCGCCACGGCGCCGAGAGCATCATCGCCGCCGAAATCGAGCGGCTCTGCGGACCCGCTCCGCCGGCCCCGCTGCACCCGGTCACCCTGCCGCTGGACGCGGTGCGCGCCGCCGGCAATGCCGCGGCGCTGAAGACCGTCCTGGCCCACCACGGCGCGGACGCCGATCAGATCCGCCTTCTGCTGGCGGCCGCCGACCCGCAGCGCTCCACCCGGGCTTCGCTGGTTGCGCTGCAGTCCGGGATCGACGGTGCGGGCGCTGCCCGCACCCACGTGGAACCGTCCGCGGTCACGATCATCGACATCGCCGAAGGCCGGCTCTGCGCCGAGCAGACCGTGACCGGCGGGCGCGGATGGTCGGTCATCGCACCGGGAACCTCGAAAACCATCGCCGCCGCACTCGACCGGATGCTGCACCGGCTGCCCGCCCCCGACGGATGGCACTGCCACCGAAAAGCCGTGTAACCGAACATCGGAAACAGATAGGCGAGAACAGCATGACAACTCCCCGCAAAGTGGCGCTCACTCCGGTGGAACAGGCCGAACACCGTACCGCGGTACTGGAATCCGTCTCCGACACCGTGCGGATCTCCGATCTGGTGGCGCCCCGCCGTATCCCGCCGCACACCGGCTGGCGTCGGACCGTCCACATCCTGAGCGCCCACACCGTCAATCCGGGGGAGTCCAGAGCCGAACGCCACTACCGCGAACTGCGGGACCGCATCCGCCGACACATCCGAAGGCAGTACGTGATCGGGGTCGTCGCGGGCAAGGGCGGGGTCGGCAAGACCACGGTCACCGCCTGCCTCGGCGGGGTGTTCCGGGAATGCCGGCCGGAGAACGTCGTCGCCATCGATGCTGCGCCCGGGTTCAACACGCTGGCCGGACGAATCGACGAGAACCCGCCGGGCGACTATGCGGCCGTCCTCAACGACGGAGACGTACACGGCTACGCCGATATCCGGGAACACCTGGGACAGAACGATATCGGGCTCGACGTGCTGGCCGGCAACCAATACTCCGACCAGTCGAGACCGCTGGAGCCGGCCATGTTCGACGGCGTCCTCACCCGGCTGCGCCGTACCCACAGTGTCATCCTCGTCGACACCGGCGACGACCTCGAACACCCCGTCATGGCCGCCGTGCTCGCGGCGTGCGACACCCTGGTGTTCGTCTCCGGCCTCACCGCCGACACCGCGCTCCCGGTGACCCGCGCCATCGACCTGTTGCGCGCCCTGGGCCACCACGAACTGGTCTCCCAGAGCACGGTCATCCTCAACGACAGTCGCAACCGCTACGACCGGGACACCCGGAGCTATCTGGGCGAACGGTTCGCCCAATCGGGAGCGACCGTCGAATTCCTGCCGTATGACCCACATCTGGCCAAAGGCGGCATCATCGACACCTGCCACGAACTGGCCAAGTCGACGCGGTTGCGGCTCTACGAGATCACCGCCGCGATCGCCGACAAATACGTCCCGGACGCCGACCGGCGGCCCTGATGACCACGGCACCCGCCCCGGCCCGCTGCGCGGTGGCGGTGGTGTGCGGCCCGCACCTCATCTCTCAGGTCCTGCCCGCCGCGGTTCCGGTCGAGATGTTCCTCGACGACGTGGTCGAACTCGTCGACGACGAACTCAAACGGCGCGGCCAACCCGGGTTGGCCGCCGGCGCCGGATACCGGTTGCACCGGGTCGACGGGACCCGGCTGGACGCGTCGAAGCCGCTGGACGACCTCGGCGTCGAGGACGGCGCCGCGCTGGTGCTGGCCGAGGCTGAAGCGGGCGAGCCGTTCGAGCCGCACTACGAATCCCTGTCCACCGGCCTGGCCCGCGCAGGCAAACGGCTCATCGAACCGGTCAGCGCGCAGACCGCGCTGCACACCGCGCTGGCGGTCCTGGCCGGGTCGGTGGCCGCGACGGTCGGGCTGGCGTTGCGAGCGCGCTGCGCGGGGGCGGTCGTGATGCCGGCATCGGTCACCGCGCTGCCGGGTCTGCTGATGGCGGCCGGCGCGATCGCGACCCGGCGGCGACATCCGGCACGGCACGATCTGGGCGCCGGGCTCGGCTGGGCCGCGCTGCCGCTGCTCGCCTGCGGGCTGGCCGTCGCCGCGCCCGGCGAACTGGGGGCGCCGCACGGCTTCATCGCGGCGCTCGCCGTCGTGGTGGGTGGGTGCCTGGCTCCGGCCACGGCCCGATGGCAGCGGACCACGGCGGCGGCGCTGGTCACCGTCGCCGGCCTCGCCACGGCGGCGACGGCCGTGCGGATGTGGCAGCCCGTGCCGGCGCGCCTGCTCGGCATCGGTGGACTCATCGTGCTGCTGCTGTTGCTCACCTTCGCCCCGACCATCGCGCTGCGGGCCGCGCACATCCGCCCACCGCAGTTCGGGTCGATCACCGGCCGCGACCTGTTCCACCACCGCGCCGGGCTGCCGAGCGACGCGGTGACCCCCGTCGACGTCGACCACGGCGAGACGGATCCGGCCGCGACGCCGGGCGGCGCCCGGATCGCCGAGCTGGCCCTGCGGGCGCACAGCGTGCTCACCGGCTGTTGCGTCGGCGCGGCGCTGTCCCTCCCGGTCGCCACCTGGGCCACCCTGGCGCCGCGGCCGTCGGCCGCGACCACGGTCCTGGTCGCGCTGTTCGTGGTCATCTTCCTGAGCAGGGCGCGGGCGCTCGCCGCGCGGGCGCAGGCCGTCGCCCTGGCCGGGGGAGCGGCGACCACGATCGGCACCGTGATCGTCGCCTACGTCGTCGACCAGCCACCGACCGCCGCGCCTGCGCTGGCGGCCGCGGTGGCGGCACTGTTCGGCGTCGCAGCCGCCGGTCTGCTCGCCGCGGCCCTGATCCCGCCCGCCACGTTCACCCCACTGGTCCGAATGGCGGCCGAATGGGCCGAACTGGGCGCCATCGTCGTCGCGGTCCCGCTGGCCGCCTGGATCGGCGGGCTGTTCACCTGGGTGCGCATGCGATGACGGCAGCCGAACGGATCGCCAGAGCCGGTGCGGCCACGGTGGCCGGACTGATGGTCGCCGCGACGATCAGCGCACCCCGGGCGACGGCGTTACCGCCGCCGCGCGTCGATCCCGGCCGGGTCCCCGCCGACACCGCCCCCGGCCCGGAACAGCCGATGCGGCAGAGCAACATCTGCGCGCGGGCCGTCACCGTCGCCGACCCGGACGTCACGCTCACCGCGCCGGGCTTCACGATGCTGGGTATCGCCGCGGCCTGGCGCTATTCGACCGGCAACGGGGTCCCGGTGGCGGTGATCGACACCGGCGTCAACCCCAGCCCCCGGCTCCCCGCGATCGGCGGCGGCGACTACATCATGAGCGGCGACGGACTCAGCGACTGCGACGTCCACGGCACCGTCGTCGCCGCACTGATCGCGGCCGCACCCCAGGGGACACCGATGCCGACGCCGATGCCGGCGCAACCGGCCTTCCCGCCCCCACCCGGCGAGGTCGTCCGCTCCGGTCCACCGCCCCCGGCGGGACCGCCGCCC
>NZ_LQPZ01000006.1 GCF_002102395.1 Mycolicibacillus trivialis
ACCCGCAAAAACCACCACGGCGAAACCGAAACCATCCCCCCACCCCACCTCGACCACGGCCAACCCCGCACCAACCGCTACCACCACCCCGAAAAACTCCTCCACGAAACCGGCAACACCAACAACGACAACAGCGACGACGACAGCGACGACGACAGCGACGCACCCTGAGCCCGAAGAGCCTCAATGTCCCCGCGCGGCCGCTACCACCGCCGCGAACAGCCGCAAGTCGCCCGGGTCCTCCTCGGGATGCCACTGCACCGCGAGCACGAACCGCTCGCCGGGTGACTCGACCGCCTCGATCACCCCGTCGTCGCCGCGGGCGGCCACCGTCAACCCGGCCCCGAGCTCGGCGATCGCCTGGTGGTGATAGCACGGCACCCGGGCCTGCGGTCCGAGAATCTCGGCCAGTCGGCTGCCGGCGACTGTGGTCACGCTGCGGGTGGTGAACACGGCGTCGCCCGCACAGTGGCCGTCGTGGCCGATCACCTCCGGCAGGTGCTGGTGCAGGGTGCCGCCGCAGGCGACGTTGAGCAGCTGGGCGCCCCGGCAGATGCCCAGCACCGGGCGCTGCAACCGTCGGGCCGCGTCAAGCAGCGCGAACTCCCACCGGTCCCGGTCGGGTTGGAACTCGTCGGTGGCCGGGTGCGCGCGCTGCCGGTAGCCGGCCGGATCCAGATCGCGCCCGCCGGTGAGCACCAACCCGTCCAGGCGGCCCAGCACCGCTTCGGCGACCTCCGCGCCGCCCGGCTGCGGGGGCAGCAGCACCGGCACTCCCCGGGCGGCCACGATCGCGTCGAGATAGGTGGCGGGCAGGAAACCGGCAGGCACATCCCAGATGCCGGCGCGGGCCTGCTCGCGGTAGGTGGTGACGCCCAGCAGCGGGCCGGCAACCGATGCAGCCATGCCGCCCGACGTCACCAGGTGCTGATGCGCAGCACGATCTCGGAGGCCAGTTGTGCGGTGGCCTCCGCCGCGCTGCGTCGGCCGGCCAGATCCACCACCCGAAAGTCGCTGTAGACGTAGGGCTGGCTGGCGTCGGCCACCCGCCGGGTCGCGTTGGTGCTGACCAGCACGGTGGTGTTGATCTCCACCGGCGGGCAGTGTTCGTCGAGCACGACGCCCTCGGTGTTGGGGGCACGGGGGTGACCGCGGTCGATGGCGACCAGGCCGGTGAAGCGGTCCAGTCGGGTCGCGGCCAGTTCCCAGGCGAGTTCCCCGCCGCCGGCGCGGTCGCCGACCACCACACCCCAGCGGATGTCCAGCGAGTCCATGATGCCGACCACCGACTTCGGGCTGAGCCGCGGATCGGGGCCGATGACCACCGTGCGCAGATGCGCAGTGTGCAACCGGCGGCAGACCGCGTCGTAGGCGGCGACCGTGCGCTGCGCCGCGCTGAGCATGACGACCACCGGGCTCCCCTCGGGACCGGCCACGTCGACCGGTATGGGGAACCCGTCGACGGTCGTCATGGTCGAGGGCATTTCCGCAGGCTACCGGCGTCGGGCCCGGTTGGGGGCGTTTTGGTGCGGCTGGGCTTACTCCCGCAATCCTGAGACCAGCGTCGGCCGTGCCGGCGGCCCGTCCGCCAGCAGGCCGACGAGCGCCCCGAGGTCGAGGTGCGCGACGAGCAGGTCGGCGATCCGGTCGAGTTGCGCGTCGCGCCGCGCGGCGACGTCCACATCGTCGGCGACGACGAAGCCGTCCCGGCCCGCGGCCGCCGCGGCCTCGGCTAGCCAGCCCCGGCGGAAGGCGTCGTTGTCGAACAGGCCGTGCCAGTGGGTGCCGTAGACGCCGTCGCGTCGCCAACCCTGCGCGGCGCCGTCGGCGGCGAACCAGGTGTCCGCCGCGCAGCGGCGCAGCCGGCCGTGCCGGATCTCGTAGCCGGTCATCGGGTGCTGCCAGCGGCGCAGCAACTTGACCGGCTCGAACTCGATGTCAGCGTCGAGCAGGCCCAGCCCGGTCATCGCTGTGCCGTCGATGATGGTGCGGGCCAGCATCTGGAATCCGCCGCACAGGCCCAGCACCGGCCGCCCGGCCTCGGCGTGTGCGATCACCGCGTCGGCCAGCCCGCAGGTGCGTAACCAGCCCAGGTCGGCGAGGGTGGACTTGCTGCCCGGCAGCACCAGCACGTCGGTGTCGGCGGCGTCGGCAGGGTCGGTGATCCAACGGACCAACACCCCGGGTTCGCAGGCCAGCGCCTCCACGTCGGTGGAGTTGGAGATCCGCGGCAGCCGGATCGCGCCGATGCGCAGCCACTGGTCACCGCGTGGCGGCCGGGGTGAGCCCAACACCCGGTGCGCCTGCACCGACACCGAGTCCTCGGCGTCGAGCCACAACTCCGGCGCGTAGGGCAGCACCCCGTAGGTCGGCCTTCCGGTGAGCCCGGCGAGTTGGTCCAGCCCCGGTTGCAGCAATCCCGGGTCACCGCGGAACTTGTTGACGACGAACCCGGCGATCAGCGCCTGGTCGGCCGGGTCGAGCACTGCGACGGTGCCGTACAGGTGTGCCAGCAGTCCACCGCGGTCGATGTCGCCGACCACCACGACCGGCAGGCCTGCCGCCCGGGCCAGGCCCATGTTGCTCAGATCTGTTGCGCGTAGGTTGATCTCGGCCGGTGAACCCGCACCTTCACAGATGACCGCGTCGAATTCGGCGCGCAGCCCGGCCAGCTCATCGGCGACCACTCCGGCCAACCGCTCCCGGTGGGTGAAATAGTCTGCGGCGCTGACGGTGTCGACGACGCGGCCACGGACCACCAGCTGTGACGTGGAGTCACTGCCGGGTTTGAGCAGGATCGGGTTGAACCGGACCGACGGCTCCAGCCCGGCGGCGCGGGCCTGCACCGCCTGCGCGCGGCCGATCTCCCCGCCTTCGGCGGTGACCACCGAGTTGTTGGACATGTTCTGTGCCTTGAACGGCGCCACCCGCACGCCGTCGCGGGCCAGCACCCGGCACAGGCCGGCGACCACCAGCGATTTGCCGGCGTCGGAGCTGGTGCCGGCCACCAGCAGCGCGCCGCTCACCGGGTCACGGCAGGGTGAGGATCTCAGCGCCGGTGTCGGTGACCACCAGCGTGTGCTCGAACTGCGCGGTCCACTTGCGGTCCCGGGTCACCACGGTCCAGTCGTCGTCCCAGATCTCGTACTCCAGCGAACCGAGGTTGATCATCGGTTCGATGGTGAAGGTCATGCCGGGTTCGATGACGGTCTGCACGGCCGGCTGGTCATAGTGCAGGACCACCAGACCGTTGTGGAACGTGGTGCCGATGCCGTGGCCGGTGAAGTCGCGGACGACGTTGTAGCCGAACCGGTTCGCGTAGGCCTCGATGACCCGGCCGATCACCGACAACGCCCGACCGGGCTTGACGGCCTTGATGGCGCGCATCATCGCTTCCTCGGTGCGCTCCACCAGCAGCCGGTGCTCCTCGCTGACGTCGCCGGACAGGAAGGTGGCGTTCGTGTCGCCGTGCACACCGTCGATGTAGGCGGTGACGTCGATGTTGACGATGTCGCCGTCGGCGAGCACGGTGGAGTCCGGGATGCCGTGGCAGATCACCTCGTTGACCGAGGTGCAGCAGGATTTCGGGTAGCCCTTGTAACCCAGGGTCGACGGGTAGGCGCCGTGGTCGACCATGTAGTCGTGGGCGATGCGGTCCAGTTCGTCGGTGGTCACCCCGGGCGCGACGGCGGCGCCGGCCTCGGCGAGCGCGCCGGCCGCGATACGCCCGGCGATGCGCATCTTCTCGATCACCTCGGGTGTCTGGACCCAGGGTTCGCTGCCCTCGTCGGCGGTGGGTTTGCCGACGTATTCCGGGCGGGCGATGGACTTGGGCACCGGCAGTGTCGGGGAGACGACGCCGGGGCTCAGTGCGGCACGAACGGACATCAGGCCAGCTTAGTCAGGATCGGTGCCGCCGCAGGAACGACCGTCGCCGCGGCCCGCGGATCTCCACCGAGCCGCAGATCATCCGGCCGGTGAACACCACGTGCGGCACCCCTTCGGCCTGCGGCGCTTTGCGGCGGTCCCGGACGCTGCCGACGAAGGCCTGCACGTCGTCGATCGAGGCGCTCGCGCCTGCGGGCAACCGCACCTGCACCGACCCGAACCGCATGTCGAGCTCGATGATCACCACCGGCCCGGCGAAGCGGGCCCGGGTCAGGTCCAGGTCCACCGAACCCATCCGGCGCACCAGCGCCAGCCGGGTCGGCACCACCCATTCGCCGTGGCGTTTCAGTGAGCCGGCCCAGCCGCGCAGCTCCACCCGGTCGGTGGTGGAGGTGGCGATCGCGCCGGGTCCGGGCAGGTCCTCGACCAGGGCGTCGAGCTCGGGGCGCAGCCGAGCGTGCGACACCGCGACCGAGCGCTGTTCGAATTCGTCGATGTCGATCAGGCCGAGGGCGACCGCGCGGTGCAACCTGCGCAGGGTGCCGTTGCGGTCGGCGTCGGAAATCCGCAGCGCGACGGGGTTCTCACCGATGTCGGTCATGGCTCTTCCTGACGTGCTCGGGGCCGAGCTGGGCGTTCAGCCGCGAGCCTACCCGGACACCACCCCGCGTCGTCCAGACCGGACAGCCGGACCGGCAGGTCAGACCAGGAAGTCGCCGGGTAGGCCCTCGAGCATGGTCTTGGTCATCCGCACCGCGTACTCCGAGCTGCCGCCACCGATGATCAGCGAGGCGAACGCCATGTCGCCGCGGAAACCGGCGAACCAGGAGTGCGAGCCGCCCTGGTACTCCGCTTCCCCGGTCTTGCCGAACACCGGGCCGCAGTCGGCGATCTCGCGGGCGGTGCCGTTGGTGACCGCCAGCCGCATCATCGAGCGCAGCCCCTCGATCATCGCCGGGCTGACCGGGGCGGCCTCGCCGACGGTCTCGGTGGGCCGACCGACGATCAGCTGCGGCACCGGGGTCTTGCCCGCGGCCACGGTGGCGGCCGCCAGCGCCACCCCGAACGGGCTGGCCAGCACCCGGCCCTGACCGAAGCCGTCCTCGGTGCGTTCCACCAGGTCGACGGTGGGCGGCACCGAGCCGGTCACCGTGTTGATCCCGGCGACGTGGTAGTCCAGCCCGATGCCGTAGCGGGCGGCCGCCTGGGTGAGTCCGCGCGGCGGCATCCGGCTGGCCAGTTCGGCGAAGGTGGTGTTGCAGGAGCTGGCGAACGCGCGCGACAGCGGCACCGCGCCGAGGTCGAAGCGGTTGTAGTTCGACACCACCCGATGACCGATGTCGACGGTTCCCGGGCAGCCCAGCAGCGTGTTGGGGGTGGCCAGATCCCGTTCGATCGCCGCGCCCGCGGTGATGATCTTGAACGTCGAACCCGGCGGGTAGAGCCCGGTGGTGGCCACCGGGCCCTCGCGGTCGGCGGCGGCGTTCTGCGCGACGGCCAGGATCTCTCCGGTCGAGGGTTTGATCACCACCATCATCGCCGGCCCGCCGCGCATGTCGACCGCGTTCTGGGCGGCGGTCTGCACGGCGCGGTCCAGGGTGATCGAGACCGACGGGGCCGGGGTCGGCGCCTCCTCGTGCAGCACCGCGACGTCGACGCCGTTCTGGTTGACGGTCACCACCCGCCAGCCCGACTCGCCGTCGAGGTCGTCGACGACGACCTGCTTGACCTGGTTGACCAGGGCGGGCGCGAACTTCTCGTCGGTGGGCATCAGTTCGGCGAGCGGGGTGACGACCACCCCGGGCAGCTCGCCGATGAGCGGGGCGACCCGGTTGTGGTCGTCGCGGCGCAGGGTGATCAGATCCCGCGGCCCGGTCAGCGAGCTGGCCTCCTCGGCCAGCGCCTGCGGGTCGTTGAAGGTCTCGTCGAAGGGGTGCAGCGCGCCGATCACCGCCTGCGCGGTGCGCATCAGCTCGGGTCCGGCGAGCTTGGCGTCCAGGGCGTAGTGGTAGAGGTAGCCGGGCACCAGCACGTTGGTGCCGCTGGCCTCGTTGACCGAGGCGCGCTGCGCCGGGGTGGACTGCAGCGCGAAGGTCTGGTTCTCCCCGAGCTTGGGATGCAGGTCGGTGGCGTTCCAGCGCACCTGCCAACTGCCCTCGTTGCGCACCATCTTCAGCTGCCCGTCGTAGGCCCAGGTGCGGTTCTTCGGCAGGTGCCAGGTGTAGCGGTAGGCGACGGTGCCGGTGTCCTCGGTGTAGCGGGAGCCGAGGATCTGGGCGTCGAGGTGGCTGGCCTGCAGCCCCGCCCAGGCCGTGTTGAGCGCGTCGCGGGCGTCGTCGGGGCTGTCGCTGAGCGCGGCGGCGGCCACCGTGTCGCCGGTGGACAGCGCGGCGAAGAACTGCTCGGCGATCGGCGCCGGGCCGTCGGGGCGCGGGGTGCAGGCGCTGAGCAGTCCGACCGTCAGGGCGACGACCGCCGCCGATGCCAGTGAGGTTTTTGTTGCCATTGAGGCTGATGTTAAAAGCCGGGTGGGGCGAAACGGTGGAGGCGCACCGAAACCGGTCCGTGACCGCGTCGTGTCGCGGCCGTGTCACGACGTGTCAGTCGAGCAGCACGGTCGCGAACGTGCCGACCGTGGCGAACCCCACCCGCTGGTAGGTGGCCAGCGCGACGGTGTTGAAGTCGTTGACGTACAGGCTGGCCACCCGGCCGGTGCCGACGATCACCGCCGCCAGCGCCGCGGTGCCGGCGGCGCCCAGCCCGCGGCCCCGGTGCTCGGGGTGCACCCACACCCCCTGGATCTGGCTGACTGCCGGGGACTGCGCGCCGACCTCGGCCTTGAACACCACCTCGCCGTCCTCGAACCGTGCCCAGGCGCGCCCGGCGGCGATCAACGCGGCCAACCGGCGCCGGTAGCTGCGGCCGCCGTCACCGAGACGCGGGTCGACCCCCACCTCGCCGATGAACATATCGACGGCCGCCACCTGGTAGGCGTCGATCTCCTCGGGGCGCACCTGACGCACCTCGGTGTCCAGCGGACAGCGCGGGAAGGTGTCCAGCGCCATCAGCGGCTGGCACGCCCGCACGTCGCGGGCCGGACCCCAGGTGTGCGACAGCCGTTCCCACATCGGCAGCACCAGCTCGGCGTGACCGACCAGCGAGGAGCAGCGCCGCACGACGCTCATCGCCTTGTCGGCGAAGGCGGCCAGGTCGTCGGGTCCGCCGCGCAGCGGGACGAGGTTGGCCCCGGCGTAACACAGCGATTCGTCCACCCCGCGCCGCGTCCACAGCTCGCCGCCGATGGCGGCCGGGTCCACCCCCTGCTCGGCGACCCGGGCGGCGACCATGCAGGAACCGACCGGGTCCTCGTCGAGCACTCGGCGCACGGCGGCGGCGTCGCGCACCAGTGACACGCGATGCTCGCCGACCAGGCGGAACAGCGGCGGAGCGGACATCGTGACTCTTTTCCGCGGTGGGTTGGGCTCTGGGCTTCAGCCTACGGTGATCGTCGGCGAACCGCTGGTTGTTGCGTCCGGATCCGCGTCCGGGTCGATCTCGTAGCCCTTCTCCGCGGCGATCCGTAGCGCCTCTTCGATCAGGGTCTCGACGATCTGCGCCTCCGGGACGGTCTTGATCACCTCACCCTTGACGAAGATCTGGCCCTTGCCGTTGCCCGACGCCACGCCCAGGTCGGCCTCGCGGGCCTCACCGGGGCCGTTGACCACACAGCCCATCACCGCCACCCGCAGTGGCACGTCGAGGCCCTCCAGCCCGGCGGTGACCTCGTTGGCCAGCGTGTAGACATCGACCTGGGCCCGCCCGCACGACGGGCAGGACACGATCTCCAGACCGCGCGGCCGCAGGTTCAGCGACTCCAGGATCTGGTTGCCGACCTTGACCTCCTCCACCGGCGGCGCCGACAACGACACCCGGATGGTGTCGCCGATGCCCCGGGAGAGCAGCGCACCGAAGGCCACCGCGGATTTGATGGTGCCCTGGAAGGCCGGGCCGGCCTCGGTCACCCCCAGATGCAGCGGGTAGCTGCACTGCTCGGCGAGCTGCTCGTAGGCGGCGACCATCACCACCGGGTCGTTGTGCTTGACGCTGATCTTGAGGTCGGAGAACCCGTGCTCCTCGAAGAGGGAGGCCTCCCACAGGGCCGACTCGACCAGCGCCTCCGGGGTGGCCTTGCCGTACTTGGCCAGCATCCGCGGATCCAGCGAGCCGGCGTTGACCCCGATCCGGATCGGGATGCAGGCGTCACCGGCGGCCTTGGCGACCTCCTTGACCCGGCCGTCGAACTCCTTGATGTTGCCGGGGTTGACCCGCACCGCCGCGCAGCCGGCATCGATCGCGGCGAAGATGTACTTCGGCTGGAAGTGGATGTCGGCGATCACCGGCAGTTGGCTCTTGCGGGCGATCGCGGCCAGCGCGTCGGCGTCCTCCTGGCGCGGGCAGGCCACCCGCACGATGTCACAACCCGCCGCGGTGAGCTCGGCGATCTGCTGCAGGGTGGAGTTGATGTCGTGGGTTTTGGTGGTGCACATCGACTGCACCGAGATCGGGTAGTTGCTGCCCACGCCGACATCGCCGACCATCAGCTGGCGTGTCGGGCGCCGCGGCGCCAGGGTGGGCGCCGGAGTCCCCGGCATCCCCAGGCCGACGGTCATGGCTTCTCTCCTTTGTCGGGTCCTTAGTCGGGTACCTACTGGAATATCTTGATCGGATTGACCACATCGGCGGTCACGGTCAGCAGCATGTAGCCGACCACCAACACCAAGACTACGTAGGTCGCCGGCATCAGCTTGAGGTAGTCGACCGGGGCGCCCGCGACCATCCCGCGCGCCGAGCGGATCATGTTGCGGATCTTCTCGTAGGCGGCGATGGCGATGTGGCCGCCGTCGAACGGCAGCAGCGGCACCAGGTTGATCGCGCCGAGCACGAAGTTCAGCTGGGCCAGGAAGAACCAGAACGCCACCCACAGGCCGCGGTCGACGGTGTCGCCGCCGATGATGCTGGCGCCGACGACGCTGATCGGGGTGTCCAGGCCGCGTTCCCCACCGCCGATGGCGTGCACCAGCGCGCCGACCTTGGTGGGGATCGCGATCAACGCCTTGCCCAGTTCCACGGCCAGCCCGCCGGTGAACGCGAAGGTGCCCGGGACCGCCGAGACCACGTTGTAGTGGGTGGGGCCGGGCACCGCGGCGCCCACCCCGATCGCGCCCACGGTGACCGGGGCGGCCTCGCCGCTGTCGGGGTCGGCGACCCAGCGCTGGGTGGGGGTCACGTCGACGTAGGTGGTCAGGGTTTCGCCGTCGCGTTCGACGACGATCGGGACGATGCCGTGGCTGTCGCGGACCGCGGCGGCCAGCCCGGCGAAGTCCTCGACCGGGGTGTCGCCGACCCGTACGACGGTGTCGCCGGCCCGGATGCCCGCGGCGGCGGCCGGTCCGGGCCCGCTGCACTGGCCCAGTTCGCCCTGGGTGACCTCCGGGGCGACGCAGGCGGTGTCGCCGATGACCGCGGCGGTCGGCGGGTGCAGGCTGGGCAGCCCCCACACGATCGCGATGACGTAGATCAGCACCAGGCCGATGGCGAAGTTCATGGCGGGCCCGGCGGCCAGCACCGCGATCCGCCGCCAGGCGGCCTGCTTGTACATGGCGCGGTCTTCCTCGTCGGGCGCGAGGTCTTCCACGGCGGTCATCCCGGCGATGTCGCAGAACCCGCCGGCCGGGATGGCCTTGAGCCCGTATTCGGTGTCGCCGCGGCGGGTGGACCACAGTGTCGGGCCGAAGCCGACGAAGTAGCGGCGCACCTTCATCCCGGTGGCGCGCGCCACCCACATGTGTCCGCACTCGTGCAGGGCCACCGAGACCAGGATGGCCACGGCGAACAGCACGATGCCCAGGGTGAACATCATCGGGTGGGGACGACCTTCCTGTCCGGGGCGATGGTGGCCTCCACGACGCGCGCGGCCCGGTCCCGGGCCCAGCGCTGCGCGTCGAGCGCCTCCTCCACGGTAGCGGGTTCGGCGCTCCATTGCGCGGCTCCGTCGAGCACCTCGGCGATGGTGTCGACGATCGCGCGGAAGCCGATGCGGCCGGCCAGGAACGCGGCCGCGGCCTCTTCGTTGGCGGCGTTGTAGATCGCCGGCAGGCAGCCGCCGGTCTGCCCGGCCCGTCGGGCCAGTTCCACCGCGGGGAACACCTCGGCGTCCAGTGGTTCGAAATCCCAGCTCGAGGCGGCGGTGAAGTCGCAGGCCGGGGCGGCGGCGGGGATGCGGTCCGGCCAGCCCAGCGCCAGCGCGATCGGCAGCCGCATGTCCGGCGGGCTGGCCTGGGCCAGCGTCGAGCCGTCGGTGAAGGTGACCATCGAGTGCACGATCGACTGCGGGTGCACCACCACGTCGATGTCGTCGTAGGGCACGCCGAAGAGCAGGTGGGTTTCGATCAGCTCCAGGCCCTTGTTGACCAGCGAGGCGGAGTTCAGCGTGTTCATCGGGCCCATCGACCAGGTCGGGTGCGCGGCTGCCTGCTCGGGGGTGACCCCGACGAGGCGGTCGGCCGACCAGCCGCGGAACGGCCCGCCGGAGGCGGTGAGCACGATCTTGGCGACCTCGCCCGCGGCGCCGCCGCGCAGCGCCTGGGCGATCGCGGAGTGCTCGGAGTCCACCGGCACGATCTGGCCGGGCGCGGCGGCCTTGGTGACCAGCGCACCACCGGCGATCAGCGACTCCTTGTTCGCCAGCGCCAGCCGGGCGCCGGTGGCCAGCGCCGCCAGGGTCGGGCGCAGGCCCAGCGCGCCGACCAGCGCGTTGAGCACGATGTCGGCGTCGGTGTCTTCCACCAGTCGGGTGGCGGCGTCCGCGCCGCGGTGGGTCACGTCGCCGACGGCGTCGGCGGCGCGTTCGTCGGCGACGGCCACCGCGCGCACCCCGGTCTCGGCGCGCTGGCGGGCGATCAGGTCGGGATCAGCGCCACCGGCGGCCAGCCCGACCACCTCGAAGCGGTCCGGGTTTGCCGCGATGACCTGTAACGCCTGGGTACCGATCGAGCCGGTGGAGCCCAGGATCAGGACGCGGCGGCGGGTGGTGCTCACCCGCCCATTGTGCCGTCAACGGACCCGAATCGTTAACCGGCCGTCCCTCAGATCGGTGTTCGCGGTGCGGCCATAACGCCACGCTACGGGCCGTGCGGGCGCAGCGGTATGCCACAATATGCATCCGAGCGTTCGTTGCTCGTCATCGTTTCGCGCCCGAGTAGGAGGAGTCGTCGTGGTCAGCACCGAAGTGGAGCGCCACAGCGGCGTCGATACCGCCGATGTACCGTCCGCCGACTGGGGATGGAGCCGTATCAACTACCGCACCTGGTACCTGGTCGGGCTGGGGGTCATCGGGTTCCTGCTGCTCATGCTGCACGGTAACCACGTCGGCCATGTCGAGGACGCGTACCTGATCGTGTTCGCCGTGCTCGGCGTCGCGGTGTTGGTCCGCGACTGGTGGCTGCGCCGGCGCGGCTGGCTGCGGTAGCCGCTGAACACCGGGTCTCAACCCCGTTGGGAGCGGTTCGCCGGTGTGGTCACCGGGCGCCGTTCCTGGCTCGTCGCGCTCGCTCTTGCAGCCCTGTTCGGGGCGCTGACCGTGCTGTGCGGCCCCTCCGGCGGCGCCGACCGCTCCCCCGAGTTGCTGCCGCCGGATTCGGAGTCGGCCCGCGCTGAGGCGCTGCGCGCCGAGTTCCCCGGCGGACAGCCGGCCGTCATCCTGGTGGCCACCCGCGTCGACGGGACCGCGCTGCTCAGCGCCGACATCGGGGAGATCGAACGGGCCCGCGCGCGGATGGCCGCCGTCGTCGACGCCGACGAGGTGAGCACGCCGCCACTGGTCATCGCCGAGGACAGCCGCGCCGCACTGAGCCCGGTGCCGATCGCCGGTGATCTCTCCGGCTTCGCCCTCGACGACACCGTCACCGCGCTGCGCTCGGCGGCCACCGACGGCCTCGCCGACGGGCTGCGCGCCCAGGTCACCGGCGGGCCGGCCTTCGGCGCCGACATCGCCGACGCGTTCACCAGCGCCAACGTCACCCTGCTCGTGGTGACCGCGCTGGTGGTGGCGGTGTTGCTGATCCTGACCTACCGCTCCCCGGTGCTGTGGCTGCTACCGCTGCTGGTGATCGGGCTCGCCGACCGGGTCTCCGCGGCGGTGGGCACCGCCCTGGTGGACACGGCCGGGTTGAGCGTGGACGGGTCGACCGCCGGGATCACCAGCGTGCTGGTGTTCGGCGCCGGCACCAACTATGCGCTGCTGCTGATCTCCCGCTACCGCGAGGAACTCACCCGCACCGCCGAGCACCGGGCGGCGCTGCGCACCGCGGTGGCCCGGGCCGGACCGGCGATCCTGGCCAGCAACGCCACCGTGGTGCTCGCGGTGGCGATGCTGCTGCTGGCCGCCGCGCCGAGCACCCGCAGCCTGGGGCTCGCGGCGGCGATCGGACTGCTGCTGGCGGTGCTGTTCGTGCTGGCGGTGTTGCCGCCGCTGCTCGCGCTGGCCGGGGTGCGGCTGTTCTGGCCGCTGATCCCCCGGCCGGGCGACCCGTCGGTCGCCGAGGCCGGGGTCTGGCATCGGGTGGCGACTCGGGTCGCCGACAACGCCGCGCGGGTCACCGTCGGCTCGCTGGTGGTGCTGGCGGTGCTGACGACCGGGTTGCTGGGCACTTCGCTGGGGCTGACCCAGACCGAGCAGTTCCGGGTGCGCGCCGAGTCGGTGACCGGGTTCGAGACCCTCGCGGCCCACTTCCCCAGCGGCACAGCCGATCCCACCCTGGTGATCGGTTCGGTCGAGCGGGCCGGGGCGATGCGTGAGACGTTGGCGGCCACCCCGGGTGTGGTCTCGGTGCGGCCGATGGGGCCGGCCCGGTCCGGGCTCACCCGGTGGTCGGTGGTGGTCGACGGCGCGCCGGCTTCCGACCGGGCGCTCGACACGATCGCGGAGCTGCGCGGCAGCGCCCACGCGGTGGACCCCGCGGCGCTGGTCGGTGGCTCCGATGCCCAGGCGCTCGACGTGCGCGACGCCGCCGACCGCGACCGGAAGGTGATCATCCCGGCGTTGCTCGCGGTGGTGCTGGTGGTGCTCTACGTGTTGTTGCGGGCGGTGCTGGCGCCGCTGATCCTGGTCGCGATCACCGCGCTCAGTGCACTGGCCGCGCTGGGGCTGGGTAGTTGGGCCGGCGTCCACGTGTTCGGTTTCCCGGCACTCGACCAGGCGACGCCGCTGTTCGCGCTGCTGTTCCTGATCGCACTCGGGGTGGACTACACCATCTTCCTGGTGACCAGGGCACGCGAGGAGACCCCCGGGTTCGGCACGCGCGACGGAATCGTGCGTGCGGTCTCGGCAACCGGCGCGGTGATCACCAGCGCCGGGATCGTGTTGGCCTCGGTGTTCCTGGTGCTCGGCGTGCTGCCGTTGATCGTGCTGACGCAGTTGGGCATCATCGTCGGGCTGGGAATCCTGTTGGACACCTTCGTTGTCCGCACCCTGGTGATCCCCGCGGTGTTCACCTGGATCGGGCCGCGCATCTGGTGGCCGGCGCTGCGGGCTCCCGGGCCCTGAGCGCTCGGCGCTACCCGCCTTCGGCGGCCAGCTGGCCGCAGACCCACCACATCTCGCCCGCGCTCGGCGCTACCCGCCTTCGGCGGCCAGCTGGCCGCAGGCCCACCACATCTCGCCCGCACTCGGCGCTACCCGCCTTCGGCGGCCAGCTGGCCGCAGGCGGCGGCGATCTCGCGGCCGCGGGTGTCGCGCACCGTGCACGACACTCCGTGCGCACGCACCCGCCGGACGAACTCCCGCTCGACCGGTTTGGGACTGGCGTCCCATTCGCTGCCGGGGGTCGGGTTCAGCGGGATGAGGTTGACGTGGACCAGCGGACCCAGCGCGCCGTGCAACCGCTTGCCCAGCAGGTCCGCCCGCCACGGCTGGTCGTTGACGTCCCGGATGAGGGCGTACTCGATCGAGACCCGCCTACCGGTGGTGTCGGCATAATAGCGCGCCGCGTCGAGCACCTCGCTGACCTTCCAGCGGTTGTTGACCGGCACCAGGGTGTCGCGCAGTTCGTCGTCGGGGGTGTGCAGGGAGACCGCCAGGGTCACCCCGAGGCGTTCGTCGGCCAGTCTGCGGATCGCCGGCGCCAGTCCCACGGTCGAGACCGTCACCGACCGCGCGGAGATCCCGAAGCCCTCCGGGGGCGCCGAGATGATGCGCCGCACCGCGGCCAGCACCCGCGCGTAGTTGGCCAGCGGCTCCCCCATGCCCATGAACACGACGTTGGACAGCCGGTCGCCGTGCACGTCGCGCAGGGTGGCCGCCGCGGCGCGGACCTGCTCGAGGATCTCCGCGGTCGACAGGTTGCGTTTCAGCCCGCCCTGCCCGGTCGCGCAGAACGGGCAGGCCATCCCGCAGCCGGCCTGCGAGGAGATACACACGGTGTTGCGCTGCGGGTAGCGCATCAGCACCGATTCGAAGGTGGTCGCGCCGGCCGCCCGCCACAGTGTCTTGCGGGTCTCCCCGGCGTCGCAGGCCAACTCGGTGACCGGGGTCAGCAACGCCGGGAACAGCGCGTCGCCGATCTCACCGCGCAGCCCGGCCGGCAGGTCGGTCATCTGCTGCGGATCACCCAGCAACCGGCCGTAGTACTGGTGCGCCAGCTGTTTGGCGCGGAAACCGGGCAGCCCGAGCTCGGCGACCGCGGCCGCCCGTTCGGCCGCATCCAGGTCGGCCAGGTGCCGCGGCGGGCGGGCGACCTGCCGCGGCGCGGTGAACACCAGCTGTTGCTTCATCGCTTCCAGTATGGGTGGTCGGCGCGTCAGTGCAGCAACGACAGCACGATCCAGGTGGTCGCGGCCGCGGGCATCAGCCCGTCGAGCCGGTCCATCATCCCGCCGTGGCCGGGCAGCGAGCGCCCCATGTCCTTGATGCCCAGTTCCCGTTTGATCTGCGATTCCACCAGGTCACCGAGGGTGCCGGTGACGACCAGCAGCACGCCCAGGGCCAGCCCGACCCACCACTGCCGGCCCGGCAGCAGGAACGTCACCGCCAGCACCGCCCCGGTCACCCCGAACAGCAGCGACCCGGCGAAGCCCTCCCAGGATTTGTTGGGGCTGATCGCAGGCACCATCGGGTGCCTGCCGAACAGCACCCCGACGGCGTAGCCGCCCACGTCGGAGAGCACCACGGCGGCCAGCAGGCAGAACACCCGGGCAGCGCCGTGGTCCTGGAAGATCAGCAGCACACCGAAGCCCATGAACAGCGGCACCCAGGCGGCCAGGAAGACGGTGGCGGACATGTCGCGCAGGTAGTTGACCGGGGTGTGGGAGAACCCGTGGTTGATCAGCCGCCAGATCATCGCGACCACGACGGTGCCGCCGAAGGCGCCCAGCACCCCGGCCGCCCCGTAGGGCCAGGCCAGCCAGACCATCGCCTGGCCGCCGAGGAACAGCGGGATGAACGGCACGTCGAAATCGGCCTCGCGCAGCCGGCGCACCACCTCGTGGGTGGCGATCGGCGTGGCCACCGCCAGGATCAGCAGCCACAGCCACGGCGGCCCGAACAGCAGGGTGCCCACCAGCATTCCGGCCAGCAGTAGGCCCACCGTGATCGCGACCGGCAGGTTACGCCCGGCGCGCGACGTCGTCTTGGCGCCGGCCGCTACGTTGCGGGAGGTGTCGGTGTCTGCCACGGCACTGAGGGCTGCTGGTCGCTAGACCTCCAGCAGTTCGCTTTCCTTGTTCTTGACCAGCTCGTCGATCTGGCCGACGTACTGCTGGGTGGTCTTGTCCAGTTCCTTTTCCGCGCGACCGACCTCGTCCTCCCCGGCGTCGCCGTCCTTGCGGATGCGGTGCAGTTCCTCCATCGCCTTGCGCCGTACGCTGCGCAGCGCGACCTTGGCCTCCTCGCCCTTCTGCTTGGCCTGTTTGACCAGGTCGCGACGACGCTCCTCGGTCAACTGCGGCACCGCCACCCGGATCAGGGTGCCGTCGTTGGTCGGGTTGACGCCGAGGTCGGAGTTGCGGATGGCGTTCTCGATGGCGCCCAGCTGGGAGGCCTCGTAGGGCTTGATCACGACCATCCGGGCCTCGGGCACGTTGATGCTGCTCAGCTGGGTGATCGGGGTGGTCGCGCCGTAGTAGTCGATGACGATCCGGGAGAACATCCCGGGGTTGGCCCGGCCGGTTCGGATCGTCGCCAAATCGTCGCGGGCCACGGTGACGGCCTTCTCCATCTTCTCTTCGGCGTCGAAGAGTGCTTCATCGATCACGACGTCCTCCTAGCTGCTGACCAGTGTCCCGATCTTCTCACCCGCCACTGCGCGGGCGATATTGCCGTCGGTGAGCAGATTGAACACCAGGATCGGCATGCCGTTGTCCATACACAGGCTGAACGCGGTCGCGTCGGCCACCGCCAGGCCGCGGTCGATGACCTCGCGGTGGCTGATCGCGGTGAGCAGTTCGGCGTCCGGGTTGACCCGCGGGTCGTCGGTGAACACCCCGTCGACGGCCTTGGCCATCAGCACGATGTCGGCGCCGATCTCCAGGGCGCGCTGCGCG
This sequence comes from Mycolicibacillus trivialis, assembly GCF_002102395.1. Lineage (GTDB taxonomy): Bacteria > Actinomycetota > Actinomycetes > Mycobacteriales > Mycobacteriaceae > Mycobacterium > Mycobacterium triviale. The sequence continues at coordinate 16,486 of NZ_LQPZ01000006.1, forward strand.
GCGGTGGTGTCGGTGGAGAAGTACGGCAGCCCCATGCCGGCGCCGAAGATCACCACCCGGCCCTTCTCCAGGTGCCGTTGCGCCCGCAGCGGGATGTAGGGCTCGGCCACCTGGCCCATCGTGATCGCCGTCTGGACCCGGGTGTCGATGCCTTCCTTCTCCAGGAAGTCCTGCAGGGCCAGGCTGTTCATGACCGTGCCGAGCATGCCCATGTAATCCGAGCGCATCCGCTCCATGCCGCGCTGCTGCAGCTGGGCGCCGCGGAAGAAGTTGCCGCCGCCGATCACCACGGCGACCTGCGCGCCGCCGCGGACCACTTCGGCGATCTCGCGGGCGACCTGAGCGACCACGTCCGGGTCGAGGCCGACCTGGCCGCCACCGAACATCTCACCGCCGAGTTTGAGCAGTACTCGACGGTATTTCGGCTGGAGTCCCCCGGGGGGCGGCTGGCCGTGGTCGGCGCGGTGCGGCTCGCCCATCGGGCCTCCTCGGCAGGTGCTGGCATGGAAGCGCCATCCGGGTCACGGCCCCGGACGGCCCCACCCATCCTGCCTCATCGCAGGCCGCGGCCCCTGCCCGGGTCGGCGTCGCTAGCCCATATGCGCCGAGAGCAGCCAGCCGCGCACCGACTTGCGCCCGCCGGGCTCGTCGCGCAGGTCCAGCACCGGGAACTGCTCGGGCATCTGGTCGGGGAAGTTGGCGTGGATGCGGGCGGGTCGGACCGAGTCGATGACCCAGTGGGCACCGACCACCTCACGCAGCTCCTCCTCGGTCACCGGGTTGGCCGGGCTGTCGGGCATGCCGGCCCGGTCGAAGACCAGTACGAAGTAGGACGCGCCGGGCTTGGCGGCGGCCACGATCGACCGCTGGTAGCCCTCGCGCAACTCCACGGGCATCGAGTGGAACAGCGTCGAGTCGATGATGGTGTCGAATCGGTTCTCCGAGCCGGCCGGCCAGGTGTCGAAGTCGGCGATGTCGGCGACCGCGAAGGTGGCGTTGGCCAGCCCGCGCCGGGCGGCCTCGGCCGTGGCCAGTTCGATGGCGGTCGGCGAGTTGTCCAACCCGACGGTGTCATGGCCGCGTTCGGCCAGCGCCAATGAGACGGCGGCCTCCCCGCACCCGGCGTCGAGCACGGTGCCGCGCACCTTGCCCTGCTCGATCAGCGCGGCGATCTCCGGCTGGGGCTCGCCGATGCTCCACGGTGGCCGGGCGCCGGCGCCGAACTCGGCTTCGCCGCGGTAGGCGGGGTCGAAGTCGAAGTCGAATTCCGGTGATTCAGTCATGAACCATCTATATCAACGTGGCTGATATATGTCAATATGATTGATATGAATGAGGCGAAGGACGCGCCGCTGGGCTACCTGCTGCACCGGGTCAGCAACGCGCTGCGTCCGGAGGCGACCGCGGCACTGCGTCCGCTGGAGTTGTCATTGACCGAATTCGTCTGCCTGCGAATACTTTCCGTCTACCCCGGCACGTCGAGCGCCGAACTGGCCCGGCACACCAACGTCACACCGCAGGCGATGAACACCGTGCTGCGCAAGCTGGAGGACGCCGGCGCCGTCGCTCGGCCGGCCACCGTGGCATCGGGCCGGGCGTTACCCGCAACATTGACCCGCCGCGGCGCAGCGCTGCTCAGCCGCGCGGAAGAGGCGGTGCGTCGCGCCGACGCGACGATCCTGTCCCGGCTCAAGCCCGGCGAGCAGCGCGAGTTCAAACGGCTCCTCGCGATGCTGGGCTCCGACGATCAGTCCTGAATCCGCGCCCAGGGCCGGGCCTCTTCGAGTTCGTAGGCCAACCCCAGCAGCGTGGCCTCGTCCCCACGCGCGGCGCTGAACAGCATGCCCAGCGGCAGTCCGGCCGCGGTGACCGTCAACGGCAACGAGATCGACGGATCGCCGGTGGCGTTCTGCAGCGGGGTGAACGCCACCCAGTCCATCAACCGGTCGATGATCTGCTGGTAGTCCGCGGTGGGATCGAAATGGCCTACCGGCGGGGTTTCGGCAGCCACCGTCGGGGTCAGCAGCACGTCGTAGTCGCGGAAGAACCGTGCGCTGCGGCGCCGGGAGGCCGCCAGCCGCGCCGCCGCCAGCGGCAGCCGGTGCAGCCGCCTGATCGCGTAGCGGTCCAGGCCCCGGGTGAGGTTGTCCAGCTTGGTGCGGTCGAAGGTCGGGCCGAACCGCTGCTTGCCGCTGCGCACCAGCGCGGTGGCCAACGCCGCCCAGTAGAGCAGGAAGTCGTCGGCGAACGAGGCCGGCACCGGCGGGTCCTCGAGGTACTCCACCCGGTGGCCGAGGTCGGCCAGCAGGGCCGCGGTGCCCAGGGTCAGTTCGCGCACCTCCGCGCTGGCCTCCCGCCCGATCGAGCGGGTGACCACCACGACCGTGAGCCGGCGGGCGGCCGGTCCGGTGACGTCGCCGATCGGCGCCATCCTGCGGTTGCGGTGCCGCCGTTCGGCCTCCCGGTAGAACGCCGCGGTGTCGCGCACGGTGCGGGTGACCACTCCGTTGTAGACGATGCGCACCGGCATCTGGGCGAAGTCGCGGTCAAGCGGAAGCCGCCCGCGCGAGGGTTTCAGGCCGACCAGGCCGTTGCACGACGCCGGGATGCGGATGGAGCCGCCGCCGTCGTTGGCGTGCGCGATCGGCACCACACCGGCGGCCACGAACGCCGCCGACCCCGACGAGGATGCCCCGGCGGTGTGGTCGGTGTCCCACGGGTTGCGCACCGCCCCCAGCCGGGGATGCTCGGCGGCGGCGCTGAACCCGAACTCGCTGAGCTGGGATTTGCCCAGCGGGTTCAGTCCGAGGGCGCGCAGCAGCGCGGTGGTCGCGCCGTCCGCGGCGGCCGGGCTTGGCCGCCAGGCGTCGGTGCCCTGCATGGTGGGCAGCCCTGCCGCGTCGACGTTGTCCTTGACCAGCGTCGGCACTCCGGCGAAGAAGCCGTCCCCGGCCGGTTCGCGGGCCCGCCGCCGAGCGGCCTCGAACCCCTCGTGGGCCAGGCCGTTGAGCACCGGGTCGACCGCCGCCAGCCGGGCGATGGCCGCCTCGACGGCCGCCGCGCGGGTGACGTCGCCGGATCTGATCGCCGCGGCCAGCCCGACCGCGTCGAGCTCACCGAGCGCGTCGTCGCCGAAAGCATGCACGTGTCGCATGCGTCGACGCTAGGCGACGCGCGCCCGGCCGTGCGGCGTTATCCGGCGGCTCTCAGGCCTGCCCGACCTCGAACCGCACGAACCGGGTCACGGTGACCCCGGCCTCGTCCAGCAGCGCCTTGACGGTCTTCTTGTTGTCGGCGACCGACGGCTGGTCGAGCAGCACGACGTCCTTGAAGAAGCCGCCCAGCCGACCCTCGACGATCTTGGGCAGCGCCTGCTCGGGCTTGCCCTCGGCGCGCGAGGTCTCCTCGGCGATGCGGCGCTCGTGGGCGACGATTTCGGCGGGGACGTCGTCGCGGGTCAGGTACTGCGCCTTGAGCGCGGCGACCTGTAGGGCGGCCGCCCGGGCGGCGTCCTTGTCCGAACCCTCGTACTCGACCAGCACCCCGACCGCCGGCGGCAGGTCGGAGGCCCGCTTGTGCAGGTAGGTCTCGACGGTCCCGTCGAAGTAGGCCACCCGGCGCAGCTCGAGTTTCTCGCCGATCTTGGCCGAGAGCGCCTCGACGGCCTCGGCCACCGTGCGGTCGCCGACCTTCGCGGCCTTGAGCTCCTCGACGTCGTTGGTCTTGGCGGCCGCCGCGGCAGCGACGACCTCCTCGGCCAGCGCCTTGAACTCGTCGTTCTTGGCGACGAAGTCGGTCTCGGAGTTCAGCTCGATCAGCGCGCCGTCCTTGGCGGCGACCAGGCCCTCGGCGGTGGCACGCTCGGCGCGCTTGCCGACGTCCTTGGCGCCCTTGATCCGCAGCGCCTCGACGGCCTTGTCGAAGTCACCGTCGGACTCAGCGAGCGCGTTCTTGCAGTCGAGCATCCCGGAGCCGGTCAGCTCCCGCAGGCGCTTGACGTCGGCGGCGGTGAAGTTCGCCATCTCAGCCTTCCGTGGTCGTAGTGGTGGTTTCGGCGGCGGCGGCAGCGGCGGCCGGCTCGGCGGCCGCGGGGGTGGCCGAGGCCAGCAACTCCTGCTCCCATTCGGCCAGCGGCTCGGCGGCCTCGGCGTCGGGCTTACCGTCGCCGGCGCCCTGGCCGGCCCGGGCCTGCAGGCCCTCGGCGACCGCGGAGGCGATCACCTTGGTCAGCAGCGCCGCGGAGCGGATCGCGTCGTCGTTGCCCGGGATCGGGTAGTCGACCTCGTCGGGGTCGCAGTTGGTGTCCAGGATCGCGATGACCGGGATGCCCAGCTTGCGGGCCTCACCGACGGCGATGTGCTCCTTGTTGGTGTCGACGACCCAGACCGCCGAGGGCACCTTGTTCATGTCGCGGATACCGCCGAGGCTGCGCTCGAGCTTGTTCTTCTCCCGGGTCAGGCCGAGGATCTCCTTTTTGGTGCGGCCCTCGAACCCGCCGGACTGCTCCATCGCCTCGAGCTCCTTGAGCCGCTGCAGCCGCTTGTGCACAGTTTGGAAGTTGGTGAGCATGCCGCCCAGCCAGCGCTGGTTGACGAACGGCATGCCGACCCGGGTCGCCTCCTCGGCGATGGATTCCTGGGCCTGCTTCTTGGTGCCGACGAACATGATCGAGCCGCCGTGAGCGACGGTCTCCTTGACGAATTCGTACGCCTTGTCGATGTAGGTCAGCGTCTGCTGCAGGTCGATGATGTAGATGCCGTTGCGGTCGGTGAAGATGTACCGCTTCATCTTGGGATTCCACCGGCGGGTCTGATGCCCGAAGTGGGTGCCGCTGTCCAGCAGCTGCTTCATGGTGACGACAGCCATTAGTCCATGGCTCCTTATTCGTGTCGGTTTTCCGCCCGGCTTCGGGTGAGGCCGGGCCCTGGTGCCCGCCGGTCCACCGAACCCTTGCTTGCAAGGGACCGCTCGGTGGCGCCGTTGTGGTGCGGGCACGCGAAGTCAGCCCGTTGATACGGACCGCGTTGGGCAGTTTACACCGTCCGAGCTGGTGGTTTGTCCACAGCCGGTGGCGCCGTCGACTGGCGGGACCGTCGGCGTCGCGCTGAACTGGCCCGATGCGCGCGATAGCGGTGATGTTGCTCACGGTGGCACTCGGGTTGGCCGGCGCCGCCCCGGCGCGCGGTGGGGGTCCCCGGCTGGACTGGCCGCTGCGGCCCCCACCTGTGGTGCTGCGGGTGTTCGACGCGCCGCGCCCGGACTGGCAGCGCGGGCATCGTGGCGTGGACCTGGCCGGTGAACCCGGCCAGCCGGTGTACGCCCCGGGTCCTGCGACGGTGGTCTTCGCCGCGATGCTCGCCGGGCGCCCGGTGATGACGCTGGCGCACGCCGGCGGGCTGCACACCAGCTACGAGCCGGTGCGCGCGACGGTGCAGGTGGGCCGGCGGGTGGCGTCGGGCGCGGTGATCGGTGAGCTGGTCGCCGGGCACCCGGGTTGCGGTGCACCGGCCTGCCTGCACTGGGGCGCGATGTGGGGCTCGGCCGCCCGGGCGGACTATGTGGATCCCCTCGGCCTGTTGGCGGCCACGCCGATCCGGTTGAAGCCGGTGCGGTGAGGGTCCGGGGTGCGCGTGGCGCGTGGCTCCCCAAGACCTGCGCTCCTCCCCCTCCCGCGCCCCTCGTCCACCCGCGTGGCTCCCCGCGTGGCTCCCCAAAACCCGCACTTCTCCCCACCCGCGCTCCTCGTCCACCCGCGTGGCTCCCCAAAACCCGCGAGATGGAAGCCATGCAGAGAAAGTTCGAGAAGCCGCCTGCATCACTTCAATCTCGCGGCGAGAGCGTGGGTTTCGCGGCGAGGGCGGGGGTTTCGCGGCGAGAGTGGGGGTTTCGCGGCGAGAGCGGGGGTTTAGTCGGCGGGTTGGCGGGTTGGCGGGCTCAGAACACCTCGGTGTGACCGTCGCGGATGACGAAACCGTGCTGCTCGGTGCCGTTGCTCATCACACAGGCCAACTGCGTGGTCGCGTCGCGCGCGCAGTTCGCCTGATCGAAGGCATAGTCCACGGCGGGGGGCAGCATCCGCAGCGGGTGTCCCTCGAACTCCACCGGTCCGGGGCCCGGCTCCACCTGCGCCGCAACCATTGTGGTCGGTTCGAGTACGTTTCCGGAGCGGCGGACGTGCACGGTGTTGGCGCCATCTGAGGCGCCGGGGAGCGGCACCGTGCTGAAGCAGTCCACCGATGACATGCCTCGATGCGACGACGAGGTGCAGAACACCCCCTCGGGGGTGGTGAAGCCGCGCACCGAATAGGCGACGCCGTCGCGGACGACGTAATCCTTGGCGTCGGCTTTGGGGAACGCACTGAAATCCGGTAGCGCCGGATCGGCGGTCGCGGCGGGTGCGGTGAGGACGGCGGCCGCGACGCCGAGCGCGGCGGCGATGATGGGTGCTGTGCGTAAACCGGCCATGTTCCGAGTATCCGCCCGCCCGAGCATGGCCTCCCACGGTTTTTGCCGCGCGGGAACCGGATGGTTGTCAGAGTCGACCCAGAAACCCCAGCATCGCGGCGATCACCACGTCGGGGGCGTCGCGCTGCACCCAGTGACCGGCCTCCTCGACCACGGTCAGTGTCGCCTGCGGGATCAGCCCGGCCGCCTTCCGGACCCGCGCGAGCGGCACACCGGTGTCTTTGGCGCCGTGGATGATCAGCGCGGGACGGGGAAAGGACGCCAGCTGCGGGGTGTAGTCGGTGCGCAGCCCGTTCCACCGGATCTCGTCGTGCTGCCACTGTTCGAAGGCGGTGAAGCCGCCCGGCTTGCGCGCCGCGGCGGTGATCGCGTCGACCAGTTCGGGGGTGCGTCGCGCCGGGTCGCGGATCAGGGACTTGATGCTCCAGTTCAGAGCGGCTCTGTTGCCCGCCATCCACCGGGTCAGCGCGTCCAGTGCGCCGGTGCGCTGCAACGTCCAGGTCAGCAGCTGTCGGCCGCCGGCCAGCCGCGGCATCAGCCCGTAGCTGCCCAGTGCGATCGCGCCGGCCACGTTGCCGGGCCGGGCCAGCACATGGCCGAGTGTCAAGCCCCCGCCCAGCGACAGCCCGCCGATCGTGTATCGGCGCAGGCCGACGGCGTCGACGAACTGCCCGACGTAGTCGACCAGGCGCTGCTGGGTCACCGGCCAGTCCGGCAGCGGGCTTTCGCCGTGGCCGGGGTGGTCGGGGGCGAGCACCCGGTAGCCCGCAGCGGCGAGCGCGGCGCCCACCTCCGACCAGGACAGCGCGGCGCTGTCCACCCCGCCGCCGTGCAGCAACACCACGGTGGCGGCCTCGGCTGCGCCCGGAGTGAAGTCCAGATAGGAGATCCGGCACCCGTCGAGTTCGACGGTGCGGCGGTGTGCCGGTGCGGGGTCGGTCATGCCCGCGGGTGGGCCTGGTCGTGCACTTTGCGTAGCCGGGCCACGCTGACGTGGGTGTAGAGCTGGGTGGTGGCCAGGCTGGAGTGGCCGAGCAACTCCTGCACGACCCGCAGGTCGGCCCCGCCCTCGAGCAGATGGGTGGCCGCGCTGTGCCGCAGGCCGTGCGGGCCGATGTCGGGTGCGCCGTCGACGGCGGTCATGGTCTGGTGCACGACGGTGCGGGCCTGCCTCGGGTCCAGCCGGCGCCCCCGCGCGCCCAGCAGCAGCGCCGGCCCCGATTCGGTGCCGGCCAGCACGGGCCGGCCCTCGGTCAGCCAGCGCCGCATGGCCTTCGCCGCGGGCTCACCGAACGGGGCGCTGCGCTGCTTGCCGCCCTTGCCCAGTACGCGCAGCACACGTCGGTCGATGTCGATGTCGTCGACGTCGAGGCCGCACAGTTCGCTGACTCGGATCCCGGTGGCGTAGAGCAGCTCGACGATCAGCCGGTCCCGTAATGCCAGCGGGTCACCTTGCTGCGCACCGGATTCGGCTGCCGACATCGCGTCGATCGCCTGGTCCTGCCGCAGCACTGCGGGCAGGGTGCGACGCGCGCGAGGCGCTTGCAGCCGGGCGGCCGGATCGTCGGCCAGCAGCCCGCGTTGGGTGGCCCAGGCGGTGAAGGTCTTGACCGCCGATGCGCGGCGGGCCAGCGTGGTGCGCGCCGCCCCGGCACCGGCCTGCCGGGCCAGCCAGGATCGCAGCACCGGCAAATCCAGGCCGTCGAGCCCGGGCGCGCCGCCGTGCTCGCGCAGGTAGGCCAGCAGTGAGCGCACGTCCCCCAGGTAGGCGCGGCGGGTGTGCGCCGAGCGGCCGCGCTGCAACGCCAGGTATTCGTCGAACTCCTCGAGGATGGGCTCCACGCGTCCACGGTGACAGGCCGGTGAACCGGCTGTCACCCGACGCGCCGCAGCGCCTCGGGAGTGAGATCGCTTAGTGACCGATAGCCGTCGACGGCCATGATGAGGTCGGCTTCGGCGAGCAGTGCGCGCAACACGTGCACCGCGCCGTCGGTGCCGCCGAGCGCCAACCCGTAGGCATAGGGCCGGCCGATGCCGACCGCGGTGGCGCCCAGCGCGAGCGCCTTGACGATGTCGGCGCCGGTGCGGATCCCGGAGTCGAACAGCACCGGCATCCCGTCGGCGGCAGCCACCACGTCGGGCAGGCAGTCGATCGCCGGCAGTCCGCCGTTGGCCTGCCTGCCCCCGTGGTTGGAGCAGTAGATGCCGTCCACCCCGCCGTCCTTGGCTCGCCGGACGTCGTCGGGGTGGCAGATGCCCTTGACGATCAGCGGCAGGTCGGTGAGCGAACGCAACCAGGGCAGGTCGTCCCAGGTCAGTGGGTTGCCGAAGGTCTGTACCCAGGCCAGCACCGTGGCCTGGGGGTTCTCCTCCGGCGGTGCGGGCAGAGCGGCCCGGAACACCGGGTCGCTGGTGTAGTTGGCCAGGCAGTGTCCGCGCAGCTGCGGGAAGTTCGCGGTGGCGAGGTCGCGCGGACGCCAGCCCGGCACCCAGGTGTCCAGGGTGACGATGATGGCGCGGTAGCCGGCGGCCTCGGCGCGGGAGACCAGGCTGGCGGCCAGGTCGCGGTCCTTGGGCGTGTAGAGCTGAAAGAAACCGGGGGTGTCGCCGAACTCGGCGGCGACGTCCTCGAGCGGGTCGGCGGTGAGGGTCGAAACCGCCAGCGGGACACCGGTGGCGGCGGCGGCGCGGGCGGCCGCCAGGTCTCCGTGACCGTCCTGGGTGCAGATGCCTGCCACCCCGATCGGCGCCATGAACACCGGCGACGGCAGCGTCATCGAGAACAGTCGCACCGACAGGTCACGTTCGGTGGCTCCGACGAACATCCGCGGCATCAGACCCCAGCGCTCGAACGCGGTGACGTTGGCCCGTTGGGTGCGTTCGTCGCCGGCGCCGCCGGCGACATACGACCACACCGACGGCGACATCGCGGCGTGAGCGCGCGCCTCCAGTTCGCTGTGGGTCATCGGCAGCGTCGGGGTGACCCCGGACAGGCCCTGCAGGTAGATCTCGAACTGATAGTCGCCGAATGCCATGGCCGTCAGCTTGCCAGGCCCGGATCAGGACCGGGTGGCCTCGGCCGCGGCGAGTTCCTTCTTCCACACCCGAAAGGTCTCCTCGGTGCGGCCGCGTCGCCAGTAACCGGAGATCGACGCCCAGGCCGGGGCCACCCCGCGCTCCTTGCGGATGTAGGGCCGCAGGTTGTGCATGACGGCCTGGGCCTCGCCGTGGATGAACACGTGGACCTGGCCGGGCAGCCACGGAGCGGAGCGGACCGCCTCGATCAACGGGGCGTGGTCGCCGGCCCGGTCGTCGTCGACCAGGTCGGCGCGGCCGCCGCGGTGGATCCACTGCAGGCTCATCCCGGCGGGAACCGGCAGGTCGATCTCGTCGTCGGGGCCGGCGACCTCGACGAAGACCTGGCCGACCGCGTCGGCCGGAAGCGACTCCAGGGCGACCGAGATGGCGGGCAGGGCGCTCTCGTCGCCAGCCAGCAGATGCCAGTCCGCGGCCGGGTTCGGGGCGTACGCACCGCTGGGACCCATCAGGTAGGCCGGCTGGCCGGGCCGGGCCGCCGCGGCCCAGCGCCCGGCGCTGCCCTGATCGCCGTGCACCACGACGTCGATGCTGATCTGACCGGCGGTCGGGTCGGCGTGGCGCACGGTGAGGGTCCGCACGACCGGCTGCTGGTGGGCGGGCAGTTCGTCGAAGCTGTCCCGGGTCAGCGGCTGCGGCAGGGCCGCGACGTCGACGTCGTCGTCGACGAAGATGACCTTCACGTAGGAGTCGGTGTAATCGTTGGGGCGGAAGGTATCGAACCCGTTGCCGCCCAACACGACCCGAACCATGTGTTCGGTCAGGCGTTCCGTGGCGACCACCTCGAACGTGTGCACCGGTCGACCCGCCACCGGCCCTCCTTCACTGTCGTGGACTGCTTCACCGACTATACGGACGCACGATCCCCCAGCGGTCCTCGCGGCGTTCGGCCAGCCCACAGATCTCCAGCATGGCCAGCGGCCCCAGGACCCGTTCGACGGGCAGGCCGGCACCGACCGCGATCTGATCGACGGTGTGGAGCCCGCGACCCGGCAGGGCTTCGTAGACCCGCCGTTCGGTGTCATCGAGGCCGTCCAGTGGGGTGAGCGGGTGCGGCTGCTCGCTCGCCAGCTCACCGATCCGGCCGGCCAGCTCGACGATCTCCTCGGCGCGGGTGACCAGCTCGGCACCGTCGCGCAGCAGCGCGTGGCAGCCCGCCGAGGCGGCGGAGGTGACCGGCCCGGGGACCGCGGCCACGATCCGGCCCAGGGCGCGGGCCCAGGCGGCGGTGTTGGCGGCGCCGCTACGCAGCCCCGCCTCCACCACCACGGTGGCTCCCGCGCAGGCCGCCACCAGCCGGTTTCGGGTCAAGAACCGGTGCCGGTAGGGGCGGGTACCCGGCGGGTACTCGGTCACCAGCAGCCCGGACCGGGCGATCCGGTGCAGCAGGGCGGTGTGCCCGGCCGGGTAGGTGACGTCGATGCCGCAGGCCAGCACCGCCACCGTGGTGCCCTCGGCGGCGAGCGTGGCGCGGTGGGCGGCTCCGTCGATGCCGTACGCCGCCCCGGAGATCACCGCGACGTCGGTCTCGGCGAGGCCGACGGCGAGATCGGCGGCCACGTGCTCGCCGTAGCCGGTGGCGGCGCGGGTGCCGACGATCGCTGCGCAGCGCCCACTGACCTCGTCGATGCGGGCCGGGCCCTGCAGCCACAGCACCAGCGGTGCCCGGCAGTCCGGCCTGCCGGTGGCGCCGTCGAACGCGCTGAACGCGAGGGCGGGCCACTCCTCGTCGTCGGGAGTGAGCAGCCTGCCGCCGCGACGGTCCAGCAGTTCCAGATCGGCGGCCGCGCAGTCGATGTCGCGACGGGCGGCGGTGTTCTGGGCCAGTTCGTCGCCGACCGCGCCGCGGCGGATGCGTTCGGCGGCTTCGACCGGGCCGACCTCGGTGACCAGCGCAGCCAACCGCACGTCGGGCGGTTCGGCGACGCGGGACAGATAGGCCCAGGCCCGCAACGTCGCGGAGTCGCCGGTCATCGGGCGGCCTCGCCCTGCCGGAATCCGAGTGCGGTGGCGACCTCATCGCGACCGGGGGTGGTGCGTCCGGCCAGGTCGGCGAGCGTCCAGGCGACCCGCAGAGTGCGGTCGACGCCGCGGATGGACAGCAGTCCGCGATCGGCCGCGGTACGCAGCGGCGCCATCGCCGCGGTCGCCAGCCGGTACTCGCGGCGCAGCAACACGCCGCTGACCTCCGCGTTCGTGGTCACGCCGTGGCGTCTCCACCGCTCGGCGGCGACCGCGCGGGCGGCGGCCACCCGGGACCGCACCGCGGCACTGGACTCCCCCGCCGCGGCGTGGAACGCCCCGGCGCGCACCGGGTGCAGCGCCACCCGCAGGTCGACCCGGTCCAGCAGCGGACCGGACAGCCGACCCAGGTAGCGGCGTTTCTCCACCGGCCGGCAGGAGCAGTCGCGTGGGTCGGCCGGCGCGCACGGACACGGGTTGGCCGCCAGCACGAGTTGGAAGCGTGCCGGATAGTGCACCACCCCGTTGCGGCGGGCCAGCCGGATCTCACCGTCCTCGAGCGGGGTGCGCAGCGCCTCGAGCGAATGGATGCCGATCTCGGCGCACTCATCGAGAAACAGCACGCCGCGGTGCGCGCGACTGACCGCGCCGGGCCGCGCCAGGCCCGATCCGCCGCCGATCAGCGCGGCGACGCTGGAGCTGTGGTGTGGGGCGACGAACGGTGGTCGGGTGATCAGCGGCGTGGTCTCCGAGAGCAGGCCGGCCACCGAATGGATGGCGGTGACCTCTAGGGACTCGGCCTCGCTCAGTGGTGGCAACAGCCCGGGAAGACGTTGTGCAAGCATCGTTTTCCCGACGCCGGGCGGCCCGGTCAGCATGAGGTGGTGGGCGCCGGCGGCGGCGACCTCCACGGCGAACCTGGCTTGGGACTGCCCGACGACGTCGGCGAGTTCCGAACCGGGCTCCTCGGCGCCGGCCGTCGCGGCGATCCGCTCGGCCAGCGGCGCCTTTCCGGCCAGCCAGGCCTGCAGGTGGCTCAGCGAGGCCACGCCGCCGACCTCGATCCCGTCGACCAGGCTGGCCTCCGCCAGGTTGCCCGCGGGCACCACCACCGTTGGCCATCCCTCGGCCTTGGCGGCCAGCACGGCAGGCAGCACACCGCGCACCGGGCGCACCCGCCCGTCGAGGGCCAGCTCGCCGAGCAGCACGGTCTTCTCCTGGCGCGCCGGTGTGGTGTCCTGTGCGGCCAGCACCGCCGCCGCGAGCGCCAAGTCGTAGACCGAGCCCATCTTCGGCAGCGTCGCCGGCGACAGCGCCAGGGTCAGCCGGGACTGCGGCCAACTGTTGCCGCAGTTGGTGATCGCCGCGCGGACCCGGTCGCGGGATTCCTGCAGCGCGGTGTCGGGCAGCCCGACCAGGTGCACTCCCGGCAACCCCGAGGTGATGTCGGCCTCGATCTCGACGATCGCCCCGGTGAGCCCCCGCACCGCGATCGAGTAGGCCCGCCCCAGCGCCATCAGCCGACTCCGCGCAGATGGAACAGCTGCGGTTCCGGGGCCCGGCCCACGCGCACCCCGATCACGTCGATGCGCACCCGTGCGATGTAGCGGTCCTGTTCTGCCAGCCAGAGCCCGGCAAGGCGGCGCAGCCGGTGCACTTTCGCCGGCGGCACCGAGTAGGCCAGCCCACCGAAACCGTCCCCGGTCCGGGTCTTGACCTCGACGAACACCACCGCCTCGTCGTCCGGATCCTCGGCGATCACATCGAGCTCACCGCGGCGGCACCGCCAGTTCCGCTCCCGGATCCGCCAGCCCAGACCGGCCAGGTGGTCCACCGCGCATTGTTCGCCGAGCGCACCGAGCTCGGCTCGAGTCAACATCGTCATGGCCGCAGAGTGCGCGGCCGGCCCGACAACGCAGCCTGCGCTAAGCGGCGCCACCGTGTGTCGGCACCCGGGTTATCCCCAGTTGCATCCCGCTCCACAGGACTGCGGGGACTCCGGAGCCGCCGGCCAATGCGCCGCGCACCCGTCCTGCGTCGGCGCTCGTCCACTCGTGTGCGCAGGAGGGGTGGAACCCGGTTTCTACGCGCTTTGGCGGATGTTAGCCGCCTCACTGCGTCCCACAATAAAAGGCGCAATGAACCACAGCAGGTGCAGCATGAAGGGAATACGACGCCAATGACCGCCCACGGTCTTCGACATTGTTCCCACGCCGGGCAGTCCGACCCGCGAAAGGGTCCGGTATCGGACCGCGGACAATACCGATTTACACCCAACTACGGTTCGTTATTTCCAGTCGGTCCGCACATCCAACAAAGGAGAACACAATGAATACCAGTCTGGAAGAAAAGTTCGCCGATGCACTGCCAATGCTCAAGTCAGGCGGTGAATTGTTATTCAAGCTCATAACCAATGAGAGCGATGGAATAGCCAGCTATACCACCGGGTTTTTAGCCTACCATCCGACCGAGGCAGGCCAGGGATATCTTCAGGGCGTCGGAGTGCGATTGTACGATCGTTACGCCTACTGGAACAAAGACGCCGCTGCGATCAGCGATTGTGATGACACACCGTTTTCGGTGACGCGCTACAGCGACAAATTGACCCTCAAAGTACCGTTTTTGAAGAAGGGCATTTCTTATCCAGTCACCATCGTCATAAATCATTACCAGTTGATATCTGTGAAGATGCGCCAGGAGGGCGGCCTACTCGTCGGTCACGGTGCGCCGATGGCAATAAACTTTAAAACAGAGGTGATGAAGGACCCTTTGTCCGAGTTGGAACGCAAGTTAGCGTCGGAATCGGCCGGCTATATGCTGACGTTCCCATTTATCAAGCTACCAGAAAAAACCTCCGAAACTCAGGACTATCGCCGCAAGGCGCCCAGAGCGGCATCCGTCTTCCCCCTCGACCACAAAAACCTTCAGCCCGTACACAGCGTGTAGCGACAACAAGGTCAAACCATGACGACAATCGATGCGCCCCTCACCGTCACCGCTTTCTTACGCCACGTGCCGGAGTGGGTGTATGTGCAATCCGATCGGGATGGAACCGTCTACATCTGGCCGGGGCGAGAACATTCTCATGATGCCGGGGCCACTCTTCTCGCCCCGTCCACCGGTCATATCGTGGAATATCCCGCCGAAGGCGAGAACGACCTGGCGGTCGTCACCGATGATCACGGAAATCCCAAACACGTCGATGAGGGGTCCCGACGACTTTTGGTCACGTTACTCACGTCCGAGTCACGGATCCGCGATGAACGATCCTGGCGGGCCATGGTGGAAGCCGACTGGAGGGTTCTACAGGAAAAGTTGACCCATTATGCGATCGATAAACACTGGTGCGTCGACTACGACCGACTGATTCTGGGCTGGAACGACGATTTGACCGTTCTCAAACTGCTCCCCCGCCGGACGGAGACCTACGAGGTCAGCGCGGAGATAACGGCCACCTGGCGGGTGTCCATCAAGGTCCAGGACGCCGAGGACACCGAGCTGGCGCGACAGCGGGTCCTGGACATGCCGTGGGGAGAGATCAGCAACCTCGACGAGGTACACGATCGACCGCCCAACGCCCGGCACATCACCGTGACCGGTGTCGAAGCCGTCGCCCTGGAGCCGATCCCGCCGCACGGGTCCCGGGCGTGAAGCCTGCTGACGGCCCGCGGGGCGGTTGCCCATCCGGTCGGTTCAGGACCGGTGGCTCGCGATCCCCTCACCCGACAGCAGCGCGGGCACCGTCTCGCTGGTCACCAGCCCCTGGCCGGCGGTGACCTCGTCGACCACGGTGAACGCTTCGGCGATGCGGGTCGGGGTGTCCACGATGACGGTCGTCACCGGCACCCGACGGGCAACGGCCCACCATCGGTCGCCGTGCGGGCGGTGGTCGCCGTGGAAGCCCCAGATGCCGCGCAGCACCGTGGCACCGCGCACGCATCGCTGCCGGTAGAGCCGGCTCAGTAGCGCGCGGTGGACGGGTTCGCCGCCGAAACGGCCCGCCGCCGAGGTGTAGACGGTCAGCTTCTGCCACAGCGGCCGGCCGTGCTCGTCGGTGTCGGGCAGAGGGTGCGGACGCCCGAAGAACTCACCGTCGCGCTTGCAGATACGGACCCGCTCGGCTGTGATCACCGGCTCGGCGACCGCTTCAGCGAGTTCGGGCACCACCGCCGCGATCTGCGGGCCGGAGCCGACCGCGACGATCATGATCGGCACGTCGGCGTTGTTGCCGACGAAGCGGGCCCGTTGCCGCTGCCCGAAGCGGGTGCCATCGACCCCCAGGAACACCGACGCGCCAGCGATCCCGCGTCGGTGCAGCAACGCGCAGAGCGCGACGTGGGCGGGCACCGATCCGATCCGCTGCTTGCGGCCCAGATAGACGGTGAGTTTGGCCGCCTCGGTCAGCTCCGGCGGCGGCGCACCCGGCGGGATGCCGGTCAACAGCCGGGCGCGTTCCAGTGTGAGCTGGCCGCGGAAGGGAAGTGACCGCAGCGGATCCAGCAGGTCCTCGATCGCCGCGCGGGTGTCGACCGCGGTGATCGCGACCGGCGGATCCTCGGACAGGCTCAGCGTCCGGTCGCTGCGCAGGATCCGTTGCGGCCCAAAGCCACCCACACCGCGCAACACGATGCTGGTGGCGATCCGGCGGGAGCCGAACAGGTCCAGCAGCTCATCGGCGAGGAAACGACCGGCGCCGCCGCGGAGCCGTTCATTGAGGTAGACGGTGAGCTTGAGGCTGTCGCCCGCTGTCACGTCATGCACCTCACTGCCCTTCCGCCGACCCGAACGCCGCGTCCAGCGAAAACGATACTTTGCACGACCGGCCGGGCTGAGTAACATCACGGTTAGGCGATGAGGCTCGCCTTGAACCGCCATTTCGGCTGATGGCCTCTACCAGAGAACGATGTTGGTAGAGGCAGGTGCACCGTGACAGCGACCAGACGCGGCACCTTTCTCTCCCCACTCGATTCGAATCGGCTGCGCGCACCCGTCGCGCTTTTCGTGATCTCTTGCTGCCCAAATCATTTCGATTCGCCCCTATGGAGGATGCCATGACCTTCGTCACTACTCAGCCGGAACTGTTGACCGCGGCCGCCGCCGACCTGCAAGCCATCGGCGCTTCCCTGTCCTCCGGCAACCAGGCCGCCGCCGCCCCCACCACCGGGGTGATACCCGCCGCGGCGGACGAGGTGTCCGCACTGACAGCGACGCAATTCTGCGCCCAGGCGCAGTGGTATCAGGCGGTGAGCGTCCAGGCGACCGCGCTCCACGAGATGTTCATCGCCACGTTGGCCGCCGGCGCGGGGGCGTACGCCACCACCGAAGCCGCCAACGCGGTCGCCACCGCATAGCCGGGGCACGCGATGATCGACTTCGCCGTGCTGCCGCCCGAGGTCAACTCGGTCCGGATGTACAGCGGACCGGGGCCCGGCCCACTGCTTGCGGCAGCAGCGTCGTGGAACACGATCACCACTGAATTGGAGTTCGCCGCCGCGGGTTTCGCGGCCGTCATCGCCGCCCTGGCGGCGAGTTGGCAAGGCGGCGGAGCCACGGGCATGCTCGCCGCTGCCGCACCGGTGACCGCGTGGCTGCACCGCGCCGCGGCCACCGCGGCAGCCACCGCCGGACAGGCCTCCGCAGCGGCGGGCGCCTTCGAGTCGACGTTCGCGATGACGGTCCCGCCTGCGGTCATCGCGGCCAATCGAGCGTTGTTGGCAGCGCTGGTCGCCACCAATCTACTGGGCCAGAACACCCCGGCGATCGCCGCCACCGAAGCCCACTACCTGCAGATGTGGGTCCAGGACGCGGTCGCGATGTACACCTACGCGGCGACGTCGGCCGCAGCCACCCGGCTGCCGGCCTTCTCCACACCGACACCGCACGCCGACCCGGCCGGCCTCGGCGCCTCGACCACCACCGGCCCGGCGGCAACCGTGCTGCAACAGCTTGCCGCACCCGTGGTGACCACCTCACCGACCCTGGTCGACTACCTCGAGCACGTGCCCAATCTGATCAACACCATGCTGTCCACCAACAACGCGGTGGCCAGTGGCCGCAGCATCGACATCACCAACCAGCGGCTGGCTTTCCAGGAGGCGCGGAAGTCTTCCCCGCCGGTGCTGGTGGCGGCACCCGCGGTGACCGCCGCATTGGGCGTCGCACCGTCGGTCGGGGGTCTGTCGGTCCCGGTGTGTTGGGCCGCGCGGCCGGGTACCGCCCGGCCGGTCGCGGTGGCCCTGGCCTCCGCTGCCGCTCCGGGGTCAGCACCTGCGACGGCGACGCCGATGTCCGGCGGGGTCTTCGCCCAGACCAGCCTGGCCACCCTGGAACGGCGCGACGACAACCACCGTCGTTCCGAAACCGACCCTGTCCTGGTGCGGCCCGCCGCCGCACGATGACGAAAGGAACCCCGATGGACTTCGACCTACTGCCACCCGAGATCAACTCGGCGCGCATGTATTGCGGACCGGGTTCTGCTCCGCTGCTGGCGGCGTCCGGGGCGTGGAGTGGGCTGGCCGGCGAGTTGGCCCTCGCTGCCGTCGGTTTCGCCAGAGTGGTCGCCGCCCTCGTCGCCGACTTCTGGCGGGGTCCGTCGTCGTTGGCGATGAGCGGTGCCGCTGCGGGCTATGTGGCGTGGCTGCACCAGACCGCGGAGCACGCCGAATACACCGCGGCACAAGCCCGATCCGCGGCGGCGGCCTACCAGACCGCGTTCACGATGACCGTTCCCCCGCCGCTGATCGCCGCCAACCGCGCCCTGCTGCTGGCACTGATCGCAGGCAACCTGTTCGGGCAGAACAGTCCCGCGATCGCCGCCACCGAAGCCCACTACGAACAGATGTGGGCCCAGGATGTCACCGCGATGAACGGGTACGCGGCGTCGGCCGCGGCGGTCACCCGGTTGACGCCGTTCGCGAGCCCGCCGCCGGCGCCCGGCGGGCCTGCCTCGCTGGCCGCCGTGGCCGGGCCGGCGGCCAGCACGCCCGGGCTGGCGACCTACCTGCTGCAAATCCCGTCGCTGACCAGCGCCGCGGCCTCCACGTCGAGCTCCACGTTCTCCGGTTTCTCGATCGCCACCACCAATCACGCGCTCGCGGTCAACGCCCGCCGCGACGATGCGCAGGGGATCGGTCCGTTCGAGGTGGGTGCGCCGTGGCCGGTGTCCCCCGGGCCTGCGCCGGCCCCGATGACGCCGGTCGCGCGCCCGCCGGTGTCGGCCGCGCTGGGCGAGGCGAGCCTGGCCGGCCGGCTGTCGGTGCCGCCGTCGTGGACCACCTCGGTGCGCGCGACGCCGGTGGTACCGGCCGCGATCGACACCGCCGCCGCCCCGGCCGGTGCGGCGGCGTTCGCACCGGCGATGTTCGGTGAGGCGCTGCTGGGCACACTGGCCGGCCGCGGAGTCAGCACCGCGGCCGCCGGCCGGCGCCGCCCGGCCACCACATCGCGAACGCCGGCGACCGGGTGAGCGGCCCGGCTCAGCCCGGCTTGGCCGCCCGGACGATCGCCCCGTGCATGCCGTCGGCGATCCGGTGGGTGAACTCGACCGAGACCTCGGTGAACCCGGCGGCGAGCCCGTCGAGGTATTCGCCGCGCGACAGTGCCCCGGCGATGCAGCCGACGTGCGGACCCGTCGGTTCGCCGCCCGCCACCGCGGTGGCAGCGGCCGCATAACTCTGCCGCACCCGCTCGCGCACGCCCCGGTCGTCGTCGATCATGGTCCATAGACGAGCGTCAATATGTATGGCAGGCTGGCGCCATGACGTCCTCGGGTGATCTGGCCACCTGCTGCAACCCGGCGACCCGCGGCGCTGGCGGCGGTCTTCAGGGCACTCGGCGAGCCGACCCGGCTACGGCTGGTCTCACTGATCGCAGCGCAACCGGGCGCCGAAGCGTGCGTGTGCGACCTGACCGGCCCGGTCGGGCTGACCCGACCCACGGTCTCCATCATCTCAAGGTGCTGGTGCAAGCCGGGTTGATCGACCGGGAGCAGCGCGGTCGCTGGGCCTACTACCGGCTGCGCCCGGACCTGTGGGCGGCGTTGGCAGGGCTGCCGATCCGCTCGAACGAACCGGCCGGTTAATCCGGCAGCCGCAGTTCGGGCTTCTCGACCTCTTCGATGTTGACGTCCTTGAAGGTCACCACCCGCACCTGCTTGACGAAGCGGGCCGGCCGGTACATGTCCCACACCCAGGCGTCGGCGAGGCGCAGCTCGAAGTAGACCTCGCCGTCGGCGTTGCGGGGCACCATCTCCACGCTGTTGGCCAGGTAGAACCGCCGTTCAGTCTCCACGACGTAGCTGAACTGCCCCACGATGTCCTTGTATTCGCGGTACAGCGAGAGCTCCATCTCGGTTTCGTATTTTTCGAGATCCTCGGCACTCATCTACTCAGCTGTCCTTCTCCGTCGGGGATGAACCCATTGTTGCTCACCGGTGGCGGTACCCGGCCGTCACGACCCGCCGCACGTTGATGAACGACCGCCGGTGCTGCGGGCAGGGGCCCAGCTCGGTCAGGGCGGCGGTGTGCGCGCTGGTGCTGTAGCCCTTGTGCCCGGCGAACCCGTAGCCGGGGTGTTCGTCGTCCATCGCCACCATCAGCCGGTCCCGGCTGACCTTGGCCAGGATGCTGGCCGCCGCGATGCAGGCCGAGGCGGCGTCCCCGCCGATCACCGGCAGCGACGGTGCGCCCAGCCCCGGCACCGCGAACCCGTCGCTGAGCACGTAGCCGGGCCGCACCGGCAGGCCGGCGACGGCCCGGCGCATCCCCTCGATGTTGGCGGCGTGCACCCCGGTGCGGTCGACGTCGGCGGAATCGATGACCACCACGTGGTAGGCCAGAGCGGATCGCCGGATCAGCGTGAACAGCCGTTCCCGGGTGGCGGGGGTCAGTTTCTTGGAGTCGTCGAGTCCGGCCAGCGCCTCCGAGCGGCGGGCACCGAGCACGCAGGCGGCCACCACCAGCGGCCCGGCGCAGGCGCCGCGGCCGGCTTCGTCGACCCCGGCCACCGGGCCCAGGCCGCTGCGGTACAGCGCCGCCTCCAGGGTACGCAGCCCGCCGGAGCGCCGGATCACCGTCCGTGGTGGCCAGGTGGTCGTCATGCTCAGTGCCCCTGCTGCGGGTTGACCGACGCGACACCACCCCAGCGCGACGGCGGCCAGGCGATGAAGCGTGCTTTGCCGATCACGTTGGCCACCGGCACCGTGCCGGGGATCGGGTCGCCGGTGCAGATCACCCCGTCACGCAGGTCGTCGGGGTCGTTGACGCAGTGCGCGCGGGAGTCCGAGGAGTGGGTGCGGTTGTCCCCCATCACCCACAGCCGGTCCTCGGGCACGGTCACCGGCCCGAACGGGCTGCCCAGGCAGGGGTAGGCGGCCGGGTCGGCCATCAGCACCGACGGGTCCAGGTAGGGCTCATCGAGGCGCTGGCCGTCGACGGTCAGGCCGGTCTCGACCCGGCACTGCACGGTCTGCCCTCCGACCGCGATGACGCGTTTGACCAGGTCGTTCTCATCCGGGGGGACGAAGCCGACCACGCTGAGGGTGTTCTGCAGCCAGCGCAGCGCGGTGTTGTCCGAGCGGATCGACTGGTAGCCGACGTTCCACGCCGGCGGCCCCTTGAACACGACGACGTCGCCGGGTTGCGGGGTGGTGAATCGGTAGGTGACCTTGTCGACCATGATCCGGTCCCCGACACAGCCCGGGCAGCCGTGCAGGGTCGGCTCCATGGACTCCGACGGGATCAGGTAGGGCCGGGCCACGAACGTCAACATGACGTAGTAGATGGCGACCGCGAGGACGACCAGCGTGGTGGTCTCGCGCAGTGTGCTGCGCTTCTTGTCGCGGGGTTCGTCGGGCCGCTCGCCGTCGGAGGGTTCGGATGGACCCGTCCCGGGAGTCTGCTCGGCGTCGGTCACGGGTTCAGCGTAGCCAGCCCGCCGGCGGGCGCCGGAGCGCCCCCGGCGGCCGAGATCAGCGCTTCTCCTTGATCTTGGCCCGCTTGCCGCGACGCTCACGCAGGTAGTACAGCTTGGCGCGCCGCACCGCACCGCGGGTGACGACCTCGATGTGGTCGATGTTGGGCGAGTGCACCGGGAAGGTGCGCTCCACGCCGACGCCGTAGCTCTCCTTGCGGACGGTGAAGGTCTCCCGGACACCCCCACCCTGGCGGCGGATCACCACGCCCTTGAACACCTGGATGCGCTCTTTGGTGCCCTCGATGACCTTCACGTGCACGTTGACGGTGTCGCCGGCACCGAAGGTCGGGATGTCGTCGCGCAGCGACGCCTTGTCGACGAAGTCCAGCGTGTTCATGAGGGGGCACATCCTTGCAGGTCACGGCCGCGGGCAGGTCGGCCACGAGACGTGGCACCAGGCACCGGACCGGTTGGGCGGGCATTTATGGCGTGTCTCCGGCGACCGGCCGGACTCGGCCGGCCCACCGGCGAACTGCCGGGACAACTGCCCAATTGTGCCAGACGAGCGGGGCGCAACGAAATCGCCCGGTCGACCGGGCCGGTAGCACCTGCTGGGCAGGCCACTCATGGTAAATCTTGTCTGCAGATATCGGCACGGCGACGTCTGCCCGACGACATCGGTTCACCCCAAGGAGGGTCCATGCGAGCGCGGCTGCCCAAACCGGTCCCCCGGCTCGCGACCGCGGTCGCGGTGGTCCTCGCGGTGCTCACCGGGTGTGGAGCCAACGCGCACGGGGCGCCCCGGGTCACCGCCGCCGCGCAGTCGCCGATCAACTTCATCACCCCGCTGGCGACCGCGATCGCGCCGGCGCCGCAGGTGCCCTTCGGCCTACCGAACGCCGCGCTCGACGGGATGGGCGAACGGTTGGAGCTGGCCGTCGGGCTGGCCGCGGCGCGCGGTGCCGTCGCGTCGGTGGCGATGCTGGACCGCTCCACCGGTCAGGTGGTCGCCAACGGTGCGACCACCCCGATGGCGATCGCGTCGGTGGCCAAGCTGTTCATCGCCGACGATCTGCTGGTGCGCGGCCCGCTGTCGGACGAGGACCGGGCCAGCCTCGACGCGATGCTGCGGTCCTCCGACGACAACGCCGCCGAGGAGTTCTGGAACCGGGACGGCGGGGACGAGATCGTCACCCGGGTGGCGGCCCGGTACGGGTTGACCGCGACGACCCCGGGCAGCGACGGCCGCTGGTGGAACGTGGTCAGCACCCCGTTGGAGTTGGTGCGCTACTACGACATGTTGCTGGGCGGGCGCGGCGGCCTGGACCCCGAACAGGCGAACATCATCGTCGACAACCTGGTGCAGGCCACCCCGACCGGCATCGACGGCTACCCGCAACGGTTCGGGATCCCCGAGGGCCTCTACGCCGAGCCGGTGGCGGTCAAGCAGGGCTGGATGTGCTGCATCGGGGCGGACTGGATGCACCTGTCGACCGGGGTGATCGGCGCCGACCGCCGCTATGTGCTGGCGGTCGGTTCGCTGCAGCCCGGCGACGACGCCGACGCCCGCACCACCATCACCGATGTGGTGGCCGCGATGTTCCCCGACGGCCGGATCTGACCCCGACGGTCAGTCCAGCAGGTCGGGGCGGCGCTCCCGGGTGCGCCGCAGGGAGGCCTCCCGTCGCCAGGCCTCGATCCGCCCGTGGTCACCGGAGAGCAGCACCGGCGGCACCTCCAGACCCCGCCAGCTGGCCGGCCGGGTGTAGCTGGGTCCCTCGAGCAGCCCGTCGCGCCCCGGAGAGTGCGAATCGTCGTGGTGGGAGGCGGGATTGCCCAGGACGTCGGGCAGCAGCCGCAGCACGGCCTCGACCATGACCAGGGCGGCCGCCTCGCCGCCGGCCAGCACGTAGTCGCCGATCGAGACCTCCTCGACCCGCATCCGCCGGGCGGCGTCCTCGGCCACCCGCTGGTCGATGCCCTCGTAGCGGCCGCAGGCGAACACCAGATGCGATTCGGTGGCCCAGCGCTGCGCGGTGTCCTGGGTGAACAGGGCGCCCGCCGGGCTGGGGATCACCAAAACCGTGTCGGGGCCGCAGATCTCGTCCAGCGCGGCACCCCACACCGGGGCCTTCATCACCATGCCCGGCCCGCCACCGTAGGGGGTGTCGTCCACCGAGCGGTGCACGTCGTGGGTCCAGTTCCGCAGGTCGTGCAAGCGCAGGCCGACCCGGCCGGATTCGATCGCCTTGCCGGGCAGGGACTGCCGCAGCGGCGCGAGGTACTCCGGGAAGATCGTGACGATGTCGATGTTCACGTCGACGGTTTCGGCTGGTTGACCTCGAGCAGCCCGTCCGGCGGGTCGATTTCGATGAGCTCGTCGCGCAGCGACACCGAGGTCACGATCGCGCTGACGAACGGCACCAGCAGCTCATCGCCGTGCGGCCGGCGCACCGACAGCAGTTCGCCTGCGCCGGTGTGCAGCACCTCGCCGACCTCCCCGAGCACCGTGCCGTCGGGGATGCGCACCTGCAGGCCGACCAGCTGGTGGTCGTAGAACTCGTCGGGGTCGTCGATGGGCGGCAGGTCGGCGATGTCGATCAGCAGCAGGTTGCCGCGCAGCGCGTCGGCGCCGTCGCGGTCGCCGACACCGGCCAGCCGCACCAGCAGCCGCGCGCCGTGCGGGCGCACCGTCTCGATGGTGACGTCGCGGCCCGGGCCGCGGTCGCGGGGGGGGCGCGCGCGCAGCCGCGCACCGGGGGCGAACCGCCGGTCGGGGTCGTCGGTGCGGACCTCGACGACCAGTTCCCCGGTGATGCCGTGGGCTTTCACCAGCCGGCCGACCACGACCTCCATGGGTGCCTGCTAGCGGTCGGTGTCCACCACGTCGACGCGGATACCGCGGCCGCCGATGCCGGCCACCAGGGTGCGCAACGCGGTGGCGGTGCGTCCGCCCCGGCCGATGACCTTGCCCAGGTCGTCGGGGTGCACGTGCACCTCGACGGTGCGGCCCCGCCGGTTGGTCAGCAGGTCGACGTGGACGTCGTCGGGGTTGTCGACGATGCCACGGACCAGGTGCTCGACAGCGTCGACGACGACAGCGCTCATCGTCCCGCTCAGCTCTCGGTCTTCGGCTCGGCCGCGTCGCCTGCGTCGGCGGCCGGCTCGGCCGGCGCGTCCGCCTTCTCGTCGGCCTTTTCGTCGACCTTTTCGTCGGCCTTCTTTTCGGCCTTCTTCTCGGCCTTCTTGGCGTCAGCCTTGCCGTCGGCCTTCTCGTCAGCCTTGTCGTCGGCCTTCTTGGCCTTCTTCTTCGGCGTCGTCGCCTCGGTGCTCGGGGCGCCGTCGGCCTCGGCCAACGCGGCGTTGAACAGGTCCAGCTTGCTGGGCTTGGGCTCGGCGACCTTCAGGGTGCCCTCCGCGCCGGGCAGGCCCTTGTGCTTCTGCCAGTCACCGGTGATCTTCAGCAGCTTGAGCACCGGCTCGGTGGGCTGAGCCCCCACCGACAGCCAGTACTGGGCCCGCTCGGAGTCGATCTCGATGAGGCTGGGCTCTTCCTTGGGGTGGTAGCGCCCGATGATCTCGATCGCGCGCCCGTCGCGGCGGGTCCGCGCGTCGGCCACCGCGATGCGGTACTGGGGGTTACGAATCTTGCCAAGCCGGGTCAGCTTGATTTTCACGGCCATGGTTCGGCGACACTCCTGTGGTTGTCACGCTGCAATTCAGCGACGCGGGCGGGATGCCCGGGCCCGGTTTTGCCTCGCGTGTGTGACCGCCGGGCAAGCGCCCTCACCGGGCGGGTCGCGCGGCGGACAGCGGGAAATTCTGCCACACCGGGGCACCGCCCCGGTAATCCGCCGCTCAGATGCCCAGCACCACCTTGGCGATCAGGAAGTACAGCAGCAGCCCGGTGGCGTCGACGAAGGTGGAGATGAACGGGTTGGAGAACACCGCCGGGTCGGCGCGGATCGCCCGGGCGATCAGCGGCATGGTGCCGCCGACGGTGGCGGCCATGGTGCACACGCTCAGCAGCGACAAGCCGATCACCGTACCCAGTGCCGTGTCGTAGACGATGCTGGCCAGCACGAACGCCAGCGACCCCAGCAGCAGCCCCAGCGACAGCCCGACCCGGAACTCCCGGGCCACCACCTTGGTGATGTCACGCGAACCGATGTCGCCGAGCGCCAGCGCACGGGTGACCGTGGTCGCCGCCTGGTTGCCGGTGTTGCCGCCGGTTCCGATCAGCAGCGGCACGAACAGCGCCAACGCGACCACCTGGCTCAGGGTCGCCTCGAACACCGACAGCACCTGCACGGTCAAGGTGGCGCCGACGGCCAGCACCAGCAGCCACACCACCCGGCCGCGCACCAGGTTGCGCACCGGGTTGGTCAGGTACGGCCGGCGCAGCGGTTCGGTACCACCGGCGCGGGCCTGGTCCTCGGTCTCGGCGGTCTCGAGGATGCGCAGCGCGTCGTCGACGGTGAGGATGCCCACCAGCCGCGACTCGTTGTCGACCACCGGCAGCACCAGCGCCTTGAGGTCCGCGCAGCGCCGTGCCGCCTCCTCGGCGTCGTCGCTGGCGCGCACCGGGTAGGCCCGCTCCATCAGGTCGGCGATCCGGGTCTCCGGCGCCGCGCCCATCAGGTCGCGCAGGTTGACCACCCCGACCAGGGTGCGGTGGTTGTCGGTGACCGGCAGCACGTAGACCGTCTCGGCGTCGACCAGGTGCGCCGCCACCCGCTCCAGCGCCGCCGCCGCGGTCGAATCGGTGCGCACCGCAACGAATTCCGGGCTCATGCGCCGGCCGATCGAGCCCTGCGGGTAGCCCAGGATGCTGGCGGTCATCGCCCGCTCGCGCAGCGGCAGACCCTGCAGCAGGCGCCGCGCCACCGAGGCGGGCAGTTCGTCGAGCAGTTCCACACGGTCGTCGGGATCCAGTTCGGCGAACAGCGCGGCGACGTCGTCCTTCTGCAGCCCGCCGACGAGGTCGCTTTGCAGGCTGGGATCGAGGTCCTCGAAGACCTCCAGCGCCTGCTCCTTGGAGAGCAGCCGGTAGATCACCGCCCGCTCGGTGTTGTCGAGGCGCTCCAGCACCTCGACGATCTCGGCCGAGCCGAGCGGGCGGACCGCGGTGGTCACCGCGGCGAGGTCACGATCGTCGAGGGCGCGTTCGACGGTCTTCGTCACCGCCTCGCGGTTCCACTGCTCCATCCGTCCGGTCCCCTGCCTGTCGTCCGCACCCGTCGCCGATTGAACACGATCGCGCCGCCACGTTAGGCTCGGCAGCCGTGCGAAACCTTGCGGTCCTGCTGGCCTGTCTCACCGTCGCGCTGGCCGGTCTGTGCACTGCACCGCCGGCCCGGTCGGATACTGCGATCCAGCCGCCGGGAACCGCCGCGATCCCGGATGGACCGGCGCCGAACTGGATCATCGCCGACCTGGACAGCGGGGCGATCCTGGCTGAGCGTAACGGCTCGGCGGTGACTCCGCCCGCCAGCACCATCAAAGTGCTGTTGGCGCTGGCGGTTCTCGACGAGGTCGACCTGTCGGCGACGGCGGTGGCCACCGACGCCGACGTCGACGTGGAATGCAACTGCGTCGGGGTGCGGCCGGGCCGCAGCTACACCGCCCGCCAGCTACTCGACGGCGCGCTGCTGGCCTCCGGCAACGACGCGGCCAACACGCTCGCCGAGTTGCTGGGCGGCCCGGCGGCCGCGGTGGCCAAGATGAACGCCAAGGCCGCCGCGCTCGGCGCGACCGCCACCCACGCGGCCACTCCGTCCGGGCTCGACGGCGCGGGCGGGTCGGGCTCGACCAGCCCGCACGACCTGGCGGTGATCTTCCGGGCCGCGCTGGGCAACCCGGTGTTCGCCCAGATCGTCGCGCAGCCCTCGGCCACGTTCCCCGCCGCCGACGGCGGCCAGACGGTGCTGACCAACACCAACGAGCTGCTGACCCGCTACCCCGGCGCGCTGGGCGGCAAGACCGGGTTCACCAACGCCGCCCGCAAGACCTACGTCGGCGCCGCGGCCCGCGACCGCCGCCGGCTGGTGGTGGCGATGACCTACGGGCTCATCCACGAGGGCGGCCCCACCTACTGGGATCAGGCGGCGAGCCTGCTGGACTGGGGATTCGCCCAGGGACCGCAGGCGTCGGTCGGATCGCTCTGAGCCGCCGGGCCGGTCAGTACACCCGCCCGCCGAGCATCACCACGTCGGGGCGGCTGAGCACCTCCGGGCCACCGCGCGGATCCGCGGCGTAACACAGCAGGTCGGCCGGGGCGCCGTCGGCCAGACCGGGCGCGCCCAGCCAGTCCCGGGCCGCCCAGCTGGCCGCGCCCAGCGCCTCGGTGGCGTCCATGCCGATCCCGGCCAGCGCCGCCACCTCATCGGCGACCCGGCCGTGGACGATCATGCCGCCGGCGTCGGTGCCGGCGTAGATCGGGATCCCGGCCTCGCGGGCCGCGGCGATGCGCGGGCGGCACCGGTCGAACAGGGCGCGCATGTGCGCGGCGTAGGTCGGGTACCGGGTGGCCGAGTCGGCGATCTCGGGGAAGTTGTCGATGTTGATCAGGGTGGGCACCAGCGCGGTGCCGCGCTCGGCCATCAGGTCGATGACGTCGTCGGTGATGCCGGTGCCGTGCTCGATGCAGTCGATGCCCGCGGTGATCAGGCCGGGCAGCGCATCCTCGCCGAAGACGTGCGCGGTGACCCGGGCACCCTCGGCGTGGGCGGCGGCGATCGCGGTCTCCAGCGCCGCGTCGGACCACAGCGGGGCCAGATCGCCGAGGGACCGGTCGATCCAGTCACCGACCAGTTTCACCCAGCCGTCGCCGCGGCGGGCCTGCTCGGCGACCGCGGCGGGCAGGTCGGCCTCGTCGTCGATGTCGAGGCCCAGGCCCGGGATGTAGCGCTTGGTCTTCGCCAGGTGCCTGCCGGCCCGGATGATCCGCGGCAGGTCGGTGCGCTCGTCGAGGTGGCGGGTGTCCACCGGCACCCCGGCGTCGCGCAGCAGCAGCACCCCGGTGGCGCGTTCGGTCTCGGCCTGACGGATCAGTTCCTCGCCGTCGGCGGGCCCGCCGCCGTAGGCGATGCCGACGTGGCAGTGCGCATCCACCAGGCCCGGGATGATCCAGCCGGCCGTAAAGACCGTCTGCGCGCCGGGCACCTCCTCGGTGCGCAGTACGCCGTCGACCACCCAGTACTCGACCGGCTCCCCGTCGGGCAGGCCGCGGCCCCGGACATGCAATACCACTGCGGGCCTACTTCTTGCCCGGGAACTTCAGCTGGGACAGGTCGAAGTCGGCCAGCCCGGGCGGCAGCTCGTCGAGCCCGGCCGGCATCGCCGACAGGTCGGGGAACCCGGCGGGCATGCCGCCGAGCGGGCCGCGCACCTTCGGCGGGGTGGGCCCGCGCCGCTTGCCCTTCTTGTTTTTGCCGCCCTTGCCCTTGGTCTTGCGGGTGGCCGATTTGCGGCCGCCGACGCCGGGGATGCCCATGCCGCCCATCATCGACGACATCATCTTGCGGGCCTCGAAGAACCGGTCCACCAGCTGGTTGACCTCGCTGACCGCCACCCCGGAGCCGTTGGCGATGCGCAGCCGGCGGGAGGCGTTGATGATCTTGGGGTCGGCCCGTTCGGCCGGGGTCATGCCGCGGATGATGGCCTGCAGCCGGTCGAGCTGCTTGTCGTCGACGGCCGCCAGCGCCTCCTTCATCTGACCCGCGCCGGGCAGCATGCCCAGCAGGTTGCCGATCGGGCCCATCTTGCGCACCGCGAGCATCTGCTCGAGGAAGTCCTCCAGGGTCAGCTCGCCGGTGCCGATCTTGGCGGCGGCGGCCTCGGCCTGCTCGGCGTCGAAGACCTGCTCGGCCTGCTCGATGAGGCTGAGCACGTCGCCCATGCCCAGGATGCGGCTGGCCATCCGGTCGGGGTGGAAGACGTCGAAGTCCTCCAGCTTCTCCCCGGTGGAGGCGAACAGGATGGGCTCGCCGGTGACCTCCCGCACCGACAGTGCAGCGCCGCCGCGGGCGTCGCCGTCGAGCTTGGTCAGCACCACCCCGGTGAAGCCGACGCCCTCCCGGAACGCGTCGGCGGTGGCCACCGCGTCCTGACCGACCATCGCGTCGAGGACGAACAGCACCTCGTCGGGGTCGACGGCGCCGCGGATGGCGGCGGCCTGGGCCATCATCTCCTCGTCGATGCCCAGCCGGCCGGCGGTGTCGACGACGACGACGTCGAAGTGCTTGGCCTTGGCCTCGGCCAGCCCGTCCGCGGCGACCTGCACCGGGTCGCCGGGCCCGGCCGCGTGGTCGCCGTCGGCGGTGGTGCCCGGGTGCGGCGCGAACACGCTCACCCCGGCGCGTTCCCCGACGATCTGCAGCTGGTTGACCGCGCCGGGGCGCTGCAGGTCGCAGGCCACCAGCAGCGGGGTGTGGCCCTGGCCGCGCAGCCAGCGGGCGAGTTTGCCTGCCAGGGTGGTCTTACCCGCGCCCTGCAGGCCGGCGAGCATGATCACCGTCGGCGGGGTCTTGGCGAACGCCAACTGGCGGGTCTGGCCGCCGAGGATGCCGATGAGCTCCTCGTTGACGATCTTGACGACCTGCTGGGCGGGGTTGAGCGCGCCGGAGACCTCCGCGCCCTTGGCGCGCTCCTTGATCCGGGTGATGAAGGCCCGCACCACCGGCAGCGACACGTCGGCTTCCAGCAGCGCCAGCCGGATCTCGCGGGTGGTGGCGTCGATGTCGGCGTCGGTCAGCCGGCCCTTGCCGCGCAGCCCGGTGAGGGCACTGGTCAACCGGTCGGAGAGCGATTCAAACACGCCGCCAGCCTAACCGCCGGCGCCGACGGCCCGGGCGGGGTGATCGTCGCGGGGGCTAGATGGCGTCGGGTCCGCGTTCGCCGGTGCGCACCCGCACCACGGTGTCCACCGGGGTGGCCCAGACCTTGCCGTCGCCGATCTTGCCGGTGCGGGCGGCCTCGACGATCGTGGTGACCGCGTCGTCGGCCAGCGCGCTGTCCACCAGCACCTCCACCCGGATCTTCGGCACGAACTCGCTGCCGGTGTCCTCGGCGAGGGCGGGGCCGTAGTCGTCGAGCTGGCCCTGCTGGCGGCCGAAGCCGCGGGCGTCGCTGACCGTCATCCCGCGCACCCCGATGCGCTCCAGGGCGGTCTTGACGTCGTCCAGCGTGACCGGCTTGATGATCGCGGTCACCAGTTTCATCTCGTCGCTCCCTCTGCGTTCGATCGGGTGGGGTCGGCGCCGCCGGTCAGCCCAGCAGCGCGTCGACGAAGGCGCCCGGCTCGAACGGCGCCAGGTCGTCGGGGCCCTCCCCGAGCCCGACCAGTTTCACCGGCACGCCCAGTTCCTGCTGGACACGGAAGACGATGCCGCCCTTGGCGGTTCCGTCGAGTTTGGTCAGCACCACCCCGGTGATGTCGACGACCTCGGCGAAGACCTTGGCCTGGGCCAGACCGTTCTGCCCGACGGTGGCGTCGAGCACCAGCAGCACCTCGTCGACCGCGGCGCGGCGGGTCACCACCCGCTTGACCTTGCCCAGCTCGTCCATCAGCCCGGCCTTGGTGTGCAGCCGCCCGGCGGTGTCGACCAGGATGACGTCGGCGCCGGCGGCGATGCCGGTGTCGACGGCGTCGAAGGCGACCGAGGCGGGGTCGGCGCCCTCGGCGCCGCGCACCACCTCCGCGCCCACCCGCGCGGCCCAGGCCTGCAGCTGGTCGGCGGCGGCGGCGCGGAAGGTGTCCGCCGCGCCCAGCACCACCCGTCGGCCGTCGGCCACCAGCACCCGGGCGAGTTTGCCGACGGTGGTGGTCTTGCCGGTGCCGTTGACCCCGACGACCAGCAGCACCGCCGGGTGGTCGGGGTGCGGCAGCGCCCGGATCGACCGGTCCAGGTCGGGCTGCAGTTCGGTGATGAGCACCTCGCGCAGCACCGCGCGGGCGTCCGCCTCGGTGCGCACCGCGCCGCCGGCCAACCGGTCGTGCAGCGCGGCGACCACCGATGCGGTGGCGGTGGGCCCCAGGTCGGCGATGAGCAGGGTGTCCTCGACCTCTTCCCAGGAGTCCTGGTCGAGGTCGCCGCCGCCGAGCAGCCCGAGCATGCTGCGGCCCAGGGTGCTCTGCGAGCGGGCCAGCCTGCCGCGCAGCCGTTCCAGCCGGCCCTCGACCGGGACGATGGTCTCGGCGGCCGGGGCGGTCTCGATGACCGGGGCGGTCTCGGTGGCCGGCGGCGTCTCGCCGGCCGGCTCGGGAGCGGGCGGGGCGGGCTCGGGTGTCGGCGGTTGCGGTACGGGCTCGGGTGCCGGCGGTTGCGGGGCGGCCGGTTCCGGTGGGGCCGCCGGGGCGGGCGGCGGCGGTGCGGCGGCGGGCGGTGCGGCGGACTGGCTGAAGGTGATCCCCGCCTCGGCGGTGTAGCCGCCGGAGCGGTCCAACGTGGGCGCCGGGCGGTCGCCGGACAGGCTGATCCGGCGGCGGCGGTAGCGCACCAGCCCGAACGCGAGGACGGCGAGGACGACCAGGACGGCGACGACGGCGAGGGCGATCCAGACGGGTTCGGGCACGCCGCCATTGTTCCAGGGGTCCGCCGGCGACGGCGAACCCGGGACGAGCCGGGCGGCTCAGGACGAGGCGGCGGCCAGCTCCTGACCGCGGATGCGCTGCGAGATCACCGCGGTGATGCCGTCGTCGCGCATGGTGACCCCGTACAGCGCGTCGGCGATCTCCATCGTCGGCTTCTGGTGGGTGATCACGATCAGCTGGGAGCGGGCCCGCAGCATCTCGAACAGGGCCAGCAGCCGCCGCAGGTTGGTGTCGTCGAGCGCGGCCTCGACCTCGTCCATGATGTAGAACGGCGACGGGCGGGCCCGGAAGATCGCCACCAGCATCGCCACTGCCGTCAGCGACTTCTCCCCGCCGGAGAGCAGCGAGAGCCGCTTGACCTTCTTGCCCGGCGGGCGGGCCTCCACCTCCACCCCGGTGGTGAGCATGTCGTGCGGATCGGTGAGCACCAGCCGGCCCTCCCCGCCGGGGAACAGCGCCGCGAACACCTCCCGGAACTCCCGCTCCACGTCGGCGTAGGCGTCGGTGAAGACCTGCAGGATCCGGGCGTCGACGTCGGCGACCACGTCGAGCAGGTCCTTGCGCGCCGCCTTGACGTCCTCGAGCTGGGTGGACAGGAACGTGTAGCGCTCCTCCAGCGCCGCGTACTCCTCCAGCGCCAGCGGGTTGACCCGGCCGAGCTCGGCGAGTTCACGTTCGGCGCGTTTGGCGCGGCGGGCCTGGGTGTCCCGGTCGAACGGCATCGGGGCGGGGGCGGTGACCTGCTCGCCGCGCTCGCGGGCCTGCTCGTATTCGGCCATCTCCAGCTCCGAGGGCGGCAGCGCCACGTCGGGGCCGTACTCGGCGACCAGGTCGTCGGGGGCCAACCCGAACTGGTCGAGCACCATCTCCTCGAGCTGCTGGATGCGCAGCGCCACCTGGGCGCGGGCCACCTCGTCGCGGTGCAGCGACTCGGTCAGCGCGGTGATCCGCGCGCCGAGGGTGTTGACCTCCTCACGCAGCTCACCCAGCGCCGCCGACCGCTGCTGACGCTCGGCGGCCAGCGCGTCGCGGCGCTGCGAGGCGGCGGCGACCACGGTGCGCAGCCGTTCGGCGAGCCGGCGCCCGGAGTCGGCGACCGCGGCGGCCACCGCCGCGGCGTGCTCGCGGGCGGCGCGGGCCTGCTGGGCGCGGATGCGGGCCTGCCGCTCGGCGGCCGCGGCCCGGCGCAGCGAGTCGGCGCGGCCGCGCACCGCGTTGGCGCGTTCCTCGGCGGTGCGCACCGCGAGGCGGGCCTCGACCTCGACGCCGCGGGCGGCCTCGGTGGCGGCGGCGACCGCCGACCGGTCCACCGGCTCCTCGGTGGCGACCGGCTCGTCGGCCTCGGCGTTGCGCAGCCGGGTCTCCAGCGCGCCGAGCTCCTCGACGGTGGCGGCGCGGCCGGTCTCCAACTCCTCGCGGTGCTGCAGCTGCCGCTGCCAGTCCTCCTCGGCGGTGCGGGCCTCCTGCCCGAGCCGGCCCAGCCGGTCGTAGATGGCCGCGATCGCGGCGTCGGACTCGTTCAGCGCGGCCAGCGCCTGCTCGGCGGCGTCGCGGCGGGCGGTCTGCTCGCTGAGTGCCCCGGCCAGCGCGGCCCCGAGCTCGGCGACCTGGGTCTCGGCGGCGGCGAGCTGGGCGCGGGCCCGCT
This sequence comes from Mycolicibacillus trivialis, assembly GCF_002102395.1. GTDB lineage: Bacteria > Actinomycetota > Actinomycetes > Mycobacteriales > Mycobacteriaceae > Mycobacterium > Mycobacterium triviale. Next base: position 50,160 of record NZ_LQPZ01000006.1, read on the forward strand.
CGATCTCCCCGGTGATCTCCAGGGTGGAGGGCTTGCGGTCCGAGCCGCCGCTGAGCCAGCCGGCCCCCACCACGTCGCCGTCGACGGTGACCGCGGTCAGCTGCGGGTGCCGGCCGACCAGTTGCAGGGCGGCGTCCAGGTCGTCGACCACCGCGACCGCGCCCAGCATCGCGCTCAGCGCGCCACGCAGCCGGTCGGGTGCGGCGACCAGGTCGGTCGCCCAGCGCGCCGAACCGGGCAGGGTCTCGGTGCGCGCGGTCGCCGCAGGCCAGCCGCCCAGCACGATCGCGGCCCGGCCGCCGTCGGCCTCCTTGAGCGCGGCCACCGCGGCGCGGGCGGCCGGGAAGCCCTCGGCGGCCACCGCGTCGGCGGCGGCGCCCAGCACCGCGGCCAGCGCCGCCTCGTAGCCGGATTCGACCCGCACCAGCTCGGCGATCGACCCGAACAGGCCGTCCACCCCGGTGTTCTTCGCCAGCCAGGCGGCGCCGTCCTTGCGGTCCAGCCCGACGGTCAGGGCGTCGATCCTCGCCTGCAGCGACGCCACTTCCCGCTCCGCGCCGCGCTCGGCGGCCTGCAGTTCGGCGACCCGCTCGTCGGCCAAGCGCAGCGCGGTGACGCTGCGTTCGTGCTGCTCGTCGAGGCCCTTCTCGCCGCGGTCGAGTTCGTGGACGCGGCTTTGCACGGTCTCGAACTCGGCGCGCGCCGCCTCGGCACGGGCGGCGGTCTCCTCGATGCGCGGGGCGATCCGGGTCAGTGAGTCGTCGATCGACTCGACGCGGGCGCGCATCGTCTCCACCTGCCCGGCCAGCCGGGCCAGCCCCTCCCGGCGGTCGGCCTCCGCGCGCACCGCCGCCAGGTGGGCCTGTTCGGCCTCCGCGGCGACGCGCTCCTGGGCGGCCAACTCGGTGCGGGCCACCTCCAGGCGTTCGCGGGCCTGCTGCAGGGCGTCGAGCAGTTCCCGCTCGTCGGCGGCGACCCGCTCGGCCTGGGCCTCCAGCTCCTCGGGGTCGGGCCCGCTGTGGCCGGCCGGCTCCTCGTCGAGGTGCTGGGCGCGTTCGCTGGCGATGCGGACGGTGGCGCTGACCCGCTCGGCCAGCGCCGACAGCGAAAACCAGGTCTGCTGGGCGGCCTCGGCGCGTTCGGAGAGCCGGGCCAGGGTCGTCTCGTGGCCGGCCAGTTCGGCGGTGGCCGCCTCCAGCCGGGCGGAGGCCGCGTCGTGCTCGCGGCGCACGGTCGCCTCGGCGTCGGTGTTGCCGGCGAACTCGGCGCGGCGGGCCACCAGGTCGTCGGCGGCCAGCCGCAGCCGGGCGTCACGCAGGTCGGCCTGGATGGTCGCCGCGCGGCGGGCCATCTCGGCCTGCCGGCCCAGCGGTTTGAGCTGGCGGCGCAGTTCGGTGGTGAGGTCGGTGAGCCGGGCCAGGTTGGCCTGCATCGCGTCGAGTTTGCGGACCGCCTTCTCCTTGCGCCTGCGGTGCTTGAGCACCCCGGCGGCCTCCTCGATGAACGCGCGGCGGTCCTCCGGCCGGGATTCGAGGATCTGGGAGAGCCGACCCTGCCCGACGATGACGTGCATCTCGCGGCCGATGCCGGAGTCGCTCAGCAGCTCCTGGACGTCCATCAGCCGGCAGCTGTTGCCGTTGATCTCGTATTCGCTGCCGCCGTCGCGGAACATCCGCCGGGTGATGGCGACCTCGGCGTACTCGATGGGAAGGGCGTTGTCGGAGTTGTCGATGGTGACGGTGACCTCGGCGCGGCCCAGCGGGGCCCGCGAACTGGTGCCGGCGAAGATGACGTCTTCCATCTTCCCGCCGCGCAGGGTTTTGGCGCCCTGCTCCCCCATCACCCAGGCCAGCGCGTCGACGACGTTGGACTTGCCCGAGCCGTTGGGCCCGACCACGCAGGTGATGCCCGGCTCGAAACGCAGAGTCGTCGGCGAGGCGAAGGACTTGAAGCCCTTGAGCGTCAGACTCTTGAGGTGCACGACGTGTGAGACTACCGGGGCGGGTCAGCGCTCGCTGAAGCCGACGATCGTGTCCCCGGCTTCACCCCAATCCGCCACGACGGTGTCGACCCGTCCCGGGGTGGTGCCGCCCTCCAGCAGCGCCAACAGGGTCGCGCAGTCCGCGCGCGGTCCCTGCGCCACCACCTGCACCCGGCCGTCGGGTTTGTTGGCGGCGTAGCCGGTCAGGCCCAGTTCCAGCGCCCGCGACCGGGTCCACCAGCGAAACCCCACGCCCTGCACGTGGCCGTGCACCCAGGCGGTCAGCCGCGCCTCAGCCACCCTCGGTGACCTCGAAGCTGATCGCGGTGCCCGAGGTCAGGGTGCGCCCGACCGTGCAGCTGGCGTCGATGGCGCGCTCCACCACGGTGCGCAGCCGGTCCCGTTCGGCGTCACTCAGCCCGGACAGGTCCAGCTCCAGCTCCTCGGTGAGCCGCGGGTAGCGCTCCTGGTCGCGGTCGGCGGCACCGGCGACGCGCACCGTCGCCGGGTAGTCCTCGCCGAGGCGGCGCGCCAGCGGTGCGTCGCTGGCCATGCCGCTGCACGCGGCCAGCGCGATCTTAAGCAGCTCACCGGGGGTGAACACCCCCTGGACGTCCTCCGAGCCGATCAGCACCTGCGCGCCGCGCGAGCTGTGCCCGGTGTAGCGGCGAGTCCCGGTTCGCTCCACCCACAGTTGCGTCATGGCCTCTTTTCTACCGTGCGCCCGGCCGCGCCGGGGCGGCGGCCGTACTGTCGTGTCATGGCCACCGTGGTCGCATTGCACGCCCACCCCGACGACGAGGTGATCCTGACCGGCGGGACGCTGGCCCGCGCGGCCGCCGCGGGGCACCGGGTGGTGGTGGTCACCGCCACCGACGGGCACCTCGACACCGCCGAGGACCGCTACCGGCTCGACGAACTGCGTTGCGCTACCGATATTCTCGGCGTGCACCGGGTGGAGTGCCTGGGCTACGCCGACAGCGGTTACGGTCCGGTGTTCCCCGCCGACCCACCCGGGCGGGTCCGGTTCGCCCGCGCCGACGTGGCGGTCGCGGCCGAGCGGGTTGCGGAGATCCTGCGCGCCGAGCACGCCGACCTGCTGCTCAGCTATGAGGCCAACGGCGGGTACGGGCATCGCGATCACGTGCAGGTGCACCGGGTGGGGGCGCGGGCGGCGGCGCTGGCCGCCACTCCCCGGGTGCTCGAGGCGACCATGCCGCGCGAGACGTTGCGCCGGGTGGCCACCGCGGCGCGGCTGCTGCGGCTGCCCGAACCGTACGAGGAGCAACTGCTGGCCACCGCCTACGCCCCGCGGGCGATCATCACCCACCGCATCGACGTGCGCCGCTTCGCCCGGCAGAAACGTGCCGCGCTGGCCGAGCACCGCTCGCAGATCGGTGCGGCGCAGGCCCGCGCGCTCGGCGTGCTGCTGCGGCTGCCGCCGGCGGTGTTCGGGCTGCTGTTCGGCCGGGAGTGGTTCGTCGATCCGGCCGCGCGCGGCGCGCCGGTGCGCACCGACATCTTCGGCTAGCACCCACGCCCCTGAGATAGCCCCCGAGATAGCCCCTGAGATAGCCCCTGAGATCGACGCGGATACGGCCGCTCAGGCCCGAAATCGGCCCGTTTCGACGATTTCGGCGTCGATTTCAGGGGTATCGGCGGCGCTCACCGCCCGCGGGGGCGCGGCTGGCGGCGCTCACCGGCGGCGGGGGCGCGGCTGGCAGCGCGGACAGTAGAACGACGACCGGTTCATGAACTTCTCCCGCCGGATCACCGCGCCGCAGCGCCGGCAGCCCAGCCCCTCCCGGCCGTACACGTCCAGCGACCGGTCGAAGTAGCCGGATTCGCCGTTGACGTTGACATACAGCGCATCGAACGAGGTGCCGCCCGCGGCGAGCGCCTCACCCATCACCTCGGCGGCGGCGGCCAGCACCGCGGTCAGCGCCGGGCGGGTCAGCGCGTCGGCACGGCGCGCCCCGTTGACCCGGGCGCGCCACAGCGCCTCGTCGGCGTAGATGTTGCCGATGCCCGACACCACGGTCTGGTCGAGCAGCTGGCGTTTGATCTCGGAGTGCTTGCGGCGCAACACCGCCACCGCCGCGGCCGGGTCGAACCGGTCGTCGAGGGGGTCGCGGGCCAGGTGTGCGACCGGTGCGGGGACCACGTCGCCGTCGACGTCGACCAGGTCGGCCAGTTGCCAGCCGCCGAAGGTGCGCTGGTCGACGAAGTTCAGCGCGGTGCCGTCGTCGAGGAGGGTGGCGATGCGCAGGTGCGCGGTGTTGGGCGCGGGCCCGACCAGCATCTGCCCGCTCATGCCCAGGTGCACCACCAGCGCGGTGTCGGGCTCATCGAGGGTGAGCCACAGGTACTTTCCGCGCCTGCCGGTGCCGGTGATCGCGGTGCCCAGCAACCGGGCGGTCAGGTCGGCGGGGCCGGCCTCGTGGCGGCGCACCGCCCGTGGATGGTGCACGCGGACCGCGGTGATGGTCCGTCCGACCGCGTGGGCGGCCAGGCCGCGGCGCACCACCTCGACTTCGGGCAGTTCGGGCATTCAGGCCGGCTTCTCCTGCGCCTGCCCGTCCAGCGCCTTCCAGGCCGCGGCGGCCGCCTTCTGTTCGGCGTCCTTCTTGGAGCGGCCCACGCCGGGCGGGAACCGCCGCTCGCCGACGACGGCCACCGCGGTGAATTCCTTGTCGTGGTCGGGTCCGGTGGCGGTGACCTGGTAGCCGGGGGCGCCCAGCCCGCGTGCCGCGGCCAGCTCCTGCAGGCTGGTCTTCCAGTCCAGTCCGGCGCCCAGGGTGGGCGCGGTGGTCAGCAGGTCGGCGAACAGCCGCAGGATGACCGTGCGGGCGGTGTCGATGCCGTGCTGCACGTAGATCGCGCCGAGCAGCGACTCCATGCTGTCGGCCAGGATGCTGGACTTGTCGGCCCCGCCGGTGGTGACCTCGCCGCGGCCCAGCAGCAGATGGCCGCCCAGCCCGGTGTCGGTGAGGCCGCGCGCCACGTCGGCCAGGGCGGTGGTGTTGACCACGCTGGCCCGCAGTTTCGCCAGATCCCCCTCGGGGCGGTCGGGGTGGCGGGTGAACAGTTCGTCGGTGATCACCAGGCCGAGCACCGCGTCGCCGAGGAACTCCAGCCGCTCGTTGGTGGGCAGCCCGCCGTGCTCGTAGGCGTAGCTGCGGTGGGTCAACGCCAGGGTGAGCAGCTCATCGGGCAGCTCGACACCGAGCGCGTCGAGCAGCGGCCGGTGGCTCACTGCTGATCTCGCAGCAACCCGGCCAGCTTGGCCCAGCGCGGGTCGATCACCTCGTGGCGGTGGCCGGGCTCGGCGGTGGCCATCGGGATGCCGCAGTGCGGGCACAGCCCGGGGCAGTCGTCGCGGCACAGCGGGGCCAGCGGCAACTCCAGGCCGACCGCGTCGATGATGGCCTGCTCGAGGTCGATGGTGTCGTCGACGACCCGGCCGACCTCGTCGGCATCGGTGGTGGCCTCGGTGGTGCTGTCGGGGTAGGCGAACAGTTCGGTCAGGCTCACCTCGACCCGGTCGGTGAAGCCGGCCAGGCAGCGGGAGCACTCGCCGGTGACCGGGCCGGCGACGGTGCCGGTGACCAGCACGCCTTCGGAGACCGACTGCAGCTGCAGGTCCAGCTCCAGCGGGTCCCCGGCGGCCACGGCCTGCATCTCCAGGCCGATGCGCGACGGGCTGGCCACGGTGTGGCGCAGCGCCATCATGCTGCCGGGCCGGCGGCCCAGCCGGGCGATGTTGACGACGAGCGGCGCGTCCGGATGTGTGGTGGCCATGGCCTCGATCTTACGGGCGCGGCGCGGCGCGTCGAGCCGCCCGCGGGTCGGGCCGGGGCGCGGTCAGCGGGTCACTCAGCGGGTCACGTAGTCGTGGGTGCCCGCCGCGGTGCGCAGCTGGTGGCGGCCCCGGTTGACCGAACGCAGCGTCCCGTTGAGGAACTCCTCGAACTCGGCCAGCTTGGAGTCGACGTAGATGTCGCACTCGCCGCGCAGCCGGTCGGCCTCGGCGTGGGCGGAGTCGATCATCCGGGTGGCCTCGGCGGTGGCCGACGACACCACCTCGGTCTGGGAGACCAGGCGCTGCTGCTCCTTGATGCCTTCCTGCACGGCGTTCTCGTAGGAGATGTTGCCGTTCTCCACCAGCCGGTCGGCTTCGGCCTTGGCGCGGGAGACCGCGGCGTCGTATTCGCGTTTGGCGCTGGAGGTCAGCCGGGCGGATTCCTCCTGGGCCTCGGCGACCATGCGGTCGCTGTGCTGGCGGGCCTCGGCGACCATCCGGTCGGCCTGGGCCTTGGCGTCGGAGAGCACCCGGTCGGCCTCGGCGCGGGCGTGGTTGACCACCGATTCGGCCTCGGCGGAGGCGTTGGCGACCATGCCGTCGGCGTGGCTCTTGGCGTCGTGCAGCAGTGAGTCGCGGGCGTCCAGCACGTCCTGCGCGTCGTCGAGCTCACCGGGGATGGCGTCCTTGATGTCGTCGACCAGTTCCAGCACGTCGCCGCGGGGCACCACGCAACCTGCCGTCATCGGCACGCCGCGGGCTTCTTCGACGATGGCGCTCAGTTCATCCAGCGCTTCAAAAACTCGGTACACGGCAGCACCCTCCAGGCGTAGTTACTTGTGACCAGTGTGCCTGGTGTTACGACTGTGACTTGGTAGCTCGGGCCGGTGTGTCGGAATCACCAGGGGCATTCCGCCAGGATAGGCCGATTGCGCGCCGGTCGGGCCGCCCGCGCGAGGGCCCCGTGGCCGGCCGCGGCCCGGACGGGCGATCCGGCCCGGGCCCCGACGGGGCGAGTGGGGCGAGCCGGCGGGGCGGCCCGAACGGGTCAGCGCGCGGCGAGCTTCGCGGCCAGCCGCCGGTTCACCGGCTCGGGCAGCAGGTCGGAGACGTCCCCGCCCATCGAGGCGACCTCCTTGGCCAGCGAGGAGGACACGAACGAATACCGCGGGGTGGTGGCCACGAAGAAGGTGTCCACCCCGGCGATGTGCTTGTTCATCTGCGCCATCTGCAGCTCGTATTCGAAGTCGGTGCCGGTGCGCAGCCCCTTGACGATCGCGGTCAGGCCGCGGTCGCGCACGAAGTCGACCACCAGCCCCTGCCCGGACTCGGCGCGCACGTTGGGCAGGTGCGCGGTGGCCTCGGCGATCATCTCCAGCCGCTCGTCGAGATCGAACATGCCCTTCTTGGCCGGGTTGACCAGCACCGCCGCCACCACCTCGTCGAACTGCGCGGCGGCGCGCTCCAGGATGTCCACGTGCCCGAAGGTCACCGGGTCGAAGGAGCCCGGGCATACCGCACCACTCATACCCGGTGACGCTAGCAGCCGCGTTCAGCCGTGTTCGCCCAGCTCCAACCGGGTGTCGCCGTAACGCCGCGACGGCCAGGCCGACCAGGGCTCCGGCCAGTCCAGCTCCGCGGAGGCGGCCGCCCGCTCGACCACCGCCAGGGTTCCCGGGCCGGCCCAACCGCCCGCGCTGAGCCCGGCCAGCAGCGCGGTCAGCTCGGGTCCGGCCACGTCGTAGGGCGGGTCGACCAGCACCAGATCCACCGGGGCGGCGGCGCCGGCGGCCACCACCGCGGCCGCCGGCGCGCGCCGCAGGGTCGCGCCGGGCAGCCCGACCGCGGCGATGTTGCGCCCGATCACCGCCGCGGCCCGGGCGTCGGCCTCCACCAGCAGCACCGCGCGGGCACCGCGCGACAGCGCCTCCAGCCCCAACGCACCGGAGCCGGCGTAGAGGTCGAGCACCGCGATCCCGGCCAGCTCGCGGCGGGCGGCCAGCACGTTGAACAGCGATTCGCGCACCCGGTCGCTGGTCGGCCGGGTCCCCCGCGGCGGCACCGCGAGCCGCCGCCCGCGGGCCCGCCCGGCGATGATCCGGGTCAGTCGATCACCACCAGCAGGTCACCGCCCTCCACCTGCGCGGTCTCCGACACCGCGATGCGCTCGACGGTGCCCGCCGCGGGCGCGGTGATCGCGGCCTCCATCTTCATCGCCTCGATGGTGGCGATGGTCTGGCCGGCCTCGACGGCGTCGCCGGCCGCCACCGACACCGTGACCACCCCGGCGAACGGGGCGGCGACGTGGTCGGGGTCGGCGCGGTCGGCCTTCTCGGCCGCCGGGACCTCGCTGGCCACCGAGCGGTCGCGCACCAGCACCGGCCGCAGCTGCCCGTTGATGATGCACATGACCGTGCGCATGCCGCGCTCGTCGGGCTCGGAGACCGCCTCCAGCCCGATCAGCAGCTCCACGCCGCGCTCGAGCTTGACCCGGTGCTCCTCGCCGTGGCGCAGCCCGTAGAAGAACTGGTTGGCCGACAGCTGCGAGGTGTCGCCGTAGGCCTCGCGGTGCGCCTCGAACTCCTCGGCCGGGCCGGGGAACAGCAGCCGGTTGAGGGCCTCCTGGCGTTTGCGGCCGCTCAGGCCCAGCACCGCCTCGTCCTCGGCGGACAGTTCCTCGGTGGGCCGGGCCGGGCCGCGCCCGTCCAGTGCGGTGGTGCGCAGCGGTTCCGGCCAGCCGCCGGGCGGGTCGCCCAATTCCCCGCGCAGGAAACCGATCACCGAGTCGGGGATGTCCACCGCGGCCGGGTCGGCGGCGAACTCCTCGGCGCTGACCCCGGCGCCGACCAGCGCCAGCGCCAGGTCCCCGACCACCTTGGAGGTGGGGGTCACCTTGATCAGCCGGCCCAGCACCGCGTCGGCGGCGGCGTAGTTGGCCTCGATCTCCTCGAAGCGGTCCCCGAAGCCGAGCGCGATCGCCTGCTGGCGCAGGTTGGACAACTGCCCGCCGGGGATCTCGTGGGTGTAGACCCGCCCGGTCGGCGCGGGCAGCCCGGATTCGAACGGGCCGTAGACCTTACGCAGCGCCTCCCAGTACGGCTCGAGTTCGCAGACCGCGGTCAGCGACAGCCCGGTGTCGTGGTCGGTGTGCGCGGCCGCCGCCACGATCGAGCTCAGCGCCGGCTGGCTGGTGGTGCCGGCCAGCGGAGCGGCCGCCCCGTCGACGGCGTCGGCGCCGGCGTTCCAGGCCGCCACATAGCTGGCCAGCTGGCCGCCGGGGGTGTCGTGGGTGTGGACGTGCACCGGCAGCTCGAAGCGGGACCGCAGTTCGGTGACCAGGGTGGTGGCCGCAGGCGGGCGAAGCAGCCCGGCCATGTCCTTGATCGCCAGGACGTGCGCGCCGGCGTCGACGATCTGTTCGGCCAGCCGCAGGTAATAGTCCAGGGTGTAGACGTCCTCGCCGGGATCGGAGAGGTCGCCGGTGTAGCACATCGCGACTTCGGCGACGGCCGTGCCGGTTTCGCGCACCGCGTCGATCGCCGGGCGCATCGAGTCGATGTTGTTCAGCGCGTCGAAGATCCGGAAGATGTCGATGCCGGTGGCGGTGGCTTCGGCGACGAACGCCGAGGTCACCAGTTCCGGGTACGGGGTATAGCCGACCGTGTTGCGGCCGCGCAACAGCATCTGAAGGCAGATGTTGGGCATGTCCTCACGCAGCGCCGCCAGCCGCTCCCACGGGTCTTCCTTCAAAAACCGCAGCGCCACATCGTAAGTCGCCCCGCCCCAGCACTCCACCGACAGCAGCTCGGGCATCATGCGGGCGATGTAGGGCGCCACCCGCGACAGCCCGCTGGTGCGCACCCGAGTGGCCAGCAGCGACTGGTGGGCGTCGCGGAAGGTGGTGTCGGTCACCGCGACCGCGGGACTGCCGCGCAGCCAGCGCGCGAACCCGTCCGGCCCCAGCTCCAGCAGCCGCTGCCGCGAGCCCGACGGCGGCGGCACGCTGAGGTCGATGTCGGGCAGCTTGTCGTGCGGGTACACCGTGGACGGGCGCGCTCCGTGCGGCTGGTTGACGGTGACGTCGGCCAGGTAGTTGAGGATCTTGGTGCCGCGGTCGGCCGAGGTGCGGGCGGTGAGCAGGTGCGGGCGCTCCACGATGAACGCGGTGGTGATGCGGCCGGCCTGGAAGTCCGGGTCGTCGAGAACGGCCTGCAGGAACGGGATGTTGGTCGACACCCCCCGGATCCGGAACTCGGCGACGGCGCGGCGGGCGCGGGCGACCGCGGTGGCGAAGTCGCGTCCGCGGCAGGTCAGTTTGACCAGCATCGAGTCGAAGTGGGCGCTGATCTCGGCGCCCAGGTTGGTGCCGCCGTCCAGCCGGATGCCGGCCCCGCCCGGGCTGCGGTAGGCGGTGACCCGCCCGGTGTCGGGCCGGAAACCGTTGGCCGGGTCCTCGGTGGTGATCCGGCACTGCAGGGCGGCGCCGTGCGGGACGATCGCGTCCTGGGTCAGGCCCAGGTCGGCCAGCGACTCCCCCGCCGCCACCCGCAGCTGCGCGGAGACCAGGTCGACGTCGGTGATCTCCTCGGTGACGGTGTGCTCCACCTGGATGCGCGGGTTCATCTCGATGAACACGTGGTGGCCGCGCTCGTCCAACAGGAACTCCACGGTGCCCGCGCAGCTGTAGTCGACGTGCCGGGCGAACGCGACCGCGTCATCGCAGATCCGTTGCCGCAGTTCCGGATCCAGGTTCGGGGCCGGCGCGAGTTCGACCACCTTCTGGTGGCGGCGCTGCACGCTGCAGTCCCGCTCGTAGAGGTGGATCACCTCACCGTGGGTGTCGGCGAGGATCTGCACCTCGATGTGGCGCGGGTTGATCACCGCCTGCTCGAGGTAGACGGTGGGGTCGCCGAACGCCGACTCCGCCTCCCGGCTGGCCGCCTCGATCGCCTCGGCCAGTCCATCGGCGTCGGCCACTCGGCGCATGCCGCGGCCGCCGCCGCCGGCGACGGCCTTGACGAACAGCGGGAACTCCATCTCCTCGGCCGCGGCGAGCAACTCCTCCACCGAGGCCGACGGCTCCGAGGACGCCAGCACCGGCAGGCCGGCCTCCCGGGCGGCGGCCACCGCCCGGGACTTGTTGCCTGCCAACTCCAGCACGTGCGCCGACGGGCCGACGAAGGTGATGTCGGCGGCCGCGCAGGCGGCGGCCAGTTCGGGGTTCTCCGAGAGGAACCCGTAGCCGGGGTAGATGGCGTCGGCGCCGCAGCGGCGTGCGGTGGCAACGATCTCGTCGACCGACAGGTAGGCGCGGACCGGGTGGCCCTCCTCGCCGATCTGGTAGGACTCGTCGGCCTTGAGCCGGTGCATCGAGTTGCGATCCTCATAGGGGTAGATCGCCACCGTGCCCACACCGAGTTCGTTGGCGGCGCGGAACGCCCTGATGGCGATCTCACCCCGGTTGGCGACCAGCACCTTGGAGATCACGGGTACCCCTAACCGAGCGTCAGCCAGTAATCCTGAAACCGGACAAATATCAACAGGATCAACGCGATGAACCATAACGCAGTCAGCGTCCACCGCCAGCGGTGGAGAACCTGCGAAATCTTGTGTCCGGCATCGCCATCCCAGGCAATAGTTGCGGACACCACCAGCAGCGGAATCGTCACCGCCCAGACCACCATGCAGTACGGGCACAGCGCCCCGATCACATACAGGCTCTGGTAGATCAGCCAGTGCACGAACGCCGCCCCGGCGGCCAGCCCGCCGGTCAGCCCGACCCAGTACCAGTGCGGCAACCGCACTCCGGCGACCGCCAGCACACCGGTGGTGGCGACGACCGCGAACGCGGCGATGCCGACCAACGGGTTGGGGAAACCCAACACCGCCGCCTGCGGGGTGGACATCACCGACCCGCACGACAGCACCGGGTTGAGGCTGCACGACGGCACGTAGCCGGGGTCGGCGAGCAGCCGGATCTTCTCGACGGTCAGCGCCAGGGAGGCGACCAGGCCGATCACCCCGCCGATCAGCACCCACCAGGCGCTCGGCGCCGCCACGGCGCCGGGTTCCCGGCGCTGCCGCGCGGGCGGGGTGTCGGTCACGCCTGCTTGTTGCCGGCCGCCGCCGCGATCGCGGCGGCCTCGTCGATGCCGGGCACATCGCCGACGATGCCGCGGACGTCGTTGACCAGCGACGCCGGGTCCTTCGGGCTGTAGTCCTCGCCGTTGAGCCGGATCGTCGGGGTGCCCTGGATCTTGCCCGCGGCGGCCATGCCGTCGACCAGCTTGAGGTACTTGCCGCTGTTGATGCAGTCGCGCACCGTGCCCGCCGCGCCGGCCTGGCGGGCCAGTTCGATCAGCCGGGTGTTGTCGGGGAAGGTCGCCGCGGTCTCCAGTGGCTGCAGGTCGGGGCTGAACAGCATCGCGTGGAAGCGTTCGAAGGCCTCCATCGACTCGTCGGCCACACAGTAGGCGGCCGCCCCGGCCCGCCCGGAGTAGTTGTCCCGGCCCTGCTTGCTCAGGATGTTCGACGGGTGGTAGTCGACGGCCACCGCGCCGATGTCGACCAGCTTGTCGAGGGTCTTGCCGAAGTTGTGCTCGAAGTTGGCGCACGCCGGGCACAGGAAGTCCTCATAGACGGCGATCACCGCCTTCGGGTCCTCGGAGTCGTCCTGGGTGACCACCTGCGGGGAGGCCACCCGGATCGGCTGGCCGTCGCTGGGTTTGGAGCTGTTGGAGATGACGATGTAGCCGACCAGTGCCACCGCGAACAGCACGACGATCGCGGTCATGCCGATCTGGATCGCCAGGTTGCGGCGCCGGTCGGCGGCCTTGAGGTCGTAACCGGGGCGTTTCGGTTTCTTGGACACGGATCTGCTCAGCTTCCTCGGGAGGTCGGGGGGAGAAACGTCTCCACAGCGTACCGGCGGGTTCAGCCTCGGCTGAGGTGGGCACGCAACGCCGAAACCACCTCGGTCATCGCGTCGGCGCTGCCGCCGCCGAGCGGGAACAGGTTCGCGAAGCCGTGCGCCAGCGATCCCATCCGCCGCAGGTCCACCTCGGTTCCGGCGGCCTCCAGCGCGGCGGCGTAGCTCTCCCCCTCGTCGCGCAGCGGGTCGAAGCCGGCGGTGATCACCAGGGCCGGCGCCAGCCCGGAGTGGTCGACGGCCAGCAGCGGGGAGACCGTCGGGTCGGTGACCGCCACCCCCGAGCCCTCCAGGTACTGCTGTTGGAACCAGTCCATGTCGGCCTTGGTCAGCAGGAAGCCGTCGGCGAACAGGCCCCGCGACCGGGTCCGGGCGGTGAAGTCCACGGCCGGGTAGAGCAGCCACTGCAACACCGGGGGCGGGCCGCCCTCGTCGCGGGCCCGCAGGGCCACCACCGCGGCCAGGTTGCCGCCCGCGCTGTCCCCGCCGACCGCGACCCGGGCCGGGTCGGCGCCGAGTTCGGCGGCGTGGGCCTGCGCCCAGCGGAACGCGGCGTAGGCGTCGTCGGCGGCCGCGGGGGCGGGATGTTCCGGGGCCCGGCGGTAGGCCACCGACAGCACCTGGATGCCGGCGTCGCGGCAGACCAGCCGGCACGGCGCGTCGTGGCTGTCCAGGTCGCCGATCACCCAGCCACCGCCGTGGTAGAAGACCAGCAGCGGGGCTGGCCGCTGCCCGGGCGGGCGGTAGTGCCGGGCGAGCAGTTCTCCGGCCGGGCCGGGCAGGGCCAGCTCGGCGGTGTGGACGTGGATCTCCGGGCCGCCCAGCGCGGCGATCGTCCGGCTCATCTGTACCCGGGAGGCGGCCGGGTCGCCGTCGACGACCAGGCCGTTGACCCCGATGGCCCGCTGGGAGGCGAGCATCAGCTGCAGGGTGCGGTCCAGCGTGTTGCCGTCGATGTTGATCGAACGGCCCCCGGTGAGCAGCCATTTCGCCGCCTCGGGCAGCCGCGGCAGCACCTTGACCCCCACCCCGGTGAGCCGGTCGGCCAGCCGGCCGGAGACCTTCATTCCGGGCACGCTCCGTATCATCGCTGCTCCCTCGTTGACGACCCACGACGGTAACCCGTTATCGTGTTGCGCGACCCGACCGGGCACGGATTCACAGAATCGACCACTTTCGAACATTCACGGGCAGGTGAGATGGCTACGGATATCCCCACGATCGGCCTGAACGACGACAACACCATGCCGGTGTTGGGCGTCGGTGTCGGTGAGCTCTCCGACGAGGAGGCCGAGCGCGCCGTCGCGGTGGCGCTGGAGGCCGGGGCCCGGCTGATCGACACCGCCGCGATCTACGGCAACGAGGCCGGGGTGGGCCGGGCCATCGCCGCGTCCGGCGTCCCGCGCGCCGAACTGTTCGTCACCACCAAGCTGGCCATCGCCGACCAGGGCTTCTCCAACGCCCAGACCGCGGGCAAGGCCAGCCTGGAGCGGCTCGGCCTGGACTACCTGGACCTGTACCTGGTGCACTGGCCGGCCGCCCCGCAGGGCCTCTACGTGGACAGCTTCGGCGGCATGGGCACGCTGCAGGAGGACGGCCTGACCAAGTCGATCGGGGTGTCCAACTTCACCGCCGAGCACCTGGCCAACGTCATCGACCTGACGTTCATGACCCCGGCGGTCAACCAGATCGAGTTGCACCCGCTGCTCAACCAGGCCGAGATGCGCGCCACCAACGCCGAGCACAACGTGGTGACCCAGTCCTACAGCCCGCTGGCCAACGGCGCGGTGCTCGACAATCCCACCGTGGCCGAGGTCGCGGCCCAGTACAACCGCACCCCGGCCCAGGTGCTGCTGCGCTGGAACCTGCAGCTGGGCAACGCGGTGGTCTTCCGCTCCACCGACGCGCAGAACATCGCGGGCAACCTCGACGTGTTCGACTTCGAGCTGGCCGAGGAACACATGAGCGCGATCAACGCCCTGCACGACGGCACCCGGGTGCGCCCGGACCCGGACGCCTACACCGGCCAGTAGGGCGCCGATGAGCGAGGCCGCCGACACGCCGGGGCTGTCCACCCGCAGCGTGCACGCCGGTGATCGCCGCGACCCGCTCGGGGCGATCCACGCCCCGATTTACAACCAGTCGACGTTCGCCTTCGAGCGCACCGCCGACCTGCTCGACGTGATCGAGGGCCGCCGGGACGGGCCGCTGTACACCCGCTACGGCGCCAACCCGACGGTGGCGGCGCTGGAGGCCAAGCTCGCCGACCTGGAGGGCGGCCAGGCGGCGCTGGCGTTCTCGGCCGGGATGGCGGCCGTGTCGGCCACCGTGCTGGGCCATCTGCGCGCCGGTGAGCAGATCCTGTGCGTCGGCGACGTGTACGGCGGCACCTACGAGTTGTTCACCGAGAACCTGCCGCGGCTGGGGATCACCACCACGTTCCTGCGCGCCGACGAGATCGCCCGGCTGGGCGCGTCCAGCACGCCGGCCACCCGGCTGGTGTACTTCGAGTCGCCGTCGAACCCGACGCTGGCGGTGGTGGACATCGCCGCGCTGGCCGCCGCCGCCCGCGCCGCCGGGCTGCTCAGCGTCATCGACAACACCTTCGCCACCCCGGTCAACCAGAACCCGCTGGCCCACGGCGTCGACCTGGTGCTGCATTCGGCGACGAAGTACCTGGGCGGGCATTCCGACCTGGTCGCCGGTGCGCTGATGGGGCCGGCCGACCTGCTGGCGCCGGTGGCCTACTGGCGCAAGAACCTGGGCCAGATGATCGCCCCGGAGGTCGCCGCGCTGCTGGCCCGCTCGCTGCGGTCGCTGCCGGTGCGGGTGGCCCGCCACAACGACAACGCCGCCGCGGTGGCGGAGTTCCTGGCCGGTCACCCACGGGTGGTGCGGGTGCACTACCCGGGCCTGGCGACCGGGCCCGAGCGCGCGGTCATCGACCGGCAGATGCGCGGCCACGGCGGGATGGTGTCGTTGGTGCTGGACGCGACCGCCGAGCAGACCGCCGCGGTCGTCGACCGGTTGCGGCTGTTCGCCATCGCGGGCAGCCTCGGCGGGGTGGAGAGCCTGGCCACCCAGCCGGTCACCACCAGCCACCATGGCATGGCGCCCGCGGAGCGCGCGGCCCGCGGCATCAGCGACGGCATGATCCGGCTCTCGATCGGGCTGGAGGATCCGGCCGACCTCATCGCCGACCTGGCGCAGGCGCTCAAGGCGCACTGAGTCCTCACCCGGCGGGGCAGGTGGCGGCCGCGGCCCGCAGCACCGGCACCGACGGGGCGTCCACCGGCAGCCGGTAGCCGCGCAGCACCGCGGTGAACTGGGTGGCGTATTGGCAGCCGAAGGCGGTGTTGGGCGGCATCCAGTCCGCCGGTGGGGAGTCGCCCTTGTCCTGGTTGGGGGCGCCGGCCACGGCCAGCAGGTTCGCCGGGTCATTGGCGAACCGCAGCCGCAGTTCCGGTGGCCAGGCGTGCGCGCCCATGTCCCAGGCGTAGGCCAGCGGCACCAGGTGGTCGATCTGCACCGCCTCCCCGATGCCCGCGCCGCGGGTGAACGACACCGTGACCCCGGTGTAGGGGTCGCGCAGCGTGCCGGTGGCCACCGCATCGGGGCAGCGGCGGGTGCGCACATGGGTGATGTCGGTGAGGTCACGGTTGAGGATGTCGTTGCGGGTGTCGCAGCCGTTGCGGCCGCCCGGGGCGTCGTTGTCGTCGTCCCAGGCCGCGCCGAAGTCGATGGTCCTGCGGTAGTCGGGCCGGTGCGGCCGGGCGGCCAGCACGGTGATCCCGGCCAGCACGTCGGTGCCCGGCGCCAGCACGGGCGCGCCGGTGGTGCTGCGCTCGGCGCGCGCCGTCACCACCTGGTAGGCGACCAGCACCGCGACCGCGGTCAGCAGGGCCAGCCACAGCAGCCGCCGGCGGCCGGCGTCACCGGCGGTCACGACTTGTCCAGGTAGTCGATGGCGTCGGTGTCGGTGAACCGGGCGGCCAGCCGGGCCAGGCCGGGGTCGGCCGGGTTCACCGCGTGGGCCTGTTCGCAGTACCGGCGGGCCTCCTCGATCAGCTCGCGGTGATCGGCCAGCGACAGCAGCTGCAGGGTGATCGCCCGGCCGGACTGGGTGGCGCCGAGCACGTCGCCCTCCCGGCGTTCGGTCAGGTCCAGTTCGGCGAGGGTGAAACCGTCGACGGTGGCGGCGACGGCGTTGAGCCGCGCCGCCGAGCGGGACAGCGGTGACGCCCAGCTCACCAGCAGGCACAGGCTGGCGTGGGCGCCGCGGCCGATGCGGCCGCGCAGCTGGTGCAGCTGGCTGATCCCGAACCGGTCGGCGTCCATCACCACCATCATCGTGGCGTTGGGGACGTCGACGCCGACCTCGATCACCGTGGTGCAGACCAGCACGTCGAGGTCCCCGGCGCGGAACGCCGCCATCACGGTGTCCTTCTCCTCGGCGCTGAGCCGGCCGTGCATGAGCCCCACCCGCAGCCCGGCCAGCGGGCCGGCGCGCAGCCGGTCGTAGAGGCCGACCGCGGTCGCCGACGGTCGGGGGGCGTCCTCGCTGTCCTGCGCCGGGTCGCTCTCGTCGATGCGTGGCGCCACCACGTAGGCCTGCCTGCCCGCGCCGACTTCCTCGTTGACCCGCGCCCAGGCCCGGTCCAGCCAGGCCGGTTTCTCGGCGGCGAAGACCGCGGTGGTGGCGATCGGCATGCGGCCGCGCGGCAGCTCCCGCAGGGTGGAGGTCTCCAGATCGCCGTAGACGGTCAGAGCGACGGTCCGCGGGATGGGCGTGGCGGTCATCACCAGCAGATGCGGGGTGATCCCGTCGGGGGCCTTGGCGCGCAGTTGGTCGCGCTGCTCCACCCCGAAGCGGTGCTGCTCGTCGACCACCACCATGCCCAGCCGGTGGAAGGCCACCGCGTCCTGCAGCAGCGCGTGGGTTCCCACGACGATTCCGGCTGCGCCCGAGGCGATTTCGGCGCGCACCTGTTTCTTCTGGGCGGCGGTCATCGACCCGGTGAGCAGGACCACCCGGGTGGCGTCCTCCGCGCCGCCGAGCTGTCCGGCCATCGCCAACGGGCCCAGCACGTCGGTGATCGACCGGAGGTGTTGGGCGGCAAGCACTTCGGTGGGCGCGAGCAGCGCGCACTGGTAGCCTGCGTCGACCAGTTGCAGCATGGCCAGCACCGCGACGATGGTTTTGCCGGACCCGACTTCGCCCTGCAGCAGCCGGTTCATCGGTCGGGGGCCGGCCAGCTCCGCCGCGAAGGTCTCGAGTACGGCGCGCTGCCCGGCGGTCAGGTCGAACGGCAGCCGGTCCCGCAGGGCGGCGGCCAGGCCGGCATCGGCGGGGTGCGCGGCCGGACCGGACTGGGCGAGCTCGCCGTGGCGACGGCTCACCAGCGCCCACTGCAGCCCGACCGCCTCGTCGAAGGCCAGCCGGTCGCGGGCGCGGGCGCGGGTGGCCTCGTCCTCGGCGAGGTGCACCGCCCGCAGCGCCTCGTCCTCGCCGATCAGGCCGTGCTCGGCCCGCAGCGCCTGCGGCAGCGGATCGGGCACCGGGTCGAGCACCTCGAGCACCTGACGGACGCAGGAGAAGATGTCCCAGCTCTGCATCTTGGCGCTGGCCGGGTAGATCGGGTAGCAGGACCGCTCGAATTCGGCCTGGACCACCCGGCCGCTGACGGCCTCGGAGGCCTCGGCGATGCGCCGCATGGAGCGGCTGGCGGCGCTGGGGTCGCCCAGCACCAGGAAATCCGGGTGGGTGAGCTGCATGGCGCCCCGGAAGTAGCTGACCTCACCGGAGAGCATCACCCGGGTGCCCTTGGTGAGCCGGCCGGCGAGCCATTTGCGGGCGTGGAAGAAGGTGGCGCTCACCTTCCCCCGGCCGGTTCCGAGTGCGACGCGCAGGTATTTGTCCTTGGGGTCGTTGCTGTTTCGCGGGGAGCGCCAGTCGGCGTGGGTGATGGTGTCGACGATCGTGATGTGCTGCCCGGCGGGTGGGCGCCCGTCGTCGGGGCCGCGGACCGGGCCGCCGCCGGTGTAGGTGCGCGGGTAGTGGCGCAGCAGGTCTTCGACGGTGCGGATGCCGAACGTGTCGGCGAGTTGGGCGGCGGCCTTGCCTCCGATGACGAAGTCGAGCCGGTCGCCGAGCCCGGCCATCACTCGACCCCGATCAGCAGTGCGTCACCGCCGTGCCCGGTGCGGTAGACGGCCAGCTCGATGCCCGGATGGGCGTCGTGGACATGGGCTTTGAGTGTGGCTTCCACCGCGGCCGCACCGTCGCCGACCGCTGCGCCGATGAGCACGGTCACCAGCTCGCCGCCCGCGGCCAGCAGCAGGTCGATGAGCCCGGTCGCGGCGGTGGCGACGTCCGGGCCGACGATCAGCACCTCTCCCCCGGCGATGCCCAGCCCGTCCCCGGGGTCGCAGGGCCCGGCCCAGGTCAAGGCGGCCTCGCTGGCCAGCGCCACCGAGCCGTAGCGGGTGGCGGCGGCAGCCCGGGTCATGGTGAAGCCGTCGTCGACGATCTGGCGGGCCGGGTCGTGCACGGCCAGCGCGGCCAGCCCCTGCACCATCGAGGCGGTCGGCAGCGGGACCACGTCGATGCCCCAGCCGGTGGCGGCGGTGCAGCCGGCCACCAGCTCCTCGGCGGGCAGGTGCCCGTTGGGCAGCACCAGCACCTGCGCGGCGCCGGTGTCGACCATGGCCCGCAGCAGTTGCGCCGCGCTGATCGGCTCGGCCTGCTCCACCGGCAGGATGCAGGCGCCCTCGCCGCCGAACAGCTCCGCGGCACCGGCCCCGTCGACGACGGCCAGCACGGCGCGCTCGCGGGCCCAGCTGCCCTGCGGGCGCCGGGTGACCAGCCCCGAGATGTGGATGCCGGACAGCCGGCCGGCCGCCAGCCCGGCTTCCACGGCCGCGCCGGCGTCGTCGGTGTGCACGTGGACGGAGTGGCCGTCGGCGCCCGCCGCGATCGCCACCGATTCGCCCAGCCGGCCCAGCCGGCGGCGCAGCGCGGTGACGCCGGCGGCGTCGGTGTCGTGCAGCAGGTACATCACCTCGAACTGCGGGCCCGGCGGCGCGACCTCGGGTTCGGTCTGCGGGGGCGGGGCGGGCCGGTAGGCGGGCCGGTCGGGCACCCGGCCGGTGACGGTGGCGGTCAGGGCGTCCAGCAGCACCAGCAGGCCGCGCCCGCCGGCGTCGACCACCCCGGCCTCGGCGAGGGCGTCGAGTTGGCCGGTCGTCTCGTCCAGGGCGATCGCGGCCGCGTCGCCTGCGGCCGCCAGGGCGGCGGCCAGCCCGGACCCGGTGCGGCGCACCGCGGCAGCGGCGGCGGCCAGCACCGACACGATGGTGCCGGGCACCTCGCGGCCGCCCATCGAGGCGATCGACAGCTCCACCCCGCGCTGCAGCGCGGCCCCGAGCAGGTCCGGGCCGACCACCGCGGGCGCCGGGTCGGCCTCGCTGAGCACGTCGGCCAGACCGCGCAGGATCTGGGAGAGGATCACCCCGGAGTTGCCGCGCGCGCCGTGCAGCGCACCGACCGACAGGGCGGTGGCGACCCGGGTGAGCTCACCGGAGCCGGCGGCGGTGTTGGCCTCGGCCAGCGCCGAGCGCATGGTGAACAGCATGTTGGTGCCGGTGTCGGAGTCGGCGATCGGGAAGACGTTGATCCGGTTGATCTCGTCGGTGTGGGTGATCAGGTCGCCGACGGCGGTGTGGGCCCAGTCCCGCAGCGTCACCGCGTCGAGTACGCGTTCGGCCATGACCGGTCCACCTCCTCGCGCCGTCGGTGGGCGCCAGCCTAGCCAGCGCCGCCGACAGAACCGCCCGGCAGGGCCGGTCCGGTGTGGATGGTTTTGGCAGTTGCGGCCGCGACGGCTATTCTGGTCGGGTTGTCGGGCCACCCTTCGGGTCGATTGGCCCCGCGACGCAGGAGAAGGGCAACGCACCACCGCCCCCAAGCAGACGTTTCGAGGAGTTCACCATGGCTGCCGTGTGCGATATCTGTAGCAAGGGCCCCGGCTTCGGCAAGTCGGTGTCGCACTCGCACCGGCGGCACAGCCGGCGCTGGAACCCCAACATCCAGACCGTGCGGGCGGTGACCCGCCCGGGCGGCAACAAGCAGCGGATCAACGTCTGCACGTCCTGCCTCAAGGCCGGCAAGGTCTCCCGCGGCTGACCCGCCGACGCGGGCCTCGGCGGCGTGCCGGTGCCGTAAATCGCGTGCCCCGGGGTCACTGACCTGCCCTACCGTACGGGGATGATGACCCCGCGCCGCGGTGCCTGACACCGTCGACCCGCCGTGGAGCCTGCCGTTCGCGCCGGTGGCGGTCTTCGGTCCCGTTAACGGCGACTGGGTGTTGCCGGTGGCGACGACGGTGCACGAGCGACCCGTGCCGACACGCACGGTGCGCCACGCCGACGAGGTGGAACACAGTGGCGCGACCGCGACCTGGACGAGTTCGTTCGGCACGACCGTGACCGGACACATCCTGGATCCGGCGACCACCCCGGAGTTGGCGTCCATGCCGGCGACCGTGCAACGGGTCGTCATCGCCGCCGACGACCCGACTGCCGATCCACCCCCGTTCTACAACCTGATCTTGGGGTCGCCGGTCACCGTCGAGATCGACGGCGTCACCGCGAATCTGGGCATGGCGACCGGCGTCGATCCGGACCGGCACTGGGTGGTCGTCGATCTGCTCGGCCCGATGCTGAGCGAGCGCGGCCTCACCGTAGCGCCGGCCTGACTCCGCAGCGTTAGTAGGCTGGGCTGATGTCGATGAGAGCGCTGGGGCTCGCCGTCGTCGGCGCGCTGATCCTGGCGGCGGCACCGGCGGTGCACGCCGATCCCCCGCCGGTCGGCCCGGTGCCCAGCAGCGACCAGGTGGCCGCCGTTATGCACCAACTCAGCGACCCGCACGCTCCCGACGAGGTTAAATCCGGGCTGGTCGACGGTGGACTGTCACCCGCCGAACTCGGTGAACTCGGTGGACTGGTCAACGATTTGGCGTTTCGCGCCGAACTCCCCCTCAATTTCGCCGTCACCGACATCGTGGCGGCACCCGGTGACGTGGCCGGGATGACCGTGAGTGCCACCACCTGGCTCATGACCCGTGCGGTCGTGGAACCGATGGTCCTGATCCACGACGATGGGACGTGGCGGCTGACCCACGACAGCTTCACCCCGACGTTCCTGGGTGTTCTGCGCAGCGTCATATTTCGGATTCAGCTAACCCACTATTGGTGACCCGCTCGGGGGGCAGCGCCCGTTAGGGCAGTCGCCAGTCGATCGGGTCGGCGCCCAACTGGCCCAACAGCGTGTTGGCGCGGCTGAACGGGCGCGACCCGAAGAACCCCCGCGACGCCGACAGCGGCGAGGGATGCGCCGATTCGATCGCCACGCAGTGCGCACCGGAGAGCACCGGCTTCACCGTCGCTGCGTCGCGACCCCACAGGATCGCCACCAGCGGGCGCTCCCGGTCGGCCAGCGCCCGGATCGCGCAGTCGGTGACCTCCTCCCAGCCCTTGCCGCGGTGCGATGCGGGGCTGCCCGGCGCCACGGTCAGCACCCGGTTGAGCAGCAGCACCCCGCGTTCGGTCCACGGGGTCAGATCCCCGCACGACGGCGGCGGATGGCCCAGGTCGGCGCTGTATTCGGTGAAGATGTTGGCCAGACTGCGGGGCAGGGGCCGCACCTGTGGGGCCACCGAGAAACTCAGGCCCACCGCGTGCCCGGGGGTCGGGTACGGGTCCTGGCCGACGATGAGGACCCGCACCGAGTCGAACGGCGTGGTGAACGCGCGCAGCACGTTTCCGCCGGCCGGCAGGTAGCCGCGGCCGGCGGCGTTCTCCTCCCGCAGAAACTGCCCCATCGCGGCGACCCGGTCGGCGACCGGGGCCAGGGCGGCAGCCCAGCCCGGCTCGACGAGCTCACCGAGCGGACGGGCGCTCACCGGCGGTCCGCCTCGTTGTCGTGCAGTGAAGTCATGCGGGCACCAATCGGTGTGGGGGTACAGGCGTCGAGCAGAGGGTACTGGGTCGCCGGTCACCGGACGTGGGGCAGCCGCGGCGCGCGCTCCATGAACGTGTCGTCGGGGGCGGTGAAACCCAGCGGCGCGTACAGGGTGTGGGCGTCGGCGGTGTGCAGCATCCAGCGGAAGTCCCGGCCCGGCCCGTCATCGATCATGGTGCCCACCAGCCCGCGGCCGATACCGCGCCCCCGCTGGTCGCGGCGGACGTAGACGTCGGCCAGATAGGCCATCGCCACCTCGTCGGAGAAGGCCCGGCAGAATCCCACCATCCGCCCGTCGGCGAGGCGGTAGGCGCCGACGATCCGCCAGGCGGCGTCGAGTTGCCGGTCGAACATCGCCCGGGTGCGATACCGCGCCCAGTAGGTGTGCTCGGTCAGTTCCTGCCACAGCCAGTCCCGGTCGACCCGGTCCACGGCGGTGGCGAACTCGACGTCATCGGCCACCACGGTCCTCCTTTCCGCGCCTCGGTCAGTGCGGCGCGTCGAACGACTGCCAGCCGCCGCCCGCCGGGGCGGCGCCGTCGATCAGGACGCGGCCGGATCCGGCTCGCACCCGCCCGATCTCGCGCCAGCCGGCCGGGATCGGGCCGTCGAAGACCGCCACCAGGGCGTGGTCCTCTCCCCCGCCGGCCACCCAGTCGCCGGGGTCGGCGCCGACGGCCGCCGCGGCAGCGCGCAGGGCGTCACGGTCGGCGGCCAGCGTGGCCCCGGCGACGTCGATGTCCACCCCGGAGGCGGTGGCCAGATGGCCGAGGTCGGCGATCAGCCCGTCGGAAACGTCGGTCATCGCCAGCGCCCCGGCCGCCGCAGCGATCCGCCCCTGTCCGTAGGGCGGCCGCGGCACCAGGTGGTCGCGGCGGAGCCCGTCGAACCCGTCGATACCGTTGCGCCACAGCGCATATCCCGCGGCGGAGCGGCCCAGATCGCCGATCACTGCGACCGCCGCGCCGGGCCGCGCGCCGGAACGCAACACCGGCGGGCGGCCGTCCAGTTCCCCCAGCGCCGCCACCGAGATCACCCAGGTGTCGGCCTGCACCAGGTCGCCGCCGACGATCCCGGCGCCCATCGCCTGCGCCTCGGCCCACATCCCGTCGGCCAGCGCCACCGCCTGATCGGCCGGCGTGTCGGCCGGGGCGGCGAAGGCCACGACGAACGCGGTGGGCCGCGCGCCCATCGCCTCGATGTCGGCGGCGTTCTGCGCGATCGCCTTGCGGCCCACGTCGTGCGGGCTCGACCAGTCCAGCCGGAAATGCCGCCCGGCGACCAGCATGTCGGTGCTGACCACGGTGCGCCCGTCGGTCGCGGCCACCACCGCCGCGTCGTCGCCGGGGCCGAGCACGGTGGTGTCGGGCTGGTGACGTCCGGCCACCAGCCGGTCGATCATGGGAAACTCTCCCAGTCGGCCCAGCGTGGGCTGCTCGCTCACGTCGGCTCCTCCCGCGGGCGGTAGGTTCGGTGCCGCCGCCGGGGGCGGACAGTTGTGCAGTGTAGGCCCGAACGGAAGGTGCGCCGGATGGACGAGGGCGACGGCCCGCCGCGCTGGTCGCTGATCGCCGCGCTGACGGTGGCGGTCGTGGCGGTGATCGCGGTGCTGGTGCTGGCCAAGACCCGGGACGCCCCGGCGACGCCGGTGGTGCTGGCCACCGTGCCCGCACCGCAGGCCGACGGGCCGCAGTGCACCGCACTGCTGGACGCGCTGCCCGAGCACCTCGGTGACTTCACCCGCTCCGAGCTGGCCGAACCGGCCCCGGCCGGAGCCGCCGCCTGGCGCCGCGACGGCGGCGGGTCCGGCGACCCGGTGGTGTTGCGCTGTGGGCTGGAGCGCCCCCCGGAGTTCGTGGTCGGCTCCCCGCTGCAGCAGGTCGACGCGGTGCAGTGGTTCGCGGTCCGCGCCGAGGACCGCACCACCTGGTATGCGGTGGACCGGCCGGTGTACGTGGCGTTGACGTTGCCCGCCGGTTCCGGGCCCGACCCCATCCAGCAGGTGTCGGCGGCGCTCAGCGCCGCGGTGGGCGCCACCCCGATCCATCCGGCGCCGGTGGGCTGACCGGCGTTCAGCGCAGCCCGGTGCCGCGGGCCAGGGCGGTCTGCACCATGGTGGCCAGCAGGGTCGGGTAGTCCACCCCGCTGGCCGCCCACATCTGCGGATACATCGAGATCGTGGTGAAGCCGGGCATCGTGTTGATCTCGTTGATCAGCGGGCCGTCCTCGGTGAGGAAGAAGTCCACCCGGGCCAGTCCCTGGCAGTCGATGGCGGCGAACGCCCGCACCGCCAGTTCGCGCAGCGCCTCGGCGTCGGCGGCGGGCACCGTGGCGGGCACGTCGAGTTCGGCGGCGTTGTCGAGGTATTTGGTGGCGAAGTCGTAGAAGGCGTCGCGGTCGCCGCTGACCTCGGTGACCCGGATCTCGCCGAGCTCGCTGGCCCGCACCGTGCCGTCGGGGAACTCCAGCACGCCGCACTCCACCTCGCGACCGACGATCGCGGCCTCGACGATGACCTTGGGGTCGTGGCGGCGGGCCTCGGCGATCGCGGCGGGCAGCGCGGCCCAGCTCGCCACCCGGCTGACCCCGATCGAGGATCCGCCGCGGGCCGGTTTGACGAACACCGGCAGTCCGAGCCGGTCCCGGTCGGCGTCGGCCAGGTCGTCCTGGCCGGGGCGCAGCACCGCGTAGGCGCCGATCGGCAGTCCGTCGGCGGCGAGCAGCTTCTTGGTGAACTCCTTGTCCATGCCCGACGCGCTGGCCAGCACGCCGGCCCCGACGTAGGGCACCCCGGCCAGCTCCAGCAGGCCCTGGATGGTGCCGTCCTCGCCGTACGGGCCGTGCAGCACCGGGAAGACCACGTCGACGCTGGCGAGCACCTCCCCGGCGCCGCTGTTGAGCGCCACCAGCTGCCCGGCCCGCCCCGGGTCGGCGGGCAGCGCCAGCTCCGCACCCGCCGCGGTGGTCACCGCGGGCAGCCGGCGGTCGGTGATGGCCAGTGCGGCGGGGTCGCCGTCGGTGAGCACCCAGGTGCCGTCGCGGGTGATGCCGACCGCGATCGCCTCGAACCGGTCCGGGTCGAGGTTGCGCAGGATGCTGCCCGCCGACACACAGGAGATGGCGTGTTCGCTGCTGCGGCCGCCGAACACCACGGCGACCCGGACCCGGTCGTTCACAACCTAGAGAGGCTACCCGGGGCCGTCGGCCTACTCCGGTTTGGTGCGTCGCCCCAGCAGCAGCGCCATCGCGTCGTCGACGGAGAGCCCCTGGTGGCAGACCCGGTACACGGCGTCGGTCAGGGGCATCTCGACGTCGTAGCTGGCGGCCAGGGCGAGCACCGACTCGCACGACATCACCCCTTCGACCAGGGTGCCGGTCTGGGCCCGCGCCTCGTCGATGCCGGTGCCCCGGCCCAACCGCTCCCCGAACGAACGGTTGCGGGACTGCGGCGAGGTGCAGGTGGCCACCAGGTCGCCCACCCCGGCCAGCCCGGCCAGGGTTTCGGCCTTGGCGCCCAACGCCACCCCCAGCCGGGTGATCTCGGCCAGCCCGCGGGTGATGATCGCCGCGGCGGTGTTCTCGCCCATGCCCGCACCGGCGGACATGCCGCAGGCCAGCGCGATGACGTTCTTGCAGGCGCCGCCGATCTCGGTGCCGGTGACGTCGGTGTTGGTGTAGGGCCGGAAGTAGCCGGTGGCCAGCATGCGCTGCAGCGCCACCGCGCGCGCCGAGTCGCTGCAGGCGATGACCGTGGCGGCCATCTGCCGGTGAGCGATCTCGTTGGCCAGGTTCGGTCCGGACAGCACCGCGACCTGTTCGGCGGCCACCCCGGTCACCGAGGTGATGACCTGGCTCATCCGCATCAGCGTGCCCAGTTCGATTCCCTTGGCCAGGCTCACCATCGTGACGTCGGGCGCCAGCAGCGGCGTCCAGCGCTGCACGTTGTCGCGCAGCGCCTGGGCGGGCACCCCCAGCAGCACGGTGGTGGCGCCGGTCAGGGCCTCGGCGGGATCACCGGTGGCGCGCACCCCGGCGGGCAGCGGCACGCCGGGCAGGTAGCGGCTGTTGCACCGGGTGGTGTTGATCTCGTCGGCGAGGCGCGGGTCGCGCGCCCACAGCACCGCCTCGGCGCCGGCCTCCGCCAGCACCTTGGCCAGCGCGGTGCCCCAGGCGCCCGCCCCCATCACCGCGACGGCGCCGTCGGTTTCGGCCATCGGTCCTCCCTCACCTCGGATCCGTCTCGGGATTCCTCACCTTAGCGAGCGCCCGGCGCGACCCCGCCGGCCCGACCGGTGCTGGCAGGATGTGGCGCGTGGGCAGCCAGACCGGGACCGGGATCGGTCTGATCATCGCCGTCAAGCGGCTGACGGTCGCCAAGACCCGGTTGGCCTCGGCGCTGCCCGATCGCACCCGGGAGGCGCTGGTGCTGGCGATGCTGGCCGACACGCTGGCCGCCGCGACGGCGGTGCCCGGCCTGGGTCCGGTGCTGGTGGTCACCCCCGACGAGGCGGCGGCCGACACCGCCCGGCGCCACGGCGCCCGGGTGTTGGCCGATCCCACCCCGGCCGGCCACCCCGACCCGCTCAATCAGGCGATCGGTCACGGCGAGACGGCGCTGGCCGACCGGAGCGCGGGTGTGGCGGTGCTGCAGGGGGATCTTCCCGCGCTGCGCACCGAGGAGCTCGCCGCGGCCCTGGCGGCCGCCCGCGACCACGCCCGCAGCTTCGTCGCCGACCGGCAGACCACCGGCACCGCGGCGCTGTTCGCGTTCGGGGCCGCGCTGTCCCCGCGGTTCGGGCCGGATTCGGCGGCCGGGCATCGCCGGTCCGGGGCGGTGGAGCTGGCCGGGCGATGGCCCGGGCTGCGCTGCGACATCGACACCCCGGAGGATCTGGCCGTCGCGCGCGGGCTGGGCCTGGGCGCCGAGACCGCCAGGGTGCTGGCCCGCGACGGTGCGCAGCGGTAGCACCGCGGCCCGGTGTTGGGGGATGATCGCAGGGTGACCGACACCGAACCGCGCACCGACCCGCGCGCCCCCGCCCCCGGGGCGCCGCCGGCGGCCACGATCCCGACGGTCGTCGATGCCCTGCCGGAGGACCGCTACCTCAACCGCGAGCTGAGCTGGCTGGATTTCAACCAGCGGGTGCTGGCGCTGGCCGCCGACACCTCGCTGCCGCTGCTGGAGCGGTTGAAGTTCCTGGCCATCTTCGCCTCCAACCTCGACGAGTTCTACATGGTGCGGGTGGCCGGGCTCAAACGCCGCCACGAGATGGGCCTGTCGGTGCGTTCGGCCGACGGGCTGACCCCGCGCGAGCAGCTGCGTCGGATCGCTGAACGGTCCCAGCAGAACGCCACCCAGCACGCCCGGGTGTTCCTGGACTCGGTGCGACCGGCGCTGGCCGAGCAGAACATCCACGTGGTCACCTGGACCGATCTGGGTAAGGCCGAACGCAAACGGCTGTCGACCTATTTTCAGGAGCAGGTCTTCCCGGTGCTGACCCCGCTCGCGGTGGACCCGGCGCACCCGTTCCCGTTCGTCAGCGGGCTGAGCCTGAACCTGGCGGTCACCGTCCGGATGCCCGACGACGGCGGCCAGCACTTCGCCCGGATCAAGGTGCCCGACAACGTCGACCGGTTCATCGAACTCAGCGAGCCCGAGGGTGAGCCGGAGAGCCCGCCCGCGGTGCGGTTTCTGCCGATGGAGGAGTTGATCGCGGCGTTCCTTCCGGAGTTGTTCCCGGGCATGGAGATCGTCGAGCACCACGTCTTCCGCATCACCCGCAACGCCGATTTCGAGGTCGAGGAGGACCGCGACGAGGATCTGCTTCAGGCGTTGGAGCGCGAGCTGGCCCGCCGCCGGTTCGGTTCGCCGGTGCGCCTTGAGGTCTCCGACGACATGACCGACAACATGCTGGAGCTGCTGTTGCGGGAACTGTCGGTGGATCCCGGCGACGTGATCAATGTGCCGGGGCTGCTGGACCTCTCGGCGCTGTGGCAGATCTACGCGGTGGACCGCCCCGATCTGAAGGATCCCGCGTTCGTCCCGGCGACCCATCCGGCGTTCGCGGAGCGGGAGACCCCCAAGAGCATCTTCGCGACGTTGCGCGAGGGCGACGTGCTGGTACACCACCCCTACGATTCGTTCTCCACCAGCGTGCAGCGGTTCATCGAGCAGGCCGCCGCCGACCCGAACGTGCTGGCGATCAAGCAGACTCTCTACCGCACGTCCGGGGATTCGCCGCTGGTGCGGGCGCTGATCGACGCCGCCGAGGCGGGCAAGCAGGTGGTGACCCTGGTGGAGATCAAGGCGCGCTTCGACGAGCAGGCCAACATCAAGTGGGCGCGTGCGCTCGAACAGGCCGGGGTGCACGTGGTGTACGGCCTGGTGGGTTTGAAGACGCATTGCAAGACCGCGCTCGTGGTGCGTCGGGAGGGCCCGACGATCCGGCGCTACTGCCACATCGGGACCGGCAACTACAACAGCAAGACCGCCCGGCTGTACGAGGACGTCGGCCTGCTGACCGCCGACCCCGACATCGGCGCCGACCTGACCGACCTGTTCAATTCGCTGACCGGTTACTCCCGCAACGTGGCCTACCGCAACCTGCTGGTGGCGCCCAGCGGGATCCGGGTCGGCATCGTCGAGCGGATCGCCGCGGAGGTCGCCGCCCATCTGGAGCACGGTGGCGGCCGGATCCGTATCAAGGCCAACGCGCTGGTCGACGAGCAGGTCATCGATGCGCTCTACCGCGCCTCGCAGGCCGGGGTGCCGGTCGAGATCGTGGTGCGCGGGATCTGCGCCCTGCGTCCCGGGGTGGCGGGGTTCTCCGAGAACATCGTCGCCCGTTCGATTCTGGGGCGTTTCCTGGAGCATTCCCGGATGTTCCACTTCCAGGCCATCGACGAGTTCTGGATCGGCAGTGCCGACATGATGCACCGCAACCTCGACCGCCGGGTGGAGGTGATGGTCCAGGTCAAGGATCCGCGGCTGGTGGACCAGCTCTGCGGGGTGCTCGATTCGGCGCTGGATCCGGCGACCCGGTGCTGGGAGCTGGATTCCGACGGCCGGTGGACGGCTCACCCGCGCGACGGGCGCAGCGTCCGCGACCACCAGGTGGCGTTGATGGAGAGCCGGCGCACCCCCTGACCGCGCCCGCCGGATCCGTTCCGACCGACCCGCAACCCAGGAGACACTCACGGTGCCCAAGCAGACCCGGCCGGACCGACTCGTGTGCGCCGCCGGCGCTGTGCTGTGGCGCGACCGCGCCAGTGCGACGGAGGTCGCGCTGGTCCACCGGCCCCGCTACGACGACTGGTCGCTGCCCAAGGGCAAGGTCGACCCTGGTGAGGTGGAGCCGGTCACCGCGGTGCGGGAGCTGTTGGAGGAGACCGGCCATCACGCCGAGCTGGGTCGGTTCCTGATCACGGTGACCTACCCGCTGACGCGCGCGACCAAACGGGTGCGGTACTGGGCGGCACGGGAGACCGGCGGGCGCTTCTCGCCCAATGACGAGGTCGACGAGCTGGCGTGGCTGCCGGCGCCCGATGCGCTGGACCGGCTCGGCTACACCACCGATCGGAAGGTGTTGCGTGCCTTCCTCAAACAGCCCGCGCATACCCGCACCGTGCTGATCGTCCGGCACGGCACCGCAGGCAGCCGGCGGCGCTTCACCGGGGACGACACCCTGCGGCCCCTGGACAAGAAGGGCCGGGCGCAGGCGGCGGCGCTGGTGGAGTTGTTGTGCGCCTTCGGCGCCACCGAGGTGCACGCCGCCGATCGGGTGCGCTGTCATCAGACCGTCGCGCCGCTGGCCGAGCGGCTCGGGGTGCCGGTCGGCAATGAGCCCTCGCTGACCGAGGAGGCCTACGCACGCGATCCCCGTCAGGCGCGCCGCCGGGTGTTGCAGATCGCCGGGGTGCGCGACGGTGCCGCGGCGCCGTCGACGCCGGTGATCTGCACCCAGGGCAAGGTGATTCCGGACCTGATCGCCTGGTGGTGCGAACGGGACGGCGTGAAGGTCAGCACGAGCGGGAACCGCAAGGGCAGCACCTGGGTGCTGTCGCTGGCCGGTGACCGGTTGATCGCCGCCGATCACCTGCCCAGCCCGCTGGCGGCCGACGCGTCGGGCTAGCAGCGCAGAAACGGTGATGCGCCGCCGGCGAGTCCGCCGGCGGCGCATCAGCGCTCGCTGGAAATGGCCTACTTGCGGCCGCGACGCGCGGTGGTCTTCTTGGCCGCCGTCTTCTTCGCGGTGGTCTTCTTCGCCGCGGTCTTGGCCGGCGCCCGCTTGGCGGCGGCGGTCTTCTTCGCCGCGGTCTTGGCCGGCGCCTTCTTCGTCGCCGCCTTGGTGGCGGTGGCCTTCTTGGTCGCGGTCTTCTTCGCCGCGGTGGTCTTCTTGGCCGCGGTGGTCTTCTTCGCCGCGGTCTTGGCCGGCGCCTTCTTCGCCGCCGCCTTGGTGGCCGTCGACTTCGTGGCGGTCGCCTTCTTGGCCGCCGTCTTCTTCGCCGCAGTCTTCTTGGCCGCGGTGGTCTTCTTCGCGGCGGTCTTCTTGGCCGCGGTCTTCTTCGCGGGCTTGGCCGTCGTCGCCGCGGCCGCACCGCGTTTCACCGCCGGACCGGACGCCGGAAGCTTCTGCGAACCCGAGACGACCGCCTTGAACTGGGCCCCGGGCCGGAACGCCGGAACCGAAGTCGGCCTCACCTTCACCGTCTCGCCGGTGCGCGGGTTACGGGCGACCCGGGCTGCGCGACGGCGCTTCTCGAACACGCCGAAGCCGGTGATCGTGACGCTCTCGCCCTTGTGCACGGCGCGCACGATGGTGTCGACCACGTGCTCCACCGCCGCGGTCGCCTGCTTGCGATCGGTGCCCATCTTCTCGGTCAGGGCGTCGATCAGCTCTGCTTTGTTCATTCAGTCCTCCGAAATCAGTGGCCCGGTTTGGACCGACTGGGGACACGGTAAACCCTGTGCTGGTTGATTTCCAAGAGCCACGCGCAGTTTCAGCAAAGAATGTCGCGCCCTCGGGCAGCGGGGGTGCCGCGGTTTACCGGAGGTACAGCCGGAGACAGCAAAGCCGCACAGCGGCTCGCGAAGCGGTCAGCCGGTGGGCAGGGTCCGCGGTTTCCATTCCGGCCGGCTCGCCTCGAATTCCTCGATTTCGCTGAGTTTCCGCAGCGTAAGGCCGATATCGTCGAGTCCTTCGAGCAGCCGCCAGGCGGTGTAGTCGTCAATTGCGAACGGCAGCACGGCGGTATCGGCGCTGACGGTCCGATCCTTAAGGTTGACAGTGATTTCCAGTCCGGGCTGCTGCTCGATCAGTTTCCACAGCAGTTCGACACCGTCCTGGTCTACTTCGGCGGCCAGCAGCCCGGCCTTGCCGGCGTTGCCGCGGAAGATGTCGGCGAAGCGAGACGAGATGACGGCCCGGAAGCCGTAGTCCATCAGCGCCCAAACCGCGTGCTCGCGTGAGGAGCCGGTGCCGAAGTCGGGCCCGGCCACCAGCACCGACCCCCTGTCGAAGGGGCTCAGGTTGAGCACGAACGACGGATCGTTGCGCCAGGATGCGAACAGGCCGTCCTCGAAACCGGTGCGGGTCACCCGTTTCAGGTACTCCGCCGGGATGATCTGGTCGGTGTCGACATTGGACCGGCGCAGCGGGACGCCGATGCCGGTGTGGGTGTGGAAGGCTTCCATCGTGTTCTCCTGCGTGACGGGTGGGTCAGTCCAGATCGGCCGGGGAGGACAGCGTGCCGCGCACCGCGGTGGCGGCGGCGACCGCCGGTGACACCAGGTGGGTTCGGCCGCCGCGGCCCTGCCGGCCTTCGAAGTTGCGGTTCGAGGTTGAGGCGCAACGCTCCCCCGCGGCCAGTTGGTCGGGGTTCATGCCCAGGCACATCGAGCAACCGGCCTGGCGCCACTGTGCGCCGGCGGCGGTGAAGATGTCGCCGAGGCCCTCCTGTTCGGCCTGGGCCCGCACCCGCATCGAGCCGGGGACGATCAGCATCCGCACCCCGTCGGCCACGGTGCGGTCGCGCAGCACGTCAGCGACCACCCGCAGGTCCTCGATACGGCCGTTGGTGCACGAGCCGACGAAAACGACGTCCACGCCGATGTCGCGCATCGGGGTGCCGGGCTGAAGGTCCATGTAAGTCAGGGCTTTCTCGGCCGCGCGACGGGCGACGTCGTCGACCATCATCTCCGGGTCCGGGACGGCCTGGCCCAGCGGGACGCCCTGGCCGGGGTTGGTCCCCCAGGTCACGAACGGGCTGAGTTCGGCGGCGTCGAGGTAGACCTCGGTGTCGAATTCCGCACCCTCGTCGGTGCGCAACTCGTCCCAGGCGGCGACCGCCTCGTCCCACAGTGCCCCGGTCGGCGCGTGCGGGCGACCGCGCAGGAACTCGTAGGTGGTGGCGTCCGGGGCGATCATCCCGGCGCGGGCACCGGCTTCGATGCTCATGTTGCACACCGTCATCCGGGCCTCCATCGACAGGGCCTCGATGGCGCTGCCGCGGTACTCGATGACGTGGCCCTGGCCGCCGCCGGTGCCGATCTTGGCGATGACCGCCAGGATCAGGTCCTTGGCGCTGACCCCGGGCGGCAGTTCGCCGTCGACGTTGACCGCCATCGTCTTGAACGGGCGCAGCGAGAGTGTCTGGGTGGCCAGGACATGCTCGACCTCGGAGGTGCCGATGCCCATCGCCAGCGCGCCGAACGCGCCGTGGGTGGAGGTGTGCGAGTCCCCGCACACGACGGTGGTGCCGGGCTGGGTCAGCCCGAGCTGCGGGCCGATGATGTGGACGATGCCCTGGTCGATGTCGCCCATCGGGTGCAGGCGGATGCCGAATTCCTCACAGTTGCGGCGCAACGTCTCGACCTGGGTGCGCGACACCGGGTCGGCGATCGGCCGGTCGATGTCGGTGGTCGGGACGTTGTGGTCCTCGGTGGCGATGGTCAGGTCGGGGCGGCGCACCGGCCGGCCGGCCAGCCGCAGGCCGTCGAAGGCCTGCGGGCTGGTCACCTCGTGGACCAGGTGCAGGTCGATGTAGATGAGGTCGGGTTCGGTCCCGCCGCCGGAGACCACCACGTGCTGGTCCCACACCTTCTGCGCCATCGTGCGCGGCTGCTGGTTCATGAGGTTCTCACATTCTGAGACGTTAGTATCGCTCTATGAGACAGGATAGCGGCATCGGCGTACTCGACAAAGCCGCCGGGGTGCTCTGGGCCGTCGCGCAGTCCCCCTGCGGGCTGGCCGAGCTGTGCGAACGCACCGGGTTGCCCCGGGCCACCGCCCATCGGCTGGCCGCCGGGCTGGAGACCCACCGGCTGCTGGCCCGCGACAACGACGGCCGTTGGCAACTGGGTCATGCGATCACCGAACTGGCCACCCACGTCAGCGACCCGCTGCTGGCCGCCGGCGCGGCGATCCTGCCGCAACTGCGCGAAACCACCGGCGAGAGCGTCCAGCTGTATCGCCGCGACGGCACCTGGCGGGTCTGCGTCGCCGCCCTGGAACCGGCAACCGGGCTGCGCGACACCGTGCCGGTGGGCGCTCGGCTGCCGATGACCGCCGGCTCCGGGGCGCGGGTGCTGCTTGCCTACGCCGATTCGGAGACCCGACGCGCGGTGCTGCCGCAGGCCCGGTTCGGCGACCGGACCCTCGCCGAGGTCCGCAGGCGCGGCTGGGCGCAGAGTGCCGCCGAGCGCGAGCCGGGCGTGGCCAGCGTCTCGGCGCCGGTGCGCGACGGCCGCGGTGCGGTGATCGCCGCGGTGTCGGTCTCCGGCCCGATCGACCGGATGGGCCGCCGGCCCGGGGAGCGCTGGGCCGACGACCTGCTCGGCGCCGCGGACGCGCTGACTCAGCGGCTCTGAGCGCCTGCCAGACTTGGCCCATGGGAACCAATCAGCGCGCACAGATCGTCATGTCCGATGCCGAGGTCGCCGACTTCGTCACCACCAGCCGCACCGGGACACTGGCCACCGTCGGCCGGGACGGCCAGCCGCATCTGACCGCGATGTGGTACGCGGTGCTCGACGGCGAGATCTGGCTGGAGACCAAGGCGAAGTCGCAGAAG
Source organism: Mycolicibacillus trivialis (assembly GCF_002102395.1). Classification (GTDB taxonomy): domain Bacteria; phylum Actinomycetota; class Actinomycetes; order Mycobacteriales; family Mycobacteriaceae; genus Mycobacterium; species Mycobacterium triviale. The sequence continues at coordinate 84,964 of NZ_LQPZ01000006.1, forward strand.
GCGGTGAACCTGCGCCGCGACCCGCGGGTCAGCTTCCTGATCGAGGGCGGCCACACTTACGACACGCTGCGCGGGGTCTCCTTCGAGGGCGTCGCCGAACTCGTCGAGGACGACGCCGACACGCTGTTCCGGGTCGGGGTGAGCGTCTTCGAGCGCTACACCGGTCCGTACACCGACGAGATGAAACCCGCGGTCGACATGATGATGAACAAGCGGATCGCGGTGCGTATCGTGCCGCGGCGCACCCGGTCCTGGGACCACCGCAAACTGGGCCTGCCGGCGATGCCGCTGGGCGGGTCCACCGCGCCGGCGGCCGGCTGAGCCACGGTCGGCCCCCGACAGACGAAAGTCCCCCATTCCGACGGGAATGGGGGACTTTTGCGCTGTAGCCCCGATGGGATTCGAACCCACGCTACCGCCGTGAGAGGGCGGCGTCCTAGGCCGCTAGACGACGGGGCCAGAACCGATCCGGGCTGCCAGCATAGCCCACATCGGGGCGCCCACCTAATCGTGCCGGATGAGCGCACTTCGCTGGGGTACCAGGACTCGAACCTAGAATGGCTGAACCAGAATCAGCTGTGTTGCCAATTACACCATACCCCATTGGCTCCCAAAACCGCTGGTCGCAGCGGATTAGCCCGTTTTCTCAGCGAGCTGGGGTCCACCGTGACCGGCCGTTGCGGGCCGTGGTGCAGACTACCAAAGTTTTTCAGTCCGCTTCGTCCGGGATGCCCGCGGCGGCGTCGCGTAGCCGCGCCAGGCTGCGTTCGCGGCCGAGCAACTCCAACGATTCGAACAGCGGCGGGCTGACCACCGAGCCGGTGGCGGCCACCCGCACCGGCCCGAACGCCTTACGCGGTTTGAGTTCCAGGCCCTCGATCAGCGCGGCCTTCAGCGCCGCCTCGATCTCGGCGGCCGTCCAGTGCGCGACACCGTCGAGCGCGTCGACCGCGGCGGCGAGCACCGGGCGTGCCGCCGGACGCAGTTCCTTGGCCGCGGCCTTGGGGTCCAGCGCGTAGGAGTCGTCGTCGAGGAAGGCGAGCAGGTCCCAGGCGTCGCCGAGCACGACGATGCGGGTCTGCACCAGCTCCGCGGCGGTGCGGAACTGCTCGTCGGTGAGCCCGGTGTCGTGGCCGTGGCCGGCGAGGTGGGCGGCCAGCCGGGCGGCGAAGTCGGCCGGTTCCAGCCGGCGGATGTGTTCGGCGTTGATCGCGTCGGCCTTCTTCTGGTCGAACCGCGCCGGGTTGGAGTTGACGTCGGCGACGTCGAAGGCCGCGACCATCTCGGCCATGTCGAACACGTCGCGGTCGTCGGCGATCGACCAGCCGAGCAGCGCCAGATAGTTCAGCAGGCCCTCCGGGATGAACCCGCGGTCGCGGTGGGCGAACAGGCTGGACTGCGGGTCGCGTTTGGACAGCTTCTTGTTGCCCTCCCCCAAAACGCTGGGCAGGTGCCCGAATTCGGGGACCCGGTCGGCCACCCCGATCCGGATCAGCGCGCGGTAGAGCGCGATCTGGCGCGGCGTGGAGGACAGCAGGTCTTCACCGCGCAGCACGTGGGTGATCTTCATCAACGCGTCGTCGACCGGGTTGACCAGGGTGTAGAGCGGGTCCCCGCTGGCCCGGGTCAGTGCGAAGTCCGGCACCGAGCCGGCCGGGAAGACCGTCTCGCCGCGCACCAGGTCGGGCCAGGCCAGGTCGTCGTCGGGCATCCGCAGCCGCACCACCGGCCGGCGCCCCTCGGCCAGGAACGCGGCGCGCTGCTGCTCACTGAGGTCGCGGTCGTGGTTGTCATAGCCCAGTTTCGGGTTGCGTCCGGCGGCGCGGTGGCGCTCCTCGACCTCCTCGGCGGTGGAGAACGCCTCGTAGGCCTCGCCGGCGGCCAGGAGCCGGTCGACCACGTCGCGGTGGATGTCCTTGCGCTCGGATTGCCGGTAGGGGCCGTACGGCCCGCCGACCTCCGGGCCCTCGTCGTAGTCGAGGTTCAGCCAGCGCAGCGCGTCCAGCAGTGCCAGGTAGCTGTCCTCGCTGTCGCGTTCGGCGTCGGTGTCCTCCAGCCGGAACACCAGTGTGCCGCCGGTGTGGCGGGCGTAGGCCCAGTTGAACAGGGCCGTGCGGATCAGCCCGACGTGCGGGGTGCCGGTGGGCGACGGACAGAACCTGACCCGGACCGTCATTCCTCTCCTCTGCTTTCTGCTCCGCCTGCGCGGGCCCCCCTGGGGTTTCCTTTGCGGACAACGGGATTGGACAGGGTGCCGATCCCCTCGACGGTGATCGCGACGGTGTCGCCGTGCTCGATCGGGCCGACGCCCTCGGGCGTGCCGGTGAGGATCAGGTCGCCGGGCAGCAGGGTCATCACCGCCGAGACCCATTCCACGATCGCGCCGATGTCGTGCAGCATCATCGACGTTCGGCTCCGCTGCTTGACCTCGCCGTTGACCTCGGTGCGCAGTTCGAGGTCGGCGGGGTCGACGTCGGTGACGATCCACGGGCCGACCGGACAGAACGTGTCGTGGCCCTTCGCCCGGGTCCACTGGCCGTCGGCCTGCTGCTGATCGCGCGCGGAGACGTCGTTGGCGATGGTGTAGCCCAGGATGTGTTCGGCGGCGCGCGCGGCGGGCACGTCCTTGCACGGCCGCCCGATCACCGCGGCCAACTCCCCTTCGTAGTGCACCGGTGCGGCGTTGGCGGGCAACTGAATCGGCACGTTGGGGCCGACGATGGCGGTGTTGGGCTTGAGGAAGATCACCGGGTCCGCCGGGGCGTCACCGCCCATCTCCGCGGCATGCGCGGCGTAGTTCTTGCCGACGCAGATCACCTTGGTGGCCAAGATCGGCGCGAGCAGCCGGACGTCGGCGAGCGGCCAGGACCGGCCGGTGAATGTCGGAGTGCCGAACGGGTGTTCGGCGATTTCTCGAGCCACCTGCGGGTCACCGTCGATGCTGACGAAAGCGACGCCGTCGGGGCTGGCGATTCGACCCAGGTGCATTCGTGACAGCCTAGCGAGGTCACCGCGCGGGCTGGCGGGCGGTGACCATGGTGACCAGGAAGTCCTCCAGGTGGGCGCGGCTGACGTCGAGTTCGCCGCGTAGCCACAGCGTCACCACCTCGAACCCGCCGGCGACCAGGGTCAGCGCGGCCAAGTCGATGTCGGGGTCCACCGGCTGCTGGCCGGCCAGCAGCACCCGGCCCTGCTCGGCCATCACGGTGGCGAGCATCTTGACCAGATCGCGCCAGCGGGACCGCAGTCCCTCGGTGGTCTGCGCCTCGATGAGCAGCTGCCCGCGCCTGGCGTCGGCGCACAGGAAGTCCAGCCCACTGCTCATCGCCGCGCGGGCGCGCTGTACCGGGTCGGGCGGCGCGGACTCGATCGCGGGCAGCATCGCCGCGAAGGCGCGGGCGTTCTGCCCGTCGTAGACGGCCAGCACCAGGTCGTCGACGGTGCGGAAGCTCTCGTAGAAGTACCGGTCGTTGAGCCGGGCGCGCAGGCACACCCCACGCACCGTGACGGCGGCGACCCCGTCGGCGGCGATGGTGTCCAACGCCGCGTCGAGCAGCGCCGCCCGCCGCCGGGACTGCCGCTCGCTTCCGGTGGCGCCGCCGTAGGTTCGCGCCCGCTCCGCCATGACGACCATTGTCACATCCTTGACCACCCGCGATATCTGGTGAAGACTGTCACCAGATGCCCATGAACGGGAGGTAGCGCCACGATGACCACCGCCGACCAGAAACTCCCCACCCCGCCCTTCCTGCAGAATTTCCCCTTCAACGTGTTCCTGCGGGTGCTGGCACCGCGCGACCTGGCCGCCACCGAGACGCAGCGGGAATCGTTTCGGCAGTGGTCCCGGATCGGCGACCCGCTCGCCGACGGCGTGGTGGCGATGATCCAGCGGATGCCCACCGGTGAGGGGCGCAAGCTGTTCGAGATCGCGGTGGAGCGCGGCATCGACGCCGTGCCGGATCCGCCGGAGGAGCTGGTGGCCTTCTTCGCCCAGGTCGACGAGCGCCCGTACTGGCTCGACGACGACAAGCTGGCGCTGGCCGCCCGGGTGTCCATGCGCACCGGGCTGTGGGGCATCGGGTTCGCCCTGCCCGGCCTGGCGCTGACCGGCGGATACCTGGCCTCCAAGGCCGACAAGCCGCTGGTGGGCACCGGCGACCTGCGCCGGATGGCGCCGCGCCGGCTCAACGAGACCGCCACCTGGTACATCGACGCCACCTCCCCCGGCGGTCTGGAGCGGTTCGCGCCCGGCTTCACCGGCACGCTGCGGGTGCGGCTGATGCACGCGATCGTCCGCTCGGCGATGTGCCGCCGCCCGGACTGGGACTTCGAGAACTGGGACCATCCGCTCAACCAGGCCCAGATGGCCGGCACCGTGATGCTGTTCTCGCTGGCCAACCTGGTCGGGTGCCAGGCGATGGGGCTGCGGTTCTCCGAACGGGAGCGGGAGGCGGTGTTCCACCTGTGGCGCTACGTCGGCCAGCTGATGGGGGTGGATCGCGAGCTCATGCCGGTCGACGAGGCCGACACCTGGCGGATGTTCTGGCTGCAGGCCGACACCGAGTTCCTACCCGACGAGGACTCCAAGGCGCTGGCCGAGGCGCTGCACGGCTCCCAGCCCGACGACGACGTGCCGATGTCGATCGCCCGGGCGGTGCTGTCCTCCTACAGCAGGCTGGTGCTGGGCAAGACCAACGCCGACCAGCTCGGCCTGCTGGACAGCAAGCCGCTGCAGGCCGCGGTGCTGGGCATCTCGGCGGTCAACCGGGTGATGGAGTTCCAGCGGGTGATCCCGGGGATGACCCGGCTCAACGAGGAGATCGGCCACTGGACCCGACGGCGGTTCGTCGGCCGCGGGTTCGCCGAGACCGGCGGTGACCGCAGCTACCGCCGCCACGACAAGCTGGTGATGGCCAAGACCGGCTGATCCGGCTGATCACGGACCCGGCGCGCCCGGGCCCGGTGTGGCACCATCGATCGGTGGCCGCCGATTCGATCAGCACCGCGACGCGGTGGTGGATCCTGATCGTCTCGCTGGCGGCGACGCTGTGCGCCTTCACGTTCATCAACGGGATCGCGTTCGTCATCCCGATGCTGGAGAGCAAACGCGACACAAACCTCGCCCAGGCCGGCCTGCTCGCCTCGATGCCCAGCGCCGGGATGGTGCTCACCCTCTACGGGTGGGGCTATCTGCTGGACCGCATCGGCGAGCGGGTGGTGCTCAGCTTCGGGATGGCGCTGACCGGCGCGGCGTGTTTCGCCGCGGCGTCGATGGATTCGCTGACGCTGGTGGGGGTTTTCCTGTTCCTCGGCGGGATGGCCGCGGCCTGCGCCAACACCGCCAGTGGACGGTTGGTGGCTGGCTGGTTCCCGGCGCACCAGCGCGGGCTGGTGATGGGGATACGGCAGACCGCCCAGCCGTTGGGGATCGCGTTGGGCGCCATGGTGATCCCCCGCTTCGCCCAGCACGGGCTGGAGCCGGCGCTGAAGTTCCCGGCGATGATCTGCACGCTGGCCGCGGTGGCGTGTGCGCTGGGTGTGCTCGACCCGCCGCGGGCCCCACTGGCGGCAGCCCCGCCCGAGGAACTCGCCAGCCCCTACCGCGGGTCCTCGGTCCTGTGGCGCATCCACGCCGCCTCGGCGGTGATGATGGTTCCGCAGGCGGTGATCTCGACGTTCATGCTGGTCTGGCTGATCCGCGAACAGCACCTGTCGATCACCACCGCCGGGGCGATGGTCACGGTGGCCCAGTTGCTCGGGGCGGCGTTCCGGGTCGCGGCCGGCCGTTGGTCGGACCGGGTCGGGTCGCGGCTGCGTCCGGTGCGCACGCTGGCGCTGGCCGGGGCGATGACCATGGTGTTACTCGGAGTGACCGCCTCCCTCGGTTCGCCGGCGGCGACGGCGGCGATCGTCGTCGCCGCGGTGATCACGGTGCTCGACAACGGTTTGTCGTCCACCGCGATCGCCGAGGTGGCCGGCCCGTACTGGAGCGGGCGGGCGCTGGGTGCGCAGAACACCAGCCAGCGGCTGACCGCGGCGGCCGCTCCCCCGGTCTTCGGTGCCGTCATCGGGGCGATCGGCTATCCGATGGCGTTCGCGGCGTGCGGGGTGATCGTGCTCACCGCCTGGCCGCTGGTGCCGGTCAAGGCCCGGCTGACTCGCGGCGAATCAGACGCGGCGGCAACCGATGCCGAGCGCGTCGACCGTTGAGTCGAGGCGGTCAGGTGGCCGAGTAATCGCAGACGCCGACGCCCTCACAGGTCTTGAGCACGGTGGAGCCGCGCTTGATCCGTAACGTGATGTCCACGGGTTCTTCGTCGTTGAGGTCCAGCGGCCGGGCCAGGAAGCTCAGAAACCGCGGTTCGGGCGCCAGCGTGATCGTCCAGGGCAGTTGCGCGACGGTGTCGTTGAACTGCAGGCCGTCGAAGTCGGTGTACAGCACCGCCAGTGGTGCGTCGAGAATGCCGGTGATCTCATAGGTGATCTCGTCGATCGGGACCACGCTGGTGGTCGGCCCGGCCGGCCCCGCCGCCGTCGAGCGGTCCTTACCGTCCCACGACCGGCTGGCCAGGGCGACCGCCGCGGCGATCACCAGCACGACGACCACGGCGACGGCGGCGCCGATGAGCCACGGCTTCGCGCTGCGCCGGGCCGGGGTGACGGCAGGCTGCTGCGGGTGGGCGATCTCCTGGGTCACGGCGTCGTCCTGGGTTTGCGCGCCGCTCCCCTGCCACACCGGGGGCTGCTGACCGTGGTCGGGCCCGCTGTGCTCCGGGTTCGTCATTGCGGCAGCCTAACACCGGATTCTCCGCGTGCCGGGCGAACCGGTGGGCGCGGCCGTCGGGCGGTCAGGTGGTGGTCACGCAGGGGTCCATGATCTTGCATTCGCGCAGGACGGTGTCGCCGCGCTTGATCTTCAACGTCACGTCGGGATCGTCGCCGAGGATGTCCATGCTGATCGCGAAGATGCTGGCGACGCTCGGTGCGGGCGAGATCGTGACCGACCACGGCAGGTCGCTGACCGTGGCGGTGACCGTCGCGTCGTTGTCGCCCATGTAGCCCACCGACAGCGAGGATTTCATGCTGCCGGTGATCTCGTAGGTGATGCTGTCGGCCGGCGCCTGGCTCGCGCTGGTGCTCGCGCCCGGTGACCCCGGGGTCGAGGCGGGTTTGTCGTCGGACTTGTCCGAGCCGCCGGCCAGGATCAGCACCGCGCCCACCAGGATCACCAGGACGAGCAGGATCGCACCGATGATCCAGGGCAGCTTGTTCTTCGGCGGCGGCCCGCCGGGAGGCATCCCCAGCTCGCCGTAGGGCGAAGCGCCGTAAGGCTGCGCACCGTACGGGGCGCCGTAGGGCTGACCGCCATAGGGCTGACCGCCGTAGGGCGGAGCGCCGTACTGCCCGTAGGGATCGGCGCCGTACGGCTGGCCACCATAGGGCTGCCCACCATAGGGCTGCTGCCCGCCGTAGGGCTGAGCGCCGTAGGGCTGACCGCCGGGCGGCGGCTGCTGGCCATACGGCGACCCGCCGTACTCCTGATGAGGCATTGCGGCGGCTTAACACCGCATTCCGGCGCCCCATCGCGGCAAAGTCGCGGCAAAGTCGCACCCGCTCACTGCCGCCCGAACTCGCAACCGGCGCCGAGCGGCCGCTATGGCACCATCGGTCGGATGCCCTCGCGGAGCGCCGGTCCAGCCCGCCGTTGGGTCATGCTCACCCTGGCGCTGACCGCGACGATGTGCGCCAACGTGTTCATCAACGGCGTCGCGTTCCTCATCCCCACCCTGCACAGCGACCGCGGCCTGGATCTGGCCCGCGCCGGCCTGGTCTCGGCCCTGCCGAGCCTCGGCATGGTGTTCACCCTGGTCGCCTGGGGCTATCTGGTCGACCGGGCCGGGGAACGCCGGGTGCTGTGGGCCGGATCCGCGCTGACCGCGGCGGCCGCGTTCGGCGCCGCGGCGACCGATTCGCTGACCGGCACCGGCGTCTTCCTGCTGCTGGGCGGGATGGCCGCCGCCTCCAGCAACACCGCCAGCGGCCGGCTGGTGGTCGGCTGGTTCCCCGCCCACCAGCGCGGCCTGGCGATGGGCATCCGCCAGACCGCCCAGCCGCTGGGGGTGGCCCTGGGCGCGCTGGTGATCCCCAACCTGGCCCACCACGGCATCGGCGTGGCGCTGCTGTTCCCGGCGACGGTCTGCGCGGTCTCCGCGTTGGCCTGCGCCGTCAGCGTCCTCGACCCGCCCCGCCCGCCGCGCGCCGAGGCGCCGGCCGAGCACCTGGCCAACCCCTACCGCGGGTCGGCGCTGCTGTGGCGCATCCACGTCATGTCGGTGCTGCTGGTGGTGCCCCAGGTGCTGGTGTGGACATTCATGCTGGTCTGGCTGATGAGTTCGAAGGGCTGGTCCGCGCCCGCCGCCGGCGCCCTGGTCACCGTCAGCCAGCTGCTCGGCGCTGCGGGCCGCATCGCCGCAGGCCGCTGGTCGGACCGGGTGGGCTCGCGGCTGCGCCCGGTCCGCAGCATCGCCGCCACCGCCGCACTGACCATGGCCGTCCTGGCGCTCTGTGACCTGCTGGACTCGCCGGTGGCGATCGCGGCGATCGTGCTCGCCTCGGTGATCACCGTCTCCGACAACGGGTTGGCCTTCACCGCGATCGCCGAGATCGCCGGACCGTTCTGGAGCGGACGCGCACTGGGCGCCCAGAACACCAGCCAACTGTTCGCCGCCGCGGTCGCCCCGCCGCTGTTCGGTGGGCTGATCGGCGTGTTCGGCTACCCGGTCGCCTTCGCGGTGTGCGCGCTGTTCCCGCTGGCCGCGATGCCGGCGGTGCCGGCCGACCCACCGCGGGCGCGTTGACTCTGCGCTCACCACGCAGAACGTCGAGTGACCCGCGTGGTAGGCGCAGAGTCGACGCGCCATGGCGCGGGCGCGAGGCGACCTAGAGCAGGCCCGCGATCCGGTCGCCGACCTCGCGGGTCGAGCGCGCGGTGTCGCCGCGGGTGGCCAGGTGCTGCTCGACGGCCTTGTCCACCCGGGCGGACGCGTCGTCGTGGCCCAAGTGCCCGAGCATCAGCGCGACCGACATGATCGCCGCGGTCGGGTCGGCCACCCCCTGCCCGGCGATGTCGGGCGCGCTGCCGTGCACCGGCTCGAACATCGACGGGTTGGCGCCGGTGGCGTCGATGTTGCCCGACGCGGCCAGCCCGATCCCGCCGCTGACCGCACCGGCCAGGTCGGTGATGATGTCGCCGAACAGGTTGTCGGTGACGATGACGTCGAACCGGCCCGGATCGGTGACCAGGTAGATGGTGGCGGCGTCGACGTGGCAGTAGGCGGTCTCCACGTCGGGGTACTGCGCGCCGACCTCGGCCACGATGCGCGACCACAGCGACCCGGCGAAGGCCAGCACATTGTTCTTGTGCACCAGGGTCAGGTGCTTGCGTCGCTGCCGCGCCCGCTCGAAGGCGTAGCGCACCACCCGCTCGACCCCGTAGGCGGTGTTGACGCTGACCTCGGTGGCCACCTCGTGCACGGTGCCGGCCCGGATCGCGCCCCCGTTGCCGGTGTAGGGCCCCTCGGTGCCCTCTCGCACCACCTGGAAGTCGATCCGCGGGTTCCCGGCCAGCGGGCTGGTCACCCCCGGGTACAGCCGGCTGGGCCGCAGGTTGACGTGATGGTCCAAGGCGAACCGGGCGGTCAGCAGCAGGCCCCGCTCGAGCACCCCGGACGGCACCGACGGATCGCCGATCGCACCCAGCAGGATCGCGTCGTGCCCGCGCAACTCGTCGAGGACACCGTCGGGCAGCACCTCACCGGTGGCGTGGTAGCGCCGGGCGCCCAGGTCGTAGTCGGTGGTCTGCACGCCGGGCAGCACCACGTCGAGCACCTTGAGCGCCTCCGCGGTGACCTCGGGCCCGATCCCGTCGCCGCCGATGACGGCCAGTTTCAGCGATGCGGTCACGACAGGTCCACCACCTCGAGCTTGCTGGCCCCGACCGCCGCGCCGATCGCCGAGCGCACGTCGGCGGGCACACCGCGGTCCAGCCGCAGCAGGATCGTGGAGTTGGGACCGGCCACGTCCTCGGAGAGTTGGGCGGCGGCGATGTTGATCCCGGCCTCGCCGAGCAGGGTGCCGATCTTGCCCAGTGCGCCGGGCTGGTCGTCGTAGTTGATGATCAGGTTGACCCCCTCGGCGCGCAGGTCGAAGTTGCGGCCGTTGATGCTGACGATCTTCTCGACCTGCTCCGCGCCGGCCAGGGTGCCTGCCACCGAGACCACCGTGCCGTCGGCGCCGACCGCGTCGACCTCCACCACGCTGCGGAACTTCGGGCTCTCACTGGCCACCGTCAGCTCGGCGGTCACGCCGCGCTCCTCGGCCAGCGCCGGCGCGTTGACGAACGTGACCGGGTCCTCGATCACCGCCGAGAACAGCCCACGCACCGCCGAAAGCTTCAGCACCTCAACCTCTTCGGAGCCCAGCTCACCGCGGACCTGCACACCGAGGGAGGCGGGCAGCCCGGCGGAGAGCACCCCGGCGAGCACCCCGAGCTTGCGCACCAGGTCCAGCCACGGCACGACGGCCTCGCCGACCGCGCCGCCGGCGACGTTGACCGCGTCCGGCACGAAATCACCGGCCAGCGCCAGCTTCACGCTCTCGGCCACGTCGGTGCCCGCGCGGTCCTGGGCCTCGGCGGTCGACGCGCCCAGGTGTGGGGTCACCACCACCTGCGGCAGGTCGAACAGCGGTGAGTCGGTGCACGGCTCGGTGGCGAACACGTCCAGGCCGGCGGCGCGGACGTGGCCGCTGCGCACCGCGTCGGCCAGCGCGGCCTCATCGATCAGCCCACCGCGGGCCGCGTTGACGATGATCACCCCCGGCTTGGTCTTGGCCAGCGACTCCCGACCGATCAGCCCGGCGGTCTCCGGCGTCTTGGGCAGGTGCATGGAGATGAAATCGGCGCGGGCCAGCAGCGCGTCGAGGTCGAGCAGTTCGATGCCCAGCTGGGCGGCCAGCGCCGGCGAGACGTACGGGTCGTAGGCGACGATGTGTGCCCCGAACGCCGCCAGCCGGGACGCCACCAGCTGCCCGATGCGGCCCAGTCCGACCACCCCGACGGTGTGGTCGTAGATCTCGGTGCCGGAGAACGAGGAGCGCTTCCAGGTGCGCTCGCGCAGGGTGGCGTCGGCCGGCGGGATCTGCCGGGCCGCGGCCAGCATCAGCGCGATCGCGTGCTCGGCGGCGCTGTGGATGTTGGAGGTGGGCGCGTTGACCACCAGGACCCCGCGGGCGGTGGCGGCGTCGACGTCGACGTTGTCCAGCCCCACCCCGGCGCGGGCGACGATCTTGAGTTTCGGCGCGGCGGCCAGTACCTCGGCGTCCACGGTCGTCGCCGAGCGCACCAGCAGCGCATCGGCCTCGGGGACCGCGGCGAGCAGTTTGGGCCGGTCGGGGCCGTCCACCCAGCGCACCTCGACCTGGTCGCCGAGCGCGGCGACGGTGGATTCGGCGAGTTTGTCGGCGATCAGAACAATGGGCAAGCTCACCCGGCCAGCCTAATGGGCGCGTCGACGCGCACCGGCCTGGGGCGGGCCAGCCCGGCGCCCCGGCATCAGGCCCTAGCATCACGGTATGGACGTCACCGTGGTCGGCAGCGGCCCCAACGGGCTGGCCGCCGCCGTGACCTGTGCGCGGGCCGGGTTGCGGGTGCAGGTCCTCGAGGCCCAGCCCACCGCCGGCGGTGGCGCCCGCACCGCCGCCGACCCCGAGTTCCCCGGTGTCCGGCACGACATCTGCTCGGCGGTGCACCCGCTGGCGCTGGGCTCGCCGTTCTTCGCCGCCTTCGACCTGCCCGCCCGCGGGGTGGAGCTGGTCAGCCCGCCGGTCTCCTACGCCAACCCGTTGACGGACCGGCCCGCCGCGGTCGCCTACCGCGACCTGGAGCGCACCTGCACCGAGTTGGAGCACGGCAAGTCCTGGCGACGGCTGCTCGGCCCGATGGCCAGCCGCGACGACACGGTGGTCGCCTTCCTGCTCGGCGACAAGCGCTCACTGCCGCCCCGCCCGGTGACCGTGGCCCGGCTGGGGCTGCGGATGCTCGAACAGGGCACCCCGGCGTGGCGGCTGCTGCGCGGGGAGGATGCCAGGGCGCTGTTCACCGGCGTGGCGGCCCACACGATCTCACCGATGCCGTCGCTGACCGCGGCCGGGGCGGGCATGATGCTGGGCACGCTGGCCCACACCGTCGGCTGGCCGGTCCCGGTCGGCGGCAGCCAGGCCATCGTCGACGCGCTGATCGCCGACCTGCGCGCGCACGGCGGGGAGCTGACCACCGGAGCCGAGGTCACCCAACCGCCCGCGGGGGTGGTGCTCTACGACACCGCCCCGACCGCGCTGCTCGACATCTACCGGGACGCGCTGCCGCCTCGCTACGCGCGCGCGCTGGGCCGCTACAGCTTCGGCGCCGGGGTGACCAAGGTCGATTTCGTGCTGTCCGGCGAGATCCCGTGGACCGACCCGCGGCTGGCCGACGCGCCCACCCTGCACCTGGGCGGCAGCCGCACCCAGATGGCCCGCGCCGAGGCCGACGTCGCCGCAGGCCGGCACGCGCAGTGGCCGATGGTGCTGGCCGCACTGCCGCACCTGGCCGACCCGGACCGCGTCGACGCCGCCGGTCGTCGGCCGCTGTGGACCTATGCGCACGTGCCGGCCGGTTCGCCGCTGGACCAGACCGAGACGGTCACCGCGCTCTTCGAACGGTTCGCACCGGGTTTTCGCGACATCGTGCTGGCCGCCCGCTGCGTGCCCGCCGACCGGATGGCCGAGCACAACGCCAACTACGTCGGCGGGGACATCGGTGTGGGTGGCAACTCGGTGTGGCGGGCGTTGGCCGGCCCCACCCCGCGGGTCAACCCCTGGGCGACCCCGATCCCGAAGGCGTACCTGTGCTCCGCGGCGACCCCGCCGGGCGGCGGCGTGCACGGCATGGCCGGCCTCTACGCCGCCCGCACGGTGCTGCGCCGCGAGTTCGGCATCACCGAGTTGCCTGACCTGGCGCCGTAAGCGCCGCCCCCGGCTCGCGAATACCCCGCGCGAAGTCCGCGATTACCCAGCGCCGAGCCCACGCAATACCCGCGAAAGTGAAGCCACGCAGGTGTGCTCTCGCACTTTTCCTGCGTGGCTTCAACCTCGGCGAAGCGCCGAACGTGCAGCGCGTCAGGCGGTCTCGGTGATCGGCCGGTCCACCCAGCTCATCAGGTCGCGCAGCTTCTTGCCGGTGACCTCGATGGGGTGCTCGGCGTTCTGCTTGCGCAGCGTCTCGAGCTCCTTGTTGCCGCCCTCGACGTTGGCGACCAGCCGCTTGACGAAGCTGCCGTTCTGGATGTCGCGCAGGATCTCCCGCATCCGCTCCTTGGTGCCCGCGTCGATCACCCGCGGCCCGGACAGGTATCCGCCGAACTCCGCGGTGTCGGACACCGAGTAGTTCATCCGCGCGATCCCGCCCTCGTACATCAGGTCGACGATCAGCTTGAGCTCGTGCAGCACCTCGAAGTAGGCCATCTCCGGGGCGTAGCCGGCCTCGACCATCACCTCGAACCCGGTCTTGACCAGTTCCTCGGTGCCGCCGCACAACACGGCCTGCTCACCGAAGAGGTCGGTCTCGGTCTCCTCCTTGAAGGTGGTCTTGATGACACCGGCGCGGGCGCCACCGATCGCCTTGGCGTAGGACAGCGCCAGCGCCTCACCGTTTCCGGTCGGGTCCTGGTCGATGGCGATCAGGCACGGCACACCCTTGCCGTCGACGAACTGGCGGCGCACCAGGTGCCCCGGCCCTTTGGGGGCCACCATGCCGACGGTGATGTTGTCGGCCGGCTGGATCAGGTCGAAGTGGATGTTCAGACCGTGGCCGAAGAACAGCGCGTCGCCGTCGTTGAGGTGCGGCTCGATGTCGTTTGTGAAGATCTCGGCCTGCGCGGTGTCCGGCGCCAGCAACATGATCACGTCGGCCCACTGCGCCACCTCGGCCGGGGTGCCGACCTCCAGGCCCTGTTCCTCGACCTTGGGCCGGGACTTGGAGCCCTCCTTCAGGCCGACCTTCACCGGCACACCGGAATCGCGCAGGCTCAGCGAGTGCGCGTGCCCCTGGCTGCCGTACCCGATCACACCGACCTTGCGGCCCTGGATGATCGACAGATCCGCATCGTCGTCGTAGAACATCTGCACTGCCACGTGTTTCTTCTCCTTCGGTTTTTCAGCGTGAAAACTCTTACTTGCCCGACCCCATGCCGCGCGGACCGCGCGCCAGGGTGACCAGACCGGACTGGGCGATCTCCTTGATGCCGAACGGTTCGAGCACCCGCAGCAGCGCCTCGAGCTTCTCCGGTGTGCCGGTGGTCTCGACGGTCAGCGACTCGGTGGAGACGTCAACAACCTTGGCGCGGAACAGGTTCACCGCCTCGACCACCTGCCCGCGGGTGGCGACGTCGGCGCGGACCTTGATCAGGGCGAGCTCGCGGGAGACCGAGTTCTCCTCGACCTGCTCGACGATCTTGATGACGTTGATCAGCTTGTTGAGCTGTTTGGTCATCTGCTCCAGCGGGGTGTTCTCCACCGAGACGACGATCGTCATCCGCGAGATGCCCTTGGTCTCGGTGGCGCCGACGGCCAGCGACTCGATGTTGAAGCCGCGGCGGGAGAACAGCGATGACACCCGGGCCAGCACGCCGGGGGTGTCCTCGACGAGCACCGACAGGGTGTGGGTGGTGATCGAGTTGATGTCGGTGGTGGTCATCAGGCGTGGCCCTCGTTGTCCTCGTCGTCGAAGAGCGGCCGGATGCCGAACGCGGCCTGGATCTCATCGTTGCTGGTGCCCGCTGCCACCATCGGCCAGACCTGCGCGTCGGCGCCGACGATGAAATCGATCACCACCGGCCGGTCGGTGATCTCGCGTGCCGCGTTGATCACGTCCTCGACGTCTTCGGCACGCTCACAACGCATTCCGACGCAACCGAGCGCCTCCGCGAGCTTGACGAAGTCCGGGATCCGGTGCGAGTGGGTGGCCAGGTCGGTCTGCGAGTACCGCTCGCCGTAGAACAGGGTCTGCCACTGGCGGACCATGCCCAGGTTGCCGTTGTTGATCAGCGCGACCTTGATCGGCATCCCCTCGACCGCGCAGGTCGCCAGCTCCTGGTTGGTCATCTGGAAACAGCCGTCGCCGTCGATGGCCCACACCTCGGCGTCCGGCGCGCCGATCTGGGCGCCCATCGCCGCCGGGATCGCGAAGCCCATGGTGCCCAGCCCGCCGGAGTTCAGCCAGGTGCGCGGCTTCTCGTAGGAGATGAACTGCGCCGCCCACATCTGGTGCTGACCCACCCCGGCCGCGTAGATCGCGTCGGGGCCGGCGATGCGGCCCAGCGTCTCGATGACGTACTCGGGGCTCAGGCTGCCGTCGCTCTGCGGACCGTAGCTCAGCGGGTAGGTCGACCGGATGCCGTCGAGGTAGCGCCACCACTCGGTCATCTCCAGCGGCTCGTCGAGCTCCCGGCGCAGGGCGGCGATCAGGTCGGTGATGACGGCCTTGACGTCGCCGACGATCGGCACGTCGGCGTGCCGGTTCTTGCCGATCTCCGCCGGGTCGATGTCGGCGTGGATCACCTTGGCGTCGGGCGCGAAGGAGTCCAGCTGGCCGGTGACCCGGTCGTCGAAGCGGGCGCCGAGGGTGATCAGCAGGTCACTGCGCTGCAGCCCGGCCACCGCCGCGACGGTGCCGTGCATGCCGGGCATACCCAGGTGCTGACGGTGGCTGTCGGGGAACGCGCCGCGCGCCATCAGCGTGGTGACCACCGGGATGCCGGTGAGCTCGGCCAGCTCGGCGAGTTCGGCGGTGGCGTCGCCGCGGATCACTCCGCCGCCGACGTAGAGCACCGGCCGGCTGGCTGCGGTGATCAGCTTGGCGGCCTCCCGGATCTGCCGGTTGTGCGGTTTGGTGTTCGGCTTGTAGCCGGGCAGCTGCATCGTCGGCGGCCAGGCGAAGGTGCACTGGCCCTGCAGGATGTCCCTGGGGATGTCGACCAGCACCACGCCGGGGCGTCCGGACGCGGCGATGTGGAACGCCTCGGCCAGCACCCGCGGGATGTCGTCGCCGTTGCGCACCAGGTAGTTGTGCTTGGTGATCGGCATGGTGACCCCGGAGATGTCCGCCTCCTGGAAGGCGTCGGTGCCGATCAGTTGCCTGCCCACCTGCCCGGTGATCGCGACCACCGGGATGGAGTCCATCTGCGCGTCGGCCAGCGGGGTGACCAGGTTGGTCGCGCCCGGCCCGGAGGTGGCCATGCACACCCCGACCCGGCCGGTGGCGTGGGCGTAGCCGCTGGCGGCGTGCCCGGCGCCCTGTTCGTGGCGGACCAGGACGTGGCGCAGTTTTTTGGAGTCGAACAGCGGGTCGTAGACCGGCAGCACTGCGCCGCCGGGGATGCCGAAGATGACGTCGACGTCGAGTTCCTCAAGTGACCGGACCACCGACTCGGCGCCGGTCAACTGCTCGGGTTCGACACGGCGCGGCGACGGGGGCGCCGGCTGCGGTTTCTGCTGCTCCCGGGTCGCCGCGGACCGGGAGGATGGTCGCGTGGTGGGTGCGCTCACGATGTCCTCTTCAGATGGTGCCAATCGGGGGTCAAAGACAAACAAAAACCCCCGCCAGCCAGCTGCTGTACGAGGGTTGCGCGTTGGTGCTCGAGTAACCGGGGTGGGCTAGTCAGCCGCCAACGCGCCGACCGAGTACTACGAGCATGCCGCGGTTGTTCATGCCCCAACGCTAGCTTCCGCACAGGTCAACCGTCAAATAGCGGAACCCGGCGCCGGCGGCCCGAGCCACCGCCGACCGGCCAGGTCGACGACGGTGCGATGATGCCCGGGTGAACGCCCCCACCCCACCCGTCGTGATCAAGATCTCCCCGATGGCCCACCTCGCGGTCGGCTTCTTCGCCCTCGGGCTGATGATCCCGGTGCTGAGCTGGTCGTTCAGCCTGCCGTTGCTGCTTATCCCGGCCGCGGTCTCGGTGTGGATCATCCGGTTGCGCACGGTGGCCGACACCCACGGGGTCACCGCACGCGAACTGTTCGGCAGCCGGCGGATCCCCTGGACACAGATCGACGGTCTGCGGTTCACCAAGGGGTCGTGGGCGCGCGCCCACCTCACCGACGGCGCCGAGGTGCGGTTGCCCGCGGTGACGTTCGGGACGCTACCGCGGCTCACCGAGGTCAGCGGCGGACGGGTGCCCAACCCGTATCGCTGACTCAGGCCAGCGGGTTGGCCCCGTTGAGCAGCACCCACATCGCGATACCGCCGCCGATGCCGAGCAACAGCGCCAGGAACGAGCCGATGAACGGCCGCCGCGACCAGCCGCGCCCGGCGTCCAGCCCGTAGCGACCGGGCCCGACGAGGATGATCGCCACCGCCAGCGCGATCAGGGTGAGCTGGTATTCGTGGCCGTCGGGCAGGAAGAAGCCGAACCGGCCCGAGTCGGCGCTGACCGCCGCGAGCATGCCGTTGATCAGGTAGGCCAGCACCCCGGCCGCGGCCAGCGGAGTGAACAGACCCAGCACCAGCAGCAGCCCCGCGGTGATCTGCCCGCCGGCGGCGACGTAGGTGAGGATGTCGGCGTGCTGGTAGCCGGCGTCGGACAGCGAGTTCTTCAGCCCGCTGAGTCCGCTGCCGCCCCACCAGCCGAACAGGTTCTGCAGCCCGTGGGCGATCAGCAGCCCGCCGAGCGCGACGCGCAGGATCAGCAGACCCAAGTCCTGGGTGCCGCGGCGGCCGGCCGCGCGGACCCGCTCCTCGTGGTGGGCGTCCCAGTCGTCGGGGGCGGCGTGACGCCCGCCCGGGTGGACCCCGCCGGGCTGGACGTACGGCAGCGGTTCGGGCTCGTGCAGCAGGTTGTAGCCGGAGTTCGACGGGTTGCCGGCCGGGTCGGCGGAGCTGTACGACGGGATCGCGGTGGTCTCGAAGTCACCGGCGTAACCGGCCGACGGCAGATCGTCCTCGGGGTCCACCAGGCGCGGCGAACCGGGTGCCTGCGGAGGGTTAGGGGTCACGGCATCCTCCGGTCGCTGCCAGGGCAAATCTTCGGATTGACGGGGCACGCCTGACAGGGTAAGGGCAGAACAGGCCGAATTGGCGATTTGAGATCCCTCTTTTCCAGGGCGTATCCACACCGTTATCTTCACCGGCCCAATGTCGCGTGGCGGGTGTCGTCACGCGGTCCGTAATCTGGCGGGCATGCGTGAACGCCGGAGACGTCAGCAGATGTTCGCCCTCGGGTGCGCGGCGCTGCTGACCCTGGCCGGCTGCGCCCACTTCGACGACGCCCAATCCGAGCCGTTCACCGAGGTCCCGCGGCTGGAGCCGCCACCGCCGTCGACGCCTAAGCCGCCACCGCCGCTGCCGGCCGAACCGTTTCCCAAGGAATGCCCGGCGCCCGGGGTGATGCAGGGCTGCCTGGACAGCACCAGCGGGCTGATCATGGGCCCGACTGGCAAGACCGCGCTGGTCGCCGAGCGCACCACCGGGCTGATCAAGAACATCGCGGTCGACGCGGAACCGACGGTCAAGACCACCCTGGACGTCGATCCCACCGGCGACGGCGGGCTGATGGACATCGTGCTGTCACCCACCTACGAGCAGGACCGGCTGATGTACGCCTACATCACCACCCCCACCGACAACCGGGTGATCCGGATCGCCGACGGCGACGTGCCCAAGGACATCCTCACCGGCATCCCGAAGGGGCCGACCGGCAACAGTGGGGCGCTGGCGTTCACCAGCCCGACCACCCTGATCGTGTTGACCGGCGACGCCGGCGACCCGGCGGCCGCCGCGGATCCCGCGTCGCTGGCCGGCAAGGTGCTGCGCATCGAGCAGCCGACCACGGTCGGTCAGGCGCCGCCGACGACGGCGCTGAGCGGGATGGGCGCCGGCGGCGGGCTCTGCCTCGACCCGGCCGACCAGTCGCTCTACATCACCGACCGCACCCCCACTGGGGACCGGCTGCAGCGCATCACCAAGGATTCGGAGTCCTCGGTGGTGTGGACCTGGCCGGACAAGCCGGGCATCGCCGGTTGCGCCGCGCTGGACGGGATGGTGCTGGTCAACCTCGTCAACACCAAGCAGACCGTGGTGGTGCAGGTCTCCGACAGCGGTTCGGTGACCAGCGACCCCGACGTGGTGCGCCAGGACGAGCACGGTCACGCCTGGGCGCTGCGGCTCTCCCCCGACGGCAACATCTGGGGCGCGACGGTCAACCGCACCGCCGGTGACGCCGGCAAGCTCGACGACGTGGTCTTCCCGCTGTTCAAGACCGGTGGCGGGTTCCCGCGGCCGAACGAGGAAAAGTCCTAGGCGGTCGACGCCGCGGGCGGTCGGGGCCCTGTTCCGAGGCGCTGCGGTGGCCTGCTGGCCCTTCCGGCCCTACTGACCCGACGGCCTCAGTTGTCTCTGCGGTACTTCCCGTCCTTCCCGTCCCATGCGTCCCTGATGTTTCCTTGCGTCCCTGACGTTTCCTTGCGTCCCTGGCGCCCGCGGCATCCCTGGCGCCCCTGTTACCCCTACCGTCTCGGTCTGTGGATAACCACCGAACTGTGGATAACCCCAGCTCACGGCCGTATCGGTCGGCCTTCTTGTCGGACCCTCGCGTTATCTTTGGAACATGCGTTCGATCAGTTCGCGCGAGGAGATCGTCGAAGCCTTCGACGGCCTCGACGCCGCGCTGGACCGGGTGCTGACGCTGGACTGCGCCACGCTGAGCACCCGCGAACGCCTCGCGCTGCTGCAGCGCTGCGAGCGGGTGCGTCGCCGTCTCCCGGCCGTCGAGCACCCGTTGATCAACGAGGTGGTCCGAGGCGGCGAGCCCAGCGAACTCGGCGGCAGCGTGGCCCACGCGCTGGCCGATCAGTGCTCCCTCTCCCGCACCGACGCGACCCGCCGCATCCACGAGGCCGCCGACCTCGGACCGCGGCGCTCGCTGACCGGTGACCCGCTGCCGCCGCTGCTGGAGCACACGGCCGCCGGACAGCGCGCCGGGGACATCGGCCCCGCTCACATCAATGTCATCCGCGGCTTCCTGCACCAGCTGCCCGGCTTCGTCGACGCGGCCGCCCGGACCAAAGCCGAACAGGAACTGGCCCGCCACGCCCGCGACTTCCGGCCCGACCAGCTCGCCAAGCTCGCCCAGCGGCTGTCCGACTGCCTCAACCCCGACGGGAATTTCACCGACGAGGACCGGTCCCGGCGGCGCGGCCTGGTGCTGGGCAGGCAACAGGCCGACGGGATGAGCGAACTGCGCGGCTACCTCAGCCCGGAGCTGCGCGCCACCCTGGAGGCCGCCTGGGCGAAGCTGGCCGCGCCCGGCATGTGCGACCCCGGGCAGGAGACGCCCACCGTCGACGGCACGCCCAGCGCGGAGGCCGTCGAGGCCGACACCCGCAGCGCCGCCCAGCGCAACCACGACGGGCTGCTGGCCGGGCTGCGGGCTCTGCTGGCCTCCGGCAAGCTCGGCGCCCACAACGGGCTGCCCGCCACCGTCGTCATCACCACCACGTTGGCCGAGCTGGAATCGACGACCGGTCACGCGCTGACCGGCGGCGGCAGCCTGCTGCCGATGCGCGATGTGATCCGGATGGCCCGGCACGCCCACCACTACCTGGCGATCTTCGACAAGGGCAAGGCGGTGGCGCTCTACCACACCAAGCGGCTGGCTTCCGCGGGGCAGCGAATCGTCTTGTACGCCAAGGATCGTGGCTGCTCACACCCCGGCTGCGACGTATCGGGGTACTACTGCGAGGTCCACCATGTGGAGGAATACTCGCGCAACCCCGAAACCGCGATGGAGAACCTGACCTTCGCTTGCGGGCCGCATCACACGCTGCTGACGCCCGGCGGCTGGCGCACCCGGGTGAACAGTCGCGGCGAGACCGAGTGGATCCCTCCATTGCATATGCAGCGCGACCGGCCGCGCACAAACACTTTCCATCACCCGGAGAAACTGCTGGGCGCCGACACCGACACCGACACCGAGGCCGACGACACCGGGTGACCGGCTCAGCTACAGGCCGCCAGCACCAACTCGCGGACCCGCGCGGCGTCGGCCTGTCCCTTGGTCGCCTTCATCACCGCACCGACGATGGCACCCGCGGCCTGCACCTTGCCGCCGCGGATCTTCTCCACCACGTCGGGCTGGGCGGCCAGCGCCTCGTCGACGGCGGCCTGGATCACCGAGTCGTCGCGCACCACCTCGAGTCCGCGGTCGGCCATCACCTGCTCGGGTTCGCCCTCACCGGCGAGCACCCCCTCGACCACCTGCCGCGCCAGCTTGTTGGAGAGCTTGCCGCCGTCGACCAGCGCCACCACCGCAGCCACCTGCTTGGGGGTGATGGCCAGCGCGTCCAACTCGACGCCGGCTTCGTTGGCCTTCTGCACCAGAAAGTTTCCCCACCAGGCGCGGGCGGCCTCGCTGGGGGCGCCGTGCTCGACGGTCGCGGCGACCAACTCGACAGCCCCGTTGTTGACCAGGTCGCGCATCACCTCGTCGGAGACGCCCCACTGCTCCTGGACGCGCTTACGCGCCAGCCACGGCAGCTCCGGGATGGCGGCCCGCAACCCCTCGACCAGTTCCGCGTCCGGCGCCACCGGCTCCAGGTCGGGTTCGGGGAAATAGCGGTAATCCTCGGCGGTCTCCTTGGCGCGGCCCGGGCTGGTGTAACCCGCCTCGTGGAAGTGCCGGGTCTCCTGGGTCACGGTCCCGCCCGCGGTCAGCACCGCCCCCTGCCTGCGCATCTCGTAGGCGACGGCCACCTCCACGCTCTTGAGTGAGTTGACGTTCTTGGTTTCGGTGCGGGTGCCGAACTCCTCGGCGCCCGTGGGTTTGAGCGAGACGTTGGCGTCGCAGCGCATCGAGCCCTGATCCATCCGCACGTCGGAGACGCCGAGCGCGCGAAGCAGGTCACGCAGCGCGGTGACGTAGGCGCGCGCGATCTGCGGGGCCCGCTCCCCCGCCCCGACGATCGGGCGGGTGACGATCTCGATCAGCGGCACCCCGGAGCGGTTGTAGTCGATCAGCGACGCGGTGGCGCCCTCGATGCGGCCGGTCTCGCTGCCCAGGTGGGTCAACTTGCCGGTGTCCTCCTCCATGTGGGCGCGTTCGATCTCCACCCGCCAGGTCGAGCCGTCCTCCAGCGGCACGTCCAGGTAGCCGTCGATCGCGATCGGTTCGTCGTACTGGGAGATCTGGTAGTTCTTCGGCATGTCCGGGTAGAAGTAGTTCTTCCGGGCGAACCGGCACCACGGCACGATCTCGCAGTTGAGCGCCAGCCCGATCCGGATCGCCGATTCCACCGCGGCCTCGTTGACCACCGGCAGCGAACCCGGCAGCCCCAGGCACACCGGGCAGACCTGGGTGTTGGGTTCGGCGCCGAACGTGGTGGCGCACCCGCAGAACATCTTGGTCGCCGTGGACAGTTCGACGTGGACCTCCAGGCCCAGCACGGGATCGAAACGCGCGATGACGTCGTCGTAGTCGAGCAGTTCGGTGGTGGCGGCGGTCATGGCTCCTGAGTCTATTCGGCTCCACGATCCCTCCGGCGCCACCCGGCCCGGCATCGGTAGGCTCGCCCCGTGTTAGGCGTGGGAACAAGGACTGCCGCGGCGCTCGGCGCCCTGATCGGCCTGATCACCGGGTGCCAGACCGCCGCCACCGGCACCGGCACCGGCACCGAGGTCATCCACGTCGTACCGGTGGACGGCGACGGGCATCCGGCCGACGGCTACCGGGTGACCACCGAGGGCGGCGTCGTCGACGACTGCACCACCCCGTCGCCGTCGGCGGTGGCCGACGACATCTATCTCTGCTTCCCCTACGCGGCCGGCGCCTACCAGTGCTGGCCGTCGCCGCCGGAGTCGATGCTGTGCCTCTACGACCCGACCGAACGGCAACTGCGCCGGGTCACCTACACCGGCGACCTGCCGGAGGTCCACCCGATCGACACACCCGAACCGCTCGCGTTGCGTCTCGACGACGGCACGCTGTGCTTCCTGCGCCACGGCGGCGCGTGGGGGGTGCGCACCGACGGCTACGAGGCCGCCTACGGCTGCTCGGGTGAGGACACGGTGTTGCGCCGGATGGAACCCGATGCCCCGCCCGCGGTCGACCGCAGCGAGTCGGAGTGGACGGTGCAGGTCGGCCCGGTAGGACGCGACGCCGACCCGGGACCGCCGCAGACCCGCACCGTGGCGACGGCCTGGTTCGCCGGTGACCCGGACTGAGCCGGGCTCACACCGGCCACTGCTCCATCCGGTGGGCGCTGTCCCAGAACATCCACTCGTAGCGGGCGGTGGTGTGGAAATGTCCGCGCATCGCGGCCAGCTCGTCGGCCGAGGCGCGCGCCCCGATCCGGTCGGTGACCGACAGCGCCGCCTCGACGACGTCCTGGAACCCGGCGTCGGCATAGGTGTCGATCCAGCGGCGGTACAGCGGGTCGGTGGAGCCGGTGGCCTGCAGGTGCTCGCCGACGCGCGCGTAGATCCAGTAGCACGGCAGCACGGCGGCGACCGCCTCGGCGTAGGAGCCGGCGTAGGCGGTGGCCAGCAGGTAGCTGACGTAGGCCTGGGTGGTCGGCGCGATAGGCGACGCGGCGGCTCGCTGCGCGTCCATCCCGAGGGCGTCGAGCAGTTCGTCGTGCATCTCCCGCTCGGCGGCCACCGCCTCACCGGCGTGTCGGGCGAACATCATCAGGTCGGCCTCGTCGGGCGCTTTGGCCGCGCACACCGCCAGCGCCTTGGCGTAGCCGCGCAGGTAGTGCGAGTCCTGCACGATGTAGTGCCGGAACCGGTCGCGGTCCAGCGATCCGTCGGTCAGTCCAGTGATGAACGGGTGTACGCAGATACCGCGGTAGATCTCCTCGGCGTCGGTCCACAGCAGGTCACGGGTGCGGGAAGCCATGGAGCCCACCGTATCCGACTCGCCACAGCGAGTCCGTCTGCCTGCGAACGCCATTCGTGGCTCGCTAGAATCGGGCACCGAGACCTCCGGGAGGATCGATGAGCGAACGCAATGTGCTCGGCGGCGAGCTGCAGCCGTGCGGCACCGATCCGGTCACCGGTTTCTACCGCGACGGCTGCTGTTCGAGCGGCCCGGAGGACGTCGGGCTGCACACCATCTGCGCGGTGGTCAGCGCGGAGTTCCTCGACCATCAGCGCTCGATCGGCAACGACCTGTCCACACCGGTACCGCAGTACCGGTTTCCGGGTCTGGTGCCGGGCGATCGCTGGTGCGTGACGGCCCGCAACTGGCTGCGCGCCCACCGCGACGGCCGGGCCGCGCCGGTGGTGCTGGCGGCCACCCACGAACGCACACTGGACGCGGTGCCGCTGGAGGTGTTGCGCGGCTACGCCGTCGACGTGCCCGACGACCTCGGCGACCTGTAGAACGGCTAGCCGAAGAACGCGGCGGCGTCGTCGTAGCGGCTCTGCGGCACCAGCTTGAGCTGGCGCACCGCGTCGGCCAGCGGGACCCGGCCGATGTCCGGGCCGCGCAGCGACACCATCATCCCGTACTCGCCGGCGTGGGCGGCGTCGGCCGCGTTGACCCCGAACCGGGTGGCCAGCACCCGGTCGAACGGGGTGGGGGTGCCTCCGCGCTGCACGTGGCCCAGCACGGTGACCCGCACCTCCTTTTTGACCCGCTGCTCGAGTTCGATCGCCAGCTGGGCGGCCACGCCGGTGAACCGCTCGTGACCGAACTCGTCGGTGCCTCCGGCACGTAGCTCCATCGAGCCGGCGGCGGGCTTGGCGCCCTCGGCGACCACGCAGATGAAGTGCGAGGAACCGTGCTGGAACCGCTTTTTGACCAGCCGGCACACGTCGTCGATGTCGAACGGCTGCTCGGGGATGAGGATGGCGTGGGCGCCGGCGGCCAGCCCGGAGTTCAGCGCGATCCACCCCGCGTGGCGTCCCATCACCTCCACCAGCATCACCCGCTGGTGGGATTCGGCGGTGGAATGCAGCCGGTCGATGGCGTCGGTGGCGACGGTCAGCGCGGTGTCGTGGCCGAATGTGACGTCGGTGCAGTCGATGTCGTTGTCGATGGTCTTGGGCACCCCGACCACCGGGACGTTCTCTTCGGACAGCCAGTGCGCGGCGGTCAGCGTTCCCTCTCCACCGATCGGGATCAACACGTCGATCCCGTTGTCGTCGAGGGTCTGTTTGATCTGGCTCAGTCCGGCCCGCAGCTTGTCCGGGTGCACCCGCGCGGTGCCCAGCACGGTGCCGCCCTTGGTGAGCAGCCGGTCGTTGCGGTCGTCGTTGTAGAGCTGGATGCGCCGGTTCTCCAGCAGGCCGCGCCAGCCGTCCTCGAACCCGACCACGCTGGAGTTGTAGCGCGCGTCGCAGGTCCGCACGATCGCTCGGATGACGGCATTGAGGCCCGGGCAGTCACCACCGCCGGTGAGGATTCCGATTCGCATGTCACCCATCTTGCCGGGTCGGCGCCGCGGGTGCGCGACGATGCCGGTCCCGGCGGAGGTGTGTGCCCCGTGCCCGCCCTCGTCGCCGTGAGTCTGCGCGTGGTGATGTGTCGTGCGCGTTGCGCTGTCACCGGTGCACGCTGCGGGGCTGCGGTGTGAACGAGGGAGTCGAACCCTCTGCACTGCCCTTCGTGCGCCGTAGAGACCGGACTTGGCCCGCCGGTCGGGGCTCGCGCACGCTCCCGCGGCAACTACCTGCCACACCTCGGGGATCACTCGAGCAGATCCACCTCCCAGTTGGCTCGCTGGATCCGGACGTCGAGCTCGCGCAGCGCCTTGGCGACCTCGTCGGCACGCGACCGCAGCTCGGCGACCGGCAGCGCGGAGAGCATCTTCAGCTCCGAGCGCAACTGACGCGTGTACCCGCCCTGGTTGTTGCCGGCAGCGGCGTCGGCGGCGTTGGTGAGCAGCTGGTAGCGCAACCGCAGCGCGTCGCGGCGGGCCAGCGCGTCGGTCAGCGTCCCGTCCGCGCCCAGCGCGGTGGCCGCGTTGGTGCGGTTGATCCGGCGCAGCACGGTCTGGTAGCTCTCGATCGCCGTGTCGGCCTCGGCGAGCAGGCTCGCCGCGTCCTCGGCGGGCTCCTCGCCCTCCTGGTAACGGGCGTTGTTGATGATGCGGGTGCGCAGCTGTTCGACGCGGCGCACCGCGTTCGCCCGCGCCGAGAGCGCTTCGGCCAGCTTCACGATCGGCTCCCCTCGTCCGCTGTGGTCGCCTGCCATCCTCGCACCGCGGGCCGGCCCCCGCGAACGGTTTTTGGGCCCGGTCCGGCTACAGGGTCGGGGCGACGGGAAGCTCCCCGCGTGCCGCCTCGAAGGCCGCGCCCACCTGGTAGAGGCGGTCATCGGCCAGCGGCGGAGCCATGATCTGCAGCCCGACCGGCAGGCCGTCGTCGGCGGACAGGCCGGAGGGCACCGACATCGCGCAGTGCCCGGCGAGGTTCATCGGCAGCGTGCACAGGTCGAAGAAGTACATCGCCAGCGGGTCGTCGATCTTCTCGCCCAGTTTGAACGCGGTGCTCGGCGTCGTCGGCGACACCAGCACGTCGACGTTCTGGTAGGCGGCGTCGAGGTCGCGGGCGACCAGGGTGCGCACCTTCTGGGCCTGGTTGTAGTAGGCGTCGTAGTAGCCGGCCGACAGTGCATAGGTGCCGATCATGATGCGCCGCTTGACTTCCGGGCCGAATCCGGCCGCCCGGGTCAACGCCATGACCTCCTCGGCGCTGCGGGTGCCGTCGTCGCCGACGCGCAGCCCGAAGCGCATCGCGTCGAAGCGGGCCAGGTTGCTGGAGACCTCCGAAGGCATGATCAGGTAGTAGGCGGCCAGCGCGTGTTCGAGGTTCGGGCAGTCCACCTCGCTGACCTGCGCGCCGAGTTCGGTGAGCCGGTCCACCGCGGCCTCGAACGACGCCAGCACCCCGGGCTGATAGCCCTCGCCGCTGCGCAACTGGCGCACCACCCCGACCCGCACGCCGCGCAGATCGCCGGTGGCGCCGACCTGGGCTGCGGCGATCAGATCGGGGATCTCGGCGGTCACCGAGGTGGAGTCGCGGGCGTCGTGCCCGGCGATCACCTGGTGCAGCAGGGCGGCGTCGCGCACCGTGCGGGCGCACGGCCCGCCCTGGTCCAGCGACGACGCGCACGCGATCAGCCCGTAGCGGCTGACGGTGCCGTAGGTGGGTTTGACCCCGACGGTGGCGGTGAGCGCCGCCGGTTGGCGGATCGAGCCGCCGGTGTCGGTGCCGATCGCCAGCGGCGCCTGGAACGCGGCCAGCGCGGTCGCGCTGCCGCCGCCGGAGCCGCCGGGCACCCGGTCGGTGTCCCACGGGTTGCGGGTCACCTGGTAGGCGGAGTTCTCGGTGGAGGAGCCCATCGCGAACTCGTCCATGTTCGTCTTGCCCAGGATGGGGATGCCGGCGGCGCGCAGCCGCATGGTCACGGTGGCGTCGTAGGGGGCGTGCCAGCCCGCGAGGATCTTCGAGGCGCAGGTGGTGGGCATGTCCACCGTGGTGAACACGTCCTTGAGCGCCAGCGGCACCCCGGCCAGCGGGGAGGCCAGCTGTTCGCCGGCGGCGATTGCGGCGTCCACGGCGGCGGCGGCGGCCAGCGCGGCGTCGGCGGCGACGTGCAGGAAGGCGCCGTAGCGCTCGTCGGTGGCGTGGATCTGGTCCAGGCAGGCCTGGGTGATCTCGACCGACGAGAGCTCACCGGCGGCGATGCCCGCGGCCAGCGTGGCGGCGTCGGAACGGACCAGGTCGTCGGTCATTTCGCTGCTCCGGGGGTCTCGTCGCCGAGGATCTGCGGGACCGCGAAGCGGCCCTCGGCGGTCGCCGGTGCGCCCGCCAGCGCCTGGTGCTGGGTCAGGCCCATCCGCACCCGGTCGGGGCGGGTGACGTTGACGTCGGGCAGCGGGTTGCCGGTGGGGGCGACGCCCTCGACGTCGGCGGACTGGATGCTGCTGACGTGGGCCAGGATGGCGTCCAACTGGCCGGCGAACCCGTCGAGTTCGTCGTCGGTCAACGCCAGCCGGGCCAGTTTGGCCAGGTGGGCCACCTCGTCACGGGAGATCTTCGACACGGCCGCCAAGCCTAGTCGCGGGCGCGGGCCGGGCCGGACACGGCCCGGCACGGGGCGCGACAAAACCTCCCAGCGCGGGCGCGGGCCGGGCCGGAGAGACCCCGGCCGGCAACCCGCGCTGTGCGAGAGTTGACGGTGTGACGACGTTTCTGATGCGGGTGCAGCTGCCCGACCGGCCCGGGTCCCTGGGGTCGCTGGCGGTGGCGCTGGGCGCGGTCGGCGTCGACATCCTGTCGCTCGACGTCCTGGAGCGCAGCGCGGGCAGCGCGGTGGACGACCTGGTGGTGGAGTTGCCGGCCGGTGGCATGCCCGACCGGCTGATCAGCGCCGCCGAGGCGCTGCCCGGCGTGCGGGTGGACAGCGTGCGTCCGCACACCGGCATGCTGGACGCGCACCGCGAACTCGAGCTCATCGACCACATCGCCGCCGCAGGCGGGCGCGCGGGCAAGCTGCAGGTGCTCGTCGACGGTGCGCCGCGGGTGCTGCGCGCCGGCTGGTGCGCGGTGGTGCAGGGCTCCGACGACGGAGTGACCCGGCTCGCGGGCAGCGGCAGCGCGCCGGAGACCCAGGTGCGGGTGGCGCCGTGGCTGCCGCTGCACCGGCCCACCACGTTGGACCTCGAGGCGGATTGGGTGCCCGAGGTCTGGCGGGAGCTCGACACCGCGCTGGCCGCCGCCCCGCTGGGCGACCCGCGCACCGCGATCGTGCTGGGCCGGCCCGGCGGGCCGGGTTTCCGGGCCTCGGAGGTGGCGCGGCTGGGCTATCTGGCCGGGATCGTCGCCACCTTGCTGCGCTGAGCGACCTGCGCTGAGCGACCGCGCCGAGCCGCCCGCGCAGAGCGATCAGCTCAGCGTGGCGGTCGGCGGACTGGTCGACACGTCGGCCTTGCCGTAGATCGTGGTGGACACCGTGCCGGTGACGTCGCCGCCATCGCGTTTCTTGGCCTTCAGCGGCCAGTCCACCGTGCCGTCGAAGCGCACCGACATGTCGTACTGGCTGAAGCTGTCCAGCTTGAGCGGGCTGAGGTCGGGCATGCCCCACTCGACGGTGTTCTCGGCCGCCTCGCTGCGGCTGACCCGTTGCGGGCAGTTCGGCGGCGAGAGCGCACGCGACTTGTTGCACTCGGTGATTGCCGCCTTGATCGCGGTCATCACCCCCTGCCTGCCCTGGTCGCTCAGGTCGAACTCGACGTTCAGCGAACTGAACGACGCGTAGCTGAACCCGTTGAGCAACATCGGTTCCGAGTCGACCTTGAGGTTCTTGTTGGTGCTGGCCAGGTCCAGCCAGCCCGGGAAGACGTACGCGGCCGAGTCCACCGGCTTGCCGAACAGGGTCAGCGTCTCCATCGGGGTGTCGCGGGTGCGGGTGGGCGGCTCGATCTTGATCGCGGCCTGCTTGAGCTTCCACTGCTTGTCGGACCGCTCCATCTGGATCGTCTCGTCGGAGACCTTGTCGCCGAACTTCACCCGCACGTGCACGCTGGCCATGCTGATGAAGCTGGCGGCGTCGTCGCTGAGGATCTGGATGTCGCTGATCGGCATCTTCTCGATCTGCTTCTTGAGGATCTCGTCGGTGAGCAGGTCGGTGGAGCCGGGCTGGTCGAGGCCGTAGGACAGCGCGGCTTCGGCGTCGCCGCGGCTCAGCGCCTCCAGGTAGCCGGTCAGCGCCTCGCCTGGGGTGCCGTCCTTGCCGCCGCCACCGCCCAGCGTGACCACCGCGATCACCGCGGCCACCAGCACGACGACGCCGGTGATCGCCAGGCCGATGAACAGCGGTTTGCGGTTGCGGCTCGGTGGCGGTCCACCCTGCCACGGCGCGGCACCGGCCGGCGGGTAGCCCGGCGGGGGCGGGTAGCCGGGCTGGTACCCCGGCTGGGGCTGGTACCCCGGCGCGGGCTGATAGCCGGGCGGGGGGAACTGCGGGTCGCCGGGCTGGCTCCCCGGGTACCCACCGGGTCCGAACGACATGGGGCTCCTCTCACCGCGGAGCGCCGATCACCCCCGCAAAGGTTGTCGCCGCCCGCCGGGCCGGGCGGGCCGCGCTCAGTTTAACCAGGCCACGACCACCGGCCGCACGGTGTTTTCCCGGTGTGCTCAGCCGCCGGAGACCGCGTCGGGCCCCTGCTCCAGCAGCGCGACGAAGCCGTCCTCGTCGAGCACCGGCACCCCGAGCTCGACGGCCTTGTCGTATTTGGCGCCCGGTGAATCCCCGGCCACGACATAGGACGTCTTCTTCGACACCGAGCCGGCGGCCTTGCCGCCGCGGGCGACGATCGCCTCCTTGGCGGCGTCGCGGGAGAACCGGTCCAGCGACCCGGTGACCACGATCGTCAGCCCCTCACAGGTGCGGGCGATGCTGGCGTCGCGCTCGTCGGCCATCCGCACGCCGGCAGCCCGCCACTTCTCGACGATCTCGCGGCGCCAGTCCACCGCGAACCAGTCGGTGATCGCCGCGGCGATGGTCGGGCCCACCCCGTCCACGTCGGCCAGCTCGTCGGTGCCGGCCGCCATGATCGCCGACATGCTGAGGAACTCGGTGGCCAGCGCGCGGGCCGCGGTCGGCCCGACGTGCCGGATCGACAACGCCACCAGCACCCGCCACAGCGGTTTGTCCCTGGCGTTGGCCAGGTTGGCCAGCAGCCGCTCACCGTTCTTCGACAGCACGCCGTCCTGGGTGGTGAACAGCGCGGTGCGCAGCAGGTCGGCCTCGGTGAGGGTGAACAGGTCGCCCTCGTCGCCGATCACCCCGGCGGCCAGCAACTCGGTCGCCGCCTCATAGCCCAGCGCCTCGATGTCGAACGCGCCGCGCCCGGCGACGTGGAAGACCCGTTCCCGCAGCTGCGCCGGGCAGAACCGCGCGTTGGGGCAGCGGATGTCGACGTCGCCCTCCTTGGCCGGCGCCAGTTCGGTGCCGCACTCCGGGCAGTGGGTGGGCATGACGAACGCCCGCTCGGTGCCGTCTCGTACGTCGACGACCGGGCCGAGCACCTCGGGGATGACGTCGCCGGCCTTGCGGATCACCACGGTGTCGCCGATCAGCACTCCCTTGCGGCCCACCTCGGCGGCGTTGTGCAGGGTGGCGAGGCTGACCGTGGAGCCGGCGACGGTCACCGGGGTCATGTAGGCGAACGGGGTGACCCGGCCGGTCCGCCCGACGCTGACCCGGATGTCGAGCAGCGTGGTGGTGGCCTCCTCGGGCGGGTACTTGTAGGCCACCGCCCAACGCGGAGCGCGGGAGGTGGCGCCGAGGCGGCGCTGCAGCGCCCTGTCGTCGATCTTGACCACCAGGCCATCGATCTCGTGCTCGACGTCGTGGCGGTGCTCGCCCCAGTAGATGATCCGCTCGGCGACCGCGTCGATGCCCTCCACCCGGGCGGTGTGGGCGGAGACCGGCAGGCCCCAAGACTGCAACGCGGTGTACGCCTCGTGCAGGGTGTCCGGGTCGAACCCCTCGGTGTGGCCCAGGCCGTGACAAATCATCCGCAGCGGCCGACGGGCGGTCACCGCCGGGTTCTTCTGCCGCAGCGAGCCCGCGGCGCTGTTACGAGGGTTGGCGAACGGGGACTTGCCCTCGGCGACCAGCCCGGCGTTGAGGGTCTCGAAGTCGGCCAGCCGGAAGTAGACCTCGCCGCGCACCTCGAGCACGGCAGGAACCGGGAACTCCTCGCTGCCGGTGAGCTGGACCGGGATGTCGTCGATGGTGCGGGCGTTGAGGGTGACGTCCTCGCCGGTCACCCCGTCGCCGCGAGTGGCCGCGCTGACGAGCTTGCCGTCGCGGTACACCAGCGCCAGTGCCGCCCCGTCGATCTTGAGTTCGCAGAGATAGGCGGTGTCGCCGCCGATCTCGGTGCGCACCCGGGTCGCCCACGCCATCAGTTCGTCGGGATCGAACACGTCGTCGAGGGAGAGCATGCGGTCGATGTGCTTGGCCGGGGTGAACTCGGTGGCGAACCCGGCGCCGCCGACCAACTGGGTCGGCGAATCGGGGGTGCGCAGCTCCGGGTGCTCGTCCTCCAGCGCGATCAGCGTGTTGAACAGCCGGTCGAATTCGGCGTCGGAGATGATCGGGGCGTCGCGCACGTAGTAGCGGAACTGGTGTTCGCGCACCTCGTCGGCGAGTTCGCGCCACCGTCGCCGCACGTCGGGGGCGATCGGGTCAACCTCGGGGGAGCTCACGGTTGCAGGCTATCGCCGAACACCGTCTCGGGGTCGCCGGCCAGGGCGGCCGCGGCCAGCCGGGCCAACTCGATCGCCCGGCGCGCCCAGGGCGTGCTCGCCCCGGCCAGCCCGCAAGCCGGGGTGATCCCGATGCGCTCGGCCAGCGCCGCACGCGGCAGCCCGATGCGGTCGACGAGGGCCGCGGCCGCGCCGGCGATCTGTCCGACGTCCGGCTTCCTCGCCGACGCCGGGCCGACGGCGGGAACCGCCCCGAGCAGCACGGTGCGGCCGGCGTCGACGAACTCCCCGATCCCCTCGTCGTCGGCGGCCGTGAGCCGATCGAGGTCGACCGAGACCGCACCGATCATACTGCGACGCAACAGCTTCCACGGCACCTTCGCGGCGCAGCAATGCAGAGCGGTATCACCTTCCCCGGCGCAGGCGTCGAGCAGCTCCAGCGCGACGGCCTCGTCGACCGCAGGCACCGCGGTCAGCGCCGTCACCCCGGTCAGGCGGCCGGCCAGCGCGGCGGGCAGCGCCGGCTCGTCGAGCTGGACCACCACCGGGGTGTTGAGGCGGCGGCTCAGCTCCGCGGTGTGGGCGGCGAGCCCCTCGGCCAGCGACGCGGCCAGGTCGCGCACCGCGCCGGGGTCGGTCAGCGCGCGGTGGCCGTTGCCCAGCTCGAGTTCGGCGGCCAGGGTGATCGGGCCGGGGGCCTGGACCTTGACCGGCCGGCCCTCCCCGCCCAGGCCGGCGCTCTCCCAGGCCTCCTCCAGTGCGTCGAGGTCCTCGCCGAGCAGGCTGGTCGCGCGCCGGGTGACCGCCCCGGGCCGCGCGGCCACCCGGTAGCCGCGGGGCGTGGTGTCGATCGCGATGTCGATCAGTAGCGCCCCGGCCCGACCGATCAGGTCCGCGCCCACGCCGCGGGACGGCAGTTCCACCAGGTGCGGCAGCGCGGGCAGTTCGCCGACGATGACGGCGGCAGCCTGCCGGGGCGGCGCGGGCGGCCAGGAGCCGATCCCGGTCGCGGTGGCGAAGACACTCACCGGCTCACCGTAGCGGCGCGGCGGATCCCCGCATGCGGCGGGCGATCTCGCCGTAACGTTCGAAACGGTCCAGGTCGCCGCCGTGGTGCAGCCCCAGCGCGTTGTAGAGCACCAGCCGCTCGGTGAGACCGTCGTACTTCGCGGTGAGCGCGTCGGCCAGCCCGTCCCAGGTGGCCTCGGTGGCGAACATCGCCAGGTGCTCGTCGGTGATCTGCGCGGCCATCCCGGCGATGTCGGCGGCCTTCTGCTTCTCCCGGATGCGCGCGGTGGTGCCCTCGAACCCGGCCTCGTCCCAGATGAAGGCGTAGTTGGGGGTGCTGCCGTAGAAGGCGAGGCTGGCCCGCACCAGTTCGCGTTCGGCGTGGCGTTCGGCGTCGTCGTCACCGACGATGGTCAGCGCGGGCACGGTCACCGCGACGTCGGCCGGGTCGCGGCCGGCTTTGGCCGCCCCGGCGGCGACGTTGGGCAGCACGTGGCGGCGCAGATAGCCGGGGTCGCCCAGCGGGTGGACGTGCACGCCGTCGGCGACCTCGCCGGCCATCCGCAGCATCCACAGGTTGACCGCTGCCGCATCGACTTTCGGGTCGGGAACGTCGATCGGGCCCGGGCTCCACTGCGGGGTGATGAAGTCCAGCTCGTAGAACTCGCCGAAATAGTCCAGCTCACCGGTGCGAAACGCCGTGAAGCAGGCCTTGACCGCCTTGATGTAGTCCCGCAGCCGCGGCCCGGGCGGGTCGAACGCGGCGCCGTAGCGGCGCTCCACATGCCTGCGGACCTGGGTGCCCAGCCCGAGCCGGAAGTCACCGCCGGTGGCCTGCTGCAACTCCCAGGCGCTGACTGCGGTCACGAACGGGCTGCGCGGGAAGGCCACCGCCACCCCGGTGGACAGCGCCAGGCCGGGCGCGGCCTGGGAGGCGACCGCGGCACCCAGATAGGCGGTGCGCCCGCCCTCGGTGAACAGCAGCCCGGCGAAGCCGGCCGCCTGGGCGCGGCGGGCCAGCTCCGCAGTGCCGGCCAGTGGACCGGGGATCACCATCGCCTCGACGTGCATGGGCCCCACCGTAGCCAGCCGCGACGTGGTTCACGCCGTGTCGGCGATGGTTGCGCTGGCGATCACTTCGTCGCCGGCCGGGTCGGGCAGGTAGCAGGCCAGGGTCTGCCCCCGGGCCACGCCGCGCAGCGGGGCGCGCAGGGTCACCTCGAGGCGCTCCCCCGCGGGCCGGGCGATGGCGGGCACGGTCTCGCCGTGGGCGCGTACCTGCACCTCGCAGTCGACGGGCTCGGTGAAGGCGGTGCCGGCGGTGTAGACCGGGTCGGCGCCGGTGAGCGCCCAGACGTCGAGGTCTTCCACCGAGCCGACGGTGACGGTGCCGGTGGCGGCGTCGATCGCGGTGACGTAGCGCGGTTTGCCGTCCGCGCCCGGACCTGAAATACCCAGTCCCTTGCGCTGCCCGATGGTGAAGCCGTGCACGCCGTCGTGGTGGGCCAGGACGGTGCCGTCGGCGTCGACGACGCTGCCGCGCCGCACGCCGATGTTCATCCCGAGGAAGGCCTGGGTGTCGCCGGACGGGATGAAGCAGATGTCGTGGCTGTCGGGTTTGTCGGCGACGGCCAAGCCCCGGCGTTCGGCTTCGGCCCGGATCTGCGGTTTGGGCGTGTCGCCGACCGGGAACGCGGCGTGGCGCAGTTGTTCGGCGGTGAGCACGGCCAGCACGTAGGACTGGTCCTTGTCGGCGTCGACGGCGCGGCGCAGCCTGCCGTCGACCAGCCGCGCGTAGTGGCCGGTGGCGACGGTGTCGAAGCCCAGCGCCAGCGCGCGGGCGGCCACGGCGGAGAACTTGATCTCCTCGTTGCAGCGCACGCACGGGTTGGGGGTCTCGCCACGGGCGTAGGACTCGATGAAGTCGTCGATCACGGTCTCTTTGAACTTCTCCGCGAAATCCCAGACGTAGAACGGGATTCCGAGGATGTCGGCGACCCGGCGGGCGTCGTCGGCGTCCTCTTTGGAGCAGCAGCCCCGCGATCCGCTGCGCAGGGTGCCGGGCGCGCTCGACAACGCCAGGTGCACCCCGGTGACGTCGTGGCCGGCGTCGACCATGCGGGCGGCGGCGACCGAGGAGTCCACGCCGCCGCTCATCGCTGCGAGCACCTTCATCGGATCAGCCCCGCGCTGGCCAGCGCCGCCTGCCGGGCCCGCTCCACCGCGGCAGGCAGCACCCGCAGGGCGGTGTCCACATCCTCGTCGACGCTGGTGTGACCCAACGACAACCGCAGCGACCCGCGCGCACCGGCCGGGTCCACGCCCATCGCGGTGAGCACATGCGAGGCGCGGGCCACCCCCGCGGTGCAGGCCGACCCGGTGGAGCATTCGATCCCGTTGGCGTCCAGCAGCATCAGCAGCGAGTCGCCCTCACAGCCGCGGAAGGTGAAGTGGGCGTTGCCCGGCAGCCGCGGTGTGCGGGGACCGTTGAGGACGGTGTCGGGGATGGCGTCCAGCACCCCGTCGATGAGGCGGTCGCGCAGCCCGGTCAGCCGGGCACTGTTGTCGGCAAGGCCGGCCACGGCGATGTCCAAAGCGGTGGCCATCCCGGCAGCGCCCGCCGCGTTCGGGGTGCCGGAGCGTACGTCGCGTTCCTGCCCGCCGCCGTGCAGCAGCGGCACACATGCCACGTCGCGGCGTAGCAGCAGTGCGCCGACACCGGGCGGGCCGCCGAACTTGTGGGCGGTCACGCTCATCGCCGAGAGCGCGGTCGCACCGAAGGACACCGGCAACTGCCCGATCGCCTGCACCGCGTCGCTGTGGAGGGGCACCCCGAATTCCGCGGTGACCTCGGCCAGCTCCTCGATCGGCAGCACGGTGCCGACCTCGTTGTTGGCCCACATGATCGAGACCAGCGCGACATCGTCGCTGCCCTGCAGCGCCTCCCGCAGCGCCGCCGGACTGACCGATCCGTCGGCGGCGGTGGGCAGAACGGTCACCTCGGCACCCTGGTGGTCGGCCAGCCAGGTGACGGCGTCGAGCACGGCGTGATGTTCCACCGCGGTGGTGACGATGCGGCGGCGGCGCGGGTCGGCGGTGCGCCGTGCCCAGTAGATGCCCTTGACCGCGAGGTTGTCGCTTTCGGTGCCGCCCGCGGTGAACAGCACTTCGGAGGGGCGCGCACCCAGGGCGGCGGCGACGCTCTCCCGCGACTCCTCCATCACCCGCCGCGCCGAGCGTCCGGCGGTGTGCAGGGAGGCGGCGTTGCCGACGGTGGCCAAGATAGCGGTCATCGCCTCGATGGCCTGCGGGTACATCGGGGTGGTGGCGGCGTGGTCCAGATACACCATGACCCGCCCAGACTACCGGCGGGCGCCCCGCGGCGGCGCGCCCGGCCACCCAGCACCACTCAACTGGCCGCTGCCTTCCCCGCCGGGGCGCCGTAGCCCTGAGATCGACACGTCAGCGGCGCGATAGCCCCGTTTTCGGCCACTTTTCTGCGTTTGGACGTCGTTTTCAGGGCCGACAGGGGGGCGGCGCCGCCGGCGGCGCGGAAAACGCCCGGTCCGGCCGTGCCGGGCCGCCCCCGGCACGCGAGAGGCCCCGTCACGCGGGCGTGACGGGGCCTCTCGGCTGCTCGTGGAAGAAGCGGTCAGCCCTTGCGGGACTTGATCGCCTCGGTCAGCTGCGGGGCGACGTTGAACAGGTCGCCCACGATGCCGTAGTCGGCGATCTCGAAGATCGGCGCCTCTTCGTCCTTGTTGACCACCACGATGGTCTTGGACGTCTGCATGCCGGCCCGGTGCTGGATCGCGCCGGAGATGCCCAACGCGATGTACAGCTGCGGCGACACGGTCTTACCGGTCTGACCGATCTGGAACTGGCCCGGGTAGTAGCCCGAGTCCACCGCCGCGCGCGAGGCGCCCACCGCGGCGCCCAGCGAGTCGGCGAGCTCCTCGACGACGCTGAAATTGTCGGCGCTGCCCACGCCGCGGCCACCGGCCACCACGACGGAGGCCTCGGTCAGCTCCGGGCGGTCGCCGGCCTCGACCGGGTCCGCGGAGGTGACCTTGGTGTCGTTCTCCTCCGCACCGGGAACCTCGACGGTCACCTGCTCGCCGGCACCGTCGGCGGCCTCGGCCTCGATCGAGCCGGGGCGCACGGTGATGACCGGGGTGTCCCCGTTGGCCTGCGCCTCGACGGTGAACGCGCCACCGAAGATGGAGTGCACGCCCTTGCCGCCCTCCTGCACGTCGACCACGTCGACCAGCAGGCCCGAGCCGATCCGGGCGGCCAGCCGCCCGGCGATCTCGCGGCCGTCGATGCTGGCGGCCAGCAGCACGGCCGCCGGGGACGCCGACTCGACCAGCTCGGCCAGCACGTTGACCTGCGGGGTGATCAGATACTGGCCGACCACGTCGGACTCGGCCACGTAGATCTTGGCCGCGCCGGCCGCTTTCAGACCGTCGACCAGCGGCTCGGCGGTGCCGGACCCACCGATCACGACGGCGGACGGCTCACCCAGCCGGCGGGCGGCGGTGAGCAGTTCGGAGGTGACCTTCTTCAGGGCACCGTCGGTGTGCTCGACGAGCACCAGTACTTCAGCCATGTTGTCTCTTCCCTAAACCAGTCTGGACGTCTCTAAATGAGTTTCTGGGCAACCAGGTATTCGGCGATCTTGGTGCCGCCCTCGCCCTCGTCGGCGATCTTCTCACCG
The DNA here is from genome assembly GCF_002102395.1 of Mycolicibacillus trivialis. Classification (GTDB taxonomy): domain Bacteria; phylum Actinomycetota; class Actinomycetes; order Mycobacteriales; family Mycobacteriaceae; genus Mycobacterium; species Mycobacterium triviale. Next base: position 123,009 of record NZ_LQPZ01000006.1, read on the forward strand.
GCGGTCTTCGGCGGCTTGGGCGTCGACGCGGTCACCGTGGACCCGGCGTTGGCGAGCCCGACCTCGTCGGCCTCGACACCGATCTCGGCCAGCGAGAGCACGGTGACTTCCTTCTTCTTGGCGGCCATGATGCCCTTGAAGGACGGGAAGCGCGGCTCGTTGATCTTCTCGTTCACACTGACCACGGCGGGCAGGGCGGCCTCCAGGGCGAACACGCCCTCGTCGGTCTCCCGCTCGGCGGTGAGCTTGCCGCCCTCGATCGTGAGCTTGCGCACCTGGGTGACCTGCGGCAGGCCCAGGTACTCGGCGATGATGGCCGGCACCGCGCCGCCGACACCGTCGGTGGACTCGTTGCCCGCGATGACCAGCTCGGTGCCCTCGATGGTGCCCAGCGCCTTGGCCAGCGCCCAGGCGGTCTGGATGACGTCGGAGCCCTTCATGCCGTCGTCCTTGATGTGCACCGCCTTGTCGGCGCCCATCGACAGCGCCTTGCGGATCGCCTCGGTGGCGCGCTCGGGGCCTGCGGTGAGCACGGTGACGGTGCCCTCGGCGCCTTCCTTCTCGCGGATCAGCAGCGCTTCCTCGACGGCACGCTCGTTGATCTCGTCGAGCACCGCGTCGGCGGCGTCCCGGTCAAGGGTGAAGTCACCGTCGCTGAGCTTGCGCTCCGACCATGTGTCAGGGACCTGTTTGATCAGGACCACGATGTTCGTCATAAGTCTGGTCTGTCCTCCTCGAACGCGTCCTGCAGCGGCGGCCACCGGACTTGGCTCACGATAATGCGGAACAACACATCAGGTTACTCATGGGTAACTTAGCCCGTTTCGCTCGTCTACCATAACGGGTGGGTTGAAGCGTTCTCGCTGCGCGTCGAGGTGACCCGTTCGCACCCGGCTCGCCCGCCCGATAGCCTGCCTGTGCAATGAGCGCATCCGCCACCGAGGGCCACGACGCCCCGCCCGCACCGGACGCCGACCCCGGGTTGGCGCTGACCGGGGAACGAACCGTCCCCGGCCTCGCCGAGGAGAACTACTGGTTCCGTCGCCACGAGGTCGTCTACCAGCGACTCGCGCCGCGCTGCGCCGGCCGCGACGTGCTCGAGGCCGGCAGCGGTGAGGGGTACGGCGCCGACATGCTCGCCGGGGTGGCCCACCGGGTCATCGGCGTCGACTACGACGAGAGTGCGGTGGCCCACGTGCAGGCCCGGTATCCGCGGGTGGAGATGGTGGCGGGCAATCTCGCCGAGCTGCCGCTGCCGGACGCGGCGGTCGACGTGGTGGTCAACTTCCAGGTCATCGAGCACCTGTGGGACCAGCCGGGGTTCGTCGCCGAGTGCGCACGGGTGTTGCGCCCGGGCGGGCTGCTGATGATGTCGACTCCCAACCGGATCACCTTCTCCCCCGGCCGCGACACCCCGATCAACCCCTTCCACACCCGCGAGCTCAACGCCGCCGAGCTGACCGAACTGCTCACCGACGGCGGCTTCACGATGGAGTCGATGAGCGGGTTGTTCCACGGTCCGCGGCTGCGCGAGCTCGACGCCCGCCACGGCGGGTCGATCATCGACGCCCAGATCGCCGTGGCGGTCGCAGGCACGCCGTGGCCCGCGGAGCTGGCCGCCGACGTCGCCGGGGTGTCCACCGCCGACTTCGACCTGGTGGCCGCCGGCGCCGATGCGGACCACCACATCGATGACAGCCTGGACCTGATCGCGATCGCGGTGCGGCCGTGAGTAACTCACCCGCACCCGGCATGTTCACGCTGGTGTTGCACACCCACCTGCCGTGGCTGGCCCACCACGGCCGCTGGCCGGTCGGCGAGGAGTGGCTCTACCAGTCCTGGTCCTCGGCGTACCTGCCGCTGCTGCGGGTGTTGCGCACGCTGGCCGCCGAGGACCGCACCCATCTGCTCACGCTGGGCATCACCCCGGTGGTCGCGGCCCAGCTCGATGACCCGTACTGCCTCGAGGGCATGCACCACTGGCTGGGCAACTGGCGGCTGCGCGCCGCGGAGGCGGCCAGCCTGCGCCCCGGCGACGCGACCGGCCCGGCCCCGGCTTCTGCGCCGGAGGCGTTGCGCGAGTTCGGTATCCGCGAGGTCGACGCCGCCGAGGAGGCGCTGGCGGACTTCGCGACCCGGTGGCGTCACGGCGGCAGCCCGCTGCTGCGCGAGCTCGTCGACGCCGACACCGTGGAGCTGCTCGGCGGTCCGCTCGCGCACCCGTTCCAGCCGCTGCTGGCGCCCCGGCTGCGCGAGTTCGCGCTGCGCGAGGGCCTGGCCGACACCCGTCATCGCCTCGCGCACGCCCCGACCGGGATCTGGGCGCCGGAGTGCGCCTACGCGCCTGGCATGGAGCACGGCTACGCCGCCGCCGGGGTGACCCATTTCATGGTCGACGGCCCGTCCCTGCACGGCGACACCACGCTGGCCCGCCCGGTCACCGACAGCGGCGTGCTCGCGTTCGGCCGCGACCTGACCGTCAGCTACCGGGTGTGGTCACCGAAGTCGGGTTACCCCGGGCACGCCGCCTACCGCGACTTCCACACCTACGACCACCGCACCGGGCTCAAGCCGGCCCGAGTCACCGGGCGGGCGGTGCCGCCGGAGGAGAAGGCGCCATATGACCCGGCCCGCGCCGACGCGGCCGTCGACGCCCATGTCGCCGACTTCGTCGAGGTGGTGCGCCGCCGCCTGCACAGCGAGTCGGAGCGGATCGGGCGGCCCGCGCACGTGGTGGCGGCGTTCGACACCGAACTGTTCGGGCACTGGTGGTACGAGGGCCCGGTGTGGCTGGAGCGGGTGCTGCGGGCACTGCCGGAGGCCGGCGTGCGGATCGGCACGCTGGCCGACGCTGCGGCGGCCGGATTCGTCGGCGCCCCGGTCGACCTGCCGCCGAGCTCGTGGGGGTCGGGCAAGGACTGGCAGGTGTGGTCCGGCGAGCAGGTCGCCGACCTGGTCCGGCTCAACGAGGAGGTCGTGGACACCGCGCTGACCGCGGTGGACAAGGCGCTGGCCACCCGCGCCGCGACCCCGGGCGCACCCACGGTGCGCGACCCGGTCGCCGACCAGATCCTGCGCGAGGCGCTGCTGACCGTCTCCAGCGACTGGCCGTTCATGGTGAGCAAGGACTCCGCGGCCGACTACGCTCGCTACCGGGCCCACCTGCACGCCCACGCCACCCGTGAGATCGCCGACGCGCTGGCGTCGGGCCGCCGTACGGCCGCCCGTCGGATCGCCGACGGCTGGAACCGCGCCGACAACCTGTTCGGCGCCCTGGACGCCCGGAGGCTTCCGCGGCCATGAAGATCTTGATGGTGTCCTGGGAGTACCCACCGGTGGTGGTGGGTGGTCTGGGCCGGCACGTCCACCATCTGGCGGTCGCGCTGGTCGAGGCCGGCCACGAGGTGGTGGTGCTGGCGCGCCGGCCCGCCGACACCGATCCGAGCACCCACCCGTCCTCCGACGAGGTGCACGAGGGTGTGCGGGTGGTCTCCGCGGCCCACGACCCGCACGAGTTCTCCTTCGGCGACGACATGATGGCCTGGACGCTGGCGATGGGCCACGCCATGGTGCGCACCGGCCTGACGATCAAAACACCCGGCGGCGAGGACCTGTGGCGTCCCGACATCGTGCACGCCCACGACTGGCTGGTCGCGCACCCGGCGATCGCACTGGCCGAATTCCACGACGTCCCTTTGGTTTCCACGCTGCACGCCACCGAGGCGGGCAGGCACTCGGGCTGGGTGTCCGGGCCGATCAGCCGCCAGGTGCACGCGGTCGAGTCGTGGCTGGCACACGAATCGGACTGCCTGATCACCTGTTCGGCGTCGATGCGTGAGGAGATCACCGAACTGTTCGGTCCCGGCCTGGCCGAGACCACCGTGATCCGCAACGGCATCGACGCCGATCGCTGGCCGTTCGCCGAGCGCCGCAACCACGGCGGGCCGCCGGAGCTGCTGTACGTGGGCCGGCTGGAGTACGAGAAGGGCATCCAGGAAGCGATCGCCGCGCTGCCGCGCATCCGGCGCGCCCACCCCGGCACCACCTTGACCATCGCCGGTGACGGCACCCAGCAGGACTGGCTGGCCGAGCGGGCCCGTAAACACCGGGTGGTCAAGGCGACCCGGTTCGCCGGGCGTCTCGACCACGACGAGTTGCTGGCGCTGCTGCACCGCGCCGACGCGGCGGTGCTGCCCAGCCATTACGAGCCGTTCGGCCTGGCCGCCCTGGAGGCGGCCGCGGCGGGAACCCCGCTGGTGACCGCCGACGTCGGCGGGCTCGGCGAGCTGGTGGTCGACGGGCTGACCGGGTTGTCCTGTCCGCCGCGGGATCCGGCGGCGCTGGCAGCCGCGGTCTGCGCGGTGCTCGACGACCCGGTCGCCGCGCAAGGCCGCGCCCGCGCCGCCCGGGAGCGGCTCACCGCCGACTTCGCCTGGCAGACCGTCGCCGAGGAGACTGCGGGGGTGTACCTGTCGGCCAAACGCGGTGTGCGCCAGCCGCAGCCGCGCCGCCCGATCGTCGAACACGCGCTGCCCGACCGCTGATCCGTTTTCGCGTCAGCGGGCGGCTTTCTTGCGTTCGATGTCGGCCAGCGCTGCCGCCAGTTCCGCACGCTCGGCCGCCGAGGCCTCCCAGGCCGTCTTGCGGTTCTTGACCACCCGCGCCGGTGCGCCCACCGCGATCGAGAAGTCCGGGATGTCGCCACGCACCACGGCGTGGGAGCCCAGCACGCAACCGCGCCCGATCGTGGAGCCGCGCTGCACGGTGACCTTGGCCGCCACCCAGGTGTCCGGGCCGATGCGCACCGGGCTCTTGACGATGCCCTGGTCCTTGATCGGCAGGGTGATGTCGTCCATCTTGTGGTCGAAGTCGACGATGTAGCACCAATCGGCCATCAGCACCGAATCACCCAGCTCCACATCGAGGTAGGCGTTGATGACGTTGTCGCGGCCCAGCACCACCTTGTCACCGAACCGCAGCGAGCCCTCGTGCGCGCGGATGGTGTTCTTGTCGCCGATGTGCACCCACCGGCCGAGTTCGAGCTGGGCGAGCTCCGGGGTGGCCTGGATCTCCACGTTCTTGCCGAGGAACACCATGCCGCGGGTGATGATGTGCGGGTTCTGCAGTTTGAATTTGAGCAACCGCCAGTACCGCACGAGGTACCAGGGGGTGTAGGCACGGTTGGCCAGCACCCATTTCAGCGACGCCCGGGTCAGGAACTTGGCCTGCCGGGGGTCGCGCAGCCGGGAACCTCGCCAGCGTTTGTGGATCGGCGCGCCCCACATGGTCGTCATGACCGGAAAGCCTACGCGAGGCGTTTCGGGCCACGAGATACTCTCACCTGATGCTTCGCCGGTGCCTTTCTGCTGTGGCCGTGCTGGTGATCACGCTGGCCGGCTGCTCCACCACCGACTCCTGGGTCGAGCCGGTGGCCTCCCCGGGCTGGCCGGCGCCGCTGGCCGATGCCGCCAACTCCAGCTTCACCGCGACCGCGGGCGCCACCGCGCTGAGCCTGGACTGGACCCGTTCGGTCAAGGGCGCGCTGGGCGCCGGGGTCGCGTTGAGCGAGACCGGCTATCTGGCCGTCAACGCCCAGACCGAGGACGGCTGCTCGCTGATGGAGTGGGAGAACGACAACACCGGCAGGCAGCGCTGGTGCATCCGGCTGGTGCAGGGCGGCGGTTTCGCCGGGGCGCTGTTCGACGGCTTCGACAACCTCTACGTCGGCGAGCCCGGCCAGATCATGGCGTTCCCGATCACCCAGTGGATCCGGTGGCGCCAGCCGGTGATCGGGATGCCGACCACCCCGCGGCTGATGGATCCGGGCCGGCTGCTGGTCGTCACCCACCTGGGCCAGGTGCTGGTGTTCGACGCGCATCGCGGGACCGTGGTGGGCAGTTCGCTGGACCTGGTGGACGGCGTCGACCCCACCGACTCGCGGCGCGGTTTGGCCGACTGCGCCGCGGCGGGGCCGGACTGTCCGGTGGCGGCCGCGCCGGCGTATTCGGCGGCGAACGACACCGTGGTGCTGGGGCTGTGGGAGCCGGGGGCCGATGCCGCGGTGCTGGTGGGGTTGCGCTACTCCCCCGACGGCAGTCCGTTGCTGAGCCGGGCGTGGACCAGCGACGCGGTCGGCGCCGGCGTGCTGTCCAGCCCGGTGTTCTCCGCCGACGGGCAGACCGTCTACGTCAACGGTCGCGATCAGCGATTGTGGGCGTTGCACAGTGCCGACGGGACACCGAAATGGTCGGTGCCGCTGGGTTTTCTGGCCCAGACGCCACCGACGGTCACCCCGGACGGGACGATCGTCGCAGGCGGTGGGCCGCAGACCGAACTGGTCGCCTTCGCCGACCGCGGTGAGGAGGCGGAGCAGATGTGGCGCCGCGACGACGTCACGCCGCTGTCGACCTCGAGTGTGGCCGGCGGGCAGGCGGGTTACACGGTCGTCGACGGCACCTCGGTGGGCCCGTCCGGGCTGTCGCTGCTGGTGTTCGACCCGGCCGACGGCGCGACCCTGAACAGCTATCCGCTACCGGAGGCGGCCGGGTTCCCGTTGGGGGTGTCGGTGGGCACCGACGGTCGAGTCGTGACGGCCACCAGTCGCGGCCAGGTGTACAGCTTCGTGCCCGCCTGAGCGCGGGTCAGCCGAGGGCCAGCGGCGGGATCGCGTCGCGGGCCACCCGCGCGCTGGTCTCCCCCGCGGCCAGCGGCAGCAACTCGCCGGGGGCGAAGAAGAAGATCAGCTCGTCGTCGGTGATCGCGAAGTTCTGGTAATGCGCCGGGTCGGTGCCGGTGCCGGGCAGCATCGCCGCGCGCCAGCCCAGCTGCCCCTCCAGGTCCCGCTGCACCAGCGGGGCGATCGCCTCGAGGGGTTTGGCGCCGGGCGCGAAGAGCGTGTCGAAGGTGATCGGCTGCTGGCGTCCCCGGTCGTAGTTGAACGACTTGTACCAGGTCGACGGGTGCGGGCCGCCGAGGGTCTGGAACACCTTGAGCACCACGCTGCTGGTGCCGTGCGGTGGTTGCCCGGATTGGTAGCGCTCGGCGGTGGCGTCCATCTCGTAGGGGATGCCGCGGGTGGCCGGTCGCTGCGCGACGCTGAGGAATCCGTCGCGGTTCTGCACCAGGTAGTCGGTCAGGGTCTGCTGGTCAGGGTAGTCGGTGGGGAATTCCAGGTTGAGGGTGTAATCCGGGTCGTTGACGTGGATCTGGCAGAAGGCCGCGCCGTCGATGGTGCCGCCGAGGTCCGCGCAGCCCGGTTCGGCTACGGCGGTGGGGCTGCCGTAGAGGGCTGCCGCGGTGGCGGTGGCCAGCAGGGCGGCCACGGTGGGTCTGCGCGTCATCGGTTCGCCTCGGGTGGGTTCGGGTCAACGGTGGTGAAGCCGTTGAGCTTACCGTTCCGCGCGGCCGTCAGGTGCCCGGCGAGGATTCCGGCGGCAGGAGTTTGGCGGTGTCCCCGCCGTTGAGGTGCACGGCGTGGATGCCGGGCTGGGTGGCCAACCGCGCCAGCAGGCTCTCCAGGTCGGCCTGGTCGGTGTGCCAGTGTTGCACCGATTCCGGCTGGGCGGACAACTCGGCGAGCACCTTTTTGAGCTTCTCCGGGGTGTCTTTGGCGCTGCCGCCGATCCGGCCGACGCGGGCGACGGTGCCGCCGATGGCGCGCTGGGTCATCCCGCCGAGGACACTGCCGACCGCACCCGCCCCGGCCACCTGGCCGAGCACTCCGGCCGGTACGGCCGTCACCGACGCGCCACCGTCCTGCAGGGCGCCGGCCGCCAGCCGGATCTCGGGGGTGGACACCGCCCAGGTGGGCGGCACGGACAGCCCGCCGACCGCGGTGGTGCGGCCCATCCCGGCGGTGACCGCCGGCCGGTCGGCGGGCCGGGTCGCGCTGACCACGATCGGGGTCCGCGGGCCTGGGGCGACCGGCGGGTGGCTCTTCTGCACCGCGCGGGTGCCCAGACCGAGCCCCATCAGCACCGAGATCGCCGCATCGTTGAACGGCAGGATGACCTTGGGGATCAGTTCCACATCGGCGGCGATCGTGGATAGCGACGACAGCGGGTCGGAGGCGCCTGCGGCAGCCGGGGCGGCCTGCGCCAGGTTCATCGCCTGAGGCAGCGCGGAGCGTGCGCCCGCGCTCACCGCCTGCTGGGCCATCGGTGCGGCGGCGGCCGTCGGGTTGCCGGCCGGGCGCGGCGGGGTGAACGGTGACAGCGCGGTGGTGGCGGCCGACGACGCGGCTGCGTATCCCGACATCGCTGCGGCGTCCTGCGCCCACATCGCGGCGTATTCGGTTTCGGTGGCCGCGATCGCCGCTGCGTTCTGCCCGATCACGTTGCTGGCCTCCAGCATCGCCAGCCGGGCCCGGTTGGCTGCGATCAGTGGTGGCGGCACGACCTGGGCGAAGGCGGCCTCGAATGCGGCGGCCGCCGCCTGCGCCTGAGCGGCGGTGTGTTCAGCTTGGGTCGCGGTGGTCTGCAGCCAGGCGATGACGGGCTGGGCGGCGGCGGCCATCGCCGCCGAGGAGGGGCCCTGCCAACCCTCGGCGGTGAGAGCGGAGACGGTGGCCTGGTAACCGGCTGCGGCGGTGTGCAGTTCGGTGCCGAGTTGTTGCCATGCCGTCGACGCGGCGACCATCGATTCCGGGCCCGGCCCGGCGTACATCAGCGCGGAGATGACCTCCGGCGGCATCAATCCGAAATCCATTGCGGTGTCCCAGTTTCAGTGGTCACTCGTCGGCGGGCAGGACGATGATGGTGGCGGTGGCCGTGCCGTTGGTGCCGTCGCCGACGGTGACGGTGCGGGCGGTGGCGCCGCCGATGTTGGCGGTGGCGCGCCCGGCCAGGGCCGACAGCCCCATCGGGCTCAGCATGTTCGCGCCGCCGAGTTCGGCGGCCTCGGTCTCGGCGGCGGCCGGGGCGGCCTGCAGTACCGAGGCGACCTGTTTGACCGCGGGCGCGGTGGTCGCCCAGTTCTGCGGCACCGAGAGTTTGCCGACCGTCCCCGCGTTGCCCATCCCCGCCGAGAGGACCGGTCGGGCAGCGGCGGTGGGGGCGGCCGGGGTTTCGGCGACGAACATGGCCGTCGGCGGCTGGTTGCGGGCGAGCGCCTCGGCGAGGTTCTGGCCGTTGAGCGGCAGCAGGAAGCTCTGGATGCCGAGCAAAAACGGGACTCCGGCGACCGGGAACATCGACAGCGGTGAGAGCGGTCCGGTGATGAAGCTGTTCAGCGAGTCCAGCGGTGAGGCCGCGGCGGGGCCGGCGGCCAGCGGCTGCATGGCGCTCGCGGTGTGTGGCAGCGCAGTCATCGCCTGGCTCAGCGCGGCGCGGGCCGTGCCGGTGGCGGCCTGGGCGCCGGCCTGCGGCAGCGCCGAGCCGGGATCGCTGGTCGTCGGGGCGGGCGCGAACGGTTCCAGCTGACTGGCGGCGCCCGCGGTCGCGGAGTAGCCGTACATGGCGGCGACGTCCTGGGCCCACATCTCGGCGTAGTGCGCTTCGGTGGCCGCGATCGCGGCGGTGTTCTGGCCGAGGATGTTGGTGGCGACCAGCGCCGCCAGCAGGGCGCGGTTGGCGGCGATCACCGGCGGCGGCACCGTGGCGGCGAAGGCGGTCTCGTAGGCGCCTGCCGCCACCTTTGCCTGGGCGGCGGTCTGTTCGGCCTGGGTGGCGGTGCCGTTGAGCCACGCCACCTGGGGTGCGGCGGCGGCGGCCATCGCCAGTGCGGAGGGGCCCAGCCACGACGTGGCGGTGAGCTCCTGGATCACCGAGTGGTACGCGGTGGCCGCCGACCGTAGCTCGGCGGCGAGCCCGTCCCAGGCCGCCGAGGCGGCCAACATCGGACCCGAGCCCGGGCCGGTGTACATCCGCAGGGAGTTGATCTCCGGCGGCAGCAGTGCGAATTCCATGTCATTGTCACCTCGGGTGGCGGTTCGGACGGCAGTGCAGACCACTGCCGCGGCGAGATGCGTGCCGCCGGTCCGGCGGCGTGCGGCGGGTTAGGCGCCGCGGTATCGCCACTGTCGGTGCCGTCGGCGCAGCCGCTGCCAGGGCGCGGCGGGCCCGCTGGTGATCGGGTGATCCGAGGATTCGGCGCACACGCGGGCATCACCGACCCGGTCGTCGTTCGTCGTCATGGGCGCCTCCTGCGGGTCAGAATGGCAGGCGTTACTGCCCCGCCGCTGTATGCCACCCGGACGTTTCCTGTGAGCGGGGTCAGCGTGAGGGGCGGCAGACGAACGCGGTGGCCCGGGCGGCGCCACCGTCGCCCAGGCGGGTGAGCACCACCGACAGCGGGTGCGCACCGCGCGGGCGCAGCCGACGGCGCAGCGCGTCGGGGTCGACGTCGAGCCCGCGGACCAGGATCTCCAGCGCACCGCAGTCGTGGCGGGCCAGCGCCTGGCGCAGCCGCTTCTCGCTGTAGGCGAGCTGCTCGAGCACCTCGAAGCCGCGCACGCCGTCGGGCAGGCGGTCCCCGGAGAGGTAGGCGATGGCCGGGTCGAGTTGCCACAGCCCGTGCCGAGCGGCGTAGTGGCGCACCAACCCGGCGCGCACGACCGCGCCGTCGGGGTCGACGATCCAGCGCCCGGCCGCGCCGACGGCGCAGTCGTCGGGCCCGGTGTCGGTGATCTCCTCGCCGCGGTCGAGCAGCACCGCGCGGCGGCGCACCCCGCTGTCGGTCAGTCCGGTCGACCACAGGCAGGCCTCACGCACCGTTCCGGCCAGCGAAGTGACGGCGATCTCGCCGTCGAAGCCGAGGTCGGCGACCGCGGCGAAGTCGATGCCCGGAGCGCACTTGACCACCAGGTCGCGGCCGCGGTGGGCGGCCAGCAGGGCATCGAGGGCCGGCCGATAGGCGCGCGGGTCGAACCGGCGCCGCCCGCCGGCGCGGCGGTCGGGGTCGGCGAGCACCACCGTGTCGCGGCTGATCGGCCGGCAGGCGTCGGCGCGGCACACCAGCACGTCCCCGGGCAGGTTGTGGCGGGCCATCGCCAGGCGCACCGGGTCGATGTCGCTGCCCAGCAGGGCCGTGGCGTGGCCGTGCAGGGCGGCGAGTTCGGTGCCGATGGAGCAGGTCACGTCGTGGACCGGGCGGCCGGCGAGCCGGTGCGCGCGGTGGCGGGCGACCGCGGCGGCGCTGGCCTGCTGCAGGGCGGGCTCGGTGAACAGCCACTGCCCCACCCCGGGCAGACCGGCGAGTTTGGTGTCTGCGCGCCGGCGGGCCAGGACGGTGGTGACCAGCGCCGGGGTGTGCTCGCGGAAGCGGGCACGGGCGGCGGCCACGTCGGCGAGCCGGGTGGCGTCGGTCAGCGGGTAGTCGGCAACCTCGGCCAGGGCGGCCGCACCGGCTTCGGAACGCAGGTAGGCGACGTCGGCGACGTCGAAACCCTCGGTGGGCCCGCCGGTCAGGACGGTTTAACCCCGGTGACCATGACGTTGTAGAACCAGCCCTTGGGCACCACCCGGCGCCACAGGTTGGCGTCGACCCAGCTCAGGCTGGTCCAGCTGGTGAACGCGAAGCGCGCCCAGCCCCAGCCGAGCCGGCCGGGCGGGACGGCGGCCTCGAAGGTGCGCACCGGCCAGCCGAGCATGGCGGCGGTGAACTCCTCGCTGGTGGTCTCGATGTCGACCGCGCCCGCGGAGGTCGCCATGCGTTCCAGGTCGGCGGGGTCGAAGGTGTGCAGGTCGACGACGGCTTCCAGCGCTGCGGCGCGGGAGGACTCGTCGAGTTCGGTCTGCGGGCGCCGCCAGCCGTCCAGCCCGGGCAGCCGGGTGAGGTTGGTGGTCAGCCGCCAGGTCAGGGTGGACAGGCCGCGGGCGTAGGTGTTGCCGACGGTGGTGGGCTCGCCGGCGAACACGAACCGGCCGCCGGGTTTGAGGACGCGCAGCACCTCGCGCAGCGACAGTTCCACGTCGGGGATGTGGTGGAGCACGGCGTGGCCGACGACCAGGTCGAAGGTGTCGTCGTCATAGGGGATGCCCTCGGCGTCGGCGACGCGGCCGTCGACGTCGAGACCCAGGGATTCGCCGTTGCGGGTGGCGACCTTGACCATGCCCGGGGACAGGTCGGTGACGCTGCCGCGGCGGGCCACCCCGGATTGCATCAGGTTGAGCAGGAAGAACCCGGTGCCGCAGCCCAGTTCCAGGGCGCGGTCGTAGGGCAGGTTGCGGCGCTCGTCGGCGGGCACAATGGCGTCGAAGCGGCCGCGGGCGTAGTCCACGCAGCGCTGGTCGTAGGAGATCGACCATTTGTCGTCGTAGCTCTCGGCTTCCCAGTCGTGGTAGAGGATCTGGGCGAGCTTGCTGTCGTGCCGGGCGGCTTCCACCTCTTCGGCGGTGGCGTGCGGGTTGGGCGCCGGGTCGATACTGGTCATGAGGGCAGCGTAACGGCCGGTCACGGCCCGGGGAAAACCGCCGTCGGCACCTAGAACGCGGTGGCGATCGCGGCGATCAGGGCACCGAGGTCACCGGGCAGCAGCGCCGCCAGATCCCCGCCCAGTCCGGGCAGCGCGCCGGCGACGTCGTCGAGGATCGCCAGCGGGAATCCGAGGGTGGTGTGCAGGGTGTCGGCCAGGCCGGTGTGCGCGGTGGCCAGGATGTCGGTGAGGTCGCCGCCGGGCAGTACCTGCCAGAGGTCCCAGAGTGCGGCCTGCGGGGCGATGAGCAGGTCGCGGGTGTCGACGAACAGGCTCTGCCACAGGTTGAGGTCGGCGGCGACGTCCACGCCGTCCCAGTTGACCAGGGTCCAGCCGTCGACCGGGTTGCCGGTGAGTTCGACGATGCCGGTGTTGGACAGCTGGTGGGTGAGCAGCAGTGTCGGGTCGGGGTTGGTGACGTTCATCTGGGTCCAGAACATGATCGCCGCGCTGTGCGAGAAGGCGACCTGGTGGCCGCCTCCTTCGGCGATGGTCTCGATGGCCTCGCCGAACCGGTCGCTGAAGACGAAGCCGTTGACGTCCGGTGAGCCGAGCATCGGCACCAGCGGGAAGCCGAGCGCCCAGGCGACTGGCGGCAGGATGTAGAACGGGGCGAACGGGATCGCCGGGAGGTCGTTGACCAGGCCGGCGTGGATTTCGTTGAGGCCGGGGAGGATCTCCAAGACGGCTCCGGTGCCCAGCGCGTCGACCAGGGGTGCCGCGGTGTCCTGCGTCCGGACCAACTCGGAGGCGAACACCGTGTTCAGCCCGGGGATGTCCTTGAGGATTTCGGCGATCGTGACGGCTTGCTCGCGGCCGAGATCGGTGAGATCCGCGCCGGGTGCTGCGGTGCCGAGGATGCCGGCCACGTTGTCGGCCGATTCGCCGTGCCGGATCAGATCCAGCACCACGGTGTCGGCCAACAGCTGAATCAACGGGGCTGAGGACGGGTGCGGCTGCGGCGTCGCGACCGGGGCGGCGACGATCAACCCCGCCAGCACAACGGCGGCGGCGCACCGGATTCGACCGCGGCTCCACATCGTGCCGGGAACATTAGCTGAGAAATACGTTAAGAGCCGGTGATTCGGCGTTGAGATTTGCCACGGGGTGGCGCAACGGCCGGGTCGTTTTGCGGTGGGGGGATCCCGCGAGCCGACCCGGCCGTTGCCCGATCAGAACGCCAGGCTCGTCAGGAGGCTGGCGATGAGGTCGCCGCCGACCAGGGCGGCCATGTCGCCGCCCATCGACGGCAGCATGTCGGCGAAGTCCAGCGGCAGGAGCCCGCCCCCACCCAGGCCGCTGAAGAGCTGCATCAGGGCGTCGATTCCGAACTCCTGCATCAAATTGCCTTGGAAGGCGTCGATGATGTCGCTGATCATCGCGCCCGGGTAGCCGAGAGCGGTCTGGAAGATGTCGGTGACGCCGCTTTGGAGCGTGCCGAAGACATCCTGCAGCGATCCCGGAATATCACTCGGGTCGAAGGCGAACAGCGACTGGCCGAGGTGTGTCAGCGCCGCCTGGGGAGCGACCATTAAGTCGCGGGTGTTGACGAAGAGGTCTTGCCAGAGGTTGGCCGCGGGAATCTCCGTCAAGTCGCCCCATTGGGTCAGTGTCCAACCACCGTCGCCGTTGCTGACCACCTGCACAACGTCGGTGTTGCCCAGCGCATTGGTGAACATCATCAGCGGGTCGGGGTTGTCGACGTTCATCTGCGTCCAGGCCATGATCGCCGCGGCGTGGGAGAAGGCGGCGGCATTCCCATTGGGGCCAACTTGGTCCGCAATGAAGTCGACTGCGCCACCGAAGTTGTCGTTGAATACCACCCCGTTGAAATTCACAGTCGATCCCCACTCGGGCACGATCGGGAACCCGAGTGTCCACAGGAACGGCGGCAAGATGTAGAGAGTCTCATTGAGCCGCCCGAGCGGCTGCATCAACGAACCCAGAAGCGACCCCTTGTCCAGGATGCCGGCGTTGATCTCGTTAAGACCCGAGAGAATGTGGTCAGGGGCAAAAGCCGTTTCGGTGCCACCGATAGTGGTTGGGATGTCGGCAACCTCAGGAATACTGTGCCCGTTGCCCAGCCACTCCAGAAACGGCCAAGCGGTCTGCTGGGCACGCAGGAACTCCGAGGCGAAGACTCCGTTTTTCGTGATTCCCGTGCCATCGAGTTTGCCGATGACGTCAATCGCCTGCTGTAACCCGGCCGGCGTGAGCGCTGCCCCGCCATCCGATCCAGGCAGAGTCCCGACGAGGTTATTGATGTTGTCCAACGACTCGCCGTGGCGGATGAAATCGATGACGACATCGCCGGCGCTCATCAACTGGACCGAGATGTTCTCGACCGAGATCTCAGGGATCCGCAAGCTCGGCAGCGGCGTGACCACCGGGGCGGCAGCGACCATGCCGGCGCCGGCGAGAGCGACGGCGGTGGTGGCCCAGGGGCGGGAAGCGAGCTGCTGCATGGCGCGGTACCTCACACATCGGAGTTTCGATACGAGCCGCCTCGTATCGCAAGTGGGGGTTAAGTTACTTTAAGGCTGTACTCAGGTCAAGGGTTGGTCGCGAAGAATCTTCGAGCCGCGTCGGGCGCGGCGGTTCTCGCTGGTCGCGGCGTCGAGCACGGCCGGGAGTGCGGTCCGCCGGGCGTGGCGAACCGCTCAGGCGAAGGCGTCGTCGATGCCGGCCTTGGCCGCCGACAGGGCCTGCGCCGGCGCGTCACCGAAGCGCTCCACCCAGGCCAGCGCGGCCTCGTAGACCCCGTCAGGGGCCACCATCTCCTCGACCAGCCCGAGGTCGACCGCCTCCTCGGCGTCGAAGAAACGCCCCGAGAACACCAACTCCTTGGCGCGCGCCGCCCCCACCGTCCGGCCCAGCCGCGCCAGGGTGCCGGCATCGGGTGCCAGCCCGGCCAGGATCTCGGTGGCGCCGAACTTCACGTTGTCACCGACCACCCGCCAGTCCGCCGCAAGCGCCAGTCCCAGGCCACCGCCCAGGGCGTAGCCGGTGACCGCCGCCACGGTCGGCTTGGGGATCCCCGCCACCGTCGCCGCGGTGTCACGGCGCAGCCGGCTCGCGGCGGTGGCCTCGGCGTCGTTGAGGGTGCGCAACTCCGGCACATCGTCTCCGGCGCAGAAGATCTCATGGCCGCCGTAGAGGATCACCGCGCTGACGTCGTCGCGCTGCGCCGCTTCCTCGGCGGCCGCACCGAGTTCCCGGTAGGCCTGGCGGGTCAGCGCGTTGGTCGGCGGGCGCGAGATCACGATGGTGCCCAGGCCGGGCCGCTCGGCGTCGACGTGCAGCCGGATGAACTCGCTCACTGGCCCCACCCGGCCGGCAGGCCGTCGGGTCGCTGCCGCAGCGCCGCGTTGTAGCGCTCGGAGTCGAAGAACTCCACCGCCCAGTTGTCCCCGTCGACGACGAGATCGGGCTGGATCGGGCTGATCTGACGCTCCACCTGCAACACCTCGGCCACACTGCGGCCGGCCAGGGAGTCCAGCTGAGTCCAGGTCGGCGGCAACAGCAGATTGCGTCCGGCGGCGAAGTCGTCGAGGGCGGCGCGCGGCGCAACCCAGTCGGCCTCGTCGGCCTCGGTGTTCTCCCCGTCGGCGCGTTGGCCTTCCGGGATCGCGCCGACGAAGAAGTAGGTGTCGTAGCGGCGGGTGCGTTCGGCTTCCGGGGTCACCCAGTTCGCCCATGGCCGCAGCAGATCCGCGCGCAGCACCAGCCGTTCGGTGCGCAGGAACTCGGCGAACGACAACGAGTTGTCCGCCAACGCTTTCCGGGCGTCACCGTAGACGGAGGCGTCGGAGACGATCGCGGCCGGATCGTCGGCCGGCCCGGCGAACAGCACCCCGGACTCCTCGAAGGTCTCCCGTGCCGCCGCGCACACCAGCGCTCCGGCCAGGGCTGGTTCGACCCCGAAACGTCGCGACCACCACGCCGGTTCCGGTCCGCTCCAGGCGATGTCGGTGCGGTCGCGCTTGTCGACACCGCCGCCGGGGAACACCATCACCCGCGGCGCGAACTCCATGCTCGCGGCACGGCGCATCAAGAACACGTCGACGCCGTCGGTGGCGTCGCGCACCAGCATCACGGTGGCGGCCGGACGGGCGGGCAGCGGCGTCATGACGGCCTCCGGTGGGCTGCGCGGGTACGGGTACGGCGGGCGAAGTAGCGGCCGTCGATCACGTCCAGGGAGATCGCCTGCCCGAACGCGGCCGACAGGTTCTCCGCGGTGAGCACATCGGGCAGCAGCCCGGCGGCCACCACCGCACCCTCCGACAGCAGCAGGCAGTGGCTGAACCCGGGCGGGATCTCCTCCACATGATGGGTGACCAGCACCAGCGCCGGGGCGTCGGGGTCGGCGGCCAGGTCGGTCAACCGCGCCACCAGTTCCTCGCGCCCGCCCAGATCCAGTCCGGCCGCCGGTTCGTCGAGCAGCAGCAGTTCCGGGTCGGTCATCAACGCGCGCGCGATCAGCACCCGTTTGCGCTCGCCTTCCGACAGCGTGCCGTGCCGGCGATCGGCGAGGTGCTCGGCGCCCAGGCTCTCCAGCAGGTCGACGGCGCGTTCGTAGTCGATCTCGTCGTAGCGCTCCCGCCAGCGGCCCAGCACCGCGTAACCGGCGGAGACCACCAGGTCGCGCACGATCTCGTCGTCGGGGATGCGATGGCCGAGAGAGGAGGAGCTCAACCCGATCCGAGCACGCAGCTCGGTGACGTCGACGCGGCCGAGCCGGGCGCCCAGGACGTGGGCGACACCGGCCGAGGGGTGTTCGGCGGCCGCGGCGATGCGCAGCAGTGAGGTCTTGCCCGCCCCGTTGGGGCCGACGATGACCCAGCGTTCGTCGAGCTCCACCGACCAGTCCAGCGGGCCGACGAGGGTCTGCCCGCCGCGGCGCAACGCCACGCCCCGGAAGTCGATCAACAGGTCGGGGTCGACTGTGTCGGCTTCGTAGTCAGGCACGGCTCCATGGTGCCGTACCCGGTCGCGGTCAGCGGCTGCGGGGTCGACGCCGGCGCCCGGGTCACCGCTCACAGATCGTTCCCGGCGTAGGACAGGTTGAAACTCTTGTTGACCAGGGGAAAATCCGGGACAATCGTGTCGTTCATCGCCACCGGCAGCGCCGGCCAGTTGAACCAGGACGGGTCGACGACCTTGACGCGGGTGAGCCGCCCGCCGGCGTCGACCTCGACCCGGTGCACCACGGTGCCGCGCCACCCCTCGACGATGCCGACCCCCGCTCCCCCGCCGCCGAGTCCAAGCGGCGCGGTGAACTCCAGGGTCTCGCCGTGTCCGGTCACCAGCTCGGTGATCAGCCGGACCGAGGCGGCGAACTCGTCGCGGCGCGCGGTGTAGCGGTCCAGCACGTCGCCGGCTTCGCCGGTCACCTCCCGCACCGGCAGCTCGGTGATCGGGTGGTCGAGGCGGGCGTCGGTGCGCAGCCCGCTGGCCCGGGCGACGTAGCCCAGGCAGCCCAGAGCCTGCGCGTCGCCGCGGGCCAGCACCCCGGTCGCGGCGAACCGGTCGTAGATCACCGAGTTCCGCAGCGACAGTTCGGCGATCTCGGCGACGTCGCCGGCGGCGGCGCGCAGCTCGGCCGGATCGGGCAGGGCGCGCAGGCTGATCCCGCCGGGCCGGATCGCGTTGCGCAGCAGCCGGTGGCCGGTGACGGCGGCGTTGATCCGCAGCAACCGTTCGCGCACCCGCTGGGCGTGCGCCTCGGCCAGCGAGAACCCGACGTCGTTGGCCAGCGCGCCCATGTCGGCGACGTGGTTGTAGAGCCGTTCGAGTTCGACCAGCATCGCCCGCAGCCGGTGCGCCCAGTCGGGCAGGTCGACGCCGAGGGCCTGCTCCACCGCCAGGCTGTGGGCCAGCGCATGACCGGCGGAGGTGTCGCCGCTGATCCGTTCGGCCAGTTCCACTCCGTCGCCGGCCGCGCGGCCCTCGAAGAGTTTTTCCACACCGCGGTGGACGTACCACAGTCGGGCCTTGAGCCGGATGATCGATTCGCCGATCGCGGAGAACCGGAAATGGCCGGGTTCGATCATCCCGGCGTGCACCGGGCCGACCGGGATCTCGTAGACGCCGGGGCCTTCGACCTCCAGGAACGGGAACCGGCCTGCGGCGCTGAACGGTGGTGGCGGACCGGCGTCGTGGCGCATCGGGTGCCAGTGCTCGGGCCAGTGGGCGTGACGCACCAGCGGGCGTGGGCGCGGGTGGCCGACCGGTTCGATGCCGTAGAGGTCGCGCATCTCACGTTCGAAACGCCCAGCCGGGAAAGAGAACTCGTCCAGCGACGGCACCCGGGGCCGGTCCCGGTCGGTGATGACGGTCAGTTCGACGCGGCGGTCGGGGCGTCCGGCCAGGAACAGGTAGACGACGCGGAAACCGTCGTCGCCGTCGTCGTGGCCGGCCACCAGCGCCAGGCGGAAGCCGTCGGCGAGCAGTCCGGCGGCCGCGGCCGCGAGTTCGTCGTGGCCGACGGTGCGGCGGGTTGTGGTCATCAACTCGCCCCCACCTGGGTTGCGGCGGTCTCGAAGAGGCCGACCAGTGGGCCGGCGGTGGCGCCGAGCACCGCCGAGACGACGATGCCGGTGACCAGTGCAGCCGCGACGCTCACCGGGGCGGCGATCGGCGGTGCGCCGGGGTCGGGGCGGCCCAGCAGCACCCGGCCGCCGTTGCCGATGAGGGCGGCGAACCCGATCACGATCAGCAGCAGGGTGACTGCGAGCACCCAGGTCAGGCCGGCGTCGGCCAGCGCGCGGGCGATGGAGATCTCGCTGGCGAACATCGCGAACGGTGGCAGCCCGGCGAGCACCGCGATGCCGACGGCGAAGGCGCCGCCCACCAGTCGGGAGCGGGGCAGCACCGCGGTGATGTCGGCGATCGTGGTGCTGTCGTGCGCCGCCTGCATCTGCCCGCCGGCCAGGAACGCCAGCGTCTTGCCCACTCCGTGGGCCAGCACGTGCAGCAGCAGCGCGGCGATCGCCAGCCGGGTTCCGGCTGCCGCGGCGATCGCGATCAGGCCCATGTTCTCCATCGAGGAGTAGGCCAGCATCCGTTTGAGGTCGCCGGCGAGGGTCAGCAGCAGCACCGCGACGGTCAGCGAGGCCAGCCCGACGGTGAGCAGCCCGGCGCGCATGAACTCCGGTCCGGCGCCGGCGTCGATGATCGGGGTGAGCCGGATCAGCACCGAGAACGCCACCGCCAGCAGCACCCCGCTCATCAGCGCCGAGACCGGGGCGGGCGCCTGGCTGTGGGCATCGGCGAGCCAGCCGTGGAAGGGCACCAGCCCGACCTTGGCGCCGTAGCCGATCAGCAGCAGCCCGCCGGCCAGCCGGGTGATCTGCGGGTCCAGGGCGGCGGCGTGGGCGATCAGCACGTCGAGGTTCAGCGCCCGGGCGGAGTCGACGCCGGCGTGGGTGGCGGCGAAGTGCAGCACGATGGTGCCCAGGAACGCGATCGCGATGCCCACCGAGCAGATCATCACGTACTTCCAGGTCGCCTCCAGCGCGGCACGGGTGCGGCGGTGCCCGACCAGAAACGCGGTGATCACCGTGGTGGCTTCGACCGCCACCCAGACGACGCCGATGTTGTTGGCGCACACCGCGACCACCATCGCCGCCAGGAACGCCGGGGTCAGCGCGCCGTAGCGGCGGGCGTCGCGCGCGTCGGTGCGCCCGGCGGCCAGTTCGGTGTCGATGTAGCCGATGCTCGCCCAGGTGGCGAGGCTGCCGACCACGCCGATGACCAGCAGCATGGTCACCGATAGGCCGTCGACGCGCAGCGCCCCGCCGAGCAGGACGTACTCCGCGCCACCGGTGCGCCAGGCCAGCACCGCGCCGGCGAGCAGCACCGCCATCGCCGAGAACGCGGTTGCCAGCGCGGTCCAGCGCCGCCACCCCCCGGCCAGCGCGAGCAGCGCCGCGGCGACCGGTGCCGCGATGGCCAAGATCACCAGGCTGGTCATCAGTCCCGCAGCTCCTGAAGTTGGTCGAGGTCGGTGCGGCCGAACATCCGTTGGATCCGGCCGGTGAGCACGCCGAGGACGATCACCGCGAACAGCACGTCGAGTGACGCGCCGAGTTCGACGATGAGCGGGACGCCGGCGGTGAGCAGGAACGCGGTGGCGGTGATGCCGTTGTCGAGCATGAGGAACCCGGCGGCCTGGGAGACCGCGTGGCGGCGCACCGCCATCACGAACAGCGCGATCAGCACGACCGCGAACCCGGCGGGCACCGCCCCGCTGGCCGCGGTGGGGTCGAGTTCGACCAGCGGACGGGTGACCGCGAAGGACACCACGATCAGCGCGGCGGCGACCAGCAGTGAGCTGGCGGTGTTGACCAGCGGCGGGGCTTCCCGCAGCGCGTGCGGCTCACCGCGCAGCGCCCGCGCGAGCAGGCCGGGCATGATCACCGCGCGCAGCGCCAGCAGGATTGCCGCGATCACGATCAGCAGCCAATCCTGTTCCCACACACCGCGGATCAGCGGGATCGCCGCCAGCGCGACACCCTGGGCGGCGAGCAGCCACAGGACCGACCGCAGGTCGCGCCGCCACACGATCAGCGCTGCGGTGAGCACCATGGTGCCCGCTGCCAGCGCGAGCACGTTGCCGTCGTCGAATCCGGTCATCGCCATCACCCCTGCATCGCAACGAAATTGGCGAACGTGACGGCGAGCAGGGCCAGCAGGAAAGACCCGGCGAGCAGTTCGGGGACCCGGAACAGGCGCAGTTTGGCGATGAAGACCTCCGCTCCGGCGAGCAGCGTGCCCAGCACCGCCACCTTGACGACGAGGGCGGCCACGCCGATGCCGATCTGTGCCAGGCCGGGCGCGGCCGGGGCGACCCCCCACGGCAGGAACAGGTTGGCCAACAACGCCAGCAGAACCGCCAGCCGCATGCCTTCGGCCCACTCCACCAGGGCCAGCCGCGGCCCGGCGTACTCGAGCACCACCGCCTCGTGCACCATCGTCAGCTCCAGGTGGGTGGCCGGGTTGTCCACCGGAAGCCGGCCGGTCTCGGCGACGATCACCAGCACCAGCGCCGCGAACGCCAGCACCCCGGTCAGCGACAGCACCTGCCCGGGGTGGTCGAGGGTGTGGCCGACGATGGCGCCGAGGTTGGCCGAGCCGGCCGGGATGGACAGCGCGAACACCGCCAGCAGAATGGTCGGCTCGACCAGGGCGGCGAAGGTGAGCTGGCGGCTGGCGCCCATCCCACCGAAGGCGGTGGCGGTGTCGATGCCGGCCAGGGTGATGGCGACGGTGCCGACGAGCAGCAGCCCCACCACGGCGAACAGGTCGGCCACCGGGTCCAGCGGTGAGTCCAGCGCCACCAGTGGTGCGATCGCGGCGATCAGCAGCGTGGTGGCGGCCAGCAGCACCGGCCCGGCCCGGAAGACGACGGTGGTGCCCTGCGGGGTGACCCGCTGCTTGCGCAGTTGTTTGCGCAGGTCGCGCCAGGGTTGTCCGACGCCGGCGCCGCGTCGTCCCTCGGCGCGGGCGCGAACCTGGCGCACCAGCCCGATCAGCAGCGGGGCGCCGAGCATGACCACGGCCAGCTGCACGAAACCGGCCAGGTAGGCGGCGGCGGTCATCGGGCGATCACCACCACGATCAGCACACCGATCGCCCCGTAGGCCAGATACAGGTGGACGCTGCCGGTGTGGGCGGCGCGCACCGCCCGGGCCAGCGCGGTCAGCGCCTGCAGGACGGGCCGGTAGAGCCGCTCCTCGAAGGCGTCGGTCAGCCGGGCGCGGTAGGCGATGCGTTCGACGTGGTAGCGCGACTCCAGTTGCGGGGTGACCTCGATGTCGGTGTCGGGGCGCAGCACGTCGTCGAAGACCTGCTGCAACGGCTGGGCGAACGAGGTCGCGGTGTACTGCATGCGGGGGGTGAGTTCGGCTGCACCGCAGTCCCACAGCGGCGCGCCGGTGACCGGCGCGGGCCGCCGCCACGCGCTCCACGAGGCGCACGCCACGGTGACCGCGACCGCGGCCAGCAGGGCGGCGGCCAGCAGACCGGGGGCGACAGAACCGTCGAGGCCGGGCAGGTGCAGTACCGGGCCCAGGCTGCTCAAATCGGCGTCGGCGAAGCCGGGCAGGGTGCGCACCACCGCGCCCAGGGTGGGCGTCAGCACGAACGGGGCGACGCCGATCACCACACAGCAGCCGGCCAGCGCTGCCATCGCCGCGATCATCGGTGCGGGTGCCTCACGCGCGTCGGCGGCCGCGGTGGAGCGCGCCCGGGCCAGGAAGGTGAACCCGAAGGCTTTGGCCATCGCGGCCACCCCGAGCCCGGCGGTCAGCGCCACCGCGCCGACCGCCAGCGGGGTGGCCAGCCCGACGACGGTGTCCACCGCTCCGGTGGCCGGGCGGGCGTGGATAAGCGACTGCACCAGCAGCCACTCGCCGACGAACCCGGCGCCGAGCGGCAATGCGGTCGCACCGAACGCGCCGATGCCGAAAAGCACCGCAGTGGCGGGCATCCGGCGGGCCAGACCGCCGAGCTGGTCGAGGTCGCGCAGGCCGGTCGCACTGAGCACCGAGCCGGCGCCGAGGAAACCCAACGATTTGAAGGCGGCGTGGGCGGCCAGGTGCAGCAGTGCGGCGGTGAGCGCCAACAGCGCCGCCGGGCGCGCACCGGTGGTGTTCAGCAGGGCCGCGGCGCCCAGCGCCAGGGTGATCAGGCCCATGTTCTCCACAGTGGAGTAGGCCAGCAGCCGTTTGAGGTCGGTGGCCACCACCGCCTGCAGCACACCGTAGACGGCGGTCAGCGCGCCGACGGCCAGCAGCGCCAGCCCCCACCAGCGTGGGCCCGGCCCGAGCAGGTGCAGGTCGACGCGGACCACGCCGTAGACGCCCATGTTGACCATCGCCGCACTCATCAGCGCCGACACCGGGCTGGGTGCCTCCGGGTGCGCCCGCGGCAGCCAGGCGTGCAGCGGGACCAGCCCGGCCTTGGAACCGAACCCGGCGAACGTCGCGACGAACACGATGCTGCGCACCGGTTCGGGGACCGGGCCCAGGTCGGTGAAGGTGTCGGCTCCCCCGGCGGTGGCCAGCAGCATCAGCCCGAGCAGGATCACCACGAAACCCAGCTGGGTCATCACCGCGTAGAACACCGCCGCCGAGCGCACCTCGGAGCGGCGGTGGTCGGTGGCGACCAGGATGACCGAGGCGACCGCCATCAGCTCCCAGGCCAGCAGGAATGTGCTGATCGAGCCGGCGGCGGGCACCAGCAGCAGCGCGGCGACGAAGACCGGCAGCACCGTGGCGGCGAGCGGGCCGGGCTGTTCGCGACGCAGGTAGCCGGCGCTGTAGACGCCGACGGCGATCGCGACCGCGCCGGTGAGCGCGAGGAAGAAGCCGCCGAGCCGGTCGACGTCCAACTGCACGCCGACCAGCGGCACCAGCCAGTCGATCCGAACCGACGGCAGCGTCCCGGCGAGTCCACCGATCCCGAGTGCGACGCCGGCGGCCCCGAGTCCGGTGGTGACCGCGGCGCTGACGATCACGCCGACATCGCGGGCGGGTGGCGCCGCGGGGCGCTGCAGGACGGTCAACGCCGCGTCACCGACCGCAGGGCCGCGACGATCTGGTCGGGGGTCGGCGGGCAGCCGGGGATCTCGACGTCGACGTCGACGATGTCGTGCACCGCGCCGGCGACGCCGTAGCCGTCGGCGAAGACGCCGCGGTTGAGCGCGCAGTCGCCGCAGGCGATCACCGCCCGCGGCTGTGGGGTGGCGGCGACGGTCTTGCGCAGCGGCTCGGCCATGTTGTGGGTGACCACACCGGTGACCAGGACGGCGTCGGCGTGCCGCGGGGAGGCGACCAGCCGGGCGCCGTAGCGGCCGGCGTCGTACACCGGGCCGAAGGCGGCGGCGATCTCGATCTCGCAGCCGTTGCAGGAACCGGCGTCGACGTGGCGCACCTGCAGGGAACCGCGCACCCCGGTGGGCGGTTCGGCGCCGGGTTCGGGTGCGGGGCCGGCGGGTTCGGCGGCCCGGCCCAGCCGCAGGATCCGGCTCAGCCAACTCATGTGTCTCCCCCTTCCACGCCGCGGGCGGTCCGCAGGTCGGCCAGCACCGCGACCTGGCCGCTGAGCATTCCGGTGAGGACCTTCCGGGCCACCGCGAGCAGGTCGGCGATGGTCGGCGAGGCCAGCGAGTAGGTCACCGTGGTGGATTGCTTGGACGCGGTCACCAGCCCGGCGCGGCGCAATACCCCGAGCTGGTGGGACATGCTCGATGACTCCAGTCCGAGCTCGCCGAGCAGTTCGGCGACGGTGTGGTCGCGCTCGACGAGCAGTTCCAGGATCCGGATGCGGGCGGGATGGCCCAGGGTCTTGAAGAACTCCGCCTTCAAGGTGTACAGCGGCGTGTCCAGCGTCCCCGGCATGTGTCCTCGTTCGCGTTTCCCTTAACTCAACAATTGAAGAATTTATCACATGTTGGGCGCAGGAGTGATTGGCCTCTTCAAAGCGGAAGGTCGTTGGTTCGATCCCCGGGCCTGGCCACCGAAGAAAACGCATGTTGTCCAGCGTTCATGCGGCGATTCAGTTCCCTGTCGAATGTCACCTGTAGTTCTTGGTGGGCCCCTGGCGGGCGACTGGCGACACGATGTTGTGTGTCCGAGCGGTCGGTGAGGGTGCCGAGGGCATCGGCGACAGGCGCACGGTCGGAGTCGTAGAGATTGGTGTAGATGTGCGCTGTCACGGTGATCCAGGCGTGCCCCATCGTTTATCTGCAAGAGACGAAGATCGACGCCAGCGGAGCGAGCCAGTGATGCGTAGGCGCGCAGCAGATCGTGGATGCGCAGTGTCGGGCGGTCCTCGGCGACCTCCTCCAACGTTGTCTTCAGGTCCCGGTTCCGGGCAACACGAACAACGTCCTCATGGAACTCTTTCGGCTAGGGCTTCGGCGCAGCGACATCCTTGCATCCCGGTCGCTCGACCAACAGATCAGTTGTCACCTTTCCGTGCAGCAGGCCCGCCCTCCCCCCTTAGACTCAGCATCTATGACAACCGTGTCGAAGCGAGGTTGGGGTGAGTGCGCCGCTGAGCATCGACGGAGGAGGCGCCGTGACGTTGAGTCCGGACTCGGTTATTGCTGACTACCGAGTAGAGCGTGTACTGGGATCCGGCGGGATGGGGACAGTATATCTAGTCGCTAATCCTGTATTACCACGCCATGATGCGTTGAAGGTGTTGTCAGCGGAGCTTTCTCAAGACGAGTCGTTTCGTTCTCGGTTCATCCGAGAAGCTGATCTGGCTGCGACCTTAGACCACCCCAACATCGTCACGGTCTACGACCGTGGCGAAACCGCTGATGGGCAACTTTGGATCGCGATGCAATACGTTGCCGGCACCAATGCTGATATCGAGTACCAGCAGGGCCGAATGACTGCTGAGCCTGAATCCACCGATGGAATGGTGATGACCGATTCTCGGCGTTTCGCTGAAGTGTCAATCGGCTGGGCCGGATCCGGGCAGCGGTGATCTGCTGGCCTGCGTCCAGCCTGTCCTTGTGATCTGTTGCGGTCTGGGCCGTTTCGGGCGTGGAAG
>NZ_LQPZ01000007.1 GCF_002102395.1 Mycolicibacillus trivialis
GCCGGCGGCTCGGTGATCAGCCTCCCGCTCAAGAACCAAGATCCCCGTTAGGACACGCTGATCGGTTCCCATTAGGTCAGCCGCGCCGGGTGCGCTCCTGGGCCCGGTAGTCGTCGGCCAGCGCCGCGACGTGGGCGGGCAACGTGCCGCCGGCCACGTCGGCCAGCGTGGTCTGCTCGAGCACGGCCCGCATGCTGGCCCGCAGCGCACGCCACACGTCGGTGAGCGCGGCGGTCGGCCCCGAATACGGCAGATCGCCCAGCCCGATGTCGCGCACGCTGGCCAGCGGGCCGTCGATGCAGCGCAACACGTCGGCGAGGCTGATCTCGGTGGCCGCCCGCGCCAATTCGTAGCCGCCGTCACGCCCCCGGTGGCTGCGCACCAGCCGGTCGGTGCGCAGCGCGGCGAGGATGTCGACCAGGAACTGCGCCGGGATGCCCTGCGCCTGTGCCAGATCCTCGGTCTTGGTCAGCGTGCCGGGTTCGACGGTGGCCAACTGCACCATCGCCCGTACGGCGTACTCCGCCTTGGCCGACATGCGCATGCCGCGCATTCTGCCACCCGGCGCCGCGGTCACCGCCCGATGTCGAGCAGGGCGATGACCTGCTCGGCCAACTCCTCCACCGAACGGTCCGGCACCAGCCGCAGGTCGGGGTTCTTCGGCCGCTGATAGGGGCTGTCGATGCCGGTGAAGTGGGTGATCTCGCCGGCACGCGCCTTGGCGTACAGCCCCTTGGGGTCGCGGCGTTCGCAGTCCTCCAGCGGCGTGTCGCAGAACACCTCGTAGAACTCCACTCCGGCGTCGGTGTGCACCTGGCGGGCCAGCTGCCGGTGCTCGGTCAGCGGGCTGATCGCAGGCACCAGCACGATCTGTCCGGAATCGGCCATCAGGGTGGCGACATGGGCCAGCCGGCGCAGGTTCTCCGCCCGGTCGGCCATCGAGAACCCCAGGTCCGCGTTGAGCCCGTGCCGCAGGTTGTCCCCGTCGAGCACGTAGGCGGCGACGCCGAGCTCAAGCAGCCGGCGCTCCACGTGGACCGCCACCGAGGACTTCCCCGAACCCGACAGCCCGGTGAACCAGACCGTGCGACCGCGGGCGAGCCGGTCCTCGGCGGTGACCAGCGACGTGTGCCGCACGGCGTTGGGGCTGGAGGTCCGCGCCGAACTGTCGCGCAGCACCATGCCGGCGGCGACGGTGGCGTTGCTGTCGGGATCGATGAGGATGAACGAGCCGGTGCTGGTGTTGCGGGAGTACTCGTCGAGCAGCAGCGGCACCTGCGCGCGCAGCGCGACCCGGCCGAGCTCGTTGAGCTTGAGCGCGGTGGCCGATTTGTCGCGGTGCAGCGTGTTGACGTCCAGCCGGTAGTCGAGCGCGCTGACCCGGACCCGGGTGGTCCGGGTGGTCTGCTTGATCACGTAGGTGCGCCCCGGCTCCAGCGCGGAGTCATCGGACATCCAGCACACGGTGGCGTCGAAGTCCTGGGTGACCCGCGGCTGGTTCTGGGTGCGCGCGATCATGTCACCGCGCGAGACGTCGAGGTCGTCGGCGAGGCTGACCGACACCGCCATCGGCGGGAAGGCCTCGTCCACCGGCCCGGCCGGGCCCTCGATCGCGGTGATGCGACTGGATTTGCCTGCGGGCAGGACGACGACCTCGTCGCCCGGGCGCATCACGCCGCTGGCCACCGTCCCGGCGTAGCTGCGGTGGTCCCAGTGCTCACGGGTCTGCGGGCGGATCACGTACTGGACCGGGAAGCGGACGTCGACGAGGTTGCGGTCCCCGCCGATGTAGACCTGTTCCAGGTGCGGCAGCAACGCCAGACCCTCATACCAGGGCGCCTTCTCGGATTTGGTCACCACGTTGTCGCCGTGCAGCGCCGACAGCGGGATCGTGGTGACGTCCTGGACGTCCAGCCGGGTGGTGAAGGCGTGGAATTCGTCGCGGATCGCCTCGAAACGCTCACGGTCCCAATCGATCAGGTCCATCTTGTTCACCGCGAGCACGATGTGGCGGATGCCCAGCAGCGCTGCGAGGAAGGCGTGCCGCCGGGACTGTTCCTGCAGCCCGTGCCGCGCGTCGACCAGCACGATCGCCAGTTGCGCGGTGGACGTGCCGGTCACCATGTTGCGGGTGTACTGCAGATGCCCCGGGGTGTCGGCGATGATGAATTTCCGTTTGGGCGTGGCGAAATAGCGGTAGGCGACGTCGATCGTGATGCCCTGCTCGCGTTCTGCGCGAAGCCCGTCGGTGACCAGCGCCAGATCGGTGAAGTCGTTGCCCCGTTCGGCCGAAGTGCGCTCCACCGAGGCCCACTGGTCCTCCATGACCGCCTTGGAGTCATAGAGCAGTCGGCCGATCAGGGTCGATTTCCCGTCGTCGACCGAACCGGCGGTCGCGATGCGCAGCAGTGTGGTCGGTTCGCTCATCAGAAGTAGCCCTGCCGTTTTCGGTCTTCCATGCCGGCTTCGGAGATGCGGTCGTCGGCGCGGGTCGCGCCGCGCTCGGTCAGCCGCGACACGGCGGTCTCGGCGATCACCTCGGCCACCGTGCTCGCCGTGGACTCCACGCATCCGGTGCAGGTGACGTCGCCGACGGTGCGGAACCGCACCATCGTCTCGAACACCTCTTCATCGGGGCGCGGCTGCTGGAACCGGTGGACGGCCAGCAGCATGCCGTCGCGGGCGAAGACCTGCCTGCGGTGGGCGTAGTAGATCGACGGCAGGGTGATCTCCTCGGCGCCGATGTAGTTCCAGATGTCGAACTCGGTCCAGTTCGACAGCGGGAAGACCCGGATGTGCTCGCCCTTGCGGTGCCGGCCGTTGTAGAGGTTCCACAGCTCCGGACGCTGCGCCTTGGGGTCCCACTGGCCGAACTCGTCGCGGAAACTGAAGACCCGCTCCTTGGCGCGCGCCTTCTCCTCGTCGCGGCGCGCCCCGCCGAACGCGGCGTCGAACCGGTTCTCCCGGATCGCGCGCAGCAGCGTCACCGTCTGGATGGGGTTGCGCGACGGGAAGGTCTCGGCGACCCGGCCTGCGTCGATGTCCTCCTGGACCGAGGCGACGACGAGCCGGGCCCCGGTCTGCTCGATCAGCCGGTCCCGGGTGGTGATGACCTCGTCGAAGTTGTGGCCGGTGTCGACGTGCATGACCGGGAACGGCAGCCGGCCCGGCCGGAACGCCTTCAACGCCAGGTGCAGCATCACGATCGAGTCCTTGCCGCCGGAGAACAGCAGCACCGGACGTTCGAACTCCGCGGCCACCTCGCGGATGATGTGGATGGCCTCGGCCTCCAGGGCGCGCAGCTGGCTCAACTCGTATTGCCCGGGCACCGGCCGGGTCACGGCAGGCGCGCTCACGGTTTCCCGGTAAAGTTGGCTGATCTGGCCAGATTTATCCGCATAGCCCCCATGGAAGCAGGCGGGTGTTCGTGTTGTCAACGCCGCGGGTCGGAGCCTCCCGGCCGCCGCCGCCCGGGGTTAGGGCGTCACTTCCTCGAGCCGGCCGGTCGCGACGTCGAACACGAAGCCGCGCAGCGCGCTGTGCGAGACGAACGGGCTGGTCCGCAGCCGCCGGATCGACTGCCGCACGTCGTCGGCGGGGTCGGGGAAGGCCTCCGGCGCCCACCCCGGCCGGATCCCGGTGTCCTCCTGGATGCTCGCCTTGAACTCGTCGTCGGTGAAGGTCAGCATGCCGCAGTCGGTGTGGTGGACCAGGATGATCTCCCGGGTGCCGAGCAACCGCTGGTTGATCGCCAGCGAGCGGATGACGTCGTCGGTGATCACCCCGCCCGCATTGCGGATCGTGTGCGCCTCGCCGTCTTTGATCCCGAGCATCCGGTGCACGTCGAGCCGGGCGTCCATGCAGGCGACGATCGCCACGTGCTTGCTCGGCGGCATCGGCAGCGGACCGCTGAAGGTCTGCGCATACTCGCGGTTGTTGGCCAGGTACTCATCGGTGATCGGCACGCAACATCCCCTATCGTCTTGGCGCACAGAAAATTTCGGCGACGGCAGTCTAGCAACACCGTCGCGCCCGCTCCAGGGTTTAAATCATCCCGATCCGCTATACCCGCATCGGCGTGCGCCCGCGCCCATTCCACCGCCACCGGCGACACGCCGCCGCGCCCGGCCCAACCGGCGCGCCTTCCCCCCGCGGGTGTTCTCTACGCTGAGTCAATGCGATGCAGGCCGGTTCGCACATGACCCGATTCCTGGCGGGTCGCGTGCTCAACTATCTGGTGCTGCTCGCGCTGGCGTCGTTCCTCACCTACTGTCTGACCTCGCTCGCGTTCTCCCCGCTGGAGAGCCTGATGCAGCGCAACCCGCGACCACCGCAGGCCGTCATCGACGCCAAGGCCGCCGACCTGGGCCTGGACAAGCCGATCCCGCTGCGCTACGCGCACTGGGCGTCCGGCGCGGTCCGCGGCGACTTCGGTGTCACCGTCACCGGCCAGCCGGTCTCCGAGGAGTTGTGGCGCCGGATCGGGGTCAGCCTGCGCCTGTTGGTCATCGGCTCGCTGGTCGGCACCCTCGCCGGGGTGGCGCTGGGTGCCTGGGGCGCGATCCGCCAATACCGGCTCTCCGACCGGGTCATCACCGCCCTGGCCCTGCTGATCCTGTCCATCCCCACTTTCGTGCTGGCCAACCTGCTCATCCAGGGCGGGCTGCAGGCCAACTGGGTGACCGGCACCCAAATGTTCGAGTACGTCGGGGAGACCTCCCCCGGCGTCACCGGCGGCGGCTGGCACGCCCTGCTCGACCGCCTCCAGCACCTGGTGCTGCCCACCATGACGCTGGCGCTGGCCGCGGCGGCCGGCTTCAGCCGCTACCAGCGCAACGCGATGCTCGACGTCCTCGGCCAGGACTTCATCCGCACCGCCCGCGCCAAGGGGCTGACCCGGCGTCAGGCGCTGATCAAACACGGCCTGCGCACCGCCCTGATCCCGATGGCCACCCTGTTCGCCTACGGGGTGGCCGGCCTGGTCACCGGCGCCGTCTTCGTCGAGAAGATCTTCGGCTGGCACGGCATGGGCGAATGGGTGGTGCAGGGCATCGCCACCCAGGACGCCAACATCGTCGCCGCGATCACGATGTTCTCCGGTGCCGCGGTGCTGCTGGCCGGCCTGCTCTCCGACGTCATCTACGCCATCCTCGATCCGCGGGTGCGGGTGTCATGACCCGCACCGACCCGGACGGCGAACTCGCCACCTTCACCTCGCGGCGCACCCTGGTGCTGCGCCGGTTCCTGCGCAACCCGGCCGCGGTCGGCTCGCTGGCACTGCTGGCCTTGCTGTTCATCGGCGCCTACGCCTTGCCTCCGCTGCTGCCCTACTCCTACACCGACCTCGACTACGACGCCCTGCTGCACCCACCGAGCACCAGGCACTGGCTGGGCACCAACGCGCTGGGCCAGGACCTGCTGGCCCAGACCCTGCGGGGGATGCAGAAGTCGATGCTGATCGGGGTCTGCGTGGCGTTCATCTCCACGCTGATCGCCGCGACCGTGGGCGCGATCTCGGGGTACTTCGGCGGCTGGCGCGACCGCGCGCTGATGTGGCTGGTGGATCTGCTGCTGGTGGTGCCGAGCTTCATCCTGATCGCGATCGTCACGCCGCGCACCAAGAACTCCGCCAACATCGGCATGCTGGTGCTGCTGCTCGCCGCGTTCAGCTGGATGATCAGCTCGCGCATGGTGCGCGGCCTGACGATGAGCCTGCGCGACCGCGAGTTCATCCGCGCCGCCCGCTACATGGGGGTGTCCAGCAGGCGGATCATCACCGGCCACATCATCCCCAACGTCGCCTCCATCCTGATCATCGACACCGCCCTGAACGTGGCGGTGGCGATCCTCGCCGAGACCGGCCTGAGCTACCTGGGTTTCGGCATCCAGCCGCCGGACGTGTCACTGGGAACCCTGATCGCCGACGGCACCGCCTCGGCGATCACCTTCCCGTGGGTGTTCCTCTTCCCGGCCGGAGTGCTGGTCGCGATCCTGGTCTGCGCCAACCTCGCCGGCGACGGACTGCGCGACGCCCTGGACCCGCAGAGCGCGACGCTGCGCCGGAGCCGGCGATGAGCCCACTGCTGCAGGTGCGTGACCTCGCGGTCACCTTCACCACCGACCACGAACAGGTGCCCGCGGTGCGCGGCGTGAACTACCACGTCGAACCCGGCGAGGTGGTGGCCATGGTCGGCGAATCCGGTTCGGGCAAATCCGCGGCCGCGATGGCGGTGATGGGCCTGCTGCCCGAGCACACCGCCGTCAGCGGATCGGTGCGCCTTCACGGCACCGAGTTGCTCGGTCTGGGCGACCGTGCGCTGTCCGCGGTGCGCGGCAAGCAGATCGGCATGGTCTTCCAGGACCCGATGTCGGCGCTGACCCCGGTCTATCCGGTCGGCGACCAGATCGCCGAGGCGATCCGCGTCCACCGCCCCGGCACCGGACGCGCCGCCGCGCGCCGCACAGCGGTGGAGTTGCTGGAGCTGGTCGGCATCGCCCGTCCGGCTGAACGCGCCCGCGCCTTCCCCCACGAACTCTCCGGCGGGGAGCGCCAGCGCGTGGTGATCGCGATCGCGATCGCCAACGACCCCGACCTGCTGATCTGCGACGAACCCACCACCGCCCTCGACGTCACCGTGCAGGCGCAGATCCTCGACGTGCTCAAGACCGCCCGGGACGTCACCGGCGCCGGGGTGCTGATCATCACCCACGATCTGGGTGTGGTCGCCGAGTTCGCCGACCGTGCCCTGGTGATGTACGCCGGACGCGTCGTCGAGTCCGCGCCCGTGAACACCCTCTACCGGGACCGCCGGATGCCCTACACGGTCGGCCTGCTGGGCTCGGTGCCGCGCCTCGACGCCGCCCAGGGCACCCGGCTGGTGCCGATCCCCGGCGCTCCCCCGGCTCCGGCCGCACTCGAGTCCGGGTGCCCGTTCGCGCCGCGCTGCCCGCTGGCGACCGACGAATGCCGGGCCGCCGAACCGGAGTTGCTGGAGGTCGGCGCCGACCACCACGCCGCGTGCATCCACACCGACCGGGTCGCCGGCCGCACCGCCGCGCAGATCTACGGTGTCAGCGCCGCTGCCGCGCCGCCGGCGACCGAGGAGTCCGACGTGGTGGTGCGGGTGCGCGACCTGGTGAAGACCTATCCCCTGACCAAAGGCGTGCTGCTGCGCCGCACGGTGGGCGAGATCCGGGCCGTCGACACCGTGAGTTTCGCGCTGCGCGAGGGCCGGACCCTGGGGATCGTCGGCGAATCCGGGTCCGGCAAATCCACGACGCTGCGCGAGATCCTGGAACTGACGGCCCCGCAGTCGGGCTCCATCGAGGTCCTCGGCGTCGACGTCGCCGGCCTGAACTCCGCGCGCCGACGCGCGCTGCGCCGCGACCTGCAGGTGGTGTTCCAGGATCCGGTCGCCTCGCTGGACCCGCGGCTGCCCATCTTCGACATCCTGGCTCAGCCGTTGCACGCCAACGGATTCGACAAGACCGCGATTCGCACCCGGGTGGCCGAACTGCTCGACATCGTCGGCTTGCGCCGCGCCGACGCGAGCCGCTACCCGGCGGAGTTCTCCGGCGGCCAGAAGCAGCGGATCGGCATCGCCCGGGCACTGGCCCTGCAGCCGAAGATCCTCGCCCTCGACGAGCCGGTCTCCGCCCTCGACGTGTCCATTCAGGCCGGGATCATCAACCTGCTGCTGGACTTGCAGCAACAGTTCGGGTTGTCGTATCTGTTCGTCTCCCACGACCTTTCGGTGGTCAAACACCTGGCCCACGATGTCGTCGTCCTGCACCGCGGCCGGGTCGTCGAGCAGGGCCCGAGCACCGCGGTGTTCGACGCGCCGCGTGACGACTACACCCGTCGGCTGCTGGCCGCGGTGCCACAACCCGACCCGACGCGAAGGAGCTGATCACGTGGTGCTGTGCCGCATCGGTGCCCGGATCGCCGCCGTGACGCTGGCCACGACGTTGGTGCTGGCCGGTTGCTCCGGCGGCGAACTCGCCGAACTACCCAGCGGCTCGGCCACCGTCGGCACCACCAGCGACATCAACCCCCAGGATCCCGCCTCCCTGCGCGACGGCGGTGACCTACGCCTGTCGCTGAGCCAGTTCCCGCCCAACTTCAACCCGCTGCACATCGACGGCAACCTGGCCGACAACGCCGCGATGCTCAAGGCGACCATGCCGCGGTCGTTCGCCATCGAGCCCGACGGTTCGACCCGCGTCGACACCGACTACTTCACCAGCATCGAACTCACCGGCACCGACCCGCAGGTGATCACCTACACGATCAACCCGCAGGCGGTCTGGTCGGACGGAACCCCGATCACCTGGGCGGACATCGCCAGCCAGATCCATGCGCTCAGCGGCAAAGATCCCCGCTTCGCGATCGCCAGCAAGTCCGGTGCCGACCGGGTGGCCTCGGTCACCCAGGGTGTCGACGACCGGCAGGCGGTGATGACCTTCGCCGAGCCGTACGCGGAGTGGCGGGGCATGTTCGCGGGCAACGGCATGCTGCTGCCCAAGAGCATGACCGCCACGCCGGAGGCGTTCAACGAAGCCCAACTGCGCCATCCCGGGCCGTCGGCCGGCCCGTTCGTGGTGGCCTCGCTGGACCGGACCACCCAGCGGGTGGTGCTGACCCGCAATCCGCGTTGGTGGGGCCGGCCCCCGCGACTGGACTCGATCACCTACCTGGTGCTCGACCAACCGGCGATCATGCCCGCGCTGCAGAACCACACCATCGACGCGGCCGGAATCTCCACCCTCGACCAGCTCACCATCGCCCGGCGCACCGAGGGCATCGCGATCCGTCGGGCTCCGACACCGACCTGGTACCACTTCACCTTCAACGGTGCGCCCGGATCGATCCTGGCCGACAAGGACCTGCGGCTCGCGATCGCCCGCGGCATCGACCGCGCCACCATCGCGAAGGTGACCCAACGCGGCATGACCACCGACCCGGTGCCGCTGAACAACCACGTCTACGTCGCCGGCCAGGAGGGCTACCGCGACAACAGCGCGATCGTCGCCTACGACCCCGAACGCGCCAAACGGGAACTGGACGCGCTCGGCTGGCGGATGCACGGCAAGTTCCGCCGGAAGGACGGCCGCACCCTGACGATCCGTCAGGTCCTCTACGACGCGCAGAGCACCAGACAGTACGGTCAGGTGGCCCAGCACAGCCTGGCCCAGATCGGGGTCAAACTCGAACTCGACGCCAAGTCCGGCGGCAGCTTCTTCAGCGACTACATCAACGTCGGCGACTTCGACATCGCCCAGTTCGGTTGGGTCGGCGATGCTTTCCCGCTGTCCGGGCTGACCCAGATCTACGCCTCCTACGGGGAGGCCAACTTCGGCAAGATCGGCAGCCCCGAGATCGACCGCAAGATCGAGCAGACCCTGCTCACCCTGGATCCCGAGACCGCCCGGCAGCGCGCCAACGAACTCGACGAGATGCTGTGGGCCGAGGGGTTCAGCCTGCCGCTCATCCAGGTGCCGGGCAACATCGCGGTGCGCAGTTCACTGGCCAACTTCGGGGCGCCCGGTCTGGCCAGCGTCGACTACACCGCGATCGGATTCATCCGCGACTGAGGTCAGCCGGTCAGCTCGATGCGGTGCGCGTCACCGATGCCCTGATAACGCTCCGGAGTGCAGGTGAGCACGATGACCTGCCCGCGGCTGCCGACCGTGTCGAAGACCTGGCTCATCTTCCCCAACCGCTGCGGGTCGGTGAAACCCAACGCGTCGTCGATGAGCACCGGGACACTGTCCTCCTTGGCGACCAGGGCCGCCCCCGCCAATCGGGTCAGGATCCCCAGCTGTTCCTTGGCGCCGCCGGAGAGCGCGTCGTAGGGGACGGTGCAGCCGTCGAGGGTGCGCGAGACGATCCGTAGGCCGGTGTCGACGTCGACTTCGAAGCTGGAACCGAAGACCGGTCTGCCGAGCCGTTCGATCTCGGTGCGGAACGGTTCGACGTAGCGGCGCCGGGTGTCGTCGCGGTATCTGCGCAGCACGCTGCGCAGCAACTCGACGGCGCGGGCGCGCCTGCCGATACGGGCGTGTTCATCGGCGGCGTGTGCGTGTTCGGTTTCGGCGGCGTCGAGCCTGCTGTGTCGCCCCTCGGTGCCGATCACCGCCAGTTCCACGGCGATGTCGCGCAACTCGGCGGTGATCCGCCGGTGTTCGGCGTCGAGGTGTTCGGCCGCCGCGATCGCGCGGTCCCGTTCGGCGAGCACGGTTTCGGCGTCGCCGGCGGCCAGCTGCCGCCGCAGCTCGGCGACCCGTTCGTCGGCCTCGGTCGCCGCGCGCTGCGCCTCCTCGACCGCCGCGGCCAGGGCGTCGTCGCCGGCCCGCTCGCGTGCCTCGGACAACCGCTCGGTGGCCGCGGCCAGTTGCCTGCGGTGGGTGTCCAGGTCGTTGGTGACCACTGTGGCGCGCGTCGATCGTTCGGTGGCCAGTGCGGTGGCTTCGGCGGCGCGCTCCTGCAGCGCGGTGTGCCGGCCGGCGGTCTCCGTACGCGCGGCCTCGGCGTCGGCCAGCGCGGCACGGGCGCTGTCGACATCGGTGGGTGCTCCCGGCTCCGGCTCCGTCTGGGTGGCGCGTAGCCGCTCCAGACGCTCCCGCAGCCGCTCGATCGGGTCGTCGCCGCAGAGCGCCTCGACGGTGGCGCCGAGTTGATCGCAGCGGCTCTGCAGATCGCGGCGGCGCCGGTCGGCCTCGCGGGCCGCGGCGAGGTCGGCCACTCCGGCGTCGGCCAGCACGGCGGCGAGCCGGGTGCGTGCACCGGCGGCGTCGTCCTCGGCGGTGCGGGCGTCCGCGCCCGGCTCGACCCGCACGGTCAGCACGCCCGGCACCTCCAGCCGCGTGGCGGCGGTCGCGGTGGTCGACCAGCTCTCGCCGGCCCCCATGGCCCGGCGTTCCTCGCCGTCGCGGATCTCCAGGTCGGCGAGCGCGGTGAACCGCAGGGTCGCCGAGATCGCGGTGAGGGCCGCTTCGGCGCGGTCGACCGCGCCCGCGGCGTCCTCGATACCGCGCAGCGTGGCCTCGGTCATCGTGATCGCGGCCAGCTCGGCGCGGAGCGCGTCACGCTCACCCACGGTGGTCTCGATGCGCTCCAGCCGGTCGCTCAGCCGGTCTGTTTCGGCCCGCTCGGTCAGCCGGTCGAGGTCACGGCGTGCGGCGTCGGACCGCGCTTCGGCGGCGGCCAGTTCCGCGGCGGCCTGTGCGGCGGCGGCCTCGGCGGCCGCGGCGTCGTGCCGCGCCGTCGTCGCGGCGCCGCCGGCCTCCGGGAGCCGGTCCTGCAGCTCGCCGACCGTGGCCGCCCAGCGGTCGGCGTCGACGATCAGGCGTTGCCGCTCGCCGTGGGCGGACCGGGCTGTGGCGGCCGCCGAGGTGGCCGCATCGGCGGCCAACTCCGCGTCACGCAGCGTGGTCGTCAGCTCGGTGACCGTGTCGGCGGCGGCGAGCGCGGCCACCTTCTCGGTCTCGGCGGCCTCGTGCCGGGCGGCCACCTCGGCCAGCTCGCCGGTGAGCTCGTCGTGCCGGGCGGCCCGTTCCTCGACCTCGGCGACCAGTGCGGCGCAGCGGTCCAGTTCCGCCTCGGCGTCGTCGAGTCGGGCGCGGGCACTCGCCCACACCCCGGTGGGACGGCCGGTGCCGGTGAAGTAGAGGCCGTACTCGCTGTCGACGCTCGCCATGAGCACCGGTTCCCCGCCGGTGAGCGCCGCCGCGTCACCGGCGGCCACGTCGAGGGCCCGGGAGAGCGCGTCGCAGCCGGAGAGGTCGACCGCCGCGGTGGACCCGGCCTGCAGCACCCGCTGGGCGTGCCACAACTGGGTGTCGAGGGTTTCGGCGAGCATCGCGCAGACCCGGTCGTGCGCCTCGTCGCCGGTGTACTGTTCCCGGCGCGGCGCGGAGATGGTCAGCTCGGTCTCCGGGCGCTTGTGGAAGCGCTTGCGGTAGACGAACCGGTACGGGCCGGTGCTGATCTCGGCGGTGACCTCGGTGCCGGCGTCGAGGTGGGTGGGTTTGACCGCCTTGACGTCTTTGTTGCGGGACCGGTCCTTGACCTCCAGCAGCAGATCCAGTGCCTCGATCATCGATGTCTTGCCGATCTCGTTGGCGCCGGAGACCACCACCACGCCCTGGTCGGGGAACTCGAGGTCGCGGTGAGCGATGCCGCGGTAGTTGGTCAGGACCAACCGGTGCAGTCTCACGCCGCCCCCCGATCGTGGTCGACCAGCCGCAGTAGCAGTGCCAGCGCGGCCTGCGCGTCATCGGCGGCCTGCGGGTCGGCGCCGCGGGCCTGGGTCGTCAACTCCTCGACCGCGGCCGCGGCGAATCCGCCCAGGCCCAAATCGTCGAACTCGCCGTCGGCGGGGAGGACCGCGAGATCGGTGTGGCGGTCCCAGGGTTCGAGGCTGGCCAGCAACCGCGAGTACCGCTCCAGGCAGTCGTCGAGGGCGGCACGGTCGGTGACGGTCAGGGTCCCGGTCAGCGCCCAGCGGACCACGGTGCGGTCCTTGTCGGGCAGCCGGTCGAGTTCGTCGGCGAGCGCGTCGATGTCGGCCGCGGTGTCCACCCGCCGGCGCACGGTGTGGAACCGCCACCGGCCCACCCGGTGCGGGCTCACCGTGACCGGACGGCGCGAGTCGGTGGTGTCGATGTCGACGACCAGCACATGGCCGGGGTCGGGTTCGATGTCGGCGAAGTTGGTCACCTCCGGGGAGCCGGAGTAGAAGAACCGGCCGCTGCCACCTACTTCGGTGCGGGAGTGCTTGTCCCCCAGTGCGACGTAGTGGACGATGCCACGGGCCAGCGCCTCCTCGATCACCGCGGACCCGATCAGCGCCGGGTTGGTGGGGTCGGGGTCGAGGCTGTCCACCCCGCCGTGGGCGAGCAGGATGCGCACGCCGTCGCCGGCCGGGCCGAGCCCGTCGAGTGCGGCGGCCGCCAGGTCGGTGGTGGGGCGTTTGGACCGCCACGGCGCGGCGACCAGTTCCACCCCGGGAGCCACCGGATGCACCCCGTCGCGGTCGAGCACTGTGACGTTGTCGGGGCATTCCCGGATGAACTGCCTGCTGG
Organism: Mycolicibacillus trivialis; assembly: GCF_002102395.1. GTDB lineage: Bacteria > Actinomycetota > Actinomycetes > Mycobacteriales > Mycobacteriaceae > Mycobacterium > Mycobacterium triviale. The sequence continues at coordinate 13,087 of NZ_LQPZ01000007.1, forward strand.
TGTACACAGACGCCGCGTCGAGCGGATCGTGGTTACCGGGCAACAGGTAGACCGGCACGGCGATGCGGCGCATCGCCTCCAGGGACTGGCTGATCACCTGCGGGGCGAGCTGGTTGTGCTCGAAGACGTCGCCGGCGACGACGACGAACTCCGCACCGGTGCGCGCCGCGAGTTCGCCGAGCCCGGCCACCGCGTCGCGTCGGGCCGCCGAGTATCGCGCCTGGGCGTCTTCGCCGAGCCGGCGCCGCGTCATCCCGAGCTGCCAGTCGGCGGTGTGCACGAACCGCATGCCGCTCCCTTCCCGTCGCCGCGAGTGTAGGACCGGGGACCGACAACATCGGCCGCGCCGCGCCGCGTCCTTCGGCCGCTCGCCTACGGTGGCGGCATGACCGAACCCACCCGCACCCTGGTGCTACTGCGCCACGCCAAGTCGGACTACCCCGACGAGGTCACCGACCACGATCGGCCACTGGCGCCTCGTGGGGTGCGGGAGGCCGGGCTGGCCGGACGATGGCTGCGGGCCACCCTGGCGCCGGTCGAGGCGGTGCTGTGTTCGACCGCGACGCGCACCCGGGAGACCCTGGCGCGCCTCGACCTCGACGCACCGGTGAGTTTCCGCGATCGGCTGTATGCGGCCGCACCGGGCACCGTCCTCGCCGAGATCAACACCGTCGCCGACGACGTCGGGGTGCTGCTGGTGATCGGGCACGAGCCGGCGCTGTCGGCGGTCGCGGTGGGGCTCTCCGGGGCGGCGGGCACCGACCGGGCCGCGCTGGCCCGGCTCTCGACGAAGTTCCCGACCTCGGCGATGGCGGTGCTGCGGGTGCCGTGCCGGTGGGAACGGCTCGAACTCGGCGGGGCCGCCCTCACCGACTTCCACGTCCCCCGCTGACCCGGCCGCACCGGGGCCGGGTCAGTAGTTGCGGGCCAGGGTGAGCTGCATCAGCTTGATGGCCTGCTCACAGGCGTCCACCCCGGGCGTCTGCGGGTTGACCCACCAACCCACCGCGCCCTGCGCGTCGCTGGCCACCCCGCACGAGCCGTTGGGGTCACCGGGACGCATCACGATCGATTCGATGCCCTCGATGCGGCGTTCCTCGATCTGGTAGCCCAGGTCCTCGGCCACCTTGCGTTCGTTGTCCAGGCTGCCCTGCTCGAACCAGTACCGGGTGATGTCGACCAGCCCGGAGGCGCCGGCCGCCTGCCAGCGGCAGATCGCGCCGACGAAGGTGCCCTGGATGTCGAGCGGGTCGGCGTCGACGGTCTTGGCCAGGATGTCCTCGCCGAGGACGTCGCACTCCTTGAGCAGGTTGGGGAACTGCTGGCGGGAGTCGTCGTTGCGGGCCGAGTCGGTGATACCGGCCTTGACCGCGGTGCCGTCGACGGTGCGCGAGCATCCGGCCAGCACCGCCAGCACCACCACCAGCAGCACCGCCGCGCGCCGGCCGAACCGGATCGAGGTGACGCGCGCGCTCATCGGGCGTTCGCGATCGTCTGGCTGGTCAGCTCCGTGGCGACCTCGCACGGGTCCGGATAGGGCTCCTTGTCGAAACTGACCGACCATTCGATGAAGTCGTCGTCGAACTGGATGCCGATCTCACACAGTGAATCACCGAGCATCGGCATGCTGCCGATCGCGATGAAGCCGTCATAGCCGCCGATGGTGATGTCCTCGACGCTGCTCCGGGTCAGCTCCTCGGTTTTGCGTTCCCGCCCGATCGGGCTGCCCCGGTACCAGGAGAAGGAGAAGTGCGGCCCGATGATGCCGCCGTTGGCCAGCCATTGGCAGCCCACCGAGGTCTGCGCGGTGTTGACCAGGCCGCTCACCCTGGTCAGCTCGGCGATGGTCTCGTCGCTGATCCCCCCGCACTGCGGAAACATCGGGCCGTGGGTGGCCGGTTGCACGGTCGGTGAGGGGGGCAGCGTGGGGGCGGCGCCGTCACTGCCGGAGGAGGTGCAGCCGACGGCCAGCGGGAGCACCATCGCGGCCGTCGCGGCCCACAGAGTCGGGTTGAATCGCACCGTTACCCACACCTACCGCACATCACAGACTGCACTGTAGCCGCCAACCCGCGTGCTCTCAGCACACCACGCCTGACCAGGGAAAGCCGTCGCGGTATGCGACAGTTACCAGATGCTGCTGGCGTTGCTGCGCTGCCACATCCGGCCGTATCGCCGGCTGGTGGCGGCGCTGCTGGCGGTCCAGGCGGTCAGTGCGCTGGCCGCGCTGACGTTGCCGACGATCAACGCGGTGATCATCGACGACGGGATCGCCACCGGGGACACCGCCCTGATCGTCGAGTACGGCGGGCTGATGCTGGCCGTCACCGCGGTGCAGGTGGGGTGCGCGGTCGGTGCGGTCTATTTCGGCTCGAAGACCTCCACCGGTGTCGCGCGGGACCTGCGACTGGCGGTGTTCGACCGGGTCCTGGGATTCTCCGAGTCCGAGACGGCCCGCTTCGGTGCGCCGTCGCTGCTGACCCGCAGCACCAACGACATCCGCCAGATCCAGGTGCTGGTGCAGGTGATCTGCACGGTGCTGGTGACCGCGCCGATCATGAGCGTGGGCGGGATCGTCATGGCCCTGCGGCAGGACGTGGGACTGTCCTGGCTGCTGCTGGTCAGCGTCCCACTGCTGGCGGCGGTCAACGGTGCGATCGTGTCACGGATGTTGCCGACCTTCCGGCGCATGCAGGCCCTGATCGACGGCGTCAACCGGGTGCTGCGCGACCAGCTGGCGGGGATCCGCGTGGTGCGCGCGCTGGCGCGAGAGCCCGCCGAGCGGGACCGGTTCGGCCGCGCCAACCGGGCGCTGTCCGACGCCGCGTTGACCGCCGCCAACTGGCAGGCGCTGCTGTTGCCCGGCACCACGCTGGTGATCAACTGCTCGAGTGTCGCGCTGATCTGGTTCGGCGCGCAGCGCATCGACGGCGGGCATCTGCAGGTCGGATCGCTGGTGGCGTTTCTGGCCTATGTCACCCAGATCCTGATGGCGGTGGTGATGGCCACCATGGTGGTCTCGGTGCTGCCCCGCGCGTCGGTCTGCGCCGAGCGGATCGAGGAGGTGCTCTCCACCGGCACCGCGATCGCTCCCCCCGCCGCCCCGATCAGCCCGGCCGCGGGACTGCGCGGCGTGGTGCGGGTCGAGGCCGTCACGTTCGGCTACCCGGGCGCTGATCGTCCGGTGTTGCAGGACATCTCGTTCACCGCGTCGCCGGGCGAGGTGACCGCGATCGTCGGTAGCACCGGGTCGGGGAAGTCGACGCTGGTGTCGCTTCTCTGCCGGCTCCACGACGTCACCGGCGGTGCGGTCGTCGTCGACGGGGTCGATGTGCGTGATCACGACCTGGAGCGACTGTGGGCGGCGATCGGCTTGGTCCCCCAGCGTGGCTACCTGTTCTCCGGGACCGTCGCCGACAACCTGCGTCTCGGCGCGGTGCCGGACGACGACGTCGACGAGGAGCGGATGTGGGCGGCGCTGCGGGTCGCCGCGGCCGACGATTTCGTCGGCGCCCACCCCGACGGGCTGAGGATGGCGATCGCGCAGGGCGGGGCGAATCTCTCCGGCGGGCAACGGCAGCGGCTGGCGATCGCCCGCGCGGTGGTCCGCCGGCCACGGATCTACCTGTTCGACGATGCCTTCACCGCTCTGGACACCCGGACCGACGCCCGGGTCCGGCAGGCCCTGCGCACGGTGGCCGCCGACGCGACCGTCATCGTGGTCTCCCAGCGTGTCGCCACGGTGGCCGACGCCGATCAGATCCTCGTCGTCGACCACGGTGTGGTCGCCGCCGCAGGCACCCATGAGTCCCTGCTGCGGGAGAGCACGTTGTACGCCGAGTTGGCCGCATCCCAGTCGGTCGGCGTCGGGGTGGGAGGGCCGCGGTGACCTCGGCGCTGCGGCAGATGCTCGCCGCACCGCCCACCGCGTCGCGGGACGCCCGCGTGACCGCGCTGCGGGTGCTGCGCCGGCTGACCCCGCACCGCGGTCCGGCGACGATCGTGGTCGCGTTGTCGGTGGCGGGCATCGGCCTGGGGGTCGCAGGTCCGCGCATCCTGGGCCACGCCACCGACCTGTTGTTCAACGGGGTCATCGGCCGCGACCTGCCTGCGGGGTCGAGCAAAGCGCAGGCGATCGCCGCGGCGCGGGCCCGCGGGGACACCACGTTCGCCGATCTGCTCACCGGCATGGACGTGATCCCCGGGCGCGGTGTGGACTTCGGCGCCCTCGGACGCACACTGGCACTGGCATTGGCCGTGTATCTACTTGCCGCGCTGGCGGTCTGGTTACAGGCCCGAACACTCAACAAGGTCACCCAGCGCACGCTGATGGCGTTGCGCGCCGACGTCGAGGACAAGGTGCATCGGCTGCCGCTGGCGTACTTCGACGGCCGCCGCCGCGGCGAGCTGCTCAGCCGGGTCACCAACGACGTCGACAACGTCGCGACGACGCTGTCGATGACGCTCAACCAGCTGCTCAGTGCGCTGCTCACCGTGGTGGCGGTGCTGGCGATGATGGTGTCGATCTCGCCGCTGCTGGCCGCGATCACCGTGCTCGCGGTGCCGCTGTCGCTGCTGACGGTGCGCGCGATCACCCGCCGCTCGCAGCGGTTGTTCGTCGCGCAGTGGGCGGCGACCGGGCGGCTCAACGCGCACATCGAGGAGACCTACAGCGGTTTCACTCTGGTGCGCACCTACGGCCACCGGGACGGCGCCCTGCAACGTTTTCACCGGGAGAACGACGAGGTGTACCGGGCCGGGCTGGGCGCCCAGCTGTTCTCCGGGCTGATCTCGCCGGCCGCCGGCTTCATCGGCAACCTCTCCTACGTCGCGGTCGCAGTGGTCGGGGGTCTGCAGGTGGCCACCGGCCGGGTCACTCTGGGCAGCATCCAGGCGTTCATCGCCTACGTCCGCCAGTTCAACCAGCCGCTCACCCAGTTGGCCGGGCTGTACAACACGCTGCAGTCCGGGATCGCCAGCGCTGAAAGGGTGTTCGAGCTCCTCGATGAACCCGAGGAGGCCCCCGACCCACCGGCAGGGCGGCTGCCCGACAGCTCCGGGACACCGGGCCGGGTGGAGTTCGACGCGGTGCGCTTCGGCTACCGACCCGACCGTGTCGTCATCGACGACGTGTCGCTTCGGGTCGACGCCGGGACCACGGTCGCGATCGTCGGCCCGACCGGCGCCGGCAAGACGACGCTGGTCAACCTGCTGATGCGGTTCTACGACGTCGACGGCGGCCGGATCCTGCTCGACGGTGTCGACATCACCGCGCTGCCCCGGAGCGAACTGCGGTCCCGGATCGGCATGGTGTTGCAGGACACCTGGCTGTTCGACGGGACCATCGCGGAGAACATCGCCTACGGTCGCCCCGGCGCCACCGAGGCGGACGTGGTCGCCGCGGCCCGAGCCGCCCGCGTCGACGCGTTCGTGCGCTCACTGCCCGACGGCTACGCCACCCGGGTGCGCAACGACGGCGGCACGATCAGCGCCGGGGAGAAACAGCTGATCACGATCGCACGCACCATCCTGGCCGACCCGCCGCTGCTGGTCCTGGACGAGGCGACCAGCTCCGTCGACAGCAGAACCGAGTTGCTGATCCAGCGCGCCCTGACCGAATTGCGCCGGGACCGCACCGGTTTCGTGATCGCCCACCGGCTCTCCACGATCCGCGACGCCGACCTCATCGTGGTGCTGGAGGCGGGTCGCATCGTCGAACGGGGCACCCACACCGAGTTGATGGCGCACCGCGGCGCCTATTACCGGATGAGCAGGCCCTGACCGGTCACGCCTCCAGGCGCAGCACCTCGCTGACCGGATGCCGCGGGGTCGGCGGCGGGGTCGCCTCGATCTGCGGCGCCACCCCGATCCGCACCAGCACCTGCGGCAGGTGTTCACCGCCGATGAGGGACCGCACCATCTCTCGGCTGGTCGGCACCTCGGTGAGGTGGGTCAGCGGACAGGTCGCCAGGCCCAGCCGGGTGCAGGCCAGCAGCACCGCCGAGAGCGCCTCTCCGCATGCCAGCGCCTCGGCGCGACTGTCCCCCGCGGTGGACAGCACCACGATCGCCGCGCGGTCCTCGGTGATGTCACTGCGCCGGTTCCCGGCGCGGGTGACCGGAAAGTTCCGGCCGACGTCGACCCGATCGCTTTCAGCCGCCGACACCAGCGAGCTCTGCGGGATCCCGTCGGCGACGTCGAACGGCGCGGTCCACCAGTCGAGTTCGGCGTGGTAGTCCCGGTCGTAGAGCCGCACCCACTCACTGAGTTGGGAGGCTTCGGCGACGTTGGGCCGGGCGTCCTCGGCGAGCACATCGACGCGGACCGATTCGGTGCCTGCGGCGTCGAACAGCATCGACTCGACCAGCGGCCAATTCGGTGGCGCCGCGAACGGTAGCCGGTCGGTGCGCCGCAACAGGATCGCGTCGGCTGTGCGACGCGCCTCATCGTCGACCGTGTCGGCTGCGGCGAAGGTGACGCTGGCCAGATGATGCGGGTTGTTCGGGTTGGGGAACCGCTGGACCACGGCGCGCCATCCCGCCGACGCCAACGCCACGCGCAGATGATCCAGTGCCGCACCGCACGACATCAGCGCCTCGCGGCCGGTCTCGTCGGTGTAGACGGCCCGGCTGGGGTCGAGGAACAGGTGCAGCCCGGCGTGGTCGCGCACCCATTTCCAGGGCTGGCTGTTGTGCAGGGACGGGGCGCGGCAGGCCAGCGCCACCGCGTCCTGGATGATCTCGTTGTCCAACAGCGCCGCTGACGCGGCCGGGGTTTGCGACGTTGATGTCACGCTCGACCTCCCTTGTCCCCTCCAGGTTGGCCCAGCGTGACCCGGTAGACCAGGGTCCTTCGGCCCTGATCACCCGAGCTCAGCTCAACCGCTCGGCGCGACGGACCCGGAACAGCTTGACCTCACCGCTGATCCCCTTGAGCCGGCGCGCCCCGGCGAACGACCACCGGAATCCGGATCCGGTTTCCGCGCCGACGGCGTCCTGCACCGTGTCGCTGACCAGCACCGCGCCCGGACGCGCCACCCCGGTCACCCGGCTGGCCAGGTTGACCGGGGCGCCGAACCAGTCCCCCGCCCGGCTGACCGCCGGGCCGGTCGCCGCACCGGCCCGCAGCCGCAGGAAATCATCGGCGCCGTCGGCCAGTTCCACCAGCCGCAGCAACGCGTCCAGCAGCGGCTCCGGGTGCGGGCAGACCAACATGACGGCGTCGCCGATGGTCTTGACGAACCGAACCGGCGGCACCGCGACCTCACGGCCGAGCCCGGCCAGCCGGTTGGCCAGGTGCTCGAGGTCCTCCGGCGGCACCTCCTCGCCGAACCGGGTGAACCCGACCAGGTCGGCGAAGGCGACCGTGACCTCCCGGGCGCCGGGCAGCGCCGAACCCGCGGACCGTTCGCTGGCGCTGACGGCCTCGGTCTCCATCATGTGGCGCAGCTGCACCAGCAGGATGTCCTCGACCAGCGGACCCAGCAGCGGCACGATCCGGCTGACCAGGGCCTGGGAGCGCTGAGCGATCTCCAGTTCGGTCGCACCCGGTTCGAGCACCGCCGCCAGGGCGGTGTAGCGCATCACCTCCGCGGTGTTGGCCAGCCCGTCGGCGAGCACCCGCGCCACCGCGACCAGGTTGTCCGGGTCCAGGCCGAGGTCGAGGAATTCCTTGATCCGGGCGGCGGCCTCGGCGTCGGCGCGCATGTGCACCGCGGCGTCGGGGTCATCGACCCCGGCCAGGCCGACCGCGCGCTGCAGACGCTGCAACAGGTCCAGGTCCAGCCCGTACCGGGTGGCGGTCTCGCGCGCCGAGACGTAGACACCGTCGTCACCGACCACCCGCCGGGTCGCCAACAGGAACGGTGGCGTGCCGGTGGCACCGATCTCCTCGATCGTGACCCCCTGCTCGAGCAGCCAGTCGATCAACTCGGCGCGTTCGGCGCGGGCGGCGCCCTCGAGGCCGTCGAGCAGTTCCGTCATCCGGGGGTCGGTCACCTCGTCAACGTAGGCGAGCAGGTGCGCGCCTGTCGACGGGTCCGGCCGGTCAGGCGCCTGCGGGCCGGCGCTGCGCCCAGGGGTGCGCGGCCTCGATCTGCGCGCTGAGCGCCAGCAGGGTGGCCTCGTCGTCCGGGCGCCCGACGAGCTGGATCGACACCGGCAGCCCGTCGCGGTCGAGTCCCCACGGCACCACCGCGGCCGGTTGGCCGGTGAGGTTCCACACCGGCTGGTAAGGGACCCGCTGCCCGACCAGCAGCAGGGTGCTCACCGCGCCGCGGCGCTGGTAGGCGCCGATACGCGGCGGCCCGGTCGCCGTACCCGGGGTGACCACCACGTCCACGTCGTGGAAGATCGCCTGGATCCGCGCGGCCACGGCCGCTTCCCGATCCCGTATCGCCCGGATCCGCCGGTCGGAGAACAGCCCGCCGAGGCGGGTCAGGGCCCGGCTGCGTCGCTCGAGTTGCTCGGGGTGGGGCAGCAGGCGCGCATCGTCGTGGATGCCGCGCAGGTAGCGGGGCAGGTAGTCGCTGATCGTCACCGCGGCCGGGTAGTCCGGGTCAGCGTGCGCGACGTGGTGGCCGAGTTCGGCCAGCAGGGCACCGGCCTCGGTGAGGGCACCGCGCTGGGCGGGGCCGGGGCGCGCGACCAGTGGCGGCGGGACCTTGGTGCTCAGTGCGATGCGCAACCGGCCCGGATCGCGGCGGGCGGCGGTGCTGAACTCCGCGGCCGCGGTCCGGCCGGTCGCGGTCACGTCGAGGAACAGTGCGGCGTCGGCGACCGTACGGGTCATCGGCCCGTTCACGTCCAGACCCTGCCAGGAGTCGTCGTGCGGGGCCAGCGGAACCCGGTCACGTTGCGGTTTGATCCCGAACAGGCCGCACCACGTCGACGGGATCCGGATCGAGCCGCCGCCGTCGGACCCCACGGCCAGCGGGGCGAGGCCGGCGGCGACTGCGGCGCCGCTGCCGCCGCTGCTCCCGCCGGGGCTGCGACCCAGATCCCACGGGTTGCGGGTGGCGCCGAAGGTCAGCGACTCGGTGAACGGGTGGGCCATCAACTCCGGCACCGCGGTCTTGCCGATGATGACCGCACCCGCGTCGCGCAGCAGTCGCACCACCTGCGCGTCTTCGGCGACCGCGGGCCCGTGTGCGCTGGTGCCGAACGTGGTGGTCTCGCCGGCGACGTCGATGTTGTCCTTGATCGCGACCGGGACCCCCAGCAGCGGCAGGCGTTCGCCGGCGTCGATGCGGGCCTGGGCGGCGGCCGCCTCGTTGCGGGCGGTCTCGGTGAGCACCACCCGGTAGGCACGCAACTGCGGGTCGAGGCGGGCGATGCGCTCCAGGTAGAGCTCCAGCAGCGCCGGCGCGGTGATGCGTCCCGCCGCCAGCAGGTGTGCCTGTTCCGTCGCGCCCGCGAAGGCGAGATCCACCGCGTCCATGCCCCCTAGGGTAGGGCCGCCCTCCTCCGCGGGCCGCCGCCGCGAGCCGAGGCGTTGCGCGCGGCGGGTGCGCTAGCGTTCCGGTATGTCTTGCGTGTTCTGCGCCGTCGCCGCCGGCGCGGCCCCCGCCGTCCGGATCCATGAGGACGACGAGTTTCTTGCGATCCTCGACATCCGGCCGTTCACCCGCGGCCACACCCTGGTGATCCCGAAGGCGCACACGGTGGACCTGACCGACACCCCACCGGAGACCTTGGCCGGGATGGTCACCCTCGGACAGCGGATCGCCCGGGCCGCGCGGGTCTCCGGGCTGCACGCCGACGGCAACAACCTCGCGATCAACGACGGCCGGGCGGCGTTCCAGAGCGTTTTCCACATCCACCTGCACGTGGTGCCGCGCCGCAGCGGCGACCGGTTGGCCTTCGTCAAGGGGATGCTGGTGCGCCGCGATCCGGATCGCGAACAGAGTGGGCGGATTCTGCGGGCAGCGCTGGCGGAGCAGGACACCGGTCGGCCAGACTGACGGTCATGGGTCTCATGCAGCGGTTCGAAAGTGTCGTCGTCCCCGCGTTGCTGCGGGTGCACAACGCCGTTTACATCCGGTCCGGTGGCCGGGTGGGCCACCGCTTGTTTCCCGGTGTGGCACCGAATTTGTTGCTGCACACCACCGGGGCCCGCACCGGCAAGCGGCGCACCACATCGCTGTCCTACGCGCGCGACGGGGCGAACTATCTGATCGTGGCGTCCAAGGGCGGCGACCCCAGGGCGCCGGGCTGGTACCACAACCTGCGGGCCGATCCCGAGGTCGAGATCAACGTCGGCCCGCGGCGTTTCCCGGTCACCGCCACCCCGGTGTTGCCCGACGATCCCGCCTATCCGCGACTGTGGCGGATCGTCAACGACAACAACGGCGACCGCTACATCGACTATCAGCGCCGGACGTCGCGGCCGATCCCGGTGGTGGTGTTGTCCCCGCGGTGACGCCCGCGCTCCGCGGATCGCTTACCGGCGCGCCGAGCGTGTCGTGAGTGCGAAACCGACGCCGCCGGATTCTCGCAGTGGATGCACGCTCGGTGCGTAACGGTTGGCGCAACGTCGTTGGCGCAAGGGCGTTACAGCAACTCCTTGGCGAGCAACTCCAGGGTCGATTCGCGGCCCGGGCTGGTGTCCGGGTCGGTGCCGCGCCGCACCGAGGCGACCGGGTTGATCATCACCTCGTCGACGTCGAACTCGGCGGCCAGCGACCGCACCTGATCGGCCGCCTCGGCGGGCGTGCCGACCACCGCGCGGGCCAGCCCGCTGGCCACCAGCTTCTGCTGGGCCTCGTTGAGTGTCGCCTGCCTGGCCTCTTCGACCAGTTCCAGCGCACCCAGCGGTTCGCCGGTGCGCAGCCGCGCCATCATGTTGAGGTTGGGCAGCATGAGTTCTTCGGCCTCGCTCCGGGTGGCCGCCACCGACGCGTTGACGGTCAGGAAGGTGACCGGCTCGGCGGCCAGCTCGCTGGGCTGGAATTCGTTGCGGTAGACCTGCAGTGCCTCGGCGGTGCCGCGGCCGGAGAAGTGGTGGGCGAAGACGTAGGGCAGGCCCTTGGCTGCGGCGAGGTGCGCCGAATACAGCGAGGAGCCGAGCAGCCACAGCCGTGGCTCGCCGACCGCCTCGGGGGTGGCGTGCAACGTGTAGTCGCGGCCCGGGACGGCCACCCGGACCCCGTGTCTGCTCATCATCGCCCGGACGTGGTCGAGGTAGTCCGGGAAATTCTCGACGTCCTGGTGCAGCGCCGCGCTGTCCCGTCCGCTCCAGCCACGCAGCGCCATCGAGGTCACCGGGTCCGATCCGGGGGCCCGGCCGATGCCCAGGTCGATCCGGCCGGGCGCGGCCGCCTCCAGCAGCGCGAACTGTTCGGCCACCGCCAGCGGAGCATGGTTGGGCAGCATCACCCCGCCGGACCCGAGCCGCAGCCGGTCGGTCTGGGCGGCCAGGTAGGCCAGGACGACCGGCGGGCTGGTGGCCGCCACCGACGGCATGTTGTGGTGCTCGGCGACCCAGTAGCGGGTGTAGCCCAGCCGGTCGGCGGTCTGCGCCAGGCGCACCGTGGCCGCCAACGAGTCGGCGGTGGTCTGGTCGGAACGGACCGGGATCAGGTCGAGAACAGAGAGACGCACGGGTTCCTACAACGCCTTTCCTCTCCGGGCACTTCCCGCCAGCTCGGCGGCCCGGGTCAAGATGTCGTCGAGCATCGCCGGGGTCAGCCGCCCGGTGAACATGTTCTGTTGGCTGGGATGGAAACAGCCCAGCAGGTGCACACCGCTCGCCAGCTCGACGGTGGCGCCGTGGCCGAACCGCGGCTTCGGTTTGACGGTCAGCGCGTCTCCGACCATACGCAGCGCGACCTGCCAGGCGAACCCGCCCAGCGCCACGATCACCGGCGCATGGGGGGACAGCAGCCGCCATTCGGCGTCCAGCCACGGTGCGCACGTGGAGCGTTCGACCGTGGTGGGGGCGTTGCCCGGCGGGGCGCAGTGCACCGGCGCCACGATCCGGACCTGGTCGGTGTGCAGGCCGTCGGCGGCGTCGACGCTGGTCGGCTGGCTCACCAGGCCCGCGCGGTGCAGCGCCGCGTAGAGCTGGTCGCCGGAGCGGTCGCCGGTGAACATCCGGCCGGTCCGGTTGGCACCGTGCGCCGCCGGAGCCAGACCCAGCACCACGATCCGCGGCCGGCGCGCCCCCCAACTGGGCACCGGGCGGCCCCAGTACGGCTGGTCGGCGAACGCCCGGCGCTTCTCCACCGCCACCGTCTCGCGCCACTCCACCAGCCGGGGACAGGCCCGACAGACGCTGACCGCGGCGTCAAGATCGTCGATGGTCGCGGCGGCGGCGGCCAGCTCCACGACCGTCGCGGCGTCGCCGGCCACCGGGGTGCCGGCGTCGGCGGGGTCGCCGGGCCAGCCCGTGCCGGGCGGGACCGGGGAGTCGAACGGCCGGCCGGTGCGAGGATGCGGAAGCACACCACCATCGTGCCCGTCGCGGTCGGGTACGGGCGATCCGGCCGCCGTACGATCGGGGCCATGAGCGCTGACGTGCTGACCGATTTGGTGGCGTCGCTGCCCGAGCGGATGGTCGTGACCGATCCGGCGATCCTGGCCGGCTACCGCCAGGACCGGGCCGCCGACCCGTCGGCGGGGATGCCGCTGGCGGTGGTGCGCCCACAGCGCACCGAGGAAGTGCAGATTGTGCTGCGGTGGGCGGCCGCCCACACGATCCCGGTGGTCACCCGCGGGGCGGGCACCGGGCTTTCCGGCGGGGCCACCGCACTGGACGGCGGGATCGTGCTGTCGACCGAGAAGATGCGGGAGATCACGATCGATCCGGTCACCCGGGTCGCGGTGTGCCAGCCGGGGCTGTTCAACGCCGAGGTCAAGCAGGCCGCCGCCGAACACGGGCTGTGGTATCCGCCGGACCCGTCGTCGTTCGAGATCTGCAGCATCGGCGGCAACATCGCCACCAACGCCGGTGGCCTGTGCTGCGTCAAGTACGGCGTCACCACCGACTACGTGCTCGGTCTGCAGGTCGTGCTCGCCGACGGAACCGCGGTGCGGCTCGGGGGTCCGCGGCTGAAGGACGTCGCCGGGTTGTCGCTGACCAAGTTGTTCGTCGGCAGCGAAGGGACCCTCGGTGTCATCACCGAGGTGACGTTGCGGTTGTTGCCCGCCCAGCACCCGGCCAGCGTCGTGGTCGCGACGTTCGCCTCCGTGCAGGCGGCCGCCGAGGCCGTGCTCGGGATCACCGCGAAGATCCGCCCGTCGATGCTGGAGTTCATGGACGCCGCGGCGATCAACGCCGTCGAGGACAAGCTTCGGATGGGCCTGGACCGCGACGCCGCGGCGCTGGTGCTCGGCGGCTCCGACGAGCGGGGCTCCTCGGCCGCCGACGACATCGCGCTGATGGCGGAGGTCTTCGACGCGCACGGCGCCAAGGAGGTGTTCTCCACCGACGACCCCGACGAGGGCGAGGCGTTCGTGGCCGCCCGCCGGTTCTGCATCCCGGCCGTGGAGGCGACCGGTTCCCTGCTGCTCGAGGACGTCGGCGTGCCGGTGCCGGCGCTGGCGGATCTGGTCACCGGCATCGAGCGGATCGCCGCGGACAACGAGGTCACCATCTCGGTGATCGCCCACGCCGGCGACGGCAACACCCACCCGCTGATCGTCTACGACCCCGCCGACCCGGAGAACACCCGGCGCGCGCAGGTCGCTTACGGCCAGATCATGGACCTGGCGATCGAGTTGGGCGGGACCATCACCGGTGAACACGGCGTCGGGCGGTTGAAGCAGCCGTGGCTGGCCGATCAGATCGGCGCGGACGCGGTGGCGTTGAACCACCGCATCAAGCGGGCGCTGGACCCGGAGGGGATCCTCAATCCCGGCGCCGCGATCTGATCATTGACATTTCACCGCTATCGTCGTATTCATAAGACATGACAGCAGGTTTGTCTCACAGCCTTCCGCCGGCCTTCCAACTCTTCGACGCCGACACCTGGGCCGACCCGTGGCCGGCTTACCGCGCCCTGCGCGACCACGACCCGGTCCACCACGTGGTCCCCGCCGACCGGCCCGACCACGACTACTACGTCCTCGCCCGGCACCACGACGTCTGGGAGGCCGCCCGCGACCACGAGACGTTCTCCTCCGCGCAGGGCCTGACCGTCACCTACGGCGACATGGCGATGATCGGCCTGCAGGACAACCCGCCGATGGTGATGCAGGACCCGCCGGGGCACACCCGGTTCCGCAAACTGGTCGCCCGCGGATTCACCCCGGCCCGGGTGGAGGCCCTCGAACCGCAGGTGCGCGAGTTCGTCGTCGAACGCATCGAGCGGTTGCGCGACGCCGGTGGCGGCGACATCGTCGCCGAGTTGTTCAAGCCGCTGCCGTCGATGGTGGTCGCACACTTCCTCGGCGTCCCGGAACAGGACCGCGACCGGTTCGACCGGTGGACCGAGGCGATCGTCGCCGCCAACACCACCGCCGGCGGCGTCGCCACCGCGACCGATGCGCTCGGCGAGATGATGGGCTACTTCACCGAACTGATCCAGCGGCGTCGCACCGACCTGGGCGAGGACACCGTCTCGCACCTGATCGCCGGAGGGGTCGGCGCTGAAGCCGACGACGCCGCCGGGGTGTTCGCGATCCTGGCGTTCGCCTTCACGATGGTCACCGGCGGCAACGACACCACCACCGGGATGCTGGGCGGATCGGTGCAACTGCTGCACCGCCACCCCGACCAGCGAAAGCTGTTGGTGGACAACCCCGCCGCGATCCGCGATGCCGTCGAAGAACTGTTGCGTCTCACCTCACCGGTGCAGGGCCTGTGCCGCACCGCCACCCGCGACGTCACGATCGAGGGCACCACGATCCCGGCGGGCCGCAAGGTGTTGCTGCTGTACGGCTCGGCCAACCGCGACCAGCGGCGATTCGGCCCCGACGCCGAGGACCTCGACGTGCAGCGCCGGCCCACCCAGATCCTCAGCTTCGGATACGGTGCCCACCACTGCATCGGCAACCAGGCGGCGCGCATGCAGTCCCGGGTCGCGCTGGAGGAACTGCTGTCCCGCTGCCCGGAATTCAGCGTCGACGAAGCCGGCATCCGCTGGGCCGGTGGCAGCTATGTGCGCCGGCCGCTGACGGTGCCGTTCACCGCGGGCCCGTGATGGCGCGCCGCGACTGGCTGGCCGAGCGCCGCAGCGCGGTGGCCGCCGAACGCATTCTCGATGCGGCCGGTGACCTGTTCACCGAGCACGAGCCCAGCTCGATCGGCATGGCCGAAATCGCTCGGGCCGCGGGCTGTTCCCGCGCGACGCTCTACCGCTACTTCGAAAGCCGCGA
This sequence comes from Mycolicibacillus trivialis, assembly GCF_002102395.1. GTDB lineage: Bacteria > Actinomycetota > Actinomycetes > Mycobacteriales > Mycobacteriaceae > Mycobacterium > Mycobacterium triviale. The sequence goes on from NZ_LQPZ01000007.1 coordinate 28,404, forward strand.
GGCACTGCACCGCGCCTATGTGCACCGGGAGGCCCGTGCGGTGAACCGCACGCTCGGCGACCGGCTCGCCGGGATCGACGACCCGCGCACGCGGCTGGTCACCGGGATCACGGCGGCCATCGCGACCGTGCGCGACAACCCCGCACTCGCCGCGTGGTTCGGTCGGACCGACCCGCTCGGCGGTGAACTGGCCGACCGCTCGGAGGTGATCACCGAGTTGGTCGCGGCGTTCCTCGACGGCCTCGACGCCGTCGATCCGGAGTCCGCGCGGCGCCGCGCCCGCTGGGTGGTGCGGGTGATGACCTCCCTGCTGGTGTTCCCCGGCCGCGACGACGCCGAGGAGACCGCACTGATCGAGGAGTTCGTGGCGCCGGTGGTGCTGCCGGCCGCGGCCCGCGACGCCGGCTGACACCGCCCGTTCAGCGCAGGTCGGTGTAGCGGTGCAGCAGCCACGACAGCGGAATCGTCGGCACCAGCGTCACCGCGAACAGTGCCCACATCGAGCCGGTGTAGACCGGCCACTGCAGCACCTCGACCATCACCACCTCCATCAGCACCATGTGGATCAGGAAGATCTCGTAGGAGATCTCCCCCAGCCACACCATCGGCCTGCTGCCCAGCAGCCGGGCGTACCAGCCGTCGTCGCCCAGTGCCAGCGGGGCCACCGCCAGACCGGCGATCACCGCGTAGAAGGCAGCCTTGACCAAGGCCTCGCTCAGTTCGCGCGGCGAGGTGGTGGGTTCGCCGCCGATCGGGGTGGAGACGATCAGGTAGCACACCGCGATCAGCGGAAGCACCGCGAAACCGTAGGCGCGCACCCCCATCGCCTGCAGCACCGCCAGCGCCATCCCGGCGACGAACCAGGCCAGATACGCCGGCGGCCACAGCCGCGCCCCGTCGGGAAGCCAGTCCACGGTGTGCACCAGGACCAGCCACGCCGGGGTGATCGCGGCCAACCCAGCCAGCCCGGCCAGCAACCGCCCCGGGCGCCACTGGCGCCGGCACAGCGTCACCATCAACAGGAACGCCAGCAGCGGTAACAGGATGTAGAAGCCGACCTCCACCGCCAGGCTCCACATCTGGGTCAGGCCCTGATGCAGATAGGAGAACATGTAGTTGTCGGTGTAGATCTGGGTCAGGGTGAGGTTGCGCAGCAACCCCTCCCAGGTGTGCCCCGGGTTGGGCCCGGCGGTGCGGAAGTGGTAGACGAGGTAGGCGCCCAACACCGTGACCATGTAGGCGGGCATGATGCGGCGGATGCGGTGGCGGGTGTAACGGCGCAACGACGGGCTCGGCCGCTCGTGCACCGCGGCCTGCACCCAGCGGCGATACAGCAGGAATCCGGAGAGCACGAAGAAGATCGGCACCCCGATCTCCATCCGCGAGCCGAGCAGCCCGAGGTAGCCCTGCGGGTATTTGCCGGTGGTGTAGGCGGCATGGGTACCGACCACCAGAAGCGCTGCGACAGCCCGGATCCCGGTGAGCGACTCGACCCGGTAGACCTGCGGCGGCCGTGTCGCAGCGGGCCGAGCCACCGTCATCCGGATCGGGTCCGGCGCGGCGGACGATCCTGCTGCAGGTTGATCAACACTCCGGAGATCCGGGTCTTCTCCAACGCCTTGAGAGTGCTGCGCGGCAGTTTCGCCGGCAACTCCACCAGCGAGAAGTCACCGCGGATGCTGATCTGCCCGAAGTCGCTGCGATGCAGACCGCCCTCGTTGGCGATGGCCCCGACGATCGAGCCGGGACCGACCTTGTGTCGCTTGCCGACCGCGATGCGGTAGGTGGCGAACCGTTTGTCGCCGCGCGCACCGCCCTTGCGGGCGCCTTTGCGGTCGTCGCGTCCCGCTTTGCGGTCGGCCCGGTCGCGACGCGCCTCCGGGGGCGGCTCGACCATGAGGAACTCGTCACCGTTGCGGGACTGCAGCGCCAGCGCCGCGGCGATGTCGGCCATCGGGACGTCGTGGTCGCGTTCGTACTCCTCGACCAGGCTGCGGAACACGTCGAGCCCCGACGCGCTGAGCGTGTCGGTGATCGAGTCGCGGAACTTGGCCACCCGCTGGGCGTTGACGTCGTCGACGGTGGGCAGTTCGGCTTCGGTCAGCTTCTGCCGGGTCGTGCGCTCGATCGCCTTGAGCAGGTGGCGTTCCCGCGGCGAGACGAACAGCAGCGCGTTGCCCGACCGGCCAGCCCGGCCGGTGCGGCCGATCCGGTGCACGTAGGACTCGGTGTCGTGCGGAATGTCATAGTTGAGGACGTGTGAGATCCGCTCCACGTCCAGCCCCCGGGCCGCCACGTCGGTGGCCACCAGGATGTCCAGCGAACCGTCCTTGAGCGCGGCGATGGTCCGTTCCCGCTGGCCCTGCGGAATGTCGCCGTTGATCGCGGCCGCCGCCAACCCCCGCGCGCGAAGTTTCTCCGCGACCTCCTCGGTGGCCTGTTTGGTGCGGACGAACACGATCATCGCTTCGAACGGCTCGACTTCCAGCACCCTGGTCAGCGCGTCCATCTTGCGCGGCCCGGCGACCTGGATATAGCGCTGGGTGATGTTCTCGGCCGTCGCGGTCTGCGCCTCCACGGCGACCTCGACCGGGTCGTGCAGGTATTTCGCGGTGATCTTGCTGATCGCCGGCGGCATGGTCGCCGAGAACAACGCCACCTGCTTGTACTCCGGGGTGTCGGCGAGGATGCGTTCGACGTCCTCGGCGAAGCCCATCTGCAGCATCTCGTCGGCCTCGTCGAGCACCAGGTAGTCCACCCGGGACAGGTCCAGGGTGCCGCGCTCCAGGTGGTCGATGACCCGGCCCGGGGTGCCGACGACCACCTGGGCGCCCCGGCGCAGTCCGGCCAACTGCACCCCGTAGGACGCCCCGCCGTAGATCGGCAGCACGTTCAGCCGCGGCAGGTGGGTGCCGTAACGGCTGAACGCCTCGGCGACCTGCAGGGCCAGTTCCCGGGTCGGCGCCAGCACCAGGGCCTGGGTGGCGCTGCTGGCGGTGTCGATCTTGGACAGGATCGGGGTGGCGAAGGCCGCCGTCTTCCCGGTGCCGGTCTGGGCCAGCCCCACCACGTCGGACCCCGCCAGCAGCGCCGGGATGGTGGCGGCCTGGATCGCCGAGGGCGATTCGTAGCCGACGTCGTGGACCGCCTGCAGCACGGCGGGGTGCAGTTGCAGGTCGGCGAAGGTCGGGGCGGCGGCGTCCGGGGAGCTCATGGCGAATAGCAGTCTACGGGCAACCCGGCCGGCCTCGACGCCGAGCGCCGCCGGTGGATCGGTGCACGTCGGCCGGGGTGCACCCGGCCCGCCCCGCCCCGGTGTGGCGGGCACCACGGTGACCGTCGGCCCGGCTTACCCGCCCCGGGCCGCGACGACCGGTACGGTGCCCGATGTGTTGTGGCGCGGTCGGGTGGTGAGCGTGGTGGCGGCGGCGTTGCTGGCGGCCGCCGCGCTGGCCGGGTGCGGGTCAGGGGACTCCACCGTGGCCAAGACCCCTCCGCCCACCTCCGCGCAGCTGCCGCCACCGCCGGCGGATCCGCCCGCGGCCGCCGAACCCGAACCCACCAGCACCGCCCCGCCGGACCCGTGCGCGGTGGACCTGGCCGCCCCGGCCATCGCCGAGGCGGTCTCGCGGTTGCCCCAGGATCCGCGCAGCAGGCAGCCGTGGAATCCCGAACCGCTGGCCGGCAACTACAACACCTGCGCGCAGCTGTCGACGGTGATCGTGGCCGCCAACACCAACGCCGCCAACCCCAACACCCGGGCGGTGATGTTCCATCGCGGCGAGTTCGTCGCCGAGGGCGTGCCGGACACCTTCGGGTTCAACGGCATCGACCTGGCCCAGTGCACCGACGACACGGTCGCGCTGACCTACGCCACCGGCATCGCGGGGCTGACCAGCGTGGTGAAGTTCCGGTGGAACGGCGCCGGCGTCGACCTGATCTCCAACTCCACCGGTTGACCCCCCGAGCCGCGACGGTGTGCTAAACCGGCAGGGTGGCTGCCTCCTTGACCGACCGGCTGCGTTCGGTGGTCGGCTCCGGGCACCTCAGCACCGACGCCGACGTGCTGGCCGCCCACAGCATCGATCACACCGGCCGGTACCGCGGACACGCGAGCGCCCTGATCCGGCCCGGTTCGGCCGGCGAGGTCGCCGAGGTGCTGAGTGTCTGCCGGGCCGCAGGCGCGCACGTCACCATCCAGGGCGGGCGCACCTCACTGGTCGCGGGCACGGTCCCCGAACACGACGACGTGCTGCTGTCCACCGCCCGCCTCAACCGGATCGGTGAGGTCGACACCGCCGAACGGCGACTCACCGTCGGTGCCGGGGTGACGCTCAGCGACCTGCACCACGCCGCCGGGCGGGCCGGGCTGCTGTTCGGGGTCGACCTGAGCGCCCGCGACACCGCCACCGTGGGCGGGATGGCCGCGACCAACGCCGGCGGGCTGCGCACCGTCCGCTACGGGAACATGGGCGAGCAGGTGCTCGGGCTGCAGGTGGTGCTGCCCGACGGGACGGTGCTGAACCGGCGCAGCCGGGTCCGACGCGACAACACCGGCTACGACCTGCCCGCCCTCTTCGTCGGCGCCGAGGGCACGCTCGGGGTGATCACCGAACTCGAGGTGCGGCTGCACCACCCGCCGGCCCACCGGATCACCGCCGTCTGCGGGTTCGGCGAGCTCGCCGGGCTGATCGAAGCCGCCGGAGCCTTCCGCGACCTGGACGGCATCGCCGCACTCGAGTTGATCGACGGTGCCGCAACGGTGCTCACCGACGAGCACTGCGGCGTGGGAGCCCCGGTGGCGGGAAACTGGTTGCTGCTGGTGGAGCTGGTCGCCGACCGCGACCCGACCGGATACCTGGCCGACGCGCTCACCGCGGTCCGCCTCGACGGCGAGCCGGCGGTGGGTGTCGACGCGGTCGCCCGGCAGCGGTTGTGGCAGGTGCGGGAGTCGATCGCCGATGTCCTCGGTGTCTTCGGCCCGCCGCTGAAATTCGATGTGTCACTGCCGCCCGCACAGATTCCCGGGTTCAGCCGGGATGCCGCGCAGGTGATCAGATCGCATGCACCCGAAGCGATCCCGGTGCTGTTCGGGCACCTCGGTGAGGGCAACCTGCACCTCAACGTGCTGCGCTGCCGCTCCGACGGCGAGACCGAGAACCGGCTGTACGCGGCGATGATGGAACTGATCGCCGAACACGGCGGCAACGTCAGCTCCGAACACGGTGTCGGCAGCCGCAAACGCGCCTACCTGGGGATGTCGCGCGAGCCCGCCGACATCGCCGCGATGCGCACCGTCAAATCCGCCTTCGACCCGACCGGCTCCCTGAACCGTGCGGTGTTGTTCGACGCGGACTGAGCCGGCGGCTACCCGCGGTCGCGGCGGGCGTGCCTGCCGTAACCGCCGCTGTCGTCGAGTGGTTCGTGCAGCGGTTGACCCAAGGCGTTGAACATCCGGTCCACCCGGAACAGTTCGTCGGTGTCGATGTCGTCGTGGTGAGGTCGGCGCGGCGGCGCGAGGTCGCCGGCAGCCGGTACCGGCGGCGGTGTGGCCACCCGTGCCCCGTCGTGCTCGAGCGGCAGGCCACGAAGCCGGTCGGTGTCGGTCTCGTTGTGCATCAGGGCGACCAGTTCTTCGGTCTCCGGTGCGCGCAGGGACGCCCCGCCGGCAGGCTCCAACGGGTCGGGCCAGAACGTCTCGGGCAGCACCCCATCCCAGGAGGAGCCCCCGGTGCCCGCATGTGATGGGGCGATCTGCAGCGCGTCCTCGTGCCACGGGTCCTCGAGCACTGCGTCCTCGGGCAGTGCATCCTCGGCCGGCGGGCCGCCGGGCGACCCGTCCACCGGAGCGATCTCGTCGGTGTCGACCTCGCGTCCACCGCGGCCGAGGTCGACGGTCCGCCCGGCCCGCGATCCGGTCTGGGCGTGGATCGTCGTGATCACAGTGGCGCCGAACCCGATCATGAACAGTGCCGCCGCGACTCCGAACAGGGCGATGAACGCCGGCAGCAGGGTGGCCTGCGACATGGCGGCGGAGAACGGGATGTGCAGGAAGTCGGGCAGCCGCAGGATCTCCCCCTCGACGCCACCGGCGTGACCGCCCGCCGGCATCGCCGGCATCTCGGCGGTGAGCCGCCAGGTCATGAACGCCGCCATCCCGGCGCTGCCCAGCACCGTGCCGAACTGGCGGGTGGCGTTGAACACCCCCGAGCCGGCGCCGGCCAGGTCCGGTGGCAGGTTGCGGGTGGCGGTGGCCGCCAGCGGCGACCAGATGAACGCCATCCCGATCCCGATCACGGCGAAGATGACCACCAGCCGCCAGATCGGGGTGGTCGGGGTCATGTCCAGCGCGAGCCAGGTGATCCCGATGGCCAGCACCGAGAAGCCGAAGCCGACCACCGGGCGCGGGTGGACCCGGTCGACGATCTTGCCCACCAGCGGCGCGAGCAGCCCGCTGGCGATGGCCGTCGGCGCCGTCAGCAGCGCCGAGCGGGTCGGGGACAGGCCGCAGACCCCCTGGGCGTAGAACATGACCGGGAACATCATCGCCACCGAGACGAACCCGATCACCGCGACCGCCACGTTGGCGACACTGAAATTGCGGTCGGCGAAGATGTGCAACGGGATCAGTGGTTCGGCCCGGTTGATCGACTGCCAGTACACGAACGCCGTCATCAGGCCGATCCCGGCCACGATCACCGCCCAGATCCACGGCTGCCAGTGGTGCGACTGCCCCTCCTGCAGCGCGAAGACCAGTAGGAACACCCCCAGGCTCGACAACAGCACGCCGATGAGGTCGAACCGGTGATTCTGGGTGGGCAGATCCGGGATCAGCCAGGCCGCCAGAGCGAGCCCGACGATCCCGATCGGCACGTTGACGAAGAAGATCCATTCCCAGCCCAACGCGTCGACCAGCACGCCCCCGGCCAGCGGACCGATGAGGGTCGCCACCCCCGCGGTGGCCCCCCACACGCTCATCGCCACGCCGCGCCGGTCGGCCGGGAAGATGCGGGTGATGGTCGACAGGGTCTGCGGGGTCAGCAACGCCGCACCCAGGCCCTGCACCACGCGGGCAGTGATCAACATCTCGACGCTGCCGGACAGCCCGCACCACAGCGACGCGACGGTGAAGACCGCCAGCCCGATCAGATACAGGTTGCGCGGACCGAACCGGTCCCCCAGCCGGCCGGCGACCAGCAACGGCACCGCGTAGGCCAGCAGGTAGGCGCTGGTCACCCAGATGACCGTGTCGTAGCCGATGTTCAGGTCGGTCATGATGCTCGGGTTGGCGACCGCGACGATGGTCGAGTCGACCAGGATCATGAAGAACCCGACCACCATCGCCCACAGCGCGGGCCACGGGTTGGCTACCCGGTCGCCGGCCCGCCGCGGGCGCGCGCTGGTGGTGGTCACGTAACCATCTCCGTACCTCGGCCGGGCCGCCGACCTCGAAGAACGCGCGGGAGTCGCGGCGTCGCGGAGGTGTCGGCCTCAGGTCTTTTCGAGTGGGTGATCCGTTGCGACGTTACGGTCCGCGTCCCGCCCGGACAACTCCGGCGGCGACCGGCGCCCGCCACGGTGACCGTGGTCACCGGCGGGCACTTGTCGCCGCCGCGTTACGTTGGACGGACGTTCACCCCGCGCACACCCGGCAGGGAGGCCCGATGCGTTTCCGGCGCACAACCGCGGATCGACTGCCCGAACCGGTCGACACCGAACCGACCGCCGCCGCGTTGGTGCTGTCCCGGATCATCGAGCGGGGCTCGCGGATGCAGGGCCCGGCGGTGCATGCCTATGTCCGGCGGCTGCGGGACGCCCATCCCGGCGCCGGTCCCGTCGAGATCACCGGCAAGCTCGAGAAGCGTTATCTGCGGGCGGTGACGGCGAGCGGCGCCGCGGTCGGTTCCAGCGCGACCGTTCCCGGGCTGGGCACCCTGACCGCGCTGGGCAGCGTCGCGGCCGAAACGGTGCTGTTCCTGGAGGCGACCGCCCTCTACGTCCTGGCGCTCGCCGACGTGCACGACATCCCCGTTGAACACCGGGAGCGTCGCCGCGCACTGGTGCTGGCGGTGCTGGTGGGCGACGAGGGCAAGCACGCCGTGCGCTCGCTGCTCGGTCCCGGCCGCACCAACGGGGCGTGGCTGACCGACGGCGTCGCCGCCGTGCCGCTACCGGCGGTGACCAAACTCAACACCCGGTTGCTGCGGTACTTCGTGCGCCGCTACACCCTGCGCCGGGGTGCGTTGACCGTGGGCAAGATGCTGCCGATGGGGGTGGGGGCGGCGATCGGCGCCGGCGGCAACCGGATGATGGGCAAGAAGATCGTGGCCAACGCCCACGCCGCGTTCGGCGATCCGCCCGCCCAGTGGCCGGCGCCGGTGCAAGCGCTGGATTCCGGAACGTACCGGAGCCTCGCGGTGGCGGCCCTCTCCGAGCCGGCGCCGGGTGCACCGGACGGCGCGGCCAACTTGCCTAGCGGAATGTCCGGGAAGCGATAGCCTTTATGTGGGCGGAAGCCGCGCCGAGAGCCGCGGTGCGGAAAGAGTAGTGGCAGGTGGCCGTCGAGGCGGCCTGTCGGACGAAGGAACGAGGCGAGCAGCTGCTGTGAGCAGTACAAGTTCACCATTCGGGCAGAACGAATGGCTGGTCGAGGAGATGTACCGCAAATTCCGGGACGACCCCGACTCCGTCGACCCGAGTTGGCACGAGTTCCTCGTCGACTATCGGCCCGAGCCCGCCGACGGCGGCGCGACCCGACCGGCCGCTGCACGGCCGGCTTCGGCGACCCGCTCCTCGGGGTCGGCATCCGGGGCGTCGAGCGGTTCGGCCAAGACCGAGCCGGCGCAGAAGCCGCCGGCCGACAAAGCCGAGTCGCCCGCCGAACAGCCGGCGCGCAAGGAATCCGCGAAATCGGCGCAGTCCTCGACCAAACCGGCGTCCAGCAAAGCCGCGGCCGCTAAACCCGCCGCGAAATCGGAGGGCAAGCCGGCCGCCAAGTCCGACAGCAAGCCGGCCGGCTCGACCAACGGCGAGGTCCAGGTCCTGCGGGGGGCCGCCGCCGCCGTGGTCAAGAACATGTCGACGTCGCTGGAGGTGCCGACCGCCACCAGCGTGCGCGCCATCCCGGCCAAGCTGATGATCGACAACCGCACGGTCATCAACAACCACCTCAAACGCACCCGGGGCGGCAAGATCTCGTTCACCCACCTGCTCGGCTACGCGATGGTGCAGGCGGTCAAGAAGTTCCCGAACATGAACCGCCACTTCGCCGAAGTCGACGGCAAACCCAGTGCGGTCACCCCCGAGCACACCAACCTCGGCCTGGCCATCGACCTGCAGGGCAAGGACGGCAAACGCTCCCTGGTGGTCGCCGGGATCAAACGCTGCGAGACGCTGCGGTTCGCGCAGTTCGTCGCCGCCTACGAGGACATCGTCCGCCGCGCCCGCGACGGCAAGCTCACCGCCGACGACTTCTCCGGGGTGACGATCTCGCTGACCAACCCGGGCACCATCGGCACCGTGCACTCGGTGCCGCGGCTGATGGCCGGGCAGGGCGCGATCATCGGGGTCGGCGCGATGGAGTACCCGGCGGAATTCCAGGGCGCCAGCGAGGAGCGCATCGCCGAGCTGGGGGTCGGCAAGCTGGTGACGCTCACCTCGACCTACGACCACCGCATCATCCAGGGCGCCGAGTCCGGTGACTTCCTGCGCACGGTTCACGAACTGCTGCTCTCCGACGAGTTCTTCGACGAGATCTTCCGCGAGCTGAACATCCCCTACGAGCCGGTGCGGTGGCGCACCGACAACCCCGACTCCATCGTGGACAAGAACGCCCGGGTGATGGAGTTGATCGCGGCCTACCGCAACCGCGGCCACCTGATGGCCGACATCGACCCGTTGCGGCTGGACAACTCCCGCTTCCGCAGCCACCCCGACCTCGACGTGCTCACCCACGGTCTGACGTTGTGGGACCTGGACCGCGAGTTCAAGGTCAGCGGCTTCGCGGGCAAGGAGTACAAGAAGCTGCGCGATGTGCTCTCGGTGCTGCGCGACGCCTACTGCCGCCACATCGGGGTGGAGTACACCCACATCCTCGAACCCGAGCAGCAGCAGTGGCTGCAGCAGCGGATCGAGACCAAGCACATCAAGCACACCGTCGCGCAGCAGAAGTACATCCTGAGCAAGCTCAACGCCGCCGAGGCATTCGAGACCTTCCTGCACACCAAATACGTGGGGCAGAAACGGTTCTCGCTGGAGGGCGCCGAGACCATCATCCCGATGATGGACGCGGTGATCGACCAGTGCGCCGAGCACAGCCTCGACGAGGTGGTCATCGGGATGCCGCACCGCGGCCGGCTGAACGTGCTCGCCAACATCGTGGGCAAGCCCTACTCGCAGCTGTTCACCGAGTTCGAGGGCAACCTGGACCCCTCGCAGGCGCACGGCTCCGGCGACGTCAAATACCACCTCGGCTCCACCGGTGTGTACCTGCAGATGTTCGGCGACAACGAGATTCAGGTCTCGCTGACCGCCAACCCGTCGCACCTGGAACTGGTGGACCCGGTCCTGGAGGGCCAGGTCCGCGCCAAGCAGGACCTGCTCGACCACGGCCGCGACGACACCGACGAGCAGCGCGCCTACTCGGTGGTGCCGCTGATGCTGCACGGCGACGCCGCGTTCGCCGGCCAGGGCATCGTCGCCGAGGTGCTCAACATGGCGCAGCTGCCCGGCTACCGGATCGGCGGCACCATCCACATCATCGTCAACAACCAGATCGGGTTCACCACCGCGCCGGAGCACTCCCGCTCCAGCGAGTACTGCACCGACGTGGCGAAGATGATCGGCGCGCCGATCTTCCACGTCAACGGCGATGACCCGGAGGCCTGCGACTGGGTGGCGCGCCTGGCGGTGGACTTCCGGCAGAAGTTCAAGAAGGACGTCGTCATCGACATGCTCTGCTACCGGCGGCGCGGGCACAACGAGGGCGACGACCCGTCGATGACCAACCCGGCGATGTACGACGTGATCGACACCCGCCGCGGGGTGCGCAAGAGCTACACCGAAGCCCTGATCGGTCGTGGCGACATCTCGATGAAAGAGGCCGAGGACGCCCTGCGCGACTACCAGGGCCAGCTGGAGCGGGTGTTCAACGAGGTCCGTGAGCTGGAGAAGCACACCGCCGAGCCGAGCGAGTCGGTGGAGTCGCTGCAGATGATCCCGGCGGGCCTGTCCACCGCGGTGGACAAGGCGCTGCTGGCCCGCATCGGCGATGCGCATCTGGAGTTCCCCGAGGGCTTCGACGTGCACCCACGGGTGGAGCCGGTGCTCAAGCGGCGCCGGGAGATGGCCTACGAGGGCAAGATCGACTGGGCGTTCGCCGAACTGCTCGCGCTGGGGACGCTGGTCTCGGAGGGCAAACTGGTGCGGCTGTCCGGGCAGGACACCCGCCGGGGCACCTTCAGTCAGCGCCACTCGGTGCTCATCGACCGGGAGACCGGCGCCGAATTCACCCCGCTGCAGCTGCTGGCGACCAACGCCGACGGCACCCCGACGGGCGGGAAATTCCTGGTGTACGACTCACCGCTGTCGGAGGCGGCCGCGGTCGGCTTCGAATACGGCTACACGGTGGGCAACCCCGATGCCTTCGTGCTGTGGGAGGCACAGTTCGGCGACTTCGTCAACGGCGCGCAGTCGGTGATCGACGAGTTCATCTCCTCCGGTGAGGCCAAGTGGGGCCAGTTGTCCAGCGTGGTGCTGCTGCTGCCGCACGGCCACGAGGGCCAGGGCCCCGACCACACCTCCGGCCGGATCGAACGGTTCCTGCAGCTGTGGGCCGAGGGGTCGATGACGGTCGCAATGCCCTCCACCCCGGCCAACTACTTCCACCTGCTGCGCAGGCACGGGCTGGACGGCATCCAGCGGCCGCTGATCGTGTTCACCCCCAAGTCGATGCTGCGCAACAAGGCCGCGGTCAGCGACGTCCGCGACTTCACCGAGATCAAGTTCCGCTCGGTGTTGGAGGAACCCGACTACGAGGCCGGCGAGGGCGACCGCAGCAAGGTCACCCGGATCCTGTTGACCAGCGGCAAGCTCTACTACGAGCTGGCCGCCCGCAAGGCCAAGGACGAGCGCGACGACGTCGCGATCGTGCGGGTCGAGCAACTCGCGCCGCTGCCGCGCCGGCGGCTGCGCGAGACCCTGGAGCGCTACCCCAACGTGACCGAGCACTTCTGGGTGCAGGAGGAGCCGGCCAACCAGGGGGCCTGGCCGTCGATGGGGCTGACCCTGCCCGCGGTGCTGCCCGACCTGCTCACCGGGATCCGGCGGATCTCGCGGCGCGCCATGTCCGCGCCGTCGTCGGGCTCGCACAAGGTGCACGCCGTCGAGCAGCAGGAGATCATCGACCAGGCCTTCGGCTGAGTCCGCGCCCCGCCCGTCGGGGCGCACTCGCTCTCCGTTGAACGCCGCCCGTGGTGCGTACAGTGACAACCGAACCGGTGTGTCGACGGGCGCGCACACCCACAACGGAAGGGTTCGCATGGAGGGGTTTGCCGGAAAAGTCGCCGTCGTCACCGGTGCGGGCTCGGGTATCGGCCGCGCGCTGGCTCTGGAACTGGGCCGCTCCGGTGCGAAGGTCGCGATCAGTGACGTCGACACCGAAGGTCTCGCGCAGACCGAGCAGCAGCTGATCGCGATGGGGGCGCAGGTCAAAGCCGACCGCCTCAACGTCGTCGAACGCGAGACGGTGCTCGCCTACGCCGACGCCGTCCGCGATCATTTCGGGGCGGTCAACCAGATCTACAACAACGCCGGGATCGCCTTCACCGGCGACGTCGAGATCAGCCAGTTCAAGGACATCGAGCGGGTGATGGACGTCGATTTCTGGGGGGTGGTCAACGGCACCAAAGCGTTCCTGCCGCACCTGATCGCCTCCGGTGACGGGCACGTGGTCAACATCTCCAGCATCTTCGGCTTGTTCTCGGTGCCGGGGCAGGCCGCCTACAACTCGGCGAAGTTCGCGGTCCGCGGGTTCACCGAGGCACTGCGGCAGGAGATGATGCTGGCCAAGCACCCGGTGCGGGTCACCTGCGTGCACCCGGGTGGGATCAAGACCGCGATCGCCCGCAACGCCACCGCCGCCGACGGCCTGGACAGCAACGAGCTCGCCGAGTTCTTCGACAAGCGACTGGCCAGCACCACCCCGGAGCGAGCCGCGCGCATCATCTTGGAAGCGGTGCGCAAGAAGCGCGCCCGGGTCCTGGTCGGCCCCGACGCCAAGGTGCTCGACGTGCTCGTGCGCCTCACCGGGTCCGGCTACCAGCGGCTGTTCTCCGCCCTGTTGGGCCGGGCGATGCCCGCCTCGCGCTGACGTCGGTTCAGCGCCCCAGCGGGTGCTCGGCCAGCCAGGACTCGACCACCACCTGCGGGTCGGCGCCGCCGTCGACGCGGCGGCGCATCGCGGTCAGCCCGGCGGTGTCGAGCACCCCGGCCACCTCGTTGAGCGCCAGCACCTGACGTTCGCTCAACTCCGCGCGTCGGTACAGCGGCACCACGTTCTCCGCCTGTACCAGTGCCGGTGAGCCGTCGATGAGCAGTGCGACGGTCTCCGGGGCGTCCGGAGCGGCGGTACTGGTCCAGCCAGCATCGATGTCCCCCTTCTCCAGCGCGGTGAACATCGCTGTAGCGGAGGGGAACTCACGGTTGTTCAGCCGACAGGAGCCCACCTTGGCAGGCGCCTCGTCACCCGCGACCACCCCGACGGTCAAGCCGTGGCAGTGCCGCGGCAACACCCGAAGGTCGGTTCCGCCCCAGGCCCGGGCGGTCTTCTCGGTCACGGCCAGCGCCGGCTTGTCCTGCGCCGCGGTGGCGTAGTCGCCGGCCGCCAGGCCCTCGGGCAGCGCGGCGACCATGGCGCGGTAGACCGCCTTGGCCGACCGCGGGGTGGCGTCGGGCTGGAACCGCCGCAGCAGCCGTCCGGTGAGCCCCGGGGCCACGGCGGCCGCACCGGTGTCCAGGCCGGCGACGGGGTCGTCGGTCACGGTCACCTCGGCGGGGGTGCCGGCGTCGCGCAGCGCCGCGGCGTACAGGTGGGCCAGGACCTGCGACCGCACCGCGTCGGTCGCCCCCACCCGCATCACCGGCGCGGGCGCCGGGGCGACGCAGGCGGCGATCAGGGCGGCCAGCAGACCCAGCGTCAGCAGCCGCAGACCGGTCGTGGGGTTCACCGGTGTCCGCAGGCTAGGACTCCGCCGCTTCGGCGACCGCCGCCGCGACGGCCGGCCCGACGCGCGGATCCAGCGGGCTGGGCACGATGTAGTCGGCGGCGAGGTGTTCGGCGGCCACCCCGAAGATGGCCTCCGCGGCCGCGACCTTCATCTTCTCGGTGATCCGCCGGGCGTCGGCGTCCAGGGCGCCGCGGAAGACGCCGGGGAAGGCCAGCACGTTGTTGATCTGGTTCGGGAAGTCGCTGCGCCCGGTCGCCACCACCGCGGCGTACTTGCGGGCCAGGTCGGGATGGACCTCGGGGTCGGGGTTGGACAGTGCGAACACGATCGAGTCCGGTGCCATCGAGGCGATGAGCTGCTCGGGCACCACGCCGGCCGACACGCCGAGGAACACGTCCGCTCCGTCGAGTGCCTCGGCCAGCCCGCCGGTGCGTCCCGCCGGGTTGGTGCGGGCGGCCAGGTCGGCTTTGACGCTGGTCAGGCTGTCGCGGTCGGCGTGCACGATGCCCTGCGAGTCCAGCACCGTGACGTCCCCGATCCCGGCGGCCAGCAGGATGTTGGCGCAGGCCACCCCGGCCGCGCCGGCGCCGGAGACCACGACCCGCAGCCCGGTCATGTCCCGGTTGAGCAGCCGGGTCGCACCCATCAGGGCGGCGAGCACCACGATCGCGGTGCCGTGCTGGTCGTCGTGCATCACCGGGCAGTCCAGGGCCTCGACCACCCGGCGCTCGATCTCGAAGCAGCGGGGGGCGGAGATGTCTTCGAGGTTGACCGCGCCGAAGGTGGGCCGCAGCCGCACCAGGGTCTCCACGATCTCGTCGGGGTCTTTGGTGTCGAGCACGATCGGGATGGAGTCGAGTCCGGCGAACGCCTTGAACAGCGCGCACTTGCCTTCCATCACCGGCAGCGAGGCGGCGGCGCCGATGTCGCCGAGGCCGAGCACCGCGCTGCCGTCGCTGACCACCGCGACCAGCCGGTCGGCCCAGGTGTAGCGGGCCGCCAGGGTGACATCGCCGGCGATGGCCCGGCTGACCTGGGCCACCCCGGGCGTGTAGGCGATCGAGAGGGCCCGCTGGGTGTCCAGCGGGGTCTTCAGCTCCACCGACAGTTTCCCGCCCAGGTGAGCTGCGAAAATCTCTTCGTCACCGATGACCAGATGAGAGGGTTCCGCCGCGTCTGCCACGGCGTCAGGGTACTTCACCTCGACCTGGCCGCCGCGTCAGCCCGGCCCGGCGCGGGTGTCGACGCGTAGCATTTTCGGCGACGCCGCGGCGATGGGAGGACCAGCGATGCCGACGTTTCGGGGATTGCCGTCGCTGCGCCGGGCGGGCGCCGTGACACCGCCGCCGGACGCCGAAACGGCGCCCTCTCCCCCGGTCGACCGCGTGGTCGTCGACTGCGGGGTGTACGTCGACGGGGAGCGTCGCGCGGGCCGGTTCACCCCGGCGCAGGCCCGGGCCGCGGCGCGGGAGGTCACCGCCGCCGGCGGGCAGGCGTTCGCGTGGCTCGGACTGCACCAGCCCGACGACGTGCAGATGGCGGAGGTCGCCGAGGTGTTCGGCCTGCATCCACTCGCGGTCGAGGACGCGGTGCACGCCCACCAGCGACCCAAGCTGGAACGCTACGACGACTCGCTGTTCTTCGTCATCAAGACCGTCAACTACGTCCCGCACGATTCGGCGGCGGCCCGCGAGATCGTGGAGACCGGCGAGATCATGATCTTCGTCGGGCGGGACTTCGTGGTGACCGTCCGGCACGGCGACCACAGCGGGCTCAGTGAGGTGCGTGCCCGCCTGGACGCCGACCCGGCGCACCTGCGGTTGGGCCCCTACGCGGTGCTGCACGCCATCGCCGATCACGTGGTCGACCACTATCTGGAGGTCACTGCGTTGATGGAGACCGACATCGACGACGTCGAGGAGGCGGCGTTCACCCCGGGCCGCAAGACCGATGTGGAGCCGATCTATCTGCTCAAGCGCGAGGTGGTCGAGTTGCGTCGCTGCGTGGCTCCGCTGTCGACGGCCTTCCAGCGCATGCAGAACGACAACAAGGACTTGATCTCCCGGGAGGTGCGGCGCTATTTGCGCGACGTCGCCGACCATCAGGCCCACGCCGCCGAGCAGGTCACCAGCTACGACGAGATGCTCAGTTCGCTGGTCGACGCGGCTCTGGCCCGGGTGGGGATGCAGCAGAACACCGACATGCGCAAGATCTCGGCGTGGGCGGCGATGCTGGCGGTGCCCACGCTGATCGCCGGGATCTACGGCATGAACTTCACCGACATCCCGGCCCTCGACTCCCGGTGGGGCTACCCGGTGACCATGCTGGTGATGTTCGGGATCTGTGCGCTGCTCTACCGCACCTTCCGCCGCAACGACTGGCTGTAGCTCAACTCGGTTGAGAGGCGCGGCGATTGGGATCCAACACGTCGACGCCGTCATCGATCCAGGCCTGACGGAGCGCGTCGGGACCCTTGATGCGCACCCAGGCGCCCTCGGTGGGGGTGATCGGTGTCGCGGTGAGGAACCGCACCGGTTCGGCCGGGGCCGGCAATTCCAGGTCGGCGATGGTGCTCTCGCTCAGCAGGACCGCGGTGAACGGCACCGGTCCGCGCGCCCCCTGCCACAACGGCGACCCGAAGTCGATCAACGCGTCGGGTGCCAACACGACACCGTCGACGCCGGGCGCGGCGGCCAGGACCGCCAGACTGCGGGCGATGCCGTCGGCCGGCCCGATGTCACGCACGCCCAGCACCACTTCGGCGCGTGGTCCGCGCACCGGGTCGGCGATGATCTCCGACGGGTCGGCCATCGGGTGTTTGGCACAGCCCACCGAGACGTAATGGACCACGCCGTCGGCGTCGGGCCGGTAGCGCAGCACCTCGATCGGCTCACTGCCGAGGAAGGTGACGCTGGCCGCGTCGGGTTCGTCGGGCACACCGGCGGCGGCGAAGTGTTCGGTCAGGTGGCGGCGAACCAGGTCGGCGACGTCGGTCATGCCGAGGCGAGGGTGGTCGGGAGGGTCAGGTTGACGCCCGATGCCGCGTCGAAGACGACGAAACGGTCGGTGTCGAGGGCCAGCGTCATCGAATGGCCCGCCACGGCAGCCGATTCCGCCGGGACCCGCGCCACCAGTTGGAGCGTGTCCGCGCCGCCGGTGGTGCCCGATGCACTTTGCGGGTTGGCGAAGTAGAGGTATTTCTCCGATCCCAGTGATTCCACCAGGTCGATGGTGACGGTGAACGTCAGCGTTGTCGACCGTTGCTGCTCATCGAGTAGCGCGGCGTCGTGGAGATGCTCCGGGCGTACCCCGATCACCAGGGCGTCGGGGTCGCCGGGGGTGAGCGCGGCGCGGGTGGAATCGTCGATGGCGAGCGTCCCGAACGGCAGCCGCAGCCCGTCGGCGGTCAGGGCGGCGGGGAAGAAGTTCATCGCCGGGGAACCGATGAAGCCGGCCACGAACCGGTTGGCCGGCTGGGTGTACAGCTCGTCGGGGGTGCCGATCTGCTGGACGACGCCGGCGTTCATGACCACCACCCGGTCCCCCAGCGTCATCGCCTCGGTCTGGTCGTGGGTCACGTAGACGGTGGTGGTGCCCAGCCGCCGTTGCAACCGGGCGATCTCGCTGCGCATGGCGACGCGCAGCTTGGCGTCCAGGTTCGACAGCGGCTCGTCCATCAGGAACGCCTGCGGGTGGCGCACGATCGCCCGTCCCATCGCGACCCGCTGCCGCTGACCGCCGGAGAGTTGGGCGGGTTTGCGGTCCAGCAGTGCGGTGAGGTCCAAGGTGGCGGCCACTTCGGCGACCTTCTCGGCGATGTCGGATTTCTTCTTCTTGGCCAGCGTCAACGGGAAGGCGATGTTCTGTCGCACCGTCATGTGCGGGTACAGCGCGTAGGACTGGAACACCATCGCGATGTCGCGGTCCTTGGGCGCGGTTTCGTTCATGCGCCGGCCGCCGATGCGCAGTTCTCCGGAGGTGATGTCCTCCAGCCCGGCGATCATGTTCAGGGTGGTCGACTTCCCGCACCCCGACGGCCCCACCAGGATGATGAATTCGCCGTCGGCGATGGTGATGCTGAACTCGTGCACGGCGGTGGCCCCGTCCGGGTAGCTCTTGGTGACCCGGTCCAAAACGATGTCGGCCATCGGGTTATCCCTTCACCGCACCGGACGTCAGCCCGGCGACAATCCGTCGTTGGAAGATTAGAACAAAGACGATGATCGGCACCGTGATGACCATCGCGCCCGCCGCGATCGAGCCGGTGGGCTCTTCGAATTGGGAGCTTCCGGTGAAGTTGGCGATCGCGACCGGTGCCGTCACGGCCGCCTTGGTGGCGGTCAGCGACAACGCCAGCAGCAGGTCGTTCCACGCGAAGATGAACACCAGGATCGCCGCGGTCACCACCCCCGGGGCGGCCAGCGGAACGATCACCTTGCGGAACGCCTGGCCGGGTGTCGCCCCGTCCATCTGGGCGGCTTTCTCCAATTCCCAAGGGATCTCACGAAAGAACGCCGCCAGGGTGTAGATCGACAACGGGAGCGCGAAGGTGATGTAGGGGATGATCAGCCCCGGCCAGGTGTCGAACAGCCCGATGCGACGTTCGATGTCGAACAGCGGTGTGACCAGGGAGATCTGCGGGAACATCGCCACCAACAGCGCCGCGCCGACCAGCAGTTGCTTACCGGGGAACGCCAGCCGGGCCACCGCGTAGGCGGCCATCGCACCGATCGTCACCGCGATCGCGGTGGTGATCAACCCGATACCGATCGAGTTGACCAGTGCCGCACCGAAGTACCCGCCCGAGAAGATCGCGCGGTAGTTGTCGAAGGTCACCGTCGACGGAATCAGCTTGCCGTCCTTGACCGATGAGGTCGGCTTGAGCGACAGCGACAGGATCCACAGCACGGGCAGCAGCGCGTAGGCCACGACCAGCAGGTTGATCGCTGTCCAGCCGAGGCGTCGGCGCGCGGTGGGGCGGTCAGCCATGATCCGGGTCCGCTCCCGGCGCGGCGGCGCCGAACAGTTTGACGAAGACGAACGCGATGATCACCACGCACAGGAAGATCAGGACCGAGATGGCCGACCCCAGGCCGACGTTGAACCCTTTGAACAGGTTGTCATAACCCAGGATCGACACCGATCCGGTGTCGTTGGAGCCGCTGGTCAGCACATAGATGTTGTCGAAGATCCGGAACGCGTCCAGGGTGCGGAACAGCAGCGCGACGAGAATCGCCGGTTTCATCATCGGGATCGTCACCGTGATCAGCCGCCGCCACGGGCCCGCCCCGTCGACCGCGGCCGCCTTCAACAGCTCGTCGGGCACCAGCGCCAGACCGGCCAGCAGCAGCAACGCCATGAACGGGGTGGTCTTCCACACCTCGGCGAGGATGATCACCGCCAGCGACGGGATCTGTTGGGTCAGTGGGGCGCTGCCGGCGGGCAGCAGGTCGGCGAGGTAGCCGGTGCCCGGCGTCCAGGCGTAGTACCAGCTGTAGGCGGCCGCCACCGTGACGATGCCGTACGGGATGAGCACCGCGGTGCGCACCAGCCCTTTGGCCAGCAGGGTCCGGTGCATCACCAGGGCCAGCGCCAGCCCGAGGACGAGTTCGATGGCCACCGAGATCACGGTGATGGTCACGGTGACGGTGAACGCGCTCCACCAGTACCGGTCGGTCAGCACGGTCACGTAGTTGGCCAGCCCGACGAACGCGGTGTCGTCGGGGGTGGCGAGGTTGGACCGCAGCAGGCTCAGCCACACCGCGTAGCCGATCGGGTAGGCGGTGACGGCCAGCATGAGCAGCACCGCGGGCGCGATGAGCAGGTAGGCCAGGCGTCGCTCGGAACGCTGCCGCTCGGAACGGCCCGCCGAGGTCGGCACGGTCGGCACGGTGGTCACGGGATCAGGCCCTTCCCGTCGAGCGCCTTCTGCACCTGCTCGGCGAGGTCGTCGGCGGTGGTCTCCGGGTCGATGGCACTGATCGGGGCCAGCGTCGCCGACATCCGGGTGGACACCACCTGGTAGACCGGGGTCTTGGGGCGCACCGCGGCGTCGACGAGCTGGCGGCGGATGAGTTCGTGCTGCGGATAGCGGGCCTGGAACTGCGGGTCGTCGTAGACCGAGGGCCGCACGGCCGGCAGTCCGCCGCGCACCGACACGTACTTCTGGTTCTCCGGATCGCGCAGACACCGGATGGTTTCGAACGCCTCGGCCCGGTGCCGGGTGGTCGCGGCCACCGCGAGGTTCAATCCGCCGATGGTGACCCGGGCGGGCCGATCCGGGTGCATCGCCGGGTAGGGGGCGGCGCCGAACACCTCGCCGGCCGCCGCGTAGGCGGCCCGGAACTGCTCGTCGGTCGGGTTGAACGCCCCGGCCGCGTCGACCGCGCCGGCCAGCTCCGGGTCACGTTCCAGTGGCAGGAACCCCACCCCGCCCTTGATCGCGTTCTCCAGGATCGACGGCAGCACGAACGGCCAGTTGACCTCCATGGCGGCGTTGCCCTGCTCGAGCGCCAACCGCGCCGTGCCCTCGTCGGACTGGGTGATCGACGGGTCCGCGCCGGGTGCGGTGGCCACCGCCTTCATGGTCCGCAAGGCATCGACGGTGGCGGCCCGGTGTTCGGGGGTGTCGGTCAGGGTGACGGTGGTGCCGTCGTCGGACAGCACCCGGCCGCCGGCGCTGGCCAGCAGGGTGTTGAACCAGACCACCAGGCCCTCGTAGCGTTTGGCCTGCACCCCGATCCAGCTCGGCCGGCCGGCCGCGTGCAACCGGCCCGCCTCGGCGACCATCGCGGTCCAGGTGGCCGGCGGCCGCGCCATCAGGTCGGCGCGGTACCAGAGCAGCTGGGTGTTGGTGGTCAGCGGCGCCGCGTAGAGGCGGTCACGCCAGCGGGCGGTCTCCAGCGGACCGGGCAGCGTGTCGGTGCGCGCGTCGTCCTCGGCCAGGCCGGCCGGATCGTCGGAGAGTGGCAACGCCCAGCCGGCGTCGGCGAATTCCGGTGTCCACACCACGTCGAGCGCCATGACGTCCAGCGAGCGATCGTTTCCGGTGAGGCGTCGGGCCAGTTGCAGACGCTGGTCGTCGGCGCCGCGGGGCAGGCTGACCTGCTCGACCGCGAAGCGGCCGCCGAACCGCTCGGTGCAGCGCGCGGCGATCGCAGCGAAGGTGGCCGCTTCGTTGGCGGGCACGTAGACGCTGATGCTCAGTCCGCCGCGTTCGGTGCCGCACGCACCGAGCAAGGTCGCCCCGATCAACGCGGCCGACAGGGCCGCGACGCACCGCCTGGCGCGCCCGGCCCGCTTCACCGGGTGTCCTGCCGGCGCCGCTCCCTCACCTGGGCGCCTCAGATCGCGAGCCGGGCCAACAGGTCACGGGCCTGTTCGGCGCTCTGCGGGTCGCACAGCACGTCGTACCGGCCGGCGACGAGCTGCATGGTCGAGCTGAAGTCGCGGGTGCCGCGGGCCATCGCGTAGGGCACCGCGGAGGTGATCAACCCGAACACGATCCCGGCGACCAGACCGATGAACAGCGCCACCGACAGGTCGTTGCCGAAGAAGCCCAGCAGCAACCCGAGGAACAGACCCAACCAGGCGCCGCTGAGCACGCCGCCGCCGAGGACCTTCGGCCAGCTGAGCCGCCCGGTGACCCGCTCGACCTGCATCAAGTCGACCCCGACGATGGTGACCTGCTCGACCGCGAACTGCTGATCGGAGAGGTAGTCGACGGCCCGCTGCGCCTCGGCGTAGGTCGGGTAGGAGCCGATCGGCCAACCCTTGGGCGGGGTGGGCAGCCGCACCGGCCCACGCCGGTTCGCTGCCGGACCACCCGCGCTCGCGGGCTGACCGGGCTGGAAGGGGCTGGTCATGGTGGTCTCCTCGTCGCTGCTGGTCTGGATCGGCCCCGGTTGACGCCGGTTTTCACGGTGTGCCTGCTCAGCCGCGCACCCGCTAGGGTAGTCAACCCGCGGCGTCTGCGCGGGCCTGGCGGTGGCGCGCTCAGTCCGGCGGGTTGAACGGCGGGGCTTGTCGCCGCATCCCGGCCGCGCGTCCCTTGGCGGCGACCACCAGGGCCATCTTGCGGCTGGCCTCGTCGATCATCTCGTCGCCCAGCATCACCGCGCCGCGCGCGCCGCCGGCGGTCGAGGTGGACCACTCGTAGGCCTCCAGGATCCGTTCGGCGTGGTCGTAGTCCTGCTGGCGGGGGCTGAAGATCTCGTTCCCCGCCTCGATCTGGTCGGGGTGGAGCACCCATTTGCCGTCGTAGCCGAGCGCCGCAGAGCGGTGCGCGACCCGACGGAAGGCGGCGACGTCGCGGACCTTCAGGTACGGGCCGTCGACGGCGGCCACCCCGTGGGCGCGGGCCGCGACCAGGATCGTCATCAGAACGTGGTGGTAGGCGTCGCCCTCGGTGTAGCCCTCGGGTTGCTCGCCGACCACCAGGGTGCGCATGTTGAGGCTGGCCATAAGGTCGGCGGGGCCGAGCACCAGGGCCTCGACCCGCGGTGCGGCGGCGATGGCGTCGATGTTCGTCAGCCCGCGGGCGTCCTCGATCTGGGCATCGATGCCGATCTGACCGGCCGGCAGGCCGTGCCGCGTCTCCAGCTGGGTCAGCAGCAGGTCCGCGGCGTGCACCTGGGTGGCGTCGGTGACCTTCGGCAGCACCACCACGTCGAGGCGGGCGCCGGCGGCGCCGACCGCGGCGACCACCTCGATGAGGTCGGCGTGGGTCCACGGGGTGGTCCAGTCGTTGACCCGGACTCCGAGCACCGGGGCCTGCCAGCCGGGTTCGGCCAGGGCCGCGGCGACCCGGGCGCGCGCGCTGTCCTTGGCCTCGGCGGCGACGGCGTCCTCGAGGTCCAGGAAGACTTCATCGGCGGGCAGTCCCCGGGCCTTGGCGATCATGGCGGGGTTGCTGCCGGGCACCGACAGGCAGGTTCGGCGGGGCCGGAAGTCACTCCTCACGGCAAACACTCTCCCCTTCTCCGCGCCGGCGGGATACGACGGTCCCGGCGGCTGACCCGGCGGCCTGGCCGGCGCCGGCGGCCGCGGCCCGACGAACCGGACACAGCAACGCCGTCAATCCTGCCACTGCAGCCCATGCCGTTATGTATGGTGACGTAGTTCACGAAGGCCGAGCGGCATAGATCACCGCCCGATGAGGTTGAGGACGGTCCCGTGCGTAATGGGGGAGATCCGAGGGAGCGAACATCCCTCGCCGATCGTGCCCGGCGCGTGCGTGCCGTCCTGCGTCAGCGGGTCACCCGGACACCGGCATTCGGGCTGGCAGTGCTCACGCCGCTGGTGCTGGCCGGCACCGTCGGGGCGACGCCGCCACGCACCGCCCAGCCCGCTCCGGTCCACGACACGGCGGTCACCCCGCTGGCAGCGGTCGTGCCGGCGCCCGGCCCCGACCCCGCCGACTCCGACGGGCCCGCGGTGGTGGCCCTCAAACGCCCGCCCAGCAACTTCCACATCGCGGTGGCCGCCGCCTCCGCTCCGCCGCCGCCCAAGATCGTCACCACCCCCGGCAAGCTCGGCATCCCGGGCGTGGCGCTGACCGCCTACCGCAACGCCGAACGCATCATGGCCGAGAACGTCCCGGACTGCGGGGTGAGCTGGAACCTGCTGGCCGGGATCGGCCGCATCGAATCGCTGCACGCCAACGGCGGCGCCACCGACGAACGGGGCACCGCGATCGTGCCGATCTACGGGCCGGCCCTCGACGGCACCCTGCCGGGCAACGAGGTCATCGTGCAGAGCAACCGCAACGGCCGGGTCACCTACGCCCGCGCGATGGGGCCGATGCAGTTCCTGCCGGGCACCTGGTCGCGGTACGCCGCCGACGGTGACGGCGACGGTAAGGCGGACCCGCAGAACCTCTATGACGCCACCCTGGCCGCGGCCCGCTACCTGTGCAGCGGGGGCCTGAACCTGCGGGACCGCTCACAGGTGATGGCGGCGATTCTGCGCTACAACAACTCGGTGCCCTACGCCCAGAACGTGCTCGGCTGGGCGGCCGCGTACGCGACCGGGGTCTTCCCGATGGACTTGCCGCCGATCGTCGGACCGATCCCACCGCTGGCCGACGCCCACTTCGACACGCCGCACGGACTGGGGCCCGACATCCCGGCGGTCGACCCGGACACCGAGATGCCGGTGTCGCACCTACCGCTGATCCGGTTCGGTCAGCCGTGGGCCGATCACCAGGGTTCCCCGCCGCCGGGCCAGCGTCCCCAACAGCCCGACTGCACGGTGATCTGCATCGGAGAGCAGCGGCCGGCCGCCCCGGCTCTGCCGCCCTGGATGGCTCCGCCACCACCTCCCGCGGCGCCGCCTCAGCCGTTCCCCCCGCAGGCGCCGCCGCCCGCGCCGGCTCCCCCGCAGCCGTTCTCCCCGCAGGCGCTGCCCCCGGCGCCGGCGCCACCCGCCGGCC
>NZ_LQPZ01000008.1 GCF_002102395.1 Mycolicibacillus trivialis
GTCGTCGATTCTTCCTGCCCGAACACTCGGGCAACAGAGTCCCACAACGACTGGACCACTACAGGGGGCTCACCTCAATCTCGGGTCGACGCCCGCAGTCACCGATCGGGCCGTCGCGTTGGTCAAACTTCGCGATCCGCTGCTCAGCGGGGCGGATGCCAACTGGACGTTGAGGGTGGCGGTGGCGGGGGAGGAAACCAACTGGACGTTGAGGGTGGCGGTGGCGGGGGAGGAAACCAACTGGACGTCGAAGGCATCGGAGGGACGAGCGAGAACTCACTGGTCGATGAGATCGAGCCGGCTTCGGAGGCGCACTTTTGCAAAATCCGTCCAGCCGTATCGTGTTCCTCGTCAGTCATCCACACCCCGTATTTCGCCTTGATCTGTATCACGCGAGTGACGTACGCACAGCGGAAATCCTTGTTCTTCGGCAGCCATGTCGCCACATCGCCGGCTTTTTTCATTCGATTGGCCTTACCGCTAACGGCAAGCAGGTTTAACGGATCGTTGGCGAATTCAGTCCGGGTAACCAGGTCCCATTGCTGTGCACCCTTTTCCCAGGCGTCCATCAGTGCGACCACATGGTCGATCTGGACGAGGACATCGGTGCCCTCCTCCCGGTCGAAAAGAATTTGTTTACCGGTGTATGGGTCATCGAGAACGCCGCTCAGCACCCGACACGGTCCGTCCGCGACGACGTCGGTCATGTCTCGTCGCAAAATGTCGTTCCGGGTATCGCAGCCATTGTGACCGCCCTCGACATTGACTTTGTCGTCCCAGGTCCGGCCGAACTGCGCTCGTGAGTAGCCGGTCTTGGGGGCTCGCCCTTTGACGGCAATCGTTGCGAGTAGTCCCAGGGCAGTTGCTTGCGCCTCGGGATCGTCCGTCTTCCCGACTTCCACCTTGTTGACAGCATCGATAACGAGGCCGACAAGTAAGAGCACCGCGAAGAGGGCCAGGACGCTCAGCACGATTTTGTTGACCTTGCGGCGCCGGGCGGACTTTTTATCGTGTGCCGGTGTTTTCAGTGACGGCGTGTCGAGTGAGGATTTCGTCGGTGGTCGATTCGTGCTGGCCTGTGTGGGTGGCGAGGCGTCTGTCGGTTCGCCGGAGTCAGAGCGAAAGCCGTCGCGGAAGCCCTGCCCGAAATCCTTCCAGACGCCCATGTCGGGAGCTTAGGAGTTGGCGGTGACATTCGGTGGCCGAATCCGTTGGGGATAGCGCGCGGTAAACGCAGATCGTGCAGGTTGACAATGGTGAGGCACGTGTTGCGTGGTGCGCGATACTGGGATTGAACCAGTGCCAGGGCAAACTTCCCGTTGAGTGTTCTACCTGCATCAACAGGCCATTTACCTGCTGATATTCAAAACAGTACCGTGTGACACGCAAGGAATCAAGAGGACACGGCAACCCTCGTGTGTAATCTGATGTGGTGCATATGTGGTGCAAAACGAGGTCAATCTGATGGCACGACAGAAGCCCACCCCACGCTCGACGCGTCGCAGTTTCGGCCGCCTTCGCCAGTTCCGGTCCGGTCGCTGGAAAGCGTCCTATACAGGCCCCGATGGGCGACTCTACGAGGCCCCGGCGACGTTCGCCGCGAAGGTTGACGCCGAGGCTTGGCTAACCGACCGCCGCAGAGAGATAGACCGCGAACTCTGGTCGCCGCCGGCATCCGATGAGCAGAAGAAGGTGGCGAAGCGGGCGAAGAAGGCCGCGACTCAGAAATTCAGCGACTACTCGAAACGCTGGTTGGAAACTCGCACGGTCCGAGGAAAGCCGTTGCGCCCCCGCACCGTCGCCCACTATCAAAACTTGCTCGACGATCACATCTTGCCGACCTTCGGCAACACGGCCGTCCGAGACATCACCATCGAGAAAGTGGACCGCTGGTACGCGAAAACGCTCACCGACAAACTGACCTTACGAGCGCATAGCTACAGTCTCCTGCGCACGATTCTCGAGACAGCTAGAACCCGCGACAAACTCATCGACGCCAACCCGTGCGCCATCCGCGGCGCCGGTACCGCCACACGCCGAACGCAGACAAAACCCGCAACCCTCGACGAACTGGACATCATCGTCGAGGCCATGCCAGACCGGTTCCGGGCGATGGTGCTGCTCGCCACCTGGGCGGCACTGCGCTTCGGGGAACTGGTGGAGCTGCGCCGCAGTGACATCGACAGTGACGTGATTCGTGTCCGGCGCGCCGCCGTGCGCGTTAAGGGCGGATGGAAAATCGGCGACCCTAAAAGCGACGCCGGGGTCCGCAACGTGGCTATCCCGCCTCATGTGCTGCCCGCTATCGAACACCACCTTGCAGCCCACGTCGCCAAACCCGCCGGCTCCCTACTATTTCCCGCCACGAGCGGGGGCCACTTACAGCCGTCGACATTCACACGGCACTACTACAAGGCCCGCACCGCAGCATCACGCGACGATTTAAGGTTCCACGATCTACGGCACACCGGAGCCACTCTCGCCGCCCAGACCGGCGCCACCCTAGCCGAACTCATGAGCCGGCTCGGCCACTCGACCCCGGCAGCCGCGCTGAAATACCAGCACGCCGCACGGGGGAGGGACAAAGCCATCGCCGAGGCGCTCTCGAAGCTCGCCCAGGGGAATTAATTCCACTTAAATTCCACACCAACTCCCAGAATTTATTTCCTGTGGACAATTCTGGGGATAACTGACAATCGGTGTGCTGTGAGCAGCGATTTTGCGTGCACGCAATCGAATCCCGTTGCCCCAGCAGTACAGTCGCCCCCTGTCCATCCCTTGCGCGAATCTCGTGGACAGGCTCCTATGGCGTTAAAGGGACAATTCATGCCAAAGGAGATCTCAACCGTGTCCACCATGCTTTCCATCCGCCAAATCGCCGACCAGTACGGCGTATGCGAAAAAACTGTTCGCCGCTGGATTTCTAGCGGACATATCGAGGCGGTTCGGCTAGGCCCGCGACTTATTCGTGTCGACGCTGACTCCGTTGAGCGCCTTCTCAGCCCAATCCGAGGAGGTGGATGTGCATAGCTGCGGCCCCCATATTGAGCAAGAGTCGCGCGACGCTATCGATGATCGCGGCCTCACAGACGACGATGACACCACGGTCGGACGAGGCGACGCCCAATGAGTCGCGCCCGAAAAGAGGAGGGCGGCCCTGCCGTCACCAGCAAGACCGCCACACCAGTCGTTGCCATCCATCATAACGCGAAGGCCGGACAAGTGGTGGAAGACACGCGCATCGCGTCCCGCCAACTTTCGTGGTGGTCGGTGCACGAATGGGTTCAACCGTTTCTCGACGCTGCTGGCGATTACCCCTGGCCCGGAACGCCGGCCTGGTGCGAACTGGCGGACGACGACCGACGGAAATGGGCAGGTCTCCTCGACTTTGCCCAACATCACGCCCTGCGGGTTGATACCGCTCAGCAGGCCCACGCTGACGCATCAGGAGCCATCGCAGCGTCAACCAACTGGGCGATGGTGGCCACCGAAGTTCACCGCCGCCGCAGCAGTAACCGCATCGAGCGGGAGGTGGCCTGATGACTCCCCTCGAGGACTTTGAGGCCCAATGGGCTGACATCCCGCTGCCGGAAGATCCGTTTGATCCAGCCCTGGACAGCATGGAGCCAACCGAGAACGCCATTCGTCACAAGATGACGACGTTGCGGATCAACAGGGAAGCGAACCGCCGACTCGACAACGAAGCGCGCCCGCCCGTCAACTATCCGCCTGTCCGCGATCTCGATGATCTGCTCGCCGAGCCTGATTCCCCTACGCCGTACAGGATTGATCGGGTAGCACCCGCCGATGCGCGGGTGATGCTGTCGGCGCAGTACAAAGCCGGGAAATCGACCCTGGTCGGCAACCTGATCCGAGCTCTAGCCGACCGTGAGCCGTTCCTGGGGAAGTTCCCTGTCCACGTCCCAGCGCGACGCATTGTGCTGATCGACAACGAGTTATCGGACAACACGGTGCGGCAGTGGTTACGCGCGCTCCGCATCGAGAACACCGGCGCAGTGGCCGATGTGGTGACATTGCGCGGCAATGTCGGCGCATTCAACCTCATTGACGATCACTGCCGCGAGGAATGGGTGCGGCGCCTGTGCGACCTTGGTTGCGATTACCTGATCCTGGACTGCCTGCGTCCGGTGCTCGACGCGCTCAGCTTGGACGAGAACCACGACGCCGGAAGATTCCTTGTTCCCTTCGATCGGTTGCTACAGGATGCCGGCGTTTCTGACGCTGCACTTGTGCAGCACATGGGACATGGCCCGGAACGCGCACGCGGTGACTCGCGGTTGCAGGACTGGCCAGATGCGATCTGGCGACTGGTGCGCGAGACCGACGAGCCGAATTCGCCTCGGTATTTCTCTGCATATGGGCGCGACGTGAATGTGCCAGAGAGTCGATTGGCATTCGATCCTGTCACTCGCCACCTGTCGCTGGCCGGGGGAAGCCGCGCCGACGCGAAAACCGAAGCCGCGTTGCAGTGGGTCATTCAACTGCTCGCCGAGGTGGGCGACGCACTGAGCGCGAACGCCATCGAGCAGGCCCGTCCAACAGGACTACATACGCAGAAATCTGTCCGGTTGGCTCTAGCTGCGGCTGTGGAGCGGCAATTGGTGGTGAAGGAGTCCGGCGAACGGAACGCGCAGATTCACCGGATTGCGAGCCCCTGTAGCGGGTGCGGGCTGCCTGTCACGACGGGTGGAGATCGGCATCAACAGTGCCCCGAGAACGTCGAGGGGCTGTTCGCATGACCGGCCAGTTCGTCAGCTCGTCGCAGCTCGTTGCCAGTTCGTTAACGAGGTCAGTGAGTGCCAGCTCGTCAGTTCGTCGTCACGTATGTAGTGACGAACTGAACGAGGTGCTCACCAGCACAAATGGAGATGTCTTTCAGCTCGTCAGTTCGTCAGCAGGGGAGTGAGCCAAATGGACAGGAATCCAACCAACCGCCTGTGCTACGCGCGATGGGTCGTTAAGTCGTTCACTGCGCTCGACGATTGGGTGATCGTTTGGGACGGCGACTCCGGTGCCCCAGCAGTCGAGCCTTGCCCCGGCGTACTGGTCGAAGAGGCGACTGAGCAATACGTCTCATGGGATGCGCACGACGGCAATGGCGGCATCGAACGCCTATCCCGCGTGGAGCCGCTACTCCAACCGGAGGATCGAACATCGTTCGCCTACATCGAAGGCGCTGAACTGATGTCGATGGCGGACCTGTCCGTGCCGACTGAAGAGTTCAAGATCATGCCCCGGTCTGTGTGGGAGTCAACCCGATGACCCGCAACCGAAAGTCAGCCAAGGCTGCCGGCGCACGGTTCGAACGCCTCATCGCCGACGCACTCGCCCGGGCCCTGGGGGACGACCGCATAGACCGCCGTCCCCGAAACGGCTCAAAAGATAGGGGAGATATTGGCGGGGTGCGCCTACGTGGCGAGCGCGTTGTTATCGAGTGCAAGGACACCGCCACCCTGCGGCTGCCCGAATGGACGCGAGAGGCACAACTAGAGGCCGGCAATGACGACGCCCTCGTCGGCGTGGTCGTCCACAAACGCCGCGGCACAAGCGACCCGATGCAGCAGTGGGTCTCAATGACCGTCGCCGACTTCGTCGCCATTCTGACCGGACAGCCCCAGGAGGGCCGCTATGGGTGACCCCGCCTCACCACCCCACCCGGCCCCCGCCAGCGCGCCTACGACTCCCGTAGCGGGACTCCACGCGGCCTATTACTGCTGCGCCGAAGTTGTTCGGCAACGTCGCCGCACCGGCCAACCGATCCCGCCGTGGCTCGCTGCCCATTACCGCGAACTCGATGCCGCTGTGTCGCTCGAGCGACGCTCAACTATCGAAACCACCACCGCCACGACACAATTGAAGAATGTTGAACTCGTCGGTACCAGGTGGGTCGCCGAAGCCCTTGGCTGGTCGCTCCGGCGCGTCCAACGAAATGCAATATCACTCGGCGGCCGAAAGGTGGGCAGGCACACCGTGTTCCCAGCAGACACCATCCGTCAGCTTGCCCGACAAGAAAAGGGAACCAATGTCTGACCAGTACGACGGCGGTGGAAGCCGCCTCGAAACATTCCTCGAAGACCACCTCGCCTCCATGAGCACCGCAGAATTCGCCGCCCTGGTGGCACGTACCCGCCCACCCGATGAAGTTGCGGACCCGAAAACCGTGGCTGCCGATGCACTGGCCCGCTACAACCGCGGCACCTCGATCCACATCACCACAAACCCCACCGAGGAGGCCCCGTGACCCGCCGCGCCGCCACCGCCAGCACCGCCCACGAAGCCGTCAAGGCGTTCACGACCCGCAACGTCACGTTGCCTAAGCCGGTGCTCGCCGCGGTGAAACAACTCGACCGCCTCGAAGCCGCCGAGCCAGTTCAGCCGCACCCCGGCGGTGTCGCCCACGCCTACCTCACCGACGCCGATCCCACAGCCGCAGCAGCAGATTTGATCACCTTCGATGCCCGCCGCAACGGCTGGGCGCAGGCCGCACAGACCGCAGCGCAGGACGTACTCGATGCGATCCTTACCGCCCGCGACGGCCTCCACGACGCCCTCAGAGACCAGGCCGTCGAACTGATCGACCGGTTGACCGCCGTCGCCGCCCTCGGCGACGTGAGCCTCGACGCGCTGATCCGCGACGGCCGCCACCAAGACGCCAAACTATTGGCCGAACACCACCTCGATGAGGCAGCCCTCAATGGCCTGTACAACGTCCGCGACCGCTACCTGACCGCGCCCCGCGAGCAGTACGGCACCGACTGGGCCACCTGCGGCCGGTGGATCGACCCGCGCCCCGCCGCCAACGCCCCCGACGTGGTGACCGCCATCCGCCGCGGCGCCACCCCCTGGTACCCCACCGTCGGCGAGGCACAGCAAGCCGCCCAACCCATCACCGAAGAACTTCAGCAGCAGGCCCGCCAGCGACGCCACGCCGAACGCCTCGCCGGCATCTAACACAGGCTCCGGCCCCGAGCGCGCCACCGCTGTTGTTTGTGGGTTGCACCTCGCGGTGTGCAGCGCCGGGGCCGGTCAAACCAAACCAGGGGAAAACGCATGGCCAAACCGCAGTTCAACAAGAAAACCGGGCGCCGCCAATACTCATCGGCAGATCGCCGCTACCGCAAGATCATCGCCGCCCGCCGCGACCCCTGCGCCCTCTGCGGAGAAGAGATCAACTACCAAGCACACCACCACGATCCCCTCGCCCTCGAAATCGACCACATCATCCCCGTCAGCCGCGGCGGCCAGACCACCCTCGACAACCTGCGGGCCACACACCGGTCGTGCAACCGCGCCCGCAGCAACCGCATCGAACTCGACAACCTCGCCGCCACCATCACCAACCGCCACCACACCCCGCCTCCAGCACACACACCACGCCCCTGCCCACGCTGCGGCCAACACCACACCATCACCTGCCGCACCTGGAACCCCGCCGCCACCACCACCCTCTAAGGACCAACCCTTTGCTGACCACCCGCGGAAAGCTTGCTGGACGCGCCAACCGCCGGCCAAGCCCGCCACGCACGCCACATGGTTATGCGGCCGACTGCATACCGCATAACCGCAGGTCAAAGCGTTATCCATTGCATAACCGCAGGTCAACGCCCTGCATACCCTGGGGGGTGGGCCACGTCACGCCCCTGTCGCGCTCGTGGCATTGCGACGATCTCTCCCCTTCAACTTTTCTTTTCCGCGCAGAATGAATAATATGCGGCACCGTTTGGCGGTCGACTTAGCTGACGTGTTTGCTGGTGGTTTGCTGGTGGGGTGCGTGTTGTTGCTGGTCGCGAAGCTGTGAGGGGGCTGTCGATGGTCGTCGAGGCGGATGGTGTGCTGGGGCCTGCCCGTGATCGTTTGACGGCGGCGGTGGGGGCGTTGACTGCGGCAACGGTGGACTGGGTGGACGGCCGGGTGCGGTCGGGTCCGAGCTTGTATGTGCAGTTGTGCCGGGAGAAGGCGCCGAGTTTGGGTGGCGCGTTGGCTGGCGGTTCGGAGGGGCGCCGGTTTGCGTCGTCGCGGCCGAGCGCCCATATCGATGCGCTGGTGCTGTCAATGAACATTGACGACACGGTGCGCGACTGGTCGCCGAAGGGCGGGGGGACGGTGGCGCGGTTGCAGGGGCTTGCGGAGCATGGCTGGCGACCGCAGGACGTGCGACTGATAGAGGACATCGCCGGGCGGGTGGAGAGCTGGGTGGCGGAAATCAAGTCGTTGCTCGATCCCTCGCCGCGGTTCGGGTTGCCGGCGGCGTGTCCGGCGTGTGCGGTGCGGACTGTTCGACGCCGTAATGACGTAGGAGAGATGGTTCGGCAGGCGGCGTTGCAGATCGGGCCGGAGGGTTGCACGTGTCAGGCGTGTCGGCATACGTGGCCGCCGGGACAGTACGTGTTCCTGGCGCGACTGTTGGGCTTCGACCCGCCCGAAGGCGTCGTCGCCTAGGCGATGCGCAAAGTGTGTGCTACGAACTTTCCATGCCATCATCGGCTTTGGAGCGCTGGAAAACGGACCGACAAGCCGAACTCGACAAGTTGGTGCGAAGTCACGCTGCGATCACCAAGGGCAAGAAGGGTCGCCAGTGGGCTACGGAACACATGAACTTTGCTCTGATCACGCGAATCGTCTCCGAATTTCAGGGCTACTGCCGCGACCTTCACGACATATCGATTGACTCGTTGGTCGAGCAAATGGACATCGCAGATCCCGGTTTACGCGCCATTGCCCGTGCGGTATTTATCCGCAAGCGGTTCCTCAACGCAGGGAATCCAACATGGTCAAACGTGCGAGAGGACTTCTCGCGCATCGGACTCGATATCCAGTCCGAATTGGATGACGCATATAAGCGTGCAAAGCCTTGGCGTCGAGAGCTCGGCTATGCAATTGCTGCTCGAAACGCAATCGCGCATGGCAACGAGGAGCAGCTAGCGAAATGCCGCGAGCAGCAGCCGCTGACGTTAGCGACGGCCAACCGCTGGCGTAGGACGCTTGGCGTGATGGCTAGTGGCCTTGATCGCGTCGTTGGGGCACACTTGGGGGAAATGGGCGCGAAGACATGGCTGAAATGACGACGAAGGCGGGTGACAGTGACGAAGCGTGAGATCAAGCGTGGCGACCGTCTCATGGTGCCGTTTGCCGGCCGCGTCCACACCGCCGTGGTTGTCGACGTTCGCGACGGCCGTATTTTCGTTCGGATCGACCCCGACTCCGATGCGCCGATGGAGACGTTTTACCACCGTGGCGAGTTAGTGGGCGTTTGATCACGACCGAAAATCGGCCGAAGGGTTGCCTTGGCGGGATACCTGAAGGGCTATTTCGGACAGGTCAGGCGCTATCTGATGCCGCTGACCTTGGTCCAGAATCCGGGCGGGGTACAGGTGAACACGCTGCCCTGATACCGGATCATGATGACGTTGGTGCCGTCGCCGGAGTCGCACCAGCCGCCCTGATACGGCACGTTCGGGTCGGCCTGGGCAGTGGCCGCGGCGAACATGCCCGCAACCGCCACGGCTACCGTTGCGATTACCCGTTTCATGACGGCCTCGATTCGTTGTGTCGCCATCATTGCACCGGCCCCTGACATCCGAAGCCGTCGAGGAAGTCTGCGGCGGCGACCAGTCGGGCGGCGAGTTCTCGCGCCTCCGCAGCGGTGAGGGTGTCATCGGACGGGTTGACGTAGACCCCAACCCATCGGCTCCGCATGGTGCCGTCGCATCGTTGGAAGCCGTTTGCGGTGAGGGTGACGGTGCGGCCGGGCCAGCGGTCGCCGGTGATGAGCCGTTCGGGTTGTTCGTCGGCGGCGAACTGGTTCCATTCGTGGACGCGAGTCGCACCGGCAGGGGAGGGCACGGCGGCGTACTTGCGGCCCCAGATCGTAGAGTGGGCGGCTTCGCGGAGGATGCGGTGGTGTTCGCCGGCTTGCTCGGCGGCCTCAAACTCGCTGATCTCAGCGTCGGTGAGCTGGTCGGCGACCTCACGCCACGTCTCGATGCTGGTGGGGTTGCTGGTGGTGGACATGACTCTCCCTCTCGGATGAGGGAAGTCGCCCGACTACGCCATGTGGTGCGTATGTGGTGCAAGCCTGGTATCGAACTTTTAAAACTGTGGTCTACCTGCGTAAACCGTGGTGCGCGATACTGGGATTGAACCAGTGACCTCTTCCGTGTCAGGGAAGCGCTCTCCCACTGAGCTAATCGCGCGGGATCTCGACTCTGGAGGTGGAGACGGGAATCGAACCCGTGTGCACGGCTTTGCAGGCCGTTGCCTCACCACTCGGCCACTCCACCGTTGGGGTTGATGCCTGTTGCACCCTCCGAGCGGATGACGGGATTCGAACCCGCGACCCTCACCTTGGCAAGGTGATGCGCTACCAGCTGCGCCACATCCGCGAGCTACGGGCGAGATCGTCGCCCGTCGCGAAGCACGACATTAGTCCACCCGGGTCGCGGTGCACAAATCCCTTGGTGCCTGCGGCGGGTCGGTGTTCACCACGGCCGCGGCGGAGGCCCGCGCGCGGCCTGCGGCTTTCGGTCGGC
Organism: Mycolicibacillus trivialis; assembly: GCF_002102395.1. Taxonomy (GTDB): domain Bacteria; phylum Actinomycetota; class Actinomycetes; order Mycobacteriales; family Mycobacteriaceae; genus Mycobacterium; species Mycobacterium triviale. The sequence goes on from NZ_LQPZ01000008.1 coordinate 10,551, forward strand.
CGCCCGGTTCGTGTTAGTCTTCGACGTCGTTTGACGGGTCTCGTAGCTCAGCGGGAGAGCGTCCGCCTCACACGCGGAAGGTCACTGGTTCGATCCCAGTCGGGACCACACGAAAACCCCGGTCATCGCCGATTCAGCGGCGGATCGGATACCCCCGCCAGCCGAGCGCGCAGCGTCCGCTGCTCGTAGTCGCGGCGGAACCGGCCCCGGCGTTGCAGCACCGGCACGACGTGGTCGACGAAGTTCTCGATCCCGCCGGGCAGCGTCGGCGGCATCAGGTTGAACCCGTCCGCGGCGCCGGTGTCGACCCAGCGTTCGATCTCGTCGGCGATGCCCTCCGGGGTGCCGATGAATGTGGCGTGCCCGCCTCCGGCGGCGAGGTAGCCGAGCAACTCCCGCACCGTGGGCCGGGCGGTTTCGATGATCCGCAGCACGGTCGCGTACCGGCCTTTGGGGCCGGTGAACTCCTCCAGCGGGGCCAGCGGCGGGACCCGGGCGTCCAGGTCCCAGTCCGACGTGTCGACCCCGACGAAGAAGGACAGCTGGTCCAGTGAATCGCGGGTCGGCAACAACTCGTTGAGGGCGCGCTGCTGTTGCTTCGCTTCGCGTTCGGTGGACGCCACGTAGGTGACCAGGCCGGGCAGAACGGCGATCTCCGATCGGCTCCGGCCCAGCGCCTCGGCGCGGGACAGCACGTCGGACCGGTAGTCCTGTGCGGTCTCGGCGTCCCAGGCGACCGCGTAGATGCCGTCGGCGTAGCGGGCGGCCAACTGCCGGCCCGGCTGCGACGCCCCGGCCTGGAACAGCGCCGGTCGTCCCTGCGGTGACTGCGGGACGTTCAGCGGCCCCGCGACACTGAAGGACTTCCCGGCGTGATCCACCGCGCGCAGCCGCGACTCGTCGAGATACGAACCGGCCGGGTCGGCGGTGATCGCGTCGGCCGGCCATGAATCCCACAGCCGCAGCAGCACATCGATGAATTCCGCGGCCCGCTCGTAGCGTTCGTCGTGATCGGGGAGGCGGTCCATGCCGTGGTTGCGGGCCTCGTCGTCGGTCATCGAGGTCACCACGTTGGCCCCGGCCCGCCCGCCGGAGATGTGGTCCAGGCTCGCCAGCAGTCGCGCCGCGTGGAAGGGGCTCCAGAACGTGCTCGACACGGTGGTGACCAGCCCGATGTTCTCGGTGGCCCGGGCCATCGCGGTCAGTGTGGTCAGCGGCTCGAGGAACCACAGTGGCCCGCTGCCGACGGCTCCGAGCCCGGCCGATTGCCCGTCGGCGAGGAAGATCGCGTCGAGCTTGCCGCGTTCGGCGATGCGCGCCAACCGCTCCCAGTAGGTGATGTCGCCGAGTCGGCCGACGCTCGAATCGGGGGCCCGCCACGCCGCGGCGTGGTGTCCGCAAGCGAACGCGAACAGGTTGAGCCGGATGGGCTTACCGGAGTGGTTCTGCGCGCTCAATTGTTCACCAGCCCGCCGTCGACGACCAGGTTCTGACCGGTGACCGCCCGCGACCACGGCGAGGCGAAGAACAGCACCGCGTCGGCGAACTCCTCCGGGGTGGTCACCGACCCCAGCGGTGTGCTGTCGGCGATCGCGTCGAACACCGCCTCCGGGGTCGCGGCACTGGCGTCGGTGGTCCGCAGCAGGCCGCCGCTGACCATGTTCACCCGCACCCCGCGGGGCCCGAGATCGGCGGCGAAGGTGCGGGTCAGCGACAGCAACGCGGCCTTCGCCGCGGTGTAGTCGTGGTAGGGCACCACCGGGTGCTGAAACAGGTTCGTCCCGATGTTGATGATCCGTCCCGAGCCGAGTTCGTCGAAGTGCGGCAGCGCCGCCTGGATGACGTGGAGCGCGCCCTGCAGGCTGCCGGAGAACTGGTCGGCGAACGCGTCGTAGCGGATCTGGTCGGCTTTGGCCCGCGCGTCGCCGTCGAAGACGAAGTCGACCAGGGCGTTGTTGACGACGGTGGCCACCGGGGCGGCGAACTGCTCGCGGGCGCGGGCGAACATGGCCTCGACCTGGTCGCGGTCGCGCACATCGGCCTGCACCGCGATCGCCCGGCCGGGATAGTCGGTGGCCAGGTCCTCGGCGGCCTCGCGGCTGCGGTGATAGTTGACGACCACCCGCGCGCCCTGCCGCAGCAACGCCGCGGCGATCCTGCGGCCCAGGCCGCGGCCGGCGCCGGTCACCATTACCACCTGCTCGGCGATGTCCGGAGCTTCCGAACCGTCGCCTTGATCCACCGCTCTCGTCGTCACGCGCGAATCCCCTTCATTTCACAACGAAACGGTGAGCCGACACGTAGCAGCAGACAGCGACACGCACCGCCGATCTTCGGCTGTGGGCGGAGAACCAGACGATCCCTTCGCCAGCGTTACCTGGAGCAGGTTCAACGGGTGTGATCTCAGCCGCTACGTACGGCACCCCGTGTCCAACGGGCTCCAACCTACACGGGGGTCCGCGACCGGTCGTGGCGTCGGCCCGGACGGTGACACTCCGTTGGTTCTCGCCGGCCGCCCCGCGCCGTGGCGGCTGCCGGCCGGGGAGCGATGGCGTCAGCCGGTGTCGCCGACACCTCCGCCGCCCCCGTCGAACGGCAGCAACTCACTCGGCTTGTCCACGTACATGACTACCGGTTCATCACGCGCCGGCGTGGCGGCGACGTACAACAGTGACCGTTCCCGCCGTTGAGCGTCGGCGCGGTCCTCCTCGGGGAGGGAGTCGACGAGGTATACGCGGACCCCGAAGCGGTGGACACCACCTGGCGGGTCGGTACCGGTGCGGTGCGCCGTTGGGGCCGTTCAAGATTTACGACATCATCGGGCTGAACACCCCGTACAACATCATGGTGCACGGGGACGCCAAGTCGCAGCGGTTGGCCGCCTGGCTGAAGACCACCTACGTCGACAAGGGCAATCTCGGCCTGGAGTCCGGCGAAGGCTTCTGCAAGTACCGTTAGCTATAGTCGCGGTCGGGCGGCGAAATCAGCCGCAACTTCACCCGCATCCCCACGAAGGCGTCAGAGGAAGTCCATGGGAATGTTCACCAACCGCCACGCAACAATCGCCGGTCTGGCCACCGTCGCGCTGATCGCCGTGGGCTGCAGCAACACCGACGGTGTCGAGAAGTCCGAGCCGCCTCAGGTCGGGTTGATCAGCACCTCCACCACGGAATCCCCGGTGCAGCCCGATGCGGTGACCGTCCTCGGGGAGCGGGACGTCGAGGTGACGCTGACGGGTCCGATCGCGGTCAAGTACCGGACCTTGACCGAGGAGCAGAAGGAGAGGCTGGGTAAGCCGCTCACCGGTGACCACAACGCGGGCGCGCGGGAAGACGGCGCGCCGTTCCAGCAGTTCCACGGCGGGGTGATCATCGCCGCGAACGATGATCCGGCCACGCCCGCGTACGTCGTCTCGGGCAAGATCCGTGAGGCCTGGAACGTCCAACGCGACCCCGCCGGCGTGCCGTCGGCGGACGGCGACAACGGATCGATGGGCCCGTTGGGCCTGCCGACCAGCGACGAGGTCAGCGAGGGCGATCTCCTCGTGACCACGTTCGAGCACGGCAAGGTCACCGACAACACCAGCACCGACGAGGTCGAGGTGACGGTCAACGGCCAGGTTGTTCCGTCGGGGCTGTAGCCGTCCGGGCCCCGTAGCAACGGCGGCTGCGCCTCAGCCCGCCACCACCACGGTCAACGGCTGGTTGCCACACCCCACCCGCAGCCCCGCCCGGCGAAGATCACCACCCGGCGTGTCCCGGTGGCCGACACCCCGATGTGGTCTAGGTGGTTGAGCAGCGCGTCGTATTGGGCGATCCTGCGTTCTCACGGCCGACAACAATTCCATCTGGAACTGGCTGAGTGGCCTGCGCTCACAGGTGCCGGAGATGCCGACGGCGGCGTCCACGCTCCGTATCCTCGATGTGATTTTGTGTATGTCGGTCCAGAAGAGGTAAGCAGCGATTTCCACGTTCGCGCTGCTTGCGAAACGAGCAGGGGGCCGTGGTGTCGCGCGGCGCTCTGGCGCTCCACAAGCCGCCGTATGCGGCGGCCAGCGGCGGTACGGTTCGACGATGGACGACGCGGACGAGTTCGATTACGTGGTGGCCGGCGGCGGGTCGGCGGGCTGCGTGGTGGCCAGCAGGCTCAGTGAAGACCCCTCGGTGTCGGTGTGCCTGCTCGAGGCCGGCGGCATGGGTCGCAACCTGCTGATCCGGATCCCGCTGGGCTTCGTGGCCGGCATGCCCCGCGGCATCAACAGTTGGCACTACCAGACAGTCCCGCAGACCGGATTCAACGGCCGGCGCGGGTTTCAGCCGCGCGGCAAAGCGCTCGGCGGCTCCAGCACCATCAACGCGATGATCTACGCTCACGGCCACCCCTCGGACTTCGATCATTGGGCAGCCCTGGGCAATCCGGGCTGGGGCTTCGAGGACGTGCTGCCGTACTTCACCAAATCGGAGAACAACGCGGTCCACCGCGACTCGCGCTACCACGGCACTTCCGGCCCGCTGCACGTGACCAACCTGCGCAGTCCCAGCCCACTCAACGACGTCTTCCTGGCCGCCTGTGAGAAGCAGGGCATCCCGTTCAACGACGACTACAACGGCGCTCAGCACTTCGGCTGCTACCACGTGCAGGTCACCCAGAAGGACGGTGAACGGCACAGTGCGGCCGCCGCGTTCATCCACCCGAACCTCGACCGACCGAACCTGGACGTTCGTACCAAAGCGCACATCACCGGGATCGACTTCGACGGCCGGCGGGCCACCGGGGTCAGCTACCGACGCGGCCGCCAGTTGCGCAGCGTACGCGCCCGGCGGGAGGTGATCATGGCGGCCGGTGCGTTCGGCACCCCGCAGATCCTGATGGCCTCCGGCGTCGGCCCCGGCGCCCACCTCCAGGAGCTGGGCATCACCCCGGTACTCGACAGCCCCGGCGTGGGACAGAACCTGCAGGACCACATCTCGGCGCTGCTGATCTACCGCGCCCGCACCACCGAGGGCACCGTCGGGATCTCACCGACGGGAATCGCCCGCATGGCCACAGCAGCCTGGCAGTGGCGCCGCCACCGGACCGGTCTGCTCACCAGCTGCGCCGCCGAATCCGGGGCCTACTACCGGACCAGTCCGGACGTCGAAGTGGCCGACATGGAGATGGAACTGATCGTCGGCATCGGCGAGGACCACGGCCGCAAACCGCCGATCGGCCACGGCTATTCGGCGCACCTGCTGCTCGCTCGCCCCAAGAGCATCGGTGAGGTGCGCCTGGCGAGCCCGGACACCGCCGTCGACCCGCTGATCGACCCCAAATACTTCAGCCACCCCTATGACATGCCCACCTTGATCAAGGGCACCCAGATCGTCCTGGACGTCATGAACGATCCGGTGTTCGACCCGTACCGCGGTGAGATGATCGTGCACTACGACCGCGACGATCCGCGTCAGATCGAGGAAACCCTTCGCGCGCACGCCGACACCGAGTACCACCCGTGCGGCACCGCCAAAATGGGCCCGGACTCCGACCCGATGGCAGTCGTCGACCCGACGCTGCGGGTGCGCGGCATCGACGGGTTACGCGTCGCCGACGCATCGGTGATGCCGACGGTGCCCAGCAACAACATTCACGCGCCGGTGCTGATGATCGCCGAGAAGTGCGCCGACCTGATCAGGCAATCCGGCTAACCGGGCACGATCAGCGTCAGTTCACCGCGGACGTGCTCGACCGCCATACCAGCGCGGCGCGCGACCTTTGCCGCCGACGCCGCATCGGTCGGCTCGGCCCGATTCACCGCGAGAGCCCGCGCCAGCCTGCCCTTGTGCGCCTTGTTCGCGTGGCTGACCGCCGTGCGGCGGCCGTCGGAAGTCTCGGAGACCACAACGACTTTCACCGCGTCCGGTATCCGCGCCAACGCCGCATACGGCCCGGACCGCAAGTCAACGACGAGCTGATCGGCGACCAGCCCGGCGAACACCGGCTCCAGCACCGGACGCCACCGCGCCGCCAACCCGGGGCGGCCGGGAAGCTTGGAGCCCGCGGAGAGCCGGTAGGCCGGTATCGGATCGTCGGCGCGCACCAGACCGAACAGCGCCGAGGCCACCGCCAACCGGGACCGTGCGCGCTCGGCCTGCGCACCCCGCATCGCGTCGGCGTCCAACGCGTCGTAGAGCACCCCGGTGTAGCGCCGGATCGCCGGCATCGTCGCCGCCGTGCGCAGCGCGGCGTTGCGCTCGATCTCCGCGTCCTGACGTGCGGTGAGGCCCAGTGCTCGCCGGCTGGTCGGCCGGTCGGCGGCCAGGGCCACCACCTCGTCGATCAGCTCGGTGCGCAGCGAGTCCAGCTCGGGAAAGCTGAGGGCATCGGGTTGCAGCGGTGGCCCGTCGCCCCCGGATTGCTTGGTCTCCGAAGGCGGCAGCACGAGGATCACGGTTGTCGACGGTAACCGGGGCGCCCCGCCCGGTTGAAAGCGACTGTCGGAGTGCCACCGAGGCGGTCCCGAAGAAACCGTGTGCCGCCTCCGCCGACCCGACTTACGCTGCTGTCATGTCCCACCGTCATGGGTTCGTCACCGCGCTCACCTGCACCGTCCTGATCGCGCCGCTGATGATCGGCTGCGGCAACACCGGCGGCCCCGCATCGACCAGCGAAACCGGCACGCCCGCCGCGGCACCGACTTCATCGACCACGACAACGGCGGTGCCCACACCGACCGGCCCGCCGGTGGGAACCGCCACCATGAAAGTCATCGGCGGGTCCGCTCCGGTGACCATCCGGTACCAGATCAACGGCGGGGCCGAGCAGGTCGAACCCGGCGTCGTGCTGCCGTGGGAGAAGCAGTACGACGTCTACGACAAGGTCTCCTCCTCGGTGACCGCCGAGGGCGGCGCCGAGGTGCTGGCCTGCACGATCATGATGAACGACCTGCTGGTGGCCTTCGTCAACGAGCCGAACCCGACCTGCACCTTCGCCTACTACGAGTGATCCGCGGTGGCGTCGAACTCCACCGCCACCACATCGGCGACCTTCATCGTGCCCATCGCCATCGAGTACTGCTTCAGCTTGTGGTCGCTGTGGCGGACCTCGGTGCGGACCCGCAACCGGTGAGCCGACCCGTCGTCGGCCACGTCAAGGGCGACCTCGACGGGCCTGCTGACCCCGTGCACGGTGAGCGGCCCGCGCAGCAGGTAGCCGTCGTCGCGGGCGGTGATCGATTCGGCCTCGAATTCGACGGTCGGAAACCGCTTGGCGTCCAACGTTTTGAGCGCGTTGGCGCGTACCAGGGTCTTCTCCGGACCGCTCAGCGGTGTCAGGCCGCCCTCGCCGGAGACCACCCGCATCGAGTCGACGTCGACGACCAGTCGGGCCGCCACCGGCGTTGAGCCATCCCAGTCGACGGTGGCGCGCCAGGAAGACATCGCGATCGTCAGCCGGTGGCCCATCCGCGCCGCCCGGCCGGTCACCCCGGTGCGCAACGTCAGGGTGCCCGCGGTGTCGTCCAGCGTCGTCGTGGTGGTCATCTCGGCAGTACACCAGACGGCGGCACCCGGCTACGATGGGGCCGCTGTGTCTGCCGCCGAAGAATTCAACCTCGCCGAGGTGTTCGCGGCCGTGGCCGCCGCCAACCCGGACCGCGACGCCGTCGTCTTCGGTGACCGGCGGTTCACCTTCGCCGAGACCGACGACCGCACCGCCCGACTGGCCCGTGCCCTGCACGACTGGGGCCTGGGGTCGCACCGCGAACGCTCGGAGCTGGCCGGCCACCAGTCGGGACAGAGTCACCTCGCGCTGTATCTGACCAACGGCAACGAATACCTCGAGGGGATGCTCGGGGCGTTCAAGTCCCGTGTGGCGCCGTTCAACGTCAACTACCGCTACGTCGCCGAAGAACTGCACTACCTGGTCGACAACGCCGCCGCCGACGCGGTGATGTATCACGCCCGGTTCGCGCCCACGCTCGCCGGCGTGCTCGATCGGCTGCCACCCACGCGGCTCATCCACGTCGACGATGACTCCGGAAACCCGCCGCTGCCCGGGGCGGTTCGCTACGAACGGTTGCTGGCCGACACTTCAGCCGAACCACTGCCACTCGCGCCGTCACCCGACGATCTGTACATCCTCTACACCGGCGGCACCACCGGACTGCCCAAAGGCGTGCTGTGGCGCCAACACGACATCTACATCGGGGCGATGGGCGGGCGGGCCTACGGATCCGACCAGCGATTCACCGACATCGAGCAGATCGTCACCCGGTCTCGCCAGGGCGGACAGGGCTCGATGACGGTGGCGCCGCTGATGCACGGCGCCGCCCAGTGGGCCGCGTTCAGCACGCTGCTGCGCGGCGTCCCGTTCGTCATGTCGGACATCACCGACCGGTTCGACCCGGCCGATGCGCTGGCACTGGCGGCCCGCGAGCGGGTGGCGTCACTGTCGATCGTCGGCGACGCGTTCGCCCGGCCGCTGCTCGCGGAGCTGGAGACCGGCCGCTACGACCTGTCGGGCCTGCAGCATCTGGTCAGTGGCGGAGCGATCTTCAGCGCGGGAGTCAAAGCGCGCTTCCTGGAGTTGTTGCCGCAGTTGACGATTCTGGACGCCGGCGGATCCTCGGAGAGCGGGGCACAGATGGGCCAGATGTCGACGCGCGCCTCGGTCGGCTCCGGGCGATTCGCCCCCAACCCTGGCGCGGTGGTGGTCAACGCGGAGTTGACCGGGGTCCTGGCCCCAGGGGACGAGGAGATCGGCTGGCTGGCCCAGCAGGACCCGGTGCCGCTGGGCTACCTCGGTGATCCGGAGAAGTCCGCCCGGACCTTCCCGACCATCGACGGCGTGCGCTACTCGGTGCCCGGCGACCGGGCGCGCTGGGACGCCGACGGCAGCATCGAGTTGCTCGGTCGGGACTCCGTCACGATCAACTCCGGCGGCGAGAAGATCTTCGCCGAGGAGGTCGAAGCGGCCCTGGCTCATCACCCGAGCGTCTACGACGTCATCGTCGTGGGCAGACCGAGCAGCCGGTGGGGCTCGGAGGTGGTCGCGTTGATCCAACCGGCCGGCGGCGCCGAACCCGACATCGATGACCTGCTCACCGAAGCCGCGCGGCACGTCGCGCGCTACAAGCTGCCCAAGCAGATCCTTTTCCGGTCGAGCCTGCGCCGCTCACCGTCGGGCAAAGCCGACTACCGATGGGCGAAAGCCGAAGCCGCCGACAAAAGCTGAACTGCGCCGCTACTTGGTGGCGACCGTGAGTCCCTCACCGGTCCAGCGGCGCACCACCTGATGCTCCACGGTGGCGAAGCCGGCACCGGTGGCCAGACTGCGCATCTGCTCCGGGGTGGGGAAGTGTCCGACCGAACCGCCCCCGGAACCGACCCAGAGCAGGAAACGCCGAGGTGCGCTGCTCGGGTTGACCACGCCGATCATCATCAACCCGCCCGGCGCCAGAACCCGGTGGAACTCCGCGACCGCCGCGGGCTGGTCGAAGAAGTGGAACGCGTTGGTGCTGACCACCGCATCGATCGAGGCGTCGTCGAACGGAAGCTGTTCAGCCGGAGATTTGGTCCAGTTCACCGCGGTGGACCGATCGCGGGCCTTGGCCAGCATGCCGTCGGACATGTCGCAGCCGTACACCGCCGTCGGGGCCAACTCGTCGGCGATCCGCGTGGTGAGGATCCCGGTGCCGCAGCCGACGTCGACGATGCGCTGCGCATCGGCCCGTCGCAGCCGGGCCACCACGGCGTCCTGAGCCGGGCGGTAGAACGTCTGCTGCAGCAGCGGGAAATCGTAGACGCGCGCGACCTGATCGAAGACTTCCGAGATCGGCTTGGTGAGTGGGTTCGCCATGTCGCCCAGTGTCGCACGCCGGCCACCTGCCGGCGTGACGTCAGCCCGCAGCGGGCTTGTGCGCGACGATCGCGATCGCGGCCATCTGCTTGTTGTACTTGCGGAACGTCTGGCGCATGTTGAGCACCCGGCGGCGGGCATCGGGCTGCAGCAGGAGGTTCTTGGCGAACCGCAGCGCACCGAACAGGCCCTCGTCGGAGATCAGCCGGCGCGGCTGGAGCAGCGCCATCGGAGCGGTCTCGATCTCGTCGACCACCAGGCCGTGCGCGCCGAGCAGGGCGGTCCACTCCGCGACCGTCAGCGGGCGCGCATTGACCTTGATCGAACGGGCCAGCGCCTGCTGCACGTCGGTCTTGATGTCCTCGCTGAGCGAGTCGGGGGTCAGCGCCAACTCGTGGATCGCGTAGCGGCCGCCGGGGCGCAGCACCCGCGCCGCCTCGGCGACGATCGCGTTCTTGGACTTCTCGCCCTGCATGGTCAGCATCGCCTCGCCGACGACGACGTCGCGACTGGCGTCGGGCAGGCCGGTCTCCTCGGCGTCGGCCACCCGGACCTCACCGCGGTCGGCGACGATCGTCTCGACCAACCGGGCAGCGTCGGGGTTCTGCTCGGCACCCACGTAGGAGCGCGGCTTGGCCGCCATGATCTCGGTGGCGGTGCGACCCAATCCCGGGGCGAACTCGAGCACGTCGGCGTCGGTCAGCTTCGCCCGGCGCAGCAGCGACCGGGAAAGCTCGATGCCGCCGGGCCGCAGGACCCGCTTGCCGAGTCGGGCCAGCAGCCAGTGCCCCTGCACGTGCTCGGCATCGCGGTCGGCGGACGGGAGACGGTTCTCGATTTCGGTCATGACACAGCCTGCCTCACAGTAGGCATCAGGCCACCGATCTCGCGGTGCTGATGCACGGTCAGATAACGCAGCCCTTCCGGGCCGGCCTGAAATTCGCGACGTGAACGTCGCGGCATCCACAGCAGGGCACCGGGGTGGAGATCCACGGTGCTCTGCTCAGTGGTCACGGTGCCGTTTCCGGTCAGCACGTGAACCAACACATCGACGTCGGCGCCGTGATGAGCACCGATGGTGCCGTGCGGCGGCAGTGCGATGATGTTGGAGTCCAAGCCCCGGTCCGGAAGGTCGAGCTTCCAGAGGGTTCCGGAGGTCGCGGGGGCACCCGCGGTGATGTCGGCGGAATTGCCCAGAACCCGCGGCACGTCGGTCCGGTCGCCGCCGTCGGGTCCGGTGTCCGCCATGGCTAGGCTCGCCTTCCTAGTTTTCACAAAATCGGTTGTGTAAACTCTAGCGCATGACTTATGTGATCGGGAAACCCTGTGTCGATGTCATGGACCGGTCCTGCGTGGACGAGTGCCCGGTCGACTGCATCTACGAGGGTGGCCGCGCTCTCTACATCCATCCCGACGAGTGCGTCGACTGTGGTGCCTGCGAGCCGGTATGCCCTGTCGAAGCAATCTACTACGAGGACGACCTGCCCGAGGACCTGGAGCCGCATCTCGATGACAACGCGGCGTTCTTCTCCGAGACGTTGTCCGGTCGTGACGAGCCGCTCGGGTCGCCGGGCGGAGCGGCCAAGATCGGAGCGCTGGGGATCGACACCCCGCTCGTGGCGAGCTTGCCCAAACAGGGGGAGTGAGCTCAAATCTCCGGGTCATCGGGGGAACTGACGGGCCGCCGCTTCGATGTGTGGCGGGTGCTCAAGGCGGCGCAGGCGCCGATGAGCATCGCGCAGATCGCCGCTGAACTCGGCGTCCACCCGAACACCGTCCGGTTTCATCTGGCCACCCTGGTCGGCGACGGGCGTGTCGAACGTGTCCAGGTGCCGCACCGGGGACCCGGTCGGCCGCCGGTGATGGTCCAGGCCATTCGGCAGATGGACCGCGGTGGCCCGCGGCGCTACCGGTTGCTCGCCGAAATCCTCACCATCGGGTTCGCCACCGACGCCGACCCGGCCACCAGGGCCCTGGAAGCGGGCCGGACGTGGGCGCGTCGGCTCCGCCCGCCGGAGACCGACCCGCCGGCCGCCGACCCGGAGAAGTCCATCGAGAACCTCGTCGAGATGCTCGACGAACTGGGCTTCGCCCCCGAACGCCGCGAGGCCGGCGGCGAGCAGCAGGTCGGGCTGCGGCACTGCCCGTTCCTCGAACTCGCCGAGACCGACCCCGAGGTGGTCTGCCCCATCCACCTGGGCCTCATGCAGGGGGCGCTGGAAACCTGGGACGCCCCGGTCGCGGTCAAACAACTCGACACCTTCGTCGAGCCGGACATGTGCCTGGCGCACCTCGGGCTGGCCGCCGCGCGGTCCGGCCACGCCGACGGGGCCGCCGGATGAGCCCCGGCGCCGCGGTCGCGGTCGCCGTCGCGTTCACCTGGCTGGGGATGGTGTCGGGGCTGTCCTTCATCGAGGCGCCGCTGAAGTTCCGCGCGCCGGGTGTCACGCTGCAGATCGGGCTCGGCATCGGGCGGATGGTGTTCCGGGCGCTCAACACCGTCGAAGCCGTGTTCGCGGCCGTGCTCGTCGCGGTGCTGGTGCTCAGCCCGCAATCGGCGGTGGCGACCGGCGCCTTCGCGGTCGCGATCGCGATGCTGGTCGTCCAGGTGGCCGCGGTGCGGCCCGGGCTCAACCGGCGGTCCGACCTGGTGCTGAGCGGCTATGAGGGGCCGCGCTCTCATCTCCACTACGTCTATGTCGGCTTGGAGATGGTTAAGTTGACGGCGTTGCTGGTGGCAGGGATCGCCCTGCTCGCCGGCTGAGAAATCCGAGGGAAAGGCGAAGGAGCCCATGAACACCGTCTCGTTGTCCAGCCTGAGTGCCGAGAAGGTCGCCGAGGCCAAGCAGTCGCCGAGCGGTCGCACCGCGGTGACCATCAACGGCGGTCATTCCCACGGGCTGCGCCAGACGCTGGTGGCGCTGCGCAGCGGCGTCGAGCTGGCCGAGCACGACAGCCCCGGCGAGGCGACCCTGCAGGTGCTCGAGGGCCAGGTGCGCCTGGTCCTGCCCAACGAGTCCTGGGAGGGCAAGGCCGGCGACTGGGTGGCGATCCCGATGGAACGGCACTCGCTGGAGGCGCTGGCGGACTCCGCGGTGCTGCTGACCGTCGCGCTGGCCGCCAAACACCCGCAGTAACGCCGATATGGCGTTGACGACGAACTGGTCGGCGGGCATGGGCCTGCGGGTGCCGATCGTCAACGCCCCGATGGGCGGAGTGGCCGGCGGCCGGCTGGCCGCGGCGGTCACCGCCGCCGGTGGCCTGGGCATGATCGGGATGGGCAGCGCCGCCACGGCACGAGCGCTGCGGACCGAACTCGACGAGCTGGGCGCGGTCACCGGGCCGTTCGGTATCGGCCTGGTGGACTGGGTGATGGCCGGTCAACCGGAGTTGTTCGACGCCGCCCTGGCGGCGCGTCCCAGCCTGCTGTCGGTCAGCTTCGGCACCGACTTCGGCTGGGTCGAGCGTGCGCACGGCGCCGGGATCACCACCGCGACCCAGGTCTACGACCGGGAAGGCGCGCTTCGTGCCGTCGACGCCGGCGTCGACGTCCTGGTGGCGCGCGGCGCGGAGGGCGGCGGCCACGGCGCGATGTCGTTGGCGACCCTGCCGTTGCTGGACGTGGTGCTCGACGCGGTCCCGGTCCCGGTGCTGGCGGCAGGCGGTATCGGCTCGCCGCGCAGCGTGGCCGCCGTCCTGGCCGCCGGGGCGGCCGGGGTGTGGTTGGGCACCCGGCTGTCGGCGTGCGCGGAGGCGCTGAGCAGCCCGCGGACCCGCGCCGCACTCATCGACGCCGACGAGACCGCCACCGCCACCACCCGGGTCTTCGACATCGGTCAGGACCGGCCCTGGCCGGCCCGTTTCCCGTCGCGTGTGCTGGTCAACGACTTCCTCACCCGGTGGGCCGGACGCCCGGAGGAGCTGGACGACGACGCCCGCGCGGAGCTGGCCGCGGCCATCGCCGCCGACGACTTTCGGATCGCCCCGGTGGATGCCGGCCAGGGCGTCGCGATGGTCACCGCCGAGCAGCCCGCCGCCGCGGTCATCGACCGGCTGTGCGTCGGGGCGGCGCAGCTACTGGCCCGGTGGGGCTAACCGGGTTCGCCGGCGTCGAGCACCACACAACAGCGGTCATGGGCCGGGCACAGCCGCGCCCGCGGACAGAACGGCGTCAGTGCTCCCGCCACTCCGGCCACCAGCGCATGGTTCATGTTGCACGCCAATTCGGTCTGGGTTCGGGCCAGCGCTTCGAACGGGCAGTTGGCCAGGTACACCTCGGCGGACGCGCCGTAGCGGGGCTCGTAGCCGTGTTCCTCCAGGACAGCGACCGCCAGTTCGAGGGCGGCGTCGGCGTCGCCGGGCGGCTGCTGCTCGGCCGCAGCGGAGCCCAGCGTGCGGCCGTAGTCGTGGGCGGTGCGCTGCAGCACCGCCAGCACCGCCTCGCCGGTGCGGGCCGACTCGGCGATGGCCGACGCCATCAACTCGCCGGCCAGCCGGTACTCGCGGTGCGGCAGGCTGACCGCGATGTCGCGTTCGGTGCGCCGGTACAGCTTGGCGGGCCGGCCCGCACCCGGGCCCGAGCGCCCGGTCAGCCGGACGTAGCTGGCTTCCAGCAACCCGTCGGCCTCAAGCCGATCCAGGTGGAATTTCGCCTGGTGGCGGGGGACGGCCACGGCCTCGGCGGCCTGGTCGCGGCTGACCGGATCGGATTGGGAGCAGACGAATCGGTACAGCCGGCGACGCAGCGGATCGGCCAGGGCGCCGATCCTGGCGGCATCACGGCCCAGATCTGTCATGTCCACCCATCTCTAACGGACGAAACTATTGACGTTACAGTGTACTCGTTCTAACGTTAAAAATGTTCTTCTTTAGAGGTGAGGAGTCATCATGAGCACCACATCCACCAGTGTCACCCCGCCGCTTGCCCAGCGACTCAAGGACCCGTTGTTCGAGGCGTTCTTCGCGCTCCGCACGCTGTTCACGGTGGCACCGATCCTGTTCGGGCTGGACAAGTTCTTCAACATCCTGCCGACCAACCCCGACCACTGGGACAAGTACCTCGCCGGGTGGATCGACAACCTGGTACCCGGTAGCGCCACCACCGATATGTATCTGGTCGGCGTGATCGAGATCGTTGCCGGTGTCCTGGTCGCCGTCGCACCCCGCATCGGCGCCTGGGTGGTGGCGGCCTGGCTGGCCGGCATCATCATCGACCTGGTCACCCTGTCGGGTTACTACGACGTGGCACTGCGTGACTTCGGGCTGCTGGTTTCGGCGCTGGTGCTCGCGCGCCTGGCGCAAGCCGTCCACCAGGGTTACAGCGCACGCAAGTAACGCCGGGTCATCACCCGCTGACCCAACGACGTGACGGGTGCACCGAGGCGACTCCACCAGGTGGCGCTGCGCGAAAATGCGCGAACCTCGGCGTACACCGTTTCGTCGTCCGGGTCGTAGCGCACCGAGAACAGTTCCTCGCCGGACTCCGGATGCCCCGGAAGGGTGCCGTAGGCGAACCCACGCCGATCCGGTTCGTCGACGACGTAGACCACCCGGCACGGCGCCTTGATCGGTCCGAGCCGAACGACCACCACCGTCCCTACCGCGGCCACGTCGCTGCTGGCCTGCACCGACACCCCCGAGCCGCGCTGCATCCCGTAGCGCAGCACCGCCGCCCCGGCCTCCTCGAACCGCCGTCGCCCGGAACCGATCTCCGCGGCGACGGCGATGTGCTTGTAACCGTCGGGCAACTCCGGCCGGGCGGTGGCGCCGACCTCCTCGTAGGTCAGCGGCTGGGCGTTGAGCTTGGCGAAATCCACAGCCCTACTGTGCCACCGACCCCGCCGATTGAGCCCTACTGTGCCACCGACCCCGCCGATTGACATCGACTCTGCGGTGACCACGCTCCTCTCTCGTACTTTGTCGTGGTGGACGCAGACTCGATGCGCGATGCGCACAATGGCGCGATGGCCCGACACCCCGGCGGCGGCTTCAACCCGCCCGAACCGACCCGCAAGGGCGGACCCGACTACGGCCGGTTGGTCGCCGCGGTGCGCACCCTGCAGGACCATGTCCGCTCCGTCGACGCCCCCGACGGTGTGATCACCCGCGCCGCCGACCTCATCGACGGCGTCAACACGCTGCTGGCGCCCTATGCGGCTGACGAATGGGCATCGCCGTCGGGACGGCGCACCGATCTGCCCAACCGCGGCAACCTGCTCACCGTCCCGCTGACGACCAGCCGCGCCGGCGACCGGATCACCGGAACCGCGCGCTTCGCCCGCTACCACCTCGGCCGCAACGGCGCCGCGCACGGCGGGACGTTGGGTCTGCTGTTCGATTCGCTGCTCGGGCAGACCGCGGCCATCCTCACCGGCAGCCCCTATCAGCGGACCGCGTTCCTGCACATCGATTACCGCGCGATCGTGCCGATCGGCAAAGACCTGCAGGTCGACGCGGGCGTCGATGAGATCGACGGACGCAAGGTCTTCGTCTCCGGGCGGCTCTGCGACGGCGACACCGTGCTCACCGAGGCGCACGCACTGTTCGTGCGGCTCAAACCCGGCCAGCCGTGAGCTCTTCGGCGCTGAACGCCGCCCACGGCCCAGCCGGGTTGAGCAGCAGCCCGCGGAAACCGCGATCCCGCACCATGGCCAGCACCTCCCCGGTGCTGAACGCCGCGACCGCATCCTGCGCGTGATAGGCGATGACCTCGGGTGCGCTGGTGAAACCGAGCAGCCAGTGGGAGCCGTCTGGCCGGGTGGTGCTCCGCACGACCGGGCCGTTCGGCGCCGTCTCGTCGGCGGCGACCAGCAGCGGGCCGTCGGTGCGCAGAAGGCGGATGACCGCTGCCCGGTCCGGCTGCGACCCCGCCAGCGCGGCCTTGAGCGGCGCATTGTTGGGATTGCGCAGCGCGAAGTCGATCTCGGCGTTCGACAGCGCACACGTCGGGCCGGCCGGGTCGATGTACAGCCAACGATCGCCCTGGCTTCGGGCCAACTCCAGCACGCCGACGGCCGGCTGGACCAACGACTGGGTGCGGGTCCCGGGCGGATGATGGCGGTCGATCTCGGCATGGCTGGTGAAGGCGAACAGGGCGCGCCCGCCGTCGGGTCCCCGGCCGCCGGCGATCCGCAATTCCGAGCCGGCCGGAACAGGCCCCGAACCTGGGGCCGCGGATCGGGCAGCGTCGAACGCGGTCGAGCCGGTCGTGTCCAGCAACAGTTCCCCGTACATGCAGGACCGCAGCACATCCAGCGACGTCCGTTGTTCGGGTCTGGCCGCGAACGTGCCGACAGCGTGGCGAACGACGACGTTGTCGACAGGTTGCATGGAAAAACCCTAACGCCGACCGATGCGCCGCCCACCCACTAAATCGCACCCCGATAGCATGGTCGGGACCGTCGAAACCGGCCCGACACCCCTGGAGACCAGCCCATGAGCGCCCCCGCCGTCCACGCCCCCGCCGACCCGATCCGGGTGCCGGCCGGGACGACCGTGGGGGCTGCGGTCCGCGACGCCGGCCTGCCGTCGCGCGGTGCCCCCGACGCGGTCGTCGTGGTTGCCGACACCGACGGGACCCTGCGTGACCTGAGCTGGGCGCCCGACACCGACACCGAGGTGGTCCCGGTGGCCGCCGACACCGAGGCCGGCCGCAGCGTGATCCGGCACTCCTGCGCCCACGTGCTCGCCCAGGCGGTGCAGGATCTGTTCCCCGGCACGAAGCTGGGCATCGGCCCGCCGATCACCGACGGCTTCTACTACGACTTCGCCACCGACCACGCGTTCACCCCCGAGGATCTGACCGCCCTGGAGAAGCGGATGCGCCAGATCGTCAAGGAGGGGCAGCTGTTCTCCCGCCGCGTCTTCGAATCCAAGGACCAGGCGCGCGCCGAACTCGCCGACGAGCCCTACAAGCTGGAACTCGTCGACGACAAGTCCGGCGACGCGGAGATCATGGAGGTCGGCGGCGACGAGCTGACCGCCTACGACAACCTCAACCCGCGTACCAAGGAACGCGTCTGGGGCGACCTGTGCCGGGGGCCGCACATCCCGACCACCAAACACATCCCGGCGTTCAAGCTCACCCGCAGCTCCGCGGCGTACTGGCGCGGCGACCAGAACAACGCCAGCCTGCAGCGCATCTACGGCACCGCGTGGGAGTCGCAGGAGGCACTCGACCGCCACCTGGAGCTGATCGAGGAGGCGCTGCGCCGCGATCACCGGAAACTGGGCGTCGAACTGGACCTGTTCAGCTTCCCCGACGAGATCGGTTCGGGCCTGCCGGTCTTCCACCCGAAAGGCGGCATCGTCCGCGCCGAGATGGAGGACTACTCGCGGCGCAAGCACATCGAGGCCGGCTACGAGTTCGTCAACACCCCGCACATCACCAAGGCCCAGCTGTACGAGACCTCCGGGCACCTGGAGTGGTACCGCGAGGGCATGTACCCGCCGATGCACATCGACGCGGAGTACGACGAGGACGGCACCCTGCGCAAGCCCGGGCAGGACTACTACCTCAAACCGATGAACTGCCCCATGCACCACCTGATCTACCGCGCGCGGGGCCGCTCCTACCGCGAGTTGCCGCTCCGGCTCTTCGAATTCGGGTCGGTCTACCGCTACGAGAAGTCCGGTGTGGTGCACGGCCTGACCCGGGTGCGCGGGATGACCCAGGACGACGCGCACATCTACTGCACCCGCGAACAGATGGCCGGTGAGCTGGCTTCGCTGCTGCAGTTCGTGCTGGACCTGCTGGCCGACTACGGCCTCGACGACTACTACCTGGAGCTGTCCACCAAGGACCCGGAGAAGTTCGTCGGGAGCGACGAGGACTGGGACGCCTCGACCGAGGTCCTGCGCGAGGTGGCCGAGGCCTCCGGACTCAACCTGGTGCCCGATCCCGGCGGCGCGGCGTTCTACGGCCCGAAGATCTCCGTGCAGGTGACCGACGCGCTGGGGCGCAACTGGCAGATGTCGACGATCCAGCTGGACTTCAACATGCCCGAACGGTTCGGGTTGGAATACACCGCGGCCGACGGCACCCGGCAACGCCCGGTGCTGATCCACCGCGCGCTGTTCGGCTCGATCGAACGGTTCTTCGGGGTGCTCACCGAGCACTACGCCGGCGCCTTCCCCGCGTGGCTGGCCCCGGTGCAGGTGGTCGGTATCCCGGTCGCCGATGACCACATCCCGCACCTCAATGACGTTGCGGCGCAACTGCGTTCCCACGGCATCCGGGTCGAGGTCGATGTCAGCGACGACCGGATGGCGAAGAAGATCGTCAACCACACCAACCAGCGGGTGCCGTTCATGCTGCTCGCCGGGGACCGCGACGTGGCGGCCGGTGCGGTGAGCTTCCGGTTCGGCGACCGCAGCCAGATCAACGGCGTACCCCGCGACGAGGCGGTCGCGGCGATCGTCGACTGGGTCGCCGACCGGCGCAACGAGGTTCCGTCGGCGGCGACGGTGACGGTGGGCGGCCACGGGTGACCGGCGACAACGAGGAGACCGAGGACACCCTGGTCGACCGGGGGGTCGGCGAACCGGACCACCTGCAGCGGCTGTGGTCGCCGCACCGGATGACCTATCTGGCCCAGGCACCGCGCAACCGCGCCGACACCGCACCGTCCCAGCCGTTCACCGAGATCCCGCGGATGTCCGACGAGGACGGTCTGATGGTCGCCCGCGGCGAACTCGTCTACGCCGTGCTGAACCTGTACCCCTACAACGCCGGTCACCTCATGGTGGTGCCCTACCGCCGGGTCTCGGAACTGGAGGACCTGACCACCGAGGAGAGCGCCGAGCTGATGGCCTTCATCCAGAAGGCAATCCGGGTCATCAAGGCGGTGTCCCGCCCGCACGGCTTCAACGTCGGGCTGAACCTCGGTGCCGCGGCGGGCGGCTCACTGGCCGAGCACCTGCATGTGCACGTCGTGCCGCGCTGGGGCGGTGACGCGAACTTCATCACCGTGATCGGCGACTCGAAGGTGATGCCCCAGCTGCTTGCCGAAACCCGCCGTCTGCTGGCCGAGGAGTGGGTGAAGCAGTCGTGAGCAAGCTGCGGTTCCTGTCGCGCGCGACGTTCAGCGGTATTACGACTCCGGCGGCCAAAGCCGCGCTGCGGCTGGGTTTCACCCCCGACGGGGTCACGATCATCGGCACCGCCGCAGCGGTGCTCGCGGCACTGACACTGTTCCCGATGGGTCACCTGTTCGCCGGCACCCTGGTGATCTGGTTCTTCGTGCTCTTCGACATGCTCGACGGCGCGATGGCCCGCCAGACCGGCGGCGGCTCACGCTTCGGCGCCGTGCTCGACGCCGCTTGTGACCGGATCAGCGACGGCGCGATCTTCAGCGGTCTGCTGTGGTGGGCCGCGTTCGGGCTCGGTGACGCCTCGCTGGCCGTGGCGACACTGATCTGCCTGGTCACCTCGCAGGTCATCTCCTACATCAAGGCGCGGGCGGAGGCCAGCGGACTGCGCGGGGACGGCGGGCTGATCGAACGGCCCGAACGGCTGATCATCGTGCTGGCCGGAGCCGGACTGGCCGACCTGCCGGTGATCCCGCAGGCCTGGGCGTTGCCGGTCGCCATGTGGATACTCGCGATCACCAGCGTGCTCACCTTCGTCCAGCGACTGCACGCCGTGCGGACCTCACCGGGCGCGGTGGATCCGCTGACTCCCGGCGACGACAGGGGAGCGGCGTGATCCCGATCCCGGGGGCCGACCGGCTCACCGACTGGGGGTATGCGACCGGCTGGATGATGGTGCGGACCATGCCGGAGTTCGCCGCCCGCACCATGTTCGACGCCGGTGCGCTCTACGCCGCACGGGGACGCGGCCCCGACCAACTGCGCCGCAACCTGGCCCGGGTGCTCGGGGTCCCGCCGGCCGAGGTGCCCGGCTCGCTGATGCGGGCCTCGCTGGCGTCCTACGCCCGCTACTGGCGGGAAGCGTTCCGGCTGCCCGTGATGGACCACCGCAAGCTCGCGGCCCGACTCGACAGCTCGGTCGCCGGACAGCACCACCTCGACGCCGCATTGGCGTCCGGCCGCGGCGCGGTGGTGGCGGTGCCGCACAGCGGCAACTGGGACATGGCCGGGGTATGGGTCGCCCAGACCCACGGCTCGCTGACCACCGTGGTCGAACGCCTCAAACCCGAGTCGCTCTACCAGCGGTTCGTCGACTTCCGCGAGTCGTTGGGTTTCGAGATTCTGCCGCACAAAGGCGGGGAGCGGCCGCCGTTCGAGGTGTGCGCCGAGCGGTTGCGGGAGAACCGGGTGGTCTGCCTGATGGCCGATCGCGATCTGACCCGCCGCGGCGTGCCGGTGGACTTCTTCGGCGAACCGACCCGGATGCCGGCCGGGCCGGCGAAGCTGGCGCTGGAGACCGGGGCCACGCTGCTTCCGGGGCACTGTTGGTTCGACGGGCCCGACGGCTGGGGCTTTCAGGTGTGCCCGCAGGTGGACACCGGCAGCGGCGACGTGGGCGCGATCACCCAGGCCGTGGCGGACCGGTTCGCCGTGAACATCGCCGAGCACCCTGCCGACTGGCACATGCTGCAACCGCAGTGGCTGGCCGACCTTCCGGAGCAGCGCCGGAAATCGTTGGGACAGAACTGATGCGGATCGGCATGGTCTGTCCGTACTCGTTCGATGTCCCCGGCGGTGTCCAGGCCCACGTTCTGCAACTGGCGGAGGTGATGCGCGCCCGCGGCCACACCGTCAGCGTGCTCGCACCCGCCTCACCGCACGTCACGCTGCCCGACTACGTCGTCTCCGCCGGGCGTGCGGTACCCATTCCCTACAACGGATCGGTCGCGCGGCTGCAGTTCAGCCCGGCGGTGCACGGTCGGGTGCGCCGCTGGCTGGCCGAGGGCGACTTCGACGTGTTGCACCTGCACGAACCCAACGCGCCGAGCCTGTCGATGTGGGCACTGCGGATCGCCGAAGGGCCGATCGTGGCGACCTTCCACACCTCGACGACACGGTCGCTGACCCTCAACCTCTTCCAGGGGGTGTTGCGGCCCTGGCACGAGAAGATCGTCGGCCGCATCGCGGTCTCCGACCTGGCCCGCCGCTGGCAGATGGAGGCGCTGGGATCGGACGCGGTGGAGATCCCCAACGGTGTCGACGTGGCGTCCTTCAGCACCGCGCCGCTGCTGGAGGGCTACCCGCGCCCGGGCAAGACGGTGCTGTTCCTCGGCCGTTACGACGAGTCCCGCAAAGGGATGGCGGTACTGCTGGAAGCGCTGCCGCGCCTGGTGGAACGGTTCGCCGACCTCGAGGTCCTCATCCTCGGCCGTGGCGATGAGAGTCAATTACGAAGCCAGGCCGGCGATCTCGCCGGCCATCTGCGTTTCCTCGGCCAGGCCGACGACGCCGAGAAGGCATCAGCGCTGCGCAGTGCCGACGTCTACTGCGCTCCCAACCTCGGCGGTGAGAGCTTCGGCATCGTCCTGGTCGAAGCGATGGCGGCGGGCACCGCGGTGGTCGCCAGCAACCTCGACGCCTTCCGGCGCGTCCTGGCCGACGGTGAGGCCGGCCTCCTCGTCGACGTGGGAGACAGCGCGGCGCTGGCCGACGGCCTGATCACGATGCTCGCCGACGACGAACTCCGCCAGCGCTACATCACCGCCGCCACCGCCGCGGTGCAGCGCTACGACTGGTCGGTGGTGGCCAGCCAGATCCTGCGGGTCTACGAGACCGTCGCCCGCGCCGGCGCCAAGGTGGAGGTGGCCGGCTGATGATCTGGGCGGTGGCCGCGTTCACCGTCGCGGTGGCGGTGCTGGCCGCGTTGGCGGCGTGGGCCTACCAGACCGCCAACCGGCTCAACCGGTTGCACGTGCGCTGCGACCTGTCCTGGCAGGCACTGGACGCCGCGCTGGCCCGACGCGCGGTGGTGGCACGTGCGGTCGCGTTGGAGGCCTACCACGGCAGCCCGGAGGGCAGGCGGCTCGCCGCGCTGGCCGACGTCGCCGAACGGGCACCGCGCAACACCCGCGAGAACGAGGAGAACGCGCTGTCCGCCGAGCTGTCCGCGGTGGCGGCCTCGACGCTGCCGCCCGAACTCGTCGCCGAACTGGCCGACTCGGAGGCCCGGGTGGTGTTGGCCCGCCGGTTCTACAACGACGCTGTCCGCGACACGCGTGCGCTCAGCGAACGGCCGCTGGTGCGATTCCTGCGGCTCGGCGGAACCGCGGTGGCACCAAGCTATTTCGAGATCGCCGAGCGGGTCGGCGCGGTGGCCTACGGCGACCTGCAGCAGTCCGGTCTGCTCGCGCCGCGCACGTCGGCGCGCACGGTGCTCCTCGATGAGCACGGTGCGGTGCTGCTGCTGCGCGGTTCGGACCCCGCGCAGGGCGCGGACGCGCCACGCTGGTGGTTCACCGTCGGTGGGCGGGCCGGCGACGGGGAGGCCCTCGCTGCGACGGCTGCGCGCGAACTCGCCGAGGAGACCGGTCTGCAGGTCGACTCGGAGGCCCTGATCGGGCCGGTCTGGCGGCGCAACGCCGTCTTCGGGTTCAACGGCGCGGTGATCAACAGCCAGGAGTTCTACTTCGTCCACCGCACCACCCGGTTCGAGCCCTCTCCGGCGCAACGCACCAGCTTGGAACACCGATACCTCAGCGGGCATCGCTGGTGCGACGCGGCGCAGATCGCCGAGCTGACCGCGTCCGGAGAAACGGTCTATCCGCTGCAACTCGGTGAGCTGCTCGCCGAGGCCAACGCGGTGGCCGACGCGCCCCCCGGGCCGCATCCACCGGCCCGCTACATCCGCTGAGCGCTACTCAGGCGCTCTGCTGCAACTCCGCGCGCAGTTGCGCGTCGTAGTCCCAGCGGGTCGGCGCGGTCATCCCGGGCGGCATCCACGAGACGAACAGGTGCCCGTCCGGGTGCGCGGTCGCGGTCGGTTCGACCCCGAGCAGGGCCCGCACCTCGTCGAGGGGCCGGTCCAGCAGTTCCTCGTAGGGCGCGGCCATCAGGTTGTCGGCGCGTTGGCCGCGGCGTACCGCCTGACGGAAGTAGCGAAGCTTGCGCACCGGTGACGCCGGGATCAGCACCCCGGTCGAGGACAGGGCCAGCGCCTTCAGTGCGCCCGACGGCTCCATCTGTCCGCAGTGAAAGCCCAGGTTGCCGAACTCCCCGCCCATGTCCGGGCCGTACCCGCCCAGCGTGTGGAACATGTCGTGCAGCGCGGTGCCGCGCCGGATCATGTAGAAGAAGTCGTCGTCCCAGCCGCGCCGCTCGGCGATCGGGCGGATCACTTCGTCCACGCTGAACACCCCGGCATCGAGCCGGTTGGTGGTGAGGAACGAGCGGTAGGCGTGCCCGAGCGAGCCGACCGGCAGCGAGGCCAGGTACTCGTCGTCGCCGAGCGCCGCCAGCAGGTCGGGTTTCTCGGCCAGCAGGCGACGGCCGTTGGGGTGGGCGCGCAACTGGTGGTAGCTGCGGGCCAGGATCGGGGCGCTCAACCCGACGATCAATTCGTAGACCTGCGAGGCGTTCTTGGCCGGGTTGACCAGCAGCCGCCAGGAGCCCAGCACCGCCCCCCAGTCGCGCTGGTCGGGGACGCCACCCGGCGTCGCTGGTGAGGTCATGGGCGGGCCCTTCCTGCCGGCACAATATTGTGACCCAGATAATAGACGATTCTACGTTAATGTCTACATATGTCCGATGTGCAGGCCGCGGCGCCGCGCCGCCGGGGTCGCCCGGCCGGCGGCGGCAACACCGCGGAACAGGCCCGTGCGGTGCTGCTCGAGGCCGCCGAGCGATCCTTCGTCCGGAACGGCTACCGAGCCTCGACCATGGCCGCCATCGCCGCGGAGGCCGGGTACTCCCGCGCGGTGATCTACCGGCACTTCGCCACCCGCGACGCCCTGCTTGAGGCGCTCGTGCTGCGGGTGGCGCACCGCGCGATGGAGCGGATCGCCGCCCGGTTGGCCGGGACCACCGACCTCGCCGATCTGCTGGTGGAATCGCTGGTGCTGGTGGCCACCGAGGTGGGGCAGGACCGGGTGCTGGCCATCCTGTCCGACCACGCCGACACCGGCAGCGTGGCCGACCTGATCATCGGCTCGGCCGCACTCGACGCGCTGCTCACCGCGCAGTTCGAGGCGGCGTTCCAGGGCGCCCCGGCCGGCTACCTGCGCCCCGGACTCGATGCCGCCGACGCCGCCCGGTTCGTCCTGTCGGTGGCGCTCGGGCTGCTGATGCGACTGGTTCCCGGGGTGGATGACGCCGACCGGATGCGCCGCTACGTGCGTGTCTTCGTGCTGCCCGGCTTGCTCGCCGAACCGCCTCCGGCGGAACCGGTGTTCGGTTGAGGTGAGTGGCCCCCGGGAATGCGCCGTGTTCTCCCGGGTGATGCCCCGGCCGCGAACCGGCCACTGACCGCCGCACCACTAGACTGGGTTGACTCATCGGTTGAAGGAGAAGCAGCTAGTGGACAGCGCAGCGCACAACGGCTCGGACGCGTCCGGGCAGACCGGGACGGCGCGGGTCAAGCGCGGCATGGCCGAGATGCTCAAGGGCGGGGTCATCATGGACGTCGTCACCCCGGAGCAGGCTCGTATCGCCGAGGCGGCCGGTGCGGTGGCGGTGATGGCCCTGGAGCGGGTGCCCGCCGACATCCGGGCCCAGGGCGGGGTGTCCCGGATGAGTGATCCGGACATGATCGAGAGCATCGTGGCGGCGGTGTCGATTCCGGTGATGGCCAAGGTGCGGATCGGTCATTTCGTGGAGGCGCAGATCCTGCAGAGCCTCGGGGTGGACTTCGTCGACGAGTCCGAGGTGCTCACCCCGGCGGACTACACCCATCACGTCGACAAGTGGCAGTTCACGGTGCCGTTCGTGTGTGGGGCGACCAACCTGGGTGAGGCGTTGCGGCGGATCACCGAGGGCGCGGCGATGATCCGGTCGAAGGGCGAGGCCGGCACCGGGGACGTGTCGAACGCCACGACGCACATGCGCACGATCGGAGGGGAGATCCGTCGGCTGACCTCGTTGAGTGAGGACGAGCTGTTCGTGGCGGCCAAGGAGTTGTCGGCGCCCTATGAGCTGGTGGCCGAGGTGGCGCGGGCCGGCAAACTGCCGGTGACGCTGTTCACTGCGGGTGGGATCGCGACGCCGGCGGATGCGGCGATGATGATGCAGCTCGGCGCCGAGGGGGTGTTCGTCGGGTCGGGCATCTTCAAGTCCGGTGACCCGGCGGCGCGGGCCGCGGCGATCGTGAAGGCCACCACCTTCTACAACGACCCGGAGGTGCTCGCGCGGGTCTCCCGCGGGCTCGGCGAGGCGATGGTGGGTATCAACGTGGAGGACATCGCGCAGCCACACCGGCTCGCCGAGCGCGGCTGGTAACCCGCCGGCATGTCCATCGAACAGATCCTCGATCTGGAGAAACTCGAGGTCAACATCTACCGCGGCGCGGTGTTCAGCCCGCACTCCAGTGACCACCAGCGCACCTTCGGCGGCCACGTCGCCGGCCAGGCGCTGGTCTCGGCGGTCCGCACCGTCGAGCCGCAGTTCCGGGTGCACTCCCTGCACGGATATTTCCTGCGGCCCGGAGATGCCAAGGCGCCCACCGTTTTTCTGGTCGAACGGGTCCGTGACGGCGGATCGTTCTGCACCCGGCGGGTCAACGCGGTCCAACACGGCGAGATCATCTTCAACATGTCGGCATCGTTTCAGGTCGACCAGGACGGCATCGCACACCAGGACGGCATGCCCGCCGCTCCCGACCCGGAGAACGTGCCGGCGCTGCCCGGCATGAAAGCCATCGACGAGGAGGGCTTCAAAGCCTTCGCCGAATGGGACGTGCGCCGGGTGCCGACCGCCGACCTGCCGCACGTGCCGGGCAAGGTCGCCGAGCAACAGGTGTGGTTCCGCCACCGCGAACCGCTGCCCGACGACCCGGTGCTGCACATCTGCGCGCTGGCCTACATGAGCGACCTGACGTTGCTGGGCACCTCCTGGTCGATCCACCCCGACGCGCGCGACAACCTGCAGGTGGCGTCCCTGGACCACGCCATGTGGTTTCTGCGGCCGTTCCGCGCCGACGACTGGCTGCTCTACGACCAGTCCTCCCCGTCGGCGGGCGCCGGGCGCGCACTGACCGAGGGCAAGATCTACGACCGCAGCGGGGCGATGGTCGCCGCGGTGACCCAGGAAGGCCTGACCCGCTACCCCCACGGGCAACGGCCTCGATGAGTGCACCCCGGATCGGGGTGCTCGCCCTGCAGGGCGACAGCCGCGAACACCTGGCCGCACTGACCGAGGCCGGTGCCGACCCGCTGCCGGTGCGCCGCCGCGAGGAACTCGACACCGTCGACGCGCTGGTCCTGCCCGGCGGCGAATCGACCACGATCTCCCATCTGCTCACCGAGTTCGACCTGCTCGAACCGGTGCGGGATCGGCTGGCCGCCGGGATGCCCGCCTACGGCGCCTGCGCTGGGATGATCCTGCTGGCGCGCGAGATCCTCGACGCCGGCACCGGGCAGCGTCGCGCGCTCCCGCTGAACGGCATCGACATGACCGTGCGACGCAACGCATTCGGCCGCCAGGTGGACTCCTTCGAACAGGACCTGCCGTTTGACGGGCTGGCCGACCCGGTCCACGCGGTGTTCATCCGCGCCCCCTGGGTGGAGCAGGTCGGCCCCGACGTGCAGGTGCTGGCCCGCGCCGCCGACCGGATCGTCGCGGTGCGACAGGGCGCGGTGCTGGCGACCTCGTTTCACCCTGAGGTGACCGGGGACCGGCGCGTCCACCGACTCTTCGTCGACATCGTCACCGGCCGCCGCTGAGCGCGCGGGAGGGGATTCGACCCGGCGGTTGAGCGGCGAATCCACCGGGCAGGCATGATGTGTTGATGGCAGAGATCAGACGCGGTGGATTCCGCCGGGCTACCAGGCTCGCGAGCCTGCCCGCAGGTGTGGCCGGGCGCGCCGCACTCGGCGTCGGCAAGCGGATGACCGGCAAATCGAAGGACGAAGTCAACGCGGAGCTTCTGGAGAAGGCCGCCGACGAGATGTTCAAGGTCCTCGGCGAGCTCAAGGGCGGGGCGATGAAGGTCGGCCAGGCGCTGTCGGTGATGGAGGCCGCCATCCCGCCGCAGTTCGCCGAACCCTTCCGCGAGGCGCTGGTCAAGCTGCAGAGCGAAGCGCCGCCGCTGCCCGCGGCCAAGGTGCACCGGGTGCTCGACGGTCAGCTCGGCACCCGCTGGCGGGACCGGTTCGAGTCCTTCGACGACACCCCGGTCGCCGCGGCGAGCATCGGCCAGGTGCACCGCGCGGTGTGGAAGGACGGCCGCGACGTCGCCGTCAAGATCCAGTACCCCGGCGCCGACGAGGCGCTGCGCGCCGACCTCAAGATGATCAAGCGGTTCTCCTGGGTGTTCAAACAGGTCGTGCCCGGCGCCGACGTGGACCGGCTGATCGCCGAGGTCAGCGACACCCTGGAAGCCGAACTGGACTACCGCGACGAGGCCGACAACCAGCGGACCTTCGCCAAGGCCTACGCCGACGACGAGAAGTTCTTCGTCCCGGCGATCGTGGCCAGCGCGCCCAAGGTCATCGTCTCGGAGTGGTCGGAGGGCCGCCGCCTGTCGTCGATCATCGCCGAGGGCACCCCGGAGGAACGCAACGACGCCTGCGCCCGGCTGCTGGAGTTCACCTTGAGCTCCCCGGCCCGCGCCGGGCTGG
The DNA here is from genome assembly GCF_002102395.1 of Mycolicibacillus trivialis. GTDB lineage: Bacteria > Actinomycetota > Actinomycetes > Mycobacteriales > Mycobacteriaceae > Mycobacterium > Mycobacterium triviale. Next base: position 39,083 of record NZ_LQPZ01000008.1, read on the forward strand.
TGCACGCCGACCCGCACCCGGGCAACTTCATGGTGCTCGCCGACGGTCGGCTGGGCGTCATCGACTTCGGCGCGGTATCCCAGCACCCCGACGGCATCCCGGCCGGCTTCGGTGAACTGCTGTGCTACGCCCGCGACGAACGGTGGGACGAGGTCATCCGGCTGCTCAAGGAACTGCGGTTCATGCCGGCCGACTACGAGCTCAGCCCCAACCAGGTGGTGGAGTACCTGGGGCCGCTGTGGGGCTACATCGACCCGCTGCGGGCCGGGCAGTTCCACTTCACCCGGGCCTGGTTCCAGCGCTCCGCGCTGGCGACCACCGACCCGTTCGAAGAGGGGTTCAACGACCGGTTCAAGGTGGCCCGCCAGCTGACCATCCCGGCCGGCTACGTGATGCTGCTGCGCACCCTCGGCGGGCTGATCGGGGTGGCCGTCCAACTCGACGCCGAGGTCAACTACGCCGAGCTGATCGAGCGCTGGGTGCCGGGCTTCTTCCCGCCCGGCGGCGACCCGGACGGTTCCGCGGAGTCCTAGCGGGACACCGTGCGAGCGGCCGGCCACCGCTGGCGGGTCGCGGCGATCCCGGTGGTCATCGCCGCGACCGCGGTGCAATGCGGCGCACCGCCGGTGCCCGAACCGGCGGTCTCGGCCCCGTCGTCCTCCGCGCCGGCGGCGACGACCGCGCCGGCCCGGGTCGCGGCGGTCGACGCCGCGGCGTTGGGGGCCAGCTGGCGGCCCGGCTGCCCGGTGCCGCCCGAACAGCTGCGCCGGGTCACCGTCGACTACCTCGGATTCGACCTGGCGACCCACCGCGGCGAGCTGATCGTGCACCGTGACGTCGTCGACGACATCGTCGCAATCTTCGCCGACCTCTACCGGATGGACTATCCGATCGAGCGGATGCACACCGTGGAGCGCTATCCCGGCGCCGACGACGAGGCCTCGATGCGCGACAACAACACCTCGGCGTTCAACTGTCGGCGCATCCCCGGGTCGGGCACCTGGGCGCAGCACGCCTACGGCCGGGCCGTCGACCTCAACCCGCTGCTCAACCCGTCGCGCAGCGGCGACGGGACCGTCGAACCGGCCAATGCGGCGGTGTATCTGGACCGCACCCGCATCGATCCGGGGCTGCTGCACGACGGCGATCCGGCGGTGCGGGCCTTCACCGACCGGGGCTGGACGTGGGGCGGGCACTGGCGCTCGCCGGTGGACTACCAGCATTTCGAGCGGCCCGCGGCGGGGACGTGAGCGGACCGCGACCCGGCCCCACGTAGACTCGTCACGCGATCAGTTCGAGGGATTTGAGGCGGGAAAACGATGGCCGGGCATTCAAAATGGGCGACGACCAAACACAAGAAGGCCGTCATCGATGCGCGCCGCGGCAAGATGTTCGCCCGGTTGGTCAAGAACGTCGAGGTCGCCGCGCGCGTCGGCGGCGGTGACCCGAGCGGCAACCCGACGCTGTACGACGCGATCCAGAAGGCGAAGAAGTCCTCGGTCCCCAACGACAACATCGAGCGGGCCCGCAAGCGCGGGGCGGGCGAGGAGGCCGGCGGGGCGAACTGGGAGACCATCACCTACGAGGGCTACGGCCCCAACGGGGTGGCGGTGCTCATCGAGTGCCTCACCGACAACCGCAACCGGGCGGCCAGCGAGGTGCGGGTGGCGGTCACCCGCAACGGCGGCAACATGGCCGACCCGGGTTCGGTGGCCTACCTGTTCAGCCGCAAGGGCGTGATCACGCTGGACAAGAACGGTCTCACCGAGGACGACGTGCTCACCGCCGTGTTGGAGGCGGGCGCCGAGGACGTCAACGACCTTGGCGAGGTCTTCGAGGTCATCACCGAACCCGGCGATCTGGTGACGGTGCGCACCGCGTTGCAGGACGCCGGGATCGACTACAACTCCGCCGAGGCCGGATTCCAGCCGTCGGTCACCGTGCCGGTCGACCTCGACGGCGCGCGCAAGGTGCTCAAACTCGTCGACGCACTCGAGGACAGCGACGACGTGCAGGAGGTCTACACCAACGTCGACATCCCCGACGACGTCGCCGCCGAACTCGACGCCGAGGAGTAGCCGCCCGCGGCGCCGGCCCCGGTGTGTCTACCCCGGCGGGTCCGGCCGGAGCACTACAGTATCGAACATGCGTGCGGTACGAGTGATGGGCGTCGACCCCGGACTGACCCGGTGCGGGCTGTCGGTGGTCGAGGGCGGACAGGGCCGCACGGTCACCGCGCTGGACGTCGACGTGGTGCGCACCCCGGCCGGCGAACCGCTGCATCGGCGGCTGTTGACGATCAGCGACGCGGTCGACCACTGGCTGGACACCCACCGTCCCGACGTGCTGGCCATCGAGCGGGTCTTCGCCAACTCCAACGCCAACACCGCGATGGGCACCGCCCAGGCCGGCGGTGTGATCGCGCTGGCGGCCGCCCGCCGCGACATCGACGTGCACTTCCACACCCCCAGCGAGGTCAAGGCCGCCGTCACCGGTAACGGCCGGGCGGACAAGGCGCAGGTCACCGCGATGGTCACCCGCATCCTGGCGTTGCAGCAGAAGCCTACCCCGGCGGATGCCGCCGACGCGCTCGCGCTGGCCATCTGCCACTGCTGGCGGGCGCCGATGATCGCGCGGATGGCGGCCGCCGAGGCGCTGGCCGCCGAGGCGCGCAAGAAATACCAGGCCCGGCTGAAGGCGGCCCGGGCATGATCGCGTCGGTGCGCGGCGAGGTGCTCGAGATCGCGCTGGACCATGCGGTGATCGAAGCCGCCGGAGTCGGCTACCAGGTCAACGCCACCCCGGCGACGCTGGCGACACTGCGGCGCGGCGAGCAGGCCCGGCTGGTCACCGCGATGATCGTGCGGGAGGACTCCCAGACGCTCTACGGCTTCCCCGACGCCGAGGACCGCGACCTGTTCCGCACCCTGCTGTCGGTTTCGGGGATCGGTCCCAAGATCGCCCTGGCCACCCTGGCGGTGCACGACGCGCCCGCGCTGCGCCAGGCGATCGCGGACTCCGACATCACCGCGCTGACCCGGGTGCCCGGTGTCGGAAAGCGCAGCGCCGAACGGATGGTGCTCGAACTGCGGGACAAGGTCGGTGCGGTCGCCGGTGTCGCCGCCGGGCCGGCCGCGGCCAACGGGCACGCGGTGCGGGCGCCGGTGGTCGAGGCACTGGTGGGTCTCGGGTTCCCGGCCAAGCAGGCCGAGGACGCCACCGACAAGGTGCTGGCCGCCGCCGGTGACAGCGGCGAGGAGGCGACCACCGCGAGCGCCCTGCGCGCCGCCCTGTCGATGCTGGGCCGCAAATGACCGACGACAACCCGCAGGAGCGGGAGGTCTCCCCGGCGCTGACGGTCGGGGAGGGCGACGTCGACGCCGGGCTGCGGCCGCGATCGCTCGACGAGTTCATCGGCCAGCCGCGGGTGCGCGAGCAGCTGCAACTGGTCATCGAGGGCGCCAAGAATCGCGGCGGCACACCGGATCACATCCTGCTGTCCGGACCGCCGGGGCTGGGAAAGACCTCGCTGGCGATGATCATCGCCGCCGAGTTGGGCTCCTCGCTGCGGGTGACGTCGGGGCCCGCGCTGGAGCGGGCCGGCGACCTGGCGGCGATGCTGTCCAACCTCGTCGAGCATGACGTGCTGTTCATCGACGAGATCCACCGCATCGCCCGCCCCGCCGAAGAGATGCTCTACCTGGCGATGGAGGACTTCCGCGTCGACGTGGTGGTGGGCAAGGGGCCAGGAGCCACCTCGATTCCGTTGGACGTGGCGCCGTTCACGCTGGTGGGCGCCACCACCAGGTCGGGGGCGCTCACCGGGCCACTGCGCGACCGGTTCGGGTTCACCGCCCACATGGACTTCTACGAGCCCGAGGAGTTGCAGCGGGTGCTGGCCCGCTCGGCGGGAATCCTCGGCATCGAGTTGGGCCGGGAGGCCGGCGCCGAGATCGCCCGGCGCTCGCGCGGTACCCCGCGGATCGCCAACCGGCTGCTGCGCCGGGTGCGCGACTATGCCGAGGTGCGTGCCGACGGGGTGATCACCCGCGACGTCGCCAAGGCCGCGCTGGCGGTCTACGACGTGGACGAACTAGGGCTGGATCGGCTTGACCGCGCGGTGCTTTCGGCGCTGACCCGGAGCTTCGGGGGTGGGCCGGTCGGGGTGTCGACGCTGGCGGTCGCGGTGGGGGAGGAGGCCGCCACCGTCGAGGAGGTCTGCGAGCCGTTCCTGGTGCGGGCCGGGATGATCGCCCGCACCCCGCGCGGTCGGGTGGCGACCCCGACTGCCTGGACCCACCTGGGGATGGCGCCGCCGGCCGGAGCGGGCCAGCAGGGGTTATTCGAGTGAGCGCGGCGCCACACCCCGCCGATATCCCCTGAAATCGACACGCTCACCGGCACATAGCCGTAAAAAACGGCCAATTCCGCGATATTCGTGTCGATTTCAGGGAACACCGCACCGCGCGGCCCCGGATCGGGCGGTGCCGAGTGACGCGAACGCCCCCGATCCGCGGTGAATCGGGGGCGTTCGCGTCGGAAATCCGTGCTCAGAGCAGCCCGAGCAACTCCAGGTCGGTGATGTACTTGACGATGACCTCCCGCGAGACGTGCGGGATGTCCTTGTCCGCACCGATCTTCGCGTCCTGCACCGCAGAGCGGAACCGGTCGGTCGGTGCGATCGACCCGCGGATCGGCGGCGCCGGCTTCTGGTAATTGTGCAGCAACGGCAGCAGCGACGCCTGCCGCTGCTTCTCCGGCAACGCCCGCAGGCTGGTCTCGAACCGCTGCAGCCACTCGCCGTACTCGGGAATCCGGCGGATGGGGTAGCCGGCCTCGATCAGCCAGTCGACGAACTCGTCCATGCCCAACCCGTCATCGTGCGGGTTCATCACGTGGTAGGTGGCGAATCCCGCCCCGGACTTGGCGCCCAGTTCCACGATCGCCTCGGCGATGAACTCCACCGGCAGACCGTCGTAGTGGGCGCGCTGGCGGTTGCCCTCGGCGTCGAGTTCGTGGAAGGAGCCGGGCGCGATACCGGTGGCGGCCAGGCTCAGCATCATCCGGGTGAACATGTCGGGCAGGTTGAGCTGGCCGGCGTAGCTGGTGTCGGCCAGGATCATGTCGCAGCGGAACACCGTGGCGGGCAGCCCGCACAGGTCGTTGGCCTCGCGCAGCAGCACCTCGCCGGCCCACTTGCTGTTGCCGTAGCCGTTGGCGTACGCGTCGTTGATCGCCCGCACCGGACTCATCGTCCGCACGTCGGCGTCCTCGACGAACTCACCGGGTGCGATCTGGTCGCCCACCCCGATCGTCGAGACGTAGGTGTACGGCTTGATCGTGGTGGTCATGGCCAATCGCAGCAGCTCCGCGGTGCCCAGCACGTTGGGTCCGAACAGCTGGCTGTAGGGCAGCACGTGGTTGACCAGTGCCGCCGGGTCGACGATGACGTCGACGGTGTCGGCCAGACGTTGCCAGGTCGCCGCGTCCAGGCCCAGGTTCTCCTCGCCCTTGTCCCCGGCGAGCACCTCGAGGTGCTCGGCCGCCAGCTCGCGGTACCGGGACAGCAGCCCGGTGTCACCGCTGTCGAAGGTGGCGTCGAGCCGGGCCCGGGCCTCCTCGTCGGACTTGGCGCGCACCAGGCACACGACGGTGCCGCCCACGTGCGACATCCGCTCCAGCCAGTCCAGCGCCAGGTAGCGGCCCAGGAAGCCGGTGGCGCCGGTGAGCAGCACCGTGTGCACCGTGCTGGGCGCGGCGGGCAGGGTGGGTGCGGTGGCCAGCAGATCGGCGTCGATGAACTTGTCGAGGGTCAGGTCGGCGGCGGCCACCTCGATCGCGTCACGGCCGTGCACGGCGGCGAAGGTGGGCCGCTGCGGACCGCTGCGCTGCTCCTCGATGTAGTCGGCGAGGCCGGCCAGGTCGGTGGCCGGGCTGACGATCACCCCGACCGGCACATCCACGTCGTAGATCTCGTGCAGCAGGTTGGTGAACGTCAACGCCGACAAGGAGTCTCCGCCCAGGTCGGTGAAGTGCGCGTCCGGGCCCAAGTCGCTGCTGGCCGCGCCCAACAGCGCGGCGGCGGCGCGGCTGACCGTCTGCAGAGCCGGAGCGTCGGCACCGTGGCGTCGAAGCTCGTTGAGCTCGTTGGCCTGGCCTTCGGCCAGTTCGGTGTAGAGCGCTTCGAGGCGTTCGCCGTAGTGCGCCTTGAGCTTCGGCCACGCCAGCTTGCGGATCCCGGTGAGCAGACCGTTCTCCAGCGTGAACGGCGTTGTCTCGATGAGGAAGTCGCGCGGCACCTCGTAGGACTGCAGGTCGGCGTCCTTGGCCACGGCCTGCAGCGAGTCGGCGATCAGCGGCTTGAGTTCTTCGACGCTGTGGGCGCTGAGCGCCTCCGGCGTCGGCACCACCACGGCCAGCAGATAGGGCTGGGCGCTGTTGCCGTAGAGGTAGATCTGTCGCACCAGCGGGCTGTTGCCGAAGACCGCCTCCAGCTTGGCGACGGTGACGAACTCGCCCTGGGCCAGCTTGAGCACGTTGTTGCGCCGGTCGACGTAGACCAGGTGGTCCGGGCCGATCTCGGCGACCACATCACCGGTGCGGTAGAAGCCGTCGGCGTCGAACACCTCGGCGGTCACCTCCGGCCGCTTGTAGTAGCCGGGGAACATGTTCTCGGTCTTGACCAGCAGTTCACCGCGCGGATGCGGATGGTCGGTGGCGAAGTAGCCGAGGTCGGGGACGTCGACCAGTTTGTAGTCGACCACCGGCGGGCGCTGGACCTCACCGTCGAAGGTGACCATCCCGGCCTCGGTCGAGCCGTAGCCGTTGAGCACGGGCTGTTCGACCAGGTCGGTCACCCAGGCCTTGAGCTCATCGGAGATCGGCGCCGAACCGGTCATCACGAAGATGAACCGGCCGCCCAACTGGTCGCGGCGCTGCTCGGCGAGCACCTCCTGCTCGACGACCGTGCGGTCGTCGCCGTCGACCGTGCGGCGGTCGACCTCGGCCTGGAACTCCTGGAACAGCATCTCCCAGATGCGCGGCACGAAATTCAGCTCGGTGGGGCGCACCAGCGCGAGGTCCTCCAGCAGCGACGACAGGTCGCTGCTGGCGGCGAAGTAGGCGGTCCCGCCGTTGGCCAGCGTCCCGTAGAGGATGCCGCGGCCCATGACGTGGCTCATCGGCATGAAGTTCAGCGTGATCGAGGCGGCGCTGGGACCGAACCAGTCCTTGTTCGTCCGCCGCCACATCTTGGCGGCGTTGACCGCCGGATACATCGCGCCCTTGGGTGCACCGGTCGAACCGGAGGTGTAGATCAGCAGCGCCAGCGGGTTGTCCTCGGCGGGCGGGGTGGGCCGGCCGGTCGCGGCGGCGCCGCGGTCGAGCACCTCGGCGAACGTCTCGACGGCCACGCCGACCTCGGCCAGCCGCTCCCGGGCGGTGGCCAGCGCGTCGCGGTGGTCGTCGACCTGCGGGTGGTAGTCGAACACCACCAGCCGGGCGGGCCGGCCGGCCAGCGCGAGTTCGGTGGCGTCGGGCAGGTTGGCGACGCTGGCGGCCAGCACCACCGGCTCGGTCTCGGCCACGATCGGCTGCAGCTGGGCAAGCGCGGCGCTGGTCTGCAGCGGCACCGACACCGCACCGAGCCTGGCCAGCGCGACGTCGATCACGGTGTAGTCGATGCTGGTGAAGCCCAGCACACAGACCCGGTCACCGGGGGAGACCACGTCGGCCGACCAGGCCTTGGCCAGCGTCTCCACCCGATCGGAGAGTTCCCGGTAGGTGATCGTCTCGAACGCCGGGCGCAGATCGGCGACGGTGCGCCCGGTCGACGGATCGGCGACGAACTCGACGACCCGTTGGCCCAGCGCCGGCCGGTCGGCGTAGCCGTCGAGCACGGTCTGGATCACCTGCGGCAGCGTCAGGTCCGGGTCCTCGGCCGCGGCGGCGACGGCCGGGTCGGGCTGGGCGGCGGCGAACTGCGGGTCGGTGGCGGCCAGTTCGGCGCTGCGCCGTTCCTGGACGTCCTCGGAAGTAACAACGGACATAACAAACCCCAAAGCGGATCTAGCGGTCATCAAAGGTCGAGGCGGCGGGCTCCACATTGCGCCCACACCGGAAACTACGTTAGCAAAACTAATTTAATTCCGGTATGGCGGTTCCGTGCCCGTTCGCTGTGAGATGACCCACCGGGCCGCACCCAGTGCGGCCCGGGTCACCGCCGGCCCTCGCGCGGAGGTCGGGGGGTCAGGGCGGGGGTGTGGTCAGTTGGGCGGCAGCACCGGCGGCGCGCACTCGTTGGTCGCCGGGTTCCACCACCAGCCGTTGTCGCAGAACAGCGGCTGCGGACCCTGGTTCAGCGGGCGACACACATTGGCGGTGGGGTCCCACCACTGTCCGGCCGGGCAGTTCAACGGTTCCGCCGAGCCGACCGCCGGCGTGGCGATGGTCACCGCGGCGACCGCACCCAGCGGGGCGAGCATCGCCATCGCGACCGGCGCGAGTTGATGCAGCAGTTTCATCGGTGCCTCCAAGGTCATCCGGTTCTAGTCCTGAGATTGATTCCTCCTGCGGCCTCACTTTAAACACCGGTCACGGCGATCGCGGCGGGATCGTTCTAACGGTGGTCCCCGCTCGGCCCGGCCGGGGCTAATGGCACACTGGTGAGCTGTAGAAACGAGCAACCGGAAAGATTGTCGTCACCATGGAACAACTGGTCGTCTTCCTGCCGCTGTTCGTCGTCCTCGGCGCCTTCATGTTCTTCGCGTCGCGGCGACAGAAACGAGCCATGCAGGCCACCATCGACCTGCACGAAGCCCTGCGCATCGGGGACCGGGTGCACACCACGTCCGGGTTGCAGGGCACCATCACCGCGATCACCGAGGACACCGTCGATCTGGAGATCGCGCCCGGGGTCGTCACCACTTGGATGAAGCTGGCGATTCGGGATCGTGAGGAGCCCGAGGGCGCCGGCCGGGACACCTCCGAAGCCGAGGAACTCACCGCCAACGAGACGGAACCGCTGACCGCGGACTGAGGCCGGCCCGTGATCCGGCCCAGCGCCACGTACTCTTTGCGGGTGCTGTCGAACTGATCGTCAAGCGAGGAGACACAAGAACGTGGCATCGCCTTCGGCGCCGGTGCAACCTGCCCGCTACCTTTCCGTGTTTCTGGCGCTGTTGATCGGCACCTTCCTGCTGGTCTTTCTCACCGGGGACAAGAAGCCCGAACCCAAGCTCGGCATCGACCTGCAGGGCGGGACCCGGGTGACGCTCACCGCGCGCACCCCGGACGGGTCTCGGCCCACCCGCGACGCGCTGGCCAAGGCCCAGGAGATCATCGGTGCGCGCGTCAACGGCCTGGGTGTGTCAGGGTCCGAGGTGGTCATCGACGGCGACAACCTGGTGATCACGGTGCCGGGCAACGACGGCGACGAGGCCCGCAACCTCGGTCAGACCGCCCGGCTCTACATCCGCCCGGTGCTCGAGGCGATCCCGGCCCGCAGCGCCGACGAACAGCAGCAGCAACCGCAGCTGCCGGCCGAGGGGCTGCCCGACGCCGGGCTGCCCGGCGAACTGCCCGCCGAGGCGCCACCGGCCGACGGCGCCGAGCCCACCGAACCCACCCCGGCGCAGACCGCCCCACCGGCGCCACAGCCGCGACCGTTCCCGCAGGAACCGGCACCCAGCCCGGAACCCGGCCCCGAGCCCAGTCCGAGCACCGCCCCGACACCGGGTGGTGACCAGCCCGACGACGCCGAGGGCCCCGCCGCCCCCGGCGACAAGCGCCAGGCGCTGGCCGACCGCATCGAGATGGAGAAGCAGCTCCGGCAGAGCGACAACCAGTTCATCCAGATCCGGGCGCTGCTGGCCCAGTCCATGCGCTGCGGCGAGGGCGAAGAGGATGTCCTGGCCGGCAACGACGACCCGACGCTACCGCTGGTGACCTGCTCCACCGACGGCAAGACCGCCTACCTGCTCGCCCCGTCGATCATCAGCGGGGACCAGATCAAAGACGCCACCTCCGGGATGGACCAGCAGGGCGGCGGCAACATCGTCGAGCTGACCTACAAGAGTGAGGCCGCCGACACCTGGGCGGACTTCACCGCCCGCAACGTCGGCACCGCCACCGCCTTCACGCTGGACTCCCAGGTGGTCAGCGCCCCGCAGATCCAGGAGGCCATCCCCGGCGGGCGCACCCGCATCAGCGGGAACTTCACCCAGTCGCAGGCCCGGGAACTGGCCAACGTCCTCAAGTACGGCTCGCTGCCGCTGTCGTTCGAGGCCTCCGAGGCCCAGACCGTCTCCGCGTCGCTGGGCCTGCGGTCGATGGAGGCCGGCCTCATCGCCGGCGCGATCGGGCTGCTGCTGGTGCTGATCTACGCGCTGGTCTACTACCGGGTCCTGGGCATCCTGACCGCACTGTCGCTGGTACTGGCCGGGGTGATGGCCTACGGAATCCTGGTGTTGCTGGGCCGCTACATCAACTACACCCTCGACCTGGCCGGCATCGCCGGTCTGATCATCGGGATCGGGACCACCGCCGACTCGTTCGTCGTGTATTTCGAGCGCATCAAGGACGAGATCCGCGAGGGCCGCTCCTACCGGTCGGCGGTGCCGCGCGGCTGGGTGCGCGCCCGCAAGACGATCGTCTCCGGCAACGCGGTGACCTTCCTGGCCGCCGCGGTGCTCTACGTCCTGGCCGTCGGGCAGGTGAAGGGCTTCGCCTTCACCCTGGGGCTGATCACGGTCCTGGACCTGGTGGTGGTGTTCCTGGTGACCTGGCCGCTGGTCTATCTGACGTCGAAGTCGACCACGCTGGCCAAACCGGCCTACAACGGGCTCGGCGCGGTCCAGCAGGTGGCGCGGGAACGCCGGGCACTGGGACGCTCCGCGGCCGGCACCTCGACGGGAAGGGGGTAGCGCGTGGCTGCCAAATCGAGCACCGACGACGAGGCCGGCACGGCCACCGAGCTCACCGCGTCCACCGCGACCACCGGCGACGCCGAGCTGCCCCACCACAGCTTCCTGAACCGCCTCTACACCGGCACCGGCGCCTTCGAGGTCGTCGGCCGCCGACGGCTGTGGTACGTGGTCAGCGGCGCGATTTTCGCGCTGTCGATCGCCGCCATCCTGATCCGCGGGTTCAGCTTCGGCATCGACTTCGAGGGCGGCACCACGGTGTCCTTCCCGCGCGGGGACGCCGAAGTCGCGCAGGTGACCGAGGTGTTCACCGACACGGTCGGGTTCGGCCCGGAAGCGGTGGTGGAGGTCGGCTCCGGCGGCTCCAAGACCATCCAGATCCGGTCGCAGACCCTGGACACCGACCAGACCGCCGCGCTGAAGTCGGCGCTGTTCGACGCCTTCCACCCGAAGGGTGAGGACGGCCAGCCCAGCGCCTCGGCGATCAGCGACTCCGCGGTCTCGGAGACCTGGGGCGGCCAGATCACCAAGAAGGCGATGCTGGCGATCGTCGTGTTCCTGGTGCTGGTCTCGATCTACATCGCCGCCCGCTACGAGCGGTACATGGCGATCTCCGCGCTCGCGTCCATGGTGTTCGACCTGGTGGTCACCGCCGGGGTGTACGCCGCGATCGGGTTCGAGGTCACCCCGGCCACCGTCATCGGCTGGTTGACCATCCTGGGCTTCTCCATCTACGACACCGTCATCGTGTTCGACAAGGTGGAGGAGAACACCCACGGCTTCCAGCACACCACCCGGCGGACCTACGCCGAACAGGCCAACCTGGCGGTCAACCAGACGTTCATGCGCTCGATCAACACCAGCGTGATCGCGGTACTGCCGGTGATCGCGCTGATGGTCGTGGCCGTCTGGCTGCTGGGCGTGGGGATGCTCAAGGATCTGGCGCTGGTGCAGCTGGTCGGGATCATCGTCGGCACCTACTCCTCGATCTACTTCGCCACACCGCTGCTGGTCAGCATGCGCGAACGCACCGAGCTGGTGCGCAACCACACTCGCAAGGTGCTCAAGCGCCGTGAGCGGGTCGCCGGTGCGCCCGCCGCCGGCGCCGAGCCGGACACCGCCGCCGACGACGCCGAGGAGACGGTGAGCGCTACGGCCCCCGCGGCCCCCGCGGCCGCCGCAGCCGACACCGAGCCGGCGGCCGGCAAGCCCGCCCCCGGAGCCCGGCCGGTGCGACCGACCCGCCCCAGGCAGGGGCGTCCCAGCGGTAAACGGCGGTAGCCGGCATGGGCGTGCACCGTCGGCGTGTCCTGATCGCGGCGGCGATCTGCCTGCTGGCCGGCCCGCTGGGCCTCACCGGCTGCTGGGGCGGGCGGGCCGACCGCCTTGAGTACGTCGTGGACGGCGCCCTGGTCAGCTACAACACCAACACGGTGGTGGGGGCGGCGTCGGCGGGCGCGCAGGCCTTCGCGCGCACGTTCACCGGGTTCGGCTACCACGGCCCCAACGGCCAGGTCGTCGCCGACAACGACTTCGGGACCGTCGCGGTGGTCGGTCGCGCCCCGCTGGTGCTCGACTACGAGATCGCCGGGGAGGCCGTCTACTCCGACGACACCCCGGTCACCTGCGACGACATGGTGCTGACCTGGGCGGCGCAGTCGGGCCGCTTCCCGGCGTTCGACGCGGCAAACCGGGCCGGCTACGCCGACATCGTCGGCGTGGACTGCCAGCCCGGTGAGAAGAAGGCGCGGGTCAGCTTCGGCGCGGACCGCAACTTCGTCGACTACAACGAGCTGTTCACCGCCACCGCGCTGATGCCCGCCCACGTCATCGCCGACGACCTCGGTGTGGACCGCGGCGAGATGACGATGGCGCTCAACGGGCCGGACAGCCCCCTGGTGGAGCAGGTCGCGCAGTCCTGGAACACGATCTGGGACCTGCACCCCGACCTCGACCTCACCAAGTTCCCGTCCTCGGGCCCCTACCGCATCGACGGGGTCGACGACGACGGGGCGGTGCTGCTGGTCGCCAACGACCGGTGGTGGAAGGCCCCACCCGCCACCGGCAAGGTGCGGGTGAGCCCCCAGGGCGCCGACATCCAGGACCTGGTCGACGACGGTGACGTCGACGTCGTCGACGTGGCCACCGGGTCCTCGGGACTGCTGGTGGCCCCGGACGGCTACCAGAAGCTGGAGACCCCCGCCGACGGCATCGAACAGCTCATCTTCGCCGCGGGCGGCCCGCTGGCCGACGTCCACGCCCGCCGGGCGCTCGCGCTGTGCACCCCGCGCGACGTGATCGCGGCCAACGCCGGCGTGCCGGTCGCCAACGCCCGGCTTTACACCGCCTTCGACGACGCCTTCAGCGGCGTGGAGGCCGCCTCGGAGGCCGGCGAGTTCACCCCCGCCAACCCCGACGCCGCGCGCGCCGAACTCGGCGACACCCCACTGACCGTGCGGATCGGCTACCGCGGCCCCGACGCCCGGCTGGCCGCGGCGGTCGGCGAGATCACCCGCGCCTGCGCCCCGGCGGGCATCGACGTCGTCGCCGTCGCCGAACCGGAGGTCGGCCCGCAGACCCTGCGCGACGGCGGGATCGACGTCCTGCTGGCCAGCCTCGGCGGCGCCACCGGCAGCGGATCGACCGGGTCGGCGGCCATGGACTCCTACAGCCTGCACGCCGGCAACGGCAACAACCTCTCCGGCTACGCCAACGGCAAGGTCGACTTCATCATCGGTGCGCTGGCGGTGACGACCAGCCCCACCGAGCGGGTTCGGCTGCTGGCCGACGCGGCGCCGGTGCTGTGGGCCGACATGCCCACCCTGCCGCTGTACCGTCAGCAGCGCACCGTGCTCACCCCGCAGAAGATGTACGGCGTGCTGGCCAACCCGACCCGCTGGGGCGCGGGGTGGAACATGGACCGCTGGGCGTTGTCGCGGTGACCCCACTGGGCGAATTGATCATCGCCAAGACCCGCCAGGTACCCGACTTTCCCACCCCCGGAGTCACCTTCAAGGACCTCACGCCGCTGTTCGCCGACGCTGCCGGGCTCGCCGCGGTCACCGACGGGCTGGCCGAAGCGGCCCACGGCGCCGACCTGGTCGCCGGGCTGGACGCGCGCGGGTTCCTGCTCGCGGCGGCGGTGGCGACCCGGCTGGATCTGGGCGTGCTGGCGGTCCGCAAGGGCGGGAAACTCCCACCGCCGGTGCACCGGGAGAGCTATCGGCTGGAATACGGCACCGCTGCGCTGGAGATCCCGGCCGAGGGCATCACGCTGCTGGGCCGGCGGGTGGTGATCGTCGACGACGTGCTGGCGACCGGCGGCACGGTGGCCGCCGCCCGGCGGTTGCTGGAACGCTGCGGTGCCACCGTGCAGGCCGCGGCCGTGGTGCTCGAACTGGCCGCGCTCGACGGGCGACGGGCGATCTCGCCGGTGCCGGTGCACAGCCTGTGCCTGGCCTGACCGGCCGCGCGACGGCCGGGGAAACCGCGCCGGTCGGCCCGGGGCGGGATGGGAGTGATTATCCTCGGGGGCGGAGGTGCACACCGTGACGGAGCAGGACCGGGGTAGCGCGCCCGCGGGCAGCGAGCCGACCCAGCCCATGTCGCTGGCCGACGTGCTGCCCCCCGAACCGGCTGCCGAGCGCACCGACGTGCTCAAGGCGTCGGCGGCCGCGTCGCGGCGGGTGCGTGCCCGGCTGGCCCGCCGGATGACCTCCCAGCGCGGCGCCATCAGCCCGGTGCTCGAACCGCTGATCGCGGTGCACCGCGAGGTCTACCCGAAGGCCGACGTGGCGGTGCTGGGCCGGGCCTACGAGGTCGCCGCGCAACGCCACGCCCACCAGATGCGCAAGTCCGGCGACCCCTACATCACCCACCCGCTGGCGGTCGCCAACATCCTCGCCGAGCTGGGCATGGACACCACCACGCTGGTCGCCGCCCTGCTGCACGACACCGTGGAGGACACCGGCTACCAACTCGCCGAACTCTCCGCCGACTTCGGCGAGGAGGTCGCCCACCTGGTCGACGGGGTCACCAAGCTCGACCGGATGGTGCTGGGCAGCGCCGCCGAGGGCGAGACGATCCGCAAGATGATCATCGCGATGGCCCGTGATCCGCGGGTGCTGGTGATCAAGGTCGCCGACCGGCTGCACAACATGCGCACGATCCGGTTCCTGGCGCCGGAGAAACAGGCCAGCAAGGCTCGTGAAACCCTGGAAGTGATTGCGCCGCTGGCGCATAGGCTGGGAATGGCGACGGTCAAGTGGGAGCTGGAAGACCTGTCGTTCGCGATCCTGCACCCCAAGAAGTACGAGGAGATCGTGCGGCTGGTGGCCGACCGTGCGCCGTCGCGCGACACCTACCTCGCGAAGGTGCGCACCGAGATCACCACGACGCTGGCCGCCGCCAAGATCGATGCGGCGGTGGAGGGGCGCCCGAAGCACTACTGGTCGATCTATCAGAAGATGATCGTCAAGGGTCGCGACTTCGACGACATCCACGACCTGGTCGGTGTCCGGATCCTGTGCGAACAGATCCGGGACTGCTACGCCGCGGTCGGCGTGGTGCACTCGCTGTGGCAGCCGATGGCCGGGCGGTTCAAGGACTACATCGCCCAGCCCCGGTTCGGCGTCTACCAGTCGTTGCACACCACCGTCGTCGGCCCGGAGGGCAAACCGCTGGAGGTGCAGATCCGCACCCGCGACATGCACCGCACCGCCGAGTACGGGATCGCCGCGCACTGGCGCTACAAGGAGGCCAAGGGCCGCAACGCCGTACCGCATCCGCACGCCGCCGCCGAGATCGACGACATGGCCTGGATGCGCCAACTGCTCGACTGGCAGCGGGAGGCCGCCGACCCCGGCGAATTCCTCGAGTCGCTGCGATTCGACCTGGCGGTCAAGGAGATCTTCGTCTTCACCCCCAAAGGCGACGTCATCACGCTGCCCGCCGGGTCCACCCCGGTCGACTTCGCCTACGCGGTGCACACCGAGGTGGGACACCGCTGCATCGGCGCACGGGTCAACGGCCGGCTGGTGGCGCTGGAACGCAAGCTCGAAAACGGGGAAGTGGTGGAGGTTTTCACCTCCAAGGCGCAGAACGCCGGGCCGTCGCGCGACTGGCAGGGCTTCGTGGTCTCCCCGCGCGCCAAAGCCAAGATCCGGCAGTGGTTCGCCAAGGAGCGCCGCGAGGAGGCACTGGAGGCGGGCAAGGACGCCATCGCCCGCGAAGCGCGTCGCACCGGGGTGGCGCTGCAGCGGCTGGTCAGCGGCGAGTCGATGGCGGCGCTGGCCCGCGAACTGCATTACGCGGACGTCTCGGCGCTCTACACGGCGGTCGGGGAGGGCCACACCTCGGCGCGACACGTCGTCCAGAAACTGGTGTCGGCACTGGAATCCGATGACGCCGAAGACGAACTGGCCGAACGGTCCACCCCGGCCACCATGCTGCCGCGCCGGGAACGCAGCGGCGACGACGTCGGAGTGGAGGTGCCCGGGGCGCCGGGCGTGCTGACGAAGCTGGCCAAATGCTGCACGCCGGTGCCCGGTGACACGATCATGGGCTTCGTCACCCGCGGCGGCGGGGTCAGCGTGCACCGCACCGACTGCACCAACGCCTCGTCGCTGCTGGAGCAGGCGGAACGGATCATCGACGTGAAGTGGAACCCGTCGGCGTCGTCGGTGTTCCTGGTCGCCATCCAGGTGGAGGCGCTCGACCGGCACCGGCTGCTCTCCGACATCACCCACGCCCTGGCCGACGAGAAGGTCAACATCCTCTCCGCCTCGGTGACCACCTCCGGGGACCGGGTTGCGGTGAGCCGCTTCACCTTCGAGATGGGTGACCCCAAGCATCTGGGGCACCTGCTCAACGTGGTGCGCAACGTCGAAGGCGTCTACGACGTCTACCGGGTGACCTCGGCGGCCTGAGCGGGGTTGCGGGTCAGGACCGTTCGCGGGCCATCAGGAAGACCAACCCGCCGATCAGCCCGACCATCACCACGAACCCGCCTGCGATCAGCCCGAACTCGGGGGAGGAGAAGTTCGACGACGACGGCGTGGCCGCCACCGGTTCGGAGTCGGTGACCTCGAAGGCCACCGGAAGCGGGCCCTGGCTGATCTCGGCGGCGAGATCGCGGGTGTCTTCGGCGCTGAAGTTGCCGGTGATCTGGGCTCGTCCGCCGGGGATGGCTTCCTGGATGACCGGTGCGCTCAGGACCGTGGAGTCCTGGCTGAAGGCGGCGGCCACCCCGATGTTCTCGGCGGTGAACTTCGCCCAGATCTTCTTGCCGTCGCCGGTCAGGATGACCTCGACCAGGTTGGTGCCGGAGTCCTTGTCCACCTCGGCGGCGGCGCGTTCGATCTGGTCGTTGTCGAGGATCGCCGGTCCCAACAGGTAGGCGGTGGTGCCATCGGTGGAGCAGGTCACCAGCGGCAGGCCGGGGTCGTCGTAGCCGGCCAACGGGTCCGCCCGGCCGCAGCGGTCGGTCTGGGCTTGCAGCGCCTGCAGTTGGATGAGTCGGTCGTCGCTCTGCCGCGTCTTCTGCTCGGCCCTGACCCGCTCGGCGAGCGGGCCCTCGGCGGGTGTCGGCGTGGGGGTGATGCGGCCGTCGGCCGGTGCGGCGGGAAGAGACTCGAGCACCGGGCGTACGAAAAGCTGTCGGCGCGCGCCGAGATCGGTGGGCAGGCCGGGATCGTCGCCGGGAACGCTGACCACGACCGTGTCACCGTCGACGGCCGTCTCCGCGTTTCGGATGCCCGCGGCTTTGAGCCGGGCGCCGAGGATCTTCTCGGCGCTGCTCATCTCGTCGGCCGGAAGCGGCGTGCCGTCGAAGGTCCGCGGGCTCAGGGTGACGCGGGTGCCGCCGAGGCGCTCGAGGTCGGAGCCCTTCTGCTGATCGCCGATCACCAGCGACGCGGTCACGGCCACCAGGTAGGCGAACACGACGACCAGCAGCACCACCAGGAGGTGACGCAGCAGCCGGCGGCGGTCGGTGGGTTGGTGGGAGGAGGTCATGGTCTAGTCCAGGTGCACCGAGGTGATCGTCACCGGGGTGGCGGGTGCGCCGTCTCTGCTGCCGTCGGCCACTCCGGCGTCGGCGATGCCGTCCAGGGTCTGCAACCCCTCGTCCCCGATGGTGCCGAACACGGTGTAGTTCGGCGGTAGTTGCGAGTCGCCGTAGACCAGGAAGAACTGGCTGCCGTTGGTGTCGGGGCCGGCGTTGGCCATCGCCAGGGTTCCGCGCGGGTAGAGCACCGGGCGCTGCAGGGTGGGGTCGCCCGGCGGGTACTGGTCGGTGGGGTATTCGTTGGCGAATTCGTAGCCCGGCCCGCCGGTGCCGTTACCGCTGGGATCGCCGCACTGCAGCACCTGCAGGGTGTCGGCGGTGGTCAGCCGGTGGCAGTCGGTGTCGTCGAAGAAGCCCTGTTGCGCGAGGCTGATGAAACTGTTGACCGTGCACGGTGATTCGGCCTGGTTCAGCTCCAGCCCGATCGGCCCCTGGTCGGTGGCGATCGTCGCGGCGACACTCGCCGGAGTGGTCGGCACCTCACCGGTGGGCGGTGCGTCCACGTTCTTCGCGGGCGACTGGCCGGTGGGCGCATACTGGCAGTTCGAGCCCGCCTGCGGCGGCGGGGTGAACTGCGGCAGCCGGCCGTCGTACGGACGCGGGTCGGCCGGTCGGGTCAGCGGCGATGTGGCGGTCGAGGTCGCCGACGCCGTCGAAGATGCGGTCGGCGGCTGCTCGGCACCCGAACAGCCGGCCACCAGCGCCACCAGACCCGCGGCCGCCGCGGCGGCCCGCACCGCCCTAGTCAAGGAGCACCGACTCAATCGTCACCGGAGTCTTCGGGGCGCCATCAGTGGTGCCGTCGGCCACTCCGGCATCGGCGATCTTGTCCAGGGTCTCCAGCCCGTCGTCCTGGATGGTGCCGAACACGGTGTAGTTCGGCGGCAGTTGCGAGCCGCCGTAGACCAGGAAGAACTGGCTGCCGTTGGTGTCGGGGCCGGAGTTGGCCATCGCCAACGTGCCGCGCGGGTAGACCACCGGGCGTTGCAGCGCCGGGTCGCCCGCCTCGTACTCGTCGGTGGGGTATTCGTTGGCGAACTCATAGCCCGGGCCGCCCTTGCCGTCGCCGCCCGGGTCGCCGCACTGCAGCACCCGCAGGGTGGGTGCGGTGGTCAACCGGTGACACGGGGTGTCCTTGAAGAAGTTCTGCTGCGCCAGGCTGATGAAACTGTTGACGGTGCACGGCGACTTGCCGTTGTCCAGCATCAACCCGACCGGCCCCTGGTCGGTCATCATCGACATGCTGACCGTGGCCGGCTCGGTGGGCACCTTGCCGTCCTGCGTCTTCGGCGGCTCGACGTCCTTGACGGCCTTCTTGTCCGACGCCGGGTAGCTGCACGAGACGCTGCCGGACTTCGCGGTGAACTCCGGCAGGCCCGGCACTCCGTCCAGGCCGGGGTCGGTGGTCTCGCCCGAGGGCGCGGCCGTGGAATCGGAGTCGCCGTTGAGCGAGACCACGGCGAAGACACCGGCGGCCACCAGGATGACCACGCCGCCGATCGACCCGGCGATGGTCAGCATCCGGCGGCGGCGGGCCCGATGGGCGCGTCGCTCCAGCTGCCGCTCGAGTTTGCGTTTGGCCGTCGCGCGTCGTTGTTCGTTGGTCGGCACCGCAGCTCATCCTCCGTGGTCGTGTCCCTCGGCAAGAGTCTGCCAGCCCTGGTGTGTGCCGCCGACACCACCCGATGGGAAACTGGACGGCGTGTTGATCACCGGATTTCCCGCCGGGCTGCTGGCGTGCAACTGCTATGTGCTGGCCGAGGGGCCCGGCGCGGACGCGCTCATCGTCGACCCGGGTCAGCGCGCGATGGGGGAGCTGCGCCGGATCCTCGACGAGAACCGGCTCACCCCGGCCGCCGTGCTGATCACCCATGGCCACATCGACCACATCTGGTCAGCGCAGAAGGTGTGCGACACCTACGGCATCCCCGCCTACATCCACCCCGAGGACCGGTTCATGCTGACCGACCCGATCCGCGGTTTCGGGCCGCGACTGGGCCAGTTGGCGCTCGGCGCACTGTTCCGTGAGCCCAAGCAGGTCGTCGAACTCGACCGCGACGGTGACAAGGTCGAGCTCGGCGGCATCACCGTCGCCGTCGACCACACCCCGGGCCACACCCGCGGCTCGGTCTGCTTCCGCGTTCCCGGCGCCGCACCCGACGGCCCGCACGACGTGGTGTTCAGCGGCGACACGCTGTTCGCCGGATCGGTGGGCCGCACCGACCTGCCCGGCGGCAGCGGGCGTGACCTGCTCGGCTCGATCGTGGCGAAACTGCTGGTGCTCGACGACCACACCGTGGTCTACCCCGGCCACGGCCCGGCCACCACGATCGGTCTCGAGCGGCGCACCAACCCGTTCCTGGAGGGGCTGAGCGGATGAGCGGATACAGCGCCTTCGCCGGCCCCAAAGGCGTCCCGGACTATCTGCCGCCGGATTCGGCGGCCTTCGTGGCCGTGCGCGACGGCATGCTCGCCGCGGCCCGGCGCGCCGGCTACGGCGACATCGAGTTGCCGATCTTCGAGGACACCGCACTGTTCGCGCGCGGCGTGGGCGAATCCACCGACGTGGTCTCCAAGGAGATGTACACCTTCGCCGACCGCGGCGACCGTTCGGTGACGCTGCGGCCGGAGGGCACCGCCGGGGTGGTGCGCGCGGTGATCGAACACGGCCTGGACCGGGGGCAGCTGCCGGTCAAGCTCTGCTACGCGGGACCGTTCTTCCGCTACGAACGCCCGCAGGCCGGCCGCTACCGGCAGTTGCAGCAGGTCGGCGTCGAGGCGATCGGCGTGGACGACCCGGCGCTCGACGCCGAGGTCATCGCGTTGGCCGACACCGCGTTCCGCTCCCTGGGGCTCGACGGCTTCCGCCTGGAACTCACGTCCCTGGGCGATGAGACCTGCCGGCCCGCCTACCGCGAGCTGCTCCAGGAGTTCCTGTTCCGGCTGGACCTCGACGAAGAGACCCGCAGGCGCGCCGAGATCAACCCGCTGCGGGTGCTCGACGACAAGCGCCCCCGGATGCGTGAACTCACCGCCGATGCGCCGGTGCTGCTCGATCACCTCTCGGACTCCGCGCGGGACCACTTCTCGACCGTGCGCGAGCACCTGGACGCGCTCGGCGTGCCGTATGTGATCAATCCGCGCATGGTGCGCGGCTTGGACTACTACACCAAGACCACCTTCGAGTTCGTCCACGACGGGCTGGGCGCACAGTCGGGCATCGGCGGTGGCGGCCGCTATGACGGGCTGATGCATCAGCTCGGTGGGCAGGACCTGTCCGGCATCGGGTTCGGCCTCGGGGTGGACCGCACCCTGCTGGCCCTGGCCGCCGAAGGCAAGACCGTCGGCTCCACCGCGCGCTGCGAGGTGTTCGGGGTGCCGTTGGGGGAGCGAGCCAAGCTGCAGTTGGCGCAGCTGGCCGCCGCACTGCGGGCGTCGGGCGTCCGGGTCGATCTGGCCTACGGCGACCGCGGCCTCAAGGGCGCGATGCGGGCCGCCGACCGGTCCGGTGCGCGGGTGGCGCTGGTCGCCGGTGAGCGCGACATCGACGCGGGCGTGGTGGGCGTGAAAGATCTCGGCAGCGGCGAGCAGGTACCGGTGCCGCTGGCTGAGGTGGTCGGCGAGGTGCGTGGCCGGCTCGAGTCGCGCTGATGCGACCTGCGGTTTTGCGGGTTGAGAGCGTGATCGCGGAGCACCGATCGCCGGTGTAGCCCTGAAATCGACGCGCCAGCGGGCGCATAGGCCCGAAAACGCCCGGATTTCGCCGAATCGGTGTCGATTTCAGGGCTACGGCCGCTCGGCGGGAGCCGGGTGCGGACTGCGGCGCGGCTGTAACGCTTCGGTAACCTGCCTCGATATGGCGTACATGCGAATTCCAACCACGGTCGGGGCTGCGCTGGCGGTGGCGGCCGCCGGTGTCGCGGTCAGCCAAGCCGCTGCCGCCGCGGACCCGGAGGCCGGTGGCCACGAGGTCACCTACACCATCACCACCACCAGCGACCTGCACGGCGACATCCGGTACATCGAGACCGACCCGCCCAGCATGGACGCCTACAACGCCGAACCGGACAAGTACCTGAAGACCCTCTACCGCACGCCGATCACCGGCGGGCAGACGTTGGTGTACACCACCACGTTGGCCGATCCGGGCCAGTGGGCCCTGATCACCGCGAGCGGCGGGCTGCGGATCAACCCGGAATTCCGTTGCGAGATCGCCGTCGACGGCGAGGTGGTCGTCTCCGAGCAGGGCGGTAGCGGCGTCACCTGCTCCACCCGACCCTGGTAGCCCACCCGGGCCGTGCGGCCGGGCGCTGACCCGGTCAGCGGGCCCCGGGCTCGTGGTAGGCGACGACCAACGCCTCCGCGGGTTCGTCGCCGACCGCCCGGATCCGGTGGTCGACCGAGGCGTCGAAGTAGGCGCTGTCGCCGGGGCCGAGCGTCACGGTGTCCTCGCCGTAGTCCAACTCGATCGTGCCGGTGCGCACGAACACCAGCTCTTGGCCGCTGTGGGCCGGGTGGGGGTCGTCGGCCTCGCCGTCGGCCGGGCGAACGACGAACGGCGACATCGCCTTGCCTAACAATTCGGGTGCCAGGGCGCGGTATCGCTGGGCGCCGCCGGTGCGGTCCACCGCGATCTGTCCGCCGGTGTCACCGGCGGAGAACAGTCGCGCCACATCCACCTGCAGCGCGTCGGCGATCTTCAGCGCCGCGGCGATCGACGGGGTGGCCTGGTCCCGTTCCACCTTCGACAGGTAGCTCTTGGTCAGCCCGGTTTCGTCGGCGAGGTCCTGCAGGGTCAGTCCTCGCTGCCGGCGGATCGTGCGCACCAGAGCGGTCACACCGCCACTATGACACAAAGTGTCCTATAGTGGAGTCAGTGTTTCCGATCTGAGGAGCCGGCATGGCAACCACGTTCACCGAATCCAAAGAAGCGTTGATGGGCCGGGCGAAGGACCAGCTGGCCGCCAACGTCGATGAGCCGGACTGGACCACCCGCCAGAAACTCGCACTGACCTGCCGCGCGCTGTTCGACCGCGGCCATGACTCCGGTCTGGCCGGTCAGATCACCGCCCGGGCCGAAGAACCCGGCACGTACTACACCCAGCGGCTGGGCTTGGGTTTCGACGAGATCACCGAGGACAACCTGCTCGTCGTCGACGAGGACCTCAACGTCCTCGAAGGCGACGGCATGGCCAACCCGGCGAACCGGTTCCACAGCTGGATCTACCGGGCGCGACCCGACGTGAACTGCATCGTGCACACCCACCCGTTCCACGTCGCGGCGCTGTCCATGCTTGAGACCCCGCTGGTGGTCTCGCAGATGGACACCACCCCGCTATACGACGACTGCGCGTTCCTCAAGGACTGGCCGGGGGTGCCGGTCGGCAACGAAGAGGGCGACATCATCGCGGCCGCGCTGGGGGACAAGCGCGCGATCCTGTTGGCCCATCACGGGCAGATCGTCGTCGGCGCCAGTGTGGAGGAGGCCTGCACACTCGGCGTGCTCATCGAGCGCGCCGCCCAGCTGCAGTTGGCCGCCATGGCCGCCGGGCCCATCGCGCCGCTGCCGGAGAAACTGGCCCGCGAGGCCCACGACTGGACCTCGACGCCGCAACGCAGCAGAGCCAACTTCGCCTACTACGCGCGTCGGGCGCTGGCGCGCCACCCCGACGCGATCACCGCCTGAGACCCGACCCGACCGAGGAGCCAGCCCGTGTCCGACATCCGCGACGTCATCGCCTACCCGGTCACCCCGTTCACCGCCGACGGGATCGACACCACCCGATTGGCGGGCCTGGTCAAACGGCTGGTCGCCGACGGTGTGCACGCCATGGCCCCGCTGGGCAGCACCGGTGAGCTGGCCTACCTCGACGACGCGGAGTTCGACACCGTCGTGGACACCACGATCGCCGCGGTCGACGGGGCGGTGCCGGTGCTGGTCGGGGTCTCGGCGATGACCACCGCGGAAACAGTGCGCCGTGCGCGCTACGCCCAGCAGGCCGGCGCCGATGCGGTGCAGGTGGTGCCGGTGTCCTACTGGAAGCTCAACGACCGCGAGATCACCGAGCACTTCCGGGCGGTCTCCGACGCGATCGACATCCCGATCATGGCCTACAACAACCCGGCGACCGCCGGAGTCGACATGAGCCCGGAGTTGCTGGTCTCGATGTTCGAGTCGATCGAACACGTCACCATGGTCAAGGAATCCACCGGGGACCTGCGCAGGATGCAGCGGATCACCGAACTCAGCGACGGGTTGCTGCCGTTCTACAACGGCAGCAACCCGCTGGTGCTCGACGCGCTACGGGCCGGTGCGACCGGTTGGTGCACCTCGGCGCCCAACCTGGTCGCGCAGCCCTGCCTGGATCTGGTCGCCGCGGTACGGGCCGGTGAGCAGGAGAAAGCGCAGGCGCTCTATGACCGGCTGAACCCGCTGCTGGAGTTCATCGTTGCGGGCGGGTTGGCCACCACCGTCAAGGCGGGATTGGAGTTGCTGGGTGAGTCCGCCGGCGACCCGCGCCGACCGCTGTTGCCGCTGGACAGTGCCGGCCGAGACCGGCTGCAGGCAATCCTGGACAGGCTCGCTTCCGGCGCCTGACGGGCGGGGAGAGAAGCGTTGAGGGTGAAAGCACAGTCGATGCACTGTGCCCGCACAGGTCAGCGCGGTGACAGCGGCGTGGAGATGACCGCGTGTGCACACGCTCAGGTATCCGGCACCGCGGCCCCGGGGGTTTTGCCCTGCTCTCGCGGCGTGACCGGACCACCGCACGGACGTCATCGAGACGGCCCGGGCACCCTCGTTAAGGAAGCGGTTAGCTTGAGCGAAGCGACGCATCGATTGGCCGTCTGGGCTGCCGGCCGGGGTAGGGTAGTGAAAATCCGGCCAGGACCATGCCAAACGGTTCCCTGTGGCGGATCGGGGGTGTAGCGTTCCGGGCCATGGCCAGCGCGCTAGGCGGCGGGTTGGTCAGGGATCGCTAAGGTTCGCGACGATGGGGGTGGCGTGGATCACTATCGATTTGGCATAATCGCTACTCGGCGGCGCGTAAATAGCGTGGTGGTGCGGCAGCGCCAGTCGCCGATGTTCGGTTCGGTTCCGGGTTCGACCAAGGGGGTTACCGGGTGTATGTGAAGACTGAGCCGGCCGTGCTGATGGCAGCGGCCGGCAACCTCGAGGCGATCGGCGCTTCGATGAATGCGGGCAACGCCGCCGCGGCGGCCCCGACCACCGGGGTGGCTCCCGCCGCCGCCGACGAGGTCTCAGCGCTGACCGCGGCGCAGTTCTCCGCGCATGCGCAGATGTATCAGGCGATGGCAGCCCAGGCCGCGGCGATCCACGAGCAGTTCGTCAACACGTTGCGTACCAACGCCGCCGCCTACGCCAGCGCCGAGGCCGCCAACGCGGCCAGTGCTCAGTGATCGGTAACTGAGATGCTGGGGTTCGGGTTTCCATTCTTTCCTCCGGAGATCAACTCGTTTCTGATCTCCTCGGGCCCGGGTTCTGCGCCCATGCTGGAAGCCTCGGTTTCCTGGGAGAACCTCGCCGCCGAGCTCGAGACAACCGCCCAGACCATCCAATCCCTGACCGGCGGCCTGGTCGCGGAGTGGACGGGGCCGTCGGCGCTGGCGATGGAAGGTGCGGTCAGCCCATATGTGGCCTGGCTGCACGAGTCATCGATCGAGGCCGCCGACGCGGGTGCACGGGCGGGAGCCGTCGCCGCCGCATTCGAACAAGCGCGCACCACCTCGATTCCGCTGGCGATGGTGCTGGCCAACCGGGTTCGCCTGCTCACGCTGGTCTCAACCAACATCCTGGGCCAGAACACCGGCTTGATCGCCGCTTGCGAGGCCGAATACCAGATGTACTGGGCCGACGACGTGATGGCGATGCTGCAATACCAATCCGCTTCGCACGCCGCGCGACCGGCGACCGAGCGGCAACATCCGCCGCCAACCGTCTCGCGGATGAGCACCGGCGAAGAAACCATGGTTGCTAAGCCGAGTCTGGCCACTGAAATTATGCCGAATCTCTCACTTCCGGAAATTCCCGGGCTCGGCAGCCTCGGAGATATCGGGACGTCGATCCCGATTCTTGGGGACGTATATAGCATCGTCAGCAATCCCGCCAGCATCCTGACCACGCCGGGGATGAGTTCGGCCTCCGAGCTGTTCAACATTCCCGCCCGGATGATGACCGCCCCGGTCAGCATGCTCACCAGCCTGACCCGCGGGGGCGGCACCGGGGGCACCGGGTTGGGCGGTCTCGGCCAGCTCGGCGGTGGCGGCACCAGCTCACTGCTGGACGCCATCAACGAGATGGTCAGCGGCAAACTGCAGGGCCTGACCTCCGGGCTGAGCAACCAGCTGTCCTCGTGGGGCTCGCAGATCGGCCAGCAGGTCGGCGCCCAGCTGGCCAACGCCTCGCGCATCGGCGGTCTCTCGGTGCCCGACGGCGCCATCCAGACCATCACCCGCGCGCTGCCGGTGCCGCCGGCCACCACGGTGGTCTCACCGACCACCGTCCAGGCGGGCATGCCCGGCGGGCCGTTCGCCCAGGCGATGATGGGCGCACTGGCCGGACGCGGCTTCGGCGGCCTGGGCTCGATGGCCAAGGCCGGCGCCAAGGCCGCCGCGTCAGCCAAGGGCGGCTGACACGCGGCCCCCTGAACTCGCTAGGCGAGCAACACAACTCACGACCACAGGTTTCAAAGGAGATTGATCATGGCAGCTCGTTTTATGACCGATCCGCAGATGATGCGGGATATGGCGGGGCGTTTTGAGGTGCATGCTCAGACGGTGGAGGATGAGGCGCGGCGGATGTTCATGTCGTCGCAGAACATCTCGGGTGCCGGGTGGAGTGGTATCGCGGAGCGGACGTCGTTGGACACGATGGGGCAGATGCAGGCGGCGTTTCGCAACATCGTGAACATGTTGCACGGGGTGCGTGACGGGTTGATTCGTGACGCCAATGTGTATGAGCAGCAGGAAGCTGCGGCGCAGTCGAGCCTGAGCAGCTGACGACCACTTCGGTTTTGGAAGGGATAAGCAGATGACGATCAATTACCAGTTCGGTGATGTCAATGCCCATGGGGCGATGATCAGGGCGCAGGCGGCGTCGTTGGAGGCCGAGCACCAGGCGATCATTCGGGATGTGTTGATGGCCGGGGACTTTTGGGGTGGTGCCGGTTCGGCGGCGTGCCAGGAGTTCATCGCGCAGTTGGGTCGTAACTTCCAGGTGATCTACCAGCAGGCCAACGACCACGGCGCCAAGGTGCAGAACGCGGGCAACAACATGTCGTCCACCGACAGCGCGGTCGGCTCCAGCTGGCTGTAACCCGCACCGGCACGACGAAGCCCCCGCCCGAACAGGTGGGGGCTTCGCCGTTGGAGGGGCTGCGCCGTTGGAGGCGACGCCGTCGGGACAGTGCCGTTGGGTCGCCGGGCCTCAGCCCAGGTCCTGCGTGGCGAAGGTGTCGCACTTCGCCGGCTCACCGCTCTGGTAGCCGACGGTGAACCAGTGCTGCCGCTGCTCGGAAGATCCGTGGGTCCACGCATCCGGGTTGATGCGCCCGGTCATCGACTCCTGGATCCGGTCGTCGCCGACCGACGCCGCCGCCGACAGTGCGTCGGCGATGTCCTGATCGCTCAGCGGCTGCAGGAACGGCTCACCGGTGCTTTCATCCTTGGTGATCGCCGCGTAGTGCGCCCACACCCCGGCGTAGCAGTCGGCCTGCAACTCGGTGCGCACCCCCGCGCCGGTGGCCCCCTTGGCGCCGCTCTGCGCCCGCCCCAGCGTCCCGGCCAGGTTCTGCACATGGTGGCCGTACTCGTGCGCCACCACATATTCCTGCGCCAATGCGCCGCTGCTGGAGCCGAATTGGTCGACCAGCACCTGGAAGAAGTCGGTGTCGAAGTAGGCGGTCTGGTCCGCCGGGCAGTAGAACGGGCCGACCTCGCTGGTCGCCATGCCGCACCCGGTGTTCACCTGGCCGCTGAACAGCCGCATGCTGGGTCGCTTGTAACCGGGCAACAACTGCGCCCAGGTCGCGTCCACCGAGTTGCCGGTCGCCACGACCCGGCACTGCACGTACTTGTTGGCGTCCGCACCGGTCTTGCACTTGTTCAAGTCGAAACCCGGCGCCACGTCGCTGGGGGCGCTCGCCTCCGGCGGCATCACCTCGCCGGGGTCCACCCCGAGGAACATCGCCACCACCACCACGAGCAGGCCGGCCAACCCGCCGCCCATGGCCATTCCGCGGCCGCCCCCGCCTCGCCCGCCGGTGGCCCGGGTGGTGCTGGTGTCGATGTTGACACCCTCGTTGAAGGTCATCGCAGGCTCCGTCGCTCACAGGTTTTCTGGGCGGACCGCGCTTCCGGCACGGCCGACCTCAGCTTCGCACACGTTGGCGTGCGCGCGCCCGCGTTGCCGGTGTCTTCGGCAATCGCGGGGGCCACAGCGGCGCGCTACACCGCAGCGAATCGCCGGTCGGTGTAGCGCCGCAACCGGACCAGGAACCACTTGAGCATCACGTTCATCACCGGCCGCGCCACCACCATCGCCAGCCGGGCCGGGCCCAGCGGTTTGAGCGCCATCGTCCAGGTCAGCCGGCAGCCCTGCGCCGTCGACTCCACCCGATAGCTCTCGGCGAACGCCCCCACCGCCTTGGTGGAGGACTCGTTGAACCGGAACGCCAGGAACGTGTACGGCTCCCAGGCGATGAACTCCTCGTAGCCGACGATCCCGCCGCGCATCGTGACCGTCCGGGTGGTCCCCACCCCGTAGGGCGCCGGGCTGGTCCAGGTGACGTCGGTGATCACCGACGCCCACTGCGGCCACGACCCGGCGTCGGCGAGCACCTCGAACAACTGCTCGGGGGTGATGGCCAACTCGACGCTGTTGGCGAAGCGGTACGGCGCCGTGTCGATGAACCCGACGTCGACGCGCTGGCAGGGATGCTTCTTGTTCTTCAGGCCCACCTGTAAACCTCCGGTCCGATGACCCCCAGCCCATCACATGCCGCCCCGGCGCACCACACCGCCCGGCAGCCTTAGACTGGTCAATCGTTTCCCGCCCCGCCCTCGAGGAGTAGCTGTGCTGCGCAGTCACAACGCCGGTTCCCTGCGATCCGCCCACGCCGGGCAGCAGGTCACCCTGGCCGGCTGGGTGGCGCGCCGCCGCGACCACGGCGGGGTCATCTTCATCGACCTGCGCGACGCCTCCGGGGTGGCGCAGGTGGTCTTCCGCGACGACGCCGTGCTCGACGAGGCCCACCGGCTGCGCGCCGAATTCTGCATCGCCGTGACCGGTGTGGTCGAGATCCGCCCGGAGGGCAACGCCAACCCCGAGATCCCCACCGGGGACATCGAGGTCAACGTCACCGGCCTCGACGTGCTCGGCGAAGCCGCACCGCTGCCCTTCCAACTCGACGAGGCACCGGGGGAGGAGGCCCGGCTGCGGCACCGCTACCTGGACCTGCGCCGGGACGGCCCCGGCGCGGCGCTCCGGCTGCGCTCCCGGGTCAACGCCGCAGCCCGCGCGGTGCTGGCAGCCCGCGACTTCATCGAGATCGAGACCCCGACGCTGACCCGCTCCACGCCCGAGGGCGCCCGCGACTTCCTGGTCCCGGCCCGGCTGCGGCCGGGCACCTTCTACGCGCTGCCGCAGAGCCCGCAGCTGTTCAAACAGCTGCTGATGGTGGCCGGCATGGAGCGCTACTACCAGATCGCCCGCTGCTACCGCGACGAAGACTTCCGCGCCGACCGCCAGCCCGAGTTTACCCAGCTCGACCTGGAGATGAGCTTCGTCGACGCCGAGGACGTCATCGCCGTCGCCGAGGAGATCCTCGCCGCCCTGTGGGCGCTGATCGGCTACGACCTGCCCACCCCGCTGCCCCGGATCAGCTACGCCGACGCGATGCGCCGGTTCGGCACCGACAAACCCGATCTGCGGTTCGGGCTGGAACTGGTCGAGTGCACCGAGTTCTTCCACGACACCCCGTTCCGGGTGTTCCAGGCGCCCTACGTCGGCGCGGTGGTCATGCCCGGCGGGGCGTCCCAGCCGCGCCGCACGCTCGACGGCTGGCAGGAATGGGCCAAGCAGCGCGGCGCCAAAGGCCTGGCCTACGTCCTGATCGGCGAGGACGGCGAGCTGGGCGGCCCGGTCGCCAAGAACCTGTCCGACACCGAGCGGGCCGGACTGGCCGGGCACGTCGGCGCGGCACCCGGCGACTGCGTCTTCTTCGCGGCCGGGCCGATCAAGGCGTCGCGGGCGCTGCTGGGCGCCGCGCGCGGGGAGATCGCCCACCGCCTCGACCTCATCGATCCCGCCGCCTGGGCGTTCACCTGGGTGGTGGACCCGCCGCTGTTCGAGCCGGTTGACGAGGCCACCGCCGCCGGTGACGTGGCCGTCGGCTCCGGGGCCTGGACCGCGGTGCACCACGCGTTCACCGCCCCCAAGACCGACTCGGCCGCCGCCCTCACCGCCGACCCCGGCGCTGTCATCGCCGACGCCTACGACATCGTCTGCAACGGCAACGAGATCGGCGGCGGCTCGCTGCGCATCCACCGCCGGGACGTCCAGGAGCAGGTGTTCGCGGTCATGGGCATCGACGCCGACCAGGCCCAGGAGAAGTTCGGCTTCCTGCTCGACGCGTTCACCTACGGCGCACCGCCGCACGGCGGGATCGCCTTCGGGTGGGACCGGATCACCGCACTGCTGGCCGGGGTGGACTCGATCCGCGAGGTCATCGCGTTCCCGAAATCCGGTGGCGGTGTCGACCCGCTCACCGACGCGCCGGCCCCGATCACCCCGCAGCAACGCAAAGAATCCGGGATCGACGCCGCGCCGCAGACCTGAACCGCCGCGAAGCGGCGCCTCAGCCGCGCCGGCCGCGATATTCCCGGGTCACCGTCCGGGGCGCCTGCACCAGCCAGGCGCCGGTGATGATCTCCTCGAGCTCGGCCACGCCGATCGCAGCCAGCCGGACCAGCACCACCGGGTAGCCGTCGAAGTGCGGCGTGGTGAAGAACACCGCGGGCCGCTCGGCGATCAGCGCCGCCTTGGCCGCCTCGTCGGGGACCCGGGCCGCCAGGATGTCGCCGCCGTCGGCGCCGCCGGCCCCGGGCCGGGCGTAGTGATGGCGGTCGGAGTGGCGCGGGGGGCGTTCCCACACCACCAGCTTCTTCCCGACCCGCCAGTCGCGTCCGGCACACCGCTCGGTCAGCGGCAGCGCGTCCACCAGCCGGGCGACGTCCCGCCACGTGGCCACATGCCGATTCTGCCCCGAAATCGCCGATCCGCCGGGCGATTTCCGGTTATGCGCCGCTGATCGTGCAGGCCGAGTCGACCAGAGCGGAGGTGAAGGCGGCCGCGTTGGCCAGATGCTGATCGGCCGGCGTATAGGTCATGATCGCCGCGACGAAAGCCCGCTGGTACTGCGCGATGAGGATCGCGAAATCCTGCAGGGTGGCGTTTCCGCTGTTGCGGCCGAGTTGCTCGATGGTGTTGGCGTGCGTGCTCATCACCTGTGCCGCAGCCACATTGACCGCCTTCTGCTGCGGGTTCCACAGGATCGCGGCGAGGCTGGGGTCCATCTGCTGCCAGTCGGCGGTCTTGGCCATGTAGTCGCGCAACGTGGTCCGCCAATCCCGGCAGACCGGGTTGGCCGCGGCCAGGAACGGCACCGGGTTGGTGGGGTCGGCCGGTGTGGCGGTCAACTCCGGCGGGCCCTGCAGCGGAGCCAGCGGCCCACGGGACGCCGCCGAACCGTCGTCGATGGCGCGGCAGATCGCCCCCAGCGCGGAGGCGGCGCTGTTGGCGGCCTCGGCCAGGTTGTTGTCCGCCGGGGTGTACTGCGGCACCTTCTCGGCGTAGGCGCGGCCATAGGCGATGAACTGCTCGTAGAGTTCCCGCATCACCCGGTGCGGGGTCAGTTTGGCCAGCCCGACCGCCTGCGCCGCGGCGCTGCGCAACACCGCCGCGGCGCCCATGTGCATCTGCTGCAACTCGGGGGTCCACTCCGACGCGGGCAGCGACCGGTCCCGGTCGTTCCACTTGCCCTCCCCGGCCGAGCTGAGGGTGTCGTTGATCGTCGTCCACGACGTGCAGGTGGGATCGGCGATGATGACACCGACCGGGCCGGTGTCGGTGGCGCTGGCGATCTCGCCGGTGCGGCCCGGCTCGGCGCCGTCCCGTGCCGAGGTGGCGGAATCGCCGCCACCGAAGACGACCAGCGCCATCGCGGCGACCGCGACCACCGCCAGGAAAACCACCAGCCCCAGCGCCAATTTCAGGCTGTTGTCCCGCTTGGGTCCGCGACGGCCGCCGTCTTCGTCGTCGTCGAAGTCGTCGTCATCGTCATCGACTTCGTCGTCGTCATCGTCGAAGTCGTAGTCATCGAACACAATCGTGCAGCTTAGAGTGAATGTCGGTCCGCGGGGATCGATTGGGCACGGCCATAAGATCGTGTCTCGTGACCGATCGCTACGGCCGTGATGTTCTGGCCCACAATCCACACACCGCCGGCAAACCCCGCTCGGAGCTGCGACCGGTCGAGATCGGCCTGGTCGTCGAGGACGCGCAGACCGGCTATGTCGGGGCGGTCACCCGCGTCGAATACGGGCGCATGCAACTCGAAGACCGGCACGGACGTACCAAACAGTTCCCGGTCGGCCCCGGCTACCTCATCGACGGGCAGCCGGTGATCCTCACCGCCCCCCGGCGCAGCGCCCCGACGGCACCGGCGCGCACCGCGTCCGGCTCGGTGGCCGTGCCCGACGCCCGCGCGAAGGTCGCCCTGGCCAGCCGGATCTACGTGGAGGGCCGCCACGACGCCGAACTCGTCGAGCAGGTGTGGGGCGACGACCTGCGCGTGGAGGGCGTCGTCGTCGAACCGCTCGGCGGGATCGACGACCTGGTCGACATCGTGACCGACTTCCGGCCCGGCCCGCACCGCAGGCTCGGCGTGCTCGTCGACCACCTGGTCACCGGCTCCAAGGAGGGCCGGCTGGCCGAGGCGGTCCGGCGCGGCCCCGGCGGCGACCACACCCTGGTGGTCGGACACCCGTACGTCGACATCTGGCAGGCGGTCAAACCGGCCCGCCTCGGGCTGAAAGCCTGGCCGCGGATCCCACGGGACGTCGAATGGAAGAAGGGGGTGTGCGCCGCCCTGGGATGGCCGCACGCCACCCAGGCCGACACCGCCGCCGCCTGGCAGCGCATCCGCGGCCGGGTGCGCGACTGGACCGATCTGGAACCGGAGCTGATCGGCCGGGTGGAGGAGTTGATCGACTTCGTCACCGCGGTGCGCCGGTAGATTGGCTGGACCTAGGAGGAACCTGTGAGCACCCCCGATCACGACCCGTTCACCGAGCAGTCCGGCCCCGCGTATCCGCCGCCGTCCGGCTATCCGCCGCCGGACTACCCACCGCAGTACAGCCCGGCCAACTACGGGGCGCCGTTCGGTGTCGACGCCCACGGCGCCGCCTACTCGGAGAAGAGCAAGATCGCCGCGGGACTGCTGCAGATCTTCCTCGGCTCGTTCGGCGTCGGACGGTTCTACCTCGGCCACATCGGGATGGGGGTCGCCCAGCTGCTCGTCACCACGCTGACCTTCGGGATCGTCGGCTGGATCTGGGGGCTGATCGACGGGATCCTGATCCTCACCGGCAGCGTGCGCGATGCCCAGGGCCGCCCGCTGCGCCCCTGACCCCGGTCACCGCCGCGTGGTATGCCTGAGACCGTGACCGACGGCCTGTTCGACGAGCCCGGCCCCGAGCAGCCGAGCGGACCGGCCGCCCCGGCGGCCGGGGCTCCGCTGGCGGTACGGATGCGCCCGGCCACCCTCGACGAGGTGGTGGGCCAGGACCACCTGCTGGGTCCCGGCTCGCCGCTGCGGCGGCTGGTCGACGGCTCCGGCGCGGCCTCGGTCATCCTCTACGGGCCGCCCGGCACCGGCAAGACCACCCTGGCGTCGCTGATCTCCGGCGCCACCGGCCGCCGCTTCGAGGCGTTGTCGGCGCTGTCGGCGGGGGTCAAGGACGTCCGCGCCGTCATCGACACCGCACGCCGCGCCGCCATCCACGGCGAACAAACCGTCCTGTTCATCGACGAGGTGCACCGGTTCTCCAAAACCCAGCAGGACGCCCTGCTGTCGGCGGTGGAGAACCGGGTGGTGCTGCTGGTGGCCGCCACCACCGAGAACCCGTCCTTCTCGGTGGTCGCGCCGCTGCTGTCGCGCTCGCTGATCCTGCAGCTGCGCCCGCTGGGCGCCGACGACGTCCGCGCCGTGCTGCGCCGCGCCATCGACGACCCGCGCGGACTGGACGGGCGTATCCCGGTCACCGACGACGCACTGGACCTGCTGGTCCGCCTCGCCGCCGGCGATGCCCGCCGCGCCCTGACCGCACTCGAGGTGGCCGCCGAAACGGGGGAGCAGGTCGACCGCGCCGCCGTCGAGCAGGCCCTCGACGAGGCGGCCATCCGCTACGACCGGGACGGCGACCAGCACTACGACGTCATCAGCGCGTTCATCAAATCGGTACGCGGCTCCGACGTCGACGCCGCCCTGCATTATCTGGCCCGGATGCTGGTGGCCGGGGAGGACCCGCGGTTCATCGCCCGGCGGCTGATGATCCTGGCCAGCGAGGACATCGGCATGGCCGATCCCACCGCGCTGCCCACCGCGGTCGCCGCCGCCCAGACCGTCGCCCTGATCGGCATGCCCGAAGCCCAACTCACCCTCGCCCACGCCACCGTGCACCTGGCCACCGCCGCCAAATCCAACGCCGTCACCGTCGCCCTCGGCGCGGCGATGGCCGACATCAAGGCGGGCAAGGCCGGAATGGTGCCCGCCCACCTACGCGACGGCCACTACTCCGGCGCCGCCGGGCTGGGCCACGCGCAGGGCTACCGCTACGCCCACGACGACCCCGACGGGGTGGTCGCTCAGCAATACCCACCCGATGAGCTGGTCGGCACCGACTACTACCGGCCGACCGGCCGCGGCGCCGAACGCGACATCGGCACCCGGGTGGGCCGGCTGCGGGCCATCATCCGCCGCCGGCGCGATTAGCCGAGAATCAGCTGACGAGCTCCGGCACCCGCAGATGCGCGACCGCGAGCTCGAATTCACCGACGTCGACCTGGGTGGCACCGAGCATCCGCAGCAGGTCCGCGCGCACCGTCGACGCCTCATCGCGGGTGCGGTCCAGGGCATCACGATCCTCGAACGACGAACACGACACGGCCAGCCCGGACCGGCGGTCCACCAGTAGGCTGGCGCTGCAGAACCCGTCGAGCCCGTCCATGGCCGGCAGCGCCGCCGCCCGGTAATTGCCCACCCAGCGGTCCAGCTGGTCGGGGTCGGCCTTGGCCCAGGTGCACCGCGCGACCGCCCCGCGGCGGGTGAGCCGGCCCCGGTGCAGCACCTTGATCTCCCATTCGGCGACCCGGGCGGGGCCACCGAACACCTCGGCGGCGCTGTCGCGCATCGGACCGACCCAGGCCGCGCTGGCGTGCATCAGCTCGCGGTCCAGCCAGGAACTGGTGATGATGCACCGCCCCGAGCGGCGGTCGGCCAGCAGCGACAGGCCCACGTAGCCGTCGATGCCCTGCATGACCGGCATAACCCGGTCCCGGATGTGGGCGACACCGTCGTCGATCAACGCGGGATGGGCGAAAACAGTCGTCGAGCGTGCAAACATGGCGCACTTCCTTGCCAGGTCGGGGCGACGCCCCGGCGACGCCGCCGGTCTGCCCTCCACTTTCCTCCCCCCGGCGGGCGGATTCAACCGTCGATAGGCTGAGGCGATGGACACCGACGTGCTGGAAGTCGACACCGCCACCCGGCGCATCGTGGATCTCAGCGACGCGGTGCGCGGGTTCTGCGCCGGGCACGCCGACGGGCTGTGCAACGTGTTCGTGCCCCACGCCACGGCCGGGGTCGCCATCATCGAGACCGGCGCGGGCTCCGACGCCGACCTCGTCGACGCCCTCGAGCGGCTGCTGCCGCGCGACGACCGCTACCGGCACGCCCACGGGTCGCCCGGCCACGGCGCCGACCACCTGCTGCCCGCGCTGGTCGCCCCGTCGGTGACGGTGCCGGTGCGCGGCGGGGAGCCGCTGTTGGGGATCTGGCAGAGCATCGTGCTGGTCGACCTCAACCGCGACAACCCGCGCCGCTCGGTCCGATTGAGCTTTCTGGGCGGATGACCGCGGGCCCGGCTCGTCGGTGAGGGACCGCGCGGCGGGCCGGTACTGTGGTGCGGTCGAACCCACGCATACAAGGACGGCGGAGACGTGCAGACACACGAGATCAGGAAACGCTTCCTCGATCACTTCGTGAAGGCCGGCCACACCGAGGTGCCCAGCGCCTCGGTGATCCTCGACGACCCCAACCTGTTGTTCGTCAACGCCGGCATGGTGCAGTTCGTGCCCTACTTCCTGGGCCAGCGCACCCCGCCGTACACCACCGCCACCAGCATCCAGAAGTGCATCCGCACCCCCGACATCGACGAGGTCGGGATCACCACCCGGCACAACACCTTCTTCCAGATGGCCGGGAACTTCTCGTTCGGCGACTACTTCAAACGCCGGGCGATCGAGCTGGCCTGGGCGCTGCTGACCAACGCCGTCGACGACGGCGGCTACGGCCTGGACCCGCAACGGCTGTGGGTCACCGTCTACCTCGACGACGACGAGGCCATCGCGCTGTGGCAGGAGGTGGCCGGGCTGCCGCCGGAACGCATCCAGCGCCGCGGCATGGCCGACAACTACTGGTCGATGGGCATTCCCGGACCCTGCGGCCCGTCCTCGGAGATCTACTACGACCGCGGCCCGGAGTTCGGCGCCGAGGGCGGCCCGGTGGCCGACGAGGACCGCTACCTGGAGATCTGGAACCTCGTCTTCATGCAGAACGAGCGCGGCGAGGGCACCGGCAAGGAGTCCTACCCGATCCTGGGCCCGCTGCCGCGCAAGAACATCGACACCGGCCTGGGCATCGAGCGGGTCGCGCTGGTGTTGCAGGGCGTCCACAACGTCTACGAGACCGACCTGCTGCGCCCGGTGCTGGACACCGTGGCCGCGTCGGCCGCCCGCCCCTACGACGCCGGCAACCACGCCGACGACGTGCGCTACCGCATCATCGCCGACCACTGCCGCACCGCGGCGATCCTGATCGGCGACGGGGTCAGCCCCGGCAACGACGGCCGCGGCTACGTGCTGCGCCGACTGCTGCGCCGGGTGATCCGCTCGGCCAAGCTGCTGGGCATCGAGAAACCGATCGTCGGGGACCTGATGGCCACCGTGCGTGACGCGATGGGCCCTTCCTACCCGGAACTGGTCACCGACTTCGACCGGATCGCCCGGATCGCGGTGGCCGAGGAGACCGCGTTCAACCGCACCCTGGCCGCCGGCTCGAAGCTGTTCGACGAGGCCGCGCAGGCCACCAGGGCGGCGGGCACCACGGTGCTGTCCGGCGCCGACGCCTTCGCCCTGCACGACACCTACGGCTTCCCGATCGAGCTCACCCTGGAGATGGCCGCCGAGGCCGGCCTCGAGGTCGACGAGACCCGCTTCCGGTCGCTGATGGCCGAGCAGCGGGAGCGGGCCAAGGCCGATGCCGCCGCCCGCAAACACGCCCACGCCGACCTGACCGCCTACCGCGAACTGATCGACGCCGGCCCCACCGAGTTCACCGGTTTCGACGAGCTGAGCTCCGAGGCGCGCATCCTGGGCATCTTCGTCGACGGCGCCCGGGTCCCGGTGGTGGCCCACGACACCGCCGTCGGCGCCGGGCGGGTCGAGCTGGTGCTCGACCGCACCCCGCTCTACGCCGAGTCCGGCGGGCAGATCGCCGACGTCGGCACCGTCACCGGCGGCGACGGCACCGCCCGCGCCGCGGTCACCGACGTGCAGAAGATCGCGCACACCCTGTGGACGCACCGCATCACCGTGGAGTCCGGCGAGTTCGTGGAGGGCGACACCGTCACCGCGGCGGTGGATCCGCAGTGGCGCAAGGGCGCCACCCAGGGCCACTCCGGCACCCACCTGGTGCACGCCGCGCTGCGCCAGGTGCTGGGCCCGGGTGCGGTGCAGGCCGGATCGCTGAACCGGCCCGGCTACCTGCGGTTCGACTTCAACTGGCAGGGCCCGCTCTCCGAGGAGCAGCGCAGCCAGGTCGAAGAGGTGACCAACGAGGCCGTGCAGGCCGACTTCGCGGTGCACACCTTCGACGAGGACCTGGAGAAGGCCAAGGCGATGGGCGCCATGGCGATGTTCGGGGAGCGCTACCCCGACCGGGTGCGGGTCGTCGAGATCGGCGGACCGTTCTCCCTGGAACTGTGCGGCGGCACCCATGTGCGCAACTCCGCGCAGATCGGCCCGGTCACCCTGCTGGGGGAGTCCTCGGTCGGATCCGGGGTGCGCCGGGTGGAGGCCTACGTCGGCCTGGAGTCCTTCCGCCACCTCGCCAAGGAGCGGGCGCTGATGGCCGGGCTGGCGTCCACCCTCAAGGTGCCCTCCGAGGAGGTTCCCGCGCGGGTCGCCACCCTGGTCGAGCGGCTCAAATCCGCGGAGAAGGAGCTCGAGCGGGCCCGGTTGGCCGGTGCCCGCGCCGCGGCGGCCGATGCGGCCGCCGGCGCCGAGCGGGTCGGTAAGGTTCGACTCGTGGCGCACCGGTTGTCTGGTCCGATGAGCGGCGCCGACCTGCGCTCCCTGGTCGGTGACGTCCGCGGCAGGCTGGGCGCCGACCCGGCGGTGGTGGCGCTGATCGCCGAGGGCGCCGACGGCGCCGTACCCTACGTCGTCGCGGTCAACGACGCCGCCCGCGACCTCGGGCTGCGCGCCTCGGCGCTGATCGCACCGCTGTCGGCGGCGGTCGCCGGCCGCGGCGGCGGCAAGGACGACCAGGCGCAGGGGTCCGGCAAGGACCCGTCCGGCATCGACGCGGCACTGGCAGCGGTGCGCGACGAGATCGCCCGGAGCTGACCGATGACCACCGCCGAACACCGCCGCCCCGACCGGCCCGGCCCCGACGATCCCGGCCGCGGCCGGCGCCTCGGCATCGACGTCGGCACGGTGCGGATCGGTGTCGCGGTCAGCGATCCCGACGCCATCCTGGCCACCCCGGTGGAGACGGTGCGCCGCGACCGCTCCGGCGGCCACCTGCGGCGGCTGGCCGCGCTGGCTGCCGACCACGCGGTGGTCGAGGTGGTCGTGGGCCTGCCGCGCACCCTCGCCGACCGCACCGGGCCGTCGGCGCGTGACGCCATCGAGGTGGCCGACGCACTCGCCGCCCGGGTCGCGGTGCCGGTCCGGCTGGCCGACGAGCGGCTGACCACCGTGGGCGCCCAGCGCTCGCTGCGGCAGGCCGGGATCCGCGCCAAACAGCAGCGCGCGGTGATCGACCAGGCCGCCGCGGTGGCGATCCTGCAGAACTGGCTCGACGAGCGTCGCGCGGTCGCCGACGCCCGGCCTGGAGGTGCCGAGCGTGACTGACGATTGGGGACAGCGGCGCGCCAAGCCGGTCGCCGTCGGGCCCGCCGCCCGGCACCGGCTGCCCCGCTCGCAGCGGATGCGCCGGGAACGCGCGCGGCGCCGCCGACGCATCACCGGCACCCTGGTGACCGCGTTGCTGGCGGTGGTCGTGGTCGCAACCGTGGTGCTCGGCGCGAAGCTGTGGCACACCCTGGCCGGTGACCGCGGCGACTTCCGCGGCGACGGCGAACGCGACGTGGTGATCCAGATCCACGAGGGCGACACCACCACCGCCGTCGGCCAGACCCTGCTGGACACCGGGGTGGTCGCCACCGTGCGCGCCTTCGTCGACGCCGCGCACGGCAACGACAAGATTTCCGCCATCCAGCCCGGCTTCTACCGGATGCGTACCGTGATCCCGGCCGCCAGCGCCGTCGAACGCCTCGCCGACCCGCAGAACCGGGTGGGCCGGCTGGTGATCCCGGAGGGACGCCAGCTCGACGACACCATCGACATGAAGACCGACGAGGTCACCCCGGGCATCTTCACGCTGATCGCCCAGGCCAGCTGCGTCGAGCTGGACGGGGTGGACCACTGCGTCGAGGCCGACGACCTGCGCACCGCGGCGGGCACCGCCAGCCCGGCGATGCTGTCGGTGCCGGAATGGGCCGCGCTGCCGGTCACCCAGATGGGCCGCGACCACCGCCGCATCGAGGGGCTGATCACCCCAGGCACCTGGAACGTCGACCCGTCCGGATCGGCGACCACCATCCTGTCGCGGCTGATCGGCGCCAGCGCCACCGCCTACACCGCCGCGGGGCTGCCCCGCTCGGCCGAGCCGCTGGAGATGTCGCCCTACGACGTGCTGGCGGTGGCCTCGCTGGTGCAGCGGGAGACCAAGCCGGCGGACTTCCCGAA
This sequence comes from Mycolicibacillus trivialis, assembly GCF_002102395.1. Classification (GTDB taxonomy): domain Bacteria; phylum Actinomycetota; class Actinomycetes; order Mycobacteriales; family Mycobacteriaceae; genus Mycobacterium; species Mycobacterium triviale. The sequence continues at coordinate 79,464 of NZ_LQPZ01000008.1, forward strand.
GGTGGCGCGAGTCATCTACAACCGGCTGCATCAGCACCGCAAGCTGGAATTCGACTCCACGGTGAACTACCGGCTGGACCGCCAGGAGGTGGCCACCACCGACGCCGACCGCGCCGAGCCGACCCCGTGGAACACCTACATGACCGAGGGCCTGCCGGCCACCCCGATCTGTTCGCCGGGTGAGGACGCGCTGCGGGCCGCCGAGCATCCCGCCGACGGGCCGTGGCTGTACTTCGTCACCGTCGACCTGCAGGGCACCACCTTGTTCTCCGCCGACTACGAGCAACACCTGGCCAACATCGAGACGGCCAAACGCAACGGTGTCCTCGACAGTGTGCGCTGAGCGCGCCCGCAAGGCCGCGGTCCTCGGCTCACCCATCGCGCACTCCCGCTCCCCGGTGCTGCACCTGGCGGCCTACCGCGCGCTGGGGCTGACTGACTGGAGCTACCAGCGCATCGAGTGCGACGCCGCCGCGCTGCCCGGCCTGGTCGCCGGGTTCGGCCCGGAGTGGGTGGGGGTGTCGGTGACCATGCCCGGCAAATTCGCCGCCCTGGCGGTCGCCGACGAACGCACCGACCGCGCCGCGCTGATCGGGTCGGCCAACACCCTGGTCCGCACCCCGGGCGGGTGGCTCGCCGACAACACCGACGTCGACGGGGTGACCGGGGCGCTGGGCTCGGTCACCGGCCCCGCCGTGGTGGTCGGCTCGGGCGGCACCGCACCGGCGGCCGTCCTCGCACTCGCCGGACTCGGTGCCGACGGCATCACCGTGGCCGCCCGCGACCCGCAGAAAGCGGCCCGCCTGGTCGCACTCGGTGAGCGGCTCGGCGTGGCCACCGGCTACTGCGCCCTCGACGACCCGGCGCTGCCCGCACTGGCCGGCGCCGCCGCGGCCACCGTCAGCACCATCCCGGCCGCGGCGGCCGCCGCCCACACGGCGGCGCTGTCCGGAACCGCGGTGCTGCTCGACGCCATCTACCAGCCCTGGCCCACGCCGCTGGCGGCCGCGGTGACCGCGGCAGGGGGCACCGCGATCAACGGCCTGCAGATGCTGCTGCACCAGGCGTTCACTCAGGTGGAGTTGTTCACCGGCCGGCAGGCGCCGCGGGAAGCGATGACTTGCGCGCTGGCCGAGCACGGCTGACACTGCTGCGGTGGCGCTACGGGCGGGCCTGGGCCTGGCGGCGCTGGCCTGGCTGGTGACACTGACCTGGTGCGACCTGCGCGACCGGCGGCTGCCCGACACGCTGACCCTGCCCGGCGCGGCCGCGGCGCTGGCCGGCGCCGGGCTGCTGGGTCGGGGGCTGCCCGCGCTGGCCGGCGCGGCCGGCCTGGCCGGGCTGTATCTGCTGGTTCACCTGCTGCGGCCGGCCGGGCTCGGCGGCGGAGACGTGAAACTGGCGCTGGGCGTCGGGGCGATCACCGGCTGTTTCGGCCCGGCGGTGTGGACGCTGGCCGCGCTCGGCGCGCCGCTGCTGACCGCCGGTTGGGGATTGCTCGCGGCGCGGCGCGGGGTAGCCGCCGTGCCGCACGCCCCGGCGATGGCGCTGACCGGCGTCGCGGCCGTCGCGCTGACGGTGCTGTGAGCGCCCGGCGGTTTTCCCCGCACCACGCCCGCATGGGAAGATGGGACGCGTGTTGCGATGGACTACCGCCGGTGAATCCCACGGCCGCGCCCTGATCGCCGTGGTCGAGGGCATGGTCGCCGGTGTCCCCGTCACCGCCGACGACATCGCCGCCCAACTGGCCCGCCGCCGGCTCGGTTACGGCCGTGGCGCCCGGATGAAGTTCGAGCAGGACCAGGTCAGCGTGCTGGCCGGGGTCCGGCACGGCATCACCCTGGGCGGGCCGATCGCGGTGGAGATCGGCAACACCGAATGGCCCAAATGGCAGGCCGTGATGTCGCCGGACCCGGTCGACCCGGCCGACCTGGAGGTGGCGCGCAACGCCCCGCTGACCCGGCCGCGGCCCGGCCACGCCGACTACGCCGGCATGCTCAAGTACGGCTTCGACGACGCCCGCCCGGTGCTCGAGCGGGCCAGCGCCCGGGAGACCGCCGCCCGGGTCGCCGCGGGCACCGTCGCCCGGGCCTTCCTGCGCGAGGCGCTCGGCGTGGAGGTGCTGTCCCACGTCATCGCGATCGGCGCCTCCGAGCCCTACACCGGGCCGCCGCCGCAGGCCGGCGACCTGCCGGCCATCGACGCCAGCCCGGTGCGGGCCCACGACAAGGCGGCCGAGGAGTCGATGATCGCCGAGATCGAGGCCGCCAAGGCCGACGGCGACACCCTCGGCGGGGTGGTGGAGGTGGTCGCCACCGGCCTTCCGGTCGGCCTCGGCTCGTTCACCAGCGGCGACAACCGGCTGGACAGCCAACTCGCCGGGGCGGTGATGGGGATCCAGGCGATCAAGGGCGTCGAGATCGGCGACGGCTTCGCCACCGCCCGCAGGCGCGGCAGCGCCGCCCACGACGAGATGTACCCCGGCGCCGACGGGGTGGGGCGCTCCACCAATCGGGCCGGCGGCCTGGAGGGCGGCATGACCAACGGCCAGCCGGTGCGGGTGCGCGCCGCGATGAAACCGATCTCCACCGTGCCGCGGGCGCTGGCCACCGTCGACATGGCCACCGGTGAAGAGGCCGTCGCCATCCACCAGCGCTCCGACGTCTGCGCGGTACCGGCAGCCGGGGTGGTCGCCGAGACCATGGTGGCGCTGGTGCTGGCCCGGGCCGCGCTGGCGAAATTCGGCGGGGACTCGCTGACCGAGACCCGCCGCAACATCGACGCGTACCTGCGGGCGGTCGCCGAACAGCAACCGGCCGCGCACCGAGCGTCAGGGTAGCCGGGGCGATGGCGCCGCGGGCCGTACTGGTGGGGCTGCCCGGATCGGGCAAGTCCACGATCGGTCGGCGGCTGGCCAAGGCCCTCGGCGTGCCGATGCTCGACACCGACGTCGCGATCGAACAGCGGACCGGCCGCACCATCGCCGACATCTTCGCCACCGACGGCGAACCCGGCTTCCGCCGCATCGAGGAAGAGGTGGTGCGCGCCGCCCTCGCCGAGCACGACGGGGTCCTGTCGCTGGGCGGCGGCGCCATCACCACCGCCGGGGTCCGGGACGCGTTGGCCGGGCACACCGTGGTCTACCTGGACATCTCACTGGCCGAAGGGGTGCGGCGCACCGGCGGCAGCACGGTTCGCCCGCTGCTGGCCGGGCCGGACCGGGCCGAGAAGTACCGTGCGCTGATGGCCGAGCGGGCGCCGCTGTACCGCAAGGTCGCGACCGTGCGGATCAACACCAACCGCCGCAACCCGGGCGCGGTCGTCCGCCAGATCGTCTCCCGGCTGCAGAAACCCAAACCCGTCCCCGACACCAAGCCCACGCCGGCCACCGCGGCAGCGCTGGCCGCCCGACGAACCGAGGTCCGTGAATGACTCAGCCCGAACCGGTCACCGTGCAGGTGCAGACCGACCCGCCCTACCCGGTGGTGATCGGAACCGGTCTGCTCGGCGACCTGGCCGAGCTGCTGCAGGGCCGCCACCGGGTGGCGATCCTGTACCAGCCGACGCTGGCGGCCACCGCCGAGGCGATCCGCGCGCACCTGGCCGACACCGGGATCGACGCGCACCGCGTCGAGATCGCCGACGCCGAGGACGGCAAGGAGTTGCCGGTCCTCGGGTTCATCTGGGATGTGCTGGGACGAATCGGGTTGGGCCGCAAGGACGCCCTGGTCAGCCTGGGCGGCGGGGCCGCGACCGATGTGGCCGGGTTCGCCGCCGCGACCTGGTTGCGGGGGGTGTCGATCGTGCACGTGCCCACCACCCTGCTAGCGATGGTCGACGCCGCGATCGGCGGCAAGACCGGGATCAACACCGATGCGGGCAAGAACCTGGTGGGCGCGTTCCACCAGCCCGACGCGGTCGTCGTCGACCTGGCCACCCTGGAGACCCTGCCGCCGCGCGAGATCGTGACCGGGATGGCCGAGGTGGTCAAGGCCGGGTTCATCGCCGACCCGGTGATCCTCGACCTCATCGAAGCCGACCCCGAAGCCGCCGTCGACCCCACCAAACCGGTTCTGGGAGAATTGATCCGGCGCGCGATCGCGGTCAAGGCCGAGGTGGTCGCCGCCGACGAGAAGGAATCGGAACTGCGCGAGATCCTCAACTACGGCCACACCCTGGCGCACGCCATCGAGGCGCTGGAGAACTACCGCTGGCGCCACGGCGACGCCGTCGCGGTCGGCCTGGTGTTCGCCGCCGAACTGGCCCGGCTGGCCGGGCGGCTCGACGACGCCACCGCCGATCGGCACCGCCGCATCATCCGTGCAATCGGATTGCCGGACACCTACCACGCCAACGCCTTACCGAAACTTATGGAGTACATGGCCGGCGACAAGAAGAGCCGGGCCGGGGTGATGCGGTTCGTGGTCCTCGACGGACTCGGCAAGCCCGGCCGGCTGGAGGGCCCGGACCCGACGCTGCTGGCCGCCGCCTACGCGGAGGTGGCGCGGCCGTGGTGACGGTGCAGGTGCTCAACGGGCCCAACCTGGGCCGGCTCGGCCGCCGGGAGCCCGACGTCTACGGCGCGCTCAGCCATGAGGATCTCGCCGCGCTGGTGCGACGCGAAGCCGAGGCGCTGGGGCTGACCGCGGAGGTCCGCCAGACCGACAGCGAAGCCGAACTGCTCGGCTGGATCCATCGGGCCGCCGACGCGGGCGAACCGGTGATCCTCAACGCCGGCGGGCTGACCCACACCTCGGTGGCGCTGCGTGATGCCTGCGCCGAACTGACCGCCCCCCTGATCGAGGTGCACATCTCGAACGTGTTCGCCCGCGAGGAGTTCCGCCACCACTCCTATCTGAGCCCGGTCGCCGCCGGGGTCATCGTCGGCCTCGGCGTGCAGGGCTACCTGCTGGCCCTGCGCTACCTGGCAGACGGGCCCACGGCCGGCTAGGGCTGCTCGCCGCGGTCGATCTCGGTGGTCTGCTCGTCCTCGGCGGGGGAGACCGCCGGGATCTCGGTGGTCGGCTCCGCGGAGCCGTCGGCGTCGATGCGGACCGTCTCCTCGGCCTGCCCGGCCTGGTCGGTCTCGACCGGCTGGGTCTGGTCCATCGTGTAGGCGGTCGGCGCGGGCACGGTCGGTGCGGCCGCGGTCTTCTTGCTCCGCTGCCACCAGCGCTTCTTCGGTTCGGTCTTCTCGAAATCGGGCAGCGTCGCGATCGCGGTGGTCTGCTCCTCACCGGCGGGCGCCAGCTCGGTGGTCTCGGCGCTCGCGGCCGGATCGACCGTCTCGGTGGCCTCGGCTTCGGCCGGTTCGCCGCCGACCGCGGCGAACACATCGGTGTCGGCGCGGTCGTCGTCGTCATCGGGACGCCGGCGGCGCAGCTCGGGGTTCTTCTCGTACTCCCGGTCCACCTGCCAGCGGCCGACGGCGACCGCGGCCACCGCAGGAACCCAGGTCAGCAGCGCGGTGAACGACGCGAACGTGGTCAACTCGTTGATCAGCGACCCGGCGTAGATGCCCTCATCGAACAGGGAGAACAGCCAGACGACCGCGCCGCCGAGCACCCCGGCCACCAGCCCGGCCAGCAGCCAGGTCATCGCCAGGTCGGTGCGACGCTCCGGGTCGGCGGTGGCCTTGGCGTCCTCGCGGCCGTCGGCGTAGGCCCACACCGCCACACCGGCGACAAAGACGAGCAGCAGCAGCACACTGATCAGCGTCGCGTGCATCTCGAAGGTGTTGATCAGCACACCCTGGATCAGCCGGATCACGATCATCCCCGCCGCGAAGACCAGCCCGCGCAGCAGCCAGTTGTTGGTCATGAGGCCACAGCGTAACGAGTACCGTTCCGGGGCGTGACACATTCCCACCGTCGAGCCGCCCTGCGCGACCGGATCGGAACCGCCGACATCGACGCACTGCTGGTCACCGACCTGGTCAACGTGCGCTACCTCAGCGGATTCACCGGATCCAACGCCGCGCTGCTGGTCTTCGCCGACGACACGCCGACCGTGCTGGCCACCGACGGCCGCTACCGCACCCAGGCGGCCGCGCAGGCCCCCGACGTCGAGGTGGCCATCGACCGCGCGGTCGGCAGGCACCTGGCCGGCCGGGCCGCCGCCGCGGGCACGCGCCGGCTGGGTTTCGAAAGCCACGTGGTCACCGTCGACGGACTCGACGCCCTGACCGCCGATCTGCCCGACGGCGCCGAGCTGGTGCGCGCCCCGCGGCTGGTGGAACCGCTGCGCGAGATCAAGGGCCCCGACGAGGTGGCGCTGCTGCGCCGGGCCTGCGCGGCCGCCGACGCCGCGCTGCGCGACCTGGTCGCACACGGCGGCCTGCGCGCCGGCCGCACCGAACGGCAGGTCGCCCGCGACCTGGAGGCCCTGATGGTCGAGCACGGCGCCGACGGCGCGTCGTTCGAGACGATCGTCGCGGCCGGAGCCCACTCCGCGATCCCGCATCACCGGCCCACCGAGGCGGTGCTGGCGACCGGCGACTTCGTCAAGATCGACTTCGGCGCGCTGGTGGCCGGCTACCACTCCGACATGACCCGCACGTTCGTCCTGGGACGCGCGGCCGACTGGCAGCGCGAACTCTACGAACTGGTCGCCACCGCGCAGCGGGCCGGCGCGGTGGCCGCGGTCGCCGGGGCCGCGCTCCGCGACGTCGACGCCGCCGCCCGCGACGTGATCGCCGACGCCGGGCATGCGGAGCGCTTCCCGCACGGGCTGGGCCACGGCGTGGGCCTGCAGATCCACGAAGCGCCCGGAATCAACGCCAGCGCCGCCGGTACACTGCTTGCTGGCTCCGCGGTAACGGTGGAGCCCGGCGTCTATCTGCCCGACCGCGGCGGTGTCCGGATCGAGGACACGCTGATCGTGGGGGACTCGGGGCAGACCCCGGAAGTGCTGACCCGGTTCCCGAAGGAACTGGCCGTCGTTTAGGAGACAGAGAAGACCGTGGCATCGACCGCCGACTTCAAGAACGGACTGGTGTTGGTCATCGACGGCCAACTGTGGCAGATCGTCGAGTTCCAGCACGTCAAACCCGGCAAGGGCCCGGCGTTCGTGCGGACCAAGCTCAAGAACGTCGTCTCCGGCAAGACCGTGGACAAGACCTACAACGCCGGGGTGAAGGTGGAGACCGCCACCGTGGACCGCCGCGACGCCACCTACCTGTACCGCGACGGCGCCGACTTCGTGTTCATGGACAGCGCCGACTACGAGCAGCACCCGCTGCCGGCCACCATGGTGGGCACCGCCGCCGACTTCCTGCTGGAGAGCATGCCGGTGCAGATCGCCTTCCACAACGGTGCGCCGCTCTACCTGGAGCTGCCGGTCAGCGTCGAACTGGAGATCACCCACACCGACCCCGGGCTGCAGGGCGACCGGTCCAACGCGGGCACCAAACCGGCCACCGTGGAGACCGGGGCGCAGATCAACGTGCCGCTGTTCCTCAACACCGGCGACAAGGTCAAGGTCGACACCCGGGACGGCAGTTACCTGGGCCGGGTCAGCGGGTGAGCCTGCCCGATGCCTGACGGCAAACCGGTGCGGGGCCGTCACCAGGCCCGCAAACGCGCCGTGGACCTGCTCTTCGAGGCCGAGGCGCGTGGGGTGAGCCCGGCCGCGGCCGCCGACGCCCGCCGCGAGCTGGCCGCGGCGAACCCCGACGTCAGCCCACCGCACCCGTACACGGTCACGGTGGCGCACGGGGTCACCGAGCACGGCCCGCACATCGACGACCTGATCAGCTCGCATCTGCAGGGCTGGCTGCTGGAACGGCTGCCCGCGGTGGACCGGGCGATCCTGCGGGTGGCGGTGTGGGAGCTGCTGCACGCCGAGGACGTGCCCGAGCCGGTCGCGGTCGACGAGGCCGTCGAGCTGGCCAAGAAACTGTCCACCGACGACTCGCCGGGCTTCGTCAACGGCGTGCTGGGACAGGTGATGCTGGTGACCCCGCAGATCCGCGCCGCCGCCGAGGCGGTTCGCCGGCCGGGCCCCGCCGGCGACGAGGGACCCGACGCACCGCCGAAAGCCACGCCCCAGCCGTGATCGCCGACTTCCGCACCGGGTAGCGGGCCCGGTCACCCGCGCGCCGTGCGGGGAACGCCAAACCCGCCCATCCGGTGCGAGGACACGGGACAATGTCGGCCGTGGCCTCCATATTCGAACCGCGGGTACAGGCATGATCGGCGACCGGGAACGGCCCCGGCGACTTCGGGTGTCGGCACTGGCCGCAGTGGCCAACCCGTCGTACTCGCGGGTGGACACCTGGAACCTGCTCGACGACGCCTGCCGGCAGCTGGCCGAGGTCAACCGGGCCCGCCGGGACATCACCCACCACGCCAACCGGGTGAAACGGCTGCTGGACCGCATCGGCGCCTACGAGCGCTACTGGCTGTACCCCGGGGCGGCGAACCTGGCGAAGTTCCGCCGCTACCTCGAGGAGAACAAGACCATCCGGCTCACCGACGAGGTCTCGCTGGCGGTGCGACTGCTGTCGGAGTACGGCGACCGCGCCGCCCTGTTCGACACCACCGTCCCGCTGGCCGAACAGGAACTGGTGGCGCAGACCAAGCAGCAGCAGTTCTACACCGTGGTACTCGGCGACGACTACTCACCGGACGCACCGGAGAGCCTCGCGGGCAGCCTGCGCGCCCTGCACGACCCCGCCGACGACATCCGGTTCGAACTGCTGGTGATGACCAGCATCGAAGACGTCATCACGGCGGTCGCCCTCAACGGCGAGATCCAGGCCGCCATCATCCGCCACGATCTGCCGTTGCGGTCCCGCGACCGGCTGCCGTTGATGACCGCACTGCTGGGCGCCAACGACGACGCGGTGGCCGCCGACTGCACCCACGACGCGTTCGAATGCGCCGAATGGATCCGCGAACTTCGCCCGCACATCGACCGCTACCTGCTCACCGACGAATCGATCGCCGCGGATACCACCGTCGAACCCGACGTCTACGACCGCACCTTCTACCGGCTCAACGACGTGACCGACCTGCACTCCACGGTGCTCGCCGGGATCCGCAAGCGGTTCGCCACCCCGTTCTTCGACGCGCTGCGCAGCTACGCTGAGGAGCCGGTCGGCCAGTTCCACGCCCTGCCGGTGGCCCGCGGGGCCTCGATCTTCAACTCCAAATCCCTGCAGGATATGGGCGAGTTCTACGGCCGTAACATCTTCATGGCCGAAACCTCCACCACCTCAGGAGGATTGGACTCGCTGCTGGATCCGCAGGGCAACATCCGTGCGGCCATGGACAAGGCGGCGCTGACCTGGAACTCCCACCAGAGCTACTTCGTCACCAACGGCACCTCGACCGCCAACAAGATCGTCGTGCAGGCGCTCACCCGGCCCGGCGACATCGTGCTGATCGACCGCAACTGCCACAAATCCCACCACTACGGGCTGGTGCTGGCCGGGGCCTACCCGCTGTACCTGGACGCCTATCCGCTGGCGCCGTACGCGATCTACGGCGGAGTGTCGCTGCACACCGTGAAGAAGACGCTGCTGGACCTGGAGGCGGCCGGCCAACTCGACCGGGTGCGGATGTTGCTGCTGACCAACTGCACCTTCGACGGCGTGGTCTACAACCCGCTGCGGGTGATGGAGGAAGTGCTCGCGATCAAACCCGACATCTGTTTCCTGTGGGACGAGGCCTGGTACGCCTTCGCCACCGCGGTGCCCTGGTCGCGGCAGCGGACCGCGATGATCGCCGCCGAGCGGCTGGAGAACCGGCTCGCCTCACCCGAGTACGCCGAGGAGTACCGCGCCTGGCGCGACGGGATGAGTGGCTTCGAGCCGGGGGAGGACCGTGCGCACTGGCTGACCCAGCGGCTGCTGCCCGACCCGGACAAGGCCCGGGTGCGGGTGTACGCCACCCACTCCACCCACAAGTCGCTGTCAGCGCTGCGGCAGGCGTCGATGATCCACGTCCGCGACCAGGATTTCGGCGGGCACCGCGACTCGTTCGCCGAGGCGTTCCTGACCCACACCTCCACCTCCCCGAACCAGCAGCTGCTGGCCTCGCTGGACCTGGCCCGCCGCCAGGTGGACCTGGAGGGCTTTCAGATGGTCCGCGGGGTCTACGACATGGCGCTGGTGTTCCGGTACCGCATCCGCCGGGACCCGTTGATCAGTAAATGGTTCCGCATCCTCGACGAATTCGACCTGGTGCCCGAGGAATTCCGCGCCTCGGCGGTGCAGTCCTACCGGCAGGTGCGTCAGGGCGCGCTGGCCGAATGGAACGAGGCTTGGCGCTCCGATGAATTCGTGCTCGACCCGACCCGGGCGACCCTGTTCGTCGGCAATACCGGGATGACCGGCTACGCGTTCCGGGAGAAGATCCTGATGGAACGCTTCGGCATCCAGATCAACAAGACCTCGATCAACAGCGTGCTGCTGATCTTCACCATCGGCGCCACCTGGTCCAGCGTCCACTACCTGCTCGACGCGCTGCGCCGGGTGGCCATCGACTTCGAACGCGCCGCCGAGCAGGCCGGCGCCGAAGACGCCGCGCTGCACCGCCACCGCGTCGCCGCGATCACCGACGGACTGCCGCCGCTGCCGGACTTCAGCAGCTTCGACGACGCGTTCCGCCCCGAACCGACCGGCGCGTTCGGCGACATGCGCACCGCGTTCTACGCCGGCTACGACGACACCGACCGCGAACACATCCCGCTGGAGAAGGCCGGCGCGGTGCTCGAGTCCGGCCGCCGGCTGGTGTCCACCACGTTCGTCGTGCCCTACCCGCCGGGGTTCCCGGTGCTGGTCCCCGGCCAGACGGTCTCTCCGGAGATCCTGCGGTTCCTGTTGGAACTCGATGTCAAGGAGATCCACGGCTACCACGCCGAACTGGGCCTGTCGGTGTTCACCGAGGACGCGCTGGCGCGGATGACGGCGCACCGGTGAGCGGTGACCCGGTAGGCATCGACTCCGCCGCGGTCACCGACTGGTTTCTGGCCCACATCCCCGGCGTGACAGTGCCGTTGGCGTTCGAGCTGGTGCTCGGCGGGCGCTCCAACCTCACCTACGTGGTCACCGACCGCGCCGGCGGGCGCTGGGTGCTGCGCCGCCCGCCGACCGGCGCCGTGCTGCCCTCGGCGCACAACGTGCTGCGCGAACAGGCGATCCTGTCCGGGCTGGCCGGCAGCGCCGTGCCGGTCCCGGCCGTGGCCGGTCATTGCAGCGACCCGGCGGTGACCGGCGCGGACTTCTACGTGATGGACTTCGTCGACGGGGTCATCCTCAACAGCGACGACGACACCGCCGCCCTGACCGCGTCCGGGCCCGCCGCGTTCTCCGCCGACGTCGTGGCCGTCCTGGTGCACATTCACCGGATCGATTGCGACCGTGCGCCGTTCGCGCAGTGGCGTCGTCCCGGCGGCTACGTCGAACGACAGCTGCGGCGGTGGGGGCAGCAACTGGACCGCATCGAGGCCACCACCGGGGCGCTGCGCGACGTGGCGCGCCGGTTGGGGCGCGACATCCCCGCCGAGCAGAGCGTCGGGCTTGTCCACGGTGACTACCGGCCCGGAAACCTCATCATCGGTCCGGATGGCGGTGTCCGTGCGGTGCTGGACTGGGAACTGTGCACGGTCGGCGACGTGCTCGCCGACCTGGGCTGGCTGGTGGCGATGTGGGACTCACCGCGCCCGGTCGGTTGGGCTCCCGACCCCGCACAGGGTTTCGCCCCGACCGAGCGGATCATCGCCGAATACCAGCGCCGCACCGGCCTGGACATCGGCGACATCGGCTACTACCACGCCTTCGCGCTGTGGCGGCTCGGGTGCATCGCCGAGGGCGTCTACCACCGCTACCGCGACGGCGCGATGGGCGTGCAGGGCGTCTACCTCGACGAGATGGCCGCTCGCCCGGCGATGCTCGCCGAGATGGCCGCCGCCGCACTGCGGGGCTGACCGCGTCGCCGGCGACCGTCAGCCCAGCAGCGGTCCGGTCAGCGTGTAGCCGAGGGTGTCACCGGCCTTGAGCACGAATCCCAGCAGGATGAGCGACGCACCGGCCAGCGAGACGTCCTTGTTGAAGTGGATCTGCTCGGCGGCCCGGGTCTCGGCGTCGTCGGCAGCCCAGAACCGGTGCATGATCACCGCGGTCGGCAGCAGGAACACCAGCAGCATCAGCGCGCCCACATCGGTCCAGACCCCCAGCAGCACCGAGAGCCCGCCGAGAAGCTGCCACACGCCGCTGCCCAGCACAAACAACCGCCCGGGACGCACCCCCATCGACTCCGCGTAGCCGCTCATCGCGGCGGTGTTGGTGAAATGGCCCAGTGCGCCACCGAGGAAGACGGCAGCGAACAGAATGCGCCCGACGAGGATGAGAAGATCCATGGTGACTCCTTTGCCGATACCGCTGTCATCCACTGTCGTCGGTGCGGCCGCATCCCGCAACGTCTTCGTTCGGACCGGAGAGGACACGAGCTGACATGGAATCGACCGACTGGGACCGCGCCTACCGCGGGGACCGGCCGCCCGCCTGGAGCATCGGCGAACCCCAACCGGAACTGGCCGCCCTCCTGGACCGTCCCGGAGCGGTGCGCTCGGAGGTGCTCGACGCCGGCTGCGGTTACGGGGAGTTGACCCTGGCGATCGCCGCCCGGGGCCACACCGTGGTCGGCATGGACGTGTCGGAAACGGCGCTGTCCGCAGCCGTCGCAGCCGCCGAGACACGTGGCTTGACTGCGCAATTCGTGACCGCCGACGTGACCGAACTGACCGGATACGACGGCCGGTTCACCACCATCGTCGACAGCGGCTTGCTGCACGCGCTGCCGGCGGAGCGGCGCGACGACTACCTGGCCGCGATGTCGCGGGCCGCCGCACGCGGTGCGCAGCTGCACGTCCTGGCCTTCGCCGCCGACGCCTTTCCCGCCGCCGGTGGCGAAGGCCCGGCCCGGTTCAGCGCGGCGGGGTTGCGCGCCGTCCTCGGGCGGCACTGGCAGGTGGGGGAGATCCGGACCGCATACCTGCAGTCGGCCGCGACCCGCCTGCCCGACGGGTCGGCGCCGCCGGCCGCGGCCACCGACGAGCGCGGCCGGCTGACGATCCCGGGGCTGTTGGCCACCGCCCACAAGCCGGGCTGAGCCCAACCGGCCCCCGGCGTCGCCGGGCATCGCTAGGGTAGGGCGCCATGACCGCCTCGGATGCCGGCGCAACCGGCCGCATGTCGGCGGGCGACTGGGTCCAGGCCGGCTTCCGCATCCTGGCCGAGGACGGCATCAAGGCGTTGACCATCCAGCGGCTGTGCAACCGGCTCGGGGTGACCAAGGGCAGCTTCTATTGGCATTTCGCCGACATGAAGACCTACCGCAGCGCCCTGATCGAGGCCTGGGCCGACTTCCGCGACGAGGACCGCGAGCTCTTCGACCACCTCACCGGATTGCCGCCTCGCCAACGGTTGTCGAAGATGATGACCTCGCTGGTCAGCCCCCGGCACTGGATGCTGGAGCGCGCGATGCGGGAGTGGGCGCGCAGCGACGACGCCGTGGCCGACGCGGTCCGCGGCTCGGACGCCCGCATCGTGGCCGCGGTGCGCCAGGCCTTCCTCGACGACGGGTTCGCCGGCGACGACGCCGACATGCGCGCCAACGCCACCTTCGCCGCGGGTATCGGGTTTTTGCACCTGGCCGGCTCACGGCCCAACCCGCGGGCCGCCGCCCGGCGCGAGGCGTTCCTGGAGCTGATGTTGCGGCGGTGAACCCCACCCCGTACCAAAAGGTATGGTAATGTCCGGAGCGTGACCACGACCACATCCGCGCCGGCCGCCGGGATCGACGACGCCTTCATCACCCGCCTCGGCGAACGGGCCGCCGAGGCCGAACAACTGCGCCGGCTGCCGGCCGACACGATCAGCGACTACCGCAGCTCCGGTCTGCCCGAACTGCTGCTGCCAGCCCGCTACGGCGGTGCGCAGGCGGAGTTCCCCGCGATCCTGGACCCGGTGCGCCGAATGGCGCACGGCTGTGCCTCCAGCGCCTGGACGCTGGGCTTCTACACCCTGCACAACTGGATGCTGGCGCTCTTCGACGAACGCACCCAGGACGAGGTGTTCGCCGACGGCCCGGTGCTCTGCCCGGCGCCGCTGGCCCCGACCGGACGCGCGGTGCCCGACCCGGCCGGCAATGGCGGATACCGGCTCACCGGCCGCTGGTCGTGGGCCACCGGGATCATGGACGCCGACTGGGTCCTGGTCGGGGCGCTCTGCGGCGCCGACGACGCCATCTTCCCCGCGCTGGTGCTGGTGCCCGCCGCCGACATCAGCGTCGCCGACGTCTGGCACACCGCGGGCATGCGCGCCACCGGCTCCAACGACGTCATCGCCGACGACGTCTGGGTGCCGGGCCACCGGCTGGTCAACGTCGTCGACATCTACGGGGGCACCACACCGGGTGCGGCCCTGCACGACGCCGCCGCCTACCGCTGGCCGATGGTGCCCGCGCTCGCCCTGGTCGCCGCGATGCCCGCCCTGGGCTCCGCCGAGCGGGTGACCGACCTGTTCGCCGAACGGCTGAGCAAGCGGGTGATGGCCTACAGCGGTGCCGCACAGAAGGATCAGCCCGCCGCCCAGATCCGGCTCGGCTCGGCCCGGGTGCGGCTGCGAGCCCTGCACGGCCTCCTCGACGACACGGTGGGCTCGATCCAGGGCGCGGTCACCGCCGGTGAGCGGGTCGGTCGCGCCGCCCGCGCCGACGCCCGCGCCGCCGCCGCCCACATCGTCCACGAGTCCCGCGCCGTCGTCGCCGACCTCCTCGAGGCGGCCGGGGCCAGCGTGCACTTCCTGGACAACCCGCTGCAACGCGCCAAACGCGACGTCGACATCATCTGCGGGCACGTCGTCTTCGACTACGACGTCAGCCGGGAACTCGCCGGCGCTCTGGAGGTCGGCGTGAAGATCTCACCGATCTCGATGATCTGAGGACGGCCGCGATGCGGACCCTGTGGGTGGAAGGCAGCCCCAAGCAACACGATTCGCTGTCCTCGGCGCTGGCCGAGGAGTTCCTCGCCGCGGCACCGGCCGCCGCGGTCGGCGAGGTCGAACGGTTCTCGGTCTGGGGCGAGGAGGTGCTGCGGTTCGGCCGGGACGCCGCGATCGCCAAGTTCGCGCCGTTGCTCGGTGAGCGGCGCAGCCCGGAGCAGAAACAGATCTGGACGGCCGTGCTCGGCGAGATCGACCGGGTCCGCGGGTTCGACCGCCTGGTGGTGTCGTCGCCGATGTGGAATTGGCATGTGCCGCACGCGCTGAAAGCATGGATCGACGTCATCGTGCAGCCGATGGCCAGCTTCACCCTCAACGAGCGCGGCGAACACGTCGGCACACTGGGGGAGGGCCGGCCCGCCCAGCTCATCCTGACCCGATCCAGCGCCTACGACGGCACCCACCCCGAACTGCAGGACTTCCAGCGGCCCTACCTGGAGTACGTGTTCAGTCTGCTCGGCTACCGCGTCGAGACCCTCGTCGTCGAACCCACCACCCGCTGGACACCGGAGGAGCGCGCCCGGTTGCGCGAGGACGCACTGGCCACGGCCCGCGGCGCCGGGGCCGCCCTGGAGCCGGTACGGCCCGCCTAGTCGACCAGCGCGCGGTAGGTGCGGGAGACGAACTTCGGTTGCGCGGTTTGTAATTTGGTGACCGCGGTGTTGCCCGCCACCGCCGCGGCGGCCGTCGTGGAGAACACCGGCTGGTTCTGCACCAGATACAGCACGATCAACTCCGCGGACGGATCGGCCTGCCACCACGTCCCGTACGCCCCCGGCCAGCCGAACGTGCCGGGGCCGCCGGGCCCGTACAGCGGGCGTGACC
This sequence comes from Mycolicibacillus trivialis, assembly GCF_002102395.1. Taxonomy (GTDB): domain Bacteria; phylum Actinomycetota; class Actinomycetes; order Mycobacteriales; family Mycobacteriaceae; genus Mycobacterium; species Mycobacterium triviale. The sequence continues at coordinate 95,296 of NZ_LQPZ01000008.1, forward strand.
TCTCGGCGTCGGTGACCACCGACAGGTTCAGGCCGAAACCGCGGCCGACCCAAAACGGGGCGCCCAGGAACGGTTCCCGCTTCTGCGCGGCGGTCAGCCGATCGGTGCGCATCGCCTGCACCGAAGCCGCCGACAGCACCCGCTGTCCGTCGATCACTCCGTCGGCCAACAGCATCCGGGCGAACCGCAGATAGTCGTCGGCGGTCGACCACAAGCCGCCGCCGGCGTTGGGGAACGCCGGCGCCGTGATCGGCGGCGGGCCCATCACGTCGTGGCGCAGCCGAAGATCGTCGCCGAGGCTGTACATGGTGGCGGCCCGGCCGCGCTGCGCCGCAGGCACGAAGAACGCGGTGTCGGCCATGCCGAGAGGGCCCAGGATCTGCTCGTCGAGCACCCGGTCGAGCGGCTTGCCCTCGATCCGGGCCAGCAGCACCCCCAGCACGTCGATGGCGTGGCCGTAGGTCAGTCGCTCTCCGGGCTGGTGGGCGAGCGGCAGCTCGGCGAGCGCGGACAGCCAGGCATCCGGGCCGGACCCGAACGGCAGCCGCCGGTAGGCCTTGGCCAGCGGGCCGGTCACCGTGAACCCGTAGGCCAGCCCGGAGCGGTGGGTCATCAGGTCTTCGACGGTGATGGTCCGCTGCGCGGCCACCGTCTTCTCCAACGGGCCGTCGGCGTCGGCCAGCACCCGCATCGTCGCGAACTCCGGAGCCCAGCGGGTGATCGGGTCGCGCAGTGCCAGCTTGCCCGACTCGGCCAGCCGCAACGCCGCGGCGACCGTCACCGGTTTGGTCATCGAGGCGATCCGAAACAGCGTGTCGCGACTCATCGGCAGCCGGGCTTCCACGTCGCGGTAGCCGATCTCGTTGACCTGCAGCACCTTTCCGTGCTGCCACACCAGGGTCAGCGCCCCGGCGAGCAGTCCGGCGTCGCAGGCCTCGAGGATCGGGGCCCGGTTGGGTTCCAGTTTCACCGCGTCGGCACCCGCGTGGCCTGCACCGAGAAGAAGTGCATCTCGCCGCCCCAGCCCTCCCGGTGCACCGCGGTCCGCTCCAGCGACGCCACCTGCCAGCCCGGCCCGTCCCACACCTCGCGCACCTGGGCTTCGGTGAGACCGGGCAGCGGGCGCTCGGCGTCGGGCGGGTTGGCGTCGCTGAAACACGACAGCAGCAGTGTCGCGCCGCTGCGGGTGGCCCGGTGCGCGGCGGCGGCGTAGCGGGGCCGGTCCGCGGGCGCCAGGCAGTGGAACATGCCGCTGTCGACGACGGTGTCGAACGCGTCGGTGTAGCCGGCCAACTCGGTGGCGTCGGCGACGGCGAACCGGACGTCCGCCTGCGCGTCGGCGGCGCGACGCTCGGCGGTGATCAGCGCGGTCGCCGAGATGTCGACCCCGGTCACGGTGAAACCCTGCCGGGCCAGGTAGATGGCGTTGTCGCCGAGCCCGCAGCCGACGTCGAGCACCGCCCCGCGCACCAGGCCCCGCTCGTGCCAGCCGATGACGCTCTCTTTGGGCGCTTTGGTGTCCCACGGCACGGTCGCGGTGCCCGGCACCCCCTCGGCGGGGCTCTCCCCGCGGTAGAACGCGTCGAAATCCAGGCGTGGGAACTGCGGCTCGGTCATCTCACCCAGCCTAGTCGCGGGGTGCTAGGCTGCCGAGTCGTACGACATCCTTTAACGATCCGTCCCGTGAGGCGGAGAAGGAGGTCAGGAATCGGCATGGGCGAAATGGGCGGAGCCCCACCCGACGGCACCGTCGGGCCCGACCGGGAACTGATGACCGCGGCCGACGTGGGCCGCACGGTTTCGCGCATCGCGCATCAGATCATCGAGAAGACCGCCCTGGACGACCCGACCGATTCGGGCCCGCGGGTGGTGCTGCTGGGCATCCCGACCCGCGGCGCGATACTGGCCGGCCGGCTCGCCGACAAGATCAGCGAATTCTGCGGCGTGCAGGTGCCGCACGGCTCACTGGACATCACGCTCTACCGCGACGACCTGATGATCAAGCCGCCCCGCCCGCTGGAGGCCACCTCGATCCCGGCCGGCGGCCTCGACGACGCCCTGGTCATCCTCGTCGACGACGTCCTCTACGCCGGCCGCTCGGTGCGTGCCGCCCTCGACGCGCTGCGCGACCAGGGCCGCCCGGCCGCCGTGCAGCTGGCGGTGCTGGTCGACCGCGGGCACCGCGAACTGCCGATCCGCGCCGACTACGTCGGCAAGAACATCCCCACCGCGCGCAGCGAGAGCGTGCGGGTCCTGCTGCGTGAACACGACGACCGCGACGCGGTGCTGATCTCCCGGGACGCCGCATGAGCCGGCACCTGCTGGCCGCCGGGGACCTCACCCGCGACGAGGCCACCGCGATCCTCGACGACGCCGACCGGTTCGCCGAGGCCCTGCTGGGCCGCGACGTCAAGAAACTGCCGACCCTGCGCGGCCGCACCGTGATCACCATGTTCTACGAGAACTCCACCCGAACCCGGGTCTCCTTCGAGGTGGCAGGCAAGTGGATGAGCGCCGATGTGGTCAACGTCTCGGCCAGCGGCTCCTCGGTCAACAAGGGCGAATCGCTGCGCGACACCGCCCGCACGCTGCGCGCCGCCGGGGCCGACGCCCTGGTGATCCGCCACCCGGCCTCCGGCGCCGCCCAACTGCTCGCCGAGTGGACCGCCGAGGACGGCGCAGGCCCGGCGGTGATCAACGCCGGCGACGGCACCCACGAGCACCCCACCCAGGCGCTGCTGGACGCGCTGACCCTGCGGCAGCGGCTCGGCGGCATCGAGGGCCGGCGGGTGGTGATCGTCGGCGACATCCTGCATTCCCGGGTGGCGCGCTCCAACGTCATGCTGCTGGCCACCCTCGGCGCGGAGGTGGTGCTGGTGGCCCCGCCCACCCTGCTGCCGGTCGGGGTGGCCGACTGGCCGGTCACCGTGGGCTACGACCTGGACGCCGAACTGCCCGCCGCCGACGCCGTGGTGATGCTGCGGGTGCAGGCCGAACGGATGACCGGCGGGTTCTTCCCGTCCCCGCGGGAGTACTCGGTGCGCTACGGGCTGTCCGACCGGCGCGCGGCGCTGCTCGGCGAGCACGCCGTGGTGTTGCACCCCGGACCGATGCTGCGCGGCATGGAGATCACCTCCTCGGTGGCCGATTCGTCGCGCTCGGCGGTGCTGCAGCAGGTCGCCAACGGGGTCCAGGTGCGCATGGCGGTGCTGTTCCACCTGCTGATCGGCGCCGGCAGCGCGGAGTCCGCGGCGGTGGGCGCATGAGCGTGCTGATCCGCGGTGTGCGGCCCTACGGTGAGGGCGAACCCGTCGACGTCGCGGCGGCCGACGGCCAGATCACCGAGATCGGCGCCGAGCTGACCGCCCCCGCAGGCGCCGAGGTGATCGAGGCGGCCGGCCAGGTGCTGCTGCCCGGCTTCGTCGACCTGCACACCCACCTGCGCGAACCCGGCCGCGAATACGCCGAGGACATCGAGACCGGCTCGGCCGCCGCCGCCCTCGGCGGCTACACCGCGGTCTTCGCGATGGCCAACACCACCCCGGTCGCCGACTCCCCGGTGGTCACCGACCACGTCTGGGCGCGCGGCCAGCAGGTCGGGCTGGTCGACGTGCACCCGGTCGGCGCGGTCACCGTCGGCCTGGCTGGCACCGAGCTCACCGAGATGGGCATGATGGCCGCCGGCGCCGCCCAGGTGCGGATGTTCTCCGACGACGGGCTCTGCGTCGCCGACCCGCTGGTGATGCGCCGCGCCCTGGAGTACGCCTCCGGGCTGGGGGTGCTCATCGCCCAGCACGCCGAGGAGCCGCGGCTGACCGTCGGCGCCGTCGCCCACGAGGGCCCCACCGCCGCCCGGCTGGGCCTGACCGGCTGGCCCCGCGCCGCCGAGGAGGCGATCGTCGCCCGCGACGCGCTGCTGGCCCGCGACGCCGGCGCCCGCGTGCACATCTGCCACGCCTCCACCGCGGGCACCGTGGAGATCCTGCGCTGGGCCAAGGCGCAGGGCATCGCGATCACCGCCGAGGTCACCCCGCACCACCTGCTGCTCGACGACAGCCGGCTGCGCAGCTACGACGGCATCAACCGGGTCAACCCGCCGCTGCGGGAGGCCGCCGACGCGGCCGCGCTGCGGCAGGCCCTGGCCGACGGGGTGATCGACTGCGTGGCCACCGACCACGCCCCGCACGCCGACCACGAGAAATGCTGCGAGTTCGCCGCCGCCCGCCCCGGCATGCTGGGCCTGCAGACCGCGCTGTCGGTGGTGGCCGCCACCATGGTCGTCCCCGGCCTGCTCGACTGGCGCGGCGTCGCCGCGGTGATGAGCGAGAACCCCGCCCGCATCGTCGGCCTGCCCGATCAGGGCCGGCCGCTGGCGGTCGGCGAGCCGGCCAACCTCACCGTCGTCGACCCGGACGCCAGCTGGACGGTGCGCGGCGCGGCGATGGCCAGCCGCTCGGCCAACACCCCCTACGAAGAGCTGACCCTGCCCGCCACCGTCACCGCGACCCTGCTGCGCGGCCGGATCACCGCCCGGGACGGGGCGATCCCGGCATGAACACCGGCACACTGGTCGGGTCGCTGATCTTCGCGTTCGTGCTGTTGCTGCTGGTCACCTGGCTCATCCAGCTGATGATCCGCGGCTGGCGGCGCCGCGCCCAACGCCAGGCCGACCTGATCGGGGAACTGCCCCCGGTCCCCGACACGGTGGGGCCGGTCCTGGCCGGCCCGCTGCGCGGACTCTACGTCGGCTGCACCCTCAGCCCGCGCTGGCATGACCGGGTCGCCGTCGGCGACCTGGGCTACCGCAGCAAAGCGGTGCTGACCCGCTATCCGGAGGGGATCATGGTGCAGCGCAGCGGCGGCCGCCCGATCTGGATCCCCGCCGACACGGTCCTGGCGGTCCGCACCGAACGCGGCATGGTCGGCAAAGCCGTGCCCACCGCGAACCACGACGGCGGGATCCTGGCCATCCGGTGGCGGCTGCCGTCGGGGACCGAGATCGACACCGGTATCCGCGCCGACGACCGCCGCGAATACGTCCACTGGATCGAGGAGGCCCGATGAGTTCGCCGACCGCGCACCTGGTGCTCGAGGACGGCCGGATCTTCACCGGCGTGCAGTTCGGCGCGACCGGGCAGGCGCTGGGGGAGGCGGTGTTCAACACCGGCATGTCCGGCTACCAGGAGACCCTCACCGACCCCAGCTACCACCGCCAGATCGTGGTGGCCACCGCGCCGCAGATCGGCAACACCGGCTGGAACCCGGAGGACAACGAGAGCCGCGACCACCGCATCTGGGTAGCCGGTTACGCGGTGCGCGACCCCTCACCGCGGGTGTCGAACTGGCGGGCCACCGCCACCCTGGCCGACGAACTGACCGCCCAGCGGATCGTCGGCATCGCCGGCATCGACACCCGGGCCGTGGTGCGCCACCTGCGCAGCCGCGGCTCGATGAAGGCCGGGGTGTTCTCCGGGGCCGCGCTGGCCGGCACCGACGAACTGCTCGAGCGGGTGCGCAGCCAGCCCGCCATGCTCGGCGCCGACCTGGTCGGCGAGGTCAGCACCGCTCAGCCCTACACCATCGAGCCCGACGGGTCGCCCCGGTTCACCGTCGCCCAGCTCGACCTCGGGGTGAAGACCAGCACCCAGGCCAACTTCCTGCGCCGCGGTATCCGCAGCCACGTGCTGCCGGTGTCGACCACGTTCGACGAGATCGCCGCGCTGCGCCCCGACGGGGTGTTCCTGTCCAACGGGCCCGGCGACCCGGCGGTCGCCGACCGGGTCGTGGCCGTCACCCGGGAGGTGCTGGGCGCCGGGATCCCGCTGTTCGGGATCTGTTTCGGCAACCAGATCCTGGGCCGGGCCCTGGGCCTGTCCACCTACAAGATGACCTTCGGCCACCACGGCATCAACATCCCGGTCATCGACCACGCCACCGGCCGGGTCGCGGTGACCGCCCACAACCACGGGTTCGCCCTGCAGGGGGAGGCCGGCCAGCGGTTCGACACCGACTTCGGTCCCGCGCAGGTCAGCCACACCTGCGCCAACGACGGTGTGGTGGAAGGGGTTCGGCTGGCCGACGGCCGGGCCTTCTCGGTGCAGTACCACCCCGAGGCGGGTGCGGGCCCGCACGACGCCGAGTTCCTGTTCGACCAGTTCTGCGAGCTGATGGAGGGCCGCTGATGGCGCGTCGCACCGATATCAACCATGTGCTGGTGATCGGCTCCGGCCCGATCGTCATCGGTCAGGCCTGCGAGTTCGACTACTCGGGCACCCAGGCCTGCCGGGTGCTGCGCGCCGAGGGCCTGCAGGTCAGCCTGGTCAACTCCAACCCGGCCACGATCATGACCGACCCGGAGTACGCCGACCACACCTACGTCGAGCCGATCACCCCGGAGTTCGTCGAGCGGGTCATCGCCCAGCAGGCCGAGCGCGGCAACAAGATCGACGCGCTGCTGGCCACCCTGGGCGGCCAGACCGCGCTGAACACCGCGGTGGCGCTGCACGACAACGGCGTGTTGGCCCGCTACGGCGTCGAACTTATCGGCGCGGACTTCGAGGCGATCCAGCGCGGCGAGGACCGGCAGAAGTTCAAGGACATCGTGGCCACCGTCGGCGGGGAGTCGGCCCGCTCGGCGGTCTGCTACACCATGGCCGAGGTCGACGAGGCCATCGCCGACCTCGGGCTGCCGGTGGTGGTGCGGCCGTCGTTCACCATGGGCGGGCTGGGCTCCGGGCTCGCCCACACCCGTGAGGAACTGGCCCGGATGGCCGGCGCCGGCCTGGCCGCCTCGCCGAGCGCCAACGTGCTCATCGAGGAGTCCATCTACGGCTGGAAGGAATACGAACTCGAGCTGATGCGCGACGCCAACGACAACGTGGTCGTCGTCTGTTCGATCGAGAACGTCGACCCGATGGGCGTGCACACCGGCGACTCGGTGACCGTCGCCCCCGCGATGACGCTGACCGACCGGGAGTACCAGGCGATGCGCAACCTGGGCATCGCGATCCTGCGTGAGGTCGGGGTGGCCACCGGCGGCTGCAACATCCAGTTCGCGATCGACCCGGCCGACGGCCGGATGATCGTCATCGAGATGAACCCGCGGGTGTCGCGTTCCAGTGCGCTGGCGTCCAAGGCCACCGGGTTCCCGATCGCCAAGATCGCCGCGAAACTGGCGATCGGCTACACCCTCGACGAGATCGTCAACGACATCACCAAGGAGACCCCGGCCTGCTTCGAACCCACCCTGGACTATGTGGTGGTCAAGGCGCCGCGGTTCGCATTCGAGAAGTTCCCCGGCGCCGACCCGACGCTGACCACCACGATGAAATCCGTCGGTGAGGCGATGTCGTTGGGCCGCAATTTCATCGAGGCGCTCGGCAAGGTGATGCGCTCGCTGGAGACCAGCCGGGCCGGGTTCTGGACCGGCCCCGACCCCGACGGCGACCTCACCGGGGTGTTGGACCGGCTGAAGGTCCCGACCGAAGGCCGGCTCTACGACGTGGAGCTGGCGCTGCGGCTGGGCGGCACGATCGAGCAGGTGGCGAGCGCCTCGGGCGTCGACCCCTGGTTCGTCGCCCAGATCGCCGAGCTGGTGGCGCTGCGCGCGGAGCTGCTGGAGACACCGGTGCTCGACGAGCCGTTGCTGCGGCGGGCCAAGTACAACGGGCTCTCCGACCACCAGATCGCCGCGCTGCGCCCCGAACTGGCCGGCGAGGGCGGGGTGCGCACCCTGCGCCAGCGCCTCGGCGTGCACCCGGTGTTCAAGACCGTCGACACCTGCGCGGCGGAGTTCGAGGCGAAAACGCCCTACCACTACAGCACTTTCGAGCTCGACCCGGCGGCCGAGACCGAGGTCGCCCCGCAGACCGAGAAACCCAAGGTGCTGATCCTGGGCTCCGGCCCCAACCGCATCGGGCAGGGCATCGAGTTCGACTACAGCTGTGTGCACGCCGCCACCACGCTGAGTGCGGCCGGCTTCGAGACCGTGATGATCAACTGCAACCCGGAGACGGTCTCCACCGACTACGACACCGCCGACCGGCTCTACTTCGAGCCGCTGACCTTCGAGGACGTCCTCGAGGTGTACTACGCCGAGCAGCAGTCCGGTGCCGGCGGCCCCGGGGTGGTCGGGGTCATCGTGCAGCTGGGCGGGCAGACCCCGCTGGGCCTGGCCGAGCGGCTCGAGGCCGCCGGAGTGCCCATCGTCGGCACCCCGCCCGCGGCCATCGACCTGGCCGAGGACCGCGGCGCGTTCGGCGAGGTGCTGGCCACCGCCGGGCTGCCCGCCCCGCGGTTCGGCACCGCCACCACCTTCGAGCAGGCCCGCCGCATCGCCGCCGAGATCGGTTACCCGGTGCTGGTGCGCCCGTCCTACGTGCTCGGCGGGCGGGGCATGGAGATCGTCTACGACGAGGAGACGTTGCGCGGCTACATCACCCGTGCCGCACTGCTGTCCCCGGAGCACCCGGTGCTGGTCGACCGGTTCCTCGAGGACGCCATCGAGATCGACGTCGACGCGCTCTGTGACGGCACCGAGGTCTACCTCGGCGGGGTGATGGAGCACATCGAGGAAGCCGGGGTGCACTCCGGGGATTCCGCCTGCGCGCTGCCGCCGGTCACCCTGGGCCGCACCGACGTGGACAAGGTCCGCCGCGCCACCGAGGCCATCGCCCACGGCATCGGGGTGGTCGGGCTGCTCAACGTCCAGTACGCACTGAAAGACGACGTGCTCTACGTGCTGGAGGCCAACCCGCGCGCCAGCCGCACCGTGCCGTTCGTGTCCAAGGCCACCGCGGTCCCGCTGGCCAAGGCGTGCGCCCGGGTGATGCTGGGAGCCTCGATCGCCACGCTGCGCAGCGAGGGCCTGCTCGCCGCCACCGGCGACGGCGCCACCGTCGCCCCGTACGCGCCGATCGCGGTCAAGGAGGCGGTGCTGCCGTTCTACCGGTTCCGCGCCGCCGACGGCTCCGGGGTGGACTCCCTGCTGGGCCCGGAGATGAAGTCCACCGGCGAGGTGATGGGCATCGACCGCGACTTCGGCAGCGCGTTCGCCAAGAGCCAGACCGCCGCCTACGGGTCGCTGCCGGCCACCGGGACCATCTTCGTGTCGGTGGCCAACCGGGACAAGCGCTCGCTGGTCTTCCCGGTCAAACGGCTGGCCGACCTGGGGTTCCGGGTGCTGGCCACCGAGGGCACCGCGGAGATGCTGCGCCGCAACGGGATCCCCTGCGACGAGGTGCGCAAGCACTTCGAGGACCCGCAGCCGGGCCGGCCGTCGATGTCGGCGGTGGACGCGATCCTGGCCGGTGAGGTCGACCTGGTGCTCAACACGCCCTACGGTAACTCCGGGCCGCGCCGGGACGGCTACGAGATCCGCTCGGCGGCGGTGGCGATGAACATCCCGTGCGTCACCACCGTGCAGGGCGCCTCGGCCGCCGTACAGGGCATCGAGGCGGGGATCCGCGGCGACATCGGGGTGCAGTCCCTGCAGGAACTGCACCGGCGGCTGGGGTCGGGGTAGCGGTGGCCGGGTTCGGGGCGCGGCTGGCCGCGGCGACACGGGCCCGCGGCCCGCTGTGCCTGGGCATCGACCCGCACCCGGAACTGCTGGCCGCCTGGGGCCTGCCCGCCGACCCCGACGGGCTGGCCCGGTTCAGTGAGATCTGCGTGGCCGCCTACGCCGGGTTCGCGGTGGTCAAACCGCAGGTGGCGTTCTTCGAGGCGTACGGCGCCGCCGGCTACGCGGTGCTCGAGGACACCATCGCCGGGCTGCGGGCCGCCGGGGTGCTGGTGCTCGCCGACGCCAAACGCGGCGACATCGGCTCCACCATGGCCGCCTACGCCGCCGCCTGGGCCGGGGATTCGCCGCTGGCCGCCGACGCCGTGACCGCCAGCCCGTACCTGGGGTTCGGGTCGCTGCAGCCGTTGCTGGACGTCGCCGCGGCCCACGACCGCGGGGTCTTCGTGCTGGCCGCCACCTCCAACCCGCAGGGGGCACAGATACAGCGGGCCGTCGCGGACGGGGCGACGGTGGCGCAGCGCATCGTGGATGCCGCGGCCGCCGCCAACCAGGCCGCAGGCGCCGGCGACGTCGGGGTGGTCGTCGGGGCCACCGTCGCCGAACCGCCCGATGTCAGCGCCCTGGGCGGCCCGGTGCTGGTGCCCGGGGTGGGGGCCCAGGGCGGCCGCATCGACGCCCTGCGCGGGCTGGGCGGTGCGCCGCCGGGCCGGCTGCTGCCCGCGGTGTCACGGGAGGTGCTCGGCGCCGGCCCGGACGTCGCGGCGGTGCGCGCGGCGGGGGAGCGGCTGCGTGACGCGGCCGCCCGGCACCTCGACTGACCGTCGGGCCGACCTCAACCGCCCCGTCCGTATCAGCTGCCACGGCGGTGACGACGCCGGTGACCTGCGGCGATCGGGTTCGGCGGCGGCCGGGTCCGCGACCCGCCGAACCCGACACGCGCGACACGCCAAGCGGCGTGGAAGCGAGATTTTTTTCACCTTTTCCGCGTCCCGTGCCGGCGCCGGCCAGGCGGGGCAAACCCGGCCTTTTCCGGACCGGACGTCAAACAGACTGGCGCGCAACGACGTTGCTGCCCGGCGGCGGCGGTCGCCGGACGCGACGGCCGCCAGTGCGGGACCGGCGGGCACCCGGTCGCAGGCTCGGGCGGCACCGCCGCGGACGGACCGGCGCACCGGGCGGCGTGGGGGTGGGGTTAGATTTCGTCGGTAGGCGTGGGTACGGTCGTCGTCGCTGGCGGATGTACCCCTGAACCAGCACAAATCGATCGGTAGCCGAGAGCGGCTACGCGTGATCATGAGACGGAGGAATCGTGGCCCTTCCCCAGTTGACCGACGAGCAGCGTGCGGCAGCGTTGCAGAAGGCTGCCGAGGCGCGCCGGGCGCGAGCGGAGCTGAAGGACCGGCTCAAGCGCGGCGGCACCAACCTCAAGCAGGTGCTCAAGGACGCCGAGACCAACGAGGTCCTGGGCAAGATGAAGGTCTCCGCGCTGCTCGAGGCACTGCCGAAGGTGGGCAAGGTCAAGGCGCAGGAGATCATGACCGAGCTGGAGATCGCTCCCACCCGCCGCCTGCGCGGCCTGGGTGACCGGCAGCGCAAGGCGCTGCTGGAGAAGTTCGACTTCTCCTAGACCGCTGGCAGCCAACGCCGACGAGGGGCCGGACGGCGCACACCACCGGCGGCCGGGGTCATCCGGCGCCGGCCGGGTGGTGGTGCTGTCCGGCCCGTCTGCCGTCGGGAAGACCACCGTCGTGGCGCTGCTGCGCCGGCTGATCCCCGACCTGCACTTCAGCGTCTCCGCCACCACCCGGGCCCCGCGGCCCGGCGAGGTCGACGGGGTGGACTACCACTTCGTCACCCCGGAGGCCTTCCAGCGCCTCATCGACGAGGGGGCGCTGCTGGAGTGGGCCGAGATCCACGGCGGTCTGCACCGGTCCGGCACGCCGGCCGCGCCGGTCCGGGCCGCCGCCCGGGCCGGGCACCCGGTGCTCATCGAGGTCGACCTGGCCGGTGCCCGCGCGGTCAAACAGGCGCTGCCCGACGCGGTCAGCGTCTTCCTGGCGCCGCCGGACTGGGCCACACTGGAGTCGCGGTTGACCGGCCGCGGCACCGAGACCGCGCAGGTGATCGCCCGGCGGCTGGCCACCGCCCGCGCCGAACTGGCCGCCCAGGACGAGTTCGACACGGTCGTGATCAACGACCGATTGGAGAACGCGGGCAAGAAATTGGTATCGTTGCTGGTGGGAACGGCACCGGACCCGAACTGACGTCCGGCCGACACCCTCCGGGGGCCGGGCCCACCGAGCCCACCGAGCACCCCGACCCCAACAACCCCGGGAGACAATCCACGTGAGCACCTCGCAAGCCGAGACCCCGCAGGCCGACGCCCACGCGAGCTACGAGTCCTACGACAACCCGCTGGGCATCACCAACCCGCCCATCGACGAGCTGCTCGAGCGCGCGTCGAGCAAGTACGCGCTGGTGATCTACGCGGCCAAACGAGCCCGGCAGATCAACGACTACTACAACCAGCTCGGCGACGGGATCCTGGAGTACGTCGGCCCGCTGGTCGAGCCCGGCCTGCACGAGAAGCCGCTGTCGATCGCGCTGCGCGAGATCCACTCCGACCTGCTCGAGCACACCGAAGGCGAATAGCCGGGATTCGGGCGATGGACGGCAAGCGGATCGTCGTCGGCGTCTCCGGGGGAATCGCCGCCTACAAGGCCTGCACGGTCGTCCGTCAACTCGTCGAGGCGGGCCACCACGTCCGTGTCGCACCGACGGCGGCGGCGTTGCGGTTCGTCGGCGCGGCCACCTTCGAGGCGCTCTCCGGCCAGCCGGTGCACACCGGCGTGTTCGACGACGTCCCCCAGGTCCCCCATGTGGCGATCGGGCAGGGCGCCGACCTGGTGGTGGTGGCGCCGGCCACCGCCGACCTGCTGGCCCGGGCCGTCGGAGGCCGGGCCGACGACCTGCTGACCGCCACCCTGCTCACCGCGCGATGTCCGGTGCTGTTCGCCCCGGCCATGCACACCGAGATGTGGCTGCACCCGGCCACCCAGGACAACGTCGCGACCCTGCGCCGGCGCGGCGCGGTGGTCCTGGAACCCGCCTCCGGCCGGCTCACCGGCGCCGACAGCGGCGCCGGGCGGCTGCCCGAGGCCGAGGAGATCACCACCTTCGCCCAGCTGCTGCTCGACCGCCACGACGCGCTGCCCTACGACCTGGCCGGGGTGCGGATGCTGGTGACCGCGGGCGGCACCCGGGAGGCCATCGACCCGGTCCGGTTCATCGGCAACCGCAGCTCGGGCAAGCAGGGCTACGCGGTGGCCCGGGTGGCCGCGCAGCGCGGTGCGCAGGTCACCCTGATCGCCGGGCACACCGCCGGGTTGATCGACCCGGCCGGCGTCCAGGTGGTGCGGGTCAGCTCCGCCCAGCAACTGCAGGACGCGGTCTCCAAACACGCCCCCGACACCGACGTGCTGGTGATGGCCGCCGCCGTCGCCGACTTCCGCCCGGCGCAGGTGTCGGCCGCCAAGATCAAGAAGAACACCGAGATCGAATCCCAGGCGCCCACCATCACCCTGGTGCGCAACGACGACGTGCTGGCCGGGGCGGTGCGCGCCCGCGCCGACGGTCAACTGCCCGACATGCGCGCCATCGTCGGGTTCGCCGCCGAGACCGGCGACGACCAGGGCGACGTCCTCTTCCACGCCCGGGCCAAACTGCGGCGCAAGGGCTGTGACCTGTTGGTGGTCAACGCGGTCGGGGAGGGGCGGGCCTTCGAGGTCGACCACAACGACGGCTGGCTGTTGTCCGCCGACGGCGCCGAGGCGGCGCTGGAACCCGCGTCCAAAACGGTGATGGCGAGCCGTATCGTGGACGCCGTCGCCGCGTTCCTGCGCGGACCGGCCGACTAGAACACCCCGGCACCGACCGGACCGGCCGGCCGCCGCGGCGATACCATTTGGCGAGCTAAGTTTTTTCGAGGTCCGGGAAGGATGCCATTGTGAGTGAGATGGGGCGGCTGTTCACCAGCGAATCGGTGACCGAGGGGCATCCGGACAAGGTCTGTGACGCGATCAGCGACTCGGTGCTCGACGCGCTGATCAGCCAGGACCCCGCCTCCCGCGTCGCGGTCGAGACCCTGGTCACCACCGGTCAGGTGCACGTCGCCGGGGAGGTCACCACCACCGCCAAAGAGGCCTTCGCCGACATCACCGACATCGTCCGCCAACGCATCCTCGACATCGGCTACGACTCCTCCGAGACCGGCTTCGACGGGACCACCTGCGGGGTCAACATCGCGATCGGCCGGCAGTCCCCGGACATCGCCCAGGGCGTCAACACCGCACACGAGGCCCGGGTGGAGGCCGCCACCGACCCGCTCGACGCCCAGGGCGCCGGTGACCAGGGTCTGATGTTCGGCTACGCGATCACCGACACCCCCGAGATGATGCCGCTGCCGATCGCGCTGGCCCACCGACTATCCCGCCGGCTCACCGAGGTCCGCAAGACCGGCGTGCTGGACTACCTGCGCCCCGACGGCAAGACGCAGGTCACCGTCCAGTACGACGGCAGCACCCCGGTGCGGCTGGACACCGTGGTGCTCTCCACCCAGCACGCCGAGGGGGTGGACCTCGACGCCACCCTCGCGCCGGACATCCGTGAGCAGGTGGTCAACACTGTGCTCGGGGAGTTGCAGCACTCCACCATGGACACCTCCGATTACCGGCTGCTGATCAACCCGACCGGGAAGTTCGTCCTCGGCGGCCCGATGGGCGACGCCGGGCTGACCGGCCGCAAGATCATCGTCGACACCTACGGCGGATGGGCCCGCCACGGTGGCGGGGCGTTCTCCGGCAAGGACCCGTCCAAGGTGGACCGCTCGGCGGCCTACGCGATGCGCTGGGTGGCCAAGAACGTCGTCGCCGCCGGCCTGGCCGAACGGATCGAGGTGCAGGTGGCCTACGCCATCGGCAAGGCCGCCCCGGTCGGGCTGTTCGTGGAGACGTTCGGCACCGAGACCGTAGACCCGGTGAAGATCGAGAAGGCCATCGGCGACGTCTTCGACCTGCGGCCCGGCGCCATCATCCGGGAACTGGACCTGCTGCGGCCGATCTACGCCCAGACCGCCGCCTACGGGCACTTCGGGCGCACCGACATCGACCTGCCCTGGGAGCAGCTGAACAAGGTCGACGAGCTCAAACGCGCCATCTGAGTCCGCGCGCATCGCTGCGCCGAGCCCGCCGGCGGCGCCGGTAGATTGCCCGGTGTGGTGCTCACCGTCGTCAAGGTCGCGGTCACGGTCTACCTGCTGCTCGCGCTCGGCTACCTCACGGTGGTGGCGGTGCGCCGGGTGCGCGCCCGCGGCCTGCCGGAACTGCCGCCCTATCCCGGCGCGGAGGCCTACCTGAAGGCGATGTTCGGGCCGCGGCCGCCGACCCCGCTGCCGGAGTGGGCGCACCGCAGTGCCGCCGACCCGCCCGACGAGGACGAGGGCCGGGACAGCCCGCCGCCGCGGTGACGGGTCAGTGCAGCGCCGCCCGCAGTGCCGCCAGCCCGCGCTCGGTGGCCTCGGTGGCCGCAGGGACCACCCCGGCGTAGCCCAGATAGCCGTGCACCAGGGTGGCGGCGTTGTCGGTCTGCACCGGCACCCCGGCAGCCGCCAACAGCTCCGCGTAGTGCAGCCCGTCGTCGCGCAGCGGGTCGTGCCCGGCCACCGCGATGTAGGCCGGCGGCAGACCGGCCAGGTTCGGTGCGCGCGCCGGGGCCATCGTGGCCGGCGGGTTGCGCAGGTCGACGTCGGGCCCGGCATACCAGCGGGTGAATGCCGCCAGCGCCGCCCGGTCCATCACCGGGGCGTCGGCGTTCTCGGTGAACGACGGCAACGACGTGTCATAGGTGGTACCGGGGTACCACAACAGTTGGAAGGCGATCGGCGGGCCACCGGCGTCACGGGCCCGCTGCGCCACCACCGCCGCCAGCGTCCCGCCCGCCGAGTCCCCGGCCACCGCCAGCCGGCCCGGGTCGGCGCCCAGCTCGCCGGCGTGCGCGGCCGCCCATTCGGTGGCCGCCCAGACGTCCTCCACCGCCGCCGGGTGCGGATGCTCGGGCGCCAGCCGGTAGTCCACCGACACCACCACCGCGCCGGCACCCACCGCGTGCTCGCGGGCGGTCCCGTCGTGGGTGTCCAGATCCCCGATCGCGAACCCGCCGCCGTGGAAGAACATCACCACCGGCGGCGTCCCGCCGGGCTGCTCGGGCGGCCGGTAGATGCGCACCGGCAGCGGCCCGGCCGGACCGTCGATGACCCGATCCTGCACCCGCAGGTCGGGATGCACCGGGCGGCGGCGCAGGTCACGGAACCGCTGCCGCGCGGCGGCCACCCCACCGTCGGCGGTCAACCGGAACGGCACCGCGTCCAGTACCTTCTGCAAGATGGCGTCGACATCGGCTCGCGGTGCGGACATGGCAACACCATACGGAGGCCTGCGGATCCGGCTGTGGGGGAGTGCCGCGCTCGCCGCGGCCGGCTACGGGGCGTTCCTCGTCGCAACCGCGCTGCGGCTACCCGCGGGCGCCGAGTTGACCGGGCAGTTCCCCGGACAGCCCTGGGTCAAGGCAGCGATGGCGCTGCTGCTCGCCGCCGCCGCGGCCACCCACCCCCGGGCCCGGGAGCGGCGCTGGCTGCTCGCCGCGCTGCTGTTCTGCGCCGCCGGCGACGGGCTGCTCGCCATCCCGTGGTGGCCACCGTCGTTCGTCGGCGGTCTCGGCGCGTTCCTGCTCGGTCACCTGTGCTACCTGGTGGTGCTGGTGCCGCTGGCCGCCCCGAGCCGGCCCCGGCTCGCCGCGGCGGCGCTGCTGGCGGCCGCCTCGACGGCGCTGCTCATCGCGTTCTGGCCGCACCTGGGCGCCGACGGGCTGACCGTCCCGGTGACCGTCTATGTGGCGGTGCTGGCGGCGATGGCGATCGCTGCGGTGCTGGCCGGGTTGCCCACGCTCTGGACCGCCGCGGGCGCGGTGCTGTTCACCGTGTCCGACTCGATGATCGGCATCGACCGGTTCCTGCTGGGTTCGGAGGCGCTCGCGCTGCCGGTCTGGTGGTGCTACGCGGCGGCGCAGTTGGCGATCACCGCCGGCCTGCTGTTCGGCCGCCCGGCGCTGTCGGCACCGCCTGGTAGACCGACGGGGTGAGCGCCAAGGTTCACCGGGCCGCCGAGCACGAGCCGATCGCCCGGGTGCTGCCGATGCTCTCGGTGCCGCATCTGGACCGGGAGTTCGACTACCTGGTCGGCGCGGAGCAGTCCGATGACGCCCAACCCGGGGTACGGGTGCGGGTCCGCTTCCACGGCCGGCTGGTCGACGGGTTCGTGCTCGAGCGTCGCACCGACACCGACCACACCGGCCGCCTCGCCCGCCTCGAACGGGTCGTCTCACCCGAACCGGTGCTCACCGCCGAGGTCCGCCGGCTGGTCGAGGCGGTCGCCGCCCGCTACGCGGGCACCCGCCCCGACGTGCTGCGGCTGGCCGTGCCGCCGCGGCACGCCCGCGTGGAGAAGGACCCGGCTGCCGAGTTGGCGCTGCCGCTGATCGCCCCGGTCGACCCGGCCGGCTGGGCCCGCTACGAGGGTGGCTCGGGATTCCTCGGCGCGCTGGGGGAGGCCCGCGCCGCCCGCGCGGTCTGGCAGGCGCTGCCCGGCGAGGACTGGCCGGCCCGATTCGCCGAGGCCGCCGCCCAGACCGTGCGCGCCGGGCGCTCGGTGCTCGCCGTGGTGCCCGATCAGCGCGACATCGACGCGCTGTGGGCGGCCGCAGGCGCCCACTTCGACGACTCGGCGATGGTGGCGCTGTCGGCGGGACTGGGCCCCGCCGCCCGCTACCGGCGCTGGCTGGCGGTGCTGCGCGGCGGTGCCCGGCTGGTGATCGGCACCCGCAGTGCGGTGTTCGCCCCGGTGCGCGACCTGGGCCTGGTGCTGGTCTGGGACGACGGCGACGACTCCCTGGCCGAGCCGCGCGCCCCCTACCCGCACGCCCGGGAGGTGGCGATGCTGCGCGCCCACCAGGTGCGCTGCGCCGCCGTGCTCGGCGGGTACGCCCGCACCGCCGAAGCCCAGGCCCTGGTGAGCGGCGGCTGGGCGCACGACCTGGTCGCCGCCCGCGCGGTGCTGCGCGAACACACCCCCCGGGTGGTGGCCTCCGACGACGGTGGCCACGCCGATGACCGCGATCCGGCGGCCCGCACCGCCCGGCTGCCGCTGCGGGCGCTGCACGCCGCCCGCGCGGCCCTGCAGGCCGGCGCGCCCGTGCTGGTCCAGGTGCCCCGGCGCGGCTACCTGCCCGCCCTGGCCTGCGCCCGCTGCCGCACCGTCGCCCGCTGCAGGCACTGCACCGGCCCGCTGGCCCTGCCCGACCGCGGCGCCGGCGCCGTCTGCCGCTGGTGCGGCCGCGCGGACACCGCGCTGCGCTGCGCCCGCTGCGGCTCCGACGCGGTGCGCGCCGTCGTCATCGGGGCCCGGCGCACCGCCGAGGAATTGGGCCGCGCCTTCCCGGAGACCACCGTGATCACCTCCGCCGGCGACACCGTCGTCACGACCGTCCCTGCCGGGCCCGCCCTGGTCATCGCCACCCCCGGCGCCGAACCGCGGGCCCCGGACGGCTACGGCGCGGCCCTGCTGCTGGACACCTGGGCGCTGCTGGGCCGACAGGACCTGCGCGCTGCCGAGGACGCGCTGCGCCGCTGGCTGGGGGCGGCGGCGCTGGTGCGCCCGCACGCCCGCGGCGGGGCCGTGGTGGTGGTCGCCGAATCCTCGATCCCCACCGTGCAGGCCCTGATCCGGTGGGACCCGGTCGGGCACGCCGAGGCCGAGCTGGCCGCCCGCGCCGAGGTGGGCCTGCCGCCGAGCGCCCACATGGCCGCCGTGGACGGCAGCGCCGAGGCGGTCGCGGCGTTGCTCGCCGGCACCGACCTGCCCACCGAGGCCGAGCTGCTGGGACCGGTGGACCTGCCGCCGGGGGCGCGGCGCCCGGCCGGCACCCCCGCCGATGCGACCGTCATCCGGATGCTGGTCCGGGTGCCCCGCGAGCAGGGCCTGACCGTCGCCGCGGCGCTGCGCCGCGGGGTTGCGGTGGCCTCTGCCCACCAGGGCGGCGAACCCACCCGGGTGCAGATCGATCCGCTGCACATCGGGTAGCCGGTCCGCCGCCCCCTAGACTGACGCGGTGCGTCTCGTCTTCGCCGGCACCCCCGAACCCGCGCTGCCCGCGCTGCGCCGGCTGCTGGACTCCCCGCGCCACGAGGTGATCGCGGTGCTCACCCGGCCCGACGCGGCCGCCGGCCGGCGCGGCCGTCCCGCCCCCTCACCGGTGGCCCGGCTGGCCGCCGAGCACGGCATCCCGGTGCTGCGCCCCGAGCGGCCCAACAGCGCCGAGTTCGTCGCCGAACTGGCCGCGCTGCAACCGGACTGCTGCCCGGTGGTCGCCTACGGCGCACTGCTGGGCGAGCCGCTGCTGGCGGTCCCCGCCCGCGGCTGGATCAACCTGCACTTCTCCCTGCTGCCGGCCTGGCGCGGCGCCGCCCCGGTACAGGCCGCGCTGGCCGCCGGGGACCCGATCACCGGGGCCACCACCTTCCGCATCGAACCGGCGCTGGACTCCGGGCCGGTCTACGGGGTGGTCACCGAGACGATCCGGCCCGCCGACACCGCCGCCGACCTGCTGGCGCGGCTCGCCGACTCCGGAGCGCAGCTGCTGGAAGCCACCCTCGACGGGGTCGCCGACGGCACCCTGACCGCGGTGCCGCAACCGGCCGACGGGGTGAGCTACGCCCCGAAGATCACCGTCGACTCCGCCCGGGTGCGCTGGAGCGACCCCGCCGCGTCGGTCGAACGCCACATCCGCGCGGTCACTCCCAGCCCGGGCGCCTGGACCATGCTCGGCGAACAGCGGATCAAACTGGGCCCGGTCCGGCCCGACACCGACCCGCCTGCGCCGCTGGAGCCCGGCCAGCTGCACGTGGGCCGGCGCGACGTGTGGATCGGCACCGGCACCGACCCGGTGCTACTCGACGAGATCCAGCCGCCCGGAAAGAAATTCATGAACGCCGCCGACTGGGCGCGCGGCGCCCGCCCGGACCCGCGGGTGCGCGCCTCATGACCCGGCCCCGCCGACCCCGGCCCCGCCGCACCCCGCTGGATCCCGCGCGGCGCGCCGCGTTCGACGTGCTGCGCGCGGTCAGCGAACAGGACGCCTACGCGAACCTGGCGCTGCCCGCACTGCTGCGCCAACGCGACATCACCGGCCGTGACGCCGCGTTCGCCACCGAGCTGACCTACGGCACCTGCCGCACCCGCGGCCTGCTGGACGCGATCATCGGTGCGGCCGCCGGCCGCGCACCCGAAGCCATCGACCCGGTGCTGCTGGATCTGCTGCGCCTCGGCGCCTACCAGCTGCTGCGCACCCGGGTGGAGAACCACGCAGCGGTCTCCACCACCGTCGAACAGGCCGGCATCGAATTCGACTCGGCGAGGGCCGGATTCGTCAACGCCGTACTCCGTCGCATCGATGGCCGCGACGAGGCGTCCTGGGTGGCCGAACTGGCGCCGGATCCGGCCCGCGACCCGATCGGTCACGCCGCCTTCGTCCGGGCCCACCCGCGCTGGATCGCCCAGGCGTTCGCCGACGCGCTCGGGGCCGACGCAGGCGAACTCGACGCCGCGCTGGCCGCCGACGATGAGCGTCCGCGGGTGCACCTGGCCGCCCGCCCCGGCGTGCTCACCGCCGAACAGCTCGCCGCCGAGGTCGACGGCGAGGTCGGCCGGTACTCGCCGCACGCGGTCTACCTGCCCGCCGGGGACCCCGGCCGGCTGGCCGCGGTGCGCGAGGACCGCGCCCTGGTGCAGGACGAGGGCAGCCAACTGGTGGCCCGGGCGCTGGCCGGTGCGCCGGTCACCGGCGACACCGGACGCTGGCTGGACCTGTGCGCCGGCCCCGGCGGCAAGACCGCCCTGCTGGCCGCGTTGGGCGCCGCCGACGGCGCCCACGTCACCGCGGTGGAACCGGTGCCGCGCCGCGCCGCGATGGTCGAGGAGAACACCGCCGGGCTGCCGGTGCGGGTGCACACCGTCGACGGCCGCGACTCCGGTCTGGAGCCCGGCTTCGACCGGGTGCTCGTCGACGCGCCCTGCACCGGCCTGGGCGCGCTGCGGCGCCGCCCGGAGGCGCGGTGGCGACGCAGCCCCGCCGACATCCCCGCCCTCACCGGGCTGCAACGCGAACTGCTGGCCGCCGCGATCGGGCTGACCCGGCCGGGCGGGGTGGTGCTCTACGCGACCTGCTCACCACACCTGGCCGAGACCGCCGGGGTGGTCGCCGACGCGCTGCGGCGCCACCCGGTGCGCGCCCTGGACGCCCGGGCGCTGTTCGCCCCCGCAGACCGGCTCGGGCCCGGGCCGTACGTGCAGCTGTGGCCGCACCGGCACGGCACCGACGCCATGTTCGCCGCAGCGCTGCAAGTAGTCTGAACGCCATGTCCGACACCGCGGGCCGACCGCTGATCGCCCCCTCGATCCTCTCCGCCGACTTCGCCCGGCTGGCCGACGAGGTCGCCGCCGTGGCCGGCTCGGACTGGCTGCACGTCGACGTGATGGACAACCACTTCGTGCCGAACCTGACCATCGGGCTGCCGGTGGTGGAGAGCCTGCTGGCGGTCACCGACATCCCGATGGACTGCCACCTGATGATCGAGGACCCGGGCCGCTGGGCGCCGCCGTACGCCGAGGCCGGCGCCCACAACGTCACCTTCCACGCCGAGGCCACCGACGACCCCGTCGCGGTGGCCCGCGACATCCGGGCGGCCGGGGCGAAGGCCGGTTTGGGCATCAAACCCGGCACCGCGCTGGAGCCCTACTTGGAGATCCTGCGCGACTTCGACACCCTGCTGGTGATGTCGGTCGAGCCCGGCTTCGGCGGGCAGGCCTTCATCCCCGAGGTGCTCGACAAGGTGCGCACCATGCGCAAACTCGTCGACTCCGGTGAGCTGACCATCCTCATCGAGATCGACGGCGGCATCAACGCCGACACCATCGAGGCCGCCGCCGAGGCGGGCGTGGACTGCTTCGTCGCCGGCTCCGCGGTCTACGGCACCGCCGACCCGGCGGCCACCGTCGAGGCGCTGCGGCGGCAGGCCGCGGCGGTCTCCCCGCACCGGCATCGATGAGCGCCGCCGTGCCGCTGACCGTCGAGGCGGCGATGCGACTGGCCGTCGAGGAATCGCAGCGGGCCAAGGGCGCCACCTACCCGAACCCGCCGGTCGGGGCGGTGGTCCTGGACCGCGACGGCCGGTTGGCCGGTACGGGCCGGACCGAACCGGTCGGCGGCGCCCACGCCGAGGTGGTGGCCCTGCGGCAGGCCGGTCCCCGTGCCGCGGGCGGCACCGTGGTGGTCACCCTCGAGCCCTGCAACCACCACGGCCGCACCCCGCCGTGCGCGGACGCCTTGATGGAGGCGGGGATAGCCGCCGTGGTCTACGCGGTGTCCGACCCCAACCCGATCGCCGCGGACGGTGCGAAGCACCTCGCGGCCGCCGGCGTCGACGTCACCGGCGGGGTGCTGGCCGAGGCGGTCGCGGCCGGACCACTGCGCGAATGGCTGCACCGGCAGCGCACCGGGCGCCCGCACGTGACCTGGAAGTTCGCCGCCAGCATCGACGGGCGCAGCGCCGCCGCCGACGGCACCAGCCGATGGATCACCGGCGAGGAGGCCCGCGCCGACGTGCACCGGCGCCGCGCCGCGGCCGACGCCATCGTGGCCGGCACCGGCACCGTCTTCGCCGACGACCCGGCCCTGACCGCCCGGCGCCCGGACGGCACCCTGGCCGAGCATCAGCCGCTGCGGGTGGTGGTCGGCCGGCGGGAGGTGTCCAGCGACGCCCGGGTGCTCAACGACGACTCCCGCACCATGCTGATCCGCACCCGCGATCCGGCCGAGGTGCTGCAGGCGCTGGCCGACCGCACCGATGTGCTGCTGGAGGGCGGGCCCACGCTGGCCGGGGCGTTCCTGCGCGCCGGCCTGGTCGACCGCATCCTGGCCTACCTGGCGCCGGCGCTGCTCGGCGGGCCGATCGTGGCCGTCGACGACGTCGGGGTGCCCACGATCGGGCGGGCGCTGCGCTGGCGCTACGACGAGGTGCAGACGATCGGGTCCGATCTGCTGGCGAGCCTGGTGCCCGCGGACCCACCCGCAAACGGATGAGTCACCGGGGCAGCACCGACACCGTCCCGTCGGCGTTGTTGGCGACGTAGAGGGTGTCGGTGGCCGGATCGACGGCCACGCTCCACGGCCGTCCGCCGGCGGGAAGGGTGGCGGTCACGGTGTAGGTGGTGGTGTCGATGACCGAGACGGTGCCGTCCTCGCCGTTGGCGACGTAGACGGTGTCGCTCTCCGGATCGGCGGCCACCGCGCGGGGCATGCCGCCGACGGTGACGGTCGCGGTGACGGCCGTGCTGGCGGTGTCGATGACCGAGACGGTGCCGTCGCCGAAGTTGGCGACGTAGACGGCGCCGGTACGCGGGTCGAAGTCCAGCGGCCCCGGGTTCATGCCCACCGGAACGGTGGCGGTGGTCGCGCCGGTCGCGGTGTCGAGGACCGACACGGATTGCTCGACGAAGTTGGTGGCGTAGGCGGTGGCGGCGGCGACGTCGACGGTCACCGCGCCCAGCGGCCCGCGGTCGGTCCGCCAGGTGGCGGTGACGGTGTCGGTGCCGGCGCTGATAACCGAGACGGTGCCGTCGTCGAGGTTGGCGACGTAGACGGTGTCCGGCCGGTCGACGACGACCGTGCTCGGGGTTGCGCCGACGTCGATGGTGGTCCGGACGGTGTTGGTGGCGGTGTCGATGACCGACACGGTGCCGTCGTCGCTGTTGGCGACGTAGACGGTCCCGGCGGCGGGATTGACGTCCACGGCGAAGGGCCGGTCGCCGACGGCGATGGTGGCGGTGACGGTGCCGGTGGTGGTGTCGATGACCGAGACCGTGTCGTCGTCGCTGTTGGCGACGTACGCGACTTTGTTAGCGGCGTCGACGGCCACCGCGGTCGGGGCGGCACCGACGGTGATGAGGTGCGGCGCCGCGGCCGGGTGCGCACCGCTCACGGCGTTGTCCGAGGTGCGCCGCTGGTAGGCGATCACCGCGAGCGCGGCGGCGAGCAGCAGCGTCGCCGTGACGAGGACGGCCAGGATCCGCCGTCGCTGCGGGTGCGGCGGCGCGGCCGGCGGGTACGGCGGCGGTTCGGGACCCAACACCGCTCCCTTCGCTGTGCGGGGCCGGGGCGCGCTGACCGCACCCGCCCCGAATCCGACCGGGTGCGATGAACCCTAACCCGCTGTCGAGGACCCTTCGCGCACCAGATCCTCCTGGCCGGGCTGGGCCGACACCGGCTCGGTCGACGCCGACCGTCCGGCGATGAACAGCCCGAGCACGGCACCGGCCACGCAGATCAACGCGGTGATCCCGAACATCTCGCCGTACTGCAGCGCGAACGCCAGCCGGTAGTTGTCCGCCTCGGCGGCGAGCTTCTGGGCCAGGGTGTCGCCCTCGGCGGCAGGCAGGCCGCCCAGGATCTGGTTGAACCGGTACATGCCCCACGCCGACAGCGCGGCCATCCCGATCAGCATCCCGGTCATCCGGGCCACCACCACCCCTGCCGAGGCGATCCCGTGCTGCGCCGAGGGCACCACCCGCAGAGTGGCCGAGGTCAGCGGACCGATCACCAGCCCCAGCCCCAGCCCGGCCAGGCTCAGGTCGGTGTCGAGTGCCGGCAGCCGCACCACGCCCAGGTCGTGCTGGTAGGACAGCAGGTCCACCGGCCACTTCGAGATCAGCCAGTAGCCGCCTGCGGCGATCAGCAGCCCGACGAAGGTGACGGCGCGGTCGCCGACCCGCGTGGCGATGAACCCACCGGCCAACGCCCCGATCGGCAACGCGATCAGGAAGCGCAGCAGCAGGCCGGCGGCCTCGTTCTGGCTCATCGACAACACACCCTGACCGAACAGTTCCACGTCGACCAGCGTCACCATCAGCGCAGCACCGGCGCACAGCGAGGCGCCCAGCGCGGCCAGGAACGGGCCGAACCGCACCCCGGCGGGGTCGATCAGCCGGGTGCGGGCGAAGTACTCCCAGCCGAAGAACGCCACCCCGGCGACCAGCGCGCCGAGCAGCACCGGCGGTCCCCAGTCCGGCAGCGCCTGGGTGCCGTCGGGCTCCGGGTTGTACAACCCGATCACCGTCAGGCCCAGCGCCACCGCGAGCAGCAGTCCGCCGACCACGTCGACCCGCTCCGGCGGACCCTCCTGGGGGTTCTTCGACGGCAGGCTGAAATGGATCATGATCATCGCCACCGCGGTGAGCGGCAGGTTGATCCAGAACACGTCGCGCCAGTCGCGCAGCAGCCACACGATGAAGATCCCGTACAGCGGGCCGAGCACGCTGCCCAGCTCCTGCCCGGCGCTGATCACTCCGAGCACCCCGGCCCGGTTGCGTTCGGCCCACAGGTCGGCGCCGAGCGCCAGGGTGACCGGCAGTAGCGCACCGGAGGCCACGCCCTGGATGGTCCGGCCGGCCACCAGGGTGGCCAGGTCGGTGGAGAGCGCGGTGATCACCGAGCCGATCGCGAACGCGGCCAGGCTGGTCTGCAACAGCCGTTTGCGACCGAACCGGTCGGAGGCCCGGCCCAGCAGCGGCATCGCCGCGACGTAGCCGAGCAGGTACCCGGTGATGATCGGGGTGACCTGCTGGATCTTGTTGATCGGGATGCCCACGCCCGCCGGGGGCGGGGCCATGATGTCGCGCATGATGGTGACCACGACATAGGTGTCGAGGGCACCGAGCAGGACGGCGAGGCTGCCAGCGCCGATCGCTATCCCACGGTTAGCGCGCATCACACCGCCGGTTTCTCAACGGTGACCGGCGCGTCCCAGTCCGACAGCGTCATCTGCACGGTGTTGCCGCTGCTCGGCTCCAGCTGGGCCTGCACCAGCTGGTGCGGGTCGTCGGCCTGGATCCAGGCGGTCGCCGGCATCGGGGCGGTCGCGTCCAGCTGCGGGGCCAGCTTGTTCACCGCGTCGGCGCTGACCTCACCGGTGACCTGCACGGTGTCGACCCCGTTGATGGTCTCGTGCTTCTCGGACTTGGCGTCGGTGAAGTTGGCCAGCACGTTGGCCAGGCCGGTGTCGGGGTTCAAGATCATCGACGGGTCGTAGATGTCGGCGGCCGAGCCCCAGTCCGACCAGCGCTTCCCGGACATGGACGCGTAGAGGGTCCCGTCGAGGACCACGAAGTCGGCGTCGACCTCCTGCCCGAAGGCGACGATCGTGGCCTTGCCCTTGGCCGCGGTCTGCGGCTTGGCGGTCAGATCCCCGCTGAGGGTCTTGATCGGCAGGGCCTCGATCTCCCCGTTCACCGACAGCTCCAGGTGCACGCTGGTCAGCGCGGCGGTGGTGGTGTGGGCCTGGTCGAGCAGGGTGGTCGCGTCGGGCAGGTCGGCGGTGGCGGTGCCGGAGTCCTTCGAGGAGGAGCACCCGGCGACCAGCCCGGCGGTCAGGGCGGCGGTGGCCAGCAGAACGGTGGGAAGACCGGTCGGACGGCCGGCGGTACGGCGAAGGCGTTTCAGCATGGGGGCAATGGTAGAGGGTGCCTGCGGACCCGCGCGCCACCAACACCGCCGCCCGGCCGCCGCTGCCGGGCCCGGCACGCGGCTAGCCTGGGACGATGTTCACCGGAATCGTCGAGGAACTCGGGGAGGTGCTCGGCTGCGAAGAGCTGGCCGACTCCGCCCGACTGACCATCCACGGCCCGCGGGTCACCGCCGACACCGGCCACGGCGACTCGATCGCGGTCAACGGGGTGTGCCTCACCGTCGCCGAGATCGGCGCCGCCGGCCGGTTCACCGCCGATGTGATGGCCGAGACGCTGCGCCGGTCCAGCCTGGGCGCGCTGCGGCCGGGCAGCCGGGTCAACCTGGAGCGCGCGGTCGCGGTCGGCGGGCGGCTGGGCGGACACATCGTGCAGGGCCACGTCGACGGCACCGGGCAGATCCTGGTCCGCACCCCGACACCGCACTGGGAGGTGGTGCGCATCGCGCTGCCCGCCGCGCTGGCCCGCTACGTGGTGGAGAAGGGCTCGATCACCGTCGACGGGATCTCGCTGACCGTCTCGGCGGTGGGCGCCGACACCGGCGCGGACTGGTTCGAGGTGTCGCTGATCCCCACCACCAGGGCGGCGACCACCCTGGGCGCCGCGGCGGTGGGCACCACCGTCAACCTGGAGGTCGACGTGGTGGCCAAATACGTGGAGCGGCTGCTGGGACGTCCCGCACCGTAGCCGCCGCCCGCCGGTGGTCCATACTGAACAGACCATCACCGGCAGCTACCGGCCGGTAACCTTCGATCGGGACGGGACGAGGCGACAATGACGAGGTTCGACTCCGTCGAACGGGCGGTTGCCGATATCGCCGCCGGAAAACCTGTCGTGGTCATCGACGACGAGGACCGGGAGAACGAAGGCGACCTGATCTTCGCCGCCGAGAAGGCCACCCCCGAACTGGTGGCGTTCATGGTGCGCTACACCTCCGGCTACCTGTGCGTGCCGCTGGACGGCGCCATCTGCGATCGGCTCGGGCTGCTCCCGATGTACGCGGTCAACCAGGACAAACACGGCACCGCCTACACCGTGACCGTCGACGCCAAGCACAACATCGGCACCGGCATCTCCGCGTCGGACCGGGCCACCACGATGCGGCTGCTGGGCGACCCGGCCAGCGTCGCCGACGACTTCACCCGGCCCGGCCACGTGGTGCCGCTGCGCGCCAAGGACGGCGGCGTGCTGCGCCGCCCGGGCCACACCGAGGCCGCGGTGGACCTGGCCCGGATGGCGGGGCTGCACCCGGCCGGCGCGATCTGCGAGATCGTCAGCCAGAAGGACGAGGGCGCGATGGCCCAGACCGACGAGCTGCG
The DNA here is from genome assembly GCF_002102395.1 of Mycolicibacillus trivialis. Taxonomy (GTDB): domain Bacteria; phylum Actinomycetota; class Actinomycetes; order Mycobacteriales; family Mycobacteriaceae; genus Mycobacterium; species Mycobacterium triviale. Next base: position 122,823 of record NZ_LQPZ01000008.1, read on the forward strand.
GATCTTCGCCGACGAGCACCAGCTGGCCCTGATCACCATCGCCGACCTCATCGAGTGGCGCCGCAAGCACGAGAAGCACGTCGAACGGGTCGCCGAGGCCCGCATCCCCACCCGCTACGGGGAGTTCCGCGCGGTGGGCTACGCCAGCATCTACGAGGACATCGAGCACGTGGCGCTGGTGCGCGGCGAGATCGCCGGGCCGCACAACGACGGCAGTGACGTGCTGGTGCGGGTGCACTCGGAATGCCTGACCGGCGACGTGTTCGGCTCCCAGCGCTGCGACTGCGGCCCGCAACTGGACGCGGCGCTGGCGATGGTGGCCCGGGAGGGCCGCGGCGTGGTGCTCTACATGCGCGGCCACGAGGGCCGCGGCATCGGCCTCATGCACAAACTGCAGGCCTACCAGCTGCAGGACGCCGGTGACGACACCGTCGACGCCAACCTCAAGCTCGGCCTGCCCGCCGACGCCCGGGACTACGGCACCGGCGCCCAGATCCTCGTCGACCTCGGGGTCCGCTCGATGCGGCTGCTGACCAACAACCCCGCCAAGCGGGTCGGCCTGGACGGCTACGGGCTGCACATCCTCGAACGGGTGCCGCTGCCGGTGCGCGCCAACGCCGAAAACATTCGGTACCTGCGTACCAAACGGGACCGCATGGGCCACGAGCTCACCGGCCTCGACGACGAGCCGCGGCTGCCCGGCGAACTGGGGGACGCCCGGTGAGCGGTGGCGCCGGGGTGCCCGACCTGCCCGCACTCGACGCCGCCGGGCTGCGGCTGGCGATCGTGGCCAGCACCTGGCACGCCCGCATCTGCGACGCCCTGCTGGCCGGCGCGCGCACCGTCGCCGCCGACGCCGGCATCGCCGAACCGTCCGTCACCCGGGTGCTCGGGGCCATCGAGATCCCGGTGGTCGCCCAGGAACTGGCCCGCTCCCACGACGCGGTCGTCGCCCTCGGGGTGGTCATCCGCGGCGAAACCCCGCACTTCGACTACGTCTGCGACGCGGTCACCCAGGGCCTGACCCGGGTGTCGCTGGACGCCGCGGTCCCGGTGGCCAACGGGGTGCTCACCACCGAGACCGAACGGCAGGCGCTGGACCGCGCCGGGCTGCCCGACTCCGCCGAGGACAAGGGTGCTCAGGCCGCCGCGGCCGCCCTGAGCACCGCCCTGACCTTGCGCGCGTTGCGCGCCGCGCCGTGACCGCCGCCGACGGCGACTGGGACGCCGAGATCCGGCCGCACCGGGTGAAGCTGTTCGTCTACACCGCGGCGATCCTCATCGCCGGGGTGCACATCGCGGTGAGCCTGCTGCTGACCATCGGCTCCACCGGCGTGCTGTTCCGCACCTACGACCAGTTCGCGGTCGCCACGATCGGGCTGATCATCGCCGGGTTCGTGCTGCTGTTCGGCCGGCCGCGGCTGCGGGTGGGCGCCGCCGGGCTGTCGGTGCGCAACGTCTTCGGCGACAAACTGGTGCCGTGGAGCGCGGTCACCGGCGTCACCTTCCCCGCCCATGCCCGCTGGGCCCGGGTGGACCTGCCCGACGACGAATACATCCCGCTGATGGCGATCCAGGCCATCGACGGCGACCGCGCCGTCGCGGCCATGGACACGGTGCGTGAACTGCTGGCCCGCTACCGGCCGGACGCGGCCGCCGCCTGACCGCCGAACGCTAGCCTTGGAGGCGTGCCCGACCCCGCGACCTACCGGCCGGCGCCCGGCTCCATCCCGGTGGAACCGGGCGTCTACCGCTTCCTCGACATCCACGGCCGGGTCATCTACGTGGGCAAGGCGAAAAACCTGCGCAGCCGGCTGACGTCCTACTTCGCCGACATCGCCGGGCTGCACCCGCGCACCCGACAGATGGTGACCACCGCGGCCAATGTCGAGTGGACAGTGGTCAGCACCGAAGTCGAGGCGCTCCAGCTGGAATACAACTGGATCAAGGAGTTCGACCCGCGGTTCAACGTCCGCTACCGCGACGACAAGACCTACCCGGTGCTCGCGGTCACCCTCAACGAGCAATACCCGCGGCTGATGGTCTACCGCGGCCCGCGACGCAAAGGGGTGCGCTACTTCGGCCCGTACTCCCATGCCTGGGCGATCCGGGAGACCCTCGATCTGCTCACCCGGGTGTTCCCGGCACGCACCTGCTCGGCCGGGGTGTTCCGGCGCCACCAGCAGATCGGCCGGCCCTGCCTGCTCGGCTACATCGACAAGTGCGCCGCGCCGTGCGTGGACCGGGTCAGCGCCGAGGAACACCGCAAGATCGTCGAGGACTTCTGCGACTTCCTGTCCGGCAAGACCGACCGGTTCGCGCGGAACCTGGAACAGCAGATGGCCGCCGCCGCAGAAGATCTCGACTTCGAGCGGGCCGCCCGGCTTCGCGACGACCTGGCCGCACTGCGCCGCGCCATGGAGAAGCAGGCCGTGGTGCTCGGCGACGGCACCGACGCCGACGTCATGGCCTTCGCCGAGGACGAGTTGGAGGCCGCCGTCCAGGTCTTCCACGTGCGCGGTGGCCGGGTCCGGGGGCAACGCGGCTGGATCGTCGAAAAGTCCGGCGACCCCGACGATTCCGGCTCCGAGCGGTTGGTCGAGCAGTTCCTCACCCAGTTCTACGGCGACCAGGCCGCGCTGGACGGCGCGGCCGACGGCGGCGGGGGCGCGGTCGACGAAGCCGCCAACCCGGTGCCGCGCGAAGTGCTGGTGCCGTGCCTGCCGTCCGGTGCCGAGCAGGTCGGCCAGTGGCTGTCCGGGCTGCGCGGATCGCGGGTGGTGCTGCGGGTCCCGCAGCGCGGGGACAAGAAATCGCTGGCGGACACGGTGCACCGCAATGCCGTCGAGGCGCTGCAGCAGCACAAACTGCGCCGGGCAGGGGATTTCACCGCCCGCTCGGCGGCGCTGCAAAGCATCCAGGACGCACTCGGGCTGGCCGAGGCGCCACTGCGCATCGAATGCGTCGACGTCAGCCACGTGCAGGGCACCGACGTCGTCGCATCGCTGGTGGTGTTCGAAGACGGGCTGCCGCGCCGCTCGGACTACCGGCGGTTCGAGATCCGCGGCGCCGCGGGTGACGGACGCTCCGACGACGTCGCCTCCATCGCCGAGGTCACCCGCCGCCGCTTCGCCCGCCACCTGGAAGAGCAGCAAGCCCTTGCCCCGGAAGGCAAGTCACGGCGCTTCGCCTACCCGCCGAACCTGTTCGTGGTCGACGGCGGCGCCCCGCAGGTCAACGCGGCCGCCGCGGCGCTGGACGACCTCGGCATCCGCGACGTGGCGGTGATCGGGCTGGCCAAACGCCTCGAGGAGGTGTGGGTGCCCGCCGAACCGGACCCGGTGATCCTGCCGCGGCGCAGCGACGGGCTCTACCTGCTGCAGCGCGTCCGTGACGAGGCGCACCGCTTCGCCATCGCCTACCACCGCAGCAAACGCTCCAAACGGATGACCGCCTCGGCGCTGGACTCGGTCCGCGGGCTGGGGGAGACTCGCCGCCGTGCCCTGGTCAGTCATTTCGGTTCGGTGGCGGCCATCCGCAGCGCCACCGTGGAGGAGATCAGCACCGTGCCCGGGATCGGCGCGGTGACCGCCGCGGCGGTGCTCGCCGCACTCAGCGAGGAGCCGACACAGCGATGACCCCGGCCGACAACCCCGCCGACGCAATCGGAGCCGGCATCGACGTGGTGCTGGTGACCGGCCTCTCCGGCGCCGGGCGCGGCACCGCGGCCAAGGTGCTCGAAGACCTCGGCTGGTATGTCGCCGACAACCTGCCGCCCGAATTGATCACCCGCATGGTGGATCTGGGGCTGGCGGCCGGCTCACGGATCACCGAACTCGCCGTGGTGATGGACGTACGCTCCCGCGGCTTCACCGGGGACCTGGACTGGGTGCGCACCGACCTGGCCACCCGCGGCATCATTCCGCGGGTGCTGTTCCTCGACGCCTCCGACGACATGCTGGTGCGCCGCTACGAACACAACCGGCGCAGCCACCCACTGCAGGGCCAACAGACCCTCACCGAGGGCATCGCCGCCGAACGGCGGCTGCTGGAACCGGTCCGCGCCGCCGCAGATCTGGTCATCGACACCTCGACCATGTCGGTGCGCGAACTGCGCGAGACGATCGAGGACGCGTTCGGCAACGAGGCGGCGGCCCAGACCTCGGTCACCCTGGAGTCCTTCGGCTTCAAATACGGGCTGCCGATGGATGCCGACATGGTGATGGACGTGCGGTTCCTGCCCAACCCGCACTGGGTCGACGAACTGCGGCCGCGCACCGGGCAGGACCCGGCGGTCAGCGACTACGTCCTGCGCCAACCGGGTGCGACGGCATTCCTGGATACGTACCATCGACTGCTGTCGCTGGTTGTCGACGGCTACCGCCGGGAGGGGAAGCGCTACATGACGGTTGCGATCGGTTGCACCGGCGGAAAACACCGCAGTGTGGCCATCGCCGAGGAACTGGCGCGTCGCCTCGAACCCGACGACGGGCTGTCGGTGCGGGTGCTGCACCGGGACCTGGGCCGCGAATGAGGCCGCGCCGATGAGGCAGGGCAACGACCTGAGCATCGTCGCCCTCGGCGGCGGCCACGGCCTGTACGCGACGCTGTCGGCGGCCCGCCGGCTCACCCCGCGGGTCACCGCGGTGGTCACCGTCGCCGACGACGGCGGATCCTCCGGCCGGCTGCGCAGCGAGATCGACATCGTCCCGCCCGGCGACCTGCGGATGGCGTTGGCGGCGCTGGCCTCCGACAGCCCGCAGGGTCGGCTGTGGGCCACCATCATCCAGCACCGGTTCGGCGGCAGCGGCGCGTTGGCCGGCCACCCGATCGGCAACCTGATGCTCGCCGGGCTCAGCGAGGTCCTCAACGACCCGGTCGCCGCCCTCGACGAGCTGGGCCGGGTGCTCGGGGTCAAGGGCCGGGTGCTGCCGATGTGCCCGATCGCGCTGCAGATCGAGGCCGACGTCGCCGGCCTGGAGACCGACCCGCGGATGTTCCGGGTGATCCGCGGCCAGGTCGCGGTCGCGACCACCCCGGGCAAGGTGCGCCGGGTGCGGCTGCAGCCGGGCAACCCGCCGGCCACCCGGCAGGCCGTCGACGCGATCATGGCCGCCGACCTGGTGGTGCTCGGGCCGGGCTCCTGGTTCACCAGCGTGATCCCGCACGTGCTGGTGCCGGAGCTGGCCGTCGCGCTGCGCGAGACCGCGGCGCGGCGCGCCCTGGTGCTCAACCTGGTCGCCGAGCCGGGGGAGACCGCCGGCTTCTCCACCGAACGGCACCTGCACGTGCTGGCCCAGCATGCGCCCGGATTCACCGTCCACGACGTCATCGTCGACGCGGCCGGGGTGGCCGGGGAACGCGAACGCGACCAGTTGCGGCGGGCCGCAACCCTGCTGGACGCCGCCGTCCAGTTTGCCGACGTGGCCCGACCTGGTACACCTTTACATGACCCGGGCAAGCTGGCCGCCGCGTTGGACGCGGTGCGGATGCGCGGTGCCGGCTCGGCGGCAGCCACCGCCCCGGTGCGGGTCGAGCACTCACGGCAGCGTGCCGGTGCGGAGGGTCCGGGAGGTGACGACGGGTGGCGATGACGGCCCAGGTCAAAGAGGAGCTGAGTCGGCTGCCGGTGACCGCGGTCAGCGCCCGGCGCGCCGAGGTGGCCTCGCTGCTGCGCTTCGCCGGTGGCCTGCACATCGTCAACGGCCGGGTGGTCGTGGAGGCCGAACTGGACCTCGACGGCATCGCCCGGCGGCTGCGCAAGGACATCTTCGACCTGTACGGCTACACCGCCAACGTGCGGGTGTTGCCGGCCACCGGGATCCGCAAGAGCACCCGGTATGTGCTGCAGGTCGCCGCCGACGGGGAGGCGCTGGCCCGCCAGACCGGGCTGCTGGACCTGCGCGGCCGGCCGGTGCGCGGACTGCCCGCCCAGGTCGTCGGCGGCAGCGTCATCGATTCCGAAGCCGCCTGGCGCGGCGCGTTTCTGGCGCACGGCTCGCTCACCGAGCCGGGCCGGTCCTCGGCGTTGGAGGTCAACTGCCCCGGACCGGAGGCGGCGCTGGCGCTGGTGGGTGCGGCCCGGCGGCTGGGGGTGGCCGCCAAGGCGCGCGAGGTCCGCGGTGTCGACCGGGTGGTGGTGCGGGACGGCGAGGCCATCGGGGCGCTGCTGACCCGGATGGGCGCCCAGGACACCCGGGTGATCTGGGAGGAACGCCGGATGCGCCGCGAGGTGCGGGCCACCGCCAACCGGCTGGCCAACTTCGACGACGCCAACCTGCGCCGCTCGGCGCGGGCCGCGGTCGCCGCCGCGGCCCGGGTGGAACGCGCCCTGGAGATCCTCGGCGACACCGTGCCCGCCCACCTGGCCGAGGCCGGGAAGCTGCGCGTCGAGCACCGGCAGGCGTCGCTGGAGGAACTGGGCCGGCTGGCCGACCCGCCGATGACCAAGGACGCGGTGGCCGGGCGGATCCGCCGGCTGCTGTCGATGGCCGACCGCAAAGCCAAGCAGGACGGGGTGCCCGACACCGAGTCGGCGGTCACCCCCGACCTGCTCGAGGACGCCTGAGTCGCCACCGGACCGGGAGCGGCAGGGCTGCACGTCCGCGCCGTGCCCGCGCCCATTAGGCTGGTCGGCGGAGCACACCGCAGACTTCCGCAAGCACCTTCGGCAGAAATGAGGAGAGACCAGTGACGGTCCGGGTAGGTATCAACGGCTTCGGTCGAATCGGGCGCAACTTCTTCCGGGCGTTGGACGCCCAGCAGGCGCAGGGCAACGGCCCGGACGTCGAGATCGTGGCGGTCAACGACCTCACCGACAACGCCACCCTGGCCCACCTGCTCAAGTTCGACTCCATCCTGGGCCGGCTGCCGCACGAGGTCAGCCTGGAGGGTGAGGACACCATCGTCGTCGGCTCCACCAAGATCAAGGCGCTGGAGGTCAAGGAGGGCCCGGCCGCCCTGCCCTGGGGCGACCTGGGCGTGGACGTCGTCGTGGAGTCCACCGGCATCTTCACCAAGCGGGACAAGGCGCAGGGCCACCTCGACGCCGGCGCCAAGAAGGTCATCATCTCCGCGCCGGCCACCGACCCGGACATCACCGTCTGCCTGGGCGTCAACGACGGCGACTACGACGGCAGCCAGAAGATCATCTCCAACGCCTCCTGCACCACCAACTGCCTGGCCCCGCTGGCCAAGGTGCTGCACGACGAGTTCGGCATCGTCAAGGGCCTGATGACCACCATCCACGCCTACACCCAGGACCAGAACCTGCAGGACGGCCCGCACTCCGACCTGCGTCGCGCCCGCGCCGCCGCGGTCAACATCGTGCCGACCTCCACCGGCGCGGCCAAGGCGATCGGGCTGGTGATGCCCGAACTGAGGGGCAAGCTCGACGGCTACGCGCTGCGGGTGCCGATCCCCACCGGTTCGGTGACCGACCTGACCGCGCACCTGGCCAAGTCGGCCACGGTCGAGGACATCAACGCCGCGTTCAAATCCGCTGCCGACGGCCCGCTCAAGGGCGTGCTGAAGTACTACGACGTGCCGATCGTCTCCGCCGACATCGTCACCGACCCGCACTCCTCGCTCTACGACGCCGGTCTGACCAAGGTCATCGACGACCAGGCGAAGGTGGTGTCCTGGTACGACAACGAGTGGGGTTACTCCAACCGGCTGGTCGACCTGGTCGCCCTGGTCGGCACATCGCTGTGAGCATCCCCAACCTCGACGACCTGCTGGCCGAAGGGGTCTCGGGCCGCGGGGTGCTGGTCCGCAGCGACCTCAACGTTCCGCTGGACGCCGACGGTGCCATCACCGACCCGGGCCGCATCGACGCGTCGGCGCCCACCCTGCAGGCCTTGGTGGACGCCGGCGCCAAGGTGGTGGTCGCCGCGCACCTGGGCAGGCCCAAGGGCGAGCCCGACCCGAAGCTGTCCCTGGCGCCGGTCGCCGCGGCCCTCGGGCAACGGCTGGGCCGGCACGTCCAACTGGCCGGCGATGTGGTGGGCACCGACGCGCTGGCCCGCGCCGAGGGCCTGACCGACGGGGACGTGCTGCTGCTGGAGAACGTCCGGTTCGACCCGCGGGAGACCAGCAAGGACGACGCGGAGCGGCGCGCGCTGGCCGAACAGCTCGCCGAACTGGTGGCCGCCCCCGACGGCAGCCCCGGGGCCTTCGTCTCCGACGGGTTCGGGGTGGTGCACCGCAAGCAGGCCTCGGTCTACGACGTGGCGGGCTTGCTGCCGCACTACGCGGGCACCCTGGTCGCCGCCGAGGTCGCGGTGCTCGAGCAGTTGACCACCTCCACCGAACGGCCGTACGCGGTGGTGCTGGGCGGTTCGAAGGTCTCCGACAAGCTCGCGGTCATCGAGTCGTTGGCCGGCAAGGCCGACAGCCTGGTGATCGGCGGCGGCATGTGCTTCACCTTCCTGGCCGCCCAGGGCCTGCCGGTGGGCACCTCGCTGGTGCAGCCGGAGATGGTCGACACCTGCAAACGGCTGCTGGAGACCTACCACGACGTGATCCGGCTGCCCGTCGACGTCGTCGTCGCCCCGGAGTTCGACGCCGACGCGCCCGCCGAGGTGGTCCCCGCCGACCGGATCCCCGACGACCGGATGGGCCTGGACATCGGGCCGGGCTCGGTGGAGCGGTTCACCGCCCTGCTGACCAACGCCCGCACCGTGTTCTGGAACGGGCCGATGGGGGTCTTCGAGTTCCCGGCGTTCGCCGCGGGCACCAAGGGTGTCGCCGAGGCGATCGCCACCGCCACCGGTCGCGGCGCGTTCTCCGTCGTCGGCGGCGGTGACTCGGCGGCCGCCGTGCGCACCCTGGGTCTGCCCGACGACGGCTTCTCGCACATCTCCACCGGGGGCGGCGCCTCCCTGGAGTACCTCGAGGGCAAGACCCTGCCCGGCCTGGACGTACTGAACAACTGACCCCCGCACCCGACCCCCGCATCGAAGGACAGCCATGAGCCGCAAGCCGCTGATCGCCGGCAACTGGAAGATGAACCTCAACCACTTCGAGGCGATCGCCCTGGTGCAGAAGATCGCGTTTTCGTTGCCGGACAAGTACTTCGATAAGGTCGACGTCACGGTGCTGCCGCCGTTCACCGACCTGCGCAGCGTGCAGAGCCTGGTCGACGGCGACAAGCTGCGGCTGACCTACGGCGCCCAGGACCTCTCCCAGCACGACTCCGGCGCCTACACCGGCGAGATCAGCGGTGCCTTCCTGGCCAAGCTGGGCTGCAGTTTCGTGGTGGTCGGGCACTCCGAACGGCGCAGCTACCACGGCGAGGACGACGCGCTGGTGGCCGCCAAGGCGGCCGCCGCCCTCAAACACGAGATCACCCCGATCGTCTGCGTGGGGGAGGGCCTGGAGGTCCGGGAGGCCGGCGGCCACGTCGAGCACTGCACCGAGCAGGTGCGCGGTTCGCTGGCCGGGCTGTCCGCGGAGCAGATCGCTGCCTGCGTCATCGCCTACGAACCGGTCTGGGCGATCGGCACCGGCCGGGTGGCCGGTCCCGCCGACGCCCAGGAGGTGTGCAAGGAGATCCGTGGGGTGCTGGCCGAACTGGCCTCCCCGGCGGTCGCCGACGCCGTGCGGGTGCTCTACGGCGGTTCGGTCAACGCCAAGAACATCGGCGAGCTCATCGCCAGCGATGACGTCGACGGCGCGCTGGTGGGCGGGGCGTCGCTGGACGGCGAGCAGTTCGCCACGCTGTCCGCGATCGCCGCGGGCGGCCCGCTGCCGTAACTGCGACCGCCGTGGCGACCGGTGTGCTGTACTTGACAATGAGTACCACGAAGCGACGGATGGCTGGGGGACGGACATGACGGTGCAGGACGGCAAGGACGTGACCACCGACAGTCGGGTGCGGGTGTTCGCCGGCACCGACGCGGAGGCCACCGGGGTGGTCGTCGACGACTTCGGTGAGGCCGCCGGATTCGCCGTCGAGGTCGGCGGCAACCACATCGCCGACCCCGCCCGCCGCTACGCGGTGCTCCTCGACGACGGTGGACTGGTCTTCGCCGACACCGCCGACCTCGCCGCCGAATAGCCGGCCGGGACCGGTGCGGTAGGGTAACGCCCATGGTTTTGACCCTGCAGATCCTCCTGGTGGTCACCAGCATCCTGGTGATGCTGCTGGTGCTGCTGCACCGGGCCAAGGGCGGCGGGCTGTCCACCCTGTTCGGTGGCGGCGTCCAGTCCAGCCTGTCCGGGTCGACCGTGGTGGAGAAGAACCTCGACCGTCTGACGCTGTTCGTCTCCGGCATCTGGATCGTGTCGATCGTCGGCATCGGTCTGCTGATCAAGTACGGCGGTTGACCCGCACCGTGATACTGGGGGGATGAGCTCTTCCCCCGACACCGACCCCGGCACGGACTCCGCCCTGGCCCCGATCGGGGCGGTCCACCGCACCCACATCGGCCGGGAGGCCACCGAACCGCTGCGCGCCGATATCCGTCTGCTCGGCGCCATCCTCGGCGACACCATCCGCGAACAGCACGGTGACGAGGTGTTCGACCTGGTCGAGCGGGCCCGGGTGGAGTCGTTCCGGGTGCGCCGCTCCGAGATCGACCGCGCGGACCTGGCGGCGATGTTCGCCGGGCTGGACACCGCCGCGGCGATCCCGGTGATCCGGGCGTTCAGCCATTTTGCGCTCTTGGCCAACGTGGCCGAGGACATCCACCGGGAACGTCGCCGGGCCGTGCACGTCGCCGCCGGTGAACCACCACCGGACTCCAGCCTGGCCGCCACCTACGCCAAGCTGGACCGGTTGCGCACCGCCGGACAGTTGGAGACCCCCGCGGTCACCGCGGCGCTGGCCGGCGCCCTGGTCGGGCCGGTCATCACCGCCCATCCCACCGAGACCCGCCGCCGCAGCGTGTTCACCACCCAGCACCGCATCACCGCGCTGATGCGGCGGCGCGCCGCCGGGCACACCACCACCGATGACGGCCGCGACATCGACCTGCAGCTACGCCAAGCGATCCTGCTGCTGTGGCAGACCGCGCTGACCCGGCTGACCCGCCCACAGCTCACCGACGAGATCAAGATGGGGCTGCGCTACTACCCGGCGGCGTTCTTCGACGTGGTGCCGCGGCTCAACGCGGAGCTGCGCGCCGCGCTGCGGCAGCGCTGGCCCGATCCCGCACTACTGGCCGAACCGATCCTGCGGATGGGCTCCTGGATCGGCGGGGACCGCGACGGCAACCCGAACGTCACCGCCGAGGTGGTCCGCTACGCCACCGGCAGCGCGGCCTACACCCTGTTCACCCACTACCTCGGTGAACTGCGGGAGCTGGGCCGGGAGCTGTCGCTGTCGGGGCGGCTGGTCACCGTCAGCCCGGCGCTGAGCGCGCTGGCCGGCGCGGTGGGGTCGGACTCCAGCGACGACGAACCGTACCGGCAGGTGATCGACCTGATCCGGGCGCGGCTCTCGGCGACCGCGACCGCCCTGCTCGACCGCGACCCGCCGGAACTGCTGACCCTGGACGTGCCGGCCTACCGCACCGCCGCGGAACTGCGCGCCGACCTCGACACCGTCGACACGTCGCTGCGCGGGCACGGCAGCAGTGTGCTCGCCGACGACCGGCTGGCGCGGCTGCGCGAGGCGGTGCACGTGTTCGGCTTCCATCTCAGCGGCCTGGACCTGCGGCAGAACTCCGACGTGCACGAGGAGGTGATCGCCGAACTCCTGGCCTGGGCGGGGGTGCACCCGGACTACGCCGGCCTCGGCGAGGACGAGCGGGTGGCGCTCTTGGCCGGCGAGCTGGCCACCCGCCGCCCGCTGCTGCGGCCCGGGGCGGAGCTCTCCGAGGTCGCCACCCGCGAACTCGGGGTGCTCACCGAGGCCGCCCGCGCGGTCGCGGCGTTCGGGGAGCAGGCGGTGCCCAACTACGTGATCTCGATGTGCCGGTCGGTCTCGGACATGCTGGAGGCGGCGGTCCTGCTCAAGGAGGTGGGCCTGCTCGACGCGGCCGGACCCGAGGTGATCAGCCCGGTCGGGGTGGTACCGCTGTTCGAAACCATCGACGACCTGCAGCGCGGCGCCCGGATTCTCACCGACGCCCTCGCGCTGCCCGGCTACCGGGCGCTGGTCGCCGCGCGCGCCGACACCCAGGAGGTCATGCTCGGATATTCCGACTCCAACAAGGACGGCGGGTACCTCGCGGCGAACTGGGCGCTCTACCGCGCCGAGCAGGCACTGGTCGACGCTGCGCGGGCCGGCGGGATCCGGCTGCGGCTGTTCCACGGGCGCGGCGGCACCGTCGGGCGTGGCGGCGGCCCCAGCTACGAGGCGATCCTGGCCCAGCCGCCCGGCGCGGTGGCCGGCGCGTTGCGGCTGACCGAGCAGGGCGAGGTGATCGCCGCGAAATACGCCGAGCCGCGCGCCGCGCACCGCAACCTCGAGGCGCTGCTGGCCGCCACCTTGGAGTCGACCCTGCTCGACGTCGAGGGCCTCGGCGCCGACGCCGAGACCGCCTACACGGTGCTCGACGACCTGGCCGAGCGCGCCGAGCGCGCCTACGCCGCCCTGGTGCACGACACCCCCGGCTTCGTCGACTATTTCACCGCGTCCACCCCGGTCACCGAGATCGGGGAGCTCAACATCGGCAGCCGGCCCACCAGCCGCAAACCCACCGCCGCGATCGAGGACCTGCGCGCCATCCCGTGGGTGCTGTCCTGGAGCCAGTGCCGGGTGATGCTGCCCGGCTGGTACGGGGTGGGCAGCGCCGTCGAATCCTGGCTGACCGCCGGACCCGAGCCGGAAGCCGACCGACTCGCGGTGCTGCAGGACCTCTACCGCCGGTGGCCGTTTTTCACCACCGTGCTGTCCAACATGGCCCAGGTGCTGGCCAAAACCGATCTGGGCCTGGCCGCCCGCTACGCCGAACTGGTGCCCGACGAGACGCTGCGCGCCCGGGTGTTCGGCAGCATCTGCGACGAGCACCGCCGCACCCTGGCCGCGCACCGGCGCATCACCGGCGACGACAACCTGCTCGCCGACAACCCCGGGCTGGCCCGCTCGGTGTTCAACCGGTTCCCGTACCTGGAGCCGCTCAACCACCTGCAGGTGGAGCTGCTGCGCCGCTACCGGGCCGGCGACGACGACCCGGCGGTGCAGCGCGGCATCCTGCTGACGATGAGCGGGCTGGCCAGCGCGCTGCGCAACAGCGGTTGACGTCGTGTCGAGGGCTAGCGCCGGGTCCAGCCGAACAGCGTGTTCACCGCGCCGCGCATCGCGGCTTCGGCGGTCGCCAGCGGGGTGGCCACCGCGCCGCGGATGTCCTTGAGACCGAGCATGTACTCGACGCGCTCGGCGATCGCCTCCAGCCGGTCGACGACCCGACCGAGCGCGGTGGTCACCTCGTCGAGGCGGCCGAGTGTGGTGTCGAGGTGGTCGAGCGTGCTGTTCAGCGACACCATCGAGTCGTCCAGGCCGTCGATGGTGCCGGACAGCCCGCCGAGCACCTCGTCGAGCTGTCCGACGGTGAGGTCGGCGTTCATCGCCGCCTGCGCCAGGGTCTTGATGCGTTCGCGGGCCGGGGTGCGCTCCGAGCGGTCTGCCATGGCTGCCATTATGGCCGCTGCGGCAGCTTCGCGGCGGCTTCCCGGTCAAGGAGCCACACGGTGTGTTCGCTGCCCACCGCCCCGGCGGCCGGGATGTCGGCCGGATCGGCGCCGCCGACCGCGGCGGCCACCGCGTCGGCCTTGGCCGCCCCGCCGACCACCAGCCACACCTGCCGGGCCCGCCGGATCGCCGGCAGCGTCAGCGTCACCCGCCGCGGCGGCGGCTTGGGGGAGTCGGCCACCCCAACCACCAGCCGGTCGGTTTCGGCGATCGCGGCGGTGTGCGGGAACAGCGAGTTGACGTGGCCTTCGCCGCCCATGCCCAGCAGGTGCACGTCGAACGCGTCGACGCCGGCCACCACCTGCTCGTAGCCGCGGGCCGCGGCGTCGAGGTCGTCGCCGAACTCGCCGTCGCTGGCGGCCATCGCGTGCACGTTGCCCGCCGGGATGGCGATCCGGTCCAGCAGCGCCTCGCGGGCCTGTTTGGCGTTGCGCTCACCGTCGTCGGCGGGCACGAACCGGTCGTCGCCGAAGAACACCTGCACCTTCGACCAGTCCAGGGCGGGCCGGTGGTCGCCGATGTGGCGCAGCAGGCCGATGCCGGTGCCGCCGCCGGTCAGCACGATCGCCGCCCGGCCGCGCGCGGTCAGCGCCGCGTCGATCGCCCCGATCAGCCGGTCGCCTGCGGCGGCCACCAGCGTCGCGGTGTCCGGGTAGACCTGCACGGTGGCGGTCACGGGTACCGCACCCGGTTGATGCCGTCGAGGGCGGCGCGATAGATCTCGTCGCCGTCGAGGCGGCGCAGATCCTCGGCCAGGCACTCGGCCACGTCGCGGCGCGGCAGCGAGATCAGCGTGTCGGGGCGGGCGGTGCGGCTCAAGGTGGCGACAACCCCTTCCTGCGGGCGGCTCAGCGTGATCGTCTCGGAATCACGGATCAACTCGATCCTAAGCTCACCGAACTCCCTGCGCACCGGCGCATCGAGCCGGCTGGCCAGCCAGCCGGCCAGAACGTCCAGCGCCGGTTCGGATTTCAGCCCCGAGACCCGCACGGCGGTGACCGGCTCGTGCGGCGGCTGATCCAGCGCCGAGGCCAGCAGTGCCCGCCAGTAGGTGATCCGGCTCCAGGCCAGGTCGGTGTCGCCGGCGGTGTAACCGGGCAGCCGCCGCCGGATCGCGGCCAGCGGATCGCGGTCGTTGGTCGCGTCGGTCAGCCGCCGGATCGCCAGCCGGCCCAGCGGGTCCTGCGCCGGGGTGGCCGGCGCGTCGTCGGGCCACCACGCCACCACCGGGATGTCCGGCAGCAGAAACGGCAGCACCACGCTGTCGGCGTGCCCGGCCAGCGGGCCGCACAGCCGCAACACCACCACCTCCCCGGCGCCGGCGTCCCCGGCGACCCGCAGCTGCGCGTCCAGTCGGGGCTCCCGGTCGGCGCCGGTGCCGCCCGGGGCCACCACGATCACCCGGCAGGGATGCTCATGGCTGGCCGCGTTGGCGGCGGCGATCGACTCCTCGAGCAGCGCCTCGCCGCTGACCGCGATGATCAGGGTCAACACCCGACCCGTGGTGACCGCGCCGACCTCCTCGCGGACCCGGTCGAGACGCTTGTTGACCGCTGTGGTGCTGGTGTCGGGCAACTCGATGATCACGGCCGCCGCCATTCCCGGCCGGTGCCGGCCAGCATCCGCGCCGCCGACTCCGGGCCCCAGCCGCCCGCCGGATAGGGTTCCGGCGCCCCGTGCGGCGCCCAGTTCGCCAGCACCGGATCCAGGATCTGCCAGGACAACTCCACCTCGGCGTTCACCGGGAACAGCGACGGCTCGCCGAGCAGCACGTCGAGGATGAGCCGCTCGTAGGCCTCGGGGGAGTCCTCGGCGAACGCCGAGCCGTAGGAGAAGTCCATCGTGACGTCGCGGACCTCCATCAGGTGCCCGGGCACCTTCGACCCGAACCGCAACGTGATGCCCTCGTCCGGCTGGACCCGGATCACCAGCGCGTTCTTGCCGAGCTCGTCGGTCATCGTGGAGTCGAACGGCAGATGCGGGGCGCGTTTGAACACCAGCGCGATCTCGGTCACCCGCCGGCCGAGCCGCTTGCCGGTGCGCAGATAGAACGGCACCCCGGCCCAGCGGCGGGTGTCGACCTCCAGGGTGATCGCGGCGAACGTCTCGGTGGTCGAGTCCGGGGCGAACCCCTCCTCCTCGAGCAGACCGACCACCGGCTGGCCGCCCTGCCAGCCGCGGGTGTACTGGCCGCGGGCGGTGGTGCGGTCCAGCGGCTGGGCCAGCCGGGTCGCGGAGAGCACCTTGATCTTCTCCACCTGCAGCTCGGCCGGGCCGAAGCTGACCGGTTCCTCCATCGCGGTCAGCGCCAGCAGCTGCAGCAGGTGGTTCTGGATGACGTCGCGGGCGGCGCCGATGCCGTCGTAGTAGCCGGCCCGCCCGCCCAGCCCGATGTCCTCGGCCATCGTGATCTGCACGTGGTCGACGTAGTGGGCGTTCCAGATCGGGTCGAACAACTGGTTGGCGAAGCGCAGCGCCAGCACGTTCTGCACCGTCTCCTTGCCCAGGTAGTGGTCGATGCGGAACACCGACTCCTCGGGGAAGACGGCGTTGACCACCGCGTTGAGTTCGCGGGCGCTGGCCAGGTCGTGGCCGAACGGCTTCTCGATGACCACCCGGCTCCACCGCCCGCCGCGGGTCTCGGCCAGCCCGGTGCGGTGCAGCTGCTCGCAGACGGTCGGGAACAGTTTCGGCGGCACCGACAGGTAGAAGGCGTGGTTGCCGCCGGTGCCGCGCTCGGCGTCCAACCGGTCGAGGGTCCCGGCCAGCTCGGTGAAGGCGGCGTCGTCGTCGAAACTGCCCGGCACGAACCGGAACCCCTCGGCCAGCCGGTCCCACACCGCCTGACGGAACGGTGTGCGGGCGTGCTCGCGGACCGCCTCGTAGACCACCTGGCCGAAGTCCTCGTCGGCCCAGTCGCGCCGGGCGAACCCGACCAGCGCGAAGTTGGGCGGCAGCAGCCCGCGGTTGGCCAGGTCGTAGATGGCCGGCATCAGCTTCTTGCGCGACAGGTCCCCGGTCACCCCGAAGATGACCACCGCGCACGGTCCCGCGATGCGGGGCATGCGCTTGTCGCGCTTGTCCCGCAGCGGGTTACGCCACGGCCCGCCGGCGGTCGCGGTCACGCGTCGCGGCGTGCCGCATCCAGATGGGCAGCGACCTCGTCGGCCAGCTCGGACCAGGACGCCTCGAACTTCTGCACGCCTTCGCGCTCCAGCACCGCGAACACGTCGGCGACGTCGATCCCGACCTCGGCGAGTTCGTCGAAGACCGCCGCGGCGGCCTTCTCGGTGCCGGTGACGGTGTCCCCGGTGACGGTGCCGTGGTCGGCGACCGCCTCGATCGTCTTCTCCGGCATGGTGTTCACGGTCTGCGGCGCGACCAGCTCGGTCACGTACAGGGTGTCCGGGTAGTCCGGGTTCTTCACCCCGGTGGAGGCCCACAGCGGGCGCTGCACCCGCGCTCCGGCCTTGGCCAGCGCGGCGAACCGCTCGCCGGACTCGAAGACCTCCCGGTAGGCGGCGTAGGCCAGCCGCGCGTTGGCGACACCGGCCTTGCCGCGCAACTCCAGCGCTTCCGGCGTGCCGATCTTCTCCAGCCGGGCGTCGATCTCGGTGTCGACCCGGGAGACGAAGAACGAGGCCACCGACTCCAGGGAGCCCAGGTCGTGGCCGGCCGCGCGGGCCGCCTCCATGCCGGCCAGGAACGCCTCGGCCACCCCGCGGTAGCGCTCCACCGAGAAGATCAGCGTGACGTTGACCGAGATGCCCTCGGCCAGGGTGGCGGTGATGGCGGGCAGTCCGGCCTCGGTGGCCGGAATCTTGATGAACAGGTTGGGCCGGTCGACGATCTTCCACAACTCGACGGCCTGGGCGACGGTCTTGTCGGTCTCGTGCGCCAGCCGCGGGTCCACCTCGATCGAGACCCGGCCGTCGACCCCGCCGGAGGCCTCCCACTGCGGGCGCAGCACGTCGCAGGCCTGCCGCACGTCGTCGGTGGTCGCGGTGCGGATCGCGGCGTCGACGTCGGCGCCGCGGCCGGCCAACTCGGTGAGCTGAGCCTCGTAGGAGTCGCCCTCGGCGAGCGCCTTCTGGAAGATCGTCGGGTTGGTGGTGATCCCCACCACGCTGCGGGTGGCGATCAGCTCGGCCAGGTTGCCGGTGGTGAGCCGGTCGCGGGACAGGTCGTCCAGCCACACCGAGACGCCCGCGGCGCTCAGCGCCGCCAGGTTCGGGTTCTGGGTTGGTGTGCTCATGACGGTTACCCCTCTCGCTGGTTGGTCAGGCTTCGCTCGGCGGCCGCGGCGACGGCCTCGGCGGTGAACCCGTATTTGCGGAACAACGTCTTGTAGTCCGCCGACGCCCCGTAGTGCTCGAGTGAGACGATCTCGCCGGTCTCGCCGACCAGCGGGTACCAACTCAGCGCGATACCGGCCTCCACCGCCACCCGGGCCCGCACCGCGGGCGGCAGCACGGCGTCGCGGTAGTCGGCCGGCTGCGCGGCGAACCACTCCAGACACGGCATCGACACCACTCGGGCGGTGATGTCCTTGTCGGCCAACAGGTCCCGGGCGGCCACGGCCAGCTGAACCTCGGAGCCGGTGGCGATCAGCAGCACGTCGGGTTGGGCGCCGTCGTCGCCGCCGAGGATGTAGCCGCCGCGGGCGACGCCCTCGGCGCTGGTGCCCTCGAGCACCGGCACCCCCTGGCGGGTCAGCGCCAGACCCACCGGGCCGGAAGCCGCACCGCGTTCGAGCACGGTGCGCCAGGCGTGCGCGGTCTCGTTGGCGTCGGCCGGGCGCACCACCGACAGGTTCGGGATCGCGCGCAGCGCGGCGAGGTGCTCGACCGGCTGGTGGGTGGGGCCGTCCTCACCCAGACCGATCGAGTCGTGGGTCCACACGTAGATGGTGTCGATGTCCATCAGCGCAGCCAGCCGCACCGCCGGGCGCATGTAGTCGGAGAACTGCAGGAACGTCCCGCCGTAGGCGCGGGTCGGGCCGTGCAGCACGATCCCGGACAGGATCGCGCCCATCGCGTGCTCGCGCACCCCGAAGTGCAGGGTGCGGCCGTACCAGTGCGCGGTGAACTCCCGGGTGGAGATCGACGGCGGGCCGAACGAGTCCGCGCCCTTGATCGTGGTGTTGTTCGATCCGGCCAGATCCGCCGAGCCTCCCCACAACTCGGGGAGTTTCGGCCCGACCGCGGCCAGCACCTCCCCGGACGCGGCCCGGGTGGCGATCGCCTTGGCGCCCGGCTCCCAGGACGGCAGGTCGGCGTCCCAGCCGTCGGGCAGCCGGTGGTCGAGCAGCCGGTCCAGCAGCGCCTTGCGCTCCGGCTCCCGCGCCGCCCACGCCTCGAACTCGGTGCGCCAGGCGTCGTGGGCGGCCTTGCCGCGTCCGACCAGCCCGCGGGTGTGGGTGATGACGTCCTCGGGCACCGCGAAGTTCTGCTCCGGGTCGAAGCCGACGGCGCGTTTGACCCCGGCCACCTCGTCCTCGCCGAGCGCGGCGCCGTGCGCGGCGCCGGTGTTCATCTTCGTCGGCGCCGGATAGCCGATGATCGTGCGCAGCGCGATGAACGACGGCCGGTCGGTCACCGCCTTGGCGTTGGCGATGGCCTCCTCGATGCCCACCACGTTCTCCCCGCCCTGCACGGTCTGCACGTGCCAGCCGTAGGCCGCGTAGCGGGCGGCGGTGTCCTCGCACAGCGCGATGTCGGTGTCGTCCTCGATCGAGATCTCGTTGTGGTCGTAGAAGACGATGAGGTTGCCCAGCTGCTGCACCGCGGCCAGCGACGACGCCTCGCTGGTCACCCCCTCCTCGATGTCGCCGTCGGAGGCGATGACGTAGATGTGGTGGTCGAACGGGCTGGTGCCCGGTGCGGCGTCGGGGTCGAACAGGCCGCGCTCGAAGCGGGCCGCCATCGCCATGCCCACCGCCGAGGCCAGCCCCTGGCCGAGCGGTCCGGTGGTGATCTCCACGCCCTTGGTGTGCCGGAATTCGGGGTGGCCGGGGGTCTTGGAGTCCCAGGTGCGCAGCGCCTTGATGTCATCGAGTTCGAGACCGAAGCCGCCCAGGTACAGCTGGATGTACAGGGTGAGGCTGGAGTGCCCGCAGGACAGCACGAAGCGGTCCCGGCCCAGCCAGTCCGGGTCGGCCGGGTCGTGCCGCATCACCCGCTGGAACAGCGAATAGGCCAGCGGCGCCAGGCTCATCGCCGTGCCGGGGTGGCCGCTGCCGCAGTGCTGTACCGCGTCGGCGGCCAGCACCCGGGCGGTGTCCACCGCGAGCGAGTCGACCGGATGCCAGTCGTCGGGCAGGTGCGGCTCGGTGAGGGCGGAGATCTCTTCGACAGTGGTCACGTGGGTTATTCCTCGGGGCTGATCCGGTGGTTCCCCTCAAACCCTAGTCCCGGGGCCGAGTGACCGCAGCGGCCGCCGCCCGGTCGCCGCCGCCGACCGGATCGACCCTGCATTTCGGTCCCGGCGGCCCGGCGGTCTACCATCGGGTGTAGTAGAGGGCCAGCGGGCTGAGGCGATCCGAGGAGTTGGTGCGTGAGCATTCGCGAGCGCGTCGCGCCGTCCGCACCGAGGGTGCGTGACCGGCTGCTCGCGTATCTGGCGTTGACGAAGCCGCGCATCATCGAGCTGCTGCTGGTGACCACGATCCCGGCGATGCTGCTCGCCCGCCGCGGTGTGGTCGACCCGCTGCTGATCGGGGTCACCCTGGTCGGCGGGATGCTTGCGGCGGCCAGCGCCAACACCCTGAACTGCGTGGCCGACGCCGACATCGACAAGGTGATGAAGCGCACCGCGCGCCGGCCGCTGGCCCGCGACACCGTCACCCAGCGCCAGGCGCTGGTCTTCGGGCTGGTGCTCGGGGTGGTGTCGTTCGTCTGGCTGACGGTGACCACCAACCTGCTCTCCGGGCTGCTGGCGGTCGCCACCATCGCCTTCTATGTGGTGATCTACACGCTGATCCTCAAGCGCCGCACCGCGCAGAACGTGGTGTGGGGCGGGGCCGCCGGGTGCATGCCGGTGATGATCGGCTGGTCGGCGGTGACCGGCACCATCGAGTGGCCCGCGCTGGTGATGTTCGCGGTGATCTTCTTCTGGACGCCGCCGCACACCTGGGCGTTGGCCATGCGCTACAAGGACGACTACGAGGCGGCCGGGGTGCCGATGCTGCCGGTGGTGGCCACCGAGCGGCAGGTGACCCGGCAGATCCTGATCTACAGCTGGCTGATGGTGCTGGCGACGCTGGCGCTGATCCCGGCCACCGGCTGGCTGTACGCGGTCGCCGCGGTGCTGGCCGGCGGGTGGTTCCTGGTGCTGGCCCACCAGTTGTTCGCCGGGGTGCGCCGCGGCCGCCCGGTGCAGCCGCTGCGGCTGTTCCTGCAGTCCAACAACTACCTGGCGGCGGTGTTCTGCGTGCTGGCGATCGACTCGGCGTTCGCGCTGCCGTCGGTGTCGGCCCTGATGGGCTGGTGACGGGCGTACCAGCGCCGGCCCAACGGATTCTGGTAGGCCCACGCCAGCGCGGGTAGCGGCCCGCGCGGATGCAGCCAGAACCCCGACGGCACCGGGTCGGCGGGCTGCTGCCGGCCGATCGTGACGTCGGCCAGGACGTACCCGGGCCCCTCGGTGCGGTCCCGTCGGGCCAGCACGGTGCCGTCCGCGGCGGTGATCACCGCGCCGCCCTCCAGGTGGCCGCGGTAGGTCAGCGGGGTGCCGGGCAGCCGGCAGGTCAGCGTGCCGCAGTGCGCGGCGTGCACCACCGGCGCGCCCACCAGCCGGGCGAACGCCGGCGCCGCCGCGGCCGCGGTCGCGGCGTTGCGGGTCTGCCAGCCGGCGGTGACCCGGCGCGGCCACCAGGGTGGCACACTCCACCAGCAGGAGCCGCCGAGCACCACGTCGACCCGGCCGCGCATCCGGCGCACCGTCTGGGTGCGCATGAACTCCCAGCACACCGCGGCGCCGGGGGTGAACCCGATGTCGGGCAGCGCCCCGTCGTCGTCGCCGCCGATGTAGAAGCAGTTCTCCCACATGGTCGGCAGGTCTTTGTCGTGGCCGCCGGCGACGCCGTCGGGGGTGGCGAGCAGGAACCGGTTGTAGACCTCGCCGTCGGCGTCGCGGCACAGGAACGAGCCGCCCACCAGCACCCGGTGCCTGCGGGCCAGGGTGGTCAGCAGTGCGGTGGCCGCGCCGTCGGGCGGCAGGGCACAGTCGGCCAACTCGGCCACGAAGCCCATCCCGGTGGTGAAGAACTCCGGCAGCACGATGATCTCGGCGCCGTCGGCCGCGGCGGCGGTGACCAGCCGCTCGCACATCGCCAGGTTGGCCGCGACGTCGGCGAGCCGGGCCTCCTGCTGGATCGCGGCCACCGTGGTCGGTCCGGTGGCGGGCATGTGGTCGGGGAGCATGGCCCCAGGCTAGGTCGGAACCGTTCAGGGCACCAGGATCACCGAGCCGACCGTGGCCCGGGCGGCCAGGTCCCGGTGTGCCTGCTCGGCGCGGGCCAGCGGGTAGCGTTCGCTGACCGTGACCGTCAGTTCGCCTGCGGCAACCGCGTCGAGGAACGCGCTTGCGCGCCACGAGAATTCGTCCGCGGTGCGGATGAAGTGGGCCAGCGAGGGCCGGGTCAGCACCAGCGACCCGGCCGGGTTGAGGCGCTGCGGGTCGAACGGCGGCACCGGCCCGCTGGCCGCCCCGAACAACACCAGCATGCCGCGCACCGCCAGGCTGGCCAGGCTCGCCTCGAAGGTGGCGGCCCCGACCCCGTCGTAGACCGCGGCCACCCCGTCCCCGCCGGTGAGGTCGCGGACCCGGTCGGCGAACTCCGCCGGGTCCGCCCCCGGGTAGTCGAGCACCTGCACGGCGCCGGCCCGGCGGGACAGCTCGGCCTTCGCCGGTGTCGAGGCGGTGGTCAGCACCCGCGCACCCAGCCGGGTCGCCCACTGGGTCAACAGCAGGCCCACCCCGCCGGCTCCGGCGTGCACCAGCAAGGTGTCGCCGCGGCGCACCGGGTAGACCGAGTGGATCAGATAGTGCGCGGTCATCCCCTTCAGCAGCGCGGAGGCGACCAGGTCGGGGGCCACCCCGTCGGGCAGCTTCGCGGTCAGGTCGGCCGGCGCGGTGCAGAACTGCGCGTAGGCGCCGTCGGCGCTGGCGGTGACCACCCGGTCGCCGACCCGCAGCCCGCGCACCCCGGCACCGACCTCGGCGACCGTGCCCGCCGCCTCGGTGCCCACCACGAACGGCAACTCCCGCGGGTACTGCCCGGAGCGGAAATAGGTGTCGATGAAGTTGACCCCGACCGCGGCGTTCTCGATGAGGACATCGCCGCCGGCGGGGGAGGGGCGCGGCCGCTGCACCGGGCGCAGGACTTCCGGACCGCCGACCTCGGCGACTTCGATGGCATCCATACCGCCATCTAACGCCGACACCGCCGGGTCCGGCCAATCCGCCCGTATCATCGCCGTGATGAAGCTGGCCCGCCCCGACGTGTTCCATCCGCGGCTCGTGCTGGCCGGCTGCCCGGTACTGCCGGGCGGGCAGAGCGACGACGACGCGCTGGTGCCCGCGCTGGCGGCCCGCGGCCTACACGCCCGCTGGCTGTCCTGGGACGACCCCGCCCTCGGCGCCGCCGACCTGGTGATCCCGCGCTGCGTGGCCGGCTACGCCGAGCGCCTCGCGGAGTTCCGCGCCGTGATCGCCGCGCCGAACGTGCTGCTCGACACCGCGACGCTGGACTGGAACTCCGACCGGCGCTACCTGCTCGAGCTGGCCGACCGCGGCGTGCCGACGGTGCCCACCACGGTGCTCGCCCCGGGCGGGCGCCTCGCCGAGGAGCCCGCCGCGCCGGTGGTGGTCGGCCCCGCGGTCGGGACCGGGACGCGCCGCTGCACCGAGCGCGGCGCCGCCGCCGAGCACATCGGCCGGTTGCACCGCGACGGCCGGGTCGCGCTGGTGCAGCCCTACCTCACCGAGTCGCGCACCGCGCTGGTCTTCCTGGCCGGGCGGGCCTCGCACGCGTTCACCGCCGAGGGGGCGGTCGACGCCGATTTCAGCCTGTGGGACCTCGGTGCGGCCGCGCTGGACGCCGCCGCGGCCCGGCTGGACACCACGGCCGCCGGGTTCCTGGCGGCCCGCGCCGAGGTGACCGGTGGCCCGGGGGCGGCGCGGCTGCTGCGGCTGAACCTGATCGGGCCGCGGTTGGGCTGGCTGGCGCTGGACGCGCAGGCCCGCGCCGGGCGGCTGCGGGAGTTCGCTCTGGCGGTGGAGTCAGTGCTGCAGCGGCGCGGGCTGGGCCCGCTGTCGCATCGCCGTCCATAGCGCGGCGGTCGCGCCGGTGCACAGCACCGCGAACGCCACGTGGATGATCACCAGGGCCTCCGGGATCCCGGCGTAGAACTGGACGATCCCGACGATCGCCTGCGCGCAGACCAGCGCGCCCAGCACCGCCAGCCGGGTGACCACGATCCGTGGCGCGCGCACCGCGGCCAACCCGAAACCGAGGCCGACCAGCAGGGTCAGGTACGCCACGGTCAGCGAGGAGTGCGCGTGCACCAGCGTGGTGATCTCGACCTGCAGCCGGGGCACCGGGTTGTCGATGTTCTTGTCCCCGGCGTGCGGCCCGGCGCCGGTGACCAGGGTGCCTGCGATCAGGATGGCGCCCAGCACCACCCCGGTCAGGGCGGTCTGCCAGCGCAGCGGTGCGGGCACCCGCGGGGTGACGACGCCGTCGTCGGGCTCGCCGACCTTGACGAACAGCAGCACCGCCAGCCACACCATCGCCATCGACACCAGCAGGTGCAGCGCCACCGTCCACCACAGCAGCCCGGTGCGCACGGTGATGCCGCCGAGCACGGCCTGCGCCACCGTGGACGCCGGCATCAGCCAGGCGTAGACCTGCACCTCGGCGCGGCGGCGGGCGCGGATGACGGCCAGCACCGCCAGCGCGGCGGTGATCACCACCGCGAACGTGACCAGCCGGTTGCCGAACTCGATGGCCTGATGGATGTGGGGCACCTCGGCCACCGCGACCGGGGTGAAACTGCCCGGGAAGCACTGCGGCCAGGTCGGGCAGCCCAGCCCCGAGGCGGTGACCCGCACGACGGATCCGGTGACCGAGATCAGGCCCTGGGTCAGGACGACGGCGGCGGCCAGCAGGCGCTGCACACGCAGGCTCGGCTCCGGCAGCAGGTCCACCACCCGCAACAACGCCCGTCCCACACCCACGACCGTGAAACTACCTCAGGTAGTAGCAGGCGCGGCGCCCGGCTCAGGTGAACCGGAACCAGCGCAGCGCACCGAGCGCCGACACCGCACCCCAGCAGGCGAGCACGACCAGCCCGAACCAGTCCACCGACAGCGCCATCGCCTGGATGAGCGCTTCGGTGAGTGCCCCCGACGGGGTGAGCCGGGCCGCCCAGCGGGCCGCCTCCGGCACCGTCTCGGAGTCGATGGCCAGTGCACCGAGCCCGGCGAAGACGAACCACAGCAGGTTGCCCGCGGCCAGCACGATCTCGGCCTTCAAGGTGCCGCCGAGCAGCAGCCCCATCGCGGCGAACGTCGCGGTGCCCAACGCGATCATCGCCCCGCCCAGCGCCAGCCCGGCCGGCTCCGGCCGCCAGCCCAGCGCGAACCCGACCGAGCCGAGCAGCAGCGCCTGCAGGAACACCACCGACACCACCGCCAGCGATTTGCCGACGATGACGCCCCACACCGGCAGCGCGGTCGCGCCGAGCCGTTTGAGCGCGCCGTAGCGCCGGTCGAAGGCCACCGCGATGGCCTGACCGGTGAACGCGGTGGAGATCACCGCCAGCGCCATGATCGCCGGGGTGAACACCGCGGCGCGGGCGCCCGGACCGTCGCCGAACGAGCCCAGCGGCAGCAGCGTCATCCCGACCAGCAGCGTGATCGGGATGAACATCGTCAACAGCAGTTGCTCGCCGTTGCGCAGCAGCAGTTTGAGTTCCAGGCCGAACTGGGCGGCCAGCATCCGCGGCACCGCGGCGGGGCGCGGGTCGGGGGCGAAGGTCCCCGGCGGGAACGGCGAGGAGGCCTCGGGTGTCGCGGGTGTCGCGTCGGTCATGCCCGCACCTCCCGGCCGGTGAGTTCCAGGAACACGTCCTCCAGGCTGCGCTGTTCGACCCGGATGGCGGTGACCAGCACGTCGATCTCGGCGCACCAGGCGGTGACCGCGGCCAGCACGTGCGGGTCGATCGGGCCTTCGACCAGGTACTCGCCGGGGGTGGTCTCCGCGGTGCGGTAGCCGCCCGGCAGCCGGGCGCCCAGCGGCGCGAGGTCCAGCCGGTGCGGCGCGGTGAACCGCAGCTCGCCGGTGGCGCCGCGACGGGTCAGTTCGGCGGGGGTGCCCGCGGCGACCAGCCGGCCGCGGTCGATGATCACCAGCCGGTCGGCGAGCTCCTCGGCCTCCTTGAGGTGGTGGGTGGTGAGCACCACGGTCACCCCGTCGCGGCGCAGCGCGTCGATCAGCTCCCACACCAGCACCCGGGCGTGGGCGTCCATCCCGGCGGTCGGCTCGTCGAGGAACACCAGTTCGGGGCGGCCCACCAGGGCGCACGCCAGCGCCAGCCGCTGCTGCTGCCCGCCGGAGAGCCGCCGGTAGGTGGTGCGCGCCGCGTCCGTGAGCCCCAGCGTGCTCAGCAGCCACTGCGGGTCCAGCGGGTCGGCGGAGTAGGAGGCGACCAGGTTGAGCATCTCGCCGGCCCGGGCCGCGGGGTAGCCGCCACCGCCCTGCAGCATCACCCCGATCCGTTCGCGCAGCGCGGCGTTGTCGGCGATCGGGTCCAGCCCGAGCACCTCGATGCTGCCCTCGTCGGGCCGGCCGAAGCCCTCGCACATCTCGACGGTGGTGGTCTTGCCCGCCCCGTTGGGGCCGAGCAGCGCGAACACCTCGGCGCGCTGGACCTCCAGGTCCAGGCCGTCGACGGCGGTGACGGTGGTCGCGCCGGAGCGGAACCGCTTGGTGACACCGCGCAGCCGGACCGGCACCGCGGCGGGGGTGGACGAGCTCACGAGGACTCAGCGTAGGCGTCGGCCCCGGCCGCGCCGCCGGGGGCGGTCCGCTGCGGGGGCTCGGGCAGCCGCCGCCACGGCAGCTGCCGGTGGGTCAGCGCGATCACCGCCGCCACGATCAGGGTGCTGGCCACGGTGGCGTCGACGATCTGGAACAGCGCGAACCGGTCCCCGTTGGCGGTGGGCCCGAACACCCCGACGATCAGGGTCACCGCGATCACCGCGATCCGGAACCCGGGCCGGGTCGCCCAGGCGGCCAGCGGGATGATCGCCCACAGCAGGTACCAGGGCTGGACCACCGGGAACAGCAGCACGGTGATGCCCAGCGCCACCCCGAGCCCGCCCACCGGGGACAGCCGGCCGCGCAGCACCGCCAGCAGCAGCCAGGTCACCATCACCGCGATGATCAGCACGCCGATCCCGCGGGTCAGCGACAGCACCGCGGTGGTGTGGTCGCCGAGGCCGAGCAGGATGCCGACCTGCCCGGTGCCCAGCGCCACCAGCGTCGGCGGCGACATCCAGCTGCGCACCACGTTGGCGGTGCCCAGCGTGTTGACCCAGCCGAAGCCCAGGCCGCTGGCCAGCCCGACCGCCGCGATCACCGCCACCGCCAGCGCCCCCAGCCCGGCACTGGCCAGCAGGAACGCCCGCGGGCCCGCGCCCCAGCGGCGGGCCAGCGCCATCGCCACGAACCCCAGCGCCAGCAGCGACGGCAACTTCACCAGCGCGGACAGCACGATCAGCACCGAGCCGCCGACCAGCAGCCCCAGCGGAGTCCAGGCCCGCCACGCCGCGCGCCCCGGCGGCCACCGCAGCGGCCGGTCGGGCAGCAGCGG
Organism: Mycolicibacillus trivialis; assembly: GCF_002102395.1. Classification (GTDB taxonomy): domain Bacteria; phylum Actinomycetota; class Actinomycetes; order Mycobacteriales; family Mycobacteriaceae; genus Mycobacterium; species Mycobacterium triviale. The sequence continues at coordinate 150,342 of NZ_LQPZ01000008.1, forward strand.
CGCGGTGGCGGCGATGCCGCGCAGCGCGAACTCGGTGCCGGTGAGCATCAGCCCCAACATCAGGGCCTCGTTGTGGATGCCGGCCACCAGGTGCATCAGCAGCAGCGGGTTGGCGGCGCCCAGCCACAGCGCGGAGACCTCGGCCACGCCGCAGCGGCGGGCCAGCCGCGGCACCGCCCACACGATCAGCCCGACTCCGATGAGCACCACCAGCCGGTGGAACAGCACCGCGGCCACGATGTTCTCCCCGGTCAGCCGGGAGATGCCGCGACCCAGCCACAGGAACAGCGGGCCGTAGGGGGCCGGGGTCTCCCGCCACAGGCTGGGCACCGAGAGGGTGAACACGTGGTCGAGGCCGAGGCCGGGGGCCGGGCCGACCCGGTACGGGTCCTTGCCCAGCAGCGAGATCTGGCTCTGCGCCAGGTAGGAGTAGACGTCCTTGCTGTACATCGGCGGGGCCAGCAGCAGCGGCACGATCCACAGCAGCAGCGTGCGGTCCAGTTGGCTGCGCGACATCCGGCGGGTGCCCTGGGTGAACCGGCCCAGCAACAGCCAGGCCAGCGCCATCATCACCGCGCCGGTGGTGGTCATGGTCAGCGACACCGTCTGGATTCGGGACGGCAGGTTGAGCAGGCGCACCCCGAAGGTGGGGTCCTGGATGACCGGTCGGGCGCCCGCGCCGAGCGCGCCGATCCCCATCAGCACCGTCCCGGTCGCGCCGAACAGCCGGGTGTGGCGCAACGACACCAGCTCGGCGGGGTTCAGCGGGGAGCCGACCGGCCGTTCGTCGGCGTGCCAGCGGGCGATCGTCGTGCTCAACGAGGACCGGCGCGCGGACATTGCAGCAGCGTAACCGGCCGCTTCGGGGCCGCGGCCGCGGTGTGTTGTGGGCGGTGTCACGCCAGGTCGGGAGGGTCGGGCTGGACCCGACGCCGGAATTGCGTCACACTGATGTTGTGAAATTCCAGTCGGCTGCGGAGTGCGCGGGCCCCACCACGGTGGGCGCCCAGGACGGCGGCACCCGCGGCGCGGTGGTGCGCCTGCTGGCCGAGTCCGGCACCATCACCGCCGGCCAGATCGGCGAGCAGCTCGGGGTGTCGGCGGCCGGGGTGCGCCGCCACCTCGACGCGCTGATCGCCGCCGGGGACGCCGAGGCGTGCGCGCCGGCGGCCTGGCAGCACGCCGGGCGGGGCCGGCCGGCCAAGCGGTTCCGGCTGACCGCGGCGGGCCGCGCCAAGCTCGACCACAGCTACGACGACCTCGCCGTCGCGGCGCTGCGCCAGCTGCGCGAGATCGGCGGCAAGGAGGCGATCCGCACCTTCGCGCGTCGCCGTATCGACGGCATCCTCGCCGAGGTGGCCCCCGCCGCGGGCGGTGACGACGGTGCGGTGGCGGCCGCCGCCGACCGGGTCGCCGGGGCGTTCACCCGGGCCGGCTACGTGGCCAGCACCGCCCGGGTCGACGGACCGATGCAGGGCATGCAGATCTGCCAGCATCACTGCCCGGTCTCCCACGTCGCCGAGGAGTTCCCGGAGCTGTGCGAGGCTGAACGCGAAGCCATGGCGGCGGTGCTGGGCACCCACGTCCAACGGCTGGCGACCATCGCCAACGGCGACCACGCCTGCACGACCCACATCCCGTTACCGGGTGCAAGCCATTAGCGACACCGTCCGGACTCCGGCGCACAGCCCGCGCGCCGGAGCCACCACGAGCAGTGAAGGAGCGACGACATGACCATCACACCAGAAGCCGCCACCGGGCGCGCGGAACCCGAACTCACCCAGGACGAGGCGATCGCCTCGCTGGGACGCTACGAGTACGGCTGGGCCGACTCCGACGCGGCGGGCGCCGCCGCCCAGCGCGGCCTGTCCGAGGCGGTCGTGCGCGACATCTCGGCGAAGAAGGACGAGCCGGACTGGATGCTGCAGACCCGGCTCAAGGCGCTGGGCATCTTCGACAAGAAGCCGATGCCGACCTGGGCGGCCGACCTGGGCGACATCGACTTCGACAACATCAAGTACTTCGTGCGCTCCACCGAGCGGCAGGCCCAGACCTGGGAGGACCTGCCCGAGGACATCCGCAACACCTACGACAAGCTGGGCATCCCGGAAGCCGAGAAGCAGCGGTACGTCTCCGGGGTGGCCGCCCAGTACGAGTCGGAGGTCGTCTACCACAAGATCCGCGAGGACCTGGAGGAGAAGGGCGTCGTCTTCGTCGACACCGACACCGCGCTGCGCGAGCACGAAGACATGATGAAGGAGTACTTCGGCACGGTGATCCCGGCCGGCGACAACAAGTTCTCCGCGCTCAACACCGCCACCTGGTCGGGCGGGTCGTTCGTCTACGTCCCGCCGGGCGTGCACGTCGACATCCCGCTGCAGGCCTACTTCCGGATCAACACCGAGAACATGGGCCAGTTCGAGCGGACCCTGATCATCGTCGACGAGGACGCCTACGTGCACTACGTCGAGGGCTGCACCGCGCCGGTGTACTCGAGTGACTCGCTGCACTCCGCGGTGGTCGAGATCATCGTCAGGAAGGGCGGCCGCTGCCGCTACACCACGATCCAGAACTGGTCGGGCAACGTCTACAACCTGGTGACCAAGCGGGCCCGCGCCGAAGAGGGCGCCACCATGGAGTGGATCGACGGCAACATCGGCTCCAAGGTCACGATGAAGTACCCGGCGGTGTGGATGACCGGTGAGCACGCCCGCGGCGAGGTGCTCTCGCTGGCGTTCGCCGGGGAGGGCCAGCACCAGGACACCGGCGCCAAGATGCTGCACCTGGCGCCGCACACGTCGTCCAACATCGTCTCCAAGTCGGTGGCCCGCGGCGGCGGCCGGTCCTCCTACCGCGGCCTGGTCGAGGTGCACAAGGGCGCCTACGGGTCGAAGTCCAACGTCGAATGCGACGCGCTGCTGGTCGACACCATCAGCCGCAGCGACACCTATCCCTACGTCGACATCCGCGAGGACGACGTCACCATCGGGCACGAGGCCACCGTCTCCAAGGTGAACGAGAACCAGCTGTTCTACCTGATGAGCCGCGGCCTGACCGAGGAGGAGGCCACCGCCACCATCGTGCGCGGGTTCGTCGAGCCGATCGCCAAGGAACTGCCGATGGAGTACGCCCTGGAGCTCAACCGGCTCATCGAGCTGCAGATGGAAGGGTCGGTGGGCTAGTGACCAACCTGACCGAAGCGGTCGAGGGGACCGCGGGGATCATCGCCAACAAGGGCGAGGCGTTCACCTCCTTCGACGTCGACGCCTTCGAGGTGCCCAGCCGCCGCGACGAGGCCTGGCGGTTCACCCCGCTGCGCCGGCTGCGCGGCCTGCACGACGGGTCGGCGCCGGCCACCGGCACCGCCGAGATCACCGTCACCGAACAGGACGGGGTGCGCGTCGAGCGGGTCGGCCGCGACGACGAACGGCTCGGCGCGGCCGGGGTGCCCGCCGACCGGGTCGCCGCCCAGGCGTTCTCGTCGTTCGACACCGCCGCCCTGGTCACCGTGGGCCGGGAGGCCGCCCCGGCCGACCCGATCGAGATCGTCGTGACCGGGCCGGGGGAGGGCAACACCGGCTACGGGCACCTGCAGGTGCGGGTCGAGGAGCTGGCCGAGGCGACCGTGGTGATCGACCACCGCGGCAGCGGCAGCTACGCCGACAACGTCGAGTTCGTCGTCGGCGACGCGGCGCGGTTGACCGTGGTGTGGCTGGCCGACTGGGCCGCCGACACCGTGCACGTCAGCATGCACCACATGAGCCTGGGCAAGGACGCGGTGCTGCGGCACAGCGCGGTGCAACTCGGCGGTGAGATCGTGCGGCTGACCGGCCGGGTGTCCTACACCGGCCCGGGCGGGGACGCCGAACTGCTCGGCCTGTACTTCGCCGACGACGGCCAGCACCTGGAATCGCGGCTGCTGATCGACCACAACCCGCCGGACTGCCGGTCCCGGGTGCTGTACAAGGGCGCGCTGCAGGGCGACCCGGACTCCGGGCTGCCCGACGCCCGCACGGTGTGGGTGGGCGACGTGCTGATCCGCGCGGACGCCTCCGGCACCGACACCTACGAGCTCAACCGCAACCTGGTGCTCACCGACGGCGCCCGCGCCGACTCGGTGCCCAACCTGGAGATCGAGTCCGGCGAGATCGCCGGCGCCGGACACGCCAGCGCCACCGGGCGCTTCGACGACGAGCAACTGTTCTACCTGCTGTCCCGGGGCATCCCGGAGAAGCAGGCCCGCCGGCTGATCGTGCGCGGCTTCTTCGGCGAGGTGATCGCACGGATCGGCGTGCCCGCCGTGCAGGAACGCCTCACCGAGGCGATCGAGACCGAACTGGCCCTGACCGAAAAGGAAGACACCCCCTCATGACGACCCTGGACATCAAGGATCTGCACGTCAGCGTGCACCGCGGCGAGGCCGAGGACGACATCCCCATCCTCAAGGGGGTGAACCTCACCGTGCGCTCCGGGGAGGTGCACGCGCTGATGGGGCCCAACGGGTCCGGCAAGTCCACCCTGTCCTACGCGGTGGCCGGTCACCCGAAGTACACGGTGACCAGCGGCTCGATCACCCTCGACGGGCAGGACGTGCTGGCGATGAGCGTCGACGAGCGGGCCCGCGCCGGGCTGTTCCTGGCCATGCAGTACCCGGTGGAGGTGCCCGGGGTGTCGATGTCGAACTTCCTGCGCACCGCGGTCACCGCGGTCCGCGGTGAGGCGCCCAAGCTGCGGCACTGGGTCAAGGAGGTCCGCACCGCGATGAGCGAGCTGGAGATCGACGCGTCGTTCGGGGAGCGCAGCGTCAACGAGGGCTTCTCCGGCGGGGAGAAGAAGCGCCACGAGATCCTGCAGCTGGGCCTGCTCAAGCCGAAGATCGCGGTGCTCGACGAAACCGACTCCGGGCTCGACGTGGACGCCCTGCGGGTGGTCAGCGACGGGGTGAACCGGTACGCCGAGAGCGAGAACGGCGGCATCCTGCTGATCACCCACTACACCCGGATCCTGCGCTACATCCGCCCGCAGCACGTGCACGTCTTCGTCGACGGCCGCATCGCCGAGTCCGGGGGGCCGGAACTCGCCGACGAACTCGAGGAGAGCGGCTACGAGCGCTTCACCCACGCGGCTTCCGCGGGGGCGTGAGGTGTCGGTCTCGGTCAGCGGCAGCCCGGTGCTGGACACATCCGCGATCCGGGCCGACTTCCCGATCCTGAGCCGGGTGATGCGCGGCGGTAACACGCTGGCCTACCTGGACTCCGGGGCGACCTCGCAACGGCCCCGGCAGGTCCTCGACGCCGAACGGGACTTCCTGTCCACCTCCAACGGGGCGGTGCACCGCGGCGCCCACCAGCTGATGGAGGAGGCCACCGACGCCTACGAGGACAGCCGGGCCACCATCGCCGGGTTCGTCGGCGCCGACCCCGACGAGCTGGTGTTCACCAAGAACGCCACCGAGTCGCTGAACCTGGTGGCTTACCTGCTCGGCGACGACCGGTTCGACGCGGCCGTCGGCCCCGGCGACGTCATCGTCACCACCGAGCTCGAGCACCACGCCAACCTGGTGCCCTGGCACGAGCTGGCCCGCCGCACCGGGGCGACGCTGCGCTGGTACGGCGTCACCGACGACGGCCGCATCGACCTGGACTCGCTGACCCTCGACGAGCGGGTCAAGGTCGTGGCGTTCAGCCACCATTCCAACGTCACCGGTGCCATCGCCCCGGTCGGCGAGCTGGTGGCCCGGGCCCGGGCGGTCGGGGCGCTCACCGTCCTCGACGCCTGCCAGTCGGTGCCGCACCAGCCGGTCGACCTGCACGGTCTCGGGGTGGACTTCGCCGCCTTCTCCGGGCACAAGATGTTGGGGCCCACCGGGATCGGGGTGCTTTACGGCCGCCGCGACCTGCTGGCCGGGGCGCCGCCGTTCCTCACCGGCGGGTCGATGATCGAGACGGTCAGCATGACCGAGGTGACCTACGCGCCGGCCCCGCAGCGGTACGAGGCGGGCACCCCGATGACCTCGCAGGTCGTCGGGCTGGCCGCGGCCGCCCGCTACCTCGACGCGATCGGGATGGCCGCGGTGGAGGCCCACGAGGCCGGATTGGTCGCCGCGGCGCTGGACGGCCTGTCCGGCATCGACGGGGTGCGGATCATCGGGCCGGCCGGACTGGCGGGGCGCGGCTCGCCGGTGTCGTTCGTGGTCGACGGGGTGCACGCCCACGACGTCAGCCAGGTCCTCGACGACGAGGGCGTGGCGGTGCGGGTCGGGCACCACTGCGCGATGCCGCTGCACCGGCGGTTCGGTATCGCCGCGACCGCGCGGGCCTCGTTCGCGGTGTACAACACCGTCGAGGAGGTGGACCGGCTGGTCGCCGGGGTGCGCCGGGCCGTGGACTTCTTCGGGAGGGCGTGACCGGTGCGCCTGCAGCAGATCTACCAGGAAGTGATCCTGGACCACTACAAGCATCCGCACCACCGCGGGCTGCGCGAGCCGTACGACGCCGAGGTGCACCACGTCAACCCGGTCTGCGGGGACGAGCTGACCCTGCGGGTGGCGTTGTCCGACGGCGGCGACACCGTCGCCGACATCTCCTACGACGGGCAGGGCTGCTCGATCAGCCAGGCCGCCACCTCGGTGCTCGCCGAGCAGCTGATCGGGCACAGTGTGGCCGAGGCGATGACGATCGTGTCCGCGTTCACCGAGATGGTGTCCTCCCGTGGCACGGTGGAGGGGGACGAGGACGTCATCGGCGACGGCATCGCCTTCGCCGGAGTGGCAAAATATCCGGCACGGGTCAAATGCGCGCTGCTGGCCTGGACGGCGTTCATCGCGGCGCTCGCGGAAGCGGGCACGACAGACTCGGCGGCGGCCCGGGCCGCCGCTGCACACTCAGTGGAGGGAGAGAAATGACCGACACCATCACCACCGACGACGAGTTGTTCGCCGAGGTCGATGAGGCGATGCACGACGTCATCGACCCGGAGATCGGCATCAACGTGGTCGATCTCGGGCTGGTCTACGACATGAAGCTGCAGCGTGAGGGGGACGACACCACCGTCCTCATCGACATGACGCTGACCTCGGCGGAGTGCCCGCTGCAGGACATGATCACCGACCAGATCCACACCGCGCTGATCGGCAGCGGCCTGGTCAACGACCTGAAGCTGAACTGGGTGTGGATCCCGGCCTGGGGGCCGGACAAGATCACCGACGACGGCCGCGAGCAGTTGCGGGCCCTCGGCTTCACCGTCTAGCGGCCGCGCAGCCTGCGCCGCAGCCGGGCGAACAGCGGCTCCGGCCGCACCCGGTCGTGGCCGTCGCACCACCGGTCGGCCGGCACCGTGGCGCGCACCGCGTCGATGTGCCGGCCGCAGCCGGTCCAGGTGGTCTTGCCGCACTGCCGGCATCGGACGGGCTGGCACATGACGGCTCCTTCGCTGCGACGACCGGGTCCACCCAATAATACCCCTCGGGGTATTCAGGGTATCCGGGGTGGTTCGGGCGGGCGGCCCGGGAACATCACCGGGAGCCTGCACGTTGGGCGGGGCATGGCTACCCAAGACATCACCGCCGCCGAATTCGACAACCTCGTCAAGGACAACGACATGGTCCTGGTCGACTTCTGGGCGTCCTGGTGCGGCCCGTGCCGCGCCTTCGCGCCCACCTTCACCGCGTCGGCGGAGAAGCACCCCGACATCGTGCACGCCAAGGTCGACACCGAGGCGGAGCAGCAGCTGGCCGCCGCCGCCAACATCCGCTCCATCCCGACCCTGATGGCGTTCAAGAACGGCACCCTGGTGTTCAACCAGGCCGGGGCGCTGCCGCCGCCCGCGCTGGAGGACCTGGTGCAGCAGCTCAAGGACCTCGACGTGGAGGCGGCGCTGGCCGAACAGCGCAACGCCGACCAGGGCGGCGCCGAGCAGGGCTGACCGGGCCGCACCGCCCGCACGCGATAGCGTGCAGACCGTGAACCCCGCCCTGGTCCTGCTCGAACACCCACGGCCCGACGTCGCGCTGATCACCCTCAACCGCCCCGAGCGGATGAACTCGATGGCGTTCGACGTCATGGTCCCGCTGCGCGAGATCCTCGCCGAGGTCCACCACGACAACGCGGTGCGCGCGGTGGTGCTCACCGGCGCCGGGCGCGGCTTCTCCTCGGGCGCCGACCACAAATCGGCGGGCAGCGTGCCGCACGTGGCCGGGCTGACCCGGCCCAGCTACGCGCTGCGCTCGATGGAGGTGCTCGACGAGGTGATCCTGGCGCTGCGGCGGCTGCACCAGCCGGTGATCGCCGCGGTCAACGGCGCCGCGATCGGCGGCGGGCTGTGCCTGGCACTGGCCTGCGACATCCGGGTCGCCGGGCACGGCGCCTACTTCCGCGCCGCCGGCATCAACAACGGCCTCACCGCCAGCGAACTGGGCCTGAGCTACCTGCTGCCGCGCGCGATCGGCACGTCGCGGGCCTTCGAGCTGATGCTCACCGGCCGCGACGTCCATGCCGAGGAGGCCGAACGGATCGGGCTGGTGTCCCGGCGGGTGCCCGACACCGAGCTGCTCGACACCTGCTACGAGCTGGCCGGCCGGATCGCCGGGTTCTCCCGGCCCGGGGTGGAGCTGACCAAACGCACCCTGTGGAGCGGACTGGACGCCGCTAGCCTGGAGGGGCACATGCAGGCCGAGGGGCTCGGGCAGCTCTACGTGCGGCTGCTCACCACCAACTTCGAGGAAGCCGTCGCCGCCCGCGCCGAGCGACGTGCCCCGCACTTCACCGACGACAAATAGCCCACGGGCAGGCAGGAGCGACCCGCGTGATCACCGCAACGGACCTGGAGGTCCGCGCCGGGGCCCGCACCCTGCTGGCCGCCGAGGGCCCGGCGCTGCGCATCCAGCCCGGCGACCGGATCGGGCTGGTCGGGCGCAACGGCGCGGGCAAGACCACCACGCTGCGGATCCTGGCCGGGGAGAGTGAACCGTATGCCGGTACGGTCACCCGCGCCGGTGAACTCGGCTACCTGCCGCAGGACCCCAAGCAGGGCGATCTGGAGGTGCTGGCGCGCGACCGGGTGCTGTCCGCGCGCGGGCTGGACACCCTGCTCGCCGACATGGAGAAGCAGCAGGCGGTGATGGCCGAGGCCGCCGACGACGCGGTGCGCGACAAGGCGATCCGGCGCTACGGCCGACTCGAGGAGCGGTTCGCCGCGCTCGGCGGCTATGGCGCAGAAAGCGAGGCGGGCCGCATCTGCGCCAGCCTCGGGCTGCCCGACCGGGTGCTGGCCCAGCCGCTGCGCACCCTCTCCGGCGGCCAGCGCCGACGGGTGGAGCTGGCCCGCATCCTGTTCGCGGCGGCCGACACCGGGGTCGGGGGAGCGGCCACCACCCTGCTGCTCGACGAACCCACCAACCACCTCGACGCGGACTCGGTGGGCTGGCTGCGTGACTTCCTGCGCGCTCACACCGGCGGTCTGGTGGTGATCAGCCACAACGTGGATCTGCTGGCCGACGTGGTCAACCGGGTGTGGTTCCTCGACGCCGTGCGAGGCGAGGTCGACGTCTACAACATGGGCTGGCAGAAATACCTCGACGCCCGCGCCACCGACGAGGCCCGCCGGCGCCGGGAACGCACCAACGCCGAACGCAAGGCCGCGGCGCTGCGCACCCAGGCCGCCAAGCTGGGCGCCAAGGCCACCAAGGCGGTCGCCGCGCAGAACATGCTGCGCCGCGCCGACCGGATGATGGCCGCCCTCGACGAGGAGCGGGTCGCCGACAAGGTGGCCCGGATCAAGTTCCCGTCGCCGGCGCGCTGCGGGCGCACCCCGCTGGTGGCGCGCGGGCTGACCAAGCAGTACGGCTCGCTGGAGGTGTTCGCCGGGGTGGACCTGGCCATCGACCGCGGCTCGCGGGTGGTGGTGCTGGGCCTCAACGGGGCGGGCAAGACCACGCTGCTGCGGATCCTGGCCGGGGTGGAGCGCCCCGACGCGGGCGCGCTGGAGCCCGGCCACGGCTTCAAGGTGGGCTACTTCGCCCAGGAGCACGACACCCTCGACGACACCGCCACGGTGTGGCAGAACATCCGCCACGCCGCGCCGGACAGCCCCGAGCAGGAGCTGCGCGGGCTGCTGGGCGCGTTCATGTTCAGCGGCGCCCAGCTCGACCAGCCCGCCGGCACCCTGTCCGGCGGGGAGAAGACCCGGCTGGCGCTGGCCGGACTGGTGGCCTCGGCGGCCAACGTGCTGTTGCTCGACGAGCCCACCAACAACCTCGACCCCGCCTCCCGCGAGCAGGTGCTCGACGCGCTGCGCAGCTACCTCGGCGCGGTCGTGCTGGTCACCCACGATCCCGGCGCCGCGGAGGCGCTCGACCCGCAGCGGGTGGTGCTGCTGCCCGACGGAACCGAGGACCACTGGTCGGCGGAGTACGCCGACCTCATCGAGCTGGCCTGACCGCACCGGTCAGTGGGTGCGCACCGAGTCCTCGACCAGGTCGAGCACCGCGGCCAGCCGGGCGGGGTCCTCCCCGGAGGCCACCCGGGCCACCAGCCCGTCGAGCACCAGGTCCAGATAGCAGTGCAGCACCTCACCGGGCACGTCGTCGCGCACCCGCCCGGCCTGCTTCTGGCGGCGCAGCCGCTCGGTGGTCGCCGCGTCCAGCTCGGCGCAGCGCTCGGCCCAGCCGCGGTGGAACTCCGGGTCGTTGCGCAGTTTGCGGGCGATCTCCAGCCGGGTGGACAGCCAGTCGAACTCGTCCGGGTCGGCCAGCAGGTTGCGCATCACCTGGATCAGCCCCTCGCGCGCCGCGATCTCGGCCATCCGGTCGGCGTCCTCGCGGGCCAGCTCGAAGAACAGGGTGTCCTTGTCGCGGAAGTGGTGGAAGATCGCCCCGCGCGACATCCCGATGGCCTGCTCCAGCCGGCGCACCGTGGCGCCCTCGTAGCCGAACTCGGCGAAGCACCGCCGCGCACCGTCGAGGATCCGTCGACGGCGCGCGGCGAGCTGCGCCGGGCTGAGCCTGGGCACCGCCGCACCGCCTACGCGGAGGACAGCATGGTGCGCAGCACGTACTGCAGGATGCCGCCGTTGCGGTAGTAGTCGGCCTCACCGGGGGTGTCGATGCGCACCACCGCGTCGAACTCGACACTGCCACCGTCGGACTTGGTGGCGGTGACGTGCACGGTGCGCGGCGTCGACCCGTCGTTGAGCGCGTCGATGCCGGTGATGTCGTACACCTCGGTGCCGTCGAGCTTGAGCGACGCCGCCGACTCGCCCTCGGGGAACTGCAGCGGGATCACCCCCATGCCGATCAGGTTCGACCGGTGGATGCGTTCGAAGGACTCCGCGATCACCGCCCGGACACCCAGCAGCAGCGTGCCCTTGGCCGCCCAGTCCCGCGACGACCCGGACCCGTACTCCTTGCCGCCGAGCACCACCAGCGGCGTGCCCGCCGCGGCGTAGTTCTGCGCCGCGTCATAGATGAACGCCTGCGGGCCGCCCTCGACGGTGAAGTCGCGGGTGTAGCCGCCGGAGACGTCATCGAGCAGCAGGTTGCGCAGCCGGATGTTGGCGAAGGTGCCGCGGATCATCACCTCGTGGTTGCCGCGGCGCGAGCCGAAGGAGTTGAAGTCCTTGCGCTGCACACCGTGGGACTCGAGGTACTGCGCCGCCGGGGTGCCCGGCTGGATGCTGCCCGCGGGGGAGATGTGGTCGGTGGTCACCGAGTCGCCGAGCAGCGCCAGCACCCGCGCGCCGGCGATGTCGCCGACCGGCTCCGGCTCGGCCGGCATGCCCTCGAAGTACGGGGGCTTGCGCACGTAGGTCGACTCCGGGTCCCACTCGAAGGTGTCCCCGCTGGGGGTCGGCAGGTTCCGCCACCGCTCGTCGCCCTTGAACACGTCGCCGTAGTTGCGGGTGAACATCTCGGAGTTGATCGACGAGGCGATGGTGTCCGAGACGTCCTTCTGCGACGGCCAGATGTCGCGCAGGAACACGTCGTTGCCGTCGCCGTCCTGCCCGAGCGGCTGGGCGTCGAAGTCGAAGTCCATGGTCCCGGCCAGCGCGTAGGCGATCACCAGTGGCGGGGAGGCCAGGTAGTTCATCTTCACGTCCGGGTTGATCCGGCCCTCGAAGTTGCGGTTGCCGGAGAGCACCGCGGTCATCGACAGGTCGTTGTCGTTGACCGCCGCCGAGATCTCGGTGGTCAGCGGCCCGGAGTTGCCGATGCAGGTGGTGCAGCCGTAGCCGACCAGGTAGAAGCCCAGCTTCTCCAGGTAGGGCCACAGGCCGGCCTTCTCGTAGTAGTCGCTGACCACCTGCGAGCCCGGCGCCATCGTGGTCTTCACCCACGGCTTGACGCTCAGGCCCTTCTCCACCGCGTTGCGGGCCAACAGCGCCGCGCCCAGCATCACCTCCGGGTTGGAGGTGTTGGTGCAGGAGGTCACCGCCGCGATCGCCACCGCGCCGTGGTCGATGACGAACTCGCCACGCTCGGAGCGCACCGTCACCGGCTTGGTGGGGCGCCCCTCCGAGCCGTCGGCGGCCGACGCGACCCGGGGGGCGGCGTCGACGGCGCCGTCGTCGGCGAAGGACAGGGTGGCCGGGTCGCTGGCCGGGAAGGTGCTCTCGATCTCGTCGTCGAGGTGGGTCTGCGGGGTTTCCCCCTCCTCGTTCACATAGTTGTGGATGTCCTTGCGGAACGCGGTCTTGGCGTCGGTGAGCGCGATGCGGTCCTGCGGGCGTTTCGGCCCGGCGATCGAGGGGACCACGTCGGCCAGGTCCAGCTCCAGGTACTCGGAGAAGGCCGGTTCGTTGTCCGGGTCGTGCCACATGCCCTGCGCCTTGGCGTAGGCCTCCACCAGCGCCAGCTGCTTCTCGTCGCGCCCGGTGAAGCGCAGGTAGTCGATGGTCTCGGCGTCGACCGGGAAGATCGCGGCGGTGGAGCCGAACTCCGGGCTCATGTTGCCCAGCGTGGCGCGGTTGGCCAGCGGCACCTGGGCGACGCCCTTGCCGTAGAACTCGACGAACTTGCCGACCACGCCGTGGCGGCGCAGCATCTCGGTGACGGTGAGCACCACATCGGTGGCGGTCACGCCGGCCTGGATCTCCCCGGTGAGTTTGAACCCGACGACGCGGGGGATCAGCATCGACACCGGCTGGCCCAGCATGGCGGCCTCGGCCTCGATGCCGCCGACGCCCCAGCCCAGCACGCCGAGCCCGTTGACCATCGTGGTGTGTGAGTCGGTGCCCACACAGGTGTCGGGGTAGGCCAGGCCGTCGCGGGCCATCACCACGTGGGCCAGGTACTCGATGTTGACCTGGTGGACGATCCCGGTGCCCGGCGGCACCACCTTGAAGTCGCGGAACGCGCCCTGACCCCAGCGCAGGAACTGGTAGCGCTCGCCGTTGCGCTGGTATTCGATCTCGACGTTGCGTTCGAATGCGTCCGGTCGGCCGAACAGGTCGGCGATGACCGAGTGGTCGATGACCAGGTCCGCCGGGGCCAGCGGGTTCACCTTGGCGGGGTCGCCGCCGAGGGTGGCGATCGCCTCCCGCATGGTGGCCAGGTCCACGATGCACGGCACCCCGGTGAAGTCCTGCATGACCACCCGGGCCGGGGTGTACTGGATCTCGGTGTCCGGGTGGGCGTTGGGGTCCCAGTTCGCCAGCGCCTCGATGTGGTCGGTGGTGATGTTGGCGCCGTCCTCGTTGCGCAGCAGGTTCTCGGCGAGAACCTTGAGGCTGTAGGGCAGCTTGGCCAGCCCCGGCACCGCGTCGAGGCGGTAGATGTCATAGCGGTCGTCGCCCACCTCGAGGGTGGTGCGGGCCTGGAACGAGTTCAGCGATTCTGTGCTCGGCATATCTACTCCGGGATCGGGTTTGCACCGCGGGCGGGCTGTGCCGGCGGTTCGGCCCCACCCTAACAGTACGGACGTACTGCAACCCGGTGATGGGCTCGACCGGCGCGGGTCGGTGCCGATCGCCGGCCGGTCGCGTACGGTGCTTGCAGATTCCGCGCAGGAAGGGTGCCGATGAGCGGACCAGTCGTGATCGTTCCGGCGCCGCCGCAGACCACGGTGGCGCTGCACCCGACGCTGCCCGCCTACATCCCGATCGACGTCGACATCGACGCCGTCCGCGAGGCGGTCGCGGCCGACGGGGTCAGCGCGCCCGCGCCGGTGCGGCCGGGGTTGCTCGAGGTGGTGCACGAGGCCCACGAGGACGGCATCGAGCTGAAGATCGTGGTGATCGAGAACAACCCGCCGATCGACACCCCGCTGCGCGACATCGCCACCCTGGTCGGCAGGGACTACACCGACGCCACCGTGCTGGCGATCAGCCCGTCCTACGCCGGCACCTACAGCCCGCACTTCGATCGGGTGGTGCTGGAGGCGGGGGAGGACGTGGCCAAGACCGGTAACCCGGTGGTCTCGGCACAGAATTTCCTGGACGAGTTGAATAAGCCGGCGTTCCCCTGGACCGCATTCACCGCGGTGGTGCTGGCGGTGGTGCTCGCGGCCGCGGTCGGGACCCGAATCCTGCAGCTCAGGGCGCGCCGGGATGCGCAGGCGACCGACACCGGTGAGCGCGCCGATCCGGCCGCGGCGAATAGCTGAGCCGAAATCGGTCGCGCGGTGCCGGCGAATTCGCCGGGTCACCGTTCGGTCACAATCATTTCAATTACAAACATGTAGTCTGTGACCTACGGGTTTTCCGTGGCAAATGTGACGTACGGTGCAATTGGTGCCCACGTTGAAGTTGTTTTTTGCGGCTGTTGAGGCGTCGGCACCATCCGTTCGTGCTGAGCCATAGGAGTACCAAGTCGCATGAGACGCCCTCGCCACGGCTCGATCCGTCTGGCCGCCGGCAGGCCGGCCGCCCTCCTCCGGTCCGTCGCCCCGGCCGCGCTGGCCGCGGCCCTGGTGCTGACCACCCCCGGGGTGGCGCAGGCCGACCCGGCGCCGGCCCCGGACAACGTGGCCGGGCTCATCGCCGACGTCGCGCAGGCCAACCAGCGCCTCCAGGACCTGGGTGCCCGGATCCAAACCGAACAGGAGAGCGTCAACAAGGCCATCGTCGCGGTGCAGGACGCTCGTGACGCGGCCGAGACCGCCCAGCGCGACGTCGAGACCAGCCGCCGCGCGGTCGCCGGCGCCGACGCCGCCATCGCCGAAGCCCAGAAGAAGTTCGACACCTTCGCCGCCGCCTCCTACATGGGCGGGCCCACCAGCGGCTACCTGACCGCCGCCAACCCCGATGAGATGGTCGCCGCCGCGGGCACCGACGACATGGTGCACTCCGCCTCGGAGACGGTGATGAACCGGCTGGTCGCCGCGCGCACCGAGCAGGTCAACAAGGAATCCGCCGCCCGGCAGGCCAAGGCCGACGCCGACCGCGCCGTCGCGGACGCGCAGGCCAGCCAGGACGCCGCGGTGACCGCGCTGACCGACGCCCAGCGCACCTTCGGCGAACAGCAGAAACAGATCGACCGACTGGTCGCCGACCGGGACGCCGCGCAGGCCCGGCTCGACGCGGCCCGCCCGCCGGCCACCGTCGCCGTCGGCAACGACGACTGGGACCGGGCCGGGCCGCGGCCCGCCGCCCAGGCCCCGGCGAAGTGGGACGGACCGTGGGACCCCACCCTGCCCGCGGTGCCCAGCGCGTTCGTCAGCGGTGACCCGGTCGCGATCATCAACACGGTGCTGGGGATCTCGCAGACCTCCGCGCAGGTCACCCAGGACATGGGCCGCAAGTTCCTGCAGAAGCTCGGGCTGGCGCCCACCCCGACCGGCTACACCAACAACGGCGCCATCCCGGTCGTCTACGGCCGCCAGGCGTCGGAGTACGTGATCCGACGCGGCATGTCCCAGATGGGGGTGCCCTACTCCTGGGGTGGCGGCAACGCCGCCGGGCCCAGCCGCGGCATCGACTCCGGCGCCAACACCGTCGGCTTCGACTGCTCGGGGCTGGTGCTCTACGCGTTCGCCGGGGTCGGCATCAAACTGCCGCACTACTCCGGATCGCAGTACGAGATGGGCCGCAAGATCCCGTCCTCGCAGATGCGCCGCGGCGACGTCATCTTCTACGGCCCCGGCGGCAGCCAGCACGTCACGATCTACCTCGGCCAAGGGCAGATGCTCGAAGCCCCCTACACCGGGTCCAACGTCAAGATCTCGCCGGTGCGCACCAGCGGGATGACGCCCTACGTGGTGCGCTACATCGAGTACTGATGGCGCGACGGATTTCGAGGGCGCCGGGCACGACACGGCTGCGCGCGCTGGTGATCATCGCCGGGACGGCCACCGCGCTGCTGCTCGGGCTGGCCGCACCGGCCTCGGCCGCCCCCGACGGCGCCTGGGACCCCACCCTGCCTGCGGTGGTCAGCGCCGGCGCCCCCGGCGACCCGGTCGCGATCGCCAACGCCTCCCTGCAGGCCACCGCGCAGGCCACCCAGACCACGATGGATCTGGGCCGCAAATTCCTCGGCGGTCTCGGCCTCAACGTCGGCGGGGACAACCCGGCCGCGGTCAACACCTCCCCGAACGCGATCCCGCGGGTCTACGGCCGCCAGGCGGTGGAGTACGTGATCCGGCGCGGCATGTCCCAACTCGGGGTGCCCTACTCCTGGGGCGGCGGCAAGCCCAACGGCCCCAGCGCCGGGGTGGACTACGACGCGGGCAAGATCGGCTACGACTGCTCCGGGTTCACCCGGTTCGCGTTCGCCGGGGTCGGCGTGCTGATCCCGAAGTACTCCGGTGACCAGTACAAGACCGGCCGGCAGGTGCCGCGTTCGCAGGCCAAACGCGGCGACCTGATCTTCTACGGGCCCGGCGGCAGCCAGCACGTGGCGATCTATCTGGGCCAGGGCCAGATGCTGGAGGCCTCGGGCAGCGCGGGGAAGGTGACCGTCAGCCCGGTGCGCACCGCCGGGATGACCGAGTACCTGGCCCGCATCATCGAGTACTGAGCGGTGCGCGCCCCCGCACGTCGACGGATGACGACCGGCCTGGAATAGTTGACCGAGGGCGTGCCGCCGCGCGTATACGGTCGAAGCGGTGGGAGTTACCCCCAAGCTGCGAAAGGGACGTGGATGACATCACCAGGCGGGACCGCGGCGTCACCGACCACCGGTAACGGGCCGGGCACCGAGGCGCAGGCCCTGGAGCGGGCGATCTTCGAGGTCAAACGCATCATCGTCGGGCAGGACCAGCTCGTCGAGCGGATCCTGGTCGGGCTGCTGGCCAAGGGCCACGTGCTGCTCGAGGGGGTGCCCGGGGTGGCCAAGACCCTGGCGGTGGAGACCTTCGCCCGGGTGGTCGGCGGCACCTTCGCCCGCATCCAGTTCACCCCCGACCTGGTGCCCACCGACATCATCGGCACCCGCATCTACCGGCAGGGCCGTGAGGAGTTCGACACCGAACTGGGCCCGGTGGTGGCCAACTTCCTGCTCGCCGACGAGATCAACCGCGCCCCGGCCAAGGTGCAGTCCGCGCTGCTGGAGGTGATGGCCGAACGCAAGGTCTCCATCGGCGGACAGACCTTCCCGCTGCCCAACCCGTTCCTGGTGATGGCCACCCAGAACCCGATCGAGAACGAGGGCGTCTACCCGCTGCCGGAGGCCCAGCGCGACCGGTTCCTGTTCAAGATCAACGTCGACTACCCGTCGGCCGAGGAGGAGCGGGAGATCATCTACCGGATGGGGGTGACCCCGCCGCAGCCCAAGCAGGTGCTCGACACCGGCGAGCTGCTGCGCCTGCAGGACGCGGCGGCCAACAACTTCGTCCACCACGCGCTGGTCGACTACGTGGTGCGGATCGTGGAGGCCACCCGCCGCCCGGACCAGTTCGGTATGCACGACGTCAAGGCCTGGGTCGCCTTCGGCGCCTCGCCGCGCGCCTCGCTGGGCATCATCGCCGCGGCCCGCGCGCTGGCCCTGGTCCGCGGCCGCGACTACGTGATCCCGCAGGACGTCATCGAGGTCATCCCCGACGTGCTGCGCCACCGGCTGGTGCTGACCTACGACGCGCTCGCCGACGAGATCACCCCGGAGATGATCATCAACCGGGTGCTGCAGACCGTCGCCCTGCCGCAGGTCAACGCCGTCCCGCAGCAGGGCCAGTCGGCGGCTCCGGCACCGTCCGCCGCGGCCCCGGCCAGTAGTCGGTGAGCCGGCCGGGCGACGACCCGCGGCAGGCGGGGGGCCACCACCCGCCGTCGATGATGCGCGGGGCCATCGAGGACCCCAAACTCTCCGCCGCGCTGCGCACCCTGGAACTGACCGTCAAACGCAAGCTCGACGGGGTCCTGCACGGCGACCACCTCGGGTTGATCCCCGGCCCGGGCTCCGAGCCGGGGGAGTCCCGGCTCTACCAGCCCGGCGACGACGTGCGCCGGATGGACTGGGCGGTCACCGCCCGCACCACCCACCCGCACGTGCGGCAGATGATCGCCGACCGGGAACTGGAGACCTGGCTGGTCGTCGACGCCTCCGCCAGCCTGGATTTCGGCACCACCGGCTGCGAGAAGCGGGACCTGGCGGTGGCGGCGGCCGCCGCGATCGTGTTCCTCAACAGTGGCGGCGGCAACCGGCTGGGCGCGCTGGTCTCCAACGGCGACACCACCGTGCGGGTGCCGGCCCGCTCCGGCCGCCAGCACGAACAGAGCCTGCTGCGTGCGATCGCGACCGTCCCGCGCGCACCGGTCGGGGTGCGCGGCGACCTGGGCGGGCTCATCGACGCGTTGCGCCGCCCGCAGCGCCGGCGCGGCATGGCGGTGATCATCAGCGACTTCCTCGGCCCGGTGGACTGGATGCGCCCGCTGCGCGCCATCGCCGCCCGCCACGAGGTGCTCGCCGTGGAGGTGCTCGACCCGCGCGACGTGGAACTGCCCGACGTCGGCGACGTCGTGCTGCAGGACGCCGAGTCCGGCGTCACCCGTGAATTCACCATCGACGAGAAACTGCGCGACGACTTCGCCACCGCCGCGGCCGCCCACCGCGCCGAGGTGGCCCGCACCCTGCGCCGGTGCGGCGCCCCGCTGTTGTCGCTGCGCACCGACCGGGACTGGATCGCCGACATCGTGCGTTTCGTCGCCTCGCGGCGGCGTGGCGCGCTGGCCGGCCGCCAGTGACTGACAGGACCGACTCACCATGACCTTGCCGCTGCTCGGAACGATCTCCTTCTCCGGCCTCGCCCACCCGTGGTTCCTGCTGTTCCTGCTGGTGGTGGCCGGCATCTGCATCCTGTACGTGCTGGCCCAGCAGGCCCGGCAGCGCCGGATGCTGCGGTTCGCCAACATGGAACTGCTGGAGAGCGTCGCCCCGCAGCGGCCGTCGCGCTGGCGGCACCTGTCGGCGATCCTGCTGGTGATCTCGATGCTGCTGTTCACCGTCGCGATGGCCGGGCCCACCCACGACGTCAAGATCCCGCGCAACCGGGCGGTGGTGATGCTGGTGATCGACGTGTCGCTGTCGATGCGCGCCTCCGACGTCGAACCCACCCGGCTGGCCGCCGCGCAGGAGGCCGCCAAGCAGTTCGTCGACGAACTGACCCCGGGCATCAACCTGGGGCTGGTCGCCTACGCCGGCACCGCCTCGGTGCTGGTCTCGCCGACCACCGAGCGGGAACCGACGAAGCTGGCCATCGACCGGTTGCAGCTCGAGGAGCGCACCGCCACCGGCGAGGCCATCTTCACCGCGCTGCAGGCGATCGCCACCGTCGGCGCGGTGATCGGCGGCGGCGAGGGCCCGCCCCCGGCCCGCATCGTGCTGCTCTCCGACGGCAAGGAGACGGTGCCGCCCAACCCGGACAACCCGCGCGGCGGGTTCACCGCGGCCCGCGCCGCCCGCGACCAGGGGGTGCCGGTCTCGACGATCTCGTTC
This sequence comes from Mycolicibacillus trivialis, assembly GCF_002102395.1. Taxonomy (GTDB): domain Bacteria; phylum Actinomycetota; class Actinomycetes; order Mycobacteriales; family Mycobacteriaceae; genus Mycobacterium; species Mycobacterium triviale. The sequence goes on from NZ_LQPZ01000008.1 coordinate 170,203, forward strand.
GGCACCCGCTACGGCTACGTCGAGATCAACGACCAGCGCCAGCCGGTCCCGGTCGACGACGATTCGCTGCACAAGATCGCCGACCTCTCCGAGGGCAGCTTCTACACCGCCTCCAGCCTCGAGCAGCTCAACGAGGTCTACGACAGCCTGCAGGACCAGATCGGCTACGAGACCATCCAGGGCGACGCCAGCGCGGCCTGGCTGCGGCTGGGTTCGCTGATCCTGGCGCTGGCGGCGCTGGCCGCGCTGCTGATCAACCGCCGGCTGCCCAGCTAGCGGCGCGGCCGGTTTCGGCGCCCGCCGGCCGAGGCGATAAGTTGAACCGGTGACTGACACCCAGAGTGCCGCGCAGAACCACGGCAGACCGCCCTTCGTGTCCCGATCCGTCCTCGTCACCGGTGGCAACCGGGGTATCGGCCTGGCCATCGCGCAGCGGCTGGCCGCCGACGGCCACAAGGTGGCGGTCACCCACCGCGGTTCCGGAGCGCCCGACGGGCTGTTCGGGGTGGTCTGCGACGTCACCGACAACGACGCCGTCGACCGCGCGTTCAAAGAGGTCGAGGAGCACCAGGGCCCGGTCGAGGTACTGGTGTCCAACGCCGGCATCTCCAAGGACGCCTTCCTGATGCGGATGACCGAGGAACGGTTCACCGAGGTCATCAACGCCAACCTGACCGGCGCGTTCCGGGTCACCCAGCGCGCCTCGCGCAGCATGCAGCGCAAGCGGTTCGGCCGGATCATCTACATCGGCTCGGTGTCGGGCATGTGGGGGATCGGCAACCAGGCCAACTACGCCGCCGCCAAGGCCGGGCTGATCGGCATGGCCCGCTCCATCTCCCGCGAGCTGTCCAAGGCCGGGGTGACCGCCAACGTGGTCGCGCCGGGCTACATCGACACCGAGATGACCCGCGCCCTCGACGAGCGGATCCAGGAGGGCGCGCTGGAGTTCATCCCGGCCAAACGGGTCGGCACCGCCGAGGACGTCGCCGGCGCGGTCAGCTTCCTGGCCTCCGAGGACGCCGGGTACATCGCGGGCGCGGTGATCCCGGTCGACGGCGGCATGGGCATGGGCCACTAGGAGATTAAGGACTGATATGGCAGGCATTCTCGACGGCAAACGCATCCTGGTCACCGGGATCATCACCGACTCCTCGATCGCGTTCCACATCGCGCGGGTCGCCCAGGAGGCGGGCGCGGAGATCGTGTGCACCGGCTTCGACCGGCTGCGGCTGATCCAGCGCATCGTCGACCGGCTGCCCAACCCGGCGCCGCTGCTGGAACTCGACGTGCAGAACGACGAGCACCTCGACTCCCTGGCCGACCGGATCACCGAGGTGATCGGCGCGGACACCAAGCTCGACGGCGTGGTGCACTCGATCGGCTTCATGCCGCAGAGCGGCATGGGGGTCAACCCGTTCTTCGACGCCCCCTACGAGGACGTCGCCAAGGGCATCCACATCTCGGCCTACTCGTATGCGTCGCTGGCCAAGGCGGTACTGCCGGTGATGAACCCGGGCGGTTCGATCGTGGGCATGGACTTCGACCCGACCCGGGCGATGCCGGCCTACAACTGGATGACGGTCGCCAAGAGCGCGCTGGAGTCGGTGAACCGGTTCGTCGCCCGCGAGGTCGGCGCCCACGGGGTGCGCTCGAACCTGGTGGCGGCCGGCCCCATCCGCACCCTGGCGATGAGCGCCATCGTCGGCGGCGCCCTCGGCGACGAGGCCGGTGAGCAGATGAAGCTGCTGGAGGAGGGCTGGGACCAGCGCGCCCCGGTCGGCTGGGACATGAAGGACCCCACCCCGGTCGCCAAGACGGTCTGCGCGCTGCTGTCCGACTGGCTGCCCGCCACCACCGGCACCGTGGTCTACGCCGACGGCGGCGCGCACACCCAGTTGCTCTAGCGGTCATGGACTTCGACGCCGTCCTGCTGCAGTCCTTCGGCGGGCCGGAGGGCCCCGAGCAGGTGCGGCCGTTCCTGGAGAACGTCACCCGCGGGCGCAACGTGCCGCCGGAGCGTCTCGACGACGTCGCCGAGCACTACCTGCACTTCGGCGGGGTGTCGCCGATCAACGCGATCAACCGGGCCCTGGTCGAGCAGTTGCGCACCCACACCGGGCTGCCGGTCTACTTCGGCAACCGCAACTGGGCGCCCTACCTGGAGAACACGGTGGCGGCGATGGGCGCCGACGGGGTGCGCCGGGCCGCGGTGTTCACCACCTCGGCGTGGGGCGGCTACTCCAGCTGCCGCCAGTACGTCGACGACCTGGCCCGCGCCCGCCGCGCCGCCGGCGACGGCGCGCCGGAACTGGTCAAGCTGCGCCAGTACTTCGACCATCCACTGTTCGTGGCACTGTTCGCCGAGGCGGTCGGTGCGGCCGCGGCCACCCTGCCCGCCGACCTGCGGGAGCAGGCCCGGCTGGTGTTCACCGCGCATTCCATCCCGATCGCAGCCGAATCCTGGTGCGGGGAACGGCTTTACGCCCGCCAGGTCGCGCATGCGGCGCGGCTGGTGGCCGCCGCCGCCGGGCGACCCGACCACGACCTGGTGTGGCAGTCCCGGTCCGGGCCACCGCAGGTGCCGTGGCTGGAACCCGACGTCGGCGACCACCTGGCTGCGCTGGCGGCGGCCGGCACCCGCGCGGTGATCGTCTGCCCGATCGGGTTCGTCGCCGACCACATCGAAGTGGTCTGGGACCTCGACCACGAGGTGGCCGAACAGGCCGACGCCGCCGGGGTGGCGTTCGCCCGGGCGGGCACCCCGGGCGCCGACCCGCGCTTCGCCCGGCTGGCCGCCGAACTCATCGCCGAGCTGCGCGACGGCCGGGAACCGGCCCGGGTCGCCGACCCGGACCCGGTGCCGCTGTACGGGCAGAGCCGCAACGGGGTGCCCTGCACCCCGGACTGCGAGCGTTAGCCCGGCCAGGCCGACCGCAGGATGGCATCGAGTGCGGCCAGCCGCGCGGCGCGCACGACGCCGGTCAGCGGGCGCAGCGTCTCCTCCGATATCCGGTTCTGGGAGAACGAGTGCATCGCCAGCGGCGCCAACTCGGCGCTGACCGCCAGGATGGCCTCCACGTGGGCGGCCTGCTCGAGCACCCGCAGCGCCCGGGCCGGGGCGTGGTCGGGCACCCGGTGCCCGGCCGTGGCGTCCAGGAACTGCTCCACCAGCGCGCGCGGGTCGGCGTCGGCGCCGGCCGCCATGTCCAGCGCGCCCAGGGTCTCCGCCGCGGCGCGCACCGCGCTGCGCAGCTCGAATTCGGCGGCGCCCAGGTCGGCCGGCGGCACCGGCGGTGGCTCGGGCAACGAGTAGGCCGTCCAGCACAGCGTCACCGGCTCGGTGGGGTCCTGGTCGGGGTAGTCGGGCACCAGCCCGAGGGCCTCGCCGTCGGCGCCCCCGGTGAGGATCAGCGCCTCCCCGACGTCGAGGGCGTCGCGGGCGAACGCGCTGCCCGGCGGCAGGCCGCGCACATCGCCGGGCACCGGCAGCACCACCTCGACCGGGGTGCCGTGCCGGTCCGGCCGCCCGGCCGCGGTCCGCAACGTCTGCAGCACCGACATGGCACCGCCGTGCTCGGCGGCCGGGTAGGGCAGGCCGGCGCGGCCGGCGGCCACCGGGTCGTGGGCGGCGATGGCCTGCACCGGCGCCCAGGCGGCCACCGCGTCGAGCACGTCGTCGGGTGCGGCCGCCCCGGCGAGCCAGGCATTGGCCCACACCGACAGCGACACCGAGGGACACCACATGATCCTGGCAGTGTAGTTGGCGCTCCTCGCCGGACTCGGCTGCGCGATAGTCTGGGGCCATGCCCGCCGCCCTGATCTGGTTGATCGCCGCGCTCGGGTTGGCCGGCGCGGAAACCCTGACCGGCGACATGGTGCTGCTGATGCTCGCCGGCGGGGCGCTGGCCGCCGCGGGGTCCTCGGCGCTGCTGCCGTGGCCGATCTGGGCCGACGGTGTGGTCTTCCTCGTCGTGTCGGTGCTGCTGCTGGTCCTGGTGCGCCCGGCGGTGCGGCACCGGATGCGCACCGACACCGCCCCGCCCACCGGCATCCAGGCGTTGGAGGGCAAACACGCCCAGGTCCGGGAGCGGGTCACCGACCGGGGCGGCACCGTGTTGCTCGGCGGCGAGGTCTGGACGGCCCGCGCGCTCAACGACGGCGACGTCTACGAGCCGGGCAGCCGGGTCACGGTGGTCGAGATCGACGGCGCCACCGCGGTGGTGTGGGAATCCGGTTCGGAATAGAGGGAGACAACAATGGACGGTGCTGCAGCGGGCTTGATCGTGCTGCTGATCCTGGTCGGCTTCGCGATCGTCGTGGTGGCCAAGTCGGTGGCGCTGATCCCGCAAGCCGAGGCGGCGGTGATCGAGCGGCTGGGCCGCTACAGCCGGACGGTCTCCGGCCAGCTGACCCTGCTGATGCCGTTCATCGACCGCATCCGGGCCCGGGTGGACCTGCGGGAGCGGGTGGTGTCCTTCCCGCCGCAGCCGGTGATCACCGAGGACAACCTCACCCTGGCCATCGACACGGTGGTGTACTTCCAGGTCACCAACCCGCAGGCCGCGGTGTATGAGATCAGCAACTACATCGTCGGGGTGGAGCAGCTCACCACGACCACACTGCGCAACGTGGTCGGCGGGATGACGCTGGAGGAGACCTTCACCTCCCGCGAGGTGATCAACAGCCAGCTGCGCGGCGTGCTCGACGAGGCCACCGGCCGCTGGGGGCTGCGGGTGGCGCGGGTGGAGCTGCGCAGCATCGACCCGCCGGCCTCCATCCAGGCCTCGATGGAGAAGCAGATGAAGGCCGACCGGGAGAAGCGGGCGATGATCCTGACCGCCGAGGGGCAGCGGGAGTCGGCGATCAAACAGGCCGAAGGTCAGAAGCAGTCGCAGATCCTGCAGGCCGAGGGTGCCAAGCAGGCCGCGATCCTGTCCGCCGAAGCCGACCGGCAGTCCCGGATGTTGCGGGCGCAGGGTGAGCGGGCCGCCGCCTACCTGCAGGCCCAGGGCGAGGCCAAGGCGATCGAGAAGACGTTCGCCGCGATCAAGGCCGGCCGGCCCACCCCGGAGCTGCTCGCCTACCAGTACCTGCAGGTGCTGCCGGAGATGGCCAAGGGCGAGGCCAACAAGGTGTGGGTGATCCCCAGCGATTTCGGCACCGCGCTGCAGGGCTTCACCAAACTGCTCGGCGCGCCGGGGGAGGACGGGGTGTTCCGCTACCAGCCGTCGCCGGTGGAGGACGACCTGCCCAAGCCGGAGGACGACTCCGAGGAGGTGGCGGACTGGTTCCACACCCGCACCGACCCGGCGCTGGCGCAGGCGGTGGCCAAGGCCGAGGCCGACGCCCGCACCCCGGTCGAGGGCAGCCTTCCCACGCCGCAGCAATTGGCGCGCGGCGAGGAATAGGATTGCGTCATGACTTCCCTCACCTCGCCGAAAACCTATGCCGGACTTGCCGCTTTCCAAGCCGTGGACGCGGTGGCCTGCGCGATCCCGGTGCCCTACATCGCCCAGGCCCTCGACACGCTGGAGGTACCCGCGGAGGTGCGGCCGATCCTGCCGGTGGTGAAGATCGCCTCGGCGGTCGGGCTGCTGTCGGCGACCCGGTTCCCGACGCTGGCCCGGCTGACCACCGCCGCGCTGACGCTGTACTTCGTGCTGGCGGTCGCCGCCCACGTGCGGGTCAAAGACCGCGTGATCAACACGCTGCCCGCGGCGACGTTCCTGGTGACGTTCGCGACCATGACCGTGCGGGGCCCGGCGCAGCGTCGGTAGCCGCGACGTGTCGGACGCCGGTGGGGTGCGGCTACAGCGCGGCCGCGATCGCCTCGAGCGCCCGGTCCAGGATCGGCCGGGTCGTGGCGAAATTCAGTCGGGCACAGCCGGTCCCGGAGCCGAACGGGATCCCCGGGTTCAGTGCCACCCGGGCACGGGCCAGCAGGTAGTCGGCCGGCTCCTCGGGCAGGTCCAGGGCGGTGCAGTCCAGCCAGGCCAGGTAGGTGCCCTCCGGGCGGGTGACCATCAGCCCCGGCACCCGCTCGGGCAGGACGTCGGCCACCCGGTCCCGGTTGTGCTGCAGCTGCACCAGCACCGCGTCCAGCCAGTCCTCCCCGTCGCGGTAGGCGGCGAGGTTGGCCGCGATCCCGGCGGTCGAGGCCCCCATCCAGTTCAGCCAGTTCATCGCGTCCCACTCGCTCGCGTCGGCCGGGTTGGACAGGATGACCTGGGCGCACTTCAGCCCGGGCAGATTCCAACCCTTGGACGCCGACATCACCGTCACCACGGTGGCCGCCGCGTCTTGCGACACCGATGCGGCCGGTACATGGCGGCCCCGGTAGACCAGCGGGGCGTGGACCTCGTCGGCGATGATGCGCGCCCCGTGCGCGGCGGCCAGGCCGACCACCGCGCGCAGTTCGTCGGCCGAGAACGCCGTGCCCAGCGGGTTGTACGGGTTGCACAGGATCAACGACCCCGCGCCGGCGGCGAACGCCGCCTCGATCGCCGCCAGGTCGAGGATGTAGCGCCCGCTGGGCTGGCGCAGCATCGGCACCTCCACCCGCTGGCGGCCGGCGATCTGCAGCACGTCGAAGAACGGCATGTAGGCGGGCACCGGCAGCACCACCGGGCTCTGCGCGCGGGTGAGGAATTCGATGGCCAGTTTCACCCCGACCAGCACGTCGGGCACCACCCGCACCTGGTCGGGCGTCACCGGCCAGCCGTAGCGGCGCTCACACCACCCGGCGGTGGCCGCCGGCAGCGCGTCGTGGCCGAACCGCGGGTAGCCGAACTCCTCCCGCTCGGCCCAGGCGCGGACCGCGGCGAGCACCGGCGGGGCGGTCGGGAAGTCCATCTCGGCCACCCACAGCGGCAGGACGTCGGCGGGGTAGCGGTTCCACTTGACCGTGTTGCGGGCGCGCAGCCGCTCCTCGGTCAGGACGTCGAAGTCGGCCACTACCTCGGCAGTCCGAGCACGAGCCGGCTCAGCGAGCCCAGCTTCGGGAAGTGGTCGCGCAGTTTGGGGGTGTGGGTGCTGTGGCCGCCGAGCCCGACGTGCAGCGCACTGGCGTCGAAGTCGGCGGGCAGCATGCCGGCATCGCCGAACATCCGGGCCAGCGGCGCCAGGTTGAGGTCGGCGCCGTAGCGGAAGGCGCCGTAGAGGTCGGTGGGTAGGTGGGCGAGGCGCCAGGTCGCGGCGACCGGGTCGGGGTTCTCCCCGGCGAGGTCGCCGACGAGACCGACCGCGGTGCTGCCCAGCGCCACCAGCGGGCTGAGGTAGGCGCCCCAGCGGCCGTCGGCGACCAGGTTGCTCAGCGGGCTGAACATCAGGTCGATGGCCCAGCTGATCAGGTAGCGGCTGTGATCGCCCAGGTCGGCCGGGAGCACCTGCGGCACGATGATCTTGGTCAGGCTGTGCAGCCCGTCGGTGGAGCCGTGCGGCACGATCTTCGACCCGGGCAGCGCGGTGACCAGACCGATCCCGGTACGGGCGCCGGGCTCGGCCACCACGTCGCGCCAGCGGTCCAGCAGGTCGGTGTTGGCGGACAGCGCGACGGCCGGTTCGGTGGGGCGGGCCGTGACGCCGTCGCCGGCCGAACCGGCCAGACCGCCGACCCCGGAGTCGGTGAGGGTGCCGGTGAGCGCCACCGTGAGCACGACGGCAGCGACCAGTGCCACGGCGTTGGCCAGCCACCGACGCGGTGCCGACTCCCGCATGTCCTGCGCCCCTCCCTGATTCATCGCGTGCGTCAATTCAGTGGTCATCGTATCCCACCGCCGTCCGACCAGCCGGTTTCGACGGCCACCAGCTCGCCGTCCCCAGGGTCGCCGCGATCGCAGGCACGGTCAGCGTCCGCACCACGAAGGTGTCCAGCAGCAGCCCCACCCCGATGACGAAGCCGGTCTGCACCAGGGTGCTGAGGCTGGCGGCCAGCATCCCGAACATCGACGCCGCGAAGATGACCCCGGCCGCGGTGATCACCCCGCCGGTGGCGCCCACGGTGCGGATCACCCCGGTGCGCACTCCGGCCCCGGACTCCTCCCGCAGCCGGGAGACCAGCAGCAGGTTGTAGTCCGCGCCCACCGCCACCAGGATGATGAACGCCAGCCCGGGCAGCGCCCAGTACAGCTCCTGGCCCAGCAGGTACTGGAAGACCAGCACGCCGATCCCGAGGGCCGCCAGGTAAGACAGCACCACCGAGGCGACCAGGTACAGCGGGGCCACGATCGCGCGCAACAGCAGGCTCAGGATCACGAACACCACCGCGATCGTCACCAGCACGATGAACCGCAGGTCGTGGGTGTAGTAGTCGCGGATGTCGCGCAAGGTGACCGAACCGCCGTTCATCGAGACCTCGGCGTCGGCCAGCGCGGTGTTGGGCCGGGCGTCGTTCGCGGTGGCCAGGATGGCGTCGACCTGATCCATCGCGCCGGTGCTGAACGGGTTCAGCCGGGTCTGCACCAGATAGCGCACCGTGTGGCCGTCCTCGGAGACGTAGAACCGCGCGGCCTCCCGGAAGTCGTCGTCGTCGAGGTACTGCGGCGGGATGTAGAACCCCGACATCGACGGCGCGGAGGCCTCGCTCTTCATGGTCAGCAGGAAATCCGAGACCTCCGAGAGGTCCATCCCCATCGCGGTGACCCGGTCGACCAGGGCGCGCACCCCGGCGGCCACCTGACGGCTCGCCGCGGCCAGCAACTCGGTGTTGGCGCGGATGGCGTCGAGTTCGCCGGTGGTGTCCTCGTCGGTGGCCCCGCCCACCGACTGCAGTGCGTCGCCGGTGTCGTCGAGCGCATCGCGCAGGTTGTCGGCGGCGGACTTCAGCCGCTGGCCGTCATCGGTGTCGCGCAACCGCCGGGCGGCGTCGGCGGCCGGGTCCAGCCGGCCCTCGTCGCGGGCGGTGACCAGTTGCTGCAGCCAGTCGCGTACCCGGGCGCAGCCCGCCGCGTCCGCACAGGTGGTCGAGGTGTTCAAGCCGTCGAGCACCGAGTCCATCCAGGTGAAGTCCCGCGGGTCACGGTCGACGTTCTGCTCGACCGTCTCGGTCGCCGCCCGCATCAACGTCAGCAGCATCGCGACGTCCTCGGACTGGTCGGCGGCGTGGTCGGTGACCGCCCCGGTGTGGTTGAGCCCGGTGTCCAGGCCGTCGCGGGCGGTGTCCCAGCCGCCGCGCAGGTAGTCCAGGGCGGCGACCAGTTCCTGCACCGCCGGGATGGTCTCGTCGGCCTGCTCGTGCAGCATGGTCAGCGCGTCGGCGATCAGCCCGGCGGCGGTGGCCAGCTCGTCGAGGTCGTCGACGTGGTCGTTGATGCCGCTGGCGGCGTCGTACAGGCTGCTGCCGACGGCGCCGGCCTGATAGGACAGCCGGGCCTGCTCCAGCGCGGTGCCGTTGGGACGGGTGATGCCGCGCACCGCCTCGATGTCGGGCAGCTGGCCGACCCGGCGGGCCAGCTGTTCGAGATCGGACAGCGCCCGCGGGCTGCGCAGGTCGCGCGGCGAGGAGACCACGATGAACTCCGGCACGATGTTGCCGGCCGGGAAGTGCCGTTGCATCACGTCGAAGCCGCGGATGCTGGCCGCCGAATCGGGCAACGCGGTGCGGTTGTCGTAGTCGAAGCTCACCAGGCCGGCGCAGCCGGCCAGCGCGACCAGCACGACGATGCTGCCCGCCAGGTAGCGGCCGGGGCGGCGCACGATCCGGGCCCCCGATCGGCGCCACAGGCCGCGGGTCAGCGCCGGGCGGGGCGGGATCCAGCCGCGCCGGCCCAGCACCACCAGCAGGGCGGGCAGGAACGTCACCGCGGCCAGGAAGCAGACGGTGACGGTGAGCGCCAGCGCCACCCCGGTGTCGGAGACCACGGCCAGCGTGGTGAAACCCATCGCCGCGAAGGTGAGCGCCACCGTCGCCGCCGACGCGGCGATCACCTTGCCGATCCCGCCCAGGGCCAGGCGCATCGCGGTGTCGGTGGGCTGGCCGTCGCGGCCGAAGTCGTGGAACCGGCTGATGAGGAACACCGCGTAGTCGGTGCCCGCGCCGGCCACCAGCGCGGTGACCAGCGCGACCGTGTGGGCGGTGATGCCCAGGCCCTGCATGCCGAACGCGGCCACCACGCCGTGCGCGGCCAGCAGCGACACCCCGATGGTCAGCAACGGCACCAGGATCGTGACCGGGTTGCGGTAGATCACCAGCAGGATGAGCAGCAGCATGACCGCCATCGCGATCTCGATGCGGTGCTGGTCGTGTTCGCTGGCGGTGCCGACGTCGAGGGCGGTGGCGGCCGGTCCGGCGATGTCGAGTTGCACGCCGGAGCCGGCGACGGTGTCGCGGGCGATGTCGATGACCCGGTTGGTGGCCGCGTAGGCGGGCGGGGAGCCCAGCGTGCCGGCCACCTCCACCGGCAGCAGCCACGCCCGGCCGTCGTCGCTGGTCAGCGCCGGTCGTAGTGCGGGGGAGTCGAGGAAGTCCCGGATGCCGACCACGTCGGTGGTGTTGGCGGCGAGCCGGTCGGCCAGCCTACGGTACAGCGCCTCGTCGTCGAGTCCGTCGGGCCGCGACAGCACCAGCACCAGCGTGTTCCCGCTGCGGGACTCGTCGAACGCCGCGTTCATCTCCGCCGCGCTGACCACGCTGGGCGCGTCGTCGGGCAGTAGCGCGGCGGGGTCCTTCTGGGACAGCTGCGACAGCGACGGGAAGCCGGCCGACAGCGCCGCGGCCAGGATCACCCAGGCGCCGATCACCACCCAGGGGGTGCGGCTGATCATCGCCCCCAGGCGCCCGAACACCCGGGCCCGGCGGAGGAAAGCGGCAGGTCGACGGGGCGCTTCCCTCGACCAGTACCGTTTCCGCATCACGATTAGACTATCCGTTGCATCGAGCGCTCAGCGCCGGACGAGGGACATATGGCCAGCAAAACCCGATCCTGGTGGGGCTGGGGCCACGTCGAGGACGCGGTCGGGCCCGCCGAACGGGACCGGCTGCTGCGCCGGGTCGCCGCCCTGCTGCCCGAGGCCGACCTCACCGCGCACCCCCCGCCGGAGCCGGAGTCGCTGCCGGTCCCCGAACCCCGGATCGCGCCGCCTGCGGCGCTGGCCACGCTGGCCTCCGCCGACCTGCGAGACCGGCTGCGGCACAGCCACGGCCAGGCGTTCCGCGACGTGGTGCGCTGCCTCGAGGGCCGCATCGACCAGGTGGTGGACCTGGTGGTGCGGCCGGCCGACGAGGCGCAGGTGGTCGACGTGCTGGACTGGTGCAGCCGCGAACGGATTGCGGTGATCCCGTTCGGCGGGGGCAGTTCGGTGGTCGGCGGCGTCGAACCGCGCTGCTACGCCGACCATCCCGGGGTCGTCGCGCTGGACCTCACCGCCATGGACAAGGTGCTCGAGGTCGACCCGGTCAGCCGCGCGGCCCGCGTCCAGGCCGGTGTCTTCGGTCCGGCGCTGGAGGACCGGCTGCGCGGCGACGGGTTCTCGCTGCGGCACTTCCCGCAGTCCTTCGAGTTCTCCACCGTCGGCGGGTGGCTGGCGACCCGCTCCGGCGGGCACTTCGCCACCGTCTACACCCACATCGACGACCTCACCGAGTCGCTGCGGGTGGTCACCCCGGCCGGTGTCGGCGAGTCCCGCCGGTTGCCCGGTTCCGGGGCCGGGCCGTCTCCGGATGCCCTGTTCCTGGGCTCGGAGGGCACCCTGGGGGTGATCACCGAGGCGTGGCTGCGGTTGCAGCGCAGGCCGCGCTGGCGGGCGTCGGCGTCGGTGGTCTTCGCCGACTACCCCCGGGCGGTCGCGGCGACCCGGGCGCTGGCGCAGTCCGGGCTGTATCCGACCAACTGCCGGTTGCTGGACCCGGTGGAGGCGCTGCTCAACGCGGGCACCTCGACGCCGGGCGGGCTGCTGCTGCTCGGTTTCGAGTCCGCCGACCATCCGTTGCACGCGTCGATGGCCCGAGCGGTGGAGATCGTCCGCGACCATGGCGGGCACCTTCCCGACGGGGTGCGACACAGCGACAGCGCGGGCAACCCGGCGCCCGGGGCGGTGGGCGCCTGGCGTTCGGCGTTCATCCGGATGCCCTACCAGCGGGACGTGCTGGCCGCCCATTCGATGATCGCCGAGACATTCGAAACCGCTTGCACCTGGGCGGATTTCGAGGCCCTGCTGGCGGCGGTCACCGACGCGGCCGGCGCCGCGATGGCCGGCGCGGGCGTGCGCGGCGTGCTGACCTGCCGGTTCACCCACGTCTATCCCGACGGCCCGGCGCCTTACTTCGGGGTATACGGCACCGGCCGGTGGGGCCGGATGGTCGAACAGTGGGACGAGATCAAAGCCGCGGTGTCCCAGGCGATCCACGACCACGGCGCCACCATCACCCACCACCACGCGGTGGGGCGCGATCACCGCCGCTGGTATGACCGGCAACGCCCCGAGGTGTTCGCCACCGCGCTGCGGGCCGCCAAGCAGGCACTCGACCCGGCCGGCGTGCTCAACCCCGGGGTGCTGATCGACCCCGCCCGCCCCGGGACGGGGTCGCGGTGATCGCCCCGACGTCGGCCACGACGCTGCTGGGCATCGAGCACCCGGTGGTGTGCGCACCGATGGCCGGTGTCGCCGGCGGCCGGCTGGCCGCCGCGGTCAGCGCGGGCGGGGGACTGGGCCTGATCGGCGGTGGCTACGGCGACCGGGCGTGGCTGCGCAGGGAGTTCGACGAGGCCGCGGGCGCACGGATCGGATGCGGGTTCATCACCTGGGCGCTGGCCGACCGGTCCGACCTGCTCGACGAGGCGCTGAGCCACCGGCCCGTCGCGGTGCTGCTCTCGTTCGGCGATCCGGGCCCGTTCGCGGCGACGATCAAGGCGGCCGGCGCGGTGCTGATCTGTCAGGTGCAGAACCGCGGGCACGCCGAACACGCGCTGCATTGCGGCGCCGACATCCTGGTGGCGCAGGGCACCGAGGCGGGCGGGCACGGCTACGGACCGCGGTCCACCTTCACCCTGGTCCCCGAGATCGTCGATGTGGTCGCCGCGCGGGGCCTGAGGACCCCGGTGCTGGCCGCCGGCGGTGTCGCCGACGGGCGGGGACTGGCGGCGGCGCTGATGCTCGGCGCCGCCGGCGTGCTGTGCGGCACCCGGTTCTGCAACGCCGTGGAGGCGCTGACCACACCGCGGGCGCGCGCCGTGCTGGAAGCCGCCACCGGCGACGACAGCTGCCGCACCACCGTCTACGACATCGTGCGTGGTTACCGCTGGCCACCCGGGCACACCATGAGCGTGCTGCGCAACGACTTCACCGACCGTTGGCACGGCGCCGAACCCGACCTGGAAGCCGCCGGGGACGGTGCCGTCGCGCAGTACCGCCGCGCGGTGGCCGACGCCGACTACCGCACCGCCAACGTCACCGCCGGGCAGGGCGCCGGGCTGGTCGGCCCGACCGTCCCGGCCGGTGAGATCGTCGCCGCGCTGGTCGGTCAGGCCGCCGGCCTGCTGCGGTCATGACCGCGTCGCGGGGTCGTCGAGAGCCAGTTCGACCATCGGGAGCGGCGTGTCGACCTCGGTGACCTCGGCGCCCAGGGTCTGCTCGAGCACGCTCTTGAACCGGTCCCAGGTGCCCGGGTGGGCGGCGATGTAGTCGCCCAGGGCGCGGTCGGCCTCGCGCTGGTCGAGTACCCGGGCCGTGGCCGGCGCCGGCGCGTGGCTGCCGATCGTCACCCGCACCCGCGGGTCGGCACGGACGTTGCGGAACCACTGGGCGCGCTCACCGAAGCCGGAGGCGACCACGTAGCGCCGCGGTGACGGGTGACCGATGACCTCTAGCACGACGTGGCGGGCCAGCCCGGAGCTGCGCCCGCGGTGTTCCAGCAGCAGCAGCCGCGGCCCGAGCAGGGCGCCCAGCCGCAGCCGGTACAGCCAGATCGGCGCGCGGGTGAACCGCCGCGAGCGCAGCAGCGCGGCCCCGACACCGGCCAGCCGGCTCAACCGACCCGCTCCCACCGGTGCCGGGTGGCCTCCACGACCAGCAGCCCCACCCCGACCGCCGCGATCGCGGCGGAGGTCAGCGCCAATGCCGGGTTGATCCGGCCGGTGAAGGCGTCGCCGAACAACACCAGCGCCGCGGTACCCGGCGCCAGCCCGGCCACCGTGGCCACCGTGTACGGCCGTACCCGGATCGCGGAGGCGCCCGCCGCGTAGTTGATCACCGAGAACGGCACGGCCGGGATCAGCCGCAACGCCAGCACCGCCGTCCAACCGCGCTCCCGCAGCCGCGCGTCGACTGCGGTCAGCCGCGGATGGCTCACCAGCCGGTCCATCCGCCAGCCGGTGGCCCGCACCAGCAGCAGCGTCAACAGCGCGCTGAGGGTGCTGGCCGTGACCGCCAGCGCCACCCCGAGCCAGGCGCCGAAGAGCAGCCCGGCCGCCAGGGTGAACACCGTGCGCGGGAACGGCGCCACGGTGACCAGGGTGTGGGTCACCAGGAACACCGCCGGCACCCACGGCCCGGCCGCGGCGACCCAGTCGCGCAACTGCACCGCGGTCGGCACCGGCAGCAACCACCAGGCCGCCGCAACCAGCAGCGCGATCCCGGCCAGCAGCACCGCGACCCGGCCGCGGGGCAGCGCCCGGACGGTGGCGAGCAGGGTGGAGCGCAGCGCCCGCAACTGGGTGGTCCGCACCGGACCACGATAGCCGCCGCCGCGCACCGGACCGGCCATCAATTAGCCTGGTTGACACTCGGGCCGGCCGCCGGGCACCCGGGCCGAACCCGCAGCAGCAGTCACAACAGGAGTCGCCGGTGTCAGTCGAGGTACCTGCAGGGCACGCCGACCTGGAACAAGCCCGGGCGCGGTGGCGCCGCGATGTGGCCGCGGTGCTGGCCAAGAGCAGCCGCCGCGACCCGGCCGACTTCGGCGACGAGCCGGAACGTCACCTCGACACCGACACCTACGAGGGCTTCGCGATCCGGCCGCTCTACACCGCGCTGGACGGGCTGCCCGAACATCCGCTGCCCGGCCAATGGCCGTTCGTGCGCGGCGCCGACCCGCGCCGCGACGTCAAGACCGGCTGGAAGGTGGCCGAGGTGTTCCCGGCCGCCGGGGGCACCGACGCGGCACTGGGCAACGGTGAGGTGCTGGCCGCGCTGACCGAAGGGGTCAGCGCCATGGCGGTCCGGGCCGGCGCCGGCGGGGTGGCCCCCGGCGCGCTCGACCGGCTGCTCGACGGCGTCTACCTGGAACTGATGCCGGTGATCCTCGATGCCGGCGCCGATTTCGGCGCGGCGGCCGCCGCGATGCTGGAACTGGTGGACGGCCTGAACCGCGCCGAGGACACCGCTCTCTCGGTCGACCTGGGCGGCGACCCGCTCACCGCCCCGCTCAGCGGCCGCCCGGCACCCACGGTCGAGGAGGTGCTCGCGGTCGCCGGCCGGCTGGCCGGCTCGCACGGCGTCCGGGCCATCACCGTCGACGGCCCCGCGCTGCACAACCGCGGCGCCAACGCCACCTGGGAGCTTGCCGGCGCGTTGGCCGCCGCGGTCGCCTACCTGCGGCTGCTCGCCGACGCCGGCGTTGAGGCGCGGGATGCGCTGGGCCAGATCGCTTTCCGGCTCGCCGCCGACGACGACCAGTTCATGACGATCGCCAAGATGCGTGCCGCCCGGCTGCTGTGGGCGCGGGTCGGCGAGGTGGCCGGCGCAGCGCAGGCCGGTGCGGCCGTGCTGCACGCCGAGACCTCACGGCCGATGATGACCCAGCGCGACCCGTGGGTGAACATGCTGCGCACCACCCTGGCCGCCTTCGGCGCCGGGGTCGGCGGCGCCGACACCGTGCTGGTGTGGCCGTTCGACAGTGCGATCCCCGGCGGGCTGCCCAAGAACTCACCCGGGTTCTCCCGCCGCATCGCCCGCAACACCCAGCTGCTGCTGCTCGAGGAGTCCCACCTCGGGCAGGTGCTCGACCCGGCCGGCGGTTCCTGGTTCGTCGAGGACCTCACCGAGCAGCTCGCCGAGACCGCCTGGCGGGCCTTCCAGCAGCTGGAGGAGCGCGGCGGATTCACCGCGGCGCGCGACCACCTTGTCGAGCAGATCGACGCGGTGGCCGACCGGCGCACCGCCGACATCGCCCACCGGCGCACCGCGATCACCGGCGTCAACGAGTTCCCGAACCTGGCCGAGGAGCCGCTGGCCGCCACCGACGCCGACCCGCAGGTGCGCCGCTACGCCGCCGGGTTCGAGCAGCTGCGGGACCGCTCCGACGCCCACCTGGCCAGCGCCGGCGCCCGCCCCAGCGTGCTGCTGCTGCCGCTGGGCCCGCTGGCCGAGCACAACATCCGGGCCACGTTCGCCACCAACCTGCTGGCGTCGGGCGGGATCGAGGCGGTCAACCCGGGCACCGTCGACGCCGAGACCGCGGCCGCGGCGATCGCCGAGGCGGGCACCCCCGCCGTCGCGGTGCTGTGCGGCACCGACAAGCGCTACGGCGACGAGGCCGCCGCGGTGGTGGCCGCCGCCCGCGGCGCCGGAGTGCAGCAGATCCTGCTGGCCGGGCCGCCGCAGGCGGTCGAAGGCAGCGACCCGCGCCCCGACGACTACCTGACCGCGAAGATCGACGCGGTCGACACCCTGTCGAGCCTGCTCACCCGATTGGGGGCCTGACCGAGATGACCAGCACCACCACCGGGATCCCCAACTTCGCCGACGTCCCGCTGCACGGGGAGGCGACCGGCGCACCGGTCACCGAGGAGGCCGTCGCCGCCCACGTCGCCGCCGCCGCCGAGGCGCACGGCTACACCGCCGAGCAGCTGGACTGGCAGACCCCGGAGAACATCGTCGTCAAACCGGTCTACACCGCGGCCGACCGCTCCGCGCTGGCCGCCGACGGCTACCCGCTGGACACCTTGCCGGGCACACCGCCGTATCTGCGCGGGCCGTACCCCACGATGTACGTCAACCAGCCGTGGACGATCCGCCAGTACGCCGGGTTCTCCACGGCAGCGGACTCCAACGCGTTCTACCGCCGCAACCTGGCCGCCGGGCAGAAGGGCCTGTCGGTGGCGTTCGACCTGGCCACCCACCGCGGCTACGACTCGGATCACCCGCGGGTGCAGGGCGACGTCGGGATGGCCGGGGTGGCGATCGACTCGATCCTGGACATGCGGCAGCTCTTCGACGGCATCGACCTGTCCGCGGTCAGCGTGTCGATGACGATGAACGGCGCGGTGCTGCCCATCCTGGCGCTGTACGTGGTGGCCGCCGAGGAGCAGGGGGTGCCGCCGGAGAAACTGGCCGGCACCATCCAGAACGACATCCTCAAAGAGTTCATGGTCCGCAACACCTACATCTACCCGCCGAAGCCGTCGATGCGGATCATCTCCGACATCTTCGCCTACACGAGCGCGAAGATGCCGAAGTTCAACTCGATCTCGATCTCCGGCTACCACATCCAAGAGGCCGGGGCCACAGCCGATCTGGAGTTGGCGTACACGCTGGCCGACGGGGTGGACTACATCAAGGCCGGGCTGGACGCCGGGCTGGACATCGACGCGTTCGCCCCGCGGCTGTCGTTCTTCTGGGGCATCGGGATGAACTTCTTCATGGAGGTCGCCAAGCTGCGCGCCGGCCGGCTGCTGTGGAGTGAACTGGTCGCCGAGTTCAACCCGAAGAACCCCAAATCGCTGTCGCTGCGCACCCATTCGCAAACCTCCGGGTGGTCGCTGACCGCGCAGGACGTCTACAACAACGTGGCCCGCACCTGCATCGAGGCGATGGCCGCGACCCAGGGGCACACCCAGTCGCTGCACACCAACGCCCTCGACGAGGCGCTGGCGCTGCCGACGGACTTCTCCGCGCGGATCGCGCGCAACACCCAGCTGCTGCTGCAGCAGGAGTCCGGCACCACCCGCCCGATCGACCCGTGGGGCGGCTCCTACTACGTGGAGTGGCTCACCCACGAGTTGGCCCAGCGGGCCCGGGCCCACATCGCCGAGGTGGCCGAGCGCGGCGGGATGGCCCAGGCGATCAGCGACGGCATCCCCAAGCTGCGCATCGAGGAGGCCGCGGCCCGCACCCAGGCCCGCATCGACTCGGGCCGCCAGCCGCTGATCGGGGTGAACAAGTACCAGGTCACCGAGGACCAAGAGGTCGAGGTGCTCAAGGTCGAGAACAGCCGGGTGCGCGCCGAACAGCTGGCCAAGCTGGAGCAGTTGCGCGCCGACCGCGACGAGCAGGCCTGCCAGGCGGCGCTGGCCGAACTGTCCCGCGCCGCGGCGGCGGATCCGCGCGGGCGCGTGGAAGACGCGGACGGGCTGGGCAACAACCTGATGGCGCTGGCCATCGACGCCGCCCGGGCCAAGGCCACCCTCGGGGAGATCTCCGACGCGATGGAGAAGGTCTACGGCCGCCACCAGGCCGAGATCCGCACCATCGCCGGGGTCTACCGCGACGAGGTGGGCGGCACCGACGCAGGAGGAGGCAGCACCATCAACCCGCTCTCCGCGGCCACCCAGACGGTGGAGAAGTTCGCCGAGGTCGACGGCCGCCGCCCCCGCATCCTGGTCGCCAAGATGGGCCAGGACGGCCACGACCGCGGTCAGAAGGTGATCGCCACCGCGTTCGCCGACATCGGCTTCGACGTCGACGTCGGCGCGCTGTTCTCCACGCCCGACGAGGTGGCGCGGCAGGCCGCCGACAACGACGTCCACGTGGTCGGGGTGTCGTCGCTGGCCGCCGGGCATCTGACCCTGGTGCCCGCGTTGCGCGAAGCATTGGCCGAGGTGGGCCGCCCGGACATCATGATCGTGGTCGGCGGCGTGATCCCGCCCGGCGACTTCGACGAGCTCTACGAAGCCGGGGCGACCGCGATCTTCCCGCCCGGCACCGTGATCGCCGACGCGGCAACCGATCTGGTGCGCAAGCTGGCCGAGCAGCTCGGGTACGACCTGAAGTAGGTGGCAGCGATCAACGACACCGTCGAAGACCTCGCGGCGGCGATCCGCGCCGGCGACCGGGCCGCGCTGCCGCGCGCCATCACGCTGGTCGAGTCGACCCGGGCCGATCACCGTGACCGCGCCCAGCAGCTGCTGCTGGAGCTGGCCGACGAGGCGGGCCGGGCCCGGCACATCGGGATCACCGGGGTGCCCGGGGTGGGCAAGTCCACCACGATCGAGGCGCTGGGCATGCACCTGATCGAGCAGGGTCACCGGGTGGCGGTGCTGGCCGTCGACCCGTCCTCGACCCGGACCGGCGGTTCGATCCTCGGCGACAAGACCCGCATGCAGCGGCTGGCGGTGCACCCGGACGCCTACATCCGGCCGTCGCCGACGTCGGGCACCCTGGGCGGGGTCGCCAAGGCCACCCGGGAGACGATCGTGCTGCTGGAGGCGGCCGGTTTCGACGTGGTGCTCGTCGAGACGGTCGGCGTCGGCCAGTCCGAGGTGACCGTCGCCGACATGGTCGACACGTTCGTGTTCCTCACCCTGGCCCGCACCGGCGATCAGTTGCAGGGCATCAAGAAGGGGGTGCTGGAGCTCGCCGACATCGTGGTGGTCAACAAGGCCGACGGCGACCACCTGGTGGAGGCGCGGTCGGCGGCACGCGAGCTCTCCGGCGCGCTCCGGCTGATCTATCCACGCGAAACTTTGTGGCGGCCACCGGTGTTGACGATGAGCGCGATCGAGGGAACCGGTGTCGCCGAACTGTGGGAGACCGTGGAACGTCATCACCGGGTGCTCAGCGACGCCGGGCAGTTCGAGTCGCGCCGCCGTGCGCAACAGGTCAACTGGACCTGGCAGATGGTGCGCGACACCGTGCTCGACCGGGTGCTGTCCAACCCGGCGGTCCGCCGGGCCCGCACCGAGGTGGAACAGCAGGTCGTCGACGGCACCCTGACCCCGGCACTGGCCGCGGAGCGGATCCTGCAGATCGCGTCCGGCTAACGGTTGGATAACTTCGGTTACGTTTGCTGGACGACGGGGTAGATTCACGCCCATGAGGCAACGCGGCCTTGATGGCGACCAGTTTGTGCTGCCCCGCGGGATGCATGGTGCGGCGGCTCCCGAATTCGCCTGCGCGGTGCGCACACTCAAGGCGATGTTCCCGGCCCGCAAGCTCGGCGGCGGTGCGCTGTCGGTCTATCTCGACGGTCGGCCGGTCGTGGACGTATGGACCGGCTACGCCGACCGCGCCGGTGAACGGCCCTGGGCGGCACAGACCGCGACGATGGTGTACTCGGTGACCAAGGGCATGGCCGCCACCGTCATCCACCGGCTCGCCGACCGCGGCCTCATCGACTACGACGCACCGGTCGCCGAATACTGGCCGGCGTTCGGCGCCAACGGCAAAGCCATGATGACCGTGCGGGAGGTGCTGGGGCACCGGGCCGGGCTGGCACATCTGCACGGGATCACCATGGCCGACCTGCTCGACCACGAGCGGATGGAGGAGCGCGTTGCCGCCGCCGCCCCCGACCGCCAGCTGGGCAAACCCTCCTACCACGCGTTGACGTTCGGCTGGCTGCTGTCCGGGCTGGCCCGCGCGGTCACCGGCACCGGCATGCGGGAGTTGATCCGCACCGAGTTGGCCGAACCGCTGAACACCGACGGGCTGCACCTGGGCCGCCCGCCCGCCGAAGCCCCCACCTGGCCGGCCGAGATCGTCATGCCGCAACGCGACCTGACCGTCCCGCTGGTCGGCCGCGCGCTGGCCCGGCTGGCGACCTCACCGGGCTCGCGGGCGCTGGGCGCGATCTACTTCCAGGGGGTGATCGGCTCGGTACAGGGCGAGGTCCCGGTGCTCGACACCGAGGCGCCGGCGCTCAACGGGGTCGCCACCGCCCGCGGGCTGGCCCGGATGTACGGCGCGATCGCCAACCGCGGCCGCCTCGACGGCGTGCAGTTCCTCTCCGAGCGGCTGGTGGACCAACTGACCGGCAAGCCCTCGCTGCGCCCGGACGGCAACCTCATGGTGCCGCTGCCGTTCCACCTGGGCTACCACGGGGTGCCCTACGCGCTGCCCGGCTTCGGGCACGTCGGCCTGGGCGGCTCGGTGGGCTGGGCCGACCCGGGCAGCGGGCTGTCCTTCGGGCTGGTCCACAACCGGCTGCTCACCCCCTTCATCGCGGCCGATCAGACCGGGTTCGTGGCGCTGGGCAACGTGATCCGGCGCGCGGCGGCCCGACTGCGGCGCCGCGCGGTCACCCCGGTCAGCGATTTCGGGGCGCCGTTCGCCCGGCCTGCGGAGGCCGCTGGCTAGCCGCCCGCCCATGGTCTAGGGTTTACCCAAGTCTGGTTTGTAACAATGCGGGCGCGTCCCGCTGGACCCAGTGCGGAGGAGACCCGTGAGCATCGCCGAACGCAGCACACAGACCACCTGGGAGGGGCCGCTCGCCTCGGGCACCGGCACCTTCGCCACCAGCAGCAGCGGCGCACTGGACGGCAAGCAGGTCACCTGGGCCGCCCGCACCGAGGCGCCCGGCGGCCTGACCAGCCCCGAGGAGTTGGCCGCCGCCGCCCATTCGTCGTGCTTCTCGATGGCGCTCGCCCTCAAACTGGGGGAGAACAAGACCCCGCCGCAGCGTCTGGACGTCACCGCCACCGTCACCCTCGAGGAGGTCGACGGCGCCCCCACCATCACCACCTCGGCACTGCAGGTCCGCGCCGAGGTGTCCGGGCTCGACCAGGACGCCTTCGCCGCCGTCGTCGACGACGCCGCCGCACTGTGCCCGGTCTCCCGACTGTTCGCCGGCGCGAAGATCACCGTCGACGCCAGCCTGGCCTGACCCGACCGAGGAGCACCCATGACCGAGTCGTCCCTGTCGGCGATCCTGGAGCGTGAACACCACGAGATCGACGCCGGCATCGAGGCTTTCGTCGCCGACGCCGACCCGGCGGCGCTGACCACCGCGCTCGACGCGCTGCGCAGGCACATCTACCTCGAGGAGGTGCTGCTGTTCCCGCCGCTGCGGGTCGGCGGGCTGATGATGCCGATCATGGTGATGATCCGCGAGCACGGCGAGATGTGGCAGCTGATGGACGCGCTGAGCGCCCGGCTCGCCGAGGGTGCGGACCCGGCCACACTGGCGCCCACCTGCCGCGAACTGCTGGCCCTGCTCGAACGGCACAACTCCAAGGAGGAGCCGGTCATCTACCCGCATGCCGACGCCGACATGCCCCCGCAGGCCGCGACCAAGTTGATGAAGTTCATCGAAACCGGCACCACACCGGAGGGTTGGGTCTGCCAGCAGGCGGCCGGCTGAGGCGGTAACCTCGAGCGATGCGGACCCGGGTGGCCGAGTTGCTCGGCGTGGAGTATCCGATCTGTGCCTTCAGCCACTGTCGTGACGTGGTGGCCGCGGTCACCAACGCGGGCGGGTTCGGGGTGCTCGGCGCGGTCGCCCACAGCCCCGAACGCCTTGAGACCGAACTGAGCTGGATCGAGCAGCAGACCGCCGGTCGCCCGTTCGGGGTGGACCTGCTGCTGCCGCCGAAATACGTCGGCGCCGAGGAGGGCGGCATCGACGCCGGCCGGGTCGCCCAGCTGCTGCCCGATGAGCACCGCGCCTTCGTCGACGACCTGCTCGCCCGCTACGACCTGCCGCCGGGTGCGCCCGGGGAGTCGGCGGCGGCGGCGCGCGGCGGTCTCAACGGTCTCAACGTGTCACCCAAGGGCTACCAGCCGCTGCTGGATGTGGCGTTCTCCCACGACATCTCGCTGATCGCCAGCGCACTGGGCCCACCGCCGCCGGGCCTGGTGAGTCGCGCTCACGACGCGGGCGTGGTGGTCGCCGCGCTGGCCGGCACCACCGGCCACGCCCGCAGGCACGCCGAGGCCGGTGTCGACCTCATCGTGGCGCAGGGCACCGAGGCCGGCGGGCACACCGGCGAGATCGCCACCATGGTGCTGGTCCCGGAGGTCGTCGACGCGGTGGCCCCGGTGCCGGTGCTGGCCGCCGGCGGCATCGCCGGGGGCAGGCAGATGGCGGCGGCGCTGGCGCTGGGCGCCGAGGGCGTGTGGTGCGGCTCGGTCTGGCTGACCACCGAGGAGGCCGAGACCCCGGCGGTGGTCAAAGAGAAGTTCCTGGCCGCCGAGGCCGCCGACACCGTGCGGTCGCGTTCGCTGACCGGCAAACCGGCCCGGATGTTGCGCACCGCCTGGACCGACGAGTGGGACAGCGCCGACGCCCCCGCCCCGTTGGGGATGCCCCTGCAGAACGCGCTGGTCGGCGACGCGCAGCGGCGGATCAACCGGGCCGCGGCGCAGCACGGCGCCAAGGCCGGCGAACTGGCCACCTACTTCGTCGGGCAGGTCGTCGGCGCGCTGGACACCGTCCGGCCGGCCCGGGCGGTGGTGCTGGCGATGGTCGAGGAGTTCATCGACGCCGTCGAGCGCCTCGACGCCGTTCTGGGCTGAGCGGCGATCAGCCCGGGGCGTCCTCCAGCCGGAAGCCGACCTTCATCGTCACCTGGAAGTGGCCGACCTCGCCGTCGGTGAGGTGGCCGCGAATCGACTCAACCTCAAACCAATTCAGCCCGCGCATCGTCTCCGACGCCCGGGCCAGGCCGTTGCGGATCGCCGCGTCGACACCGTCGGGGGAGCTGCCCACGATCTCGATGACGCGGTAGGTGTTGTTCTCGGTCATCATCACCCTTTCTGCCGATGGCCTCCACGGTATCGTTGGGCGGTCACCCGACGAGGGGAGTTCGCGATGCCGCGGGGTGCCACCGTTGTCATCACCGTCGCGCTGACCGCGGCGGCCACCGCCGGCTGCGGATCCGGCGGGCACGACGCCACCCCCGGCCCGGCCGACACCGGCGACACCAGCGACACCAGCTACGACATCACCCGCATCGGCACGGTGGCCGACGCTTTCCCGCCCGGGTTCGCCGTCACCGAGATCCCGCTGACCACCCTCACCGAGGAGCAGGCCGCCGGACTCGGCGGCATCAGCGACACCCTCTCGTCGCTGACCTTCGACCCGCCGGAGTGCAACGGCATGCTCAAGAGCCCGCACGTGGTGGCCGGCGGCCGCACGCAGGGCGTGCTCGCCGAGGGGCCCCAGGAGATCACCGTCATGGCCGCCGAGTCGGCCGATGCCGGCGCGGACGCCGCGCTGCGCACGGGCTGCGACCACGTGACGATCCGCTCGCCCGGCCTGGCGGAGGGCACCATCGACCGGATCCCCAGCCCCGACATCGACGGCGTCACCACCGCCGGCCTGCGCAGCCACCTCGACGTGACGCTGGGGGAGCACACCCAGACGCTGGACCGGATCGCCTTCCTCGCGCCACTCGACGAGCGGACCGCGGTCATGGTGCTCGGCGCCGCCGACCCGGCGCTGCTGTCCGACCTGCTGGTGCAGGGGGTCGCCGCGGTGCGCGGCGCCACGCCGTAGAATCGGCCCAGCGGCGTCGATCCGGCCATCACCGGGGAGCCTTCGGAAGAACGGCCGAACCGGCCCAGTAGAACCGAACGGGTGGGCCCGTCACAGCCCGAAGTGAAGCGGCCGCACCGGACCGGCGCGGCAAGCGGGGTGGTACCGCGGCGCTCGCGCACCGGCGCGTCGTCGTCCCCGCGCCAGGACAGGCGCAGGAGACGGCAGAGCGTGACAGAACACAGCTACCCCAGGGTGGCGGCGGGCACCCCGGACTTCCCGGGGTTGGAGAACGACGTGCTGGCCTACTGGGCCGCCGACGACACCTTCCGCGCCAGCATCGCCCGCCGCGCCGACGCCGAGGAGTACGTCTTCTACGACGGGCCGCCGTTCGCCAACGGGCTGCCGCACTACGGGCACCTGCTCACCGGCTACGTCAAGGACATCGTGCCGCGGTACCGCACCATGCGCGGCTACCGGGTGGAGCGCCGGTTCGGCTGGGACACCCACGGACTGCCCGCCGAACTCGAGGCCGAACGCCAACTGGGCATCACCGACAAGTCCCAGATCGATGACATGGGCATCGCCGAGTTCAACGCCGCCTGCCGCGACTCGGTGCTGCGCTACACCGACGAATGGCGCGCCTACGTGACCCGCCAGGCCCGCTGGGTCGACTTCGACAACGACTACAAGACCCTGGACCCGACCTTCATGGAGTCGGTGATCTGGGCGTTCAAACAGCTCTACGACAAGGGGCTGGCCTACCAGGGCTACCGGGTGCTGCCGTACTGCTGGCGCGACGAGACCCCGCTGTCCAACCACGAACTGCGGATGGACGACGACGTCTACCAGAGCCGCCAGGACCCCGCCCTGACCGTCGGGTTCCGGGTCGCCGACGGCGCAGGCGAGGTGGCAGGCGAGCTCGCCGGCGCCCACCTGCTGGTGTGGACCACCACCCCGTGGACCCTGCCGTCGAACCTGGCGGTCGCGGTCGGCCCCGACGTCACCTACCTGCACGTCGCGGCCGGGGGGCGCCGCTACCTGCTGGCCGAGGCCCGGCTGGCCGGGTACGCCCGCGAACTCGGTGAGGAACCCGAAATCCTGGGCAGTTACCCCGGTGCGGACCTGGTCGGGCTGAACTACCTGCCGCCGTTCCCGTACTTCGCCGACGCGCCCAACGCGTTCCGGGTGCTGGCCGCCGACTTCGTCTCCACCGAGGACGGCACCGGCATCGTGCACCTGGCGCCGGCCTACGGCGAGGACGACAAGGCCACCACCGACCCGGCCGGGATCACCCCGGTCACCCCGGTGGACGCCAAGGGCCGCTTCGACACCACCGTGCCCGACTACGCCGGCCAGCACGTCTTCGACGCCAACCGGGCGATCATCCGCGACCTGAAGGACGGCACCGGACCCGCCGTGGTCGGCGGCCCGGTGCTGCTGCGCCACGAGACCTACGAGCACTCCTACCCGCACTGCTGGCGCTGCCGCAATCCGCTGATCTACAAGGCGGTGTCCAGCTGGTTCATCAAGGTCAGCGAATTCCGGGACCGCATGGTCGAACTCAACGAGCAGATCACCTGGCACCCCGAGCACGTCAAACACGGCCAGTTCGGCAAATGGCTGGCCGGCGCGCGGGACTGGTCGATCTCCCGGAACCGCTACTGGGGCACCCCGATCCCGGTGTGGGTCTCCGACGACCCGGCCTACCCGCGGGTGGACGTGTACGGCAGCCTCGACGAACTCGAACGCGACTTCGGGGTGCGCCCGGACAACCTGCACCGGCCCTACATCGACGAGCTGACCCGGCCCAACCCCGACGATCCGACCGGCGCGTCGACGATGCGGCGCATCCCCGACGTGCTCGACGTGTGGTTCGACTCCGGGTCGATGCCGTTCGCCCAGGTGCACTACCCGTTCGACGACGCCGAGTGGTTCGACGGGGGAGACGGCACCGAACCGCATTTCCCCGGCGACTTCATCGTCGAGTACATCGGCCAGACCCGCGGCTGGTTCTACACCCTGCATGTGCTGGCCACCGCTCTGTTCGACCGCCCGGCGTTCAAAACCTGTGTCGCACACGGCATCGTGCTGGGCTCCGACGGGCAGAAGATGAGCAAGTCGCTGCGCAACTACCCCGACGTGTCGGAGGTGTTCGACCGGGACGGCTCCGATGCCATGCGCTGGTTCCTGATGGCCTCACCGATCCTGCGCGGCGGCAACCTCGTCGTCACCGAGGCGGGCATCCGCGAAGGGGTGCGGCAGGTGATGCTGCCGCTGTGGAACGCCTACAGCTTCCTGGCCCTCTACGCGCCGAAACCCGGTGTGTGGCACACCGATTCACCGCACGTGCTGGACCGCTACATCCTGGCCAAACTCGCGGTGCTGCGCGACGACCTGACCGCCGCACTGGACCGGGCCGACATCTCGGTGGCCTGCGACGAGTTGCGGCAGTTCACCGACGCGCTGACCAACTGGTACGTGCGGCGCTCCCGGTCCCGGTTCTGGACCGAGGACAGCGACGCCGTCGACACCCTGCACACCGTGCTGGAGGTGACCGCGCGGCTGGCCGCCCCACTGCTGCCGCTGACCACCGAGACCGTCTGGCGCGGGCTGACCGGGGCGCGCTCGGTGCACCTGACCGACTGGCCCGAGCCCGACGCGCTGCCGGCCGACCCGGACCTGGTCACGGCGATGGACCTGGTGCGCGACGTCTGCTCGGCCGGCTCGTCGCTGCGTAAGGCCAAGCAGCTGCGGGTGCGGCTGCCGCTGCCGAAACTGACCGTGGCGGTGGACGATCCGCAGCAGCTGGCGCCGTTCACCGGGCTGATCGCCGACGAACTCAACGTCAAGGCCGTCGAGCTCACCGACGACATCGCCGGGTACGGCCGGTTCGTGCTCACCGTCAACGCGCGGGTCGCCGGGCCCCGGCTGGGCCGCGACGTGCAGGCCGCGATCAGGGCGGTCAAGGCCGGCGAGGGCACCGTCAACGAGGACGGCACGCTGCGCGCCGGGCCGGTGCTGCTGCAGCCGGGGGAGTACGACTCCCGGCTGGAGGCCGCCGACCCCGAGTTCACCGCCGCGCTGCCCGGCGGCGCCGGGCTGGTGGTGCTCGACGCCACCGTCACCCCCGAACTGGAAGCCGAGGGCTGGGCCAAGGACCGCATCCGGGAGTTGCAGGAGCTGCGCAAGTCGTCCGGGCTGGAGGTCTCCGACCGCATCACGGTGATGATGGCCGTCCCCGAGGCCCGCAGCCGGTGGGCGGCCGATCACCGCGACCTGATCGCCGGGGAGATCCTGGCCACCGGTTTCGAGTTCGCCGACCCCGGGCCCGACGCGGTCGAGATCGGTGACGGCGTGCGGGTCACGATCCGTAAGGCGTGACCGCCCTAGCATGACCGGTGTGGCCGGCCGCTGGGTTCTGCACCTGGACATGGACGCGTTCTTCGCCTCCGTGGAGCAGTTGGCCCGCCCGACCCTGCGCGGCCGCCCGGTACTGGTCGGCGGGCTCGGCGGGCGCGGCGTGGTGGCCGGCGCCAGCTACGAGTCCCGGGTGTTCGGGGCGCGCTCGGCGATGCCGATGCATCAGGCCCGCCGGCTCGTCGGTGCGGCCGCGGTGGTGCTGCCGCCGCGCGGCACCGTCTACCGGGTGGCCAGCGCCCGGGTGTTCGCCGTGGTGCGCGGGCTGATCCCGGTCGTCGAACAGCTCTCCTTCGACGAGGGCTTCGGGGAACCGGCCGAGCTGGCCGGCGCCGACGTCGCCACGGTGCGCGCCTTCTGCACCGAACTGCGGGCCCGGGTACGCGCCGAGACCGGCCTGGTGGCCTCGGTGGGTGCCGGGTCGGGCAAGCAGGTCGCCAAGATCGCCTCGGATCTGGCCAAACCCGACGGGCTGACCGTGGTGGACCCGGCCGAGGAACTGGCGCTGCTGCATTCGCTGCCGGTACGCCGGCTGTGGGGGATCGGCCCGGTGGCCGAGGAGAAGCTGCACCGGCTCGGCGTGGACACCATCGGCGCGCTGGCGGCGCTGTCGGACGCCGAGGTCGCCGACATCCTGGGCGCCACCACCGGCCCGGCGCTGCACCGGCTGGCCCGCGGCATCGACGAGCGGCCGGTGGCCGAACGCGCCGAGGCCAAACAGATCAGCGCCGAATCCACCTTCGCCGCCGACCTGACCACCCTCGAGCAGTTGCACGAGGTGATCGGCCGGATCGCCGAACACGCCCACCGCCGGCTGTGCCGCGACGGCCGCGGCGCCCGCACCGTGACGGTGAAGCTGCGCAAATCCGACATGGACATCCTGTCCCGCTCGGCGACCCTGCCGTACGCCACCACCGAGGTCGCCACCCTGCTCGGGGCGGCGCGGCGGCTGCTGCTCGACCCGCAGCAGGTCGGCCCGATCCGGCTGCTGGGGGTGGGGTTCTCCGGGCTGACCGAGGTGCGGCAGGAGTCGCTGTTCCCGGGCCTGGAGGCCCTGGACGTCCCGGCGGCGCCGGCCGTGACCCCCGCCCTGGCCGCCCCGGTCGAGACCGAAACCGGTTGGCGCATCGGCGACGACGTGACCCACCCATTGTTCGGGCACGGCTGGGTGCAGGGCGCCGGGCACGGCCGGGTGACGGTGCGCTTCGAGACCCGGACCACCGGGCCGGGACCGGCGCGCACCCTGGCCGTCGACGATCCCGACCTGGCTCCGGCCGACCCGGTGGCCAGCCTGGACTGGCCGGCGCAGTTCACCGCCGGACCGTGACGGCCGCGACCGAAATTCCGTGTCCGGCACCCTCGTCCGGCGGTGTTAGCGTGAGGCCATGTTCACGAACGTGATCCGACTCGGTGTGGTGGCGTTGGCGGCCGGAGCGGTGGCGGTGTCGAGCGCCGGTGTCGCCGATGCCTGGCCGACCACCGTCACCCCGGAGATGCAGCAGTACATCGACAACGCCCGCGGCGCGGGCGCGACCGGCGACGACGACACGCTGCTGTCCCAGGGCTATCTGGCCTGCCGGCTGCTCTACACCGGGCAGGGCGTGGCCGCGGCCGAGGCGGCCACCAGCCCGGCGGTGGTGGGCGCCGCGCGCGGCATGCTGTGCACCCAGGCGCCCGGCTGAGCGAATCACGCGCCCCATGCATATGTTCGGCGGTTTCTGGATCGACGTCATCATCGGCTTCGTGGCGGGGCTGATCGTGGCGGTCGTCCTGTATCTCATCAACAACGACCTGACCGCCGATACCGAATCGCGTGCCTGCCCGACCGATTCGGTCGACGCCGCCGCGGTCAGATGATCCAGCGGTCGATGGCGACCATCAGCACCGTGCCGACCAGCAGGCCGGCGCAGAACGCCAGCGCCGAAATCTGATAGATCAGGTACTCCAGCATGCCGGCGCCCCAGTTGTAGAACGACAGCTGCTCCCGCAGTGTCTTCTTCCGGTAGTGCCTGCCGCCCACCGCTACCCCCACCGCTCGATCGCCTCGGCCACCGGCACCCCGGCGGCCAGCGCCGCCATCATCAGCACCCGGGCCTGCGACGGGCGCAGCCGCGGCACCAGCACCGCCCCGGCGTCCAGCAGCGCGCGGCCCGGGCCGTAGGCGGGGCGGACCTGCCCGCCTGCCACCCGGGTCGAGACCGCCACCGTCACCCCGGCCGCACAGTGCCGGGCCACCGCCTCGATGACCGGCGGCCCGGCGTTGCCGGTGCCCAGCGCCTCGAGCACCAGCCCGCGCGCCCCGGCGGCCACCCCGGCGTCCAGCGCCGTGCCGTCGGCGCCGGGGTAGACCGCGACGATGTCCACCCGCGGCGGATCGGCCGCCCCGGCCAGCTGCGGGCGCTCCTTGGCCGCGGTGAACTCGACCGCGCCGTCGACCACCGCCCCGAGCACCGGGCCGGCGAACCCGACCAGTTCGGTGGTGGTGGTCTTGACCACCCCGAGCGGGGCCAACACCCGCCCGGCGAAGCACACCAGCACGCCGCGCCCGGCGGCGTCGGGGCTGGTGGCCACCGCCAGCGCGTCACGCAGGTTGCCCGGCCCGTCGGCGTCGGGGGCGTCGCCGCTGCGCTGCGCCCCGGTGACCACCACCGGCGCCGCGCCGGCGTAGGTCAGCTCCAGCCACAGCGCGGTCTCCTCGATGCTGTCGGTGCCGTGGGTGACCACCACCCCGCCGTCCCCGGCCGCGGCGGTCACCGCCGCACCGATCCGCTGCCAGTCCACCGGGGTCAGCGCCGCGCTGTCGGCGGCCAGCAGGTCGACCACCCGCACCGGCCGGTCGCCGGCTAGCCCGGCGACCAGCTCCGCGCCGGAGCGGGTGGGGCGCAGCACGCCGTGCCCATCGTCGCTGGTGGCGATCGTTCCTCCGGTGGTGATGACGGTCAGGGTGGACATGGCCCGATCATCCCCCACGGCGTCGGCGGCGAACCCGGTTGGGGGATGATGGGAACCGTGGCCGACGAATCAACGGACTCCGCGGAGACCGCGAGCGCTGCGACCAGCGACGACGCCGCGACCAAACCACCGCGCCGGCTGCGGCTGCTGCTGTCGGTGGCCGCGGTCGTGCTCGCGGTCGACATCGTCACCAAGGTGCTGGCGGTGCGCCTGCTCACCCCCGGCCAGCCGGTGTCGATCATCGGCGACACCGTCACCTGGACGCTGGTGCGCAACTCCGGGGCGGCGTTCTCGATGGCGACCGGCTACACCTGGCTGCTCACCCTGATCGCAACCGGCGTGGTGGTCGGCATCGTGTGGATGGGCCGTCGGCTGGTGTCGCCGTGGTGGGCGATCGGGCTGGGCATGATCCTGGGCGGCGCGATGGGCAACCTGGTCGACCGGTTCTTCCGCTCCCCGGGCCCGCTGCAGGGCCACGTGGTGGACTTCCTGTCGATCGGCTGGTGGCCGGTGTTCAACGTCGCCGACCCGGCCGTGGTCGGCGGCGCCATCCTGCTGGTGGCGCTGTCACTGCTCGGCTTCGACTTCGACACCGTGGGACGGCAGCAGGCCGACACCCCGAAATGACCGACCGGGCGATGCCGGTGCCCGAAGGCCTGGCGGGCATGCGGGTGGACGCCGGGCTGGCCCGGCTGCTGGGCCTGTCGCGCACCGCGGTGGCCACCATCGCCGAGACCGGGGGAGTCGAACTCGACGGCTCGCCGGTGGGCAAATCCGACCGGCTCACCGCTGGGGCGTGGCTGCAGGTGCGGCTGCCCGAGCCGGCCGCGCCGCCGCAGAACACCCCGGTCGAGGTGGAGGGCATGACGGTTCTCTACTCCGACGAGGACATCGTCGCGGTGGACAAACCGCCCGGGGTGGCCGCGCACGCCTCGGTCGGCTGGACCGGCCCGACGGTGCTCGGCGGGCTGGCCGCCGCCGGCTACCGGATCACCACCTCCGGGGTGCCGGAGCGCCAAGGCATCGTGCAGCGGCTGGACGTGGGCACCTCCGGGGTGATGGTGGTGGCGCTGTCCGAACGGGCCTACACCGCGCTGAAGCGGGCGTTCAAGGCCCGCACCGTCGAGAAGCGCTACCACGCCCTGGTGCAGGGCCACCCGGACCCGTCCAGCGGCACCATCGACGCACCGATCGGGCGGCACCGCGGCCACGACTGGAAGTTCGCGGTCACCGAGCGCGGCCGCGACAGCCGCACCCACTACGACACCCTGGAGGCGTTCGTCGCCGCCAGCCTGCTCGACGTGCACCTGGAGACCGGCCGCACCCACCAGATCCGGGTGCACTTCGCCGCCCTGCACCACCCGTGCTGCGGGGACCTGACCTACGGCGCCGACCCGGTGCTGGCCGGCACGCTGGGCCTGGAACGGCAATGGCTGCACGCGGTCTCGCTGGCGTTCACCCATCCCGGCGACGGCCGCCGGATGGAGATCACCAGCGAGTACCCGGCCGACCTGGAACACGCGCTGGCGGTGCTGCGCGCCCGCGGTTAGGCCGGCGGGGGCACGTCCAGCGGCAGCACGTCCACGCTGGCCGAGCTCGGCGGGAACGGCGAGTAGCTGATCCCGGCCGGGTGCGCGCCGACCGGGACGGTGGTGTCCTCGGCGGGCGGGTCCAGGGCGACCACCGAGACGGTGTCGTCGGCGCTGTTGGTGACCCAGGCGTGGCTGCCCGCCTCGTCGACGGTCACCCCGTGCGGCCCGGTGCCGGTGGCCACCGATTGGCGCACGGTCATCGCGGCGGTGTCGATCAGCGACACCGTGGTGCCGGGCTTGTCGGGGGTGCCCTCGTTGGCCGAGAGCACGGTGGCCCCGTCCGGGGTGAGCGCCAGCTGCACCGGGACGGCCGGGACCCCGACCGATCCGACCACCTCGCGGGTCTGCAGGTCCACCTTGACCACCGACGGCGGGTCGGCGACCCCGGCGTAGCCGTGCCTGCCGTCCGGGCTCACCGCCACCTGTACCGTTCCCGGCCCCACCGGGACCGAGCCGGTGACCGTGTCGGTGGCCGGGTCGATCAGATCCAGCGCCCCGCTGCCGGTGTTGGCGACCACCAGCACCGAACCGTCGGGCGCGGGCCGCAGCCCGTGCGGGCTGCCGTGCACCTCGATGCGGCCCAGCGGCTGCAGCCCGGGCGCCTGGTAGACCCAGACGGCCCCGTCGTCGGCGGCCGTCACGTAGACCTTGCCCGCGGTCTCCACCACGTGCGCCGGGTGCGCGCCGGTGCGGGCGATCCCGGTGACCGAGTAGGTGACCGGGTCCAGCGCCACCACGGTGTCGTCGGCCTGCACCGCGTAGACCGTCATCCCGTCCGGGCTGACCTGCACGTTGTGCGGGTTGACCAGCCCGGTGAGGGTGACGGTGACGGTGCTGCTCGCCGCGTCGATGACGGTGAGGCTGTCGGCGCCGTCGTCGGCCACCCACACCGAGCCCACCGCCGGGCTGGCGGTGGGCGCCGTGCTGCTCTCCGAACCCGACCGGTCACCGGCGTCGCACCCGGTCGCCAGCCCGAGGGCCAGCGCCGCGGCCAGCGCGACCAGCCGGCGGCTCACTGCGCGGAGTTCTGCGGCGGCCTGATCTTGAACGAGATCCGCAGCTTGGTGCGGTAGGTGATCTTGCCGGCTTCGTCGAGGGCCATGTCCTGTTCGACGACCTCGGCGACCCGGACGTCGTGGATGGTGTGCTGGGCCCGACGCACCGCCTCGGCCGCCGCGTCCTCCCACGACACCGGGCTGGTCCCGATCAGCTCGGTGACCTTGTACACGCTCATTCGCTGCCTCCTCAAGCTTCCGCGAACCCTCAAGCTAGAACAGGTGGGGCGGTGCTGTCCGGGCAACCCCGGATTCCGTCGCGGCGCGCCCGGGGTGGGCCGGGGCCGGCCCGACACACGGGGCCGACACGCCCGACCGCGTCGGAGGCCGAGCCTAGACTGGGCTGCCTATGGACCGTTCCTTCGTGCATCTGCACAACCACACCGAGTTCTCGATGCTCGACGGTGCCGCGAAGATCGGCCCGATGCTGGCCGAGGCGCAGCGCCTCGGCATGCCCGCGGTCGGCATGACCGACCACGGAAACATGTTCGGCGCCAGCGACTTCTACAACGCGGCCACCGACGCCGGGATCAAACCGATCATCGGGGTGGAGGCCTACGTCGCGCCCGGCTCCCGGTTCGACACCAAACGGGTGCGCTGGGGCGACCCGAGCCAGAAGAGCGACGACGTCTCCGGCAGCGGCGCCTACACCCACCTGACCATGGTCGCCGAGAACGCCACCGGCCTGCGCAACCTGTTCAAGCTGTCCTCGCTGGCCTCGTTCGAGGGCCAGCTGGGCAAGTGGTCGCGGATGGACGCCGAGATCCTCGCCGAGCACTCCGCGGGCATCATCGCCACCACCGGCTGCCCGTCCGGGGAGGTGCAGACCCGGCTGCGGCTCGGGCAGTTCCGGGAGGCGGTGGAGTCGGCCGCCATGTGGCGGGAGATCTTCGGGCCGGACAACTACTTCCTGGAGTTGATGGACCACGGCCTGCAGATCGAGCAACGGGTGCGCGACGGCCTGCTGGAGATCGGGCGGACACTCAACATCGCGCCGCTGGCCACCAACGACTGCCACTACGTGACCCGCGACGCCGCCCAGGGCCACGAGGCGCTGCTGTGCATTCAGACCGGCAAGACCCTGTCGGACCCGACCCGGTTCAAGTTCGACGGCGACGGCTACTACCTGAAGTCGGCCGCCGAGATGCGGGCGCTGTGGGACCAGCAGGTGCCCGGCGCCTGCGACTCGACCCTGCTGATCGCCGAGCGGGTGGAGTCCTACGCCGAGGTGTGGACCCCGCGCAACCGGATGCCGGTCTTCCCTGTGCCCGACGGCCACGACCCGGCGTCCTGGCTGCGCCACGAGGTCGACGCCGGGCTGGCCGCCCGGTTCCCGGCCGGGGTGCCCGACGGCTACGCCGAGCGGGCCGGCTACGAGATCGAGGTGATCTGCAACGCCGGGTTCCCGTCCTACTTCCTCATCGTCGCCGACCTGATCAACTACGCCCGGTCGGTGGGCATCCGGGTGGGGCCCGGCCGCGGCTCGGCCGCCGGGTCGCTGGTGGCCTACGCGCTGCGCATCACCGACATCGACCCGATCCCGCACGGTCTGCTGTTCGAGCGGTTCCTCAATCCGGAACGCACCTCGATGCCCGACATCGACATCGACTTCGACGACCGGCGCCGCGGTGAGATGGTGCGCTACGCCGCCGACAAGTGGGGCAGCGACCGGGTGGCCCAGGTCATCACCTTCGGCACCATCAAAACGAAAGCGGCGCTGAAGGATTCGGCGCGGGTGCACTACGGGCAGCCGGGTTTCGCGATCGCCGACCGGATTTCCAAGGCGCTGCCGCCGCCGATCATGGCCAAGGACATCCCACTGTCGGGGATCACCGATCCGACCCACGAGCGGTACAAGGAGGCCGCCGAGGTCCGCGGCCTGATCGACACCGACCCCGACGTGCGCACGATCTACCAGACCGCGCTGAGCCTGGAGGGGCTGGTCCGCAACGCCGGGGTGCACGCCTGCGCGGTGATCATGAGCTCCGAGCCGCTCATCGACGCGATCCCGCTGTGGAAGCGCCCGCAGGACGGCGCGATCATCACCGGCTGGGACTACCCGTCGTGCGAGGCGATCGGCCTGCTGAAGATGGACTTCCTCGGGCTGCGCAACCTGACCATCATCGGCGACGCCATCGACAACATCAAAGCCAACCGGGGCATCGACCTGGACCTGGAGTCGGTGCCGATGGACGACCCGGCCACCTATGAACTGCTGGGCCGCGGCGACACGCTCGGGGTGTTCCAGCTCGACGGCGGTCCGATGCGCGACCTGCTGCGGCGCATGCAGCCCACCGGGTTCGACGACATCGTCGCGGTGCTCGCGCTGTACCGGCCCGGCCCGATGGGCCAGAACGCGCACAACGACTACGCCGACCGCAAGAACGGCCGCCAAGCGGTCAAACCCATCCACCCGGAGCTGGCCGAGCCGCTCGCGGAGATCCTGGCCGAGACCTACGGGCTGATCGTCTACCAGGAACAGATCATGCGGATCGCGCAGAAGGTGGCCGGCTACTCACTGGCCCGCGCCGACATCCTGCGCAAGGCGATGGGCAAGAAGAAGGCCGAGGTGCTCGAGGCGGAGTTCTCCGGCTTCTCCGAGGGGATGACGGCCAACGGGTTCTCCACCGCGGCGATCAAGGCGCTGTGGGACACCGTGCTGCCGTTCGCCGGGTACGCGTTCAACAAGTCGCACGCCGCCGGCTACGGCCTGGTCTCCTACTGGACCGCCTACCTGAAGGCCAACTACCCGGCGGAATACATGGCCGGGCTGCTGACCTCGGTCGGCGACGACAAGGACAAGGCGGCGGTCTACCTGGCCGACTGCCGACGGCTGGGCATCACCGTGATGCCGCCCGACGTCAACGAGTCCGGGATGAACTTCGCCTCGGTGGGCTCCGACATCCGCTACGGGCTCGGCGCGGTGCGCAACGTCGGCACCAACGTGGTCAACGCGCTGATCGCCAGCCGCACCGAGAAGGGCAAGTTCACCGACTTCTCCGACTACCTGAACAAGATCGACATCGCCGCCTGCAACAAGAAGGTCACCGAGTCGCTGATCAAGGCCGGCGCGTTCGACTCGCTCGACCATCCGCGCAAGGGCCTGTTCCTGGTGCACGCCGACGCGGTGGAGTCGGTGCTGGGCACCAAGAAGGCCGCCGCGATGGGCCAGTTCGACCTGTTCGGCGGCGGCGACGCGGCCGGCGGCGACGCGGTGTTCACCATCCGGGTGCCCGACGAGGAGTGGGACGACAAGCACAAGCTGGCGCTGGAACGCGAGATGCTCGGCCTGTACGTCTCCGGGCATCCGCTGACCGGGGTGGCGCACCTGCTGGCCGCCCAGGTCGACACCCAGATCCCGGCGATCCTGGAGGGCGCGGTGGCCAACGACTCGCAGGTGCGGGTCGGCGGCATCCTGGCGTCGGTGAACCGGCGGGTCAACCGCAACGGCATGCCGTGGGCGTCGGCGCAGGTGGAGGACCTCACCGGCGGCATCGAGGTGATGTTCTTCCCGCACACCTATTCCGCCTACGGCGCCGAGATCGCCGACGACGCGGTGGTGCTGGTCAGCGGCAAGGTGCGCATCCAGGACGACCGGATCGCGCTGATCGCCAACGAGCTGGTGGTGCCGGACTTCTCCGCCGGGGCGGCCGACCGGCCGCTGGCGGTGAGCCTGCCGACCCGGCAGTGCACCATCGACAAGGTCAGCGCGCTCAAGCAGGTGCTGACCCGCCACCCGGGCACCGCTCAGGTGCAGCTGCGGCTGGTCAACGGCGACCGGGTGACGGTGCTGGAGCTGGACTCCTCGTGGCGGGTCACCCCGTCCTCGGCGCTGATGGGCGACCTCAAGGCACTGCTCGGGCCGGGCTGTTTGAGCGGCTGAACCGCCCGGGCTCAGCCGTCCTGCGGTTCGGCCTCCGCGGTCGCTGACACCTCGGTGGTCTCCGGCGCGTCGGTGGCCTCGGTGGGCTCGGTGGCCTCGGTGGGCTCAGCCGTTGTCGCGGCCGGGGCACCCGGCGCCCGGTCCGGGTCGAGCACCTCGTCGATGATGTAGATCTGGGCGTTGCGGGCCTGGATGCCGCCGCAGACCACCTTGGCGGTGTCGTTGACCTCGATGTCGCCGCCCTTGCCGGTGATCTTGATCAGCGCGCCGTCCTGGGTGGGCCGCTGCCCGTGCACGTCGTCGGGGCCGAGCAGGCCGAGGAACACGTGGTAGTAGCCGAACCGGGTCAGCTCCTCGACACTGGATTCCTTCAGCGCCTGCAGCTTGGCCGGCGGCATCGCCGCGAACGCCTCGTTGGACGGGGCGAACACCACATACAGCCCGTTTTCCAGCACCGGGATGATGTTGGCGCCCGGGTTGACCCCGCCGGCGATCAGCGAGTTGAACGTGGAGATCTCCGGGATGGCGGCCAGCGCCGGGCCGACGGTGCCGCTGTTGAGGCTCTTCCAGTCCGGCACCGCCTTCTTGAAGTCGTCGCAGCCGGGGCCCTGCGGGTCGGGGATCCGCGCGACCGGCGTGGTGGGCTCGGTCTGCGGGTCGGCGCCCGCGGTCACGGCCAGCGGCAGCGAGACCGCGAGCGCGGCCACCGCGGCGGCCACTCCGAGTGTTTTCCCGGCACGAAACTTCACAATCGACTCCTTCGTCAGGTCGTAAGGCATGGTAAGGGCAGCCCGTATCCGTAACCAAAGTCGCGTCGCGGCGCGGATTCGTTACGCGGGGCGCCGGTGAATGGTGCCGGCCTTCATCACGAAGTCCACCCGGCCGGTCACCGTGATGTCGGTGAGCGGGTCGCCGGGCATGGCCACCAGGTCGGCGGTCTTGCCCGCCGCGATCACCCCGAGGTCGTCGCGGCCCAGCAGGTCGGCGGCGGTGCTGGTGGCGGCGCGCAGCGCCCGCAGCGGGCTGATCCCGGTGGAGACCATCGTCGGGAACTCCCGCCAGTTCTCGGCGTGGTCGAACATGCCGGCGTCGGTGCCGAAGGCGATCCGCACGTCGCTGTCGGCCAGCCGTTCCGCGGCTTCCAGCAGCGGCCCGCGGTAGCGGCGCATCTTGCGCAGCGCGTGCTCGGGCACGTCGGCGAAGAACGGGTCGTCGGGCTCGCGCCGGGCGCCGGTGAGGATCGCGTACTGGGTGGGCACCAGGAACACCCCGGCGTCCTCGATCATCCGCAGGGTCGCCGACGAGGCCAGGTTGCCGTGCTCGATGCTGCGCACCCCGGCCCGCACCGCACGACGGATGCCCTCGTCGCCGTAGCTGTGCGGGGTGGCGGGCACCCCCAGGTCGGCGGCGGTGGCCACCAGCGCCGTCATCTCCTCCTGGCTGTAGGTGGCGTGGCCGGGATCGTCGGTGGGGGAGGCGAACCCGCCGGTGGCGGCGAACTTGATCCAGTCCGCCCCGGCCCGGATCTCGCTGCGCACCCGCCGCTGGATCTCCGCAGCGCCGTCCGCGGCGGCCAGCTCCAGCGGCCGCGCCGGGTCCTGGTACTGGTCGGCGAGCAGCCCGCTGAAGTCGCCGTGCCCGCCGCGCGCGGACAGCAGGTGCGGCGCCACCATCATCCGGGGTCCCTCGATCAGGCCGGCGGCGACGGCGTCGCGCAGGTCCACGGTGGGGTACCCCAGGTCGCCGCAGCCCAGGTCGCGGATGGTGGTGAAGCCGTTGTGCAGCAGCGTGCGCAGCACCGGCAGTGCCGCGAGGGCTTTGGCGGTGGGCGACTCGGCGGCCAGCGCGGCACTCAGCGGCGGACGGACCGCGACGTGGGTGTGGCAGTCGATGAAACCGGGGCACAGGGTGTGCCCGGTCAGGTCCACCACGGTCGCCCCCGGCGGCGCGGGCGCCGGGTCCCCGACCGCGCCGATGCGCTCGCCGGTGACCAGCACATCACGGCGCACCGCGGTGTCGGTGAGCCCGTCCCACACCGCGGCGCCGGTGATCAGGATGGCGGTCATCAATCCACGCTAGGCGGCCGCGGCCGCTACCGTCGGAGGTATGAAGAGGTTCAGCGCCACCACCTTGGAGGTGACCGCCGCCGGCCCGCGCGGCACCATCACCCTGAACCGGCCGGACAAGCTCAACCCGCTGAGCACCCGCACCCTGGGCGAGCTGGTCGAGGCGGCGCGCTGGTTCGACGGTCACCCGGCGGTGAAGGTGGTGACCATCGCCGGTGCGGGGCGGGCGTTCTCCGCCGGCGCCGACCTGGCCGACCTCGCCGATCCGGGCACCGACGCCGGGGCGTTGCGGGTCGCCGCCGACGCCGGCCGGCGGATGGCCGACGCGGTCGAGGCGATGAACGCGGTCACCGTGGCCCGGCTGCACGGGCACTGCGTCGGCGGGGGACTGGTGCTCGCCGCGGCGTGCGACCTGCGGATCGCCGCGGAGTCCACCCGGTTCTCCATCCCGGAGGTGGACCTGGGCATCCCGCTGGCCTGGGGCGGCATCCCGCGGCTGGTGCGCGAGATCGGCGCGGCCCGGACCAAGGAGCTGGTGCTGACCTGCCGGCCGTTCGACGCCGCCGAGGCGCTGAGCCTGGGACTGCTCAACCGGGTGGTGCCCGAAGCCGAGCTGGACGCCGCGGTCGAGGAGATGGTGGCCGCGCTGGTCACCAAGTCGGCGTTGACGCTGACCGCCACCAAGCGGCACACCAACGCGGTGACCGCGCAGATGGTCGGCACGGCCCGGTCCTGGAGCGACGCCGACACCCTGGTCACCGCGGTGCACGATCCGGAGTCCCGCCGCGCGGCGGCCGACTACCTGGCCCGGGTGAGGAAGCGGTCATGACCCCCGAGGTGGTCACGTTCGGGCACGGCACCGCCGACGCCGACGAGATCACCGCCCTGCTGCGCGGCGCGCAGGTGTCCCGGCTGGTCGACGTGCGCACCGCGCCGGGGAGCAGGCACAACCCCGACACCATGCGTGAGGCGATGGCCGACTGGCTGCCCGCCGCCGGGATCGGCTACCGCTGGGAGCCGCGGCTGGGCGGGTGGCGCCGCGACGCGCAGGACGCGGTGGACACCGAGCTGCGCAACCGGTCGTTTCGGGCCTACGCCGCCCACATGCGCACCCCGGAGTTCCGGGCCGCGATCGAGGAGCTGCTGGCCGGCGCGGCCGAGGGGCGCACCGCGATCATGTGCGGGGAGACGGTGTGGTGGCGGTGTCACCGCAAGCTGGTCGCGGACTATCTGACGCTGGTGCGCGGGCTGTCGGTACGGCACCTGATGCACGACGGGAAACTGCGCGAGCACCGGCCGACCGCGGAGGCGCGGGTGGTCGACGACGCGCTGGTCTACGACGCGGTCGCCGAACCGTCCTAGCGCCGGTCGGCGCCGAGTGCGGCGCCGGTCAGCCAGATCGCGGTGGCCGCCGCGGCCCCGGAGAGCACCGCGGTGGCCGGGGTCGCGCCGGCGGCGACGAACACCAGCAGGATGAGCAGGCCGGCGGCCAGCGCGGCCAGTTTGTACACCGGCCACGGCACCCCCGCGATCGAGACGTGCTCGCCCAGT
Source organism: Mycolicibacillus trivialis (assembly GCF_002102395.1). Taxonomy (GTDB): domain Bacteria; phylum Actinomycetota; class Actinomycetes; order Mycobacteriales; family Mycobacteriaceae; genus Mycobacterium; species Mycobacterium triviale. The sequence continues at coordinate 211,068 of NZ_LQPZ01000008.1, forward strand.
CGGGCGCGGGCCTCGGTCACGGTGGTCATGGGTCAACGATAACTCGTAACCGGAATTTCGGCCAGCCGAAACCTTCGGCGCGGCTAGGCTGGTCGGCATGCCGCTATCCGGAGAGTACGCACCCGGCACCTTGGACTGGTCCCGGGAGAACGCCGAGAAGATCATGGCCTCCGGCGGCACCGAGGGCACCGAGCTCAAGGGCCGCCCGGTGGTGCTGCTGACCAGCGTCGGCGCCAAGACCGGCAAGCTGCGCAAGACCCCGCTGATGCGGGTCGAGCACGACGGCGAATACGCCGTCGTCGCCTCGCTGGGCGGGGCCCCCAAACACCCGGTCTGGTACCACAACGTCACCGCGAACCCCCGGGTGGAGCTGCAGGACGGCACCGTCGTCGGCGACTACGACGCCCGGGAGGTGTTCGGCGAGGAGAAGGCGCTGTGGTGGGAGCGGGCCGTGGCGGCCTGGCCCGCCTACGCCGACTACCAAGCCAAAACCGACCGGCAGATCCCGGTTTTTGTGCTCACCCCGGTGCGCTGACCGAACCGCTCAGTGGCACCATTGACCGGTGTCCGCCGCACCGACCTCGCCGCCCCCGCCGGCCGCCCCGCTGTCGGCGGCCGACGTCGACGCGGCCGCGGCGCGGCTCAACGACGTCGTCCTGCGCACCCCGCTGCAACACAGTGACCGGCTGTCCGCGGCCACCGGCGCCGAGGTCTACCTCAAGCGGGAGGATCTGCAGTCGGTGCGCTCCTACAAGCTGCGCGGCGCCTACAACCTGCTGGTCCAGCTCACCGCGGCGGAGACCGCGGCCGGGGTGGTGTGCTCCTCGGCGGGCAACCACGCGCAGGGCTTCGCCTACGCCTGCCGGGCGCTGGGCATCCGCGGCCGCATCTACGTGCCGGGCAAGACGCCGAAGCAGAAGCGGGACCGGATCCGCTACCACGGCGGGGACTGCATCGAGCTGATCGTCGGCGGCGCCACCTACGACCAGGCCGCCGATGCCGCGCGCGCCGACGTGGAGCGCACCGGCGCCACCCTGGTGCCGCCGTACGACGACCCGCGGACGATGGCCGGGCAGGGCACCATCGCCGCCGAACTGCTCACCCAGCTCGACACCGAACCCGACCTGGTGGCGGTGCCGGTCGGCGGGGGTGGCTGCATCGCCGGGATCACCACCTACCTGGCCGAGCGGACCGAGAACACCGCGGTGCTCGGCGTCGAGCCGGGCGGGGCGGCCTCGATGATGGCGGCGCTGGCCGCCGGCGGCCCGGTCACCCTGGACCGGGTCGACCAGTTCGTCGACGGCGCCGCGGTCAACCGGGCCGGCACGCTGACCTATGCCGCGCTGGCCGCCGCCGGTGACATGGTGTCGCTGACCACGGTGGACGAGGGCGCGGTGTGTACCGCGATGCTCGACCTGTACCAGAACGAGGGCATCGTCGCCGAGCCGGCCGGGGCGCTGTCGGTGGCCGGGCTGCTCGAAGCCGACCTCGAGCCCGGCTCGACGGTGGTCGCGCTGATCTCCGGCGGCAACAACGACGTGTCCCGGTACGGGGAGATCCTGGAACGCTCGCTGGTGCACCTGGGCCTCAAACACTATTTCCTGGTGGACTTCCCGCAGGAGCCCGGCGCGCTGCGCCGGTTCCTCGACGAGGTGCTCGGACCCGACGACGACATCACCCTGTTCGAGTACGTCAAGCGCAACAACCGGGAGACCGGGGCGGCGCTGGTCGGGGTGGAACTCGGGTCCGCCGCCGGCCTCGACGGGCTGCTGGCCCGGATGCGGGCCTCCCAGCTGCACGTCGAACGCCTGGAGCCGGGGTCACCGGCCTACCGCTACCTGACCTGATCGCGGCGCAGCACCGCGACCGAGTGGCCGGGCACCACGGTGCCGCCCGCGGCGGCCACCGGCGGTTCCCAGCCCAGCACGGTCGTCCCGGTCACCGGCACCGTCGCCGGCTCGGCGCCGAGGTTGACCGCCACCGCGAGTGCGCCGCGGTGCACCACCAGCCAGCGTCGCTGCTCGTCGTGGTCGATGCGCAGCGCCGGCAGCCACGGGTCGGCCAGGTCCGGTTCGGTGCGCCGCAGCCCGACCAGGTCCCGGTAGAACCGGTGCAGCCGGGCGTGTTCGCCGCGGCCGACCTCCGCCCAGTCCAGTTTCGAGCGGGTGAAGGTGGCCGGGTCCTGCGGGTCGGGGATCTGCTCGGCGGGCCAGCCGTGGTCGGCGAATTCGCGGCGGCGGCCCTCGACGGTCGCGCGGGCCAGCTCCGGCTCCGGATGGGAGCTGAAGAACTGGAACGGGGTGCTCGCGCCCCACTCCTCGCCCATGAACAGCATCGCGGTGTAGGGCGACAGCAGCACCAGCGCGGCCTTGACCGCCAGCTGCCCGGCGGTCAGGTAGGCCGACGGCCGGTCGCCGACGGCGCGGTTGCCGACCTGGTCGTGGGTGCAGGTGTAGGCCAGCAGCGCGGTGGCCGGGATGGTCTCGGTGTCCAGCGGCCTGCCGTGGCGGCGCCGCCGGAACGACGAGTAGGTCCCGGCGTGGTGGAAGCCGTGCCGCAGCGTCTGGGCCAGCGTGGCCAGCGACCCGAAGTCGGCGTAGTAGCCCTGCCGCTCCCCGGAGACCGCGGCGTGGATCGCGTGGTGGATGTCGTCGTCCCACTGCGCGGTCAGCCCGTAGCCGTGGGCGGCCCGGGGGGTGATCAGCCGGGGATTGTTCTGGTCGCTCTCGGCGACCAGTGCCAGCGGCCGGCCGAGTTGTTCGGCGAGCCGGTCGGTGTGGCAGGCCAGTTCCTCGAGCAGGTCCACCGCGGTGGTGTCGACCAGGGCGTGCACGGCGTCGAGCCGCAGTCCGTCGGCGTGGAAGTCGCGCATCCAGCGCAGCGCGCTGTCGATGATGTGGCGGCGCACCTCATCGGAGTCCGGTCCGGCGATGTTCATCCCTGCGCCCCAGGGGCTTTCGGCGGCCGAGAAGTAGGGGCCGAACCGGGGCAGGTAGTTGCCGGACGGGCCCAGGTGGTTGTAGACGGCGTCGATGAGCACGCCCAGCCCGCGGGCGTGGCAGGCGTCGACGAAGCGGACCAGCCCGTCGGGGCCGCCGTAGGGTTCGTGCACGGCGTACCAGCCCACCCCGTCGTAGCCCCAGCCCCGGTCCCCGGCGAACGCGTTCACCGGCATCAGTTCGACGAAGTCGACGCCGAGGTCCACCAGGTGGCCCAGCCGGTCGATCGCGGCGTCGAAGGTGCCGGCCGCGGTGAAGGCGCCCACGTGCAGTTCGTAGACGACCGCGCCGCGCAGCGGCCGGGCCGCCCACCCGGTGTCGGTCCAGTCCGCCGCGGCCGGGTCCCACAGCTGGGAGCGGGCGTGCACCCCGTCGGGCTGGCGCGCGGAGCGCGGGTCGGGCAGCACCTGCGGGTCGTCGTCGAGCAGGAAGCCGTAGCGCGCGTCGGGGGCGGTGTCCAGCCGGGTGCGCCACCAGCCGTCCTCGCCGCGGGACATCGGGTGCCGCCGGCCCTCGACGTCGAGGGCCACCGTGGCGGGCAGCGGCGCCCAGACGCCGAACTCAGTCATCGCCGCGCTCCAGCAGCGCCACCCCGAGTTCGCCGAGCAACGCCCCCGCCGCAGTCACCCCGGCGTGTTCGGCGCCGGTGAGCACGTCGGTCCACCTGCCCGCGGGCAGGCTCAGAGTGGTGTCGCCCCAGCCGGTTTCGGCCAGCGCCACGGTGTGGCGGGTGACCGCCACCAGCACGTCGGTGCCGCGGCCGAAGGCCAGCAGGTGCCCGGCGGCGGCGCCGGCGGCCGGCATCGGGGTGTAGCAGCCGGTCAGGAAGGAGTCGGGGCGCGCGCGGCGCAGCCGCAGCGCCGCGGTGACCACCCGCAGCTTGGGGTGGGCGCCGCGGGCCAACTCGGCACGGCGTAGCGCGTAGTCGACCGGGCGGCGGTTGTCCGGGTCGACGAGGCTGTCCTCCCACAGTTCGGTGCCCTGGTAGACGTCGGGGACACCGGGCACGGTGAGCGCGAGCAGTTTCTGGCCCAGCGCGTCGGCGCGGGCGTGCGGGTCGATCTCGCCGACCAGTTCGGTCAGCTCGCCGGTCAGCGGCCCGTCGAGCACCCGGTCCAGCCAGTCGTGCACGGCGGTTTCGAAGGGCTCGTCGGGTTGCGCCCAGCCGGTGCGGCTGCCGGCCTCGCGCAGCGCCTTCTCGGTGTAGGCGTGCAGTCGCGCGGCGAGGGCGGCATCCGGGGGACCGTCGACCGGCCAAACCCCGATGATGTTCTGCCACAAGAACATCCCGGTTGCGGCGTCCGGGCAGGGCAGGCGGTGCTGCCAGTCGGCGACGGTGCGCGCCCAGCGTTCACCGAGCTGGGAGAGCACCCCGATGCGGGCCCGCACGTCCTCGCCGCGCTTGGTGTCGTGGGTGCTCAGCGCGGTCATCGCCTGCGGCCAGTCCCGGGCACGGACGGTGTTGGCGTGGTGGAACTCCGCGGCACCGACCCCGAACCGGCCCGGGTCGCCACCCACCTCGTTGAGGCTGACCAGCCGGGCGTCCCGGTAGAACAGCCGGTCCTCGACGGCCTTGGCGGTGGCCGCACCGCAGAGCTGCTGCAGCCGGGCGGCGGCGCCCGCGTCGACGGCCAGGGCGGTGGCCACCAGCTGCAGCGGGACCGCCAGCTCCGGGCGGTCGGCCTCGACCGCGGCCAGCGCGGTGGGCAGCAGCGCCGCCAGCGCCGGGTAGTCGCAGCGGTAGACCCCGATGGCGCCGACCAGCGCGGCCAGCGCGTCGGGCAGCAGCGCATGGTCACCGCCCGCGGCCGCGGCGACCTGCCTGCACAGCCGGCCCAGGTCGGCGCCCAGGGTGTCGGTGACCGCGGCGGTCTTCAGCGCGGCCTCCCCGTCGCCGGGCCCGGCGCGGCCGGGAAGTGCGGCGGCGCCGGCCGGGTCGACGAACACCCCGCCGAGCAGGCGCAGCGCGTCGTAGCCGGTGGTGCCGGCGACCGGCAGGGTCGGTTCCAGCGCCTCGTCGGCGGCCAGGATCTTCTCGATCACGATCCAGGCGTCGGGGCCGGTCAGGGTGCGCAGCCGGTGCAGGTAGCCGGCCGGGTCGGCCAGCCCGTCGGGGTGGTCGATGCGCAGCCCGTCGACCAGGCCCTCGGCGAACCAGCGGGCGATCTCGGGGTGGGAGGCGGTGAACACGTCGGGGTCCTCCTGGCGCAGCGCCGCCAGTTCGGTGATCGCGAAGAACCGCCGGTAGCCGCACGCGCCGGACCGCCAGCCCCGCAGCCGGTAGTGCTGGCGGTCGTGGACCGCGGTCGCCGCGCCGTCGCCGGTGCCCGGTGCGATCGGCCAGGCCAGGTCGCCGAGCCGCAACCGGTCACCGGCCACGGTGAGGTCGGCGACGTCCTCGTCGGCGCCGAGCACCGGCAGCACCACCCGGTCGTCGGGATCCCAGTCGATGTCGAAGAAGTGCGCGTAGCGGGAGGCCCGGCCGTGCCGCAGCACGTCCCACCACCACCGGTTCTGCTCCGGGCGGGCCACCCCGACGTGGTTGGGGACGATGTCGACGATCAGGCCCATGCCGCGTTCGGCGGCGGCCGCCGACAGCCGGGCCAGGCCCGCAGCGCCGCCGAGTTCGGCGGAGACCGTGGTCGGGTCGGTGACGTCGTAGCCGTGGCTGGAGCCGTGCACCGCGGTCAGGACGGGGGACAGGTACAGGTGGGAGACGCCGAGCTCATCGAGGTAGTCGAGCAGGCGCTCGGCGTCGGCGAAGGTGAACGACGCGCCGCTGGCCGGCCCGCGCAGCTGCAACCGGTAGGTGGCGAGCACCGGGCCGGGCACGGCTCACCGGGCCTTGCGCAGGATCAGCACCGACCGGCCCGGCACCGAGTGCGGCTGACCGGCGGTCAGCACCAGGTCGGTGGCGCCGGTGGGGTCGGTGGTGTCGATCGCGGCGGCCCATTCGGCGGCGTAGTCGCCGTCGGGGGGCACGAAGTCCACCGCCTGGTCGTGGGCGTTGAAACAGAGCAGGAACGAGTCGTCCACCACGCGTTGGCCGCGGGCGTCCGGCTCGGGGATCGCCTCGCCGTTGAGGAAGACCATCACGCACTTGCCGAAGTCGGTGTCCCAGTCCTGCTGGGTCATCTCCTGGCCGGCCGGGGTCAGCCAGGCGATGTCGCGGGTCTGGGCGCCGCTGCGGATGGGCCGGCCCTGGAAGAAGCGCCGCCGCCGCAGCACCGGGTGGTCGCGGCGCAGCGCGGTGACCCGGCGGGTGAACGCCAGCAGGTCGGCGTTGCGTTCGACCAGGGTCCAGTCCATCCAGGACAGCTCGTTGTCCTGGCAGTAGACGTTGTTGTTGCCCGACTGGGTGCGGCCGATCTCGTCGCCGTGGGCGATCATCGGGGTGCCCTGGGAGACCATCAGGGTGGCCAGGATGTTGCGGCGCTGCCTGCCGCGCAGTTCGACGATCTCCGGGTCATCGGTGGGGCCCTCCACCCCGCAGTTCCAGGACCGGTTGTAGCTCTCGCCGTCCTGGTTGTCCTCGCCGTTGGCGTCGTTGTGCTTGTCGTTGTAGGACACCAGGTCGGTCAGGGTGAACCCGTCGTGGCAGGTGACGAAGTTGATGCTGGCGCTGGGCCGCCGGCCGGTCGCCTCGTACAGGTCCGAGGAGCCGGTGAGCCGGGAGGCGAACTCGCCGAGGGTCTCCGGTTCGCCGCGCCAGTAGTCGCGCACGGTGTCGCGGTACTTGCCGTTCCATTCCGTCCACAGGCCGGGGAAGTTGCCGACCTGGTAGCCGCCCTCGCCGACGTCCCACGGCTCGGCGATCAGCTTGACCTGGCTGACCACCGGGTCCTGCTGCACCAGGTCGAAGAAGGCGGACAGTCGGTCCACGTCGTGCAGTTCCCGGGCCAGGGTGGAGGCCAGATCGAAGCGGAAGCCGTCGACGTGCATCTCGGTCACCCAGTAGCGCAGCGAGTCCATGATCAGTTGCAGGGTGTGCGGGTTGCGGGCGTTGAGGCTGTTGCCGGTTCCGGTGTAGTCGGTGTAGTAGCGCGGGTCCTCGTCGAGGCGGTAGTAGGCGGCGTTGTCGATGCCGCGGAAGTTGATCGTCGGGCCCAGGTGGTTGCCTTCGGCGGTGTGGTTGTAGACCACGTCGAGGATCACCTCGATCCCGGCCTCGTGGAAGGCGCGGACCATCGCCTTGAACTCCGCGACCGCGCCGCCCGCGCTGGTGTTGGCGGCGTAGCCCTGGTGCGGGGCGAAGAACCCGAATGTGTTGTAGCCCCAGTAGTTCCGCAGTCCCATGTCCAGCAGCCGGCTGTCGTGCATGAACTGGTGCACCGGCATCAGTTCGATCGCGGTGACGCTCAGCTCCTGCAGGTGCTCGATGATCGCCGGGTGGGCCAGCCCGGCGTAGGTGCCGCGCAGCTCCTCCGGGATGCCCGGATGGGTCTGGGTCATGCCCTTGACGTGGGCCTCGTAGATGACGGTCTCGTGGTAGGGGGTGCGCGGGGCGCGGTCGGCGGCCCAGTCGAAGAACGGGTTGATCACCACGCTGGTCATGGTGTGGCCCAGTGAGTCGATCATCGGCGGCGTGCCGGCGTCGCCGGGGTCGTCGGCGGCGGCCGCCATGTCGTAGGAGAACAGCGCGGGCCCGAAGGTGAAGTCGCCGTGGAAGGCCTTGCCGTAGGGGTCCAGCAGCAGCTTGCTGGGGTCGCAGCGGTGGCCTGCGGCCGGGTCGAACTCGCCGTGCACCCGGTAGCCGTAGCGCTGGCCGGGGCCGACCGTCGGCAGGTAGGCGTGCCAGACGTAGCCGTCGACCTCGTCGAGGTTGATCCGGGTCTCGGTGCCGTCGCGGGCGATCAGGCACAGCTCCACCCGCTCGGCGATCTCGGAGAACAGCGCGAAGTTGGTGCCCGCGCCGTCGTAGGTGGCCCCGAGCGGGTAGCGGGCCCCCGGCCACACGGCGGTCTGATGCGGCGGTGCGGCTGCGGTCATCAATCGAGCCTATCGGTGCCGGCGCCGATCGCGCCGCCGCTCACCACCAGCCGGTGGCGGCGGCGAGTTGTCGGCCCAGCTCACCGGCCATGGTGCGCATGTAGGTGGCGGACAGGTGGTGGGAGTCGTGGTAGACCATCACGTTGCCCTCCACCGCGCGGCAGGTGTCGGCCCGGCAGACCGCGTTGGTCATGTCCAGCGGTTTGAGGACCGGGAAGCGGTCCACGAACTCCAGCGTGGGGTTGGTGTCGGCGAGCAGTTCGGAACGGTCCCCGCCGCAGGAGACCGCGGTGCCGCCCTTGGCCAGGCAGTCGGCGGGCACCACCGCTTTGCCGTCGGACACCAGCCACGGGGTGTCGCGCATGGCCAGCACCGGGATGTCGTTGTCCTGGAAGGTCTGCCAGATGCCGACGTAGGTGCCCGGCATCACGTCGCCGGGTTTGATGTTCCACGGCCGGGTGGAGGTGGTGAACACGTAGTCGGGCCGGTCGGCGACGAGTTTGGCCATGGTGCGCTGCACCCAGTCGTGGCACTCCGGGTAGGTGGCGTTGGAGCCCATGATGCGCGGCATCCGCTCGGTGGACAGCGGGCAGCCCATCTTCAGGTAGGTGACCACCTTGAACCCGTGCTGGCGGCCGAGGATGTCCAGCGCGGTCAGCCAGTGCTCGGCGTGTGAGCCGCCGGCCAGCGCGATCGTGCGCTCGGCGTCCTGGTCGCCGTAGCTGCAGTTGATGATGGCCGGGTTCTTGAAGTTGCTGATGCAGCCGTCGACGGTCGAGGCGGGCAGGTCCTTCTTGGCCTCCAGCACGGTGGGGCGCATCCGCAGCTTGGGCACCCGGACGTGGTTGAGCAGGGCGCGGGCGCCGGGGTAGTCCCGCGCGCTCAGCCCGGCCAGCTCCTTGCCGCTGGAGCGCTGCACGGTGACGTGCTCGCGCCAGGTGAACGAGGTCGCGGTGAGGGTGACCCCCAGCAGCGCGACCGCCGAGCCCAGCACGATCGTCGGCCTGCGCATCCGGGTGCGCCACGGCACGGTGTGCACCGCCGGGGCGGGCGCGTTCTTGCGCACCCGCAGCGGCTCCTCGACGAAGCGCATGGTCAGGTAGGCCAGCACCCCGGAGACCAGCAGCACCGCGGTGCCCTCCAGGAAGGTGGCGTGCCGGTGGCCGGTGTAGGCCAGCCAGAAGATCAGCAGCGGCCAGTGCCACAGGTACAGCGAGTAGGCCATCGAGCCCAGGGTGAACAGCGGTTTGATCGACAGCATCCGGTTCGGCCACGGCATCCGGCCGCTGGGGGTGGCCGACAGGTTCGCGCCGGCCAGGATGAACAGCACCGTCGCCCCGACCGGGACCAGCGCCCACGGACCGGGGAACTCGTTGACCCCGTCGATGAGCGCGCCGCAGGACAGGATCGCCGCCAGCGCGGCGGTGGCCACCAGCGTGCGCAGCCACATCGGCCAGCGGATGTAGCCGACCAGGGCGCCGGCCAGCGCCCCGATCAGCAGTTCCCAGCCGCGCGCGAAGCTGTTGTAGTAGGCCAGCGCCGGGTTGTCCTGGTGGACGATGATCGCGTAGACGAACGAGGCGATGGTCAGCCCGGTCAGCAGCACCACGAACACCGGCCGCAGCGCCGGCCCGAGCCGGCGGCGCCCCAGGAAGGCCAGCCCGAAGATCAGCAGCAGAAACGACAGGTAGAACTGGCCCTGCACCGACATCGACCAGATGTGCTGCAGCGGGCTGACAGCCTCACCGGCGCGCAGGTAGTCCGCGGCGGTGTTGGCCAGCTCCCAGTTCTGGTAGTAGCCCAGGCTGGCCAGGCTCTGGTTGGCGAACGCCTCCCAGCGGGTCTGCGGCTGGACCAGGATGGTCAGCACCGCACCCGCGGCGAGCACCACCACCAGCGCCGGAAGCAGCCGGCGCACCAGCCGGGTGATCTGTGGCCACAGCGCCAGCGGGGCGGCCGGGTTGAGCGCGGCGCGCAGCAGTTTCCCGCCGAAGAAGAAGCCGGACAGCGCCAGGAACACGTCGACGCCGCCGGAGACCCGGCCGAACCAGACGTGGAACATCGCCACCAGCGCGATCGCGATGCCGCGCAGCCCGTCGAGGTCGTGCCGGTAGAACCCGGAGGTGCGGCTGCCCATCTCCGGTGCGCGCGCGGCACCGCGAGCAGCGGTGATCGGGGGCGAGGCAGCGGGGATCGGCCGGGACAGGGTCAACATGATCGATCAGACAATCTACCGAATCATGGCGAACCTGCCGCATCGCGCGCACGCGGGCGGCGCGCCGGGCGCCCCCGGCGGTCAGGAATCCAGGATGCGCACCAGATACGGCGCCATCTCCGCGGAGCGCACCGGGGCGACGGTGACCGCCGAGGAGACCTCCAGCATCTGCTGGTTGCCCAGGTAGAGCGCGACGCTCTGGGTGCCGTTGGGTCCGTAGAAGATGAGGTCGCCGCGCTGGGCCTGGGCGGGCAGCACCTTGCGGCCCACCTGGTACTGGGTGGCCGAGGAGCGGGGCAGCTTGATGCCGGCGCCGGCGAACGCGTACTGGGTCAGCCCGGAGGCGTCGAAGCCGACCACGTGGAGGTAGCGGCCGGTGCCGTGGGTGGGCCCGCCGACACCGCCGCCGCCGTAGGAGAACGGCACGCCGCGCTGGGACAGCCCGCGGGCGATGACGTAGTCGATCATCGAGCCGTTGCCCGGCGCGGTGGCCCCCGGCAGCGCCGAGGCCACTCCGGGCGTGGCCACCGCCAGCATCAGGCCGATCAGGAGGGCGGTGAGGCGTTTCATCGGTCGATCCGTTCTCTCAAATAACACAGGTCACTACCGTCACTTCTACAACACGGGCGGGGGAGTCTGCCAGTGCGCGGACGCTTTGTGCAGCAGAATTCGTCGTACCGTGACCCGACGGTGACCCGCCCGGGCCCGGACGGCCTGCACTACCCTCGGTGCTCGTGCCCGCGCCGCCTTCCTCCCTCAGCCCGGCACAGATCAGCGCCCTGGACGCGGCGCACCTGTGGCACCCCTACAGCACCATCGGCGTCGCAGGGTCGGCCGCCCCGCTGGTGGCGGTGGCGGCCCGCGGTCCCTGGCTGACCCTGATCCGCGACGACGAACCGGTGCGCGTGCTCGACGGCATGAGCTCGTGGTGGACCGCGGTGCACGGCCACGGCCACCCGGTGCTCGACGCCGCCCTCACCCGCCAGCTCGGGGTGATGAACCACGTCATGTTCGGCGGGCTCACCCACGAGCCCGCCGCCCGGCTGGCGCAGCTGCTGGTCGAGATCACCCCGGCCGGGCTGGACACCGTGTTCTTCTCCGACTCCGGCTCGGTGTCGGTGGAGGTCGCGGTGAAGATGGCGCTGCAGTACCAGCGGGCCCGTGGCCGGCCGGCCAAACACCGGCTGATGACCTGGCGCGGCGGCTACCACGGCGACACCTTCACCCCGATGAGCATCTGCGACCCCGACGGCGGCATGCACTCGCTGTGGACCGACATCCTGGCCCGCCAGCTCTTCGCCCCCGCGGTGCCGGCCGGCTACGACCCGGACTACAGCGCCGCGTTCGAGGCCCAGCTCGCCGGCCACGCCGACGAACTGGCCGCGGTGGTCGTCGAACCGGTGGTGCAGGGTGCCGGCGGCATGCGCTTCCACGACCCGCGCTACCTGGCCGACCTGCGCGCGATCTGCGACCGGCACGGCGTGCTGCTGGTCTTCGACGAGATCGCCACCGGGTTCGGCCGCACCGGGGAACTGTTCGCCGCCGACCACGCCGGGGTCAGCCCGGACATCATGTGCGTGGGCAAGGCCCTGACCGGCGGCTACCTGAGCATGGCCGCCACCCTGTGCAGCGCCGAGATCGCGGCCACGATCAGCGCCGGGGAGGCAGGCGCGCTGATGCACGGGCCGACGTTCATGGCCAACCCGCTGGCCTGCGCGGTGTCGGTGGCCAGTGTGGAACTGCTGCTCGAACGCGACTGGCGCGCCGAGGTGGCCGCCATCGGCACCGGGCTGCGCGCCGCGCTGGCCCCGGCCTCGGCGCTGCCCGCCGTCACCGACGTGCGGGTGCTCGGCGGCATCGGGGTGATCGAGACCCGCGAGCCGGTGGACCTGCCCACCGCCACCGCCGCGGCCCTCGACGCCGGGGTCTGGCTGCGCCCGTTCCGCAACCTGATCTACGCGATGCCGCCCTACATCTGCAGCCGCGACGAGATCGCCGCGATCGGTGCGGCCATGGTCGCCGCCGCCGGTGCACTAGCCTGAACGGTGTTCAAGCGGCACCGGCGGAGGAGCATCGGGTGAGGAGTACGGGGGTGTCCCCGCTGGCCTGGCTGGCCGACGTGGCCCAGCAGCGCCGCGCCGCCGGGCTGCGCCGCACCCTGCGCGCCCGCCCGCCGGTCACCGCCGAGCTGGACCTGGCCTCCAACGACTACCTGGGCCTGGCCACCCACCCGGCGGTCATCGACGCCGGGGTGGCCGCGCTGCGGACCTGGGGGGCCGGGGCGGGCGGCTCGCGGCTGGTCACCGGCACCACCGAACTGCACGAGGATTTCGAACGCCGGCTCGCCGAATTCGTCGGCGCCCCCGCCGCTTTGGTGTTCTCCTCCGGCTACGCCGCCAACCTGGGCGCGGTGGTGGCCCTGACCGGCCCGGGCGCGCTGCTGGTCTCCGACGCCGCCAGCCACGCCTCGCTGGTGGACGCCTGCCGGCTGTCCCGGGCCCGGGTGACGGTGACCGCCCACCGCGACGTCGACGCGGTGGCCGCCGCGCTGGCCGGCCGCACCGAGGACCGCGCGGTGGTGATCACCGAGTCGGTGTTCTCCGCCGACGGGGCGCTGGCCCCGCTGCGCGACCTGCACGCGGTGTGCCGCCGGTACGGCGCGCTGCTGCTGGTCGACGAGGCCCACGGGCTCGGGGTGCGCGGCCCGGGCGGGCGCGGCCTGCTCGCCGAGGTGGGCCTGGCCGACGCCCCCGACGTGGTGATGACCGCCACCCTGTCCAAGGCGCTGGGCAGCCAGGGCGGGGCCGTGCTGGGCCCGGTCGCGGTGCGCGAGCACCTCATCGACGCCGCTCGCAGCTTCATCTTCGACACCGCGCTGGCCCCGGCCGCGGTCGGCGCCGCCGACGCGGCACTGGCGCAGCTGATCGCCCGGCCCGAGCTGCCCGCCGCGGTGCTGCGCAACGCCGGGCTGCTGGCCGGCTACTGCGGGGTGCCCGACCCGCCGGACTCAGCAGTGGTCTCGGTGATCCTCGGTGAGCCGGAGGTGGCGGTGGCCGCCGCGGCGGCCTGCCACGACGCCGGGGTGCGGGTGGGCTGCTTCCGGCCGCCCACCGTGCCGGCCGGCACCTCCCGGCTGCGGCTGACCGCCCGCGCCTCGCTCGACGAGACCGACCTGGAGGTGGCCCGCCGGGTCCTGCGCGGCGTGCTGGCCGGGGCCCGCCGGTGAGCCTGCTGTTCGTCACCGGCACCAACACCGGCGTGGGCAAGACGGTGGCGACCGCGGCGCTGGCCTGCCACGCCCGGCTGGCCGGGCTGGACGTGGCGGTGGCCAAACCGGTGCAGACCGGCACCGACGCCGGCGACGACGACTTGGCCGAGGTCGCCCGGCTGGCCGGGGTCACCGCGCTGGCCGGGTTGGCCCGCTACCCGCGGCCGCTGGCCCCGGCCGCCGCGGCCGCGCTGGCCGGCGACGAGCTGCCGAGCCGGGCCGGGCTGCGCGGATTCCTCGCCGGGCTCGACCGGCCGGGCCGGCTGACCCTGGTCGAGGGTGCCGGCGGGCTGCTGGTCGAACTCACCGCCGACGGCGCCACCGTGCGCGATCTCGCTGCCGACCTCGGCGCGCCGGTGCTGGTGGTGACCGGCGCCGAACTGGGCACCCTCAACCACACCGCGCTCACCCTGGAAGCCCTTGCCGCACAACGCGTCTCCTGCGCCGGGTTGGTGCTGGGCAGCTGGCCGGCCGACCCGGGCCCCGCCGCGATGTCCAACCGGGAGGTGCTGGCCGGCTACGCGCCGCTGCGCGCGGTGCTGCCCGCCGGAGCCGGCCTGCTGGCGCCGGCCGCGTTCGCCGCGCTCAGCGCCGACGCGTTCGCGCCCGGCTGGGTGGGCGGGCTGGCAGGCTGACCCGATGGCGCACTCGGTGGAGTTGCTCTTCGACCCGGCGACCGAGGCGCGGATCCGGGAACTGTGGGCGGCGCTGACCGAGGCCGGGCTGGCCGCCCCGCCGCAGACGGCGCGCCCGCACGTCACGCTCACCGTCGCCGAGCACCTCGACCCGGGCGTCGACGCGGCGCTCGGCGAGGTGGCGGCGCGGCTGCCACTGCCCGCCCGGATCGGGGCGCCGCTGCTGTTCGGCCGGTCCCGGCTGGTGCTGGTGCGGCTGATCGTCCCGACCGCCGAACTGCTCGAGGTGCACGCGGCCACCGACCGGCTGGCCCGGCCGTACCTGCGCCCGGCCCCGATGCCCACCGCGGTGCCGGGGCGCTGGACGGCGCACACCACGCTGGCCCGCCGGGTCCGGCCCGACCGGCTGGCCGCGGCGCTGCCGATCGCCGCCCGGCCCGCGGAGCTGGCCGCGACCTTCACCGGGCTGCGCCGCTGGGACGGCGACCGCCGCGTCGAGTTCCCGGTGCCTAGCTGACCGGCACCCGGCGGTGGGCGGCCAGCCCGTCGATCACCAGGTTGAGCCCGAACGCGAACTGCCGGTCGGGGTCGGCGGCCGGGGCGGCCTGCGGCGGCAGCGCCGAGCCGGCGGCGTCCCACTGGCGGCGGGACTGTTCGTCGACGGTGAAGCCGAGCACGTAGTACAGGACGGTGCGGGCGGCCAGTTCGGCGTGGGCGGGGGAGAAGCCGGCGTCGGCGGCCGCGACGGCCAGCCGGTCCACCAGCTCGGTGACCGCGACGGACTGCCCGGCGGCGTGGCTGGCGGCCACCAGTTCGGCGCCGTCGGTGTGCGACAGCAGCGCGTCACGCAGCCGCAGGCACAGCACCTCGATCCGGTCCCGCCACCCGGCCGGGTCGGCGGTGTCGGCAACCGGGGCCAGCAGCCGGTCGGCGACCGCGCCGAGCAGCTGCTGCTTGCTGGCGAAATGCCAGTACAGGGCGCCGGGGGTCAGCGCGAGATCGCGGGCCAGCCGGCGCATGGTCAGGTCGGCGATGCCGTAGCGGTCCAGCAGCCCGGCGGCCGCGGCGACGATCTCGGACCGGGGGTCACGTTTGTGCACCTGCACACCGCTACCCTAACCTGAACACCGTTCAAGTCGAGCACGATCAAGGGAGCACGGGTGACGCAGGCGGCAATCGACAACTCCGACATCCTGGCGGTGGCCCGCGAACAGGTCCTCGAACGCGGCGAGGGCCTGAACAAGGACCAGGTGCTCGCGGTGCTGGAACTGCCCGAGGACCGGCTCGACGAGCTGCTGGAACTGGCCCACGAGGTGCGGATGCGCTGGAACGGCCCGGAGGTCGACGTCGAGGGCATCATCAGCCTCAAGACCGGCGGCTGCCCCGAGGACTGCCACTTCTGCTCGCAGTCCGGGCTGTTCGCCTCGCCGGTGCGCAGCGCCTGGCTCGACATCGACAACCTGGTGGAGTCGGCCAAGCAGACCGCCAAGAGCGGCGCCACCGAGTTCTGCATCGTGGCCGCGGTCCGCGGGCCCGACGAGCGGCTGATGTCCCAGCTGGCCGCGGGCATCGAGGCCATCCGCAGCGAGGTCGACATCCAGATCGCCGCGTCGCTGGGCATGCTCACCCAGGACCAGGTGAACCGGCTGGCCGAGATGGGCGTGCACCGCTACAACCACAACCTGGAGACCGCCCGCTCGCACTTCCCCAACGTGGTCACCACCCACACCTGGGAGGAGCGCTGGGAGACCCTGACGATGGTGCGCGACGCCGGCATCGAGATGTGCTGCGGCGGGATCCTCGGCATGGGCGAGACCCTCGAGCAGCGCGCCGAGTTCGCCGTCGAGCTCGCCGAGCTGAACCCCGACGAGGTGCCGCTGAACTTCCTCAACCCGCGCCCGGGCACCCCGCTGGCCGACGCCGAGCTGGTGCCGGTGGCCGAGGCGCTGACCGCCATCGCCGCGTTCCGGCTGGCGCTGCCGCGCACCATGCTGCGGTTCAGCGGCGGGCGGGAGATCACCCTGGGCGACCTGGGCGCCAAGCGCGGCCTGCTCGGCGGCATCAACGCGGTGATCGTCGGCAACTACCTGACCACGCTGGGCCGCTCCATCGACGACGACCTGGAAATGCTCGACGAGCTGCAGATGCCGCTCAAGGCGTTCAACGCCAGCCTGTGATGCACCGTGATGCTCGCTGAGCTGCCCGCCCCGGTGGGCGCCGGGGTCTACAACGTCTACACCGGCGGGCCGGCGGGGTCCAGCCTGCCCACCGCCGCCCAGCTCGGTCTCGAACCGCCGCGGTACTGCGCCGGGTGCGGCAGGCGGATGGTCGTGCAGGTGCGTCCGGACGGCTGGCGGGCCCGCTGCGCCCGGCACGGCGAGGTCGACTCCGCCGAGCTGGACCCGCGCCGGTGACCGCGCCGCCGCGCGTCCCGCGCGCCCGCGCGCTGAGCATCGTGATCGGCGGGTTGGCGGCGGCGGGGGTCGCGGTCGGCGGCCTGTGGGCCTGGCTGGCCCCGCCGGTGCACGGGGTGGTGGCGCTGGCCCGCAGCGGCGAGCGCATCCACGCCTACCTGGGCAACGAGCACGACCACTTCTTCGACGCCGCGTTCCTGATGCTGGGCATGCTGGTGGCGGTCGCGGTGGTGGCGGCCGCCGCGGTGTGGCAGTGGCGCGCGCACCGCGGCCCGGCCATGGTGGTGGCGTTCTCGGCGGGCACGGTCGGCGCCGGGGTGCTGGCCACCGTCGTCGGTGAGCTGCTGGTCGCGGCGCGCTACGGCACCGTCGACGTCGCCGCCGCCCCGGTCACCCCCGATGACCGGATCTGGTACTTCACCCAGGCGCCGGGCGCCTTCTTCGGGCCGCTGCCGCTGCAGCTGGCGACCACCGTGGTGCTGCCCGCGGCGGCCGGGGCGCTGGCGTACGCGGTCGGGGTGGTCGCCGCGGTGCGCGACGACCTGGGCGCCTACCCGCCCGAGCCGCTCACAGCGGGCGCCGGCGGACCGCCCGCCCGGTCAGCAGCTGCGCGCTGACCACCGCCAGCCGGGCCATGCCCTGGTAGGTGGCCGGGTTGAACAGCGCCGGCCACCGGGTGCGCTCCCGGCGTTCGTCGTGCGGCCGGCCGGCGAACCGGTCGGTCAGCCAGCGCAGCGACATCGGCGCCGACAGTGGATGCAGCAGCAGGTGCTCGCAGAACGCGTCGCGGTGGTAGGTGACGTGCGCGCCGCCGGCCCGGTAGGTGTCGGCGAGGGTGTCGATGTCGTCGACGCCGATGATCGGGTCGTGCACCGCCTGCACCAGCAGCACCGGCGGGGCCGGGGTCTGCACGCCGAGGCGGGTGTGGTGGAACACGTGCTGCACCGCGGGCAGGCTCAGCACCTGCTCCAGCGGCCAGTCGATGTAGTCGTCCATGTCGGTGCCGTGCAGCCGCAGCAGCGCCCCGATCGTGGTCATCGACTCCAGCGAGCGCAGCAGCCGGTGACCGTCCTCGGTGGCGTGCTCGTCGATCACCTCGCGCAGGCCGGGGTAGCGGTGGCTCAGCGCGGCGATCACCAGCGCGGGCAGCGCGGCGAACAGGGTGCCGTTGAGCCGGCGGAAGGTGTGGCCGAGGTCGCCGACCGGGGAGCCGAGCACCGCCCCGGCGATCTCGAGTTCGGGGGCGTACTGACCGCACAGTTCGGCGGCCCAGGCGCTGGCCAGCCCGCCGCCGGAGTAGCCCCACAGCCCGATCGGGGCGTCGGCGGGCAGCGCGAGACGCTCACACGAGAGCGCGGCGCGCAGCCCGTCGAGTACCCGGTAGCCGGGTTCGTAGGGTGAGCCCCACAAGCCGCTGAGGCCCTCGTGGTCGGGGACCGACACGGTCCAGCCCTCGGCGAGCGCGGCACCGATGAGCAGGAACTCCAACTGGGCCAGCGAGCCGAGCGCCTTGGCGCCGCGGCGCAGCGCGTAGGACGGGAAGCAGCGGGAGGTGAGCGCGTCGATCGCGCACTGGTAGGACAGCAGCGGGTGGGTCGCCCCGGGCGCCCGGTCGGCGGGCACCAGCACGGTGGTGACCGAGGCCTCCGGCTCACCGTTCATGTCCTGGGTCCGGTAGAGCAGCTGGATCGCGGTGGCGCGCACCGGGATTCGTCCCAGGAAGGCCGGTTGGACGTCGCGGCTGCGCAACACCGTGCCGGGCCGGGAGTGCTCGTAGCCGGCCGGCGGCAGATAGAACGGGTCGTCGGTGGGCAGCGGCGGTGCGTCCTTGCTGCGCGGGCTGGGCAGCTCCTCGTGCGGCGGTTGGCCGATCCATTCCGGTTTCCCGGCCGTCGCGGCGCTGCCCAACTCCATCAGCTGTCTCCCTTCGCGGGCCGGTGTCGGCCCGCAGACATTCTGACTTAAGAGGACGTTAAGAATCCAGTCGGGCCTCGCCGGGCGGGCGGAACGCGGCGAACTCGTCGGTGATGCGCAGCTCGGCGTCGCTGAACCGGTACAGCGCGGCCGGGCGCCCGCCGGACCGCCCGGACTGGGCGGTGGTGCCGGTGCGGCTGATCACCTTGCGCCGGCTCAGCACCCGCTGCAGGTTGGTCGCGTCGACCTGGTAGCCCAGCGCCGCCTCGTAGACGTCACGCAGCGTGGAGACCGCGAATTCCGTTGGCGCCAAAGCGAACGCGATGTTGGTGTAGGACATCTTGGCGACCAGTCGGGCGCGAGCGTGGGCGACCATCGGCCCGTGGTCGAAGGCCATCCGCGGCAGGTCGGCCACCGGGTGCCAGCGGGTGTCCGACGGCAGCTCGGGCGTGGCGGGGGAGGGGACCAGCCCCAGGAAGGTGGCGGCCACGGTGCGCGGCCCGGGCATCCGGGCCGGGTCGGAGAACACCGCGAGTTGCTCCAGGTGGGCCAATTGTTGCAGGTCGACCTTCTCGGCCAGTTGGCGTGAGACCGAGCTGGTCAGGTCCTCGTCGTCGCGCAGCCGCCCGCCGGGCAGCGACCACGCGCCGCGGGCCGGTTCGCGGGCTCGCTGCCACAGCAGCACGCTGAGCTGGGGATTCGTCGTCTCCAGGTCGCGAACCTGGAACACGACGGCGAGCACCTCGTGGCGAGTGTTACCATAAACCATGTTTTCGATTGTAAGTCGAAAACCGCTCCAGCGGAAGGAACGGCGATGACGATCCTCAATCGCACCGAGACGGTCACCGCGGCCGAGCGCCTCGCGGCCCAGATCGTCGACACCCCGACCGGCTACGGCGGCGTCGAACCCGACCAACAGTGGGCCGAGGCGATCCGCGCGCTGGCGAAGGCCCGCAACGCCACGATCCTGGCGCACAACTACCAGCTGCCGGCCATCCAGGACATCGCCGACCACGTGGGGGACTCGCTGGCCCTGGCCCGCGCGGCGGCGGCCGCCGACGAGGACACCATCGTGTTCTGCGGGGTGCACTTCATGGCCGAGACCGCCAAGATCCTCAGCCCGGACAAGACCGTGCTCATCCCCGACCAGCGGGCGGGCTGCTCGCTGGCCGACTCCATCACCGCCGAGGACCTGGCCGAATGGAAGGCCGAACACCCCGGGGCGGTGGTGGTCTCCTACGTCAACACCACCGCGGCGGTCAAAGCCCTCACCGACTACTGCTGCACCTCGTCCAACGCGGTGGAGGTGGTCAACTCCATCGACCCCGACCGCGAGGTGCTGTTCTGCCCCGACCAGTTCCTCGGCGCGCACGTGCGCCGGCTCACCAACCGGGAGAACATGCACGTGTGGGCCGGCGAATGCCACGTGCACGCCGGCATCAACGGTGACGAGCTGACCGAGCAGACCCGCAACAACCCCGACGCCGAGCTGTTCGTGCACCCCGAGTGCGGCTGCGCCACCTCGGCGCTGTACCTGGCCGGGGAGGGCGCGGTGCCCGAGGAGCGGGTGAAGATCCTGTCCACCGGCGGCATGCTGGACGCCGCCCGGTCCACCGGCGCCAAACAGGTCCTGGTGGCCACCGAGGTCGGCATGCTCTACCAGCTGCGCAACGCCGCCCCCGACGTGGACTTCCGGGCGGTCAACGAGAAGGCGTCCTGCAAGTTCATGAAGATGATCACCCCGGCGGCGCTGCTGCGCTGCCTGCTCGAGGGCGCCGACGAGGTCGACGTCGACCCGGTCACCCGGGAGGCCGCCCTGGGCTCGGTGCAGCGCATGGTGGCGATCGGCCGGCCCGGCGGCGGCGAATGACGCTGCGCCCGGCCTGGCGCCAGCGGGTCGACGTCGCGGTCGTCGGCACCGGGGTGGCCGGGCTCGCGGCCGGACTGGCCGCGCACCGGGCCGGCGCCCGGGTGGTGGTGCTGACCAAGGCCGGCACCGGCCGGGAGGCCACCGCGACCCGCTACGCGCAGGGGGGCATCGCGGTGGTGGTGCCCGACACCGACGACTCGGTGGCCGCGCACGTCGCCGACACGCTGGCCGCCGGCGGCGGGCTGTGCGACCCCGACGCGGTGGGGTCCATCGTCGCCGACGGCTACCGCGCGGTGGCCGCGCTGGTCGCCGACGGCGCCCGCTTCGACACCGCGGGCACCGGCCGCTGGTCGCTCACCCGGGAGGGCGGGCACTCCCGGCGCCGCATCGTGCACGCCGGCGGTGACGCCACCGGCGCCGAGGTGCAGCGCGCCCTGGATTCCGCGGCGGCCGGGCTGGAGATCCGCACCGGGCACCTGGTGGTGGAGGTGCTGCACGACGCCGCCGTCACCGGCGTGCAGGTGCTCACCGCCGACGGCGTCGGGGTGATCGAGGCGCCGTCGGTCATCCTGGCCACCGGCGGGCTCGGCCAGCTCTACCGGGCCACCACCAACCCGGCGGTGGCCACCGCCGACGGCCTGGCCCTGGCGCTGACCGCCGGGGTGCCGGTCTCCGATGTGGAGTTCATCCAGTTCCACCCCACCATGCTGTTCGGCGGGCCGGGCGGTGCGCGCCGGCCGCTGGTCACCGAGGCGATCCGCGGCGAGGGCGCCCGGCTGGTCGACGCGCACGGCGACCCGGTCACCGCGGGCGTGCACCCGATGGGCGATCTGGCCCCGCGCGACGTGGTGGCCGCCGCGATCGACGCCCGGATGGCGGCCACCGGCGCCCCGTGCGTCTACCTCGACGCCCGCCACCTGCCCGCTGTGGCCGAGCGGTTCCCGACCGTGACCGCCGCCTGCCGCGCCATCGGCGTCGACCCGGCCCGCCAGCCGATCCCGGTGGTGCCCGGGGCGCACTACAGCTGCGGCGGGGTGCGCACCGACGTGGCCGGGCGCACGGCGCTGCCGGGCCTGTTCGCCGCCGGCGAGGTGGCCCGCACCGGGATGCACGGCGCCAACCGGCTGGCCTCCAACAGCCTGCTCGAGGGCCTGGTGGTCGGGGAGCGCGCCGGCCGCGCCGCCGCCGCGCACGCCCGGGGCGCCGGTGGGGCGCACGCGGTCTGGCTGGAGCCGCCGCACCGCGCGGTGCTGCCCCGCGCCGAACTGCAGCAGGCGATGGCCCGGGACGCCTCGGTGGTGCGCGACGCCGCCGGCCTGGACCGGCTCGCCGCCGTGCTGGGCGCCGCCGAGACCCGGCCGGTGCGCAGCCGCGCCGACGTCGAGGACAGTGCGCTGACCCTGGCCGCCCGCGCGGTGCTGGCCGCGGCGTCCGCGCGCACCGAGAGCCGCGGCTGCCACCACCGCCGCGACCACCCCGACCCGGACCCCGCACAGGCGGTGAGCATCGACATCCGGGCCCACGGCCTGGCCGTCGGCGCCGCGGCGACGGTGGCGGTGGCGTGATGGCGCTGACCGAACTCGAGTTCGCCGAGGCCCGCGCCGTCATCGGCCGCGCCCTCGACGAGGACCTGCGCTACGGCCCGGACATCACCACGCTGGCCACCGTGGAGGAGGGGGCGATGGCCACGGCCTCGCTGGTCACCCGCGCCCCCGGGGTGATCGCCGGGGTGGATCTGGCGCTGGTGGTGCTGCACGAGGTGCTCGGCCCGGAGGGCTTCCGCATCGTCGACCGGATCGAGGACGGCGCCCGGGTGGACGCCGGGGCGCCGCTGCTGACCGTGGAGGCGCTGACCCTGGGGCTGCTCACCGCCGAACGCACCCTGCTGAACCTGGTGTGCCACCTGTCCGGGGTGGCCACCGCCACCGCCGCCTGGGTGGACGCGGTGAGCGGCACCAAGGCCCGCATCCGCGACACCCGCAAGACCCTGCCCGGGCTGCGCGCCCTGCAGAAGTACGCGGTGCGGGTCGGCGGCGGCGTCAACCACCGGATGGGGCTCGGCGACGCCGCGCTGATCAAGGACAACCACGTCGCGGCCGCCGGTTCGGTGGTGGCCGCGCTGCGCGCCGTCCGCGAGACCGCCCCCACCGTGCCCTGCGAGGTGGAGGTGGACTCCCTCGAACAACTCGACGAGGTGCTCGCCGAGGAGGTCGAGTTGGTGCTGCTGGACAATTTCCCGGTCTGGCAGACCCAGGTCGCGGTGCAGCGCCGCGACACCAGGGCACCGGGGGTGCTGCTGGAGTCCTCCGGCGGGCTGGAGCTGGACACCGCCGCCGAATACGCGGCGACCGGCGTCGACTACCTGGCCGTGGGGGCGCTCACCCACTCGGTGCGGGTGCTCGACATCGGCCTGGACATGTGAAGCGGACGGGCCCGCTCAGCCGGCGATGTCGGCGACCAGCACCGCCGCGCGGCGGCCCTGCAGCCGCACCGCCCACGGCAGCCCTTCACCGGCGGCGCCGGCCGGGATGATCCGCGGGCTGGTCAGGTGCAGTTCCCGGCGGAACAGCTGGACGTCGGCCTCACCGGCGGCCAGCACGTTCTTGACCCAGTCGGCCTTGCCATGGCCCAGGACGATCGCCATCAGGTCGCCCTTGCGGTAGGTGGTGACCACCGTCTCGTAGGGCTTGCCGGACTTGCGGCCACGATGCTTGATGACCGCGGTGCCGGGCAGGTAGCGCGCCACCGGCCGCACCAGCGGGTTCATGTACTTCATCTGCAGCCGGTCCAGCCAGGGCGGGAACAGCACCGGCACTCCGGGGGTGCTCTGCGGGAGGTTCTTCGCGGCCACGGCGACTCCGTTCACGATCGGGCGGTGGCCCCACCCTACCCCCGGGCCCGGTCGCACGCCCCGCGCCGAAAACTCGATTGAGCTGCTCTGGGACAATGGTCGACGTGACCGAATCCCCGCCGCCGCCCGTCCAGATGGCCCGCGTCGACCTGCGCGGGCAGCGCCTGTCGCAGGCCCGGCTGCGCGGCGTGCTGCCCCGCGGCGGCGTCGACGTCGACGCGGTGCTGCCCCGGGTGCGGCCCATCGTCGAGGCGGTCGCCGAGCGTGGGGCCGCCGCCGCCTTGGACTTCGGGGCGGACTTCGACGGCGTGCGCCCGGCTGCGGTGCGGGTGCCCGCCGCCGCTCTGACCGAGGCGCTCGACCGGCTCGACCCGCCGGTGCGCGCGGCGCTGGAGCTGGCGATCGAGCGGGCCCGCGCCGTGCACGCCGACCAGCGCCGCCCCGACGTCACCACCACGCTCGGGCCGGGCGCCACCGTCACCGAACGCTGGGTGCCGGTGCAGCGGGTGGGCCTGTACGTGCCCGGCGGGACCGCGGTCTACCCGTCCAGCGTGCTGATGAACGTGGTGCCCGCCCAGCTCGCCGGCGTCGAATCCCTGGTGGTGGCCAGCCCGCCGCAGGCCGACTTCGACGGCCTGCCACACCCGACGGTGCTGGCCGCGGCCGCCCTGCTCGGGGTGACCGAGGTGTGGGCGGTCGGCGGCGCGCAGGCGGTGGCGCTGCTGGCCTACGGCGGCACCGACACCGACGACACCGAACTCGCGCCGGTCGACATGATCACCGGCCCGGGCAACATCTACGTCACCGCCGCCAAGCGGCTGTGCCGCTCGCGGGTCGGCATCGACGCCGAGGCCGGACCCACCGAGATCGCGATCCTGGCCGACGCCACCGCCGACCCGGCGCTGCTGGCCGCCGACCTGATCAGCCAGGGCGAGCACGACGAGATGGCCGCCGGGGTGCTGGTCACCGCGAGCACCGCGCTGGCCGACGCGGTGGACGCCGAGATGTACGCGCAGCTGCGCACGACCGTGCACGCGGCGCGGGTCAGCGCCGCGCTGACCGGGCCCCAGTCCGCGATCGTGCTGGTCGACGACCTGGACGCAGGCGTCGAGGTGGTCAACGCCTACGCCGCCGAGCACCTGGAGATCCAGACCGCCGACGCCGCGGCCGTCGCGGCCCGGATCCGTTCGGCCGGAGCGATTTTCGTCGGCCCCTACGCCCCGGTCTCGTTGGGCGACTACTGCGCGGGCTCCAACCATGTGCTGCCCACCGCCGGTTCGGCCCGCTACGCCAGCGGCCTGTCGGTACAGACCTTTCTGCGCGGCATCCACGTGGTGGACTACGACGAGGCCGCCCTCAAAGAGGTCAGTGGCGCGGTGCTGGCCCTCGCCGCCGCCGAGGACCTGCCCGCCCACGGCGAGGCGGTGCGACGGAGGTTCCAGCCATGACCGGCCAGCGCGTCGGGCTCGACGATCTGCCGCTGCGCGACGACCTGCGGGGCAAAACCCCGTACGGCGCACCGCAACTCGACGTTCCGGTGCGGCTGAACACCAACGAGAACCCGCACCCGCCGAGCCGGGCACTGGTCGACGACGTCGCCGCCTCGGTACGCTCCGCGGCCGCCGACCTGCACCGCTACCCGGACCGCGACGCGGTGGCGCTGCGCACCGACCTGGCGGCGTATCTGGCCGGGCAGACCGGCGTCGCACTGACGGCGGCGAACATCTGGGCGGCCAACGGCTCCAACGAGATCCTGCAGCAGTTGCTGCAGGCGTTCGGCGGGCCGGGCCGCAGCGCGATCGGTTTCGTGCCGTCGTATTCGATGCACCCGATCATCGCCGACGCGACCCAGACCGAGTGGCTGGAGGCGCGCCGGGCCGACGACTTCGGCATCGACATCGACGTCGCCGTCGCCGCGATCGAGCAACGCCGCCCCGACGTGGTCTTCCTCGCCAGCCCGAACAACCCGTCCGGGCAGAGCCTGACCGCCGCCGAGCTGGGCCGGCTGCTCGACGCCGCACCGGGGGTCGTCATCGTCGACGAGGCCTACGGCGAGTTCTCCGCCGCACCCAGCGCGGTCGCGCTCATCGAGCGCCACCCGGCCAAGCTCATCGTGACCCGCACCATGAGCAAGGCGTTCGCCTTCGCCGGCGGGCGGTTGGGCTACCTGGTGGCCGACCCGGCCGTGATCGACGCGATGCTGCTGGTGCGGCTGCCCTATCACCTCTCGGCGCTGACCCAGGCCGCCGCCCGCGCGGCGCTGCGGCACGCCGACGACACCCTGGGCAGCGTGGCCACCCTGATCGCCGAACGGGAGCGGGTGAGCGCCGCGCTGACCGCGTTGGGGTTCCGGGTGATCCCCAGCGACGCCAACTTCGTGCTGTTCGGCGCCTTCGGCGACGCCCCGGCCAGCTGGCAGCGCTACCTCGACGCCGGCATCCTCATCCGCGACGTCGGGATTCCGGGCTACCTGCGGGCCACCATCGGGCTGGCCGCCGAGAACGACGCCCTGCTCGACGCCAGCGGTCAGCTGGCCGCCACCGACCTGACCTCAGCCGCAACCGTGAAGGAGCCCTCGTGACCGAGTCAGCCGCGACCGACCGCCGTCGGGCCCGGGTGGAACGCGCCACCCGCGAATCCGAGATCGCCGTGGAACTGGACCTCGACGGCACCGGCGACGTGCACGTCGACACCGGGGTCCCGTTCTTCGACCACATGCTCACCGCGCTGGGCAGCCACGCCAGCTTCGACCTGACCGTGCGCGCCACCGGCGACGTCGACATCGAGGCGCACCACACCGTCGAGGACACCGCGATCGTGCTCGGCCAGGCGCTGGGACAAGCGCTGGGGGACAAGCGGGGGATCCGCCGGTTCGGCGACGCGTTCATCCCGATGGACGAGACGCTGGCGCACGCCGTCGTCGACGTCTCCGGCCGGCCCTACTGCGTGCACACCGGGGAGCCGGAACACCTGCTGCACACCACGATCGCGGGCAGCGCGGTGCCGTACCACACCGTGATCAACCGGCACGTGTTCGAGACGCTGGCCAACAACGCCCGCATCGCGCTGCACGTGCGGGTGCTCTACGGCCGCGACCCGCACCACATCACCGAGGCGCAGTACAAGGCGGTGGCGCGGGCGCTGCGCCAGGCGGTGGAGCCCGACCCGCGGGTCAGCGGCGTGCCGTCCACCAAAGGCGCCCTGTGACCGGTCCGACCGGACCGTCGGTGGTGGTGCTCGACTACGGGTCGGGCAACCTGCGTTCGGCGCAACGCGCCCTGGAACGGGCCGGTGCCCGGGTCAGCGTCACCGCCGACGCCGCGGCGGCCGGCGCCGCCGACGGGCTGGTGGTGCCCGGCGTCGGGGCGTTCGCGGCCTGCATGGCCGGGCTGCTGGACATCGGCGGGGACCGGATCATCGCCGACCGGCTCGCGGCCGGGCGCCCGGTGCTGGGCGTCTGTGTGGGCATGCAGATCCTGTTCGCCCGCGGGGTGGAGTTCGGCGTCGAGACCGCCGGCTGCGGCCGCTGGCCCGGCTCGGTGACTCGGCTGGACGCACCGGTCATCCCGCACATGGGCTGGAACACCGTCGACGCCGCCGCCGGCAGCACACTGCTGCACGGCATCGCGGCGGGCACCCGGTTCTACTTCGTGCACTCCTACGCCGCCCAGACCTGGACCGGCGCGCCCGACGCACGGGTGAGCTGGACCACCCACCACACCCGGTTCGTGGCCGCGGTGGAGGACGGGCCGTTGGCCGCCACCCAGTTCCACCCGGAGAAGAGCGGCGACGCCGGTGCGCGGCTGCTGCGCAACTGGGTCGGCGGGCTGTGAGTTAGGGTCGGTTCCCGTGGCGCTCATTCTTCTTCCCGCGGTCGATGTGGTCGACGGCCGTGCCGTGCGGCTGGTGCAGGGCAAGGCCGGCAGCGAGACCGAATACGGTTCGGCGCTGGAGGCCGCGCTGGGCTGGCAACGCGATGGCGCCGAGTGGATCCACCTGGTCGACCTGGACGCCGCGTTCGGGCGCGGCTCCAACCGCGAGCTGCTGGCCGAGGTCGTCGGCCGCCTCGACGTCAAGGTCGAGCTCTCCGGCGGCATCCGCGACGACGACTCGCTGGCCGCGGCGCTGGCCACCGGCTGTGCCCGGATCAATCTGGGAACCGCCGCGCTGGAGAACCCGCAGTGGTGCTCGCGGGTGCTGGCCGAGCACGGCGACCGGATCGCGGTCGGGCTCGACGTGCAGATCGACCGCGGCAATCCGGACGGTGAGCACCGGCTGCGCGGCCGCGGCTGGGAGAGCGACGGCGGGGAGCTGTGGCCGGTGCTCGAACGCCTGGACAGCGAGGGCTGTTCGCGTTTCGTGGTCACCGACGTCACCAAGGACGGCACCCTGGAGGGACCGAACCTGGATCTGCTGCGCAACGTCGCCGAATGCACCGACGCGCCGGTGATCGCCTCCGGCGGGGTGTCCAGCCTCGACGACCTGCGGGCGATCGCCGAACTCACGGAATCCGGGGTGGAGGGCGCGATCGTCGGCAAGGCGCTCTACGCGGGCCGGTTCACCCTGCCGCAAGCCCTGTTAGCGGTGCGGGAGTAGACCCCGGTGGCGCCCGACACCGCCCAACTCAACGCCCTGGTGACCGAGGCGTCGCGCATCCTCGACGACGCGAGCGAACCGTTCCTGGCCGGGCACCGCGCGGACTCCGCGATCCGCAAGAACGGCAACGACTTCGCCACCGAGGTGGACCTGGCCATCGAACGCCAGGTGACCGACGCGCTCACCGCGGCGACCGGAATCGGGGTGCACGGCGAGGAATTCGGCGGCACGCCCATCGATGCGCCGCTGGTGTGGGTGCTCGACCCGATCGACGGGACCTTCAACTACGCCGCGGGCTCGCCGATGGCGGGCATCCTGCTCGGGCTGCTGCACGACGGTGAACCGGTGGCCGGACTGACCTGGCTGCCGTTCACCGGTCAGCGCTACACCGCGGTGACCGGTGGGCCGCTGCGCGACAACGGCGTTGAACGTCCGGCGCTGACCAACGGCGCACTGTCCGACGCGATCGTCGGGATCGGCACCTTCAACGTCGACTGGCGCGGCCGGTTCCCGGGCCGCTACCGGCTGGCCATCCTGGAGAACCTCAGCCGGGTCACCTCTCGGCCCCGCATGCACGGCGCCACCGGTATCGACCTCGCCTACGTGGCCGACGGGATCCTCGGCGGGGCGATCAGTTTCGGCGATCACATCTGGGACCACGCGGCCGGGGTCGCGCTGGTGCGCGCCGCCGGCGGCGTCGTCACCGACCTGGCCGGAGCGTCGTGGACCGCCACGTCGCGCTCGGCGCTGGCCGCCGCACCCGGTGTGCACGAACAGATCCTGGACATCCTGCACCGCACCGGAACACCGGAGGACTACTGAGATGAGTACCGCCAACGACGTCGCCGTTCGGGTGATCCCGTGCCTGGACGTCGACGACGGCCGGGTGGTCAAGGGCGTCAACTTCGCCAACCTGCGCGACGCCGGCGACCCGGTCGAACTCGCCGCGCGTTACGACGCGGAGGGCGCCGACGAGCTGACCTTCCTGGACGTCACCGCGTCGTCCTCCGGGCGGGCCACCATGCTCGACGTGGTCCGCCACACCGCCGAGCAGGTGTTCATCCCGCTGACCGTCGGCGGCGGGGTGCGCAGCGTCGCCGACGTGGACGCGCTGCTGCGGGCCGGGGCGGACAAGGTCTCGGTGAACACCGCTGCCATCGCCCGCCCCGAACTGCTGGCGGAACTGTCCCGGCAGTTCGGGTCGCAGTGCATCATGTTGTCGGTCGATGCGCGCACCGTGCCCGAGGGCGGCGAGCCGACCGCGTCGGGCTGGGAGGTCACCACCCACGGCGGGCGGCGCGGCACCGGCATCGACGCGATCGAGTGGGCGGTGCGCGGTGCGGAACTCGGGGTGGGGGAGATCCTGCTGAACTCGATGGACGCCGACGGCACCAAGGCGGGCTTCGACCTGCCGATGCTGGCCGCGGTCCGCGCGTCGGTGCGGGTTCCGGTGATCGCCAGCGGCGGCGCGGGCGCCGTGGAGCACTTCGCTCCCGCGGTGCGCGCCGGTGCGGACGCGGTGCTGGCCGCCAGTGTCTTCCACTTCGGGGAGCTGACCATCCCGCAGGTGAAGGCCGCGATGGCCGCCGACGGGATCCTGGTGCGATGACCGAGCTGGATCCGGGTATCGCCGCCCGGCTCAAACGCAACGCCGACGGGCTGTTCACCGCGGTGGTGACCGAGCGCGGCACCGGCGACGTGCTGATGGTGGCCTGGATGGACGATGCCGCGCTGGCCCGCACGCTGGCGACCCGGGAGGCGACCTATTTCTCCCGCTCGCGTGGCGAGCAGTGGGTCAAGGGCGCCACCTCCGGACACACCCAGCACGTGCACTCGGTGCGGCTGGACTGCGACGGCGACGCGGTGTTGCTGGTGGTCGACCAGGTGGGCGGGGCGTGCCACACCGGGGATCACAGCTGCTTCGACGCGGATGAGTTGCTGGGCCCGGAGTAGGGGAGGGCGACGGGCGAGGCGCCGCAACCGGCCGGCGCCCCTCACTCGGTGTGTTCGGTCCAGTGGCGAAGGAGCAGCGGCAGAAACTCATCGGCACGGTAGTCCGGGAAGTGCATCCGCGCACCGTCCAGCGTGGCGACTCCCGTGACACCGGGGATCAGGCGCTGCAGGCGTCGGGCCCACTTGACCGGGAAGAAGATGTCGCCGGTGCCCCAGACGAGCAGGGTGGGCACGGTCAGGCGGGCCAACTGCGGTCGCACCGCCACGAGGTCGTCGTTGGAGAGGGCCGACACCAGGCGCGAAAAAGACCGCGCGGCTTCCGTCGTCCCGAAAACCGGGCAATAGTAGGCGTCGACCACCTCTTTGGGTAGCCGGCCCGGGTGCGGGTAACCCGCCGTCAGACCGGCCAGCATGAGCCGGCGACTATCGGTGATGCGCGGCCCCAGCCTTGTTAGCAAACCCAGTCGGGCGGCGAGCGCGACCGGTGTGAACAGCAATGGTGGGGTGTTGCCCTCGGTGTCGCCATTGGTCAACGTGAAGGTTGACAACCTTTCGCTGGCGGTGGCGGCGACGATCTGCGCGACGGCGCCACCGGTGTCGTTGGCCACGAGATCGAATCGATCCAGGCCAAGATGGTCGCAGAGTTCGACGACGCGGCGGGCCAGCCCGGTCAGGGACACGTCCGAATCCGGGGCAGCGGCAGGCGAGTGCCCATGGCCGGGGAGGTCTAACGCGATGCAGCGCCGCCGGTCGCCGGCGGTTCCGCTCAGCACGTGTCGCCACAGCAGGCTGTTGGTGAGGATCCCGTGGATGAACACCGCTGGTCGGCCCTGGCCCACATCCAGATAGCTGATCGTTCCGGAATCGGTCGCAGCGCGGCGGCGGTGTGTCTCCAGTGTGGCGATGTCCATCGGCGCGGACCCTTCAACGCTCAGACGCCGGTGGCGCCGACTTCGCACTGCCCGGCATCGCGTGCGACGCAGCTACGATCCACTCAACCCGCTGGGCGGCCCGCTGTAAACAGGGCGATCGGGCCCACCCCGTGTCGGTGGAGCGCGCTATAATCGAACACATGTTCGATACATCAGCGTCGTCGCAGACCACGGCCGGTTTCACCGGTCGCGATGACGCCGCGGTGGTCGACATCATGAGCGCGGCGGCACGCCAGCAGAACGTCATGTGCGCCCGGGAGATGGCCGCCATGGGCGAGCTGTACGCCCGCCGCGCCCCCGAGAGCCAGACCGACAAGGAGCTGTGGGCTCTCGACGGTCACGCGGAACTGGTCGCGGAACTCTCCGCTGCGCTGCGGATCAGCCGGGGTCGCGCCCACCGGCGGCTGCAGTATGCGATCGCCCTGCGGGAGCGGCTGCCGCGTTTCGCCGAGGTTTTCGCCCGCGGGGATGTCGATTTTCGGGTGATGGCCGCCGTGGTGAACCGCACCGAGCTGGTCTACGACCCGGCCGTGGTCGCCAAATTGGACAAGGCGATCGCGGCGCACGCCGGCCGGTGGATGCGCCTCTCCGCGCCCAAGCTGGCCGAACGCATCGACATGTGGGTGGCCCGGTTCGACCCGGCCGGCACCCGCGTGCCGGGCGAGCGGAACGAGGACCGCTACGTGTCCATCGAGCCGATCGGCTCCGGCCTGGCCGGTGTCTGGGCGCAGCTGCACGGGGCCGACGGGGTCGCCCTCGACAGCCGCCTGGACGCGCTGGCCGGCACCGTCTGTCCCGACGACCCGCGTACCAAAAAGCAGCGCCGCGCCGACGCGTTGGGGGCGCTGGTCGCAGGCCTCGACGCGATGCGCTGCCTCTGCGGCTCACCGGACTGTGCTGCAGCCCGCCGTAGTCACGGCACCGAGATCGTCATCCATGTGCTGGCGGAACAGGCCGCCGTCAGCGGCGAGGCGGATGCGCCGGGCTATCTTCCCGGGTTCGGCCCGGTGCCACCGGCGATGCTGCGCCAACTGGCCCAGAC
Source organism: Mycolicibacillus trivialis (assembly GCF_002102395.1). Classification (GTDB taxonomy): domain Bacteria; phylum Actinomycetota; class Actinomycetes; order Mycobacteriales; family Mycobacteriaceae; genus Mycobacterium; species Mycobacterium triviale. The sequence continues at coordinate 242,746 of NZ_LQPZ01000008.1, forward strand.
CGCCAAGACCAAACCCTTGCTGCTGCCGCCGGCGTGCCCCGAACGCGGTTATCGGCCGTCGACAGCGCTGGCTGAGTTCATCCGGTGCCGCGACCTCACCTGCCGGTTCCCGGATTGCGACCAGCCGGCGGCGGTATGCCAGATCGACCACACCGTGCCCTGGCCGCTCGGCCCGACGCATCCGTCAAACCTGAAGCTGCTCTGCGTTTCCCATTAGCGATTGTCTGACGTACACTACACCCATGATGGTGACCGCGGCCATGTATCTCCGAATTTCTGCCGACCGCGCAGGCCAGAAGCTCGGCGTGGCCCGCCAGCGCGCCGACTGCGAGAAGTTGTGCGCCGAGAAAGGCTGGACCCCGGTCGAGTTCTGCGACAACGACGTGAGCGCCGCCAGCGGCAAGCCGCGACCGGCCTACGAGAAGATGCTGGCCGCCATCCGCGACGGCAGTATCGGCGCGGTGGTGGCATGGGATCTGGACCGCCTGCACCGCCGCCCCATCGAGCTAGAGAAGTTCATGGCCCTGGCCGATGAGCACCGCCTGGCCCTGGCAACGGTGTCCGGAGATGTTGACCTGTCCAACCCGCAAGGCCGGCTGATAGCCCGGTTGAAGGGCAACGTGGCGGCGCATGAAATCGAGCAGATGAGGGTGCGGATGGTTGCCGCTGGCCGGCAGCGCGCCGAGCGTGGCCTGCCGGAGTGGAAGCGGGCGTTCGGGTACTTCAGTGACACCCATCAGCCCGACCCGGTTACGGCGCCGTTGGTGAAGCAGGCATATGCGGCCATTCTGGCTGGCTCATCGCTGAACGAGGTCGCACGGCTGTTCAATGACGCCGGCGCCTACGGGCTGACCGGGAAACCGTGGACCGCCTCGACGGTGAGCCTGTTTCTGCGGGCTCCCCGCAACGCCGCGTTGCGGACCTACGGCGGGGAAATCATCGGCGCCGGCACCTGGCCCCCGCTGGTCGACGAGGACACCTGGCGGGCAGCGCAAGCCGTGCTGACCGCGCCGGGGCGCAAGCCGGGAAAGAAGTCCGTCCGCAAGCACCTGCTCACCGGCATGTTGACCTGCGGCAAATGCGGGCATCACCTTTCCGGGCAGTGGGTGATGCAACCGACCGGCGGCAAGCCTGGACGCCCGAAAGCTGGACAGGCGAAAGAGTCACACCCGGGGCAGGTCTCCCACGAAATCACCTATGCGTGCAAAGGCTGTCGCGGCAATTCGGTGCGCGCCAAACACATCGAGCCGATGGTCTACCGGCTGATTGCCGGCACCCTGGAGGCCCCCGACGCCGCCGACCTGCTGCGCGCCGAGCAGCACGATACCGCCGAGGCCGAGGCACTGCGTATCGAGAAATCGACACTGCTGGCCCGCCTCGATGAGATTGCCGATGAGCGCGCCGATGGCCTGCTGACCGGCGCCCAGGCCCGACGCGCCACCGACCGCATCACGGACAAACTTGCCGCTATCGAGCGCCGCCAGCACGACGCCGAGCGGCTGCGTGTGTTCGATGGCCTGCCGTTGGGGACACCTGATGTTGCTGCCGCCGTGAATGAGCTCTCACCCGACCGGCTGCGCGCTGTCATGGACGTGCTGATGCACGTCGTCGTGAGCCCGGTAGGCAAGGGCGGCAAAGAGTTCAAGCCCGAGCGGGTGAAGGTGGAGTGGCGATGATTGACAAAGATGCGACCGGTTGGGTAATCGTCGGTGTCTACTGCGACGGCACCGGAGACGACGGTGCGGCCACCCGGCACCGGCCGCAAGTGATTCAGAACTATCGGCGACTCGTCGACGTGGACGGCACCCGCACATGGGCACCCATCTACAGTGCTGCGGGCGAGAACGGGCCGCGGCACGCACGCCGGGACTGGCTCGATGCCGACGATAATCCGGCGCCCCCGTTCGATGCTGACGCTCGCCGCGCAAACGACACGTTCACCTGTGAGCAGTGCGGGTTCAATCTTCCGCGCCGCTGGGATGACATCGAGCGGACGCTAGACCAAGCCCATGCGGTCGGATGGGGTCAGGTCGTGTTGCGGCAGTGGGCAAACCGTCTGCGCTGACATGCGGCGGCCCGTTGCACCTACCACTTGTCGTTCATAGTTGGTACTCTGCGTACTGAGTCACTGACTCGAACCTCCTAAGGGAGGGGCATATTCTGCTGCCCTTCCGGAGGTACCAATGGCCGCGAGACCGGCCCCCCAGGTCGCCAAAGCCCGCTCCAATGTCGCTGTCCAATCCCGCACTCACGGACCCGACGCACCCCAAACCGTCGAAGCCCGCCGCGGCTTGCTCGAAGCGAAGACCGCCGACTACATCGAGCGGGTGCTGGCCCAGCGTCCCCCGCTGACCGATGAGCAGCGGACCCGCCTTGCCGAGCTGCTGCGCCCGGTGCGAGGTGGTGCGCCGTGCAGTTAGTCGCAACCCGCTCCGCCGGTGGAACGAACCTCACCGGCCAGAATCTCAACCTGATGGTCACGGCGGCGCATAAAGCGTTGGCCGACGCCGACGTGGAAATCGGACCGTCGAAGGTCGCTCGTATCGTTCGCCGGTTCGGCAGGGCTGCGGACCAGCACGGGATGACATTCCATGAGTTCCTGACGAACGAGGCGAATCTGACTCCGGCGCAGCGTCGGTCGGTCGTTGGTCACCCGGAGCTCGCCCGGGTCATCGCTTATGCCGACCCGACCGGTGAGACTGCTGTCAATCGCGTGATGCGGGGTGGTGCCTGATGACCGCACCGCCGCGGGGAGGCCCCCCGAAAAAAGTCGGCGGCCCCGATGTCGCCACCGGGACCGCCGCTCACCCTATTACCCAGTCTAGCCGAGGTCGCCGTCAGGACGGTCACACCGCCCCGACCGCCGCGGACCGCGCCGACGCCGAGCTGCTGGCCCTGGCTGCTGACCGCGGGTACCGCCTCGCGTGCCGGTGCCTGGACTGCAAACGCTGGCTGGCGGATCCGGTGTCGGTTGCTCACCACCGCGGCCCGACGTGCCGCCGGCGGGCGGGGGTGAACGCATGAGCGCCCTCGAATCGCGTCAGGTGAGTTTCTGGGCCGTCCACGAATGGGCCGAGCGGTGGATAGCCGGCCGCGAGTTCCCAATGGCCGGCACCGTCGCATGGCAGCTACTTGCGGACACCGACCCTGCGAAGTGGGCCGCGGTGCTTGACGCCGCCCAGCACCACATTCTGCGGGTTGAGACCGCGCAGGAGGCCCGCGCCGAGGCGAGTCACGCCGTTAGCGCCTCGGTGGACTGGTCGCAGGTTGCCCGAGAGATTCGGCAGCGCACCGACGCCCGAAGAAGCGGTGCGCGCATCGAGCGGCAGGGGGTTGCGAAATGACCTCCTTGGAAGACTTCGAGGCTCAATGGGCGGACGCGCCGCTTCCCGAGCCGGAAGACCAACTGTGTCACGGCGTGACGCAGTTTCGCACCTGGCTTCCTGCTGATCTGACCGACGTTCTCGACGGCACCTGGAAACCCGCCGAGCCCACCGTTGGCCGGCGCGATGACGGGGTCGGACTGTTCTACCCAGGCAAACAACACACCGTTGCGAGCGAATCAGAAGCCGGCAAAACCTGGTTCGTGCTGACCGCCGCGCGCGACGAACTCAGCCGGGACCGACACGTCGTCTACCTCGACTTCGAAGACGACCGCGGCCCCGTAGTGGGGCGGCTACTCGCCTTGGGGACCAACCCGGACCGCATCCGCGAGTACTTCCACTATGTCCGGCCAGAATCGCCACTCAACACCCCGGCCAACACCATCGACCTCGATGCCACCCTGGCCCGCTACGGGCCGTCCCTGGCCGTTCTAGACGGGGTTACCGAGGCAATGGTGTTGCACGGGCTGAACCCGTCCGACAACGCCGACGCCGCAACGTTCGGGCGCATGGTCCCTCGACGCCTCGCACAATCCGGTGCGGCGACAGTCAGCCTCGACCATGTAACCAAGTCGACCGAGTCGCGGGGCCGCTACTCCATCGGCGCGGTTCACAAACTGAACGGGCTCGACGGCGCGGCATATGTGCTCGACAATCGGCGTCCGTTCGGGATTGGTGTCGAAGGCGTATCGACGGTGCGGATCGCCAAGGACCGCCCCGGGCAGCTGCGTCGCCATGCCCTTCCGGGGGGAGGCGGGATGTTCTGGTTTGCCGACCTCGTCCTCGACGCGACGATGGCCGAGGGACACACCGAGGCGCTAGTTCGCGCGCCAGAGGAACATTCAGGCACCGAAGCGCCACCGACGCACATGATGCGTCGAGTCGCTGATGAATTAGGGAGGCACTCAGCCGGCCTATCCCAGCGTGTTCTCTGCGATGTTGTGAAGGGGAAAGCGGTCACTATTCGGCTCGCCTTGTCCCATCTGATTGCCGGGGGATATGTCACAAGCAAGACGCCGCATCAGCTCTTAAAGCCCTTCTCCGAGAGGGGTGGCGAGAAGTGACCGTGTCCCCGCGTTTGGGACACGCCTACTCAGGGTGCCGTGTCCCTAGCCGTGTCCCCTCTGACCTGCGTGTCCCTAAGCGTGTCCCCCGTGTCCCAGGACACGAAAACACTCTCAAAGCGTGTCCGTGTCCCCGTGTCCCCCCCCTTATAGGGGGGACACGGTCACGGGCGCGGTGTTTGGCCTTGAATGGGGATCAAATTCGAGAAGGCCGAATTACGTACTTGGTTGCGGTTCCCACGCCGGGAACCGACTCCGGTCCATCCGGTACCGGTTCCCCGGTTCCCCCTCTTAAGGGAACCGGGAACCGGGAACCGGTTCCGGAATCGGGCGGGAACCGATGGGAACCGGTGGGAACCGGTGGAGAGAACAAAGACCAAACCGACGACCAGGAGACACCCCGGTGACCCGCAACAGACGCAGCGCGAAAACCGCCGGCACCCGCTTCGAGGGACTCATCGCCGCCGCCCTACGCCTGGCCCTTGACGATGACCGCATCGAGCGCCGAGCCCGCAACGGCAGCAAGGACAGGGGCGACATCAGCGGCGTCCGTGTTCACGGCCAGCGCGTCGTCATCGAGTGCAAGGACACCGCAACCCTGCGACTGCCTGAATGGACGCGAGAAGCGCAACTAGAGGCCGGGAACGATGACGCGCTCGTCGGCGTGGTCGTCCATAAGCGCCGTGGAGTCGGTGACCCCATGCAGCAGTGGGTGTCAATGACACTGGCCGACCTGGTGGCGTTGCTGACCGGGCAGGCGGTGGACCAGTGACCCCCGCGACCGCGACCCCACGGCGCTGCCGTGACTGCCGGCAACCCCTCGGCGCGTCGCACACCTGGCGGTGTCCCGCATGTATCGCTGCCCGCATCGAACGCACCCGAGGCGGCATCCGGTGACCCGCGGTAAGCCCCGCGGAATCGCATGGCATCACGCACGCGCCGTCCGCTGCCTGCGCGGGCACCCATTCGATGAGCTGAACACATTTCGATGGGTCGACCGCGACGGTGGCCAGCACCGCCAGTGCCGCGCCTGCAATCGCATCCGTGCACGCCGCCGGTATTGGGAGCGCCGCAATCGGGAGACGCGATGAGAGTCCAGTTCCTGCGTGTCGCCAGCGTCCACGCCCGTCATCCGTTCGTCGTCGCACACGCCGGCCACAACGTCGTGCGGTGGCGGCCCCGCAACGGCTGGACGTGCGACTGCGGCACCCCGGCCTGCCCGCACATCACAGCAGTCAGACAACTCACCCACCCCGAAGTGACAGGAGAACACCCGTGACCACCTACCGCGCCAACGTCGAACAAACCCCAGCACCCGACGACATGGTGACCACTACCGCCGAACACCTTGCGGTGACCCTCAGTCCCAGCGATGACGGCACCCAGCTCGCCATCGGCCTGCAGATGACCCTGCCCGGTGTCATCGGCAACCTGCGGGTGCTGCTGGGCCGCGAACAGACCACGGCGCTGCACCACGACCTGGCCGCCCTGATGCTCCTGTCCGAGCGGCAAGTACAGGAACTCATCGACAACATGGGAGGAACCACGAAATGACCACCACCGACACACCCCAAACCGCCCAGGACGGCACCGAGCCCGCCGAGGACACAACACCTGCTGAACCGGATGAACGGGCCGCCCAGGACGAACCGGACAGCCACAACGACGGCTCCGGCGATGACCGGCAGGCCGCGAAACTGCGGAAACGCGCCCAGGCCGCCGAGGCCGAACGCGACGCCCTGCGCGAGCAGGTGGAAGCGCTACAGCGCCAGCAGATTGACGCCCAGGTGACCGCGGCGGGCATCAAACCGACCGCCGTCTGGGCCACCGGAGTGGAGCTGGCCGAGCTGGTCACCGACGAGGGCACCGTGGACGCCGAGGCGGTTACCGCGGCCATCGAGCGGGCCCGCGACGAGCTCGGGGTGACCCCGGTCGGACGCGGCGGTGCACCCGTCCCCGGCGCCGGTGTACGCCCGACCGTCGCGCCATCCAACGCCGCCGAGCAGTTCGCTAAGGCGTTCGCCCCGAAGAGGCACGGTGTTGTCGGCTGACAACGGTAGAATGGACGGTGCTCGGTTGACCCGCTGTAGGGCGCGGCCACCGGGCACCGTCCGCCCCGTAGAGGGCATCTCGGCACCGGCTGTACGGCCCGCCGCGAAACATTCCCCACCCGTTTCGTCGCGGCCTGCTGTGCCGCAGAATTGAGCAACCCTCATGGCTTTCACCGCCAAAACCACCAACAGTGCCTTCCCGTGGCGCCCTGACGTTTCGACGTTCCACGCCGCCGACATCATCCCCGAAGCGCTGATTCTGCAGTGCTCCACGGTCTCCGGTGTCATCGACGGGGATGCCCCCAGCCTGCGCGTGGCCTACATCGACGACGACGAAGCCGTGTTCGTCGCCGAAGGCTCCGAGATCCCCGAGGCCGAGCCGAGCCTCAACGAGGTGCAGGTGTTCACCGGCGCCGTGTCCCAGCTCATCCGGGTGTCGCGGTCGCAGTACTACCAGGCGGGGACCGCTGAACAGCTGGCGCAGTCGGTCGGTCGCGCCCTGGTGAAGAAAGCCGATAAGGCGTTCCTGGCCCAGGCCGCACCGGTCAGCCCTGCGACCAACCCGGCAGCCGGCGTCCTCAACGCCAGCAACCTCGTTGGTGGTGGCACCGTCTCCGGTGACCTCGATGAGCTCATCGACATCGTCGCCGAGGTGCAGGCCAACGGTGCCCAGCCGAGCCACATCGTGCTCGACCCGCTCGGATGGGCTGCACTGCGCCAGTTCAAGACCGCCAGCGACAGCAACGTCAGCTTGGTCGGCGCCGGAACCAACGACGCCGTGCCGATGCTCCTCGGTATCCCGCTGGTCGTCACCCCCGCGATGCCCGCCGGGCAGGGCCTGGTGCTCGACTCACGCGCCGTCGTCAGCGCAGTCGGTCCGGTCGAAGTTGAGACCTCCGAACATCGGTATTTCGAGTACCGCGATGTCGGCCTCGTCGCCCAATGGCGCATCGGGCAGGCCGTCGTGCGCCCCGACCGGCTCGGCACCTTCACCGTCGCCGGTGTGAGCAGCGGCAGCTAACCCACGAGACCGCGCCGGCCCTGGGTCTTACTTGGATGGCCCAACAGGTCAGCGCACGGTGCGGCAGGCAGCGGCGTCACCTTTCTCCGTCGCGCCACCGCACGCGGGACCGGTCCGACCAACCTCCTCGGGTCGGGCCGGTCCCGCACCCCCAACAGCCCACCCCGCAACCCGGCAGACAGGGGCGACAACCAATGGCATGGACGAACAACGCGCCGACCAACCGAATCCCTACAGCGACCAAACGCCGCATCCGCACCCGACAGGGCAACCAGTGCGCCACCATCAGCTTCGCCGTCTGCACCGGGGACATCGACGAGTTCGACCACATCATCAACGTCAAGACGCTCGGCGTCCCGCGCGGCAAGGCTAACGACATCGACAACATCCAAGGGCTCTGCGCCCCATGCCACAAGGTCAAGACGCAGCGCGAAGCCCAAGCTGCCCGAAGCCGCTGGAAGCGCCAACCCGAACCACACCCAGGGCTCGCACGATGACCACACGCCCGAGCCGACCGACCCGCCGGTCCCCTCCCCATCGCCCTCGTCACGCGGATGGCCTTGCCGCTAGGGGTGCGTGCAATGCAACCGCAAACTTCAGTTTTGGCCCTCGACAGCCCGTCTACCTGCTGTAACCGGAATTTGGAGGTTCCGAAATGACCCCGAAATTGACCGCTGGGAACCGGCTGCGCCGTGACCTCGATGCCGCCCTGGCTGCGGCCGGCAAGGAGATTGGCACCACCCTCGAATGGGACGAACGCGAGCTGGACGCCATCGGTCGGGCCGCTGCGACCGCTGACCGCGTGGAGGAGCTGCGGGCGGTGTTCGCCGCCGAGCAGGCCGGTAAGGCACGGTCGGGGCACCTGGTGCGCTTGTCGGCGGAGATGCGTCTGTTGGACCGTCTGGTCACCGATTTGTTGGCTCGGCTGTCCATTGGGGTGGGGCCGGCCAAGTCTGCGCGCCACGTTCGGGCCGCCCGCCGCCGTTGGGATAGGGCGAACTGATGGCCCGCCGTCCTGCTGCTGACCGTGACCGCAACGCCGGCGTCTACGCCTGGCTGCTGGACCGGGAGCAGGGCAAGGCTGCCCGGTTGGACCGTGAGATTGACGGCGCGGTCTACCGGTATCCGCGGCATCTGCTGGCCGCTCTACAGGCCGACCAGCCCGTCACCATCCCGGCCTGGTTGCTGCCTCGGTGGGCGCATCATCCCGGCGGGGACGCCGTGACCGTCTGGCCGGATGACCGGATAACGCTGGCCTAGCTTGCCCGCCTGGCGATGCCGCCTGCGGTCACCAGCTCGGCACGTGCTGTCCGCGTCGTCGCATCCGCGCAGCAGTTCGGTGGATGCGCTGCTCGGCGTGGGTCGCCCGCCGGGCGTGGAACGGCTGCGGTGCCGGCGTCTCGGGGAGCCGGTCGCCAGGGTCCGCCCAACGTCGCCGCACCACGTCGCAGTAGGCCGCGCAGTCGGCCCGGTGGGCAATCGTCACCAGCCGAGCATCGAGCGGAACGGCCGGGGCGCCGCACTCCGAGCAATCGTCCATGCCTGCCATTCTGGGCCGTCCGCGGCCACCATGCGAGGAACGCGCCGGGGTGGTGGCGTCACTGCGGGGGCAGCTACAACGGCGACCGTTGCGACTGGAAGGCCGAATGGGCGACCACCGTCACCATGACGGCAGTTGCGACTGGCCTTCATGTTGAAGGTCACCTCGGGGCAGGGCCGCGAAGGTGACTGTGGCAGTTACGGTCATAGTGACCGCAACTCAGCGCACGGTCATAGTGACCGCACACGACAGCGGCCCCCGACGCAATGCCGGGGGCCGCTCCCATGCCGCGTGATCAGACCAGCCGCAGCCGGGTCACCTTGGCCGACTCAATCCGCTGCGCCACGTCCTCGAAGACCGCCACCAGGGCGGCCAGTTCGTCGGTGTCCAGGTCGGCCGGCTTAATCACGCCCATCAACTGATCCAGGCGGTGCCGCATCCGCCACGGATTCCCGCTCATCGCTGGCCCTCCTCGGCCTGCCGCTGTGCCTCATCCACGGCGGCGACCAGCACGCGGGCCAACTCCAGCGCCTCACCGCACGACAGCGGTCCGATGTCGGTGAACCCCAGCTCGCCGCGCTGGCTCAGGGTTACGAATGGGGTTTGCTTGCCGCTCGGATGCCGCTCCACGCTCGCCTCGACGCCGATGGTGGTCCATTCACCCTCGATGAGACGTTTGTCCCCGTAGTGAAATGTGGAGTCAACGGGCTGGGTGGTGGTGGACATGGTGGGCTCCCATCTGTGAGTGTCGTTCCGACAATCACTAGCATCACCTTCTGAAAACGTTCTACACCGGGGCGCGGGGATGGTCCGACCGACAGTTGGCCGACGGAACGGTGATCTGGACGTCACCGAGCGGTCAGGTCTACACCACGCACCCCGACGGCGCGGTCTTCTTCCCGGTACTCGGCTCGCCCACCGGCGAACTCACGATCAAGACCGGGGACCGGCTGCCGGACAGCGTTCGCGGCCTGATGATGCCGCGCCGGCGCTGCACCCGGGCCCAGGATCGGGAACGCCGGTTCGCCGCCGAGCGCCGCATCAACGAAGAACGGCTGGCCCGCGAGCGCCGTATCGCCCATCGGCGGCGACGCAAACAGGAGCTGCTCGACAAGTTCCATCCGCCGCCGTTCTAGGCGGCGCCGCCCGCCCGCAACGTCTCCAACGCTTTGTCGGCATGGGTCTCCATGCTGAATTCACTGGCGATCACCTCGAGCACCCGACGGTCGGTGCCGATGACGAACGTCGTCCGTTTCACCGGCAGCAACCGGCCCAGCAGCCCGCGCTTCACCCCGAACTGGGTCGCGACCGTGCCGTCCGGATCGGACAGCAGCGGGTAGTCGAAGCTGTACTTCTCGGCGAACTTCGCCTGCTTGGCCACCGGGTCGGCGCTGATCCCGACCCGGGTCGCACCGGCCGCCGCGAACTCCGCGGTGAGGTCGCGGAAGTGGCAGGCCTCCTTGGTGCAACCGGGGGTCAGCGCCGCCGGGTAGAAGAACAGCACCACCGGGCCGTCGGCCAGCAGGGCGCTGAGGCGGCGCGGCGTTCCGGTCTGGTCGGGCAGTTCGAAGTCGGCCACCGTGTCACCAGGTTTCATGCCCGCCACGCTACGCCGGGCCGCAACTGCCGGTCTGGGAGGATGAGTCCCGTGCAGACCGACAACGCCGCCACGCTGTCCCGGGAGGATTTCCGCGCGCTGGCCGCCGACCATCGCGTCGTCGCGGTGACCCGCAAGGTCCTCGCGGACGCCGAGACACCGCTGTCGGCGTACCGCAAGCTCGGCGCCGACCGGCCGGGCACCTTCCTGCTGGAGTCGGCCGAGAACGGCCGGTCCTGGTCGCGGTGGTCGTTCATCGGTGCGGGCGCGCCCACCGCGCTCACCGTGCGCGACGGCGCAGCCTCCTGGCTGGGCACGCCACCGCAGGGCGCCCCGACCGGCGGCGATCCGCTGGAGGTGCTCGACGCCACCCTGCGGCTGCTGGCGACCGCCACCCCGCCGGGGCTGCCGCCGCTGTCCAGCGGCCTGGTCGGGTTCTTCAGCTACGACCTGGTGCGCCGGCTGGAGCGGTTGCCGGAGTTGGCGGTCGACGACCTGGAACTGCCGGACATGCTGATGCTGCTGGCCACCGACATCGCGGCCCTCGACCACCACGAGGGCACCATCACCCTGATCGCCAACGCGGTGAACTGGGACGGCACCGCCGAGCGGGTCGACGAGGCCTACGATGACGCCGTCGCCCGTCTCGACGTCATGGCCGCCGCCCTCGAACAGCCCCTGCAATCGACGGTGGCCACCTTCACCCGGCCCGAACCGCAGTATCGATCGCAGCGCACCGAAGCGGAGTACGGGGCGATCGTGGACCGGCTGGTCGGCGAGATCGAAGCCGGCGAAGCCTTCCAAGTGGTCCCCTCGCAGCGCTTCGAGATGGACACGCCGGTCGCCCCGATCGACGTCTACCGCATGCTGCGGGTCTCCAACCCGAGCCCGTACATGTACCTGATGCACGTCCCCGCCGAGGACGGGTCCCTGGCGTTCTCCATCGTCGGATCCAGCCCGGAGGCGCTGGTGACGGTGCAGGACGGCCGGGCGACCACCCACCCGATCGCGGGCACCCGCTGGCGCGGCGCGACCGAGGAGGAGGACCAGCTGCTGGAGAAGGACCTGCTGGCCGATGAGAAGGAGCGCGCCGAACACCTGATGCTGGTCGACCTGGGCCGCAACGACCTGGGAAGGGTCTGCCTGCCGGGCACGGTGCGGGTCGAGGACTACAGCCACATCGAGCGCTACAGCCACGTCATGCACCTGGTGTCGACGGTGACCGGACTGCTGGCCGAGGGCCGTTCCGCGCTGGACGCGGTGACGGCCTGCTTCCCGGCCGGCACCCTCTCCGGGGCGCCCAAGGTGCGCGCGATGGAGCTGATCGAGCAGGTGGAGAAGACCCGGCGCGGGCTCTACGGCGGCGTTGTGGGCTACCTCGACTTCGCCGGCAACGCCGACTTCGCCATCGCGATCCGGACCGCCCTGATGCGCGACGGCACCGCCTACGTGCAGGCCGGCGGCGGCGTGGTGGCCGACTCCAACGGCCCCTACGAGTACACCGAGGCCCGCAACAAGGCACGCGCGGTGCTGGCCGCCATCGCCGCCGCCCAGACCCTCGCCGCGCCGGCCGGAGACCGCGATGGCTGAGCCGGGTTCGCGTCGCACGCTGGTGACCGCCCAGGTCCTGCTGGTCGCCGCCGCCGCCGCGCTGTGGATCGCGTCGCGGCTGCCGTGGGTGAGCATCCGGTCGTTCGACGAACTGAGCCCGCCCACGACGACGACCCTCTCCGGCGCGGAGTGGTCGACGGTGTTGTTGCCTGCCGCGTTGGTGTTGCTGGCCGCGGTGGTTGCCGCCCTCGCGGTGCGCGGGTGGCCGCTACGGGTGCTGGCGCTGCTGGTCGCGGCGCTGAGTCTGGCGATGGGGTATCTCGCGATCGGGCAGTGGGCGGCCAGCGACGTCGCGGCGCGCGCCGCACACCTGGCCCAGATCCCGGTCCAGTCGCTGACCGCGGGCACCGAACGGCACCTGCTCGGCGCCGGGATCACGATGGCAGCCGCGGCATGTGCGCTGGTCGCCGCGGTGTTGCTGCTGCGGGCGGCGACCGGTCGCGAAGGCGCCGCGAAGTACAGCACCCCGGCCGTTCGCCGGGAGAGCGCCCGGGACGACGACACCGAATCGGGACCGATGTCGGAGCGGCTGATCTGGGACGCGCTGGACGAGGGTCGCGACCCGACGGACACCGAGGGGCGGTGAGCGACGATGCGGCGCCGACGGCTACCCTTCGAGGTGCATCAACGCGTGGGAAGGAACCGAGAGCCATGAGTTCGGCGACAGTGCTCGACTCCATCATCGAGGGAGTCCGCGCCGACGTTGCCGCTCGCGAGGCGCGGATCAGCCTCGCTGAGATCAAGGCCACCGCCGAATCGGTTCCCGCTCCGCTCGACGTGATGGCCGCGCTGCGCGAACCCGGCATCGGGGTGATCGCGGAGGTGAAGCGCTCCAGCCCGTCGAAGGGTCAACTCTCCGACATCCCGGATCCGGCCGAACTGGCACGTGCCTACGAGGCCGGCGGCGCCCGGGTGGTCAGCGTCCTCACCGAGGAACGCCGGTTCGGCGGCTCCCTCGACGACCTGGACGCGGTCCGCGCCGCGGTGTCCATCCCGGTGCTTCGCAAAGACTTCATCGTCCGCCCGTACCAGATCCACGAGGCGCGCGCCCACGGCGCGGACATGCTGCTGCTCATCGTCGCGGCCCTGGAGCAACCGGCGCTGGTGTCGCTGCTGGAACGCACCGAATCGCTGGGCATGACGGCGCTGGTCGAGGTGCACACCGAAGAGGAAGCCGACCGGGCGCTGCAAGCCGAGGCCAAGGTCATCGGTGTGAATGCCCGCAACCTGAAAACGCTTGAGGTGGACCGCGACTGCTTCGCGCGGATCGCTCCCGGTCTGCCCAGCAACATCATTCGCGTTGCGGAGTCCGGAGTGCGCGGCCCCGCCGATCTACTGGCTTACGCCGGCGCCGGCGCCGACGCGGTCCTGGTCGGCGAAGGGCTGGTCACCAGCGGCGACCCGCGCGTGGCCGTCGCCGACCTGGTCACCGCCGGCACCCACCCGTCCTGCCCGAAGCCGACCCGCTAACCCGTTTGATGGCCGGTTTGTCGGGTCCGGACCTGCCCCGCCCCAGCGCAGCGGTCGCCGAACCCACGGCGCACGAACCCGATTCGCGCGGGCACTTCGGTGTCTACGGTGGCAGGTTCGTCGCCGAGGCCCTGATGGCCGTCATCGAAGAGGTCACCGCCGCCTACGACAAGGTCCGCGCCGACCAGGAGTTCCTCGACACCCTCGACCGGTTGCAGACCCACTACACTGGCCGGCCCTCGCCGCTGTACGAGGCGACCCGCCTCAGTGAGCACGCCGGGGGAGCGCGACTGTTCCTCAAGCGCGAGGACCTCAACCACACCGGCTCGCACAAGATCAACAACGTGCTGGGCCAGGCACTGCTGGCCAAACACATGGGTAAATCCCGGGTGATCGCCGAAACCGGCGCCGGTCAACACGGCGTCGCCACGGCCACCGCCTGCGCGCTGCTGGGACTGGACTGCGTCGTCTACATGGGCGCGGTGGACACCGCCCGCCAGGCGCTGAACGTGGCGCGGATGGAGTTGCTCGGCGCACGGGTGGTCTCGGTCGAAGCCGGGTCGCGCACCCTCAAGGACGCCATCAACGAGGCGTTCCGCGACTGGGTGACCAACGCCGACACCACCTACTACTGCTTCGGGACGGCCGCGGGCCCGCACCCGTTCCCGGCCATGGTGCGCGACTTCCAGCGCATCATCGGCATGGAGACCCGAGCTCAGATCCAGGCCCAGGCCGGGCGGTTGCCCGACGCGGTGACCGCCTGCATCGGGGGCGGCTCCAACGCCATCGGCATCTTCCACGCCTTCATCGATGACCCGGCTGTTCGCCTGGTCGGCTTTGAGGCCGCGGGCGACGGCGTCGACACCGGCAGGCACGCCGCGACCTTCACCGGCGGATCGCCGGGCGCCTTCCACGGATCGTTCTCCTATCTGCTGCAGGACGACGACGGCCAGACCATCGAATCGCACTCGATCTCCGCGGGTCTGGACTACCCGGGCGTCGGCCCGGAACACGCCTGGCTGCGCGACACCGGGCGCGCGGAGTACCGGCCGATCACCGACCACGAGGCGATGGACGCCTTCGCGCTACTGTGCCGCAGCGAGGGCATCATCCCGGCGATCGAGTCGGCGCACGCTGTCGCCGGGGCCCTCAAGCTGGGTACCGAACTGGGTTCCGGCGCGATCATCGTGGTGAACCTCTCCGGCCGCGGCGACAAGGATGTTGAGACCGCCGCGAAATGGTTCGGCCTGCTCGACGAGAAGCGGGACCAGCAATGACGGCGGGCCAGGAGAGCCGGCTGCACGGGCTGTTCCAGACCTGCCGCGCCGAAAACCGTTCGTCTCTCATCGGATATCTGCCTACCGGGTACCCCGACGTGCCGACCTCCATCGCGGCAATGACAACCCTGGTGGAAAACGGTTGCGACATCGTCGAAGTCGGGGTGCCCTACTCCGATCCGGGGATGGACGGGCCGACGATCGCGGCGGCAGCCGCGACGGCGCTTCAGGGCGGGGTGCGGGTCCGCGACACGTTGACGGCCGTCGAGGCGATCAGTGACGCCGGTGGTCGCGCCGTGGTCATGACGTACTGGAATCCCGTATTGCGCTACGGCGTCGACGCCTTCGCGCGGGATCTCGCCGCCGCCGGGGCCGACGGTCTGATCACCCCGGATCTCATCGTCGACGAGGCCGATGAGTGGCTGGCCGCCTCCGACGCCCACGGCCTCGACCGGATCTTCCTGGTGGCTCCGTCGTCGACCGCGCAGCGGTTGGCCGAAACCGTCAAAGCCACCCGCGGTTTCGTCTACGCCGCCTCCACGATGGGGGTGACCGGCGCCCGCGACGCGGTGTCGGACGCCGCGCCGGAGTTGGTGCGACGTGTCCGGGCGGTCTCCGATATCCCGGTCGGCGTCGGCCTGGGTGTGCGGTCGCGGGAGCAGGCCGCCGAGATCGGCAGCTACGCCGACGGGGTGATCGTCGGGTCCGCGCTGGTCTCGGCCCTCAGCGATTCCCTGTCCGCGCTGGGGGATTTGACGACAGAGCTGGTTGCCGGTGTACGGCAGGAGACTGCCCGATCCTGAGGACTCGCCAAACATGATGACCGAACTTCTGACCTATCTACCCAGCCCGCCGCGTGGTGTCTGGTATCTGGGGCCCATCCCGATCCGGGCTTACGCGCTGTGCATCGTGGCGGGCATCCTCGCCGCGCTGTGGCTCGGGGACCGTCGCTGGGTGGCACGGGGCGGTGACCGTGGGGTGGTTTACGACATCGCGCTGTGGGCCGTGCCGTTCGGATTGGTCGGCGGCCGCGTCTACCACCTGATCACCGACTGGCAGAAGTACATGCCCGGCGGCGAGGTCGGACCCGCCGGAGCGTGGCGAATCTGGGACGGTGGTCTCGGAATCTGGGGCGCGGTTGCCCTCGGTGCCGTCGGCGCGTGGATCGGGTGCCGGCGCCGCGGCATCCCACTGCCCGCATTCGGCGACGCGATCGCCCCGGGGATCATCCTGGCCCAGGCGATCGGGCGGCTGGGCAACTACTTCAACCAGGAACTCTACGGTCGCGAGACCACGCAACCGTGGGGGCTGGAGATCTTCAACCGCGGACCCAATGGTTGCCTGGGTGCGCAGCCGTTCGACGGGGTGTCCACCGGCGAGGTCTGTGCCATCGTGCACCCCACCTTCCTCTACGAGTTGGTGTGGAACCTGCTGGTTTTCGCGCTGTTGCTCTACGTCGACCGTCGCTTCCGGATGGGTCACGGCCGGTTGTTCGCGTTGTACGTCGCCGGGTACTGCGTCGGCCGGTTCGCGATCGAGTTGATGCGTTCGGACCCCGCGTCGATGCCGATCGCCGACATCCGGGTGAACTCGTTCACCTCCGCGCTGGTGTTCATCGGCGCGGTGGTCTACATGATCCTCGCCCCGAAGGGGCGCGAGAATCCGGCGTTGCTGGGCACCGGCGAGCCCGAGGCGGGTGCACAGGGCACGGAACCGGTGGCGGAGCCGAGTGAGCCGGCCACCGACGACGCCTGGTCCGAGCCGGCGGGCGATGAGGACGGCGCTCCGGAAACCGTCGCCGTGGCAGCGGAACTCGCCGACGTCGATGAGGCCGAGAGCGAGGCCGCTGCCGAGATCGAGCCGGCCGACACCGCGCCCGCGGCTGAAGACGAGGCTGCGGACGAGGACGGTGAAGACACCGACGCGGACGCAGCGGATGAACCGGTGGCGGCCGAAACACACGCCGGCGACACCGAGGAGAGCGGACCCGGCGAGCCGGCCGCAGCCGAAAGCGAGGCCGACGACGGCGATGAGGCCAAGGCTGCCGACGAGGACGAACCCGCCGACTCGAACGCCCCCGTCGACGAGGCAGCGGCCGAAGCTGAGGTCACCGATGAGGACGGCGAAGACACCGACGACGCGGATGCCGCTGATGACCCGGCCGTGGCCGAAAGCGAGCCTGTAGAAGAAGTGGACGAATCGAGCGGGCCGGACGTTCCCGCCGACGAGCTCACTGACACCCCGGATGAACCAGACGTCGCCGACCCCGAACCCGGTGAAGCCGAGGAAGCCGAACCCACCGACGCGGAACCTGAGGGTAGCGACGCCGGAGACACCGCCGTCGACGAGGCAACGGTCGAAGTTGAGGCCACCGACGAGGAGCCCGAAGACACCGGCGCGGACGCCGCGGATGAACCGGCCGCAGCCGAAACCGAACCCGACGATGCCGACGACGCCGAACCCACCGACGCGGAACCTGACGGGAGCGACACCGAAGACGCTCCCGACGCCGAGCCCACGGCCGAGGATGAGGCCGCCGAATCGGCCCCGACCGGCAAGCCGGAGAAGCGGCGCCGATGGGGTCGGGGCGGCAAACGGTCCTGACCTCACGCTTCGGCCCGCCCACAGCAGGCCGAGGGCTCGCCCTGAGCAGCCCAAGCTTACTTCGTAAACGTCTTGGAGCTGTACGGATCTCAAGCGCCTGACCGATTTTCGGGACCCCAAACCGGGCAGGGAGTGACCCGCCGGGCAGCGGGCATCGCGCCCACCCCGTAATCCGCAACGCCCGGGCTGTTGCCGGTCAGCAAAGCCGGCACCCCGCGACTATGCTGAGGCCGTGACGCGACGCGGAAAGATTGTTTGCACGCTCGGTCCAGCCACCAACAGCGACGAGATGGTGACGGCACTGGTCGAGGCCGGGATGGACGTCGCACGGTTGAACTTCAGCCACGGCGAACACGCCGACCACAAGGCGGCCTACCGCCGGGTGCGCAACGCCTCCGACGCCACCGGCCGAGCGGTCGGCGTCCTCGCCGACCTGCAGGGACCCAAGATCCGGCTGGGCCGGTTCGCCGACGGGCCGGTGCACTGGGCCGACGGCGAGTGCATCCGGATCACCGTCGGCGACTGCCCCGGCGACCACGACCGGGTCTCGACCACCTACAAGCAACTGGCCGAGGACGCCGTCCCCGGTGACCGCCTCCTCGTCGACGACGGCAACGTGGCGCTGGTCGTGGACCGGATCGACGGCGACGACGTGGTCTGCACGGTCACCGTCGGCGGCCCGGTCAGCGACAACAAGGGCATCTCGTTGCCCGGCGTGAACGTCTCCGCGCCCGCCCTGTCCGATAAGGACGTCGATGACCTCGAATTCGCCCTCAAACTCGGCGTCGACATGGTGGCGTTGTCGTTCGTCCGCTCACCCAACGACGTCGAGCTGGTCCATGAGGTGATGGACCGGGTCGGCCGGCGGGTACCGGTGATCGCCAAACTGGAGAAGCCGGAGGCGATCGCCAACCTGGAGGCCATCGTCCTGGCCTTCGACGCGGTGATGGTGGCCCGCGGCGACCTCGGCGTCGAGATGCCGCTCGAAGTGGTCCCGATGGTGCAGAAGCGGG
Organism: Mycolicibacillus trivialis; assembly: GCF_002102395.1. GTDB lineage: Bacteria > Actinomycetota > Actinomycetes > Mycobacteriales > Mycobacteriaceae > Mycobacterium > Mycobacterium triviale. The sequence goes on from NZ_LQPZ01000008.1 coordinate 261,377, forward strand.
CGATTCAGGTGGCCCGCGAGAACGCGCGGCCGGTGATCGTCGCGACTCAGATGCTGGAGTCGATGATCGAGAACGTCCGCCCGACCCGCGCCGAGGCCTCCGACGTCGCCAACGCGGTGATCGACGGCACCGACGCGGTCATGCTCTCCGGTGAGACGGCCGTCGGGAAGCACCCGTTGGCCGCGGTGCGCACGATGAGCAGCATCCTCGCGGCCGTCGCCGAGGACTCCATCAGCGCCCCGCCGCTGAGCCACATCCCACGCACCAAACGCGGCGTCATCTCCTACGCCGCCCGCGACATCGGGGAACGACTGGGCGCCAAGGCATTGGTCGCCTTCACCCAGTCCGGCGACACCGTGCGCCGCCTCGCACGGCTGCACAGCAAGCTGCCGCTGCTGGCGTTCACCACACTGCCGCAGATCCGCAGCCAGCTGGCGATGACCTGGGGCACCGAGACATTCATCGTTCCCTTCCAGCAGTCCACCGATGACATGATCCGCGAGGTCGACAAGTCGATGCTGGAGCTGAGCCGATACAGCCGCGGCGATCTCATCGTCATCGTCGCCGGCGCGCCGCCCGGAACCGTGGGCTCGACCAACATGATTCACGTGCACCGAATCGGTGAGGACGATGTCTAGTGCGCAGCAAGGACTTCCAGGAGCTGCTGACCCTTCTTGACCTGCGACCGGCCGGTCAGGACACGTTCACCGGGACCCACCCGAGCAAGAACCCGCCCCGAACCTTCGGCGGCCAGCTGATGGCGCAGTCATTCGTCGCGGCCAGCCGCACGCTCGAACGGGATCTGCCGCCCAGCGCGTTGACCGTGCATTTCATCAACGGCGGCGACATCGACAAGGACATCGAGTACCGCGTCGTCCGGCTGCGCGACGAGCGCCGATTCGCCAACCGGCGCGTCGACGCCTTCCAGGACGGCACCCTGCTGGCCTCGACGATGGTCTGCTACCTGGCCGGCGGCGAGGGCCTGGAGCACGGCATCGCCCCGCCCGACGTGCCGGGCCCCGATGCGCTGCCGACGATCACCGAGTTGCTGCAGGGCTACGAGAAGACGGTGCCGCTGTTCGTCGACGCGCTGCAGCCGATCGAGTGGCGCTACACCAACGACCCGTCCTGGGTGATGCGCGACAAGGGCGAACGGCTCACCTACAACCGGGTCTGGGTCAAAGCCGGCGGCACTCTTCCCGACGACCCGGTGCTGCACGCCGCCGCGATGGTGTATTCCTCGGACACCACGGTGCTGGACTCGATCATCACCACCCACGGCCTGTCCTGGGGCTTCGACCGGATCTTCGCCGCCAGCGCCAACCACTCGATCTGGTTCCACCGGCCGGTCGACTTCGGCGACTGGCTGCTGTACTCCACCACCTCGCCGGTCGCCACCGACCTGCGCGGGCTGGGCACCGGGCACTTCTTCGACCGCGCCGGCCAACTGGTGGCCACCGTGGTCCAGGAGGGCGTCGTGCGCTATTTCCCCAGTCGAACCCGGTAGCGGTCCCGACTACCCGACGCGGACGGGGTCGACCGGGCCGACGCTGAGCCGCTCGCACACCAGCGTGTCGGGCAGATGATGGGTGGCCACCACCACGGCCCGGTCGGCACCGAACAGCCCGCCGTCGGGGTCGAGCAACCCGTGCAGCATTCGGTCGGAGTCGGCGGCATCGAGATGTTCGGTGGGTTCGTCGAGTAGCACGATCCGCGCCGGGGACAAGACGGCCCGCGCCAACAGCAGCCGTCGGCGCTGCCCCGCCGAAAGAGACTGGGCGCCACCGGTCAACACGGTCGCCAAGCCGTCAGGCAGCCCGGCGAGCCAACCGCTCAGCCCGACCCGATCGACGACGGCGACCAACCGGTCGTCGGTGCTGTCACCGCGGGCCACCAACAGGTTGTCACGCACGGTGGTGGCGAAGATGTGGGCGTCCTCGGCGAAAAACGCGACGGCAGCCCGTACCGCCGGTTCGGCGATCCGATCCAGCGGGGTTCCGTCCAGATCGACCCGGCCCGCCAGCGGGGGGATCAATCCGGCCAGGGTCATCAACAGGGTCGTCTTACCCGCGCCGCTGGGTCCGGTCACCGCCAACCGGGTTCCGGGTGCCAGTTCCACCCGCACCCGGGTCGAGACGTCGCGCCGGTGGCCGGTACGGACATCCGTGGCCCGAAGCCGCCCGGTCTGTCCGCGGCCTGGCTCGGCCGACGGCACCGGCGGCGGTTCGGGTTCGGCGGGCGCCAATGCCAGCAGCCGTCGCGCGGCGATGCGGGACCGGGTCAGCTGGACGGCCGCATCCGGCAGCGCCGTGGTCGCCTCGAACGCCGACAGCGGCAACAACATCAGCACCGCCAGGGTGGTGGGTGCGACCACCGGGGCGATCGCCATACCGGCGACCACCGCGCCCAGCACGCTGACCGCGGTGGCAGCGGTCGGTATGGCCTGCGCCCAGGCTGCGGGAACCGCGGCCGCATCGGCGGCGGCACCCCAATCGCGCTGCCGGCGTTGCGCCTCGGCGACGACGTCCGGCAGCCGGCCGGCCAGGCGCAGCTCGGCTGCGTGCTCCAAGGCCGTCACCGCGGCCACGTCGCGGTCGCCGTGGTGGCGGCGGGCCACGTGTTCGGCGGCGACGGCACCGCGGGCCGCGAGAGCGGGGGCCGCGACACCGGCGACCAGCAGGCTGACCGCCAGTACGACCGCGGCGGGTATCGAGATGACCGCGATGACGCCGGTCGCGGCCACCGCCAACACCGCGGCCACGCTGACCGGCAGGATCGCCCGCACCAGTACGTCAGCGACCTCGTCGACATCGGCGCCCAGCCCCGACACCAACTCGCCGCTGTGCAGCAGGGTGGCGGTGTCGGCCGGACCGTGCGCCAACCGGCGGTAGATCTGTTCGCGGGCGGTGCCCGCGGCCCGCAGCGCGGTGTCGTGGCCGGCCAGCCGCTCGCAGTAGTGCAACACGCCACGAGCGATCGCGAACGCGCGCACCGCGACGACCGCCACCGCCAGATCCAGGATCGGCGGCATCTGCCAGGCACGGGTGATCAGCCAGGCCGAGACGCCGGCCAACGCCAGGGCGCTGCCCAGCGACAGCACGCCCAGCACGCCCGCCAGCACCAGTCGGGGTAGACGGGGGCGCAAGAGTGCGAACGCGCCGCGCAGTGGATCAGGTGTGGGCATGACGTTGCGCTCCAACGGTGATCACCCGGTCGCCGATCGCGACCACCGGTTCCCGGTGGCCGACGACGACCACGGTGGTGCCGGTCCGGGCACGGTCGACGATGGCGTCCAGCACCCGCTGCTCGGTGGCGGCGTCGAGGTGGGCCGTCGGCTCGTCGAGCAACAGCACCGGGGCGGGGGAGCCGAGCGCACGCGCCAGACCGAGACGCTGGCGCTGGCCCAGGGACAGCCCGACACCGCTGCGCCCCAGCACCGTGTGCAGACCATCGGGTAGCTCGGCGAGCACCGCGTCGAAACCGGCCGCCGCGCATGCCGCGTCGAGATCGGCGAGCTCGCCGAACAAGGTCAGGTTCGCGGCGACGGTGCCCGGCACCAGAACCGGACGTTGCGGCAGCCACGACAGCTGCCGCCACCAGCACGCCGCCTCCAGGTCGATGACGTCGACGCCGTCGACGGTGACCCGCCCGGCATCCGGTGTGGCCAGCCCGGCGATGACCTGCAATGCGGTGCTTTTGCCAGCGCCGTTATCGCCGGTCAACACGGTGACCTGAGCCGGTTCGATCAGCGCGGTGAGCCGGTGCGGCGCGAACCCGTCCCGGCCGGCCACGCTGAGCTCGGCCACCCGGATCAGCGCGTCACGGGCGTCCACCGGGCGCCGGCCCGGCGTCGGCGCACCGTCGGCGCGGATCAGCTCAAAGGCTTTGTTCACAGCCGCCTTCCCGTCCTGGGCGGCGTGGAACTCCACCCCGATCCGGCGCAGTGGAAGGTATACGTCGGGGGCCAGCAGCAGCACGGTCAACCCGGAGGTCAACGTGATCTCGCCGAAGACCAGGCGCAGACCGATGCTGACCGCGATGAGCGCCACGCACAGCATGGCCAGCAACTCCAGCACCAGTGCGGAGAGGAAGGCGATGCGCAGGGTGGCCATCGTGGAGCGGCGGTGCGCGGCGGTCAGTTCGGCGATCCGGTGTTCGGGGCCGGCGGCCCGGCCCAGCGCGCGCAAGGTGGGCAACCCGGCGACCAGATCGAGCAACCGGGCCTGCAGGGTGGTCATCGCCGCCAGCGCCGCCGCCGAGCGGTCCGCGGTCACCAGCCCGATCAGCACCATGAACAGCGGGATCAGCGGCAGGGTGATCGCCACGATCGCCGCGGAGCGCATGTCGTAGCACGTGATTACCGCGACGGTGGCCGGGGTGAGGATCGCCGCGAGCAGTAGCGCCGGCAGATAGCCGGTGAAATATGGGCGCAACCCGTCGAGCCCGCGGGTGACGACGGCGGTGGCGTCGTCACGCTGCTCGGCGACCCGCCGCGGGGAGCGTGCGGTCACCGCGGTCAACACCTGACCGGCCAGATCGGCGATCACCGCGCTGGCGCCGTGTTGCCCCAGCCGGGCCTGCCACCAGCGCGCCACACTGCGCATCGCCCACACCGCCGCCAGCGCCGCCAGCATCGGCGCCCACCGAGCCAGGCCGCCGGTGGTGGGGTCGGTGATCACCCCGGCGACGATGCGCGCCAACAGGATCGCCGACCCGACGGCGCAACCGGCGATCACCACACCGCAGCCGACGGTGCCGATCAGATAGCGGCGCACCGCCGGGGAGGCGCGCCACAGCCGCGGGTCCAGCGGCGCACGGTCGGAGGTCAGGATGGACGCCTCGACAGGCCGACGGAAGCGGGGATCCGCTCGGCGGAGATCCGTTGGCGGAACACCCAATAGGTCCAACCCTGATAGACCATCACCAGCGGGGTGAAGATCAACGCCGCCCACGACATGATCTTCAGCGTGTAGGGGGTCGAGGAGGCGTTGTAGATCGTCATGCTCCAGTCCGGGTCCAGCGTGGAGGGCACCACGTTCGGGTACAGCGACCCGAACAGCAGCACGACCGCGGCCGCGACCACCACCAGGGTCGCGAAGAACGCCCAGCCATCGGAGCGGCGCCGCCACACCAGCAGCACCGCCGCCAGCTGGGCGGCCACGGCCACCCCCAGCACCGGCCAGGTCCAGTCCTTGCCGTGGGCCAGCTGGGTCCACAGCCCGAATGCGGCGACCAGCACCGTCACCGGCAACGCCAGGGCGGCGGCGAAGCGGTGCGCGTCGTCGCGGATGGCGCCGGCCGTCTTCAGCGACACGAACACCGCGCCGTAGAACAGGAACAGCGCCCCGGTGGTCGCCCCGCCGAGCAGCGTGTAGGCGTTGAACACGTCACCGAGCGACAGGTGCACCTGGTGGTCGGCGTCGACCGGCAGGCCGCGCACCAGCATCGCGAACGCCGCCCCCCACAGCACCGCAGGCAGCCACGAGCCGGCCGCGATCCCGACGTCGGCCCAGGACCGCCACCGCGGGTCGTCGACCTTGCCGCGCCATTCGATGGCCACCACCCGCACGATCATGCCCAGCAGGATCGCCAGCAGCGGCAGATACAGCCCGGAGAACACCGTGGCGTACCAGCCGGGGAACGCGGCGAACATGGCGCCCCCGGCGGTGATCAACCACACCTCGTTGCCATCCCAGACCGGGCCGATGGTGTTCAGCGCGGCGCGGCGGTGCGCCTCAGCGTCGGTGTCGCCGCCGGCCGCGGCCCGCCCGAACGGCGCCATCAACATGCCCACCCCGAAGTCGAACCCCTCCAGGATGAAAAACCCGAGAAACAGCGCCGCCACCAGCACGAACCACAATTCTTGGAGTCCCACCGCATCTCCTCACTCTCCGGTGCCCGCCCCGCTCAGTACGCGAACGACAGCGGAGCGACGTCGTGGTCGTCGGGTGCCGACGGGGGAGCCGGCTCGGCGTCGTGTTCCAGCGGGCCCTCGACCACATAACGTTTGAGCAGCCAGAACCAGATGACCGCCAACACCGCATAGATCAGCGTGAACGACACCAGCGAGGTCGCCACCATGGCGGGCGAGTGCCCCGACACGCCGTCGGCGACGGTCAGCCGCACCATCTGGTCGCCGGTCGGGTTGGGCACCACCACCCACGGCTGACGGCCCATTTCGGTGAAGATCCAGCCGGCGCTGTTGGCCAGGAACGGCGCCGGAATGGTCCACACCGCGAAGCGGGCGAACCAGCGCCGGTCGGGCACCCGGCCTCGACGGGTCAGCCACAGCGCGGCGAGCGCGAACAACCCCGGGACGGCCAGCAGGCCGATCATCGCCCGGAACGACCAGTAGGTGACGAACAGGTTGGGCCGGTAGTCGTTGGGGCCGAATCGCTGCTCGTAGTCGGCCTGCAGGTCGCGGATGCCCTGCAGCGTCACGCCGGAGACCTTGCCCTCGGCCAGGAACGGCAGCACGTAGGGCACCTCGATCACCCGGGTGAGGTGGTCGCAGTTGTTCTGCCTGCCCACGGTCAGAATGGAGAAGTCCGGGTCGGTCTGGGTGTCACACAGCGACTCCGCCGACGCCATCTTCATCGGCTGCTGCTCGAACATCAGCTTGCCCTGGATGTCGCCGGTGGCGAACAGGCCGAGCGCCGAGGCCAGCGCCACCCAGCACCCCAGGATGGTGGCCGGCCGGTACATGCGGCGGGCGTCGTCGGCGGCCGGGTCCTTGACCATCCACCACGCGCAGACCGCCGCGACGAACGTGCCCGCGGTCAAGAAGGCACCGGCAACGGTGTGCGATACCGCGGCCTGCGCGGTGTTGTTGGTGAACAGCGCCATGATGCTGTGCAGTTCGGCGCGGCCGGTCTCCGGGTTGTAGTGCGCGCCGACCGGGTGCTGCATGAACGAGTTCGCCGCGATGATGAAGAACGCCGAGAGGTTCACCGCGATCGCCACCATCCAGATGCAGGCCAGGTGCACCAGCTTGGGCAGCCGGCTCCAGCCGAAGATCCACAGCCCGATGAAGGTGGACTCGACGAAGAAGGCGGCCAGCCCCTCGAGGGCGAGTGGCGCGCCGAAGACGTCGCCGACGAAGCGGGAGTACTCGCTCCAGTTCATCCCGAACTGGAACTCCTGCACGATGCCGGTGGCCACCCCGATCGCGAAGTTGATCAGGAACAGCTTGCCGAAGAACCGGGTCAGCCGGTACCAGGCGACGTTGTCGGTGACCACCCACAGGGTCTGCATGACCGCGATGATCGGGGCCAAGCCGATCGTCAGCGGCACGAAGATGAAGTGGTAGACCGTGGTGATTCCGAACTGCCACCGAGAAAGTTCGAGTGCGTCCATCGGCCCACCTCTCGCCGCTAACCCCTATCTAGTCCTACAGAGTGTAGTAGACATGGGCCGCCGATACGAGGGGTCGCGCAGCTCAAAATTTTCAGCGCGGGGCGAGCACCCGGTCGACGCGCTTGGCGGCGCCGCGCATGCTGACCGCGGAGATGATCTCGAAGATGCCGATCACGATCAGCCAGCTGCCGGTGACCAGGGTCAGGATGACCAGCGAGGCGAACGGCGACGCCAGCATGACCACACCGGCCAGCAGGCTGACCACCCCGAGGAAGATCGTCCAGCCGCGGCCGGGCAGTTCCGGGTCGCTGATCGCCGAGACGGTGGCCGCGGTGCCCCGCAGGATGAACCCGATCCCGACCCAGATGGCCAGCAGCCAGATCGCGACACTGGGGTCGTCGCCGAAGTGGCGGAAGGCCAGGACCGCCAGGATCACCGATGCGGCACCGCTGATGAACGACAGCACCCGTCCACCCGCGGTGATCGGCAGACTGAACGCGAAGATCACCTGCGCGATACCGGTGACCAGCAGGTAGGCGCCGAACAGGATCGCTGCCGCCACAATGCTCTCACCGGGCAGCACCAGCACCAGCACACCGAGGACCAGCGCGAGCAGGCCGGAGACCAGCGTGGACTTCCACAGGTGCGGCAACAGGCTGGGAACCGAGTTCGTCTGCATGGCTGGAGTCTCTCACATTTGCTGCGGCCGTGGGCTTGTGCGGCGTGTCCGCACCGGGTGCAGCGCCCGCCCGGAGGAAGATGTGACGGTGAGCCCGGCACATACACGGTGGCGGCGCGCACTCGCCGCAGCGGTGACGGTGTGCGCCGTGGCACCCGGCTGCGTCCAGAACGCCGACGAGACCGACGGGTTGCCCACGGTGACCGTCACCGCGACCCGGGTCGACGCGATCGCGGCGACCGTCCCCGCGCCGATCGCCACCGCCGGCCGGCTGGTCATCGGTGTCAATCTGCCTCAGCCGCCCAACCAGTTTCACGATGCGCGGGGACGTATCGTCGGGTTTGACATCGACTTGATGGACGCCGTCGCAACGGTGCTCGGCCTGACCACCAGTTACCAGCAGGCCGACTTCGAGAAGATCATCCCGGCGGTGCGCGGCGGCAGCTACGACCTCGGCATCGCGTCGTTCACCGACACCGCCGAACGGGAGCGGGTGGTGGACTTCGTGACCTATTTCGCCACGGGCACGCTGTGGACCCAGCGGCCCGGCCCGCCGATCGACCCGGACGACGCCTGCGGCCTGCGGGTCGCCGTGCAGACCGCGACCATGGCCGACACCCACGAGATCCCGGCCAAGAGCGCCGCCTGTGTGCTCGACGACCGCCCGCCCATCGAGAAGGTGAAGTTCGAACGCCAGGACGTCGCCACGAACGCGCTGCTGCTGGGCCGGGTGGACGCCATGTCCGCCGACCATCCGGTTGCCCGCTGGGCCATCGACCAGACCGACGGCAGGCTGGTGGCGGCGGGGGAGTCGGCCGGACTCACCCCCTACGGCTGGCCGGTGGCCAAGGGTTCGGCACTGGCGGAGTCGTTGCGGCTGGCGCTGACCCATCTGATCGCCACCGGTGACTACCGGACGATCGCCGAGGCATGGAACCTCGAGTCCGGGATGATCCGCGTCCCGGTGATCAACGGTGCGCTCACCTGATGGCTGAACTCGACGCCGTCCCCCTGCGCCACCCGTGGCGCTGGCTGGCCGCAGGCGTCCTGGTCGTGCTGGCGGCACTGTTCGTCTACGGCGCCGCGACCAACCCGGCCTACGGCTGGTCGGTGTACGCGAAATACCTGTTCGACCAACGGATATCGCGAGCGGCGTGGACGACCGTGCAGTTGACCGTTCTTGCGATGCTGCTGGCGCTGATCCTCGGGGTGCTGCTCGCGGTCATGCGCGGATCACCCAACCCGGTGCTGCGGGTGGTGGCCTGGCTCTACCTGTGGGTGTTCCGTGGCACCCCGGTCTACGTGCAGTTGATCTTCTGGGGTCTGCTGCCCACCCTCTACGGCACGATCCGGCTCGGCGTGCCGTTCGGGCCGTCGCTGCTGCAGTTGAACCTGACCGAGCTGTCCCTCGGTTTCCTGCTGGCGGTGATCGGTTTGGGCCTCAACGAGGCCGCCTACATGGCCGAGATCATCCGGGCCGGGATCGCGTCGGTGCCCGCCGGGCAGGTGGAGGCGTCGACCGCGCTGGGCATGTCCTGGTCGCTGACGATGCGACGCACCGTGCTGCCACAGGCGATGCGGGTGATCATCCCGCCCAGCGGCAACGAGGTGATCAGCATGCTCAAGACCACCTCCCTGGTGACCGCGGTGCCCTACAGCCTCGAGCTGTACGGGCGGTCCCGCGACATCGCCGGGGTGATCTTCGAACCGATCCCGCTGCTGCTGGTGGCGGCCACCTGGTATCTGGCGATCACCAGCGTGCTCATGGTCGGCCAGCACTACCTGGAACGACGCTTCGCCAAAGGGGTGACCCGGTGACTCCGATGGTGCGTGCCGAGCAGGTTCGCAAGGAGTACGGCGGCGCGGCGGTGCTGCGCGGGGTGTCGCTGGAGGTGCAACGCGGCGAGGTGCTGTGCCTGGTCGGGCCGTCCGGGTCGGGCAAGTCGACGTTCCTACGGTGCATCAACCATCTGGAGTCGATCGGCGCAGGCCGGCTGTATGTCGACGGTGAGCTGATCGGCTACCGGCAGGCGCACGGCAGGCTCTACGAACTGCGGCCGCGCGAGGTCGCGCGGCAACGGCGCGGGATCGGGATGGTGTTCCAGCAGTTCAACCTGTTCCCGCACCGCACCGCGCTGGAGAACGTCGTCGAGGCGCCGATCCACGTCAATCGGGTCCGGCCCGCGCTGGCCCGCGAACGCGGCCGAGAGTTGCTGGACCGGGTCGGACTGGCGCAGAAGGCCGACGCCTATCCTGCGCAGCTGTCCGGTGGGCAGCAGCAGCGGGTCGCGATCGCGCGGGCGTTGGCGATGGAGCCCACCCTGATGCTGTTCGACGAGCCGACATCGGCGCTCGACCCCGAACTGGTCGGGGAGGTGCTCGCGGTCATGAGAAACCTGGCCGAGGACGGCATGACCATGGTGGTGGTGACCCACGAGATGGCCTTCGCCCGTGAGGTCGCCGACACCGTGGCGTTCATGGCCGACGGGGTGATCGTGGAATCCGGCCCGCCTGCCGACGTATTGGACCACCCGGCGCACGACCGCACCCGGGCGTTCCTGTCCCGGTTGCGCTAACCCGCTGCCGCGGAGGTGGATTCGCGTGCGACACCCAGCGGGGCGTACACCTCGGCGAGGAACTGCTCGACGGCTACCGCGGTGTGCGTCGCCCGCGGCGAGGAGAAGATCTCGAATGCGTGCTGGGCGAACGGCAATTCCGCATAGACCACCGGGTTGCGGCTCACCTCCCGCAGCCGGGCGGCGAAGTCGCGGCCCTGTTGCACCGGGACCAGGGTGTCGTTGGTGCCGTGCAGTAGGAAGAATGGCGGCGCGTCCTCGGAGACATAGCTGATCGGCGAACTCGAGCGGTACACGTCGGGGAACTGCCTGCGGCTCTGCTTGAACACGTAGGACTGCAGGGCGGGCACCAGCAGTGGGTGCATGGCGCTGTCGGTGCGGCCCATGTCGTAGACGCCGTAGAACGGCACCGCGGCCTGAACCCGGGTGTCGGCGTCTTCGAACCCGGGCTGGAACTCGGGCAGGTTGGGGGTCACCGCTGCCAGCGCCGAGAGGTGACCGCCGGCCGAACCGCCGGTGATCGCCATCCACTGCGGGTCGCCGCCGTACTCGGCGATGTGCTCCTTGGTCCAGGCGATCGCGCGCTTGACGTCGATGATGTGATCCGGCCAGGTCGAGCGCGGACTGAGCCGGTAGTTGATCGACACGCAGACCCAGCCCCGCTCGACCAGGTGGCTCATCAGCGGGTGCGCCTGCCCCCGCTTGCTGCCCACCATCCACGCGCCGCCGTGTACCTGCAGCAGCACCGGGGCCCGGCCGGCGGGGTCGAGATCGGGCCGCCGCCAGATGTCGAGCTGGTTGCGGATGCCGAACTCGCTGTAGGGGATGTCGGCGTCACGGGCGTACTGACGGTAGATCTGCAGCATGCGCCACGCATTGGGGGCTTTGCCCAACGCCGGGGCGGAAGCCGGCCGGGTCCAGACGTCGGCCCCCGAGGTGCGCCGATCGGTGCCCAGTTCGGCGTCCAGCGCCGCGGTCAGCGGTTCGTCGGCGCGCCGGCCGATCCGGTCCAGCCCCAGCAGACCCAGCCAGGACAGCACCGACACCAGCCAGGCGAATCGTCGTACTCGCGGCGACAGCCACGCCGACACCGCCGCCAGCAGCGTCGCATGCCCGGCGATCAGCGTCCGCGGTAACTCGGTGGCGAACACGCCGTAGGCGAACGCGAACAGGGAGACATACCCACGTCTGCTCCACGGGCGGTATCCATTCACGGTGGTGGCCAGCCCGGCCAACGACCCGAGCACGGCGACAATCTGCTTCATAGCCGTCTACTAAACCATCCCCGGCGGGCGCGGAAACCTATGCTTGCGCAGTGGCAACGGCGTCGGCACCGGATCCGGCCGCACCACTGTGGCGGGCGGCTCAGGTGTTCCGGCTGCTCAGCTGCGGCTATGCACTGGGCTTCCAGATCGCGGTAAACCACGACCTGACCCGGCCGACGCTGGCGTGGCTGCTGTTCGCGGTGCTGGTGGGCTGGAGTGCGCTGTTGGCCGCCGGCTACCTGCAGGGATTCGCCCGCCGGCTCGGCTGGGTGCTCGCCGAGATCGCGGTGGCGGTCGCGCTGGTGCTGTCCACCGCGCTGGTGGCGGGCCCGCAGTGGCTGCTGGACAACCAGTCCTGGCCGACCACGCTGTGGGCCACCAACGCGACGATCTCCGCGGCGATCCTGCGGGGGCCGGTGGCCGGCATGGTCACCGGGGTGGCGGTGATCGCGGCCGGGGCGGCGCTCAAGGGTGGCGTCGACGTCAACCTGGGCCGCAACGCCACCATCGTGATCGAGTTGTCGGTCGGCCTCGCGGTGGGGATGGCCGCCCAGACCGCCCGGCGCGCCCACACCGAGTTGCAGCGGGCCGCGAGGTTGTCGGCCGCACTCGAGGAACGGGAGCGGCTGTCCCGGCACGTGCACGACGGGGTGATCCAGGTGCTGGCCCTGGTGGCCAAACGCGGTCGTGAGATCGGCGGGCCCACCGCCGATCTGGCCGCTCTGGCCAGCGAGCAGGAGCGGGCGTTGCGGCGGCTGGTCACGGCCAGCGACACCGGCGTCGACCACGGCGGCACCGTCGACCTGCGCGGCCTGCTGGCCCGGCGGGAGAGCGACCGGGTGGTGGTGAGCGTGCCGGGCACCGCGGTGCCGTTGCCCGCGCGGGTGGCCGCCGAATTGGACGCCGCGGTCGGCAACGCCCTGGACAATGTGGGTCTGCACGCCGGGCCGGGCGCGCGGGCGTTCGTGCTGGCCGAGGACCTCGGCGAGGAGGTCGCGGTCAGCGTTCGCGACGACGGTGTCGGGATCGCCCCCGGACGCCTGGCGGAAGCGGTCGCCCAGGGCCGGGTGGGGGTGTCGAAGTCCATCGTGGGCCGACTGGCCGCCCTGGGCGGCACCGCTGAGCTGCACACCGGGGCCGGCGAGGGCACCGAGTGGGAACTGACCGTGCCGCGCGACGAGGAGCCGAGATGAGTGCACCGGAGACCCCGACCGTGATGGTCGTCGACGACCACCCGATCTGGCGGGACGCGGTGGCCCGCGATCTGGCCGACGAGGGCTTCTCGGTGGTGGCCACCGCCGACGGGGTGGCGTCGGCGAAACGGCGTGCCGGGGTCGTCAAACCCGACGTGGTGCTGATGGACATGCGGCTGACCGACGGTGACGGTGCGCAGGCCAGCGCCGAGGTGCTGGCGGTGTCGCCGTCCTCGCGGATCCTGGTGTTGTCGGCCTCCGACGAACGCGACGACGTATTGGAGGCGGTCAAGGCCGGCGCCAGTGGCTATCTGGTCAAGAGCGCTTCGAGAGCCGAACTGGCGGAGGCGGTTCGGGCGACGGCGGCGGGCCGGGCGGTGTTCACGCCGAGCCTTGCCGGGCTGGTCCTGGGGGAGTACCGGCGCATCGCGCGGCGCCCCGATGGTGATCCGGCCGGCCCCCGGCTGACCGAGCGTGAGACCGAGGTACTGCGGTACGTCGCGAAGGGCCTGTCCGCCAAACAGATCGCCGCGAAGCTCACGCTCAGCCACCGCACCGTGGAAAACCATGTGCAGGCGACGTTCCGGAAACTGCAGGTGGCCAACCGCGTCGAATTGACCCGCTACGCGATCGAGCACGGCCTGGATCGCTGATCGAGCCGGGTAGATTTACCTAGAATCGGGTGCCGTCGGGCGTGCCAGAGTGATGCCCATGACCGCATCGTCTCGCCGTGTGCTCGCCGGAGTCGTCGCCGAACTCGACGTGATGACCTATCGGTTGTCGCAGATCCGGGGGCAGCTCGCCGAACTCGAACAGGGGCCGGAACCGTCCGTCGCGGCACCGACGCCTGCTCCGCCGGCGGCATCCCCGGCCCCTACGGCGCCGGCACTCCCGGCCCCGCCGGTCCCACCGGCGCCGCGGCCTCGCGCGCCACGGGATTCGAGCTGGATCGGCAAACTGCTGGCCGTCGCCGGGGTGGCCGTCACCCTGATTGGTGTCGTGCTGCTGCTGGTGCTGGCCGCCCAGGCCGGGCTGCTGCGCCCGGAGATCCGGGTGCTCGGTGGCGCGGCGTTGGCTTCCGCTCTGGTGGGCGCGGCGATCTGGTGGCAGTCCCGCCCCGGCGGACGCATCGGCGCGATCGCCCTGGCCGCCACCGGTATCGCGGCCGGCTATCTGGATGTGCTGGCGGTGACCGCCGTCTACGAGTGGGCGCCCGCGGCCGTCGGGCTGGTGTTGGCCGCCGTGGTCGCCGCCGGTGGCCTGGTGCTGGCCCGGCGGTGGGACTCCGAGCAACTCGCGCTGCTGGTCGTGGTGCCGCTGATCGGCCTGGCCCCGGTCCTCACCGACGGGATCGACCTGTTGCTGGTCGGGTTCATGCTGACCCTGTCCGCCGCGGTGCTGCCGGTGCAGCTGGACCGGGACTGGGTCGGCATGCACGCCGCCCGGATCGCGGCGGCCACCGTGCCGCTGCTGTTCGCGTTGCTCGCCGGCTCCGGTGCCGGCCCGGCCACCTGGCCGCTCGCGGCGTGCTGCGGCCTCGCCGCGGTGCTGGCGATCGGCAGCGGGCTGGTGCTGCTGCCCGGTTCCGCCAAGCCCGCTGTGCTGGCGGCGCTGAGCGTGGCGGGCACCGTGCCGGTGCTGGCGGCCGGGGTCGCGGTCGGGCCGGTGGCGGCCGCGCTGATGGCGGCGGGGCTGGCTGCAGCGATGCTCGCGGTGGTGTTGCTCGGCGCGCAGTTGCCCGCGGTGGCCCGGCAGGTCTTCGCCGCGCTGTCGGCGGTGGCCGCCCTGATCGCGGTCACCGTCGGGTTCGACGGCCCGGTCGCGGTGCCGGTCCTGCTCGGGCTCGGTGTGGTGGTGGCGCTCGGCGGTCACCGGGACGTGTCGGCGCGGTGGGCGGCTGCCGGATTCGGGGTCGCCGGGACGCTGGGGCTGCTGGCCCTGGCGCCGCCGTCGGTGGTCACCGTCCCGACCCGCCTGCCGGTCGCCGAGGCGGTCTCGGTGCTGGTCTCCAGCGTGCTGCTGATCGGGTGGACAGCGGCGTTGGGCTGGGCGTTCCGGTGGGCCGCCCGGCCGGCCGGCGACGGTGCGCGCGCCGCGGGGGTCTGCGCCGGGGCGCTGGCCATCTACGCCGTCACCGTGTTCACCGTCACCGCGGGCGTGCTCGCGTTCGGCACCGGCGGCGGGTTCCTAGGCGGGCACGTGGCCGCCACCCTGTGCTGGGTCGCGATCGCGGCGGGCCTGTTCGGTTACGCGCTGCGGGCGCCCGACCGTCAGGCCCGCGACACCGCGGTCGGGGCGGGATTAGCGCTGACCGGCACGGCCATGGCCAAGCTGTTCCTGTTCGACCTCGGCACCCTCGACGGCATGTTCCGGGTCGCGGTGTTCCTGGTCGCCGGGCTGGTCCTGCTGGGGATGGGCGCCGGTTACGCCCGCAGCCTGACCCGCCAGGACCGCATCCGGAGCTGACCGGCCCTGTAGGTACCAGGTCCGCATCGGGCCCTTGCCCTTGACCTCGACCTCACCGCGCGGCTCGAAGATGAACTCGTCGCGCAACCGGTCGTAGACGTTGTGCGGCACCTGGATCCGCCCGGCGGCGCCGGTGGACTCCATCCGGGCCGCCACGTTCACCGCGTCGCCCCACACGTTGTAGAAGAAGCGGCGGGAGCCGATCACGCCGGCGACGACGGGCCCGTCGGCAAGCCCGATCCGGATACGCAGCGGGCGCCCGGACGGGGTGTCGGTGCGTGTCACGGCCTCGGCCATGTCCAGTGCGAAGTCGGCCAGAGCCGCCAGGTGGTCGGCCCGCGGCTCGGGCACGCCGCTGACCACCATGTAGGAGTCGCCGGTGGTCTTGATCTTCTCCAGGCCGTATTTGTCCACCAACTCATCGAAGGCGGTGTAGAGCCGGTCCAGATACCGGACCAACCCGTCGGGGCTGGTGCCAGCGGTGAATGCGGTGAAGCCGACGATATCGGCGAAGAGCACCGAGGCGTCATCGTAGCGGTCGGCGATGACGTCGTGGTCGGGCTGTTTGAGCCGGTCGGCGACCTCGACCGGCAGGATGTTGGTCAGCAGCGCCTCGGATCGTTGGAATTCGGCCTCCAACGCCGCCTCCGCGCGGGCCATCTCCCGTAGCGCAACCCAGACCGCCGCGACACTGATGAAGGCCACCGAGATCACCGTCGTGATGAACCCGACGGTCGTCAGCCAATGCGGCTGGATGCCCGCGTCCTCGGGAACCAGGAACTCCAGCCCGATCACCAGACCGGCTCCCACGGCAGCCACCACCGCGGCGAGCACCACATGCTCGACACCGAGGATCAGCACCGCGATGGCCGCCGCCGCCAGGAAATAGAACTGCAGTCCCGAGCCGGTGCCCACAGCCCAGATGAGCAGGGAGAGCGAGAGGTAAGCGGCGGCGACGAACGCCAGGGGCGCAACCAGTTTCCCGAACCGGGCGAGTTTGGGTGTGATGAGGAAAACGGCCGCACTGCCCACGTTGATCAGCCCGGTCCAGGACTGGGTGGCTCCCACGAGCAGCTGCAGGACACCGAAGCCGCCGGTGATGACCGCACCGATGCGCGCCGTGAGGATCAGCACCCGTAGTTGCTGGGAAGCGCGTTCGACGGAGCGTTGCCCCGCGGCCGAGGAGCACTGAACGCGGCGATGCATCGCGACCGCGTGACCGGCGGCCGCGAGCTTTCACCTGCTCACCACGGCAGCAGCGTAACGCCTGCACCGGCCAGTTCGGGGGCGACGGCGCTGACCCGGCCGGTCATCGCCAGCAGCAGCGCCTCGGCACGCCCGTGCACCGGCTCACCGGAGCCCGCCGACCAGTCGATGTCGGTGGCGATCAGCCGCACGCCCCGGGTGCGCCGGGCCGCGCCGATCACCGGGCTGGCGCGCGCATAGTTCATCGCCGCGACCAACCGCGGCTCGGGGATCTGCCGCCGCAGCCCCAGTGGCCGGCGGATGTCCTGCTGGTGGACGAGGCATTCGATGAGCGCCACCCGACCGCCGTAGAGGGCGCCTGCACCCGCCGGGCGGCTGCCGTGTCGCATCCGGGTGGCCAACTCCGCCGGCGCCAGGCGGGCACCGGCCTCGAGCGCCGTGCGGTTGAGCCCGTCGACGTCGCCGCGGGCCCGCAGCATCGCGACGGTCAGGCGTGGGAGGCTCTGATCGAGGTAGGCCAGGGTGTGAGCGGCCACGTCGCGCACCGTCCAGCCCGCGCACAGGCTGTCCCCGCCCACTGGGCGGGGGAGAGGCTCTCCAGCAGCGCGGCGAACTCCAGGCGCTCGGCGGTGGCCATGGCCCGGATCGCACCACGTTTGGTCATGGTCGATAACGGTAACCCGTGCTCATGGCCTTCGACCTCACGCCGACCGCAGCGCAGCACGACCTGGCCCGGCGCACCCACGAGTTGTCCGAGTCGGTGATCCGTCCAGTGGCGCTGGAATACGACCAGCGCCAAGAGTTTCCGTGGCCGGTTCTGGAGGAGGCGGCCGAGCGCGGGTTCTACAGTCCGCTGTTCTATCGGGACCTGATCGGGGACTCCAGTGGGGTCTCGTTGCCGATGTTCATGGAGGAACTGTTCTGGGGCTGTGCGGGAATCGGCCTGGCGATCGTGATGCCGGCGCTGGCGCTGTCCGCCATCGGTCAGGCGGCCACACCTGAACAGATGCTGCGGTGGGCGCCGGAATGCTTCGGCACCCCCGGCGATCTCAAGCTTGCCGCGCTGGCCATCTCCGAGCCCGAGGGCGGCAGCGATGTGCGCAATCTGCGCACCACGGCGCGGCGCGACGGCGAGGACTGGGTGATCGACGGCCACAAGATGTGGATCGGGAACGGCGGCATCGCCGATGTGCACGTCGTCAACGCCGTCGTCGACGAGGAACTGGGCCACCGCGGGCAGGCGCTGTTCGTCGTCCCGGGCGGCACACCCGGCCTGGAGCTGGTCCGCAAGCTGGACAAGCTGGGCTGTCGCGCCTCGCACACCGCCGAGCTGCGGTTCGATCGGGTTCGGGTGCCTGCGGAGAACCTGCTCGGCGGTCAGGACAAGCTCGACCACAAACTGGCGCGGGCCCGGGAGCGGCTGGCGTTGGGCAAGCGGTCCGGTTCGGCGACGCTGGGCACCTTCGAGCAGACCCGGCCGATGGTCGCCGCCCAGGCGATCGGCATCGCGCGTGCGGCGCTGGAGTATGCCACCGAATACGCCACCAGCCGTGAGGCTTTCGGCGGGCCGATCATCGACAACCAGGGTATCGCGTTCCCGCTCGCGGAGTTGGCCACCCAGATCGACGCGGCAAGGCTGTTGACGTGGCGCGCCTCCTGGATGGCGGCCAACGGCATCGCGTTCACCCGCGGGGAGGGGTCGATGTCGAAGATGGCGGCCAGCGAAGTCGCCGTGCGGGCCACCGAGCGAGCGATCCAGACCCTCGGCGGCTGGGGCTACATCACCGATCATCCGGTGGAGAAGTGGTACCGGGATGCCAAGCTGTACACCATCTTCGAGGGCACCAGCGAGATCCAGCGGATCGTCGTCTCGCAGGCACTGGGTGCTGCCGAAGGCACGCCGCCGCTGCATGTGGAGATCGAGCCCAGCGGTGGTCCGCTGAACCGGCTGTTCGGCCGGGGCGCGCCGTTGCGCGGCCGGGTCGCGGAGGCGGCTCTGGCGGCCCAGGATCGGGTTCCCGAGCCGGTCATGCGGTTGGTGATGCGGGCGCTTCGGCCACCCCGGTAGCCCTAACCTTCGGCGCGGGTCAGCGCGATGACCGGGATGACCCGGTCGGTCCGCTCCCGGTAGGCGGCGAAGCCCGGATAGCGTTCGGCTTGAATGGCGTAGAGCCGGTCGTGCTCGGCACCGGTGATCTCGGTGGCATCGACCGGGTAGGTCTCGGTGCCTACCTCCACGACCGCGGACGGGTGGGCCCGCAGGTTGTGATACCAGGACGGGTGGGTGTCCTTGCCCTCGTTGGAGGCGAAGACGATGATGCGGTCGCCGTCCGGCAGGTACATCATCGGGCTGGTGCGCTGCCGGCCGGACTTGGCGCCGGTGGTGGTCAGCAGCAGCACCGGCGCGCCCTCGAACGGGCTGCCGAGTTTCCCGCCGCGACTCCGGAATTCGGCGATGTTGCGTTCGTTGAACGCCAGGACCCGGTCCTTCTCCATGGTTTCAGCCTTCCTGTTGCTTCAGCACCGCGGTGAGGGATTGCCGCGGGATGTCGGGGTAGCGATGGTTCTCCGGGTTCTGCAGCCGGCCCTTTCCGGCCATCATCGGCAGCTGATACATCAACGGGAGCACCCGCATCGGGTCGGTGGTCTCGGCGGTCAGGCGGCGGGCGATCGCCGCGCCGATGCCGCGACCGCCGCCGGTCACCAGGATCCGTTTACCGGAGAAGCGCGGTTGCTGAGGTTCGGCCATGGGCTCTCCTGCCTCGGGCGGGCAACACCAGCACCGATTATCCACGTATCTCAACGATTGTCTATATTTCCTGGTATTCGTATGATCAGGGCGCGTCCGAACAACCCGACAGGAGGGCCGTGACATCCGGTGAGGCCGGCGAGAGCAAGGGCCAGCGGACCCGTCGCCGCATCCTCGCGGCGGCACGCGGCGTCTTCGCCGATGTCGGCTACGAGCGTGCCACGATCCGCGGGATCGCGGAGGCGGCCGACGTGGACAAGTCCTCGGTCATCCAGTATTTCGGCAGCAAACAGGAGTTGTTCCGCGAAGCGGTGCACTGGACCATCCCGCTCGACGAGGTGCTGTCCGACAGCGCGGAGGAGACCACGGAGAAGCTGGCCCGCGGCATGTTCGCGGCGTGGGCGGCCGACCCGAACTCGCCGATGACGGTGCTGCTGCGCGCCAGCATGACCAGCGAGGACGCCGCCGACCGGCTGCGCTCACACATCACCGAGGAGGTCACCACCGCGCTGGCCGGGCTGATCGACGCCCCCGACGCGCGGCTCCGGGCCGCGCTGCTCGGCGCGATGCTGATGGGGGTGGCCAGCCAGCGCTACCTGCTGCGCATGCCCGACCTGAGCGACATCGACACCGACGAGATCCTGCGGGTGATCGGTCCCGCGCTGCGGACCTTGATCGACCCGGATTGACCTGCGGTTTGTGGTGCCCTCGGTGAGATTCGAACTCACACTGTACGGGTTTTGAATCCGTTTCCTCTGCCAGTTGGGATACGAGGGCCGTCGTCGCGGGTTCGCCGCAGCATCCCAGAATAGTGGATCGGCACGGACGGTCGAACATCACATGCGGGTGCGCTTCCGGCGGGCGGCACCGTCGCGAGACAATGAGGGGATGAGTGAGCCCACCCCACCCCAGCCGTCTGCGCACCCGGCTCCGCACCGGGTCCTGATCGCCGAGGACGAACCGCTGATCCGGCTGGACCTGACCGAGATGCTGCGCGAAGAGGGCTACGACGTCGTCGGCGAGGCCGGCGACGGCCAGGTCGCGGTGGAGCTGGCCGAGAAGCTCCGGCCCGACCTGGTGATCATGGACATCAAGATGCCGCGGCGGGACGGGATCGACGCCGCCTCGGAGATCGCCCGCAACCGCATCGCCCCGATCGTCATGCTCACCGCGTTCAGCCAGCGCGACCTGGTCGAGCGGGCGCGCGACGCCGGCGCGATGGCCTACCTGGTCAAACCGTTCACCGCCACCGACTTGATCCCGGCCATCGAGCTGGCGGTGAGCCGGTTCAGCGAGATCGCCGCCCTGGAGCGGGACGTGGCGTCGCTCTCGGAGCGGCTGGAGACCCGCAAACTCGTCGAGCGGGCCAAGGGGCTGCTACAGGCCGCCCATCAGATGAGCGAGCCGGAGGCCTTTTCCTGGATCCAGCGGGCGGCGATGGACCAGCGCACCACCATGAAGCGGGTCGCCGAGGTGGTGGTGGAGTCGCTCAGCGACCGGTCCGCGGGGTGATCCGGAACCGTTTCAGCCGGGCGGTGGGGCCGGACACCAGCTCCACATGACTGCGCGGCACCCCGAAATGCGTTGCGAGCAGAGTCTGTACGGCACGGTTGGCCTTGCCGTCGACCGCCGGCTCCCGCACGTACACGGTGAGCCCGCCGTCGGCGCCGGTTTCCACCAGCGGACCCTTTCGGCTGCCGGGCTTGACCCGCACCACGACGATCTCGCTCACCGCGCCCCCGACCCGCCGCCCGTCCGGGCCGCTCCCGCCGCTCCCGCCGCTCCCGCCGCGAGATTGAAGCCATGCAGGGCTGCTCTCGACTTTTGTCTGCGTAGTTTCATTCTCGCGGCAGAGGCTGGGACCTTGAGGCCGGGCGGCGCGGCTCAGCGCGCGACGATCACCGACGAGCCGTGCCCGAACAGGCCCTGGTTGGCGGTGACGCCGACGGTGGCGCCCTCCACCTGACGGCCCTCGGCCTGCCCGCGCAGCTGCCAGTTGAGCTCGCAGACCTGCGCGATCGCCTGGGCCGGGATGGCCTCGCCGAAGCAGGCCAGCCCGCCGGACGGGTTCACCGGCACCTTGCCGCCCAGCGCGGTCGCGCCGCTGCGCAGCAGCTGCTCACCCTCACCCTTCGCGCACAGCCCCAGGTGCTCGTACCAGTCGATCTCCAGCGCGGTCGACAAGTCGTAGACCTCGGCCAGGCTGACGTCCTCCGGGCCGATCCCCGCCTCGGCGTACGCGGCGTCGAGGATCTGGTCTTTGAACACCCGCTCCGGACCGGGCACCACGGCGGTGGAATCCGTTGCGATGTCCGGCAACTCGGGCAGGTGCTGCGGGTAGCGCGGGGTGACGGTGGACACCGCACGCACCGACGGCACACCCTCCAACGACCCCAGGTGCTTTTTCGCGAACTCCGCGCTGGCCACGATCAGGGCCGCCGCGCCGTCCGAGGTGGCGCAGATGTCGAGCTGATGCAGCGGGTCGGCGACCACCGGGCTGGCCAGCACGTCGTCGACCGCGGACTCCTTGCGGTAGCGCGCGTACGGGTTGTGCAGACCGTGCCGCGAGTTCTTGACCTTGACCTGCGCGAAGTCCTCGACGGTGGCGCCGTAGAGGTCCATCCGGCGGCGCGCCAGCAGCGCGAAGTACACCGGGTTCATCGCGCCGATCAGGTGGAACCGCTGCCAGTCCGGGTCGTTCTTGCGTTCCCCGCCGACCGGAGCGAAGGCACCCTTGGGGGTGGTGTCGGCGCCGATCACCAGCGCCACGTCACAGAAGCCGGCCAGGATCTGGGCGCGGGCGCTCTGCAGGGCCTGCGAACCGGAGGCGCAGGCGGCATAGGACGACGACACCGGCACCCCGTTCCAGCCCAGCTTCTGGGCGAACGTGGACCCGGCGATGAAGCCCGGGTAGCCGTTGCGGATGGTGTCGGCGCCGGCGATGAACTGGATCTGCCGGGAGTCCAGGTCGGCTTCGGCCAACGCGGCGCGCGCGGCGACTACGCCGTACTCGGTGAAGTCGCGGCCCCACTTGCCCCACGGGTGCATCCCGGCACCCAGGATGTAGAGCGGTTCGGGGCTCATGCGGTCACCTTCTTCCAGACATAGGTCAGCCGCTGCACACCGTCGTCGTCGGTGTAGAGCGGTTCCAGGGCGAGCTCCAGTTCCATCCCGACCTTCAGGTCCGCGGCCAGCGTGCCCTCGGCCACCTTCGCAAGCACGATCAGGCCCTCGGCGGCCAGTTCGACCGCAGCGATCGCGAACGGCTCGAACGGGTCCGGCGCCGGGTACGGGGCCGGCGGGGGGTAGCGGTTCTCGGTGTAGCTCCACACCGTGCCGCGCCGGGACAGCTCGACCGGTTCCAGCACGTCGCTGGTGCAGGCCGGGTTCGGGCAGTTGTTGGCACGGGGCGGGAAGACATAGGTTCCGCACTGCGGGCACTTGGCGCCGATCAGATGGGCGGCGCCGGAGTCATCGGTGGCGAACCACCCGTCGATCGCTGGTTGCGTGGCTGCTGCTGACACCCGCTCAGCGTACCGACAAGGCGTCCGGAATTGAAACGCGTTCCAGTTCTGCCGCGGTGTCGGTGGCTATGCCTAGAGTAAGGACGGTGAGTCCCGTGTCAGACAAACCGACCCTGATGCTGCTCGACGGTAATTCGCTTGCCTACCGGGCCTTCTACGCGCTGCCGGCGGAGAACTTCAAAACCCACGGCGGACTGACCACCAACGCGGTGTACGGCTTCACCGCGATGTTGATCAACCTGCTGCGCGACGAGAACCCGAGCCACCTGGCGGCCGCGTTCGACGTGTCGCGCCAGACGTTCCGCTCCGAGCGCTACCCGGAGTACAAGGCCAACCGGTCGAGCACCCCCGACGAGTTCCGCGGCCAGATCGACATCACCAAGGAGGTGCTCGGGGCACTGGGCATCACCGTGCTCGCCGAGGCCGGCTACGAAGCCGACGACCTGATCGCCACCCTGGCCACCCACGCCGAGCGGGAGGGCTACCGGGTGCTGGTGGTCACCGGCGACCGCGACGCGCTGCAACTGGTCAACGACGACATCACGGTGCTCTACCCGCGCAAGGGTGTCAGCGAACTGACCCGCTTCACCCCCGACGCCGTCGTCGACAAGTACGGCCTGACCCCGACCCAGTACCCCGACTACGCGGCGCTGCGCGGCGACCCCAGCGACAACCTGCCCGGCATCCCGGGGGTGGGGGAGAAGACCGCGTCGAAGTGGATCGCCCAGTACGGCTCACTGCAAAGCCTGGTCGACCACGCCGACGAGGTGCGCGGCAAGGTCGGCGACGCGCTGCGCGCCAACCTGTCCACGGTGGTGCTCAACCGCGAACTGACCGACCTGGTGCGCGACGTGCCGCTGGCGCACACCCCCGACACCCTGGAACTGCGCCCCTGGGACCGCGACCAGATCCACCGACTCTTCGACGACCTGGAGTTCCGGGTGCTGCGCGACCGGCTGTTCGAGACGCTGGCCACCCCGGCCCCCGAAGTCGATGAGGGCTTCGAGGTCCGCGGGCAGGCGCTGGCGGCCGGCGACGTGGCCGGTTGGCTTGCCGAACACGCCGGCGACGGCCGGCGCTGCGGGCTGGCGGTGGTCGGCACCGACCGCACCTACGACGGGGACGCCACCGCGCTGGCGGTCGCCACCGCCGACGGGGAGGGCGCCTACCTGGACACCGCCACGCTCACCCCGGACGACGAGGCCGCGCTGGCGGGCTGGCTCGCCGACCCGGCCAAACCCAAGGCGCTGCACGAGGCCAAGCTGGCCATGCACAACCTGGCCGGGCGGGGCTGGACGCTGGCCGGGGTGGCCTGCGACACCGCGCTCGCCGCCTATCTGGTGCGGCCCGGCCAGCGCAGCTTCACCCTCGACGACCTGTCGGTGCGCTACCTGCAGCGCGAACTGCGCGCCGAGACCGCCGAGGACCAGCAGCTCTCGTTGCTCGACGACCCCGACGGCGCCGACCAGCAGGCGGTGCAGACCCTGATCCTGCGGGCCCGGGCGGTCACCGACCTCGCCGACGCGCTGGACGCCGAACTGGCCCGCATCGAGGTGGCCGACCTGCTCGCCGACATGGAGCTGCCGGTCCAGCGGGTGCTCGCCGGGATGGAGACCGTCGGCATCGCCGTGGACACCGAGCAGCTCAGCGCGCTGCAGAGCCGGTTCGGCGACCAGATCCGCGACGCCGCCGAGGCCGCCTACGCGGTGATCGGCAAGCAGATCAACTTGGGCTCGCCCAAGCAGCTGCAGGTGGTGCTCTTCGACGAGTTGGAGATGCCCAAGACCAAACGCACCAAGACCGGCTACACCACCGACGCCGACGCGCTGGCGTCGCTGTTCGAGAAGACCGGCCACCCGTTCCTCGAGCACCTGCTGCGCCACCGCGACGTCACCAAGCTGAAGGTCACCGTCGACGGGCTGCTCAAGGCGGTCGCCGCCGACGGCCGCATCCACACCACGTTCAACCAGACGATCGCCGCGACCGGCCGGCTGTCGTCGACCGAACCCAACCTGCAGAACATCCCGATCCGCACCGAGCACGGCCGCACCATCCGGGACGCGTTCGTGGTCGGGGACGGCTACGCCGAGCTGATGACCGCCGACTACAGCCAGATCGAGATGCGGATCATGGCGCACCTGTCCGGCGACGCCGGGCTGATCGAGGCGTTCAACTCCGGGGAGGACCTGCACACCTTCGTGGCCGCCCGGGCCTTCGACGTGGACCCCGACGACGTCACCGCCGACCTGCGCCGGCGGGTCAAGGCGATGTCCTACGGGTTGGCCTACGGGCTGAGCGCCTACGGGCTGTCCCAGCAGCTCAAGATCTCCACCGAGGACGCCAGGGCCCAGATGGAGAGCTACTTCACCCGGTTCGGCGGGGTGCGCGACTACCTGTACGCCGTCGTCGAGCAGGCCCGCAAGGACGGCTTCACCTCCACCGTGCTGGGTCGGCGCCGCTACCTGCCCGAGCTGGACAGCTCCAACCGGCAGGTCCGGGAGGCCGCCGAGCGGGCCGCGCTCAACGCCCCGATCCAGGGCAGCGCGGCCGACATCATCAAGGTGGCGATGATCAACGTCGACGCCGCACTCGCCGAGGCCGGGCTGTCGTCGCGGATGCTGCTGCAGGTGCACGACGAGTTGGTGTTCGAGGTCGCCGACGGCGAACGCGAGCAGGTGGAGGCGCTGGTACGCGAGCAGATGGGCGGCGCCTACCCGCTCGACGTACCGCTGGAGGTGTCGGTGGGCTACGGCCGCAGCTGGGACGCCGCGGCGCACTGACGGCCGGTTTGTCCGGCGTCCCGCCGGTCAAGTAGCCTCAACAGATGCCCGTGTGCGCTGGTTCGCGGGCTGCATCACCCACCCGTCCCTACGATTCGACCTGTCCGGAGCAACCCAACACATGCCAAGTCCCTCCGTCACCTCGCCGCAAGTAGCCGTCAACGACATCGGCTCGGCCGAGGATTTTCTTGCCGCCATCGACAAAACGATCAAGTACTTCAACGATGGCGACATCGTGGAAGGGACCATCGTCAAGGTTGACCGCGACGAAGTCCTGCTCGACATCGGTTACAAGACCGAAGGTGTCATCCCGTCCCGCGAACTGTCGATCAAGCACGACGTCGACCCCCACGAGGTGGTGTCCGTCGGCGACGAGGTCGAAGCCTTGGTCCTCACCAAGGAGGACAAGGAAGGCCGGCTGATCCTGTCCAAGAAGCGCGCCCAGTACGAGCGCGCCTGGGGCACGATCGAGGAGCTCAAGGAGAAGGACGAGGCCGTCAAGGGCACCGTCATCGAGGTGGTCAAGGGCGGCCTGATCCTCGACATCGGCCTGCGCGGCTTCCTGCCCGCCTCGCTGGTGGAGATGCGCCGGGTGCGCGACCTGCAGCCCTACATCGGCCGGGAGCTCGAGGCCAAGATCATCGAGCTGGACAAGAACCGCAACAACGTGGTGCTCTCGCGCCGCGCCTGGCTGGAGCAGACCCAGTCCGAGGTGCGCAGCGAGTTCCTCAACCACCTGCAGAAGGGCGCCATCCGCAAGGGTGTGGTGTCCTCGATCGTCAACTTCGGCGCGTTCGTCGACCTGGGCGGGGTGGACGGCTTGGTGCACGTCTCCGAGCTGTCCTGGAAGCACATCGACCACCCGTCGGAGGTCGTGACCGTCGGCGACGAGGTCACCGTCGAGGTGCTCGACGTGGACATGGACCGCGAGCGGGTCTCGTTGTCGCTCAAGGCCACCCAGGAAGACCCGTGGCGGCACTTCGCCCGCACCCACGCGATCGGCCAGATCGTGCCCGGCAAGGTCACCAAGCTGGTGCCGTTCGGCGCGTTCGTCCGCGTCGAGGAGGGCATCGAGGGCCTGGTGCACATCTCCGAGCTCTCCGAGCAGCACGTCGAGGTGCCCGACCAGGTGGTCTCGGTCGGCGACGACGCCATGGTGAAGGTCATCGACATCGACCTGGACCGGCGCCGGATCTCGCTGAGCCTCAAGCAGGCCAACGAGGACTACACCGAGGAGTTCGACCCCTCGAAGTACGGCATGGCCGACAGCTACGACGAGCAGGGCAACTACATCTTCCCGGAGGGCTTCGACCCGGAGACCAACGAGTGGATGGAAGGCTTCGACACCCAGCGCGCCGAGTGGGAGGCCCGCTACGCCGAGGCCGAGCGTCGCCACAAGATGCACGCCGAGCAGATGGAGAAGTTCGCCAACGCCGAGCACCTCGACACCGAGCACCACGCCTCCGCCTCCAGCGGTGAGTCGGCGGGCGGGTCGCTGGCCAGCGACGAGCAACTCGCTGCGCTGCGGGAGAAGCTGGCCGGCAACGCCTAGCCCGGCATGTTGCGCATCGGCCTGACCGGCGGCATCGGCGCCGGGAAATCCACGGTGTCGAACACCTTCCGGGACTGCGGCGGCATCATCGTCGACGGTGACGTCCTGGCCCGCGAGGTGGTCGAGCCGGGCACCGAGGGCCTGGCGGCACTCGTCGAGGAGTTCGGGGAGCAGATCCTGCTGCCCGGCGGCGCCCTGAACCGGCCCGCGCTGGCGAAGGTCGCGTTCGCCGACGACGCCAAACGGGCCCGGCTCAACCAGATCGTCCACCCGCTGGTCGCCCGGCGGCGGGCCGAGCTGATCGAGGCCGCCGACGCCGACGCGGTGATCATCGAGGACATCCCGCTGCTGGTGGAATCCGGCATGGCGCCGCTGTTCCCGCTGGTGATCGTGGTGCACACCGACGTCGAGACCAGGGTGGCCCGGCTGGCCGAACACCGGGAGATGTCCGAGCAGGACGCCCGGGCCCGGATCGCCGCACAGGCCGACGACGAGCAGCGGCGCGCGGTCGCCGACGTGTGGCTGGACAACTCCGGCACGCCGCGGGAGCTGGCCGAACGGGCCCGCGGACTGTGGCACGACCGGATCCTGCCGTTCGCGCACCACCTGGCCGCGGGCACGACGCCGCCGGAGCCGGACACGCCGGTCGCCGCCGACCCGACCTGGGCCGACCAGGCGAACCGGATCGTGGCCCGGCTGAACACCGCGTGCGGCCACCACGCCGTGCGGATCGATCACGTCGGTCCGACCGCCGTCGGCCGCGCCGCTCCCGACGTCATCGACGTGCAGGTGACGGTGCGGTCGCTGGACGTGGCCGACGAACTCGCCGGCGCCCTGCTGGCCGCCGGCTATCCGGCGGTGGCGGAGGTGGACAGCGACCCGGCTCTGCCCGGCGCGCGCAGCACGGTCGCCGCGCTCGACCGGGCCGGCGACACCGGCAAGGACAGTGCGCTGTGGCGCAAGCGGTTACACGCTTCGGCCGACCCGGGACGGCCCGCCCGGGTGCATCTGCGGGTGGACGGCTGGCCCAACCAGCAGTTCGCGCTGCTGGCGGTGGACTGGCTGACCGCCGTCCCCGACGAGCGGGACGGGGCGGACCTCGACGGCGACCCGCAGACCTACCGGCGGGCGTGGTCCTGGGCCGACGGGTCCGGCTGGGACTGCTGAGCGTCGGGCTGCTGGGGCGCGGCGCCGCAGGACAGCGTCCCGGCGTCCGGGTCGTCGGCGCCGGCTTGGGTGGTGACGAACTCGGTGCGCTGCACCGCGACCACGTCGTCGACGGTGATCTGGCAGAACACGTTCGCCGAGTACGGCCACTGCAACCGGACCTGCAGCGCGGCGTCGGCCGGGTCGGCCAGCACGGTCTGCGCCTCGAACTCCCGGCCCGGCAGCGCGCTCAACGGGGCTTCGTTGGTCTGCCCGTCGGCGGTGCGGAAGGTGGCCATCCCACCGGGGGCCACCCCGTCGATGCGGGCGGTGTAGGTGACGTTGTGCAACTCGGTCTCGGCCGGCGTCTCGGTTTCGGTCGGGTCGGCGAGGGCGGCCGGCGCGGTCACCACGGCGAGCAGCCCGGCCGCACAGCCCAGCCCGATACGGGTGGTGGCGTTCACAGAGCCGACCCTACAAGCCCGGCCAGTCCAGCTCCATTCCGCATCCGGACAGCCAACGGTGCAGGTCGTAGCCGTTGGCCGCCAGTCCGTCGACCGCGGTGACGGCGCGGCGCACCGCCCGGTCGGCGTCCTCGGGGCCCAGCAGCCCGTCCCGCACGGCGGCCATCAGCTCGTCGGCGTCGGTGAGCCGCACATCCCGGCCGGTGCGCACCACCAGGTCGAGGTAGTGGTCGACCGAGCGCCACACCGCCGGGCCGGGCAGGTACTCGCCGATGTCGAGGTAGAAGTCCTGGTCCCGGTGGTGGCCGGGGTTGAAGTGGAAGACCGTGGCCCGCAGTCCCAGCTCCGGCAGCAGCCAGGACTGCAGGTAGTGGAACTCGGCGCGGCCGGGGGTGGGGCGCGCCAGGTAGAGCCCCCACGGGCGCAGCGTGTAGACGTCGACCGCCCGCACGACACCCTTGGGGTCGGTGTTGGTGTGTGCGGTCAGGTCGAAGGTCTCGCGTTTCGGCGGGTGGATGTGGGCAGCCTATCCCGCGGCCCGCGGCGACCTGGGGAAACCGGGCCTGTCGGCGCCGACGTTTACCCTGGTGGCCATGGCTTTCGCAACCGAGCACCCGGTGGTGGCGCACTCGGAGTACCGCCCGGCGGCCGAGGACGTCGCCGCCCTGGTGCGTACCGGTGGCCGCTTCGAGGTGGTCAGCCCCTACCAGCCGGCCGGGGACCAGCCGGCCGCGATCGATGAACTGGAGCGACGGGTCCGGGCGGGGGAGAAGGAGGTGGTGCTGCTCGGCGCCACCGGCACCGGGAAGTCGGCGACCACGGCGTGGCTGATCGAGCGGCTGCAGCGGCCCACCCTGGTGATGGCACCGAACAAGACCCTCGCCGCCCAGCTGGCCAACGAACTGCGGGAGATGTTGCCGCACAACGCAGTCGAGTACTTCGTCTCGTACTACGACTACTACCAGCCGGAGGCCTACATCGCGGCCACCGACACCTACATCGAGAAGGACAGCTCGATCAACGACGACGTCGAGCGGCTGCGCCACTCGGCCACCTCGAGCCTGCTGTCCCGCCGCGACGTGGTGGTGGTCGCGTCGGTGTCGTGCATCTACGGTCTGGGCACCCCGCAGTCCTACCTGGACCGGTCGGTGGGCCTGGAGGTGGGCACCGAGGTGCCCCGCGACGCCCTGCTGCGGCTGCTGGTCGACGTGCAGTACACCCGCAACGACGTGGCGTTCACCCGCGGCACCTTCCGGGTGCGCGGCGACACCGTCGAGATCATCCCGTCCTACGAGGAGCTCGCGGTCCGCATCGAGTACTTCGGCGACGAGATCGAGGAGCTCTACTACCTGCACCCGCTCACCGGGGACGTGATCCGCAAGGTCGACGCGTTGCGCATCTTCCCGGCCACCCACTACGTGGCCGGCCCGGAGCGGATGGCGCAGGCCATCGGCGGGATCGAGGCGGAGCTGGCCGGGCGGCTGGCCGACCTGGAGAACCGCGGGCAGCTGCTGGAGGCGCAGCGGCTGCGGATGCGCACCGGCTACGACCTGGAGATGATGCGCCAGGTCGGCTTCTGCTCCGGCATCGAGAACTACTCGCGGCACATCGACGGCCGCGGCCCCGGCAGCCCGCCGGCGACCCTGCTGGATTACTTCCCCGAGGACTTCCTGCTGGTCATCGACGAGTCGCACGTGACGGTGCCGCAGATCGGCGGCATGTACGAGGGCGACATGTCACGCAAGCGCAACCTCGTCGAGCACGGCTTCCGGCTGCCGTCGGCCTGCGACAACCGGCCGCTGACCTGGGAGGAGTTCTCCACACGGGTGGGGCAGACGGTGTACCTGTCGGCCACCCCGGGGCCCTACGAGCTGGCCCAGACCGGCGGCGAGTTCGTCGAGCAGGTGATCCGCCCGACCGGGCTGGTCGACCCGAAGGTGGTGGTCAAACCGACCACCGGGCAGATCGACGACCTGATCGGCGAGATCCGGCAGCGCGCGGACGCCGACGAGCGGGTGCTGGTGACCACGCTGACCAAGAAGATGGCCGAGGACCTCACCGACTACCTGCTCGAACTGGGCATCCGGGTGCGCTACCTGCACTCCGAGGTCGACACGCTGCGCCGGGTGGAGTTGCTGCGGCAGTTGCGGCTCGGCGAGTACGACGTGCTGATCGGCATCAACCTGCTGCGGGAGGGGCTGGACCTGCCCGAGGTGTCGCTGGTGGCGATCCTCGACGCCGACAAGGAGGGGTTCCTGCGGTCGTCGCGCAGCCTCATCCAGACCATCGGCCGCGCCGCCCGCAACGTCTCCGGCGAGGTGCACATGTACGCCGACACCATCACCGATTCGATGCGGGAGGCCATCGACGAGACCGAGCGGCGCCGGGCCAAGCAGATCGCCTACAACACCGAGCGCGGCATCGACCCGCAGCCGCTGCGCAAGAAGATCGCCGACATCCTCGACCAGGTCTACCGGGAGGCCGACGACACCGAAGCCGCCGAGACCGTCGAGGTCGGCGGGTCGGGCCGCAACGCGTCCCGGGGGCGGCGGGCGCAGGGCGAGCCGGGCCGGGCGGTCAGCGCCGGGGTGATCGAGGGCCGCGACACCGCCAGCATGCCGCGCGCCGAGCTGGCCGACCTGATCAAGGACCTCACCGAGCAGATGATGACCGCCGCCCGCGACCTGCAGTTCGAGCTGGCCGCCCGGTTCCGCGACGAGATCGCCGACCTGAAGAAAGAGCTGCGCGGAATGGACGCCGCCGGCCTGAAGTGACCCGGACCGACCTCAAGACCGGCAGCTGGCGTGCGCTGCTGGGCCCCCGCCACCTGGGCACCGCCGTTCTGCTGGCCGGCGGGGTGGCGCTGTGCGCCACCAACGAGTTCCTCACGATCAGCCTGCTGCCGAGCACGATCGCCGAGATCGGCGGGCACCGGCTCTACGCCTGGGTGACCACGCTGTACCTGGTCGGGTCGGTGGCGGCGGCGACGACGGTGTCGGCGCTGCTGCGCCGGTTCGGGGCCCGGTCGGCCTTCCTGTCCGGGCTGGCGGTGTTCGGCGCGGGCAGCCTGGTGTGCGCGGTGGCGCCGACCATGCCGGTGCTGCTGGCCGGCCGCACGGTGCAGGGCGCGGCCGGCGGCCTGCTGGCCGGGCTGGGTTATGCACTGATCAGCGTGGCGCTGCCGCGCACGCTGTGGACCCGGGCGTCGGCGTTGGTGTCGGCGATGTGGGGGGTCGCGACCGTGGCCGGCCCGGCCGCCGGCGGACTGTTCGCCCAGTTCGGGCTGTGGCGGTGGGCGTTCGTGACGATGGTGGCCGCGACCGCGGCGATGGCGGTGCTGGTCCCGCTGGTGCTGCCCGCCGGGCGGGCGGCCACCGCGGCCGCGCCGGCCCGGATCCCGGTGTGGTCACTGCTGCTGCTCGGAGTGGCGGCCCTGGTGATCAGCGTGGCCGAACTCCCGCGCCACGGCGCGGTCACCGCCGCGCTGCTGGTCGCCGGCGCCGCCCTGATCGGGCTCTTCGTGCTGGTCGACCGGCGGCTGCCCGCCGCGGTGCTGCCGCCGAGCACGTTCGGGACCGGTCCGCTGCGCTGGGTGTACCTGACCATGGCGGTGCTGATGAGCGCGGTGATGGTCGAGATGTACGTGCCGCTGTTCGGGCAGCGACTGGGGCAGCTGACCCCGGTGGCCGCCGGCTTCCTGGGTGCGTCGCTGGCGATCGGGTGGACGGTCAGCGAGGTGGTCAGCGCGTCGTTGCGCAGCGGCCGGGTCGTGGCGGCGGTGGTGGCGGCGGCACCGCCGGTGGTGGGCGTCGCGCTGGCGGTCGCTGCGTTCACCCGGGTCGAGGGCGGCCCGGCTCGACTGGTGACGGTGTGGGCGGCGGCGCTGCTGGTCGCCGGGACCGGGATCGGCGCGGCCTGGCCGCACCTGTCGGCGTGGGCGATGAGCTGCGTCGACGACCCCGCCGAAGGCAGCACCGCGGCCGCGGCGATCAACACCGTGCAGCTGATCGCCGGGGCGTTCGGGGCCGGGCTGGCCGGGGTGGTGGTCAACAATGCGGGCGGCGACGCCGCGGCGGCGCGCTGGCTGTTCGCGATGTTCGCCGCGCTGGCGGCGGCCGGCGGACTGGCGTCGGTGCGGGCGGCTAGGGCCGCGCGCTGACCGCCGTGGCGGCGATCACTGTCGGCAACCTCACGTCGCGGTATTTGCGCCGCTGGGAGGGGCCGGGCCGGGCGGCACGGCGGTAGCTGTGTCGCCAATCGCACCCCCGCGGCCGCCCGGAGGCGCTAATGTCGCGGTGGCTTGCTTCTGACCTGCTTTGGACAACTGGAGGGTATGGATGAGCGGTTACAAGACCGTGGTGGTCGGCACCGACGGCTCCGATTCGTCGCTGCGTGCGGTCGAGCGCGCCGGGATGCTCGCGTCCGGCCCGGAGTCGCGGCTGATCGTGGCGACCGCCTACTTCCCGACATCCGGTGACGCCCGGGCCGCCGACGTGCTCGGCGAGGAGGGCTACAAGGTCTCCGGCAACGCCCCGGTCTACGACATCCTGCGGGAAGCCGAGACCCGGGCCCGCAACGCCGGCGCCACCAACATCGAGCAACGCTCGGTGGAGGGCGCCCCGGTGGACGCGCTGGTCGATCTGGCCGCCGAGGTCAAAGCCGACCTGCTGGTGGTCGGTGACGTGGGCCTGAGCACGATCGCGGGCCGGCTGCTGGGCTCGGTGCCCGCCAACGTGGCGCGGCGGGCCAAGCTCGACGTACTCATCGTGCACACCACCAGCTGAGTCACCAGCCGCGTTCGCGCCACTCCGCCAGGTGCGGACGCTCGGCGCCCAGCGTGGTGTCGTCGCCGTGGCCGGGGTAGACCACGGTGGAGTCCGGGTAGACGTCGAACAGGTGGGTCTGCACGTCGCCGAGCAGCTGCTCGAAGGCGCCCGGCTCCCAGGTCTTGCCGACCCCGCCGGGGAACAGGCAGTCCCCGGTGAACAGCTGGGTCACCCCGCCGACCGGGTCGCCGCTCAGCGCCAGCGCGACCGATCCGGGCGTGTGGCCGCGCAGGTGGATGACGTCGAACACCAGCTCACCGATGGTGATGGTGTCACCGTCGGCCAGGAACCGGTCCGGGCGCAGCGGCAGCGGCTCGGCGTCGATCTGGTGCGCGGCGGTGGGGGCGCCGGTCGCCGCGGCCACCGCCTCCAGCGCCTGCCAGTGGTCGAAGTGCTGGTGGGTGGTGACGATCAGCACCACGTCCGGGGCGTGCGCACCGACCACGGCGGTGAGCAGGTCCGCGTCGTTGGCCGCGTCGATGAGCAGGGTCTTGCCGGTGGCCGTGCAGGTCACCAGGTAGGCGTTGTTGTCCATCGGCCCGACCGAGGCCTTGATGATCGTGGCGCCGGGCAGGGTGCGGCGCGCGGCGGTGCCGGGCTCGACATGGCCGGTGTAGGTGTCGGTCAAGGCAGTCATGTCTGCCACCGTACTGGCCGCGAACAGCGATGTCGGAGATGCCGCATAACATGGGTCCAATGGCTGATCGGCTGATCATCAAGGGCGCCCGCGAGCACAACCTGCGCGGCGTCGACCTGGACTTACCGCGGGATGCGTTGATCGTGTTCACCGGCCTGTCCGGGTCCGGGAAATCGTCGCTGGCGTTCGACACCATCTTCGCCGAGGGGCAGCGCCGCTACGTGGAGTCGCTGTCGGCGTACGCGCGCCAGTTCCTCGGCCAGATGGACAAGCCGGACGTGGACTTCATCGAGGGGCTGTCCCCGGCGGTGTCCATCGATCAGAAGTCCACCAACCGCAACCCGCGCTCCACGGTGGGCACGATCACCGAGGTCTACGACTACCTGCGGCTGCTCTACGCCCGCGCCGGCACCCCGCACTGCCCGACCTGCGGTGAGCGGATCGCCCGGCAGACGCCCCAGCAGATCGTCGACCAGGTGCTGGCCATGCCCGAGGGCGCGCGGTTCCAGGTGCTGGCGCCGGTGGTGCGCACCCGCAAGGGCGAGTTCGTCGACCTGTTCGAGAAGCTCAACACCCAGGGTTACAGCCGGGTCCGGGTGGACGGGGTGGTACACCCGCTGACCGATCCGCCGACGCTGAAGAAGCAGGAGAAACACGACATCGAGGTGGTCGTGGACCGGCTCACGGTGAAGGCCAGCTCCAAGCAGCGGCTCACCGAGTCGGTGGAGACCGCGCTGGGTCTGGCCGACGGGATCGTGGTGCTCGACTTCGTCGACCGCGACGAGGACGACCCGCACCGCGAGGAGCGGTTCTCCGAGAAGCTGGCCTGCCCGAACGGGCACCCGCTGGCCGTCGACGACCTCGAGCCCCGGTCGTTCTCGTTCAACTCGCCCTACGGCGCCTGTCCGGACTGCGCCGGGCTGGGGATCCGCAAGGAGGTGGACCCCGAACTCGTGGTGCCCGACCCGGACCGCACGCTGGCCGAGGGGGCGGTGGCCCCGTGGTCCATGGGGCACACCGCGAAGTACTTCACCCGGATGATGGCCAGCCTGGGCGAGGCGATGGGCTTCGACGTGGACACCCCGTGGCGCAAACTGCCCGCCAAGGCACGCAAGGCGATCCTGGAGGGCTGCGACGAGCAGGTCCACGTGCGCTACCGCAACCGCTACGGGCGGACCCGCTCCTACTACACCGACTTCGAGGGGGTGCTGGCGTTCCTGCAGCGCAAGATCGACCAGACCGAGTCGGAGCTGATGAAGGAGCGCTACGAGGGCTTCATGCGGGACGTCCCGTGCCCGGTCTGCGACGGCAGCCGCCTCAAGCCCGAGATCCTGGCGGTCACGCTGACCGCGGGGGAGTTGGGCGCCAAGTCCATCGCCGAGGTCTCCGAGCTGTCCATCGCCGACTGCTCGGAGTTCCTGAACGCGTTGACGCTGGGCAGCCGCGAGCAGGCCATCGCCGGGCAGGTGCTGCGCGAGGTGCAGTTCCGGCTGGGGTTCCTGCTCGACGTCGGGTTGGAGTACCTGTCGCTGTCGCGGGCGGCGGCGACGCTGTCCGGCGGCGAGGCGCAACGCATCCGGTTGGCCACCCAGATCGGCTCCGGGCTGGTCGGGGTGCTCTACGTGCTCGACGAGCCGTCGATCGGGTTGCACCAGCGCGACAACCGCCGCCTCATCGACACCCTGGTGCGGCTGCGCGACCTGGGCAACACCCTGATCGTCGTCGAACACGACCTGGACACGATCGCGCAGGCGGACTGGATCGTCGACATCGGGCCGGCGGCCGGGGAGCACGGCGGGCGGATCGTGCACTCCGGCACCTACCCGGACCTGCTGGCCAACACCGCCTCGATCACCGGCGCTTACCTCAGCGGCGCTCAGCGCATCGAGGTGCCCGCCACGCGGCGGCCCACCGACCCGCGGCGCCGGCTCACCGTGGTCGGCGCCCGGGAGCACAACCTGCGCGGCATCGACGTCGCGTTCCCGCTCGGGGTGCTCACCGCGGTCACCGGGGTCTCCGGCTCCGGCAAGTCCACGCTGGTCAACGACATCCTGGCGGCGGTGCTGGCCAACCGGCTCAACGCCGCCCGCCAGGTGCCGGGCCGGCACACCCGGGTCACCGGCCTGGACCAGGTCGACAAGCTGGTGCGGGTCGACCAGTCGCCGATCGGGCGGACCCCGCGATCCAACCCGGCCACCTATACCGGGGTGTTCGACAAGATCCGCACCCTGTTCGCCGCCACCACCGAGGCCAAGGTGCGCGGCTACCAGCCGGGCCGGTTCTCGTTCAACGTCAAGGGTGGGCGCTGCGAGGCCTGCACCGGCGACGGCACCCTCAAGATCGAGATGAACTTCCTGCCCGACGTGTACGTGCCGTGCGAGGTCTGCCAGGGCGCCCGCTACAACCGGGAGACCCTGGAGGTGCACTACAAGGGCAAGACGATCGCCGAGGTGCTCGACATGTCGATCGAGGAGGCCGCCGGGTTCTTCGAACCGATCGCCAGCATCCACCGCTACCTGAAGACGCTGGTGGAGGTGGGGTTGGGCTACGTCCGCCTCGGCCAGCCCGCGCCGACCCTGTCCGGCGGGGAGGCGCAGCGGGTGAAGCTGGCCAGCGAGTTGCAGAAGCGGTCCACCGGGCGCACCGTGTACATCCTCGACGAGCCCACCACCGGGCTGCACTTCGACGACATCCGCAAACTGCTGAGCGTGATCAACGGCCTGGTCGACAAGGGCAACACGGTGATCGTCATCGAACACAACATGGACGTGATCAAGACCGCGGACTGGATCATCGACATGGGTCCGGAGGGCGGTGCCGGGGGCGGCACCGTGGTCGCCGAGGGCACCCCGGAACAGGTCGCGGCGGTCCCGCAGAGCTACACCGGGAGCTTCCTCACCGAGGTGCTGCCGGCGCCGGCGGCCAAGCGGCCGGCCCGGCGGCGCAAGGTCAGCGCCTGAGCGCGCGGTCCCGGTAGCGCACCATCAGCTGCCAGTAGCCCATGGTCAGCCCCATCGCCACGGCCAGCGCGGCCGCGGTCGCCACCGGCCGGCGACGCCGTGCGGCGACCAGCCCCAGCACGGTGGCCGCGCTGGCGGCCATCGACACGAGCAGCGCACCGTCGCGCGGCCGCTCGGTGATCCACCGCTCCTCACCGAGCATCGCCCGCGTCGACCAGGCGCGGGTGTCGGCGGGCGGCGGGAAGAGCACCGGGTTGACGGCGAACCACACCGCGACCGCCGCGGCGTGACGGCGGCTGCGGGTCCAGACCGGCAGCGCGATCAACGGCGTGGTGGCCCACCTGCTCCAGGCGCTCCACGGGTTGGCGTGCCGGGCGAACACCGCCCGGCGCAGCACGGCGATCCGGTTCATCGCGGCGGCCATGCGGGCAACGGTATCCGGGGCACGGCCGGGGTGCCCAGTACTCCGGCCAACCAGGGCAGCGCGGTGCGGAACGCCTGCGCCGCGTAGGGCCAGTCGTGGTGGCCGGGTTGGACCACCACCGCACAGTCGATGCCGTGGTCGCGGCCGAGGGTGCACAGTTGTTCGGCGGCCCGGGTCTGCTCGGCGGTGCCGCCGGGCACGGTGAACCAGCCGGCCACGTCGCGGTAGCGGCCGTGCCGGGTGATCACGGTGGCCGGGTCGAACGCCGCCCACGCCTCGGCATCACCGCCGAACAGCCGGTCGATGGTCTGCTCGCGGGTGCCGGTGTTGGGGCCGCGGTCCCCGGCGATGTCGACGAAGGCGCGGAACCGGTCGGGGTGCATCACGGTGAGGTTCAGCGCGCAGGTCCCGCCCATCGACCAGCCGGCCACGCCCCAGTTCGCCCGGTCGGCGCTCACCGCGAACTCGTCGATCAGGAACGGGACCACGTCGTCGGTGAGGTGGTCGGCGGCGTTGCCGCGCGGGCCGTTGACGCACTCGGTGTCGGTGTTGAACGAGCCGCCGGAGTCGACGAACACCAGCACCGGGGCGTTGCCGTCGTGCCCGGCGGCGAACGCGTCGACGGTGGCGATCGCGTCGCCGGCGCGCAGCCAGTCGGCCGGGGTGTTGAACTCGCCGCCGATCATCATCACCACCGGCAGCGCGGGCCGCGGCGCGCTGAACCAGGCCGGCGGCAGGTAGACCAGTTCGCCGCGGTGCTTGAAGCCCGAGGCGTCGGCCGGGATCGTCACCGGCACCACCACCCCGGCGGCCGGGACGGTGCCCGCGGCGGCCATCGCCTCCGCGGTGGCCCGGTCGGTCTGGCCGGGCAGCGGCCCCGCGGTCAACTGGTTCCAGGCCGTCTGCACGGTGGGGAAGTAGCCCACCCACCGGTTCAGCGCCAGCAACGCGGCGAGCAGGCACAGCGGGATCGCGAGCAACGCCGCCGCGCGCCGCCACCAGGCGGTAGCGGGCCAGCCGGCCACCGCCACGGTGGCGGCCACGACGGTCAGCGCGATCCAGACCCACAGCCCGGCCGGCGCCGGGTCCTCGGCCAGCCCGGCCACCCTCAGGTAGCCCCAGACCCCGGCGGCGGCGAGCGCACCGGCCAGCGCGGCCGCCGGCAGCCGGCGCCACCGCCAGCGCCGGGTCCGCCACCCGGTCCCGGCCAGCAGCGCGGTCGCTGCGACCGCCTGCACGGTCAGCGGCAGCCAGCCGTGCATCAGCGAGGTGTGCCCGCTGCCGATCAACGCGGCTTGGCCAGCGGGAACGGCAGCGTCTCGCGGATGCTGCGGCCGGTGATCAGCATGACGACCCGGTCGACGCCCATACCCAGCCCGCCGGTGGGCGGCATCGCGTACTCCATCGCCTGCAGGAAGTCCTCGTCGAGTTCCATCGCCTCCGGGTCACCGCCGGCGGCCAGCAGCGACTGCCGCTGCAGCCGGCGCCGCTGTTCGACCGGGTCGGTCAGCTCGCTGTAGGCGGTGCCCAGCTCCACTCCCCAGGCGACCAGGTCCCAGCGCTCGGCGACGCCGGGGCGGGACCGGTGCGGGCGGGTCAGCGGCGAGACCGAGGTGGGGAAGTCGGTGTAGAAGGTGGGCGCCTCGGTGCGGGCCTCGACCAGGTGCTCGTAGAGTTCGAGCACCACCGCGCCGGCGTCCCAGTGCCGCTGGTAGCCGATCCCGGCCGCGTCGCAGAGCCGGCGCAGGACGGCCAGCGGCGTCTCCGGGTCGATCGCCTCGCCGAGCGCCGCCGACACCGCGTCGTGCACGGTGCGCACCGGCCAGTCCCCGCCGATGTCGACCGGTTCCGGCCCGCCCGGCCCGGCCCGCAGCACCACACACTCGCCGTGGGTGGCGCGCGCGGCGTTCTGGATGAGCTCGCGGGCACCGTCGATCCAGGTTCGGTAGTCGGCGTGCGCCTGGTAGGCCTCCAACAGAGTGAACTCCGGATTGTGGCTGAAGTCGACCCCCTCGTTGCGGAAGGCGCGGCCCAGCTCGAACACCCGCTCCACCCCGCCGACGCAGAGCCGTTTGAGGTAGAGCTCCGGGGCGATGCGCAGGTAGAGATCCAGGTTGTAGGCGTTGATGTGGGTGACGAAGGGGCGGGCGTTGGCGCCGCCGTGCACCTGCTGCAGGATCGGGGTCTCCACCTCGAGGAATCCCTT
This sequence comes from Mycolicibacillus trivialis, assembly GCF_002102395.1. Taxonomy (GTDB): domain Bacteria; phylum Actinomycetota; class Actinomycetes; order Mycobacteriales; family Mycobacteriaceae; genus Mycobacterium; species Mycobacterium triviale. The sequence goes on from NZ_LQPZ01000008.1 coordinate 301,386, forward strand.
GGCGTACAGGGTGTCGCGGATCGCGCGCAGCACCTGGCTGCGGGCGGTGATCAGCGCCCGGGAGTCGGTGTTGGTCGCCAGGTCGAGGTAGCGCTGCCGCACCCGGGCCTCCGGGTCGGTCAGTCCCTGCCATTTGTCCGGCAGCGGGTGCAGGCATTTACCGAGCAGCCGCCAGCCGGTGGTCAGCAGCGAGCGGGTGCCGTTGCGGCTGAACCCCGGTGCGCCGCTGACCTCGATGAGGTCGCCGAGGTCGACGGTGGTGGAGAACTCGGCGATCCGGTCGCGGGAGAGCCGGTCGGCCGCCAGCAGCAGCTGGATCTCCCCGGACCAGTCCCGCAGCTGTGCGAAGAGCACGCCGCCGTGGTCGCGCATCCGCAGCACCCGCCCGGAGACCGTGACGGTTCGGCCGTCGTCGTCGGCCAGGGCGGCGGCGACGGTGGTGCTCGGCGGGCTACCCACCGGGTACGGGTCGATCTGCGCGGTTCGCAGCGCGGCGAGCTTGGCCAGCCGCACCCGCACCTGCTCGGGCAGCCGGTTCGGGGCGTCGATCTGTTCGTCGCCGCCGGGCGGCTCGTCCCGGCCGGCGGCCACGGTCTGCGCCGGCGCCGAGGTGTGCTGACCGGTGTGCCGGTTGCGCCGGGAGAACGGCAGGACGAGAAAGCCTTCGGCGATCACCGAGGCCACCCCGACCCGCGGGATCATCCGGGCGTCGGCATAGCAGGCGTAGCGCGGCACCCACTGCGGCAGGTATTTCATGTTGGAGCGGTACAGCGTCTCCAGCTGCCACCACCGAGAGAAGAACCGCAGCAGGCCGCGCCACAGCCGCGCGACCGGTCCGGCGCCGAGCTGGGCGCCCTGCTCGAACGCGGCGCGGAACATGGCGAAGTTCAGCGAGATCCGGGCGACGCCGATCTCGCCGCCGCGCAACGCGAGCTCGCTGACCATCAGCTCGATGGTGCCGTTGGGGGAGTGCGGCGACCGCCGCATCACATCCAGGGAGACCCCGGTGGTGCCCCACGGCACCAGCGACAGCAGCGCGGCCACCGTGCCGTCCCGGTTGACGGCCTCCACCAGCAGGCAGTCACCGTCGGCGGGGTCGCCAAGCCGGCCCAGCGCCATCGAGAAGCCGCGTTCGGTGTCGGTGTCGCGCCACCGGTCCGCCCGGGCGATCACATCGGCCATCTCCGCGGGGGCCAGTTCGTGGTGACGGCGGATGCGCACGCTGAGTCCGCCGCGGCGGGCCCGGGTGACCGCCTGGCGCACCCCGCGCATGTCGGCGCCGGAGAGCCGGAAGTCCGCGGTGTGCAGGATCGCTTCGTCGCCGAGTTCCAGGGCGCTGAGCCCGGCGTCGCGGTAGGCGTGGGCGCCCGCGGCTCCCGCGCCCATCACCCCCGGCGCCCACCCGTAGGCGCGGCACAGCTGCAGCCAGGCCGCGATCGCCTGCGGCCAGGCCCGCGGATCGCCGACCGGGTCGCCACTGGCCAGGCAGACCCCGACCTCCACCCGGTAGGTGATCGCGGCGCGCCCGCTCGGGGCGAACACCACCGCCTTGTCCCGGCGGGTGGCGAAGTAGCCCAGCGAGTCGTTCTTGCCGTACCGCTCCAGCAGCCCGCGGATGGCGGTCTCGTCGTCGGCGGTGAGCGCGTTGCCGGCGCGCTGGGACTGGAACAGCACGATCGCGGCGGCGATCAACGCCAGCGCGCCGAAGAGGCCGGCGGCGGCGTTGAGCACCACGTGCGGATGCCCGGTGAAGACGTGGGCCGGCGCCACCGAGAATCCGCTGACCCGGTTGAGCGCGTAGAGCAGCCGGTGTTCGGGGACCAGCGTGTCCGGGTACAGCTCCAGCAACCCCCAGGTCACCGCGGTGCCGATGGCCAGGCCCGCCACCACCACCGCGGCGGCCTTGAGCAGGGCGCCGCGCCGGACCTTGGCCCAGAACTGGCCGTAGGCCGCCACCAGCACCGCGAGCGCCGCCAGGTGGACGGCCACGCCCAGCCCGTCGCCGAGATAGCGGGGCCAGGTGGTGTCGCGCCAGATCAGATCGTGGACGTTCCAGACGGTCGCGCAGACCAGGTACAGCGTCAGCACCCACCAGGCGATGCGTTTCCGGGCGGCCAGCGCGCCGGCCAGCAACGCCAGCACGAACGACCAGGCGAAGCTGGTGTCGGGGAAGTTGAACAGGAAGTCGTTGACGAAGGCGCGGGGAACCTCGATGACCCAACGCACCAGCGGGGAGACGCTGGCCAGCAGCGACAGCGTCGCGATGACGCCGATGACCCAACCGGCCACCGTCGGGACCCGCGCGAAACGGCCGGCGGGTTGGTGCAGCCGGCGCGGCGCGGTGACCGTCATAGCCGGTCAGGATAGGCGCTCAAGCTGGCAGAATCCTCACCGACGCGACCGGATCAGCCGACCGAGCCGGTGTAGTTCTCGCCGGGGCCGCGGCCCGGGTCGTCGGGGTAGGCGCTGGCCTCCCGGAACGCGTGCTGCAGGCTGCGCAGTCCCTCGCGCAGCGGCCCGGCGTGCACGCCGAGGTATTCGGCGCTGGAGGTGACCAGCCCGGCCAGCGCGGTGATCAGCCGGCGCGCCTCGTCGAGGTCGCGCTGCGGGGCTTCGTCGGGATCCTCGGCCGCGAGGCCGAGTTTCTCCGCGGCGGCGCTCATCAGCATCACCGCCGCCCGGGTGATCACTTCGATCGCGGGGATCTCGGCGAGTTCGCGGACCGGTCCGCTCGCGTCGGGCAAGGCATCGTCCATGCCTGCTAGACTGACACGTGCGACCGTCCCGGCGAACGCCGGGGACAGCAAGTGGAGTCCCACTCCCACCGTTGGCCGCATGCGGCACAACGGTCCGGTCACCGGCAATCGTTCCGGTGCTGCGCAGCGCGCGCAGGCGGCCTCGGGCCGCGATCGGTCGGCTTTGGGCCCTGCTTCGTGCAGGGCTTTTCTGCTGATGGGATGGTATTTCGCCGGCTGGGTCGCCAGCCGACAACTACCAAGGGAGGGCCCATTAGCACTGAGACTCGCGTCAACGAGCGCATCCGCGTTCCTGAAGTCCGACTGATCGGACCCGGCGGGGAGCAGGTGGGCATCGTGCGCATCGAAGACGCCCTGCGTGTCGCCGCGGAAGCCGATCTCGATCTCGTTGAGGTTGCCCCCAACGCCAGACCCCCGGTCTGCAAGATCATGGACTACGGCAAGTTCAAATACGAGACGGCGCAGAAGGCTCGCGAGTCTCGCAAGAACCAGCAGCAGACCGTCGTCAAAGAGCAGAAGCTGCGCCCCAAGATCGACCCGCACGACTACGAGACCAAGAAGGGTCACGTGGTCCGCTTCCTCGAGGCCGGGTCGAAGGTCAAGGTGACCATCATGTTCCGTGGGCGCGAGCAGTCCCGCCCGGAACTGGGCTACCGCCTGTTGCAGCGGCTCGGCGCCGACGTCGCCGACTTCGGCTTCGTCGAGACGGCCGCGAAGCAGGACGGCCGCAACATGACGATGGTGCTGGCACCGCACCGCGGCGCGAAGACCCGCGCCCGGGCCGCGGAGCAGGCCGGCGCACCCGCGCGTCCGCCCGCCGACGACGACACCCCGTCATGACCGCACCGACCAACCGACCGCAGAACTGAGGAACCATGCCCAAGGCGAAATCCCACAGCGGCGCATCGAAGCGCTTCCGCCGCACCGGAACCGGCAAGATCGTGCGCCAGAAGGCCAACCGGCGCCACCTGCTGGAGCACAAACCCTCCAAGCGCACCCGCCGGCTCGACGGCCGCACCACGGTGTCGGACGCCGACACCGCCCGCGTCAACAAGATGCTGAACGGCTGACCACCGGTCCACGCCGACACCACCCCGTACCGACACGAACAGGAACACACTCATGGCACGCGTGAAGCGGGCGGTCAACGCCCACAAGAAGCGCCGCAGCGTCCTCAAGGCCTCGAAGGGCTACCGCGGCCAGCGGTCCCGGCTGTACCGCAAGGCCAAGGAACAGCAGCTGCACTCGCTGAACTACGCCTTCCGTGACCGGCGCGCCCGCAAGGGCGAATTCCGCAAGCTGTGGATCTCCCGGATCAACGCCGCCGCCCGGGCCAACGACATCACCTACAACCGGCTCATCCAGGGCCTCAAGGCCGCCGGGGTCGAGGTCGACCGGAAGAACCTGGCGGAGATCGCGGTCAGCGACCCGCAGGCGTTCACCGCGCTGGTCGACGTCGCCCGGGCCGCGCTGCCCGCCGACGTCAACGCGCCGTCCGGCGAGGCCGCCTGAGCCAGCTGCTCGGTCACCGCGCGACCCGGGTGGTCGCGGCGGCCAAGCTGCACCGCGCGGCCGCCCGGGCCCGCAGCGGCCGGTTCCTCGCCGAAGGACCCAACCTCATCGAGGCGGCCGGACGGCGCGGACTGATCCGTGAGCTGTACGCCACCGCAGCGGCCGCCGAACGGCACGCCGACCTGCTGACGGACCAGCGGGTCGCGGTCCAGCCGGTCACCGACCGCGCGGCCGCGAGCCTGTCGGACACGGTGACCCCGGCCGGACTGGTCGCGGTCTGCGCGATGCCGCAGCCCGCCCTGCCCCCGGCGCCCGCGCTGGCGGTGGTCGCGGTCGGCGTGGCGGAACCCGGCAACGCCGGCACCCTGATCCGGCTCGCCGACGCGATGGGCGCCGACGCGGTGATCCTGGCCGGCCACGCCGTGGACCCCTACAACGGGAAGTGCCTGCGCGCCTCCGCGGGCAGCATCTTCGCGGTGCCGGTGATCAGCGAGCCGGACACCGCCGCGGCGCTGTCGGCGCTGCGCGCGCGGGGGATGCGGCTGCTGGCCACCACGCTGGACGGGGAGACCTCCCTCGATGACGCCGGGGCGCTGCTCGACGGGCCGACCGGCTGGCTGTTCGGTCCGGAGGCGCACGGGCTGCCGCCGGAGGTGGCCGCCGCGGCCGATCACCGCGTCCGGATCCCGATGGCGGGTGACGCGGAGAGCCTCAACGTCGCCGCCGCGGCGGCGATCTGCCTGTACGCCAGCGCGCGGGCCGCGCGGGTCAGGCCACCGCGGGCCGGGCAGGCTCCGTAACCGGACCGCTGGTGAGCGTCCCGGCCAGCCCACCGGCCAGCGAAAACGTGTGGTGCACCAGCGATCCGGCCTTGTCCATAAGTACCCGGGCCGGCCAGGGCCGGCGCGACGGCAGGTAGTGCATGCCGGTGTCGCGGCGATCGGCCGGGGGAGCGGTGAACCACGGCGCCTCGACCAGGGGCGCGTCGGCCGGGATGCGCCCCTGCGCGCGGCGGTAGCCGGCCAGCGCCCGCGGGTGCAGGCGGATCTCGTCGGGGACGAACAGGAACGAGATCTGCAGGAACTTGCCGATCAACCGCAGCAGGATCTCGTCGCCGGCGTTCCAGCGCAGTCCGGCCTTCTCGCGCACCTCGGGTTCGAAGAGGCCCGCGGTCAGCCAGCGCTGACCGGCCAGCATCGGCTTGAACAGCTGGTCCCAGACCGCGTCGGGCAGCAACACGAACCGCGGCTTGGGGATCCGCATGTCCAGGATGCCGGCCGCCGCCGGGGTCAGCTCCAGTTCCTCCCGGCAGATCCGGTCCCAGTAGCGGCAGAAATCCTCCCAGGACTCCGGCACCGGCCGCATGCTCATCCCGTACATCCGGTACCACTGCACGTGCTCGTCGAAGAGCTGGTGCTTCTCGGCCTCGGTGAGCCCGCCCTCGAAGTACTCGGCGAGCTTGATCACCATCATGAAGAAGGTGGCGTGCGCCCAGTAAAAGGTCTCGGGGTCCAGCGCGTGGTAGCGCCGGCCCTGCCCGTCGACGCCCTTGATGTCGCGGTGCCAGTTCTTGATCGCCTCGCCGGTCTGCCGGGACCGTTCGCCGTCGTAGACCACGCCCATGATCGGGTACACCGAGCGGAACACCCGCTGCAGCGGCTCGCGCCACAGGCTGGAGTGGTCTTCGACCCCGGCGCCCAGGCCCGGGTACATGTTCTCGATGGTGCCGATCCACATGCCCATCAGGCCGCTGCGCACGTCACCGAAGTATTTCCAGGTCAGGGAGTCCGGGCCGAGGGGCTGCACGCCGGCGCCGGTGCTGGTGGTGGTCATGGGTGCGTTCATCGCTGACTCCTCACACGCTGTGGTCGTTGTCACCGTAACTTCTGACAATGCGCGTTGTCTATTGTTGGGGCGGCGTGTCCGACACCACTCCCGGCGTCGGCTGTGGTCCTTGGCGGCCGCCGACGGCCCCGCCTACGCTGACTCAGGTGGACCACGAGCGCTCAGACCAGGGGTCCGGCGAACTCGAGGCCGCTGAATCGGCGGACCGGCCGCCGGTGTCCGGATCCGGGGGCTGGCTGCGCCGAACCAACCACCGCCCCGAGGTGATCGCGCTGATCCGCCGGGCCCGCCGCGCGCTGCCCGGTGATCCGGAGTTCGGCGATCCGCTGTCCACGGCCGGCGACGGCGGTCCGCGCGCGGCCGCCCGTGCCGCCGACCGACTGCTGCGGGACCGCGACGCGGCGACCCGCGAGGTCGGACTCGGAGCGCTGCAGGTCTGGCAGGCGGTCACCGAGATGGTGTCCCGGCGCCCCCGCGACGCCGAGGTCACCCTGGTCTTCACCGACCTCGTCGGTTTCTCGTCCTGGTCGCTGGAGGCCGGCGACGACGCCACCCTGACCCTGCTGCGCCGGGTGGCCCGGGCCATCGAGCCGCCGCTGCTCGACGCCGGCGGCCGGATCGTCAAACGGATGGGCGACGGCACCATGGCGGTGTTCCGCCAGCCGCTGGTGGCGGTGCGTGCGGTGCTCGCCGCGCAGACCGCGCTGACCGCGGTGGACGTCGACGGCTACACCCCGCGCATGCGGGTGGGCATCCACACCGGCCGGCCCCAGCGGCTGGCCTCCGACTGGCTCGGCGTCGACGTCAACATCGCGGCCCGGGTGATGGAACGCGCCACCCGCGGGGGCGTCATCGTCTCCGGCACCACCCTGGACCAGATCGAGACCGTCGAACTGGAGCGGCTCGGGGTGACCGCGAAGCGGGCGCGTCGGCAGGTGTTCGGCGCCAAAACCGCCGGCGTGCCCCCCGACCTGGCGATGTACCGGCTGCAGACTCGCAGGAAACCGTCAGCCGACGACCGCGAGGAGGCCGCCGAGCCGGGGGATAGTGGGACCTGATGTTCGCCGCGCTGCTGTCCCGGCTGTCCCGGATCCGGGTCACGCTGGGCTACACCGCGGCGCTGGTCACGGTGGCGGCCGCCCTGGTCGCCCTGGATCCGCACACCCGTCACCGCATCGTCCACGACGCGAGCACCAACCTGCACAACCTGGGCGCCGGCCGGCTGGGCACCTTGTTCGACAGCGCGTTCATCACCGACGCCGCCCCGATCGCGGTGTGGCTGCCCGGGCTGGTCTGCCTGCTGGCGCTGGCCGAACTGTGCTGGCACGGCGGCCGGCTGATCCTCACCTTCATCACCGGGCACGTCGTCGCGACGTTGCTCGTGGCGGCCGGGCTGGCGGTGGCGGTCCACCGCGGCTGGCTGCCGATGTCGGTGACCCGGGCCAGCGACGTCGGGATGAGCTACGGGGCGATGGCGGTGTTCGGGGCGCTCGCCCCCGCCGTCGCGCCACGCTGGCGGCCGGCCTGGCTCGGCTGGTGGCTGCCGGTGGTGGCGGTGGCCGCGCTGCTGGGCGGTGAGTTCACCGACGTCGGGCACGCCACCGCGGTGATCCTGGGGATGCTGATGGGCATCCGGCTGCCCCGCCCGGACCGGTGGACGACGACCCGGCTGGCACTGCTGGCGGTGGCGGCGGTGTTCGCGTTCGTCGTGCTGGCCCACTCCGCGACGACGGTGGCCGCCGCGGCGGGCCTGGGCACGGTCGGCGCGATGCTGGGCAGCCGGGTCGGCCGCCCGCGCGCCGCGAGCCCGCCGCTGCGCGGCTGACCCGGCCGAAACCCGATCACTTATGATCGGCACTTGCGTCACACCGTGCCGAGGTGCGGCGTACCGGCCGCTGCTGCAAGGAGAATCCGACCGCGTGGGTGACCAATCCGCCGATCCGGCGCTGCTGACGCCCGGGTCGCTGACCGAAGCGGTCGAGGCGGCGCGGCGCGCCTTCGCCGCGGCGACCGACCTGGAGGCGCTGGCCCGGGCCAAGACCGGCCACCTCGGCGACCAAGCCCCGCTGGCGCTGGCCCGGCGCGCCCTGGCCGGGCTGCCCAAGGCCGACCGCGCCGACGCCGGCCGTCGGGTCAACGAGGCCCGCGGCGCCGCGCAGCGGGACTACGACGAGCGGCTGGCGGCGCTGCGCGCCGAACGGGACGCGGCGGTGCTGGTGGCCGAGCGCATCGATGTCACGCTGCCGTCGACCCGCCAGCCGGTGGGGGCGCGGCACCCGATCACGATCCTGTCCGAGCGCATCGCCGACACCTTCATCGCGATGGGCTGGGAACTGGCCGACGGCCCGGAGGTCGAGGCCGAGCACTTCAACTTCGACGCGCTGAACTTCCTCACCGACCATCCGGCCCGCAGCATGCAGGACACCTTCCACATCGCCCCGGAGAACTCCCGGCAGGTGCTGCGCACCCACACCTCGCCGGTGCAGATGCGGGCCCTGCTCGGCCGCGACCTGCCGGTCTATGTGCTGTCGCTGGGGCGGGCGTTCCGCACCGACGAACTCGACGCCACCCACACCCCGGTCTTCCACCAGGTGGAGGGGCTGGCCGTGGACCGCGGGCTGACGATGGCGCATCTGCGCGGCACCCTCGACGCGCTGGCGCGCGCCGAGTTCGGCCCGGACGCCCGCACCCGGTTCCGGCCGCACTTCTTCCCGTTCACCGAGCCGTCCGGCGAGGTCGACATCTGGTTCGCCAACCGCAAGGGCGGCGCGGGCTGGGTCGAGTGGGGCGGCTGCGGCATGGTGCACCCCAACGTGCTGCGCGCCGCGGGCATCGATCCCGGCGAGTACACCGGTTTCGCGTTCGGGATGGGCCTGGAGCGCACCCTGCAGTTCCGCAACGGGATCGCCGACATGCGCGACATGGTCGAGGGCGACGTCCGGTTCTCGCTGCCGTTCGGGGTGGGGCTCTGATGCGGGTCCCCTACAGCTGGCTGCGGGAGGCGGTCGCGGCGGGCGCGCCGGGCTGGGACGTCGGCGCCGCCGACCTGGAGGCCGCGCTCATCCGGATCGGCCACGAGGTCGAGGACGTGATCCGGCTCGGTCCGGTGACCGGCCCGCTGACGATCGGGCGGGTCACCGCGGTCGAGGAGCTCACCGAGTTCAAGAAACCGATCCGGGCCTGCCGCGTCGACGTCGGCGAACCCGAGCCCCGCGACATCATCTGCGGCGCAACGAACTTCGCGGTCGGCGACCTGGTGGTCGCGGCCCTGCCCGGCACCACGCTGCCCGGCGGGTTCACCATCGCCAGCCGCAAGACCTACGGGCGGGTCTCCGACGGGATGATCTGCTCCACCGCCGAGCTCGGCCTGGGCGCCGACGCGGGCGGCATCCTGGTGCTGCCGGCCGGAACCGCCGAGCCGGGCGCCGACGCCGCCGAGGTGCTCGGCCTCGACGACGTGGTGTTCGACCTGGCGATCACCCCGGACCGCGGCTACGGCCTGTCGGTGCGCGGCCTGGCCCGCGAGATCGCCTGCGCCTTCGACCTGGAGTTCGCCGACCCGGCCGCGGTCGAACCACTACCCGCCGACGGCAGCGGCTGGCCGCTGAGTGTGCAGCCCGGCACCGGGGTGCGCCGGTTCGCGCTGCGCTCGGTGACCGGCATCGACCCGGACGCGGTGTCGCCGTGGTGGCTGCAGCGCCGGCTGTTGCTGTGCGGGATCCGCGCGCTGTCCCCGGCGGTGGACATCACCAACTACGTGATGCTCGAGCTGGGCCACCCGATGCACGCCCACGACCGGGCCCGGGTCGACGGCCCGCTGGCGGTCCGGTTCGCCCGGCCCGGCGAGACCGTCACGACCCTCGACGACGTCGAGCGTCGCCTCGACCCCGCCGATGTGCTGATCGTCGACGAGGCCGCCACCGCCGCCATCGGCGGGGTGATGGGCGCGGGCGCGACCGAGATGACCGAGGATTCGACCGAGGTGCTGCTGGAGGCGGCGGTGTGGGATCCGGCGGCCGTCTCCCGCACCCAGCGGCGGCTGCATCTGACCAGCGAGGCGAGCCGTCGCTACGAGCGCGGCGTCGACCCGGCGATCTCGGTGGCCGCCCTCGACCGGGCCGCCGGGCTGCTGGCCGACATCGCCGGCGGCGCCGTCGATCCGGCGCTCACCGACTGGACCGGGGACCCACCGCGCACCGACTGGTCGCAGCCGCCGATCACGATCGCGGCCGACCTGCCAGACCGCACCGCCGGACTGGACTACGCCCCCGGCACCACCCGGCGGCGGCTGGAACAGATCGGCGCCGCGGTCAGCGCATCGGACGGCGGGCTGACCGTGACGCCGCCGAGCTGGCGACCGGACCTGGGCCAGCCGATGGACCTGGTCGAGGAGGTCCTACGCCTGGAGGGCTACGACCGGATCCCGTCGCGGTTGCCGACCGCGCCGGCCGGGCGCGGTCTGAGCCCGGTGCAGCGGCGCCGGCGCGCGGTCGGCAAGGCGCTGGCGCTGTCCGGCTACGTCGAGGTGCTGCCGACCCCGTTCCTGCCCGCCGGGGTCTTCGACACCTGGGGGCTGGCCACCGACGATCCCCGGCGCCACACCACCGCGGTGCTCAACCCGCTGGAGGCCGACCGGCCGCAGCTGGCCACCACCCTGCTGCCCGGGCTGCTGGAGCCGCTGGCGCGCAACGTCGCCCGCGGTGTCACCGACGTCGCGCTGTACGCGCTGGCGCAGGTGGTGCAACCCACCGACCGCACCCGCGGCATCGACCCGCTGCCGGTGGACCGGCGGCCGACCGCCGACCAGCTGGCCGCGCTGGACGAGTCGCTGCCCCGCCAGCCGCTGCACGTCGGCGCGGTGTTGTGCGGACTGCGCGAGCCGCGCGGGCCGTGGGGGCCCGGCCGCCCGGTGGCGGCCGGCGACGCCTTCGACGCGGTCCGCGTCATCGCCCGGACCTGCGGCGTGGCAGTGGAGCTGCGCTCCGGTGAGTTGCTGCCGTGGCATCCCGGCCGCTGCGCCGAGGTGCTGGTCGACGGCCGGGTGGTCGGCCACGCCGGTCAGCTGCACCCGGCGGTGATCGAGCGGGCCGGGTTGCCCGCGGGCACCTGTGCGGTCGAGCTGAGCCTGGACGCGATCCCGGTGGCGGAGTCGTTGCCTGCGCCGCGGGTGTCGCCGTTCCCGGCGGTGTTCCAGGACGTCGCGCTGGTGGTGCCCGCCGACACCCCGGCGCAGGCGGTGGCCGACGCGGTGCGCGCCGGGGCGGGGGAGTTGCTCGAGGACGTCACGCTGTTCGACGTCTACACCGGTCCGCAGGTCGGCGAGGGCTACAAGTCGCTGGCGTTCGCGCTGCGGTTCCGCGCCCCCGACCGCACGCTCACCGAGGACGAGGCCAGCGCGGCGCGGCAGGGCGCGGTGGACCGGGCCGGCGAGCGGGTCGGCGCGGTGCTGCGGGGCTGAACCAGTATCGAATTAATTTGCATACGTATGCATATTCATGCAGAATGGCGGACATGACCGGGACGATTCGGGTGGCGGTGGCCGGTGCCAGCGGCTATGCCGGGGGCGAGATCCTGCGGCTGCTGCTGGGACACCCCGCTTACGCAGACGGACGGCTCACCATCGGGGCGCTCACCGCGGCGTCGAGCGCCGGTGACCGCCTCGCCGAGCACGCGCCACATCTGATGCCGCTGGCCGACCGGGTGCTCGAGCCCACCGAACTCGATGTGCTGGCCGGCCACGACGTGGTGTTCCTGGCGCTGCCGCACGGCCATTCGGCCCGGCTGGCCGAGGAACTGGGCCCGGACACGCTGATCATCGACTGCGGCGCCGACTTCCGGCTCACCGACCCGGCGATCTGGGAGCGGTTCTACGGGTCGCCGCACGCCGGCAACTGGCCCTACGGGCTGCCCGAGCTGCCCGGCGCCCGGGACCGGCTGCGCGGGGCCCGCCGGATCGCGGTGCCCGGCTGCTACCCGACCGCGGCGCTGCTGGCGCTGCTGCCTGCGATCAGCGCCGACCTCATCGACCCGACCGTGACCGTCGTCGCGGTCAGCGGCACCTCCGGCGCCGGCCGGGCCGCCCGCACCGATCTGCTCGGCTCGGAGGTGCTCGGCTCGGCGCGGGCCTACAACATCGCCGGTGCGCACCGGCACAACCCGGAGATCGCCCAGGAGTTGCGCACGGCCAGCGGCCGCGACGTGCGGGTGTCGTTCACCCCGGTGCTCATCCCGGCCGCCCGCGGCATCCTGGCCACCTGTACCGCGCCGACCCGCGCCCCGCTGGCCGAGTTGCAGGCGGCCTACCGGGCCGCATACGCCGACGAACCGTTCGTCCACCTGCTCGACGACGGGCAGCTGCCGCGCACCGGATCGGTCATCGGCAGCAACATGGCCCAGATCTCGCTGGCCGTCGACGCCGACGCCGAGACGTTCGTGGTGATCACCGCGATCGACAACCTGGTCAAGGGCACCGGCGGGGCGGCGGTGCAGTCGATGAACCTGGTTCTGGGTTGGCCGGAGATCGAGGGTCTGCCGCTGGTCGGGGTCGCGCCGTGAGCGGAGCACGGCTGGTGCGCGACCAGGGGGTGACCGCACCGGGCGGGTTCCGCGCCGTCGGCGTGGCCGCGGGCATCAAGGCCTCCGGTGCGGCGGACATGGCGCTGGTGTTCAACGAGGGCCCCGACCTGACCGCGGCCGGTGTGGTCACCCGCAACCAGGTCAAGGCCGCGCCGGTGCTGTGGACCCAGCAGGTGCTCACCACCGGGCGGCTGCGTGCGGTGGTCCTCAACTCCGGCGGCGCCAACGCCTGCACCGGGCCGCCCGGCTTCGCCGACGCCCACGCCACCGCCGAGGCGGTGGCCGACGCGCTCTCGCAGTGGGGCACCGAGACCGGTGCGGTGGAGGTCGCGGTGTGCTCCACCGGCCTGATCGGCGACCGGCTGCCGATGCCGCAGGTGCTGGCCGGGGTGACCCACCTGGTGCAGGAGATGGCCGGCGGGCTGGTCGGCGGCGAGGATGCCGCCCGCGCCATCATGACCACCGACACCGTGCCCAAACAGGTTGCGCTGCACCACAGTCCGGAATCCGGACGGAATTGGACGGTCGGCGCGATGGCCAAGGGCGCGGGCATGCTGGCGCCGTCGCTGGCCACCATGCTCTGCGTGATCACCACCGATGCGGTGGCCGACGCCGCCGCGCTGCACCGGGCCCTGACCGCCGCCGCCGCGGCGACCTTCGACCGGCTCGACGTCGACGGCTGCTGCTCGACCAACGACACCGTGCTGCTGCTGGCCTCCGGGGCCAGCGAGATCGCGCCCGACCAGGACGAGCTCGACGCGGCGGTGCTGGCGGTCTGCGACGACCTCTGCGCCCAGCTGCAGGCCGACGCCGAGGGCGTGACCAAGCGGGTGACGGTCGCGGTGACCGGCGCCGATTCCGACGCCGAGGCGCTGTTCACCGCCCGGCTGATCGCCCGTGACAACCTGGTCAAGACCGCGCTGTTCGGCTCCGACCCGAACTGGGGCCGGGTGCTCGCCGCGGTCGGCATGGCCCCGTTCCCGATCGACCCGGACCGGGTCACGGTGTCGTTCAACGGATCCACCGTGTTCGCCGCCGGCCTGCCGGATCCCGGCGCCCGCAGCGTGGACCTGTCCGGCGCCGACGTCGAGGTCCGCGTCGACCTCGCCCGGGGCACCGGCACCGCGGCGATCCGCACCACCGACCTGTCGCACGGCTACGTCGACGAGAACTCGGCGTACAGCTCATGACCGCGGACGAACCGACCACCGCGGTCAAGGCGCGGGTGCTGGCCGAGGCGCTGCCCTGGCTCAAACAGCTGCACGGCCGGATCATCGTGGTCAAATACGGCGGCAACGCGATGACCGACGACACCCTCAAACACGCGTTCGCCGCCGACATGGCCTTCCTGCGCAACTGCGGCATCCACCCGGTCGTGGTGCACGGCGGCGGTCCGCAGATCTCGGCGATGCTGCAGCGGCTGGGCATCGCCGGTGACTTCAAGGGCGGGTTCCGGGTCACCACCCCCGAGGTGCTCGAAGTGGCCCGGATGGTGCTGTTCGGCCAGGTCGGCCGGGAGCTGGTGAACCTGATCAACGCCCACGGCCCGTATGCGGTCGGCATCACCGGCGAGGACGCCGCGCTGTTCACCGCCGTGCGCCGCAACGTCACCGTCGACGGGGTCGCCACCGACATCGGGCTGGTCGGCGACGTCGACCGGGTCGACACCGACGCGATCCGCGACCTGATCACCGCCGGGCGCATCCCGGTGGTCTCGACGCTGGCGCCCGACGTCGACGGGGTGGTGCACAACGTCAACGCCGACACCGCCGCCGCCGCGCTGGCCGCCGCTCTGGGCGCGGAGAAACTGCTGATGCTCACCGACGTCGACGGGCTGTACGCCCGCTGGCCGGACCGCGACTCGCTGGTCAGTGAGATCGACTCGGTGGCGCTGGCCGAGCTGCTGCCGGGCCTGGAGTCGGGGATGGTGCCCAAGGTCGAGGCCTGCCTGCGGGCGGTCGCCGGCGGGGTGCCCAGCGCCCACATCATCGACGGCCGCGTCGAACACTGTGTGCTGGTGGAACTGTTCACCGATGCCGGCACCGGAACCAAGGTGGTGAGCCCATGACCGAGACCGCCATGACCCGGACCGAGGCGCTGCAGCAGCGCTGGTCGGCGGTGATGATGGACAACTACGGCACCCCGCCGCTGGCGCTGGCCCGCGGCGCCGGCGCGATCGTCACCGACGTCGACGGCCGCTCCTACCTCGACCTGCTCGGCGGGATCGCGGTCAACCTGCTCGGCCACGCCCACCCGGCGGTGGTCGCGGCGGTGACCGCGCAGCTGGGCACGCTGGGTCACACCTCCAACCTCTACGCCACCGAGCCGGGGGTGGCGCTGGCCGAGCGGCTGGTCGCCCGCTGGGACGTCGGGCCGGAGGCCCGGGTGTTCTTCTGCAACTCCGGCGCCGAGGCCAACGAGGCCGCGCTCAAGCTGACCCGGCTGACCGGTCGCGGCACGATCGTCGCCGCCCGCGAGGCGTTCCACGGCCGCACGATGGGATCGCTGGCCCTCACCGGCCAGCCGGCCAAGCAGGCGCCGTTCGCGCCGCTGCCCGGCCCGGTGGAGCACGTGCCGTTCGGGGACGCCGCGGCACTGGCGGCCGCCGTCGGCCCCGACACCGCCGCGGTGGTCCTGGAGCCGATCATGGGGGAGAGCGGCGTCGTCTTGCCGCCGCCGGACTATCTGGCCGAGGCCCGCCGGATCACCGCCGAACACGGTGCGCTGCTGATCCTCGACGAGGTGCAGACCGGGGTCGGGCGCACCGGCACGTTCTACGCCCACCAGCACGACGGCATCGTCCCCGACGTGGTGACGCTGGCCAAGGGGCTCGGCGGCGGCCTGCCGATCGGCGCCTGCCTGGCGGTCGGGCCGGCCGCGAAGCTGTTCGCCCCCGGCATGCACGGCAGCACCTTCGGCGGGAACCCGGTCTGCGCGGCCGCCGCGCTGGCGGTGCTCGACGTGCTCGCCGAGGAGCGGCTCGTGGAGCGCGCCGCCCGGCTGGGGCCGTGGCTGGCCGAGCGGATCGAGGCGCTGGGCCACCCCCTGGTCGCCGGGGTGCGGGGGCGCGGGCTGCTGCTCGGCGTCGTGCTGACCGCCGCGCACGCCAAGGCGGTGGAGACCGCCGCCCGAACGGCCGGCTTCCTGGTCAACGCCGCCGCCCCCGACGTGGTGCGGCTGGCCCCGCCGCTGATCGTCACCGAGGACCAGCTCGACGGGTTCGTGGCCGCGCTGCCGGCGATCCTCGACGCCGCGGGGGACCGGTCATGATCCGGCACTTCCTGCGCGACGACGACCTGAGCCCCGCCGAGCAGGCCGAGGTGCTGGCGCTGGCCGCCGAGCTCAAGCGCAACCCGTTCGGGCGCAGACCGCTGGACGGGCCGCGCGGGGTGGCGGTGATCTTCGACAAGAACTCCACCCGCACCCGGTTCTCCTTCGAGCTCGGGGTGACCCAGCTCGGCGGGCACGCCGTGGTCGTCGACGGCCGCGCCACCCAGCTCGGCCGCGACGAGACCCTCGAGGACACCGGGCGGGTGCTGTCGCGCTACGTGGACGCGATCGTGTGGCGCACGTTCGGGCAGGACCGGTTGACCGCGATGGCGGCCACCGCGACGGTGCCGGTGGTCAACGCGCTCTCCGACGACTTCCACCCGTGCCAGGTGCTGGCCGACCTGCAGACGATCGCCGAACGCACCGGACGGCTCGCCGGGCTGAAGCTGACCTACCTCGGCGACGGCGCCAACAACATGGCCCACTCGCTGATGCTCGGCGGGGCCACCGCCGGGCTGCACGTCACCGTCGCCGCACCGGACGGGTTCACCCCGGCCGAGCAGTTCGTGACCGCCGCGCGGCGCCGGGCCGCCGACACCGGCGGCTCGGTGACCGTGACCACCGACCCGACGGCCGCGGCCACCGGCGCCGACGTCCTGGTCACCGACACCTGGACCTCGATGGGCCAGGAGGGCGACGGCCGCGACCGGGTGGGCCCGTTCCGGCCGTATCAGATCAACGACGCCCTGCTCGGGCTGGCCGCCCCGGCGGCCGTGGTGCTGCACTGCCTGCCCGCGCACCGCGGTGAGGAGATCACCGACGCGGTGATCGACGGGCCGGCCAGCGCCGTCTGGGACGAGGCGGAGAACCGGCTGCACGCCCAGAAGGCGCTGCTGGTCTGGCTGCTGGAGCGCTCCCGGTGAACGCCGCGCCCACCCCGGCCACCCCGACCCGCGCCGGCAGGCAGGCCCGGATCGTGGCGCTGCTGGCGGCCGGGCCGGTGCACAGTCAGGGGGAGCTGGCCGCGCTGCTGGCCGCCGACGGCATCGAGGTCACCCAGGCGACCCTGTCGCGTGACCTCGAGGAGCTGGGTGCGGTGAAGTTGCGCGGCGCCGACGGCGGGGTGGGCCGCTACGTGGTGCCCGAGGACGGCAGCCCGGTGCGCGGGGTCACCGGCGGCACCGAGCGGCTGTGCCGGCTGCTCGGCGAGCTGCTGGTCGGCGCCGACGCCAGCGCCAACACCGCGGTGCTGCGCACCCCGCCGGGCGCCGCGGACTACCTGGCCAGCGCGATCGACCGGGCCGCCCTGCCCTACGTGGTGGGCACCATCGCCGGGGATGACACCATCTTCGTGTTGGCCCGCGAGC
The DNA here is from genome assembly GCF_002102395.1 of Mycolicibacillus trivialis. Classification (GTDB taxonomy): domain Bacteria; phylum Actinomycetota; class Actinomycetes; order Mycobacteriales; family Mycobacteriaceae; genus Mycobacterium; species Mycobacterium triviale. The sequence continues at coordinate 318,712 of NZ_LQPZ01000008.1, forward strand.
CGATGACCGGCGCCGAGCTCGCTACGACGCTGGTGAACCTCAGATAAGGAGAGTTGTTATGTCCGACCGTGTCATCCTGGCCTACTCCGGTGGTCTGGACACCTCGGTGGCGATCAGCTGGATCGGCAAGGAGACCGGCCGCGAGGTCGTCGCGGTGGCCATCGACCTCGGCCAGGGCGGCGAGGACATGGAGGTCGTGCGGCAGCGGGCCCTGGACTGCGGCGCGGTCGAGTCGGTGGTGGTCGACGCCCGCGACGAGTTCGCCGAGCAGTACTGCCTGCCCACCATCCAGTCCAACGCCCTGTACATGGACCGCTACCCGCTGGTGTCGGCGATCAGCCGCCCGCTGATCGTCAAGCACCTGGTCGCCGCCGCCCGCGAGCATGGCGGCGGAACCGTCGCGCACGGGTGCACCGGCAAGGGCAACGACCAGGTCCGGTTCGAGGTCGGGTTCGCCGCGCTGGCACCGGATCTGCAGGTGCTGGCACCGGTCCGCGACTACGCCTGGACCCGGGAGAAGGCGATCGCGTTCGCCGAGAAGAACGACATCCCGATCAACGTCACCAAACGCTCCCCGTTCTCCATCGACCAGAACGTGTGGGGCCGGGCGGTGGAGACCGGGTTCCTGGAACACCTGTGGAACGCGCCGACCAAGGACGTCTACGACTACACCGAGGACCCGACCGTGCACTGGTCGACCCCCGACGAGGTGATCGTCGGGTTCGAGGCGGGCGTGCCGGTCTCGATCGACGGGCGCGCGGTGAGCGTGCTGGAGGCCATCGAGGAACTCAACCGGCGCGGCGGTGCGCAGGGTGTGGGCCGCCTCGACGTGGTCGAGGACCGGCTGGTCGGCATCAAGAGCCGGGAGATCTACGAGGCGCCCGGGGCGATGGTGCTGATCACCGCGCACACCGAACTCGAGCACGTCACCCTGGAGCGCGAGTTGGGCCGCTACAAGCGGCGCACCGACCAGCGCTGGACCGAACTGGTCTACGACGGGCTGTGGTTCTCCCCGCTGAAGTCGGCGCTGGACGCCTTCGTCGCCCACACCCAGCAGCACGTCTCCGGGGAGGTGCGGCTGGTGCTGCACGGCGGGCACATCGCGGTCAACGGCCGGCGCAGCGAGAGCTCGCTGTACGACTTCAACCTGGCCACCTACGACGCCGGCGACAACTTCGACCAGTCGGCGGCCAAGGGCTTCGTGCACCTGCACGGGCTGTCCGCCCAGATCGCCGCCCGCCGCGACCGCGAGGCCACCGGGTGAGCACCAACCAGGGGGCCCTGTGGGGCGGCCGGTTCGCCGACGGGCCCGCCGATGCGCTTGCGGCGCTGAGCAAATCGACCCACTTCGACTGGGCGCTGGCGCCCTATGACGTCGTCGCCTCCAAGGCGCACGCCGCGGTGCTGTTCGCCGCGGGCCTGCTCACCGCCGAGCAGCGCGACGGGCTGCTGGCCGGCCTCGACGAGCTGGCCGCGGCGGTCGAAGACGGCAGCTTCGCGCCGGCACCCGGTGACGAGGACGTGCACGGGGCACTGGAGCGGGGTCTGATCGAGCGGGTCGGCCCGGAGCTGGGCGGGCGGCTGCGGGCCGGGCGGTCCCGCAACGACCAGGTGGCGACGTTGTTCCGGATGTGGCTGCGCGACGCGGTGCGCCGGGTGGCGGCCGGGGTGCTCGAGGTGGTCGACGCGCTGGCCGGTCAGGCCGCCGCGCATCCCGGCGCGGTGATGCCGGGCAAGACCCATCTGCAGTCGGCGCAGCCGGTGCTGCTGGCCCACCATCTGCTGGCCCACGCCCATCCGCTGCTGCGCGACGTCGACCGGATCGCCGACTTCGATGCGCGTACCGCGGTGTCGCCGTACGGATCCGGCGCGCTAGCCGGATCGTCGCTGGGGCTGAACCCGGACGCGATCGCCGCGGAGCTGGGTTTCGCCACCGCGGCCGACAACTCCATCGATGCGACCGCGGCCCGCGACTTCGCGGCGGAGGCGGCGTTCGTGCTGGCGATGATCGCGGTCGACCTGTCCCGGCTGGCCGAGGACATCATCGTGTGGAGCTCCACCGAATTCGGCTACGTGACGTTGCACGACGCGTGGTCCACCGGCAGCTCGATCATGCCGCAGAAGAAGAACCCGGACATCGCCGAGCTGGCGCGCGGCAAATCGGGCCGGCTGATCGGCAACCTCACCGGGCTGCTGGCCACGTTGAAGGCCCAGCCGCTGGCCTACAACCGCGATCTGCAGGAGGACAAGGAACCGGTCTTCGACTCGGTGGCGCAGCTGGAGCTGCTTTTGCCTGCGATGGCCGGCCTGGTGACCACGTTGCGGTTCGACCTCGACCGGATGGCGGCGTTGGCGCCGGCCGGCTACACCCTCGCCACCGATATCGCCGAATGGTTGGTGCGCCAAGGGGTTCCGTTTCGAGTGGCGCACGAGGCCGCCGGCGCGGCGGTGCGCGCCGCCGAGGCCCGCGGTGTCGGGCTCGACGAGCTCACCGACGACGAGCTGGCCGCGATCAGCCCGCAGCTCACCCCGCAGGTGCGCAGCGTGCTCACCGTCGAGGGTTCGGTGTCCTCCCGCGACGCCCGCGGCGGCACCGCACCGGCCCGGGTCGCCGAGCAGCTCAACCTGGTCTACGGCCAGGTCGACCGGCAGCGGCGCTGGCTGCGCGGCTGAGATGGACACGGCCGCGCGATCCGCGATCGCCGGGTCCGGCCACGCCGATGTGAAATAATCCCGGCGTGTTGACGCCGGGGACGGTAGTCGCCGGATACCGGATCGAACGCATCCTGGGCTCGGGCGGAATGGGGTCGGTGTATCTGGCGGCCCACCCGACACTGCCGCGCTACGACGCGCTGAAGGTGCTCTCCGCCGAACTGTCCCGCGACGCCGACTTCCGGGCCCGGTTCATCCGCGAGGCCGATGTGGCCGCTGCACTGAGCCACCCGCAGATCGTGGCGGTGCACAACCGCGGCCAGACCGACGACGGCCAGCTGTGGATCGCGATGCAGTTCGTCGACGGCACCGACGCCGACGCCGCACTGCGGGCCGGCACCATGACCCCGCTACGGGCGGTGCACATCGTGCGTGAGGTGGCCAAGGGGCTCGACTTCGCGCACGCCAACAACGTGATCCACCGCGACATCAAACCGGCGAACTTCCTGCTGTCCGGGCCGGCTGGCGACCAGGAGCGGGTCCTGCTCGGCGATTTCGGGATCGCCCGCGCCCTCGACGACGTCGGCCTCACCGCGACCGGGTCGGTGATGGCGACGATCGCCTACGCGGCGCCGGAGGTGCTGGCCGGTTCCCCGATCGACGGCCGGGCCGACATCTACTCACTGGGGTGCACGCTGTTCCGGCTGCTGACCGGTAAACCGCCGTTCGCCACCACCAACGGCCCGGCAGCACAGATGATGGCGCATCTGCAGGCCGCACCGCCCCGGGTCACCGACGCGGTCCCGTCACTGCCCGCCGCGCTGGACGACGTGATCGCCGTCGCGATGGCCAAGGACCCGGCGCGACGGTTCCGTTCGGCGAGCGATCTGGCGGAGGCGGCGGCCGCGGCGCTGCGCGACCCGGGCGGCCGGGACCGGACGCTGCTGGCGCCGGTGCCGACAGCGCAGGTCAGCAGGTACCCGGGACTGGCGCCGGTGCCGACAGCGCAGGTCAGCAGGTACCCGGGGCTGGCGCCGTCGGCTCCCACCATGTCGGCCACCGCGCCGCCGCGCCGCCGTCGGCCGGCGGTGCTTGTCGGGGCGATCACCGGCGTTGCGGTGCTCGTCGCGGCGGTGGTGTCGGCGGTGGCGTTGCGGTCGCACGGCGATCCGGCGGCGGCGGACGGGTCGCCGACGGGTACGGCTCCGCCTGCGGTCGCGCAGGGGCCGCCGGCCACCGACGTCCCGGCATCGGCGCTGGAATCGATCCTGTTGACCGGCACCGAAATTCCGGGCAACGACGGCGAGGACGCGGTGGTGCTCGAACACCAGCGGGCCGAGCTCTCCGACGACTCGGCGGACCTCGACAACCCGTCGTGCGCCGGGGCGTGGGCCCCGGCGCAACGGGGGGCGTACAAGACGGTGACGCCGGTCGGTGTGGTCGTGCAGGAACTGCGTGCCCTCTACCGGCAGCCGTGGCAGAACAGCCTGATCCAGTCGGTGGCGGCGTTCCCCTCGGCCGGCGACGCCGGCCTCTCCCTCCAACTCCAGCGCTCCGCGTGGGAGGGCTGCGCGGACCGCACGGTCGTGATCACCCTGCCCGGCAACCCCGCGCAGACCTGGCGGTTCGGGCGGCCGGTCAACACCGCGGGTGTCTACACGCTGGAGGCGACCCTGGACGGCGGTGCGGCGGTGTGCCGGCACGGGATTCAGATCCAGGGCAATGTCATGATCGACATCCGTCGCTGCGGGCCGCCCGGCACCGTCGACGTCGGCGCGCTGGTCAACGCCACCGCGGCGAAAGTTCCCCGTCAGTGATGACGCGTGCCCCGAGGAGGCCTGATCGTGTCGACCGCGCGAAGGATGCTGGTGGCCGCGGCCGCCGCGGCGCTCGTGGCAGTGCCTGCGGCGGCCTGCGGGTCGAAGACCGCTGCGCCGCCGGATCCGGCGCCGGCCACCGCCGCGCCGAGTCCCGCGACGTCCAGCAGTGCGGCACCGGCGTCGGAGGACGACCTGGTCCGCCAGACCCTGACGGCGTATCAGAACGCCTACAACACCGAGGACTGGGACCGCTATCTGGATCTGACGTGCGCCGCCGCCCGCGAGCTGCTGACCGGCGCGGCCATGGAGCGGCTGAAGGAGACGCGCGCGGCCCAGGGGCTCACCGACACCACGGTCACCGCGGTCGACGTGCGCGGCGACGCGGCCACCGCCACCCTGGACGCACGCAACGAGTTGCTGGGCCGGCGAACGATCGAGCTGGATCTGGTGCGTGAGGACGGTTGGAAGGTGTGCCAGCTGACGCCGGTGCGGTGACCGGCCGGTTCACTCGAGATCGTCGGACAGCGTCAGCCAGCGGTCCTCCAGCTCGGCGACCTGCTGGCGGAGGGCGTCGAGCTCGCGGGTCAGCGCGGTGATGCCGACGTGGTCGGCCTGGTCGTGGGCGGCGAGTTCACGGTGCTTGCCCTCGATCTGGTCGGCCAGCTTGGTCAGCCGGCGCTCCACGGCGGCCATCTCCTTGCGGGCGGCGTGCGCCGCCGCGCCCGGTTTGGCGGCGGGCGTCGCGGGCGCCGGTGGCGGGGTGGCGGTCGAGGCGGCCAGCCGCAGATATTCCTCGACGCCGCCGGGTAGGTGCCGCAGCCGGCCGGCCAGGATGCCGTACTGCTGGTCGGTGACCCGTTCCAGCAGGTAACGGTCGTGGGAGACCACGATCAGCGTGCTCGGCCAGGAGTCCAGCAGGTCCTCGATCGCGGTGAGCATTTCGGTGTCGACGTCGTTGGTCGGCTCGTCGAGGATGAGCACGTTCGGTTCGGCGAGCAGGACCAGCAGGAACTGCAGCCGGCGCCGCTGGCCCCCGGAGAGGTCGCCGACCCGGGCCGACAGCTGCGCCCGGTCGAAGCCGAGCCGCTCCAGCAGCTGGGCCGGGGTGAGTTCGCGTCCGCCCACCCGGTAGTCGTTGCGCAACCCGGCGAGCACGTCGGCCACCCGGTCACCGGCCAGGCCGGCCAGTTCACCGGACTGCTGGTCGAGGACGCCCAACTGGACGGTTTTGCCGCGCTTGACCCGCCCGGTGTCGGGGGCGACGGTGCCCGCGATCAGGCCCAGCAGGGTGGATTTGCCCGCACCGTTCGCGCCGACGATCCCGGTGCGTTCGCCGGGGCCGATCCGCCATTCGACGTTGCTCAGCACCGGTCGCCCGTCGTAGGAGACCGACACGTCGAGCAAGTCGACGACGGTCTTGCCCAGCCGGGCGGTGGCGAGCTTGGCCAACTCCACGCTGTTGCGCAGCGGCGGCACGTCGGCGATCAGCGCGTTGGCCGCCTCGATCCGGAACTTCGGTTTGGCAGTGCGGGCCGGGGCGCCGCGGCGCAGCCAGGCCAGTTCCTTGCGGAGCAGGTTTTGCCGCTTGGCCTCGGCCACCGCCGCCTGCCGGTCGCGTTCCACCCGGGCCAGCACGTAGGCGGCGTAGCCGCCGTCGAACGGTTCGACGGTGCGGTCGTGCACCTCCCAGGTGGTGGCGGCGACCTCGTCGAGGAACCAGCGGTCGTGGGTGATCACCAGCAGGCCGCCGGTGTTGCGGGCCCACCGGGTGGTGAGGTGGTCCGCCAGCCAGGTGATGCCCTGCAGATCCAGGTTGTTGGTGGGCTCATCGAGGGCGATGACGTCCCAGTCGCCGATCAGCAGCGCCGCCAGTTGCACCCGCCGGCGTTGTCCGCCGGAGAGGGTGCCGATGGCCGCTTTCCAGTCCAGGTCGGCCACCAGGCCGTCGACCACGTCGCGGATCCGCGGGTCGGAGGCCCATTCGTGGTCGGCGGCGTCGCCGACCAGGGTGTGGCCGACGGTCTGCTCGGCGATGAGGGTGTCGGCCTGCGCCAGCGCGCCGACCCGCAGCCCGCTGCGTCGGGTGACCCGTCCGCGGTCCGGGTCGATGCGCCCGGTGAGCAGGCCCAGCAGGCTGGATTTTCCGTCGCCGTTGCGGCCGACGATGCCGATGCGGTCGCCGTCATCGACCCCGAGGCTGACCCCGTCGAGGACCACGCCGGTGGGGTATTGCAGGTGCAGTGCCTCGGCGCCGAGCAGGTGGGCCACCGGGTTACCGCCTCCGCTGGGGTGTCACAGCCGCCACAGCCCTTCCTGGGCGGTGCTGGCGATCAGGGCGCCCGAGGCGTCGTAGAGCGCACCGCGGGCCAGGCCGCGGGCATCGCTGTTGTTGACCGAGCTGACCTCGTAGCGGTGCCACCGCCTCGGGTGAAACGGGCGGTGGAACCAGATCGAGTGGTCCAGGCTGGTGGCGAAACCGACGTCGAAGGCCAGTCGGGTGCCGGGCGGACGGATGACCGGGAGCGGGCCTATGTCGGAGATGAAGGTCAGGGTGCAGGCCCGCAGCAGCGGGTCGTCTTCGATCGGCTCCCGGGTGCGGATCCAGTACGGCGGAACCGCGAACGCGCTGGCGTCGGCGGGGGCCGCGCGGATGTCGAAGCGGTCGGCGAACCCCAGTGCGGGGTGTTTGGGCACGGCGTCATCGAGTTCCAGCGACGCGGGGGCGGGGGGGTGCCAGTCCGCGCCCGGCTCGGGTCGGTGGAAGGAGGCGATCAGTTCCAGGATGACCTCGCCGTCCTGTCGCACGCTGACCTGGCGGGTGTCGAAGGACCGGCCGGTGCGGATGCGCTGCACGCACAGTTCGGTTTCCACGTCGTAGCGTCCGCCGCGGACGAAGTACAGGTGCAGCGATTGCGGCAGCTTGCCGGCGTCGACGGTGCACCCGGCGGCGTAGAGCGCCTGGGCGGCGACCAGGCCGCCGAACAGCCGCGGCGCCGGGCCGCGTTCGGCGTTGGTGACGGTGAAGGTGTCGCCGTCCCGGTCGAAGCGCAGCAACTCGGCCACCCAGCTGTGCCGGCCGGCACCGGTATTCACGGCATCGGCGTCCTCGGTTGCGGTCATCGCCGTCCCACCCTATCGACCGCTTGGTCGGCAGGCCGCTTCCGGGTGGTCCGGTCAACCCCGGCCGGTCGAGCGCCGGGACACCTTATGCTTTGCGTACCGCCGGAGATGAATGCAGCGGCGATCACCGGTATCGCCCGTGGGAGGAGCAAGCGTTGGAGTTGAACCTGTCGGCGGTCACCCGTCCCATCAACAGGTTGATGGCCACCGCCCAGAACGGTCTCGAGGTGTTGCGGCTGGGCGGTCTGGAGACCGGCAGCACGCCGTCGCCGTTCCAGATCGTCGAGAGCGTGCCGATGTACAACCTGCGGCGCTACTTTCCCCCGGACTCCGACGGCGAGAAGACCGGGCCGCCGGTGCTGATGGTGCACCCGATGATGATGGCGGCGGACATGTGGGACGTCACCCGCGAAGAGGGTGCCGTGGGCATTCTGCACGCCGCCGGGCTGGACACCTGGGTGATCGACTTCGGTTCCCCCGACCAGGTGGAGGGCGGCATGCGCCGCGACCTCGCCGACCACATCGTGGCGCTGAGCGAGGCCATCGACACCGTCCGCGAGGCCACCGGGCAGGACGTCCACCTTGCCGGGTACTCGCAGGGCGGCATGTTCTGCTACCAGGCCGTCGCCTACCGGCGCTCCAAATCGGTCGCCAGCATCGTGGCGTTCGGTTCCCCGGTGGACTCGTTGGCCACCCTGCCGATGGGCATCCCCAACGATCTGGCCAGCACCACAGCCAATTTCATGGCCGATCACGTGTTCACCCGCCTGGACATTCCGAGTTGGTTGGCGCGTACCGGCTTCCAGATGATGGACCCGCTCAAGACCGCGAAAGCGCGGCTGGACTTCGTCCGTCAGCTTCACGACCGTGACGCGCTGCTGCCGCGTGAACAGCAGCGCCGGTTCCTCGACTCGGAGGGGTGGATCGCCTGGTCCGGACCGGCGATCTCGGAACTGCTCAAGCAGTTCATCGCGCACAACAGGATGATGACCGGCGGTTTCGCGATCCACGGTCAACTGGTGACGTTGACCGACATCTCCTGCCCGATCCTGGCGTTCGTCGGCGAGGTCGACGACCTCGGCCAGCCGCCCGCGGTACGCGGAATCCGTCGGGCCGCACCGAACGCCGAGGTCTACGAATACCTGCTTCGGGCCGGGCATTTCGGGCTGGTCGTCGGCTCCAAGGCCACCGAACTGACCTGGCCGACGGTCGCCGACTGGGTGCTGTGGGTCACCGAGCAGGGGCCCGAGCCGGCCGGGATCGTGCCGATGGCCGACCAGCCCGCCGAACCGCGCGCCGACGGCGGTGTGCCGATCACCTCCCGGCTCGCGCACGGCCTGGGGGAGGCCTCCGAGGTCGCCCTGACGCTCGCGCGCGGTGCCGCCGACGCCGTCGCGGCCGCGCAGAAGTCGGTTCGCACCATGGCCGTCGAGACGGTCCGCACCCTGCCGAGGCTGGCCCGGCTTGGCCAGATCAACGACCACACCCGGATCTCGTTGGGCCGCATCATCAGCGAGCAGGCCGACGAAGCCCCCCGCGGGGAATTCCTGCTGTTCGACGGCCGGGTGCACACCTACGAGGCGGTCAACCGCCGCATCGACAACGTCGTCCGCGGCCTGATCGAGGTCGGGATCCGGCAGGGCGACCACGTCGGGGTGCTGATGGAGACCCGGCCGAGTGCCCTGGTCGCCATCGCCGCGCTGTCCCGACTCGGCGCGGTGTCGGTGCTGATGCCCCCCGGCGGCGATCTGGCCGCCGCCGCCCAGATCGGTGGGGTCGCCGAGGTCATCACCGACCCGACCAACCTCGCGGCGGCCCGCGACCTGAGCTGTCAGGTGCTGGTGCTCGGTGGCGGGGAGACCCGCGATCTGGACCTGCCCGAGGACGCCGACGTCATCGACATGGAGAAGATCGACCCCGACGCGGTGGCCCTGCCCGGCTGGTACCGGCCCAACCCAGGCTTCGCCCGCGACCTGGCGTTCATCGCGTTCAGCCGGGTCGGCGGCGAGCTGGTCGCCAAGCAGATCACCAACTTCCGCTGGGCGTTGTCGGCGTTCGGCACCGCCTCGGCGGCCGCACTGAACCAGCGCGACACGGTGTACTGCCTCACCCCGCTACACCACGAGTCGGGTCTGCTGGTCAGCCTGGGCGGCGCAGTGGTCGGCGGTACCCGGATCGCGCTGTCGCGTGGCCTGCAGCCGGACACCTTCGTCGAGGAGGTGCGCCGTTACGGCGTCACGGTCGTTTCCTACACCTGGGCGATGCTGCGCGACGTCATCGACGACCCCGACTTCGCGCTGCACGGCAATCACCCGGTGCGGCTGTTCATCGGCTCCGGCATGCCGACCGGGTTGTGGCGGCGGGTGACCGAGGCCTTCGATCCGGCGCACGTCGTGGAGTTCTTCGCCACCACCGACGGGCAGGCGGTGCTGGCCAACGTGGCGAGCACCAAAGTCGGCAGCAAGGGCCGCCCGCTACCCGGTGCCGGGCAGGTCGCGCTGGCCGCCTACGACCCCGACCAGGACCTGATCCTGGAGACCGCCGAGGGCTTCGTGCAGGTCGCCGAGACCGACGAGGTCGGGGTGCTGCTGGCGCGGCCCCGCGGCCCGATCGACCCGTCGGCCGCGGTCAAGCGCGGCGTGTTCGCCCCGGCCGACACCTGGGTGTCCACCGAATACCTGTTCCGCCGGGACGGCGACGGCGACTACTGGCTGGTCGGTGGCCGCGGGTCGCTGATCCACACCGCCCGGGGCATCGCCTACCCGGTGCCGATCACCGACGCGCTCGGCCTGGTCAACGGCGTCGACATGGCGGTGACCTACGCGGTCGGGGAGGGCGAGGCGACGCTGGCGGTCGCGGCGATCACCGTGCAACCGGGGGCCACCGTCACCCCGGCGGGCCTGTCCGAGATGATGCGCCGGCTGCCGGTGGGTGTCGGACCCGACATCGTGCACGTGGTGCCCGAGTTCGCGCTGAGCGCGACCTACCGACCGGTGGCCGACGCGGCACTGCGCGACCGCGGCATCCCCAAGCCGGGGCGCAACGCCTGGTGCTACGACGCCGAGACCGGCCAGTACAAGCGGCTCACCGCGGCGGTGCGGTCGGCGCTGGTCGGTGCGGACTGATCGGCAGTTAGGCTGCGATCGTGTCTTCGCCCCACCCCGCACCGCCCCTGTCGCTGCCGGAGTTGCTGCCGTTACTGGTGTGTCCCGCCGATCGGGGCCCGCTGCTGTTGGTCGGGGACGAGTTGCTCTACAACCCGCGATTGCACCGCGCCTACCGCATCGACGACGGGATTCCGGTGCTGCTGGTCAACGAGGCCCGCGACGTCGGCGACGCCGAGCACGACCGTCTCATCGCGGCGGCAGATCCCCGGTGAGGTAGCGCTGCAGGGTCGGGGCGATGACGTCGGTGACGGCCCCGGCCTCCAGGGAGGCCAGCGGCTCCAGTTTGACCAGGTAGCGCGCCATCACCACCCCCATCAGTTGGCTGACCACGAAGTTCGCCCGCACCGCCCCACTGCCCGGCGGATCGTCGGCACGGGCGGCCAACTCGGATACCACGATGTCGGCGAAGAAGACCCGCGCGAGATCGACCTCACCCGCACCGCCGCTGAGCATGGTCCGCAGCCGGGCCACCAGCCCGGCGCCGGGTACCGAATCCCACAGCGGCAGCAGCAGCGTCGGTAACAGCCGGCCGAGTTCGGCCACCGGGGCCGCACGCAGCGGACCGAGGATCGCCATCGGATCGACTGGGACCTCGATGGCCGCAGCGAAGAGTTGTTGCTTGGTGCCGAAGTAATGGTGCACCAGCGCGGAGTCGACCCCGGCGGCGGCGGCGATGGACCGGACCGAGGTGGCGGCGAAGCCGTTACGGGCGAACAGGTCCCGGGCGCACGACAGGATGCGCTCCCGGCTGTCGCTGGGCCTCGATGGCCGGCCGGGTCGCTTGCGGTCGGTGCTCACCGCTACGGTGTCCGCCGCCGCAGGGTGGCCGCGGCCAGCGCCATCGACGCGACCGCGAAACCGAACACCACGACGATGTCGCGGGCGGCGGTCGCCGTCAGCCCGGGATGTGCCCCGACCTCCTGCAGGGCCTCCAACGCGTAGCTGGCGGGCATCAGGTCACTGACCCATTGCAGCCACTCGGCCATCAGCCCGCGGGGCACGATGATGCCGGCCAGCAGCAACTGCGGGACCATCACCACCGGGATGAACTGCACCGCCTGGAACTCGGTGCGGGCGAACGCGCTGCACAGCAGCCCCAATCCGACGCCGAGCACCGCGTTGACGATCGCGATGACGAACACCCAGGCCGGGCTGCCCGCGGTGTCGAAGCCGAGGAACCAGAACGACACCAGGCAGGCCAGGCTGGCCTGGGCCGCGGCGGCCAGCGAGAACGCGGTGCCGTATGCGGCGAGCAGGTCGAACCGGCGCAGCGGTGTGGTGAGAATCCGCTCCAGGGTGCCCGAGGCCCGTTCCCGCTGCATGGTGATGGAGGTGATGATGAACATCAAGAACAGCGGGAAGAGCCCCAGCAGGATCAGGCAGGCGGTGTTGAACGGCGCCGGCCCGCCCGGGGGGTGCGGGACGTTGTCGAACATGAAGTACATCAGCGTGATGATGGCGGCGGGGACCACCACGATCATCGCCACCGTGCGCCGGTCGGTGCCCAGTTGACGCAGGATCCGCGTCGTGCTGGCCAGGTACGGTCCCGGGCTCAGCCGGCCGCGGCGGCGGTGCCGTGCCGGATCACGAAGAGGAAGGCTTCCTCCAGCGAGGCGCATCCGGTCTCCTTTCGCAGTCGGGTGGGTGACGTGTGGGCCAGCAGTCGACCGTCGCGCAGCAGCAGCAAGCCGTCACAGTGGTCGGCCTCGTCCATCACGTGACTGGAGACCACCAGGGTGGTGCCGGCGCGGGCCAGTGCCGTGAACCGCTCCCACAGTTCGGCTCGCAACACCGGATCCAGGCCGACGGTGGGTTCGTCGAGGACCAGCACCTCCGGGGCGCACACCAGGGCGCACGCCAGGGAGACCCGGATGCGCTGGCCGCCGGAGAGGTTGGCCGCGTAATCGGTGCGCTCCCGGTCCAGCCCCACCGCGCCGACGGCATCCTCGGCGGCGGCCGTTGACACACCGTAGAGCGCGGCGAAGTACCGGACGTTGTCGATCACCCGCAGGTCGGGATAGATGGTGGGCTCCTGGGTGACGTAGCCGACGCGCCGGCGCAGCCGGGCCGAGCCGGCCGGTTCACCAAGCACCGTGACCGTCCCGTCGGCGACGATCTGAGTCCCGACGATGCAGCGCATCAAGGTCGTCTTACCGCAACCGGACGGACCGAGCAGGCCGGTGATCGCCCCCTGCGGCACGCGCAGCGACACGTCGTGCAGCACGGTGCGCGACCCGCGCACCACCCGCAGCCCGGCCACGTCGACCGCACTCAATTCACCGAAGGATGAATTCATCATGTGGTGAATATTCCGTACGGGCGCCGTCGTGTCAATAGCGTCGGCGCGCGGGGGTGGTTGGGCAGAATCGGACCGATGGGCCCTGACCACCTGCAGACCGACCCGCTGAGCGCCGCGCACCGAGTGCTCGGCGCCACCCTGTCCGGACCCGGGGTGCGCGCCATGATCGTCGAGGTGGAGGCCTACGGCGGGGTCCCCGACGGTCCGTGGCCGGACGCGGCGGCGCACTCCTACCGGGGGCCGACCGGCCGTAACCGGGTGATGTTCGGTCCGCCCGGACATCTCTACACCTACCGCAGCTACGGCATCCACGTCTGCGCCAACGTCGCCTCCGGCCCGGCCGGGACCGCCTCGGCGGTATTGTTGCGCGCCGCCGCGGTCGAGGACGGGCTGGAGGCGGCGCGCGCGCGGCGCGGCGCCCAACACGCCGACGCGGCGCTGGCCCGCGGCCCGGGCAATCTGTGCTCGGCGCTGGGGATCACCTTGGCCGACAACGGGCTGGACCTGTTCGACCCCGCCGGGCCGGTGACCCTGACGCTGCGCGAGCCGGTGGCCGCCACGGCCGTCGAGTCCGGGCCCCGGGTGGGGGTCAGCGGCGCCGCCGACCGGCCCTGGCGACTGTGGCTGGCCGGCCACCCGGCCGTGTCGGCCTATAAGCGCAGCGCCCGGGCGCCGGCACCGGGGGACAGCGACTGAACCCGGCTCTGCGAAACTCGACCCATGGGCGAGGCTTCCGGGATCCTTGACGAACTGGGCTGGCGCGGGCTGATCGCGCAGTCCACCGACCTCGACGCATTGGCCGCGGCGACCGCCGCCGGCCCGATGACGGTCTACGCCGGTTTCGACCCGACCGCGCCGAGCCTGCACGCCGGCCATCTGGTGCCGCTGCTGACGCTGCGCCGCTTCCAGCAGGCGGGGCACCGGCCGATCGTGCTGGCCGGCGGCGCGACCGGGATGATCGGCGACCCGCGCGAGTCGGGGGAGCGCAGCATGCACGCCGGGGAGACCATCGCCGAATGGGCCGGGCGGATCGGCGGGCAGTTGGAGCGGTTCGTCGACTTCGGCGACGGTCCCACCGCGGCCATCATCGAGAACAACCTGGACTGGACCGCGTCGATGAGCGCGGTGGACTTCCTGCGCGACCTCGGTAAACACTTCTCGGTCAACACGATGCTCGACCGGGACACCATCCGGCGCCGCCTCGACGGCGACGGCATCTCCTACACCGAGTTCAGCTACATGCTGCTGCAGGCCAACGATTATGTGGAGTTGCACCGCAGGCACGGGTGCGCCCTGCAGGTCGGCGGCTCCGACCAGTGGGGCAACATCGTCGCCGGGGTGCGCCTGGTGCGCCAGAAGCTCGGCGCGACCGTGCACGCGCTGACGGTGCCGCTGGTCACCGCCGCCGACGGGACCAAGTTCGGTAAGTCGACCGGCGGCGGCAATCTGTGGCTGGATCCGCAGATGACGACCCCGTACGCCTGGTACCAGTACTTCGTCAACACCGCCGACGCCGACGTGCTGCGCTACCTGCGCTGGTTCACCTTCCTGTCCGCCGGCGAGCTCGCCGAACTCGAGGAGGCCACCGCCGCGCGTCCGCACGAGCGGGCCGCCCAGCGGGCCCTGGCCCGCGAGCTGACCACCCTGGTGCACGGTGCGGCGGCGACCGGGGCGGTCGAGGACGCCAGTCGGGCGCTGTTCGGCCGCGGCGAGCTGGACCGGCTCGACGAGGCCACCCTGACCGCGGCGCTGCGCGAGACCACCGTGGCCGAGCTGGGGGCCGGCGCCCCCGACGGCATCGTCGACCTGCTGGTGTCCACCGGATTGTCGGCCAGCAAGGGCGCGGCGCGGCGCACGATCGGCGAGGGCGGGGTTTCGGTGAACAACGTGCGCGTCGACCGGGAGGACTGGAGTCCGCGACCGGCTGACTTCCTGCACGGGCGGTGGCTGGTGCTGCGGCGCGGCAAGCGGAACATCGCCGGTGTCGAGCGGGTCTGAGCGCGCGAAACAGGCCGTTTAACAGGCTATTTGACTCCCAGCCGTCTCTGACGTAACTTATGAAGCGTCGTTGCGACGCGGGACTTCCCGCCTCACGCGACGGCGTCCCAGAGGAGACTCCACTACGGTGGGTTCCTCACCGTCCGTACTACGCGAACCGCGGTTAATCACCGCGGGTCGGTGGCGCGGCCGGAACGGGTGTGTTGTTTGAGAACTCAATAGTGTGTTTGGTGGTTTTTGTTTGTTGTTGTTTTTTGCCATGCCTTTGGCCG
>NZ_LQPZ01000009.1 GCF_002102395.1 Mycolicibacillus trivialis
TAGGCATGGGACTCATCCTTCCAGTGGCACCCTCTCGGCACCACAGATCAGATGTCACCTATCCGTGCAGCAGTCCCCTACGCTCCCGCATCCCCTGCGCCGCCCCCAACAACCGCGCCGCCTCCACCCCCCGACCACACCCAGCGCTCAACACCGCCACACACTCGATCACATCCGGCACCATCAAATACCCACCAATCTCCAACGCAATCCCCAACGCCACCACCGCATCCCGCCCCGCCAACCCCACATCACCCGCCGCCAACGCCACCCGAACCCGCGCCGCCAACAGGATCATCCGATGCCCGCCGGACGCGGCGTCGACCGCCTGGTCAGCCCAGCGTCGGGCTTCCTCGACGCGTCCTACGGCGAGCGCGGCCTGCGCCATGCCGTAGACATTCGACCCCAGCAACTCCAACTGCGGGCAGGTCTCCCACGCCAACTGACTGGTCTGGTAGGCGGCCTCGGCGTCGCCGGCGGCGAGCTCGGCATCGACGAGTGCACCAAGGCTCAGCGCCTGTTGGAGCCCGGTGATGTCTGCGGCGGTGTCGATAGCTGTAGTGGCAGCCGCACGAGCACCGTCGACATCGCCCTGATAAACCAGTGTCTTGCCCACCCCGAACAAACCGTGCACCTGCCACAGCGGGTCATTCGCAGCCCGAGAATCGGCTTCCAGACTTCGGAACTGTTCGGCCACGTCACAGAGGTCGGCGCACATCCAACCCGCGAGTGCAACGCACCAACGGCACATGCGGGACACGAAACCGTCGCCGAGGCGGTCAGCAATAGTCCGCCCCTCGCGTCCGGCTTCGCGGGCGGTAGCCGGATCCCCCGCCACATGCGCCGACAATGACTGCCACCCCAGAATCTGGCATAACTGCCAGTCGTCGCCGAGCGATCGAGCCAGCCCATTGGCTTCGGAGAGGTAGGCGGCCGCGGTCTCGGTGCGGAACGCACAGGTCGCACCGCAGGCGGCCAGCACTCGGGCGAGCAGAGCGGGGTCGCCGAGTTCGCGGGCGATCGCCAGAGCCGGGACTACTTCGTCCGTCTGGCCGAACGCACCGGTGAAGGCGTAAAGCACCACCTTGTCGGCGACAGCTCGAGCCCAGGCGGCCGGAGCAGCCGCCGCACCTGCGGAAAGTGCTGCGTCGAGCCACGCCAAACCTTCCGAGACCCGACCGTGCAGCCACAGCGGTTGCAGCGCCGACGCCAACCGCAGCGCCAATTCGGTGTCACCGTTGCCGCGACTCCAAGCGAACGCGGCACGCAAGTTGTTGATCTCGCTCAGCGCCCAGTTCGTGCACTGCTGATGGTGATCGGTCCCACTGGGGTTGTCGAAGGACGCGGCCGCGTCCGTGTAATGGTCGCGGTGGCGGATGTGGATCGCGTCGGCTTCGCCGGACTCCGCCAGCCGTTCCAAGGCGTACTGGCGCACCTGAGGGGGACCCGTTTGGTGGTCCAGCCGCTATGCGACTTTCGGTTGGTGGGTCGCGGCCCACTGTAGGGCAAAGTC
>NZ_LQPZ01000010.1 GCF_002102395.1 Mycolicibacillus trivialis
ATCGGTTGGTGCATTTACCTGGTGAGCAAGTGCAGTGCGATCTGTGGTTCCCGGGTCAGTTGGTGCCCGACCACAGCGAGGTGCTGCGGTCGTTTCCGGTGTTGGTGATGGTGGCCGCCTATTCGCGGTTCATCGCCGCGGTGATGATCCCGTCGCGGGTGACCGGGGATCTGTTGGCTGGCATGTGGCTGTTGCTGTCGCAGCAGGTTGGAGCGGTGCCGCGCAGCTTGTTGTGGGACAACGAAGCCGGGATCGGCCAACGCGGGCGACTGGCTGAGGGGGTAGCGGGGTTTTGCGGTGTGTTGGGCACACGGCTGATCCAGACGCGCCCTTATGACCCCGAAACCAAAGGTGTGGTGGAGCGAGCCAACGGTTATCTGGCCTCATCTTTTCTGCCCGGTCGGCAATTCAGCTCACCGGCCGATTTCAACGCGCAGTTGGCTGACTGGTTGGCATCGGTGGCCAATCCGCGCCAGCACGCGAGCACCCGGATGATCCCGACCGAAGCGTTGACCGCCGACCGGCAGGTGATGGCGCCGCTGCCGCCGATAGCGCCGGCCACGGGCACCACGACCCTCACGCGGCTGGCACGCGACTATTACGTCAGCGTCGGCGGCAATGCCTACTCGGTGCACCCGGAGGCGATCGGGCGGATGATCACCGTCACCACCTCTCTTGAGCGGGTAGCAGCCCGCTGCGGTGACCGGATGGTGGCTGACCACCAGCGGCTGTGGGGCAGCGGCGGGTTAGCTTGCGACCCCGGCCATCGTGCGGCGGCTTCGGTGTTGCGGGAGAACTTCCGTAACCGGCCGCCGACCAACTCGCCTGTCGACGTCGAGGTCGAAGTCGCTGACCTGGCGGCCTATGACGCGGTGTTCGGGACCGAGGAGGTCGCCTGATGGCCAAACGCATCGCTGCTCCCGGTGAGGCCGACAAACTCATCGCCCACCAATCGCGGCTGCTCAAGGCCCCGCGGATCGCTGAGCACTATCACCGGCTCGCCGAGCAAGGCCGCGAAGCGAACTGGTCGTTGGAAGACTATCTGGCTGCGGTGCTGGCCGTGGAGTCCAACGCCCGCGCCGAATCAGGGGCCCGCCAACGTATCCGGTATGCCGGATTCCCGTCGATCAAGACCATCGCCGACTTCGATTTCACTGCTCAACCCGGTGTGGATCGAGCTCAGATTGCCCGACTGGAAGCCGGTGGCTGGCTAGCCGAGGCCCGCAATATCGTGCTACTCGGCCCACCGGGAACCGGCAAGACCCATCTGGCCACCGCGTTGGCGATCGCTGCCGCCCAAGCCGGACACCGCGTGGCGTTCGCCCCGGCCACCGGATGGATCACCCGCTTGGCCGAAGCCCACCAGATCGGTCGCCTCGACGCCGAACTGCGCAAGATCTCCCGCGTCAGCCTGATCGTCATCGATGAGGTCGGCTACATCCCGTTCGACACCGAAGCGGCCAACCTGTTTTTCCAGCTGGTCTCCACCCGCTATGAGAAGTCGTCGATCATCGTGACCTCCAACCTGCCGTTCTCCCGCTGGGGACAGGTCTTCGGCGAAGCCACCATCGCCTCGGCGATGATCGACCGCATCGTCCACCACGCCGACGTCATCGCACTCAAAGGTGCCAGCTACCGCATCAAACACACCGCAATCGAGTCCCTGCCCTCCGTCGAAGCCGACCGTCAGGCAGACTCAACCCCGTAAACACACCTGCTCACAATTCGACCGGAAGAAACTGCGCAGCTTTCGACCGGAACCGACA
>NZ_LQPZ01000011.1 GCF_002102395.1 Mycolicibacillus trivialis
GGACCGCGCCCGCCGCGCCACCCCCTCCGGGTGCCCCGCCGGGCCCGGTCCCCGGCCCGGCCGCCTGACAGGTAGCGCCTACACTTGGCGGTGTGTCCGAAAACCATGATGACACCGCCGAACTGATCGCCGCGATCCGCGCGTCGCTGTCCAAGGTGCTCGACCCTGAGATTCGTCGACCGATCACTGAACTCGGCATGGTCAAGAACATCGATGTCGCGCCCGACCGCAGTGTGCACGTGGAGATCTACCTGACGATCGCGGGCTGTCCGATGAAGGGCGACATCACCGACATGGTCACCCAAGCGGTGGCCGACACCCCGGGAACCGGCCCGGTGACGGTGACCCTCGACGTGATGAGCGACGAACAACGCGCCGAGATGCGCAAGATGCTGCGCGGCGACAGCCGTGAGCCGGTCATCCCGTTCGCCCAGCCCGATTCGTTGACCCGGGTCTACGCGGTCGCCTCCGGCAAGGGCGGGGTCGGCAAGTCCAGCATCACGGTCAACCTGGCCGCGGCGATGGCCGCGCGCGGCCTGTCGGTCGGGGTGCTCGACGCCGACATCCACGGCCACTCGGTACCGCGCATGATGGGCTGCACCGACCGGCCGACCCAGGTCGAGAAGATGATCCTGCCGCCGATCGCGCACGAGGTGCGGCTGATCTCGATCGCCATGTTCACCAAGGGCAACGAGGCCGTGGTCTGGCGCGGGCCGATGCTGCACCGCGCTCTGCAGCAGTTCCTCGCCGACGTGTACTGGGGCGATCTGGACGTGCTGCTGCTCGACCTGCCGCCGGGCACCGGGGACATCGCCATCTCGGTGGCCCAGTTGATTCCGGGGGCGGAGATCCTGGTGGTCACCACCCCGCAGGCCGCCGCGGCCGAGGTCGCCGAGCGCGCCGGCAGCATCGCGCTGCAGACCCGCCAGCGCATCGCCGGTGTGGTGGAGAACATGTCGTCGTTGCAACTGCCCGACGGCACCGAGATGAAACTGTTCGGCGAGGGCGGTGGTCAGCAGGTCGCCGAACGCCTGTCCCGCTCCACCGGCGCCGACGTGCCGTTGCTGGGTCAGGTGCCGCTGGACCCGTCGATGGTGGCGGCCGGCGACTCCGGGAGGCCGATCGTGCTCAGCGCGCCGGATTCGGCCGCCGGCAAGCAGTTGCGCACCATCGCCGACACCCTGTCGACCCGGCGTCGCGGCCTGGCCGGGATGTCGCTGGGTCTGGATCCCGCCGGGCGCTGACGACGCCGGCGCTGCTCAGGTGGCGTCGTCGTCGTAGGGCGTCTGGTGGGCCGTCGATGCCCCGCCGGGTGGCAGCGGTTCGGCCGGCCCCTCGGCCGGGCGCTGCAGCGGCGGCTGGTCGAACATGCCGGTGAACAACGAGTCGTCGCCGTCGAATAGATGTTTGGTCAGCGCCGCCCGCGGCGTCATCCCGCGCAGTTTCTGCAGTTCGCTCAGCGGCTGGCGCAGATCGTCGAAGTCCGGCCCCATCTCCTCGCGCAGCTGGCTACTGGCGTTGGTGAGGTAGTCGCGGGCCTGCCGGGCTGCGTCGGCGGTCCACCGGATCGCCCCGGGCAGTCGCTCGGGACCCAACACGACCAGCCCGACCACGATCAGGACCAGGATCTCGCCCCAGCCGACGTTGGCGAACATCTAGCTGTCCGGGGCCGGCTTCACGGTCAAGGTCACCGGCCGGCCCTCGCGCAGTACCTCGATCGGCGCGTCCTGACCGATCGTGAGCTGGCGGACCGCCACCACGAACTCGTCGGCGTCGGCCACCGGCCGGTCCCCGACCTTGACCACCACGTCGTTCTCGATGATCCCGGCCTGGTCGGCCGGCCCGCCCTTCATCACGTTGGCCACCTGGGCGCCGGTCGCCACCGAGTTGCTCACCGATTTGGCGGTCAGTCCCAGCGTCGGGTGGGAGATCTTGCCGTCCCGGATCAGGGTTTCGGCGACCTTCTTCATCTCGTTGACCGGGATGGCGAAGCCCAGGCCGCTGGAGCTGTCCGACAGTGACTTGCCTGCGGTGTTGATGCCGATGACCTGCGAGTCCATGTCGATCAGCGGGCCGCCCGAGTTGCCGTGGTTGATCGAGGCGTCGGTCTGGATGGCGTCGATGACCGCCGATGTGTCGGTGCCGTCGCCCGACAGCGGGACCGGGCGGTGCAACGCGCTGACGATGCCGTGGGTGACGGTGCTGCGCAGCCCGAGCGGGGCGCCGGCGGCGATCACCTCGTCGCCGACGCGCACCTCGTCGGCGTCACCGAGGCGGGCGACGGTGAGGTTCTGCACGTTGTCGACCTTGAGCACGGCCAGGTCGGTCTTGGGGTCGCGGCCGACGAGGTTGGCCGGCACCGACTTGCCGTCGTTGAAGATGACCGAGATCTCGTAGCGGTTCGGGTTCCGCGCCGCGTCGGAGATGACGTGGTTGTTGGTGACGATGTAGCCGTCGCCGTTGATCACCACACCCGAGCCCTGCGACCCCTCGTCCTTGCTCATCGCCTCGATGGTCACCACCGAGTCGGCCACGGCGGCCGCGACCTTGGCGAACCGGCCGGCCGGTTCCTCGGCGTTGTCGGAGGTGGACAGGGTCACCCGGGAGGTGGTGAACGCCTCGACCACCTCGGCGGTCTTGCGGCCGATCACCCCGCCGATCAGCCCGATCACCAGGGCGAGCGCAGCGAGGATGGCCAGCGCCAGGTAGGAGACCCGCCCTCCGAAGAGCACGTCGCGCACGCCGAGCCGGCCTTCGCCGGTCACCCCGGTGCGCGGCGGGGGCGGGGTCACCGCCGGGTCGCCCAGTGCCGCGCCCGCGGCGGGGTCGCGCCACGGGTCGGGCGCCTCGACGGGTCCGTCCTCGCCGTCGAGTGCGCCGGCGTCGATCGGGTGCCGCTGCAGCGACGCCGCCCCGGTGAACGGACGTCCGAACGCCTCCCGCAGCACCGGGTCCGAGGAGCGCTCCCGCGGGGTGTAGTCCTGCTGGTCGCGGAAGCGGCTGGGACGCAGTTTCTCCGCCACGAAGGAGCCGCGGACCCCGGTGGGGCGGCCGAACGTCCGGCGTGCCGCCGGGTCCACCGGTGGGCGCGAGACCGGGCGCGGAGCCAGCCGATGGCCGTCCGGATTGTCCTGGTTGGAGCTCACCTAAACCTCTTCTGCTTCACCCGGAAGAACATGCGCCGCCGAGACGAGCACACGCTGCCCAGACGTCATTACCGGGACCGAGCCTACCGGCGCTTGCGGCGGCGCCGTGACTCTTGTTGCGGGAACGGGTCCGGCTGGGGCGCCT
This sequence comes from Mycolicibacillus trivialis, assembly GCF_002102395.1. Taxonomy (GTDB): domain Bacteria; phylum Actinomycetota; class Actinomycetes; order Mycobacteriales; family Mycobacteriaceae; genus Mycobacterium; species Mycobacterium triviale. The sequence goes on from NZ_LQPZ01000011.1 coordinate 3,292, forward strand.
GCGGCTCCTCGGCCGGTGTCTCGGGGATCTGGGCGAGCAGCCCCAGCAGGGTCCGCGGGATCTGCACCGGTCCGGACTCGCGCAGGGCCGCGCGCGCCCGGCTCTGCCCTTCGACCTCGGCGGCGCACTGTGGGCACAGCGACAGGTGGTGGGCCGCGCGGAGGTGGGCGTTCATCCGCAGCTCCCCGTCGACGAAGGCCGCGATGGCCTCGGTGGACAGGTGTTCGGTGGAGCTGAACTGGCGGGGTGCGCCGACCGGCGCGTCGTTCTGGGAGGCGAACTGCGCGGGCAACCAGGAGAACGCCCGACGGAACACGTGTCCCGGGTCGGCCATCACCGGCTCCTCTCCTCGGCCGCTACCGCGATACCACGAATGTAGCGCGCCGAGCTCGAAGGACGGGTGCACACCGCTCGGACGGTGTGGGCGCGGATCAGCGCCCGGACGGGACGACGAACGATTCGTCGTGGTCGGGGTGGGCGGCCAGGTAGTCGCGCAGCGCCTGCCTGCCGCGGTGGATCCGGCTGCGCACGGTGCCCAGTTTGACCCCGAGCGTGGCGCCGATCTCCTCGTAGGACAGGCCTTCGATGTCACACAGCACCACCGCGGCGCGGAACTCCGGCGGCAGCGACGCCAGCGCCGCCTGCAGGTCGGGTCCCAGCCGCGCGTCGTGGTAGATCTGCTCCGGGGTGGACACGGTCGACGGAACCCGGTCGTAGTCCTCCGGCAGTGCCTCCATCCGGATGCGGGCGCGGCGGCGCACCATGTCCAGGAACAGGTTGGTGGTGATGCGGTGCAGCCAGCCCTCGAACGTTCCGGGGCGGTAGTTCTGCAGGGACCGGAACACCCGGATGAACGTCTCCTGGGTGAGGTCCTCGGCGTCGTGCTGGTTGCCCGACAGCCGGTAGGCCAACCGGTAGACCCGGTCGGCGTGCTGGCGCACCAGCTCGTCCCACGACGGCATGGCGGCGTTGTCCCCGGTCGCATCGAACACCGCGGTGCCCTGCAACTCGTCGGACGGCTCGGCCCAGCCGCTCGCCGGCTCCGGAGCCGGGTGCGACATGCTCGTCGGGTTCATCGGTGTGGTGATGGTGATCCCCTCCACGGTGTCGACAGACATCACGTTCGATAACGCGGCGACGGTGCCCGGATATTCCCCCAGCTGCGCAACCACGCGCTTGCTGTCCTTACGGTTACCCACCAGATTGTGCCGGTTATGTGAACCCTCTGAACGTTGGGTAAGACTTGGTGACCGCCGGTCCTCTCACCCGCTGTCGGCCGCGTTGACCTGCACGGTTGCCGGGGCCGGTGTGGATGCGGTCACGATTCCCGCGGCGCGCGTCGGGCGTGTCCGCCCGGGGTGTCAGGGCGCGCCTGCTGCGGTCACCCGCCGGTTGGTCCTACGCTGCGGTCATGTCCAGCACCGACCAGCCCCCCGGCGAGACGGCCGGCCGCAGCCGCGCGGAATCGCTGTACACCCACGCCGAGGAGTCCATCTCCGAGGACGAGGTGCTGGTCGCCGCCCGTGACCGGGCCGCCGAGATCGGCGCCGGCGCGGTGAGCCCGGCGGTCGGCGCGTTGTTGAGCCTGCTGGCGCGGCTCAGCGGCGGCAAGGCCGTGGTGGAGGTCGGCACCGGCGCCGGGGTCAGCGGGCTGTGGCTGCTCTCCGGGATGGCCGAGGACGGCGTGCTGACCACCATCGACCTGGAGCCGGAGTATCAGCGGGTCGCCAAGCAGACGTTCGCCGAGGCCGGGTCCGGGCCGTCGCGCACCCGGCTGATCGCCGGTCGCGCCCAGGAGGTGCTCACCCGGCTCGCCGACGACTCCTATGACCTGGTGTTCATCGACGCCGACCCGATCGATCTGCCCACCTATGTCGCCGAAGGGGTGCGGTTGCTGCGCCCCGGCGGGGCGATCGTGCTCAACCGGGCCGCCCTCGGCGGCCGCGCCGGCGACCCGGCGGCCAATGACGCGGAGGTCTCCGCCGCCCGCGAGGCCGCCCGGCTCATCGCCGAGGACGAGCGGCTGAGCCCGGCGTTGATCCCGCTGGGCGAGGGTCTGTTGGCCGCCGTGCGCGACTGACCCGCACCGCTCCGCTCCCCCTGTCACCGCGGCGTTGAACGTCGCTGTGAAGAAAACCCTTGCCTCTCGATTGAACGCGCGTTTAAACTATTGAACATGCGTTCAGCCGATCAGTCGACGCCCGCCCGCATCCGGGATGCGGCGATCACCCTGTTCGCCGAGCGCGGCTTCGACGTCGGGGTGCGCCCGATCGCGGCGGCAGCCGGGGTGAGCGCCGGACTGGTGCTCCACCACTTCGGCTCCAAGGACGGCCTGCGGCAGGCCTGTGACGACTACGTGGCCGAGCAGATCCGCCAGGACAAGGTGGCGGCGCTGCGGGCCCCGGACCCGGCCAGTTGGCTGGCCCAACTGAACGCGACCGAGTCCTATGCACCGCTGACCGCTTACCTGATGCGCAGCCTGCATACCGGCACCGACCTGGCCAAGTCACTGTGGCGCCGGATGATCGACAATGCCGAGGACTACCTCGCCGAAGGCGTGCGCGCGGGCACGATCAAGCCCAGCGCCGACCCGCGGGCCCGCGCCCGCTACCTGGCGATGATCGGCGGTGGCGGCCTGTTGCTCTATCTGCAATTGCACGACACGCCCGACGATTTCGAGGCTGTGCTGCGCGACTACGTGCGCGACATGGTCCCACCGGCGCTGGAGCTCTACACCCAGGGTCTGCTGACCGACGCGAGTCTCTACGAGGCGATGGTCACCGACCGCACGGGTACCCGTCCCGCCGCCGATCACCCCGACGCGGGCAACCCGACCACAGCCGACGACGGAGGAGGCCCCGATGACCGGTGACGAACGTGGCCCGATGATCGAGATCGGTTCGCTGCGCAAGAGTTTCGGGCGGGTGTTGGCGCTCGACGGTCTCGACATGGTGGTCCACCCCGGCGAGATCCACGGTTTCCTCGGTCCCAACGGAGCCGGGAAGTCGACGACGCTGCGGGTCCTGCTCGGTCTGATCCGCGCCGACGGCGGTACGGTACGCATGCTCGGACGCGATCCGTGGACCGACGCGGTGGCGTTACATCGCGAGATCGCCTATGTGCCCGGCGATGTCACGCTGTGGCCGTCACTCACCGGCGGGGAGATCATCGACCTTCTGGGTCGCATGCGCGGCGGTCTGGATGTGCGCCGCCGCGACGAACTCATCGAACGCTTCGACCTCGATCCGCGCAAGAAGGCCCGGACTTACTCCAAAGGCAACCGGCAGAAGGTGTCGCTGGTGTCGGCGCTGGCCTCGCCGGCCCGGTTGCTGCTGCTCGACGAGCCGACCAGCGGCCTGGACCCGTTGATGGAACGGGTTTTCCAGCAATCCGTCACCGAAGCCCGCGACCGGGGTGCCACCGTCCTGTTGTCCAGCCACATCCTGGCCGAGTGTGAGGCGCTGTGCGAGCGGGTGACGATCATCCGGGCGGGGCGCACGGTGGAGAGCGGCTCGCTGGCATCGATGCGGCACCTGAGCCGCACGTCGATCACCGCCGAGGTGACCGGCGATCCCGGCGACCTGGCCCGCCTGCCCGGCGTTCACGACCTCACCAGATCCGGCAGCACGGTCCGCGCCCAGGTGGACAACGCCGGCCTGGGCGAGGTGGTCCGGGTGCTCGGCGAGGCCGGGGTACGCAGTCTGGTCAGCCAGCCACCCACGCTTGAGGAACTCTTCCTGCGCCACTACGACGCCGCCGCGCCGGCCGGAGCCCGGTGATGAGGACGACCGCCCCCGCCCGCCCGTCGCTTCCGGGGCGGCGGGCCGGGACCGCCTTCGCCGGGACCACCCAACTGCTGCGGCTGTACCTGCGCCGCGACCGAATCGTGTTGCCGCTGTGGGTGCTGTTGCTGTCGGTTCCGCTGGCCGGTGTCTACATCGGCAGCGTGGCCGCGATCTATCCGACCGCCGCCGACCGGGCCGGGCTCGCGGCCACCATCATGGCCAGCCCCGCGCAACGCGCCCTCTACGGCCAGGTCTACAACGACAGCCTCGGTGCGGTCGGCATCTGGAAGGCGGGGATGTTCCATGCGCTGATCGCGATCGCGGTGATCCTCACCGTGATCCGGCACACCCGCGCCGACGAGGAGAGCGGCCGCACGGAGTTGGTCGACTCGACCGCGGTCGGCCGCTACGCCGGGCTGACCGCCGCGCTACTGCTGGCCGCCGGCGGCTCGATCGCCACCGGCGTCATCGGTGCCGCCGGGTTGCTGACCACCGATGTCGACCCCGGCGGGTCGCTGGCATTCGGTGCGGCACTGGCGTGTTCGGGCCTGGTGTTCACCGCCGTCGCCGCGGGCACCGCGCAACTCTCCCCCAGCGCCCGCGTCGCCCGTACAGCGGCGTTCGGGGTGCTGGCGGTGGCATTCACCCTGCGCGCCGTCGGCGACGCGGGCGATGGCGGCTTGTCGTGGCTCTCCCCGCTGGGCTGGGCCTTGCAGGTCCGCCCCTACGCCGGGGACCGGTGGTGGGTGCTGCTGCTGCCGCTGGCGGCGGCCGCGGCGCTCACCGTGGTGGCCTACCGGCTGCGCGCTCGCCGCGATGTCGGAGCGGGCCTGTTCGCCGAGCGACCCGGTCCCGCGCAGGCGTCGTCGCGGCTACGCGGGGTCTTCGGGTTGGCGTGGCGGCTGGGCCGCGGCTCGCTGGCGGTCTGGACCGTCGGGTTGGCGGCATACGGGCTGATGATCGGCAGCGCGGTGCGCGGGATCGGCGGCCAGTTGGGCGGCGACGCCCGCGACGTCGTCACCCGACTGGGCGGCACCACGGCGCTGGCGGACGCGTTCATCGCGGTGGCGTTCACGATGGTGGGGCTGGCCGCGGCCGCCTTCGCGGTCTCGCTGGTGCTGCGGCTGCATCAGGAGGAGGAGGCCGGCCATGCCGAAGAAGTGCTGGCCGCCGCGGTCCCGCGCGGCCGCTGGCTGGGCAGCCATCTGGTGATGGCGCTGGGCGCCTCGGCGCTGGCCCTGCTGGTGGCCGGCGCTGCCGCGGGCACCGCGTATGCGGCCGCCACCGGCGACCCGGCCGACGCGGTGGCCACGATCGGCGCCGCCGCCGTGCAACTGCCTGCCGTGTGGCTGCCCGCGGCGCTGGGGGTGGCGTTGTTCGGGGTGGCGCCCCGCTTCACCCCGGCGATCTGGGGGGCGCTCGTCGCGTTCGTCGCGATCTATCTCCTGGGTGCGTTGTCGGGGGCGCCCCATTGGGTGAACGACGCCGAACCGTTCGGGCATGTGCCGCGAGTGACCGGCGGGGATTTCACCGCGGTGCCGCTGCTGTGGTTGCTGGGGATCGACGCGGCGCTGATCGCGGTGGGCGCGATCGGCTTCGCCCGACGCGACCTACGGCACTGAACCGGAAGGAGCCGCGATGACCATCGGAGTGCGGGTACTCACCTCGTCGCTGATCGGAACCGCGCTGCTGGCCGCGGCGCTGTTCTTGCCGGCGGGCACCCTGGACTACTGGCGGGGTTGGGCGTTCCTGGCGGTGTTCGCGGCGGCCAGCCTGGGGCCGGCCCGCTACTTCGCCCGTAAACACCCCGAGGTCCTGGAGCGGCGCCTGCGCGTCGGGCCGCGGGCCGAGCCCCGCCGGGCACAGCAGGTGATCATCACCCTGTCTTTCCTGGTGTTGCTGGCGATGCTGGTGTTCAGCGTCGTCGATCACCGCTTCGGTTGGTCACCGGTGCCGGCGGCGGTCTCGGTGCTCGGCGACGTCGCGGTGGCGACCGGGCTCGGGATGGCCATGCTGGTGGTCGCCCAGAATCATTTCGCCGGCGCCACGATCCGGGTCGAGCCCGATCAGCAACTGGTCAGCACCGGACTGTACCGAGTGGTGCGCCACCCGATGTATGCCGCAAACCTGGTGCTGATGGCCGGGATCCCGCCGGCGTTGGGTTCGCTGTGGGGTTTGGTCTTCCTCGTCCCGGGCGCTGCGGTGCTGGCCGCGCGGGTCCTCGACGAGGAAGCCATGCTCACCGCGGAGTTGCCCGGCTACCGCGACTACACCCGTCAGGTCCGCTACCGGTTGGTGCCGTACCTGTGGTGAGGCCTTAGAACGGAAGTTTCAGATCCGGCAGTCGCAGGCTCGGGCCCTTGGGTGATGTGGGCGCCTTCGGCTGCCAGTGCGGGAACTTCGGGCCCCGATCCGGGGACTTGGGTTGCCAGTCGGGCAGTGTGGGTGGCTGCCACTCGGGCTGCTTGGGGGCTTTGGGCGCCTTGGGAGCTTTGGGCGCCTCAGGCTGCCAATTCGGCAGTGACGGTTGCCACTCCGGCAGCTGCGGCGTCTTGGGCTTCTCCGGCTGTTTCGGTGTTTTCGGCCGGTCCGGTTGCTTCGGCTGCCAGACCGGCGGCAACTCCTGCTCGGGCCGGGTCTTCTTCGGCAGTTCCGGCTTCGGAGCCGGGAACTGCGGGACCACGACCGGGATCGGGACCGGCAGCGGGATAGGGGCGGGCGCATCGGGAACGTCGGGTACCGGGGGCGCCTGCGGTGCCGGCACCGCGGCTTCGGCGGACGGCGCGGGAGCCAGCGGCGGCGTCACCGCACGCGGGGCCGGCGGCTCCGGGGGTGCCTGTGGAGCCGGGGCCGGCGCCTGCGGGGCCGGAACCGGCGCCGGGGCCCGCGGCACGACCGGCGGTGGCGCGGCCTCCGGTGGCGGCGCTGCTTCCGGCGGCACCGGTTGGAACACCGGGGCGGGCTGCTGGATGGTCTGCGGCGCGGCCGGGCGTTGCGGCGCCTCCTCTGAGCTGCCGACGTTGGGCAACAGCCGGGCGACCGGCTGGATCTGCAGCACCAACGTGACCACCAGCGCCACCGAGGCGATGACGCCGACCGCGGCCAGGGCGCTGCCGACCAGCATCGGGGTGCGGGCCCGGTGTCTCCCCGCGCGCTCGGCCGGTTCGTCGGCCGGGGTTGCGCTGTAGGCCAGGGCGGTGTCGCCGGTCTCGGCGCTGTCGGCCAGCCGCAGCGCCAGTCCGTCCGGGTCGACCGCGCCGGTCCCCGGGTCGCGGGAATAGGCCAGTGCCTGGGTGGACATGGTGAACAGCGGGGCGTGCGCCGCGGCCACCGCGGCGCCCTGGGCCAGCGCCATCGCCGGCTCCTCGGGCACCGTCACCGGAAGCGGTGTCAACGCCTCGAGCCGGGTCTTGATCGCCCGGATGTCGGCGCCGGCACCGACCAGGTGCACCCCACCGGGGCGGGTCTCCAGCAGGGCCAGTTCGGTCATCGCCTCGGCCAGCACCCCGGACGAATCGTCGGGCAGTTCCCGGCGGTGGACCGCACCGATCGCCCCGGTGCCCGAGTCGACGACCGCGAGGGTCATGCTGCCCGGCTCGAAGTAGGTCAGCGCGGTGCACGGGTAGCCGAGCGCGCGGCCGACGGTCTGGGTCAGCGCGGCCGCCGCCAGGAACCCCGACACCAACATCACGTTGCCGATCCGGTGTTCGCTGAGCGCGTCGCCGACGACGATCGCGTCGGCCTGTTCCGCGCAGGTCACCCCGATCGAGGCGACCCGGTAACCGCCGGCTTCGGCCGCGCCGCGCGCCTGTTCGATGGCGGCGATGGCGTGCTCGGCGGCGGTGCCGCCGCTACCGACCGCGATCATGTCCTCATCGACGGTCACGCCGTCGGCGTGGTTGCCTTCGATCAGAGCGAGATGGATCGCCGTCGGTGTCACCGACACTCCCAGGGCGACCTCCACGACCCCTCCCACACCGGTTCGGAAAACCCATACCGGACTCGTCGTCATCGCTGGCGGCACCGTCGATGCTACGCGCGCCGGACCCCCTCCACCATACATGCGCACGTATGAATGAATGAGAGCGGCTGGCGCCGAGTCGTCAGATCCAGACGCCCTTGCCGACCGCGACGACGCCACCCGCGCTGATCGCGAACCGCTCCCGGTCCTTCTCCAGATCCACCCCGACCATCTCGCCCGGACCGACCACGACGTTCTTGTCCAGGATCGTGTGCCGCACCACCGCGCCGCGGCCGACCCGCGCCCCGGGCATGATCACCGCGCCCTCGACGATCGCGCCGTCACCGATGACGACGTTGGACGACAGCACCGAGTTGCGCACCGACGCCGCGGTGATGATGCTGCCGGCTCCGACCACCGACTCCTGCGCCGAACCGCCGTTGACGAACTTGGCCGGAGCGAGGTTCTCGGTCGCCCCGCGGATCGGCCAGCGGGTGTTGTAGAGGTTGAAGATCGGCTGCTCGGAAACCAGGTCCATGTGCGCGTCGTAGAACGCGTCGAGGGTTCCCACGTCGCGCCAGTAGCCGCGGTCGCGGTCGGTGGCGCCCGGCACCTCGTTATCCGAGAAGTCGTAGACCGAGGCCACCCCGTCGGACACCAGGCGCGGGACGATGTCGCCGCCCATGTCGTGGTCGGAATGGTCGTCCTCGGCGTCGGCGCTGATCGCGTCGACGAGCACCTTGGTGGTGAACACGTAGTTGCCCATCGAGACGAAGCTGACCTCGGGGTCGTCGGGCGCCCCCGGCGGGTCCGAGGGCTTCTCGATGAAGCTGCGGATGCGTCCGGACTCGTCGGCGTCGATGCAGCCGAACGCCGACGCCTCCGCGCGCGGCACCCGGATCCCGGCCACCGTCGCGCCCGCCCCGGTGTCGATGTGGAACTGCACCATCTGCTGCGGATCCATCCGGTAGACGTGGTCGGCGCCGAAGACCACGATGTAGTCGGGGTCCTCGTCGAAGATGAGGTTGAGCGACTGATAGATCGCGTCCGCCGAACCGGTGTACCACCGCGGCCCCAGCCGCTGCTGGGCGGGCACCGGGGTGATGTACTCCCCCGCCAGGCCGCTGAGCCGCCAGTTCTGCGAGATGTGCCGGTCCAGGGAATGCGACTTGTACTGGGTCAGCACGCAGATCCGCAGCATGCGCGCGTTGACCAGATTCGACAGCACGAAGTCGATCAGGCGGTAGGCGCCACCGAACGGGACCGCCGGCTTGGCCCGGTCCGCCGTGAGCGGATAGAGCCGCTTCCCCTCCCCGCCGGCCAGAACGATGCCCAGCACGTGTGGCGCTTCCCTCATGTTCTCAACCTATCGGCCCTCCGGCGGCCCTGCCAGAGGCCCGGCGGTCGGCGAGCCGCCACGACCGCCGGTTCGGTGACCGCGCGGACCCACCGCCGCCTCGCGACCACTACCGTTCGGGTATGCGTGTGGCGATGATGACCCGTGAGTACCCGCCCGAGGTCTACGGCGGCGCCGGCGTCCACGTCACCGAACTGGTGGCCCAGCTGCGTCATCTCTGCGACGTCGATGTGCATTGCATGGGAGCCGCCCGACCGGGCGCCGTCGCCCACCAACCCGACCCGGCGCTGGCCGACGCGAATCCGGCCCTGGCGACGCTGTCCACCGATCTGACGATGGCCCACGCCGCGGCGCCGGCGTCGCTGGCCCACTCCCACACCTGGTACACCGGTCTGGCCGGGCACCTGGCGGCCCGGCTCTACGACATCCCCCATGTGCTGACCGCGCATTCGCTGGAACCGTTGCGGCCCTGGAAAGCCGAGCAACTCGGCGGCGGATACCGGGTGTCGTCGTGGGTGGAGCACACCGCGGTGCACGGCGCCGACGCCGTCATCGCGGTCAGCGCGAGCATGCGCGACGACGTACTGCGGGTCTACCCCGACCTCGATCCCGACCGGGTCCACGTGGTGCACAACGGGATCGACACCCAAACCTGGTTCCGCGACACCGACCCGTCGGGGCCCTCGGTGCTGGCCGAACTCGGCGTCGACCCGAACCGGCCGATCGTCGCGTTCGTCGGGCGGATCACCCGCCAGAAAGGCGTCGTTCACCTGTTGGCCGCGGCGCACCGGTTTCCCGCCGACACGCAACTGGTGCTGGTCGCCGGCGCACCCGACACCCCGCAGATCGCGGCCGAGGTGTCGATGGCCGTCGACGAACTCTCCGCCGAACGCGGAGCGGTGTTCTGGGTCCCCGACATGCTGCCCACCCAAAGCATCCGGGAGATCCTGTCGGCCGCAACCGTGTTCGTCTGCCCGTCGGTCTATGAGCCGCTGGGGATCGTGAACCTGGAGGCGATGGCCTGCGAAACCGCGGTGGTGGCCTCCGACGTCGGTGGCATCCCCGAGGTGGTCGACGACGGGGTCACCGGAACCCTGGTCGCCTACGACCCCGATGACGCCGACGGCGCCGAGGACTATGCGACGCGGTTGGCCGAAGCGGTCAGCGCGCTGCTCGCCGATCCCGAGCGATCCCGTCGGTACGGGGAGGCGGGCCGTCAGCGCTGCATCGAGCGGTTCTCCTGGGCGCGCAGCGCCGCCGAGACATTCGAGGTGTATCGCGCGCTCTGTGGGTAGCGCACCGGATCGCGTCAGCTGGTGACGTTCTTCAGTTCCTCACCGAGGGCAGCCGCCTCGTCGGGGGTCAACTCGACCACGAGCCGGCCACCGCCCTCCAGCGGTACCCGCATCACGATGCCGCGCCCCTCCTTGGTCGCTTCCAACGGGCCGTCTCCGGTCCGGGGCTTCATGGCCGCCATCGAGTGCTCCCTCCAGATCCAATCCGGTCTCACGTCACCGGCGCGGGCTTCGGGAATCCTCCCGCGGCCGCGCACCGGGCGCATCACCGACAATTCGCCCTCCATTGTTCCCTATCGCCGTCAGCGGCATGCGCAAGACCCACTTTTAACCGCTGTCAGGGCTGTCCCGGACCGACCCAGCAGTCGGCGATGTGGTCGTCGACCATCCCGGTCGCCTGCATCAGCGCATACGCGGTGGTCGGCCCAACGAACCGGAACCCGCGCCGTTTGAGCTCCGCGGCCATCGCCGTCGACTCGGTGGTGGTCGCCGGGACGGCGGCCAGGTCGACCGGTCGCGGGCGCGGCGGCGGCGCGAACGACCACAGCAACTCGGCCAGCTCCTGCGGCGACCCGAGCGCGACCGCGGCGCGGGCGTTGGCGATCGTCGCCTCGATCTTGGCGCGGTTGCGCACGATGCCCGGATCGGCCAGCAGCCGCGCCACGTCGGCATCGGTGAAGGCGGCGACGGTGGCGGCCTCGAACCCGCTGAACGCCCGGCGGAAGTTCTCCCGCTTGCGCAGAATCGTCAGCCAGGACAGTCCGCTCTGGAACGCCTCCAGGCTGAGCCGTTCGAACAGCGCGGTGCCGTCGCGCACCGGCCGGCCCCACTCCCGGTCGTGGTAGTCGCGGTAGAGGGCGGCGTCGCTGCCGCGGCCGCTGTCGGCCCAGCCGCAGCGCACCCGGCCGTCGCCGGCCGGTTCGGTCACGCGTCGCCCGGCTCGCCGGCCGGCTCGGGGCGGCGGTGCCGGGGCCGCTCCTGCGAGTCGGGCTCGGTGGCCGCCAGCTGGGCGCGGAGCTCATCGAGTTCGCGTCCCAGCCGGTCGAGCACCCAGTCCACCTCGCTGGTCTTGTAGCCGCGCAGCACCTGGGTGAACGCGACCGCGTCCACGTCACCGCCGGTGATCCCGGAGGCCGGCAGCACCGTGGCGGTGGTCCCTCTGGGCAGCGGCGGCAGCGTCTCACTGCGGCCGAACAGCATGCTGGCCAGCCCGAACAGGACGGCCGCGATCAGCACCAGAACCAGCAGATACAGCAGCACCAGCGTCACGGAACCGATCCTCCCCTCTCTCGTCGGCGGTCAGCGCGGTCGCAGGGTGTTCATCGGCGGCCGGTCCTCCAGCGAGACCGGCACCGGGCGGGCCAGGTAGCCGTCCCGGTCGGCGAGGAACTGGGTCAGCTCCACCCCGGAGTCGCCGATGCCGCAGCGCGACAGCAGGGTCGCGATGACCTGCCTGCTCATCGCGCCCAGTTCGGCCAGCGACCGGTTGCGGTGCGCCCGGACCCCGAGGTTGACCTGGGCGATCGCATCCAGCCCGAGCCGGTCGTAGGTGTCGACCAGCAGCCCGATCTCCACGCCGTAGCCCGGTGCGAACGGCACCGAGGTCAGCAACTCGCGGCTGCCGGCGTACTCGCCGCCCAGTGGTTGCAGCACGCAGCTCAGCTCGGGGCGCAGCGCCGCCAGCAGCGGTCGCGCCACCAGCTCGGTCACCCGGCCGCCACCGTTGGCGTCCTCGCTGCCGCCGACCTTCAGCGGCCGCCGGTAGAAGCTCTTCACCAGGTGCACGCCGTCCTCGGTGAGCAGCGGCGCGACCAGTCGCGGCACGAACATCGGGTCGGGGTCGATCAGGTCGGAGTCGACGAACACGACGATGTCGCCGCTGGTGGCGGCCAGCGAGCGCCACAGCGCCTCGCCCTTGCCCGGCAGCGGCGCCACCTCCGGCAGCGCCTGCTCGCGGGTGACCACCCGGGCGCCGGCGGCGATCGCGCGGATCTCGGTGTCGTCGGTGGAGCCGGAATCGAGCACGATCAGTTCGTCGACCAGGCCACCGACCACCGGGGCGATGCTGTCGATGACGGACTCGATGGTGTCCTGCTCGTTGAGGGCGGGAAGCACCACCGAGACGGTACGGCCCGCTTTGGCCGCCACCAGCTCCGCCACCGTCCACGCCGGCCTGCTCCAGGTGCGGCCACCCAGCCAGGTGTCGCCGGGCCGGGTCGCGATCGCGCCGTCCGTGGCGGCCAGATCCGATGTCGTCATGCCAGTCCCCTCACCGTGCGCGCCGGGGCACGCTCACCGCGGATGGATGCCACCATCTCCAACACCCGGCGGGTGGGCCCGACCTCGTGCACCCGGAACATCCGGGCCCCGGCGGAGGCCGCCAGCGCCGTCGCCGCCAACGTTCCCTCCAGCCGCTCCGTCAAGCCCACACCCAGCGTCTCACCGATGAAGTCTTTGTTGCTCAGCGCCATCAGTACGGGCCACCCGGTTCTAACAAGGTCTTCCAGATGACGCAACAAAGCCAGTCCGTGGAAGGTGTTCTTGCCGAAGTCGTGGGTCGGGTCGACCAGTACCCGGTCGCGGGCCACCCCGGCGGCCACGGCACGTTCGGCGGCGGCGGTGACCTCACCGATCACCGCGTCGACCACGCCGCGGGTGGTGGTGCCGTAGTGCACCCGGAACGGCCTGGTCCGCGGTGCCGCGCCGCCGGTGTGCGAGCAGACCAGCCCGGCACCGAACTCGGCGGCCACCGCCGCCAGGTGCGGGTCCGCTCCCGCCCAGGTGTCGTTGATCAGGTCGGCTCCGGCCGCGCAGGCCTGCTTGGCCACCTCCGAACGCCAGGTGTCGACGCTGATCAGCTGGTCGGGGTAGCGGCCCCGGACCCATTCGATGAACGGCACCACCCGCGCGATCTCGGTGGCGGCGTCGACGTGCTCGCCCGGGCCGGCCTTGACCCCGCCGACGTCGACGGCGTCGGCGCCCTCGGCGATGACGCGGTGCACCGCGTCCTGGGCGGCGCGGTCGTCGAAGGTGGCGCCCCGGTCGTAGAACGAGTCGGGGGTGCGGTTGACGATCGCCATGATCAGCGGGCGATCGCCGGCGACCGGACGGCCGCACAGGGTTGCGTGCACGTTTCTATAGTGCCTGGTCGACGCCGCCCGGTCGGTGTCGGCGGGGCGAACCGGTCATGAACCGGTCACGCCTGGGGCCGTTTCCCCGCCGCGACTTCGTCGGGGTATTCCGGGTAGAACGGCACGTAACCCTCCTGCGGCCCGGCCAGCACGTACAGCGGATCGGTCACCTCGGCGCCGTAGGCCTGGTCGCGCAGTTCGACTTTGCGGCTCTTGTAGGTGCTGGTGTGCACCATCGAATCCACCACCCGCACGAACAGCGGCACCGCGTAGCCCGGCAGCCGCGAGCCGACGACCTCGGCCAGTTCGCGGCCGTCGAACTCGGCCCCCTCGCGCAGGGTCAGCGCGGCCATCCCGGCCCGCCCGCCGGTGCGGGGCACCTCGACACCGAAGACCGCGCATTCCTCGACCGCGTCGCAGGCGCTGACCGCCGCCTCCACCTCGGTGGTGGCGACGTTCTCCCCCTTCCAGCGGAAGGTGTCGCCGAGCCGGTCGACGAACGCGCCGTGGCCCAGCCCCTGGGAGACCATCAGGTCACCGGTGTTGAACCAGCAGTCACCCTCCTTGAAGGCGTCGCGGATCAGTTTCTTCTCGGTGGCCGACGGATCGGTGTAGCCGTCGAACGGGGAGAGCTTGTTGACCGGGCTGATCAGCAGGCCCGGCTCGCCGGTGGGGACCCGGCGCACCCGGCCGTCGGGGCCGCGGGCCGGATCGCCGGTCTCCGGGTCGTACTCGACGTAGGCCAGCGGCATCGGCGCCATCCCCGCGGTGCGCGGCATGTTGAACATGTTGATGAACGCGGCGTTGCCTTCGCTGGCGCCGTAGAACTCGCAGATCCGCTCGATGCCGAACCGCTCGGCGAACTCGTCCCAGATCTCCGGGCGCAGGCCGTTGCCGCAGATCACCCGCACCCGGTGGGCTCGGTCGGTGGGTTTGGGCGGCTGGTTGAGCAGGTAGCGGCAGATCTCGCCGATGTAGACGAAGGCGGTCGCGTCGGCGTCGATCACCCGCTCCCAGAACCGCGACGCGGAGAACGAGGAGTCCAACGCCAGCGTCGACCCCGAGTTGAGCACCGACGACAGCGCGACCGTCAGCGCGTTGTTGTGGTACAGCGGCAATGCGCAGTAGAGGGTGTCGTCGGTGTGCAGCCGCAGCCCCAGCCCGCCGAAGGCGGTCAGCGCCCGCAGCCAGCGACGGTGGGTCATGATGCTGGCCTTCGGGAAGCCGGTGGTGCCGGAGGTGAAGATGTAGAAGGCGGCATCCTTGGCGCGCACCTCGTCCACGCTGGCCGGGTTGAGGGTGGGCTGGTCGGCGGCCAGGCGCTCCAGTTCCTCCACCGACACCAGCCCGGAGGTCGGCGCCCCACTGTCCTCGACGGCGGCGACCAGGTCGGCTTCGGTGACCAGCACCTTGGCGTCGATGAGCTTGAGGCTGTGGGCGAGGACCTCACCCTGCTGGTTGTAGTTGACCATGCCGGCCGTCGCGCCGCACTTGACCGCGGCGAGCATCATCAGCACCGCGTTGGGCGAGTTGCGCAGCATGATGCCGACGACGTCGCCGCGACCGGCGCCGCGCGCCGCGAGCACGGCCGCGTAGCGGTTGACGGTGGCGTTGGCCTGCGCGTAGGTGATCTCGGTGCCGGCGAAGCGCAGGAACACCCGGTCGCAGTAGCGGGCCGCGCGGTCCTGGAACACCCGGCCGATCGAGGTTCTGGTGTCGGGCCGGGCGCGCAGCCCGGTCACCGCGCCGCGCAGAATCACCGGCAGGTCGGGCAGCAGCCCGGGCATGCGGGCGGCGATGTCACGTAGGCCCACCGAGGTGAGCGCCGCTGAGCCGTGGTCGGACACGTTATCCCTCACCATCTGTCGCACTCGTCTGGTCTCCGGTCCGCGCGGGCCGGCCGGCCGTCTGCCGCCAGCCTAATCCCGAGGTCAGCCCGGCGCGCACGCTATCAGCGCCGCCTCGAGATCGCCGACGACCTGCAGCCGCTCCATCGCCCCCGCCGGCACGTAGCCGGTGTCGACCAGCCCGTCCAGCCACCGCCACAACCCGTCGTAGTGGCCGTCGGGGTCGAGCACCACCACCGGCTTGTCGTGCATGCCCAGGTGCCCGGCCGTCCACGCCTCGAACATCTCCTCGAGGGTGCCGATACCGCCGGGCAGCGTGAGGAACACGTCGGCGTGGTCTTCCATGATCTGTTTGCGCTGCCGCATCGTCTCGGTGACGATCAGCTCGTCGGCGTCGACGTCGGCCAGCTCCCGGCCGACCAGGGCGGCGGGGATCACCCCGACCGTGCGGCCGCCGCGTACCCGGGCCCCGGTGGCCAGCGCGCCCATCGCCGAGACGTTGCCGCCGCCCCACACCAGCGTCCAGCCCCGTTCGGCTATCGCCATCCCGACCCGCCCGGCCAGCGACAGCAGCTCCGGATGGGTCGGCCCGGACGCGCAGTACACGCACACCACCCACTCCGTCGGCCATCGCACACCGGAAAGGCTAGCCGGGTGGTGTCGGGCACCGTAAACTCCGCCCCGATGCCGATCCGGTGGAACGTTCCCCGCCACGCGGCCGCCCAGGAGCGACTCGATGCCGCGCTGTCCGGCGCCGCCCGCGGGGCTGTGGTCCTCGGGCCCGACGGGGTCGGCAAGTCCACCCTCGCCCGGCTCGCCGCCGAACGCCGTGCCGACGCCGCCCCGGGGACCGTGGTGCGCTGGGTGACCGGCACCCCCACCGAGCGGGACGTCCCGTTCGGGGCGTTCGGTCACCTCATCGAGATCGCCGAGATCGGCAAACCGGCCGCGCTGCTGCGCGCCGCCCGCGCCTCACTGATCGGGGCCGGCGCGGAGTCCGACCTGCTGCTGGTGGTCGACGACGCCCACGAACTGGACGTTCTCTCGGCGACACTGGTCTACCAACTCGCCCTGGCCGGGGCGGCGCGGATGGTGGTCAGCGCCCGCGCCGACGCGGCACCCGCGGTGATCACCGCGTTGTGGACCGACGCGCTGCTGGAGCGCATCGACCTCACGCCGCCGGTGGGCACCACCGCCACCGAGGTCGACGAATTCCTCGCCGGGCTGCCGCCGCAGGCCCGCGCGGTGGTCGACTACCTGGCGGTGGCCGAACCGCTGTCCCGCCCGGACCTGGACGGGCTGGCCGGCGCCGACGCGGTGCCGCTCGCCGAACGGTTCGGGGCCGCCGAAACCCGGGTGCGCGGGGGCCGGGACGTCGACCCGGTGGTCTACAGCGCCCATCCGTTGTTCACCGAACGGGCGTTGGCCGCGCTGGGTGTCGACGGCGCCCGGGCCCGCCGCACCGACGTGGTCCGGCAGTGGCAGACCCGCCCCGCCGAGGAGGTCAGCGACCGGTTGCGCCGCGCGGTGCTGGCTGCCGGCAGTACCGCACCGCAGCCGGTGGACGAGGTCGTCGCGGCCGCCGAGGAGGCCCTGCGGTTGGGTGCGTTGCGGCTGGCCGAGCGGCTCGCCGAGTCGGCGCTGGAACGGGGCGCGGGGTTGCCGGCACGGTTGGTGCTGGCCACCGCGCTGGGCTACCGGGGCCGTGGCCGGCAGGCCGACGCGGTGCTCGCCGCTGTCGACCCGGCCGGCCTCACCGAGGACGAGTTGTTGGCGTGGGCGCTGCCGCGGGCCGCCAACCAGTTCTTCGGTCTCGGTGAGCCGGAGCGGGCCACCGCGTTCCTGCAGAGCACCCGGGCCCGGGTGGTCGGGCCGTCGGCACAGACCACCCTGGACGCGCTGGCCGCCACCTTCGCGATGAACGCAGGCAACCTGCAGCGTGCGGTGGAGATCTCCGAACGGGTGCTCAACACCCCGGCGGCCGGCGACACCGCGGTGGCCTGGGCAGGCAGTGCGGCCGCGCTGTGCGCCGCGCGGCAGGGCCGTGTCGAGCAGGTCGGCCCGCTGGCACAGCGGGCGCTGGGCGCCGAGCACCCCGGGCTGCTGCGGTTCACCGTCGGGCTCGCCGAGATCACCACGCTGGTGCTGGCCGACCGGCTGGACGACGCGCTCGGCCTGGCTCAGCAGTTCACCGATTTCGCCGAACTGCAACAGCCGGGCCGCGCGATCGGCGAGGTTCTCATCGCCGAGGTGTTGCTGGCCGGCGATCACGCCGACCGCGCCGCGGCGCTGCTCGCTCCGGCTGCTGCCGCGCTGGAACGCACCGGATACTCCTGGGGGCCGCTGTCGCTGATGTTGCTGGCCACCGCGCTGGCCCGCGGCGGCGAGGTGGCCGCCGCGTCGAAAGCGTTGAGCCGCGCCGAATCCCGTCACGGCACCAAGTCGG
The DNA here is from genome assembly GCF_002102395.1 of Mycolicibacillus trivialis. Lineage (GTDB taxonomy): Bacteria > Actinomycetota > Actinomycetes > Mycobacteriales > Mycobacteriaceae > Mycobacterium > Mycobacterium triviale. Next base: position 21,114 of record NZ_LQPZ01000011.1, read on the forward strand.
CGCTGTTCGCCCCGGAGCTGGGTGTCGCGCGAGGCTGGCAGCGGGCGGCGATGAACGACCGCCATAGCGCGGTGCTGGCGGTCCGCGACGCCGCCCGGATGGCCGAGCGGGCCGGGCAGCAGGCGGTGGCCCTGCGGGTGTGGCGGGAGGCGGTGCGGCTGGGCGATCGGCTCGCGGCCGAACCGTTGGCGCTCCTGGGGCAGCGGGTGCCCTGCGTGCTGGGCGAGCAGGCGCTGGGTGAGGCCCGGGCGCTGGCGGCTCAGCCGCTCAAATAGCGGCTCAGTAGTTCGGCCGCGGCGGTGATCTGCGCGACGGGTACGTGTTCGTCGCGGGTGTGGGCCAGGTTCGGGTCCCCGGGCCCGTAGTTGACCGCCGGGACACCGCGGGCGGCGAACCGCGACACGTCGGTCCAGCCGTACTTCGCGCGCACCTGTCCGGCGGCCTCCACCAATGCGCGCGCCGCCGGCCGGTGCAGTCCCGGCAAGGCTCCGGGCGCCGCGTCGGTCTGCTCGATGGTGACGTCGAGCCCGGCGAAGACGCCGTGGACGTGGTTGAGCGCTTCGGCCGGCGAACGGTCCGGCGCGAACCGGTAATTCACGGTCACCGAGGCCGCGTCGGGGATCACGTTGCCTGCCACCCCGCCGTCGATGCGCACCGCGGACAGCCCCTCCCGGTAGCGGCAGCCGTCGATGTCGACACTGCGGGCGCGGTAGTCGGCCAGCCGGTCCAACACCGCACTGAGCCGGTGGATCGCGTTGTCCCCCAGCCACGATCGAGCGGAATGCGCTCGGGTGCCGGCCGCACTGATCACCACCCGCAAGGTTCCTTGGCAGCCCGCCTCGATGTAGCCGGCGGTCGGTTCGCCGAGCACGGCCAGGTCGGCGTCGAGCCATTCCGGCAGTTCACGTTCGATGCGGCCCAACCCGTTGGCCGAGGCCTCGATCTCCTCGCAGTCATAGAACACGAGCGTCAGGTCGTGGGCCGGTGCACTCAACGTGGCCGCCAGATGCAGGAAGACCGCCACCCCGGATTTCATGTCCGCGGTGCCGCAGCCGTACAGCTGGTCGCCGACCCGCCGGCTGGGCAGGTTGTCCGCCGCCGGGACCGTGTCGAGATGCCCGGCGAGCATCACCCGGCTGGGGCGTCCCAAGTCGGTGCGCGCGAGCACCGCGTTGCCGTTGCGGATGATCTCGAAGCCGCGGGTCTGGGTGCGCAGCGCGGTTTCGACCTCCTCGGCGATGCGGGCCTCATGGCGCGATTCGCTGGGAATGTCGACGAGCGCAGCGGTCAATGAGACCGGATCACCGCCTAAGTCCAGCACGACTGGCAGCCTAGTGGGTGGGGCCGGCACCGGCGCGGGTGAGCGGCGGGTGGCCGGCCCGGACCGGGACGGAAGGACATGCCGATGGCGGCGGACGACGGCGAGGCCGTGCTGGCCGACGTGGTGGCCGGCGCGCGCGAGACGTTCGGCGACGAGCGACTCCTGGCGGTGTACGCCATGGGCAGCCTGGCGCACGGCGGGTTCAGCCCGCTGGTCAGCGACGTCGACACCGCGCTGATCCTCACCGATCCGCTCACCTCCTCGGACGCGGCGTCGGTGGAGCAACTCGCCGAGCGGGTCCGCGCGCTCGGCTCCGACCTGCACGCCCGGGTCTCGGTGTTCTGGGGATCACCGGACTCGCTGCGGGCGGGCAGCGGCGCCGGGCGGTTCCCCCCACTCGACCGGCTCTGCCTGTTCGAGCACGGCCGGCTGCTCTACGGCGACGAGGTCCGGGACGGGCTTACTCCGCCGAGCCGGGCCGACCTGACGGTGGCCGGTGCGCGGTTCGCGCTGGACCTGCTGACCGATCAGGTCGTGGCCGGCGCCGCCGACCCGGCGCTGCTGGTCGCCGGCGGGGTGCGGGCGATGACCAAGGTGGTGCTGTTCCCGGTACGGTTCCTGTTCACCGCCGACACCGGCCTGGAGGGCACCAACCACGCGGCCGTCGAACGCTATTCGGCCCAACACCGCGGTCCGGCCGCCGAATTGGTGGCCGCGGCGTTTCGGTGGCGGACCGACCCGCCCGACGACGCGGCCGCCACGGAGTTGCTGCGCCGCGGCTTCGTCACCCTCTACGACGACTATCTGAGCGACCACATCGGACGCCTGGAGTCGCTGGGCGCGCCCCGGCTGGCGGAGGGGTTCGTCCGGTGGCGTGACCGGCTGCGCGCCGCGGCCGGCTGATCTTCAGGCCCGGCGATCGGGGTCGGCGCGCGCGGTGAACACCGCGCCGTCGCCCGGGTCGTCGTCCACCCGGTCGTGCGGGTCGAGGATGGACCGGCGGCGCATGTCCACCGAGAGCCGGAAGATGTCCGACCGGTTGTAGGTGCCGACGATGTCGTGGGCCTGTTTGGCCACGACCTCGCGTTGCAGGTCGAGTTCGGCGTGCAGGATGCCGTCCTCGGTGAGCGGACCCGCCACCAGGCGCCCGTCCGGGCCCAGGATCATCGACGCCGGCGCCGTGGCCCGCAGCGCCTGTTCGATCCGGGGATCGTCGCGGGCCACCTGCCGCAGTGCGGTGTCGTCGAGGGTTGTCGCGGCGACAACGACGAAGACCTTGCCCTCGAAGGCGTGGGCTGCGGCGCGCAGCCGGATGTTCGCCGGCAGGTCGTACTCGTAGGTTTCGGTGCGGCCGTCGAACGGCCACGCCGGTGGGTAGGTGGCCAGGTGCAGCCGCTCGCCCTGGGCCAAAAGCGCGAAACGGGCCAGGGTGTTGGTGTTCTCACCGCAGATGAGCGCGCCGAGCTGCCAGCCACCGAGCTCGACCGGCCGCAGGTCGTGGGCGTCACCGGGAGACCAGGTGAGGCGTTCGTACCAGGTGGCGACCAGTTTGCGGCGGTGGTTGACCAGCCGGCCGGTGCGGTCGAAGACCAGGTTGGCGTTCCACACCTGGCCCAGGCTCGCCGGATTGCGTTCGTTGACGCCGACCGACAGCACCACCGAGTGGGCCCGGGCGATGGCGCCGAGTCGCTCGCACTCGGGTCCGGGCACCGTGATCGCGCTACCGACCAGGCGCTCGTGGAAGTCGTACTGGTCGATCGGCGCCAACACCCCGTTCCAGATCGGGAACCCGGCCAGGAAGCTCTCCCCGAACACCACCAGTTCCGCCCCGCCGGCGGTGGCCTCACCCACCAGCCCGTCGATCTTGTCGAGGGTGGCGGGGACGTCCAGGAACACCGGGGCCGCCTGGACCGCCGCCACCCGCACCGACGGAAGCACAACCATGCCCCCATTGTGTCCCGGTTCGGCGCCGCCGAGCAGCCCGGGCGAGGGTCTGGTTCGTCGCGTGAGGCGGCAGACAGTAGCCTGACCGGCGTGACTGGAGCTTGGGGTATCGGTTTGGCGACGGTGGCCGACGACGGGTCGGTCCTCGACACCTGGTTTCCCGCGCCGCAACTCGGCGGGTCGGACCCGGCGGGCACCACCCGGCTGGCCGGAGCCGACATCCCGGCGGAGCTGACCGGGTTGACCGGTCGTGACGCGGACCGCGGCACCGAGACGATCGCGGTGCGCACGGTGATCGGCGCGCTGACCGACAAGGCGACCGACGCCCACGACGCCTACCTGCGTCTGCATCTGCTGTCGCACCGGTTGGTGGCCCCGCACGGGCTCAACGCCGACGGGCTGTTCGGTGTGCTGACCAACGTGGTGTGGACCAACCACGGCCCGTGCGCCGTCGAGGGTTTCGAGACCGTGCGGGCCCGGTTGCGCGGCCGCGGACCGGTCACCGTGTACGGGGTGGACAAGTTCCCGCGGATGGTCGACTACGTGGTTCCGGCCGGTGTGCGGGTGGCCGACGCCGATCGGGTCCGCCTCGGCGCTCACCTGGCCGCGGGCACCACGGTCATGCATGAGGGGTTCGTCAACTTCAACGCCGGCACGCTGGGCGCATCAATGGTGGAGGGCCGCATCTCCGCGGGCGTGGTGGTCGGCGACGGCTCCGACGTCGGTGGCGGCGCGTCGATCATGGGCACGCTCTCCGGCGGCGGCACCCAGGTGATCTCGGTCGGTCAGCGCTGTCTGCTCGGCGCCAACGCCGGGCTGGGTATCTCGCTCGGCGACGACTGCGTCGTGGAGGCGGGCCTGTACGTCACCGCGGGCACCAAGGTGGTGCTGCCCGACGGCGCGACGGTCAAGGCGCGCGAGCTGTCCGGATCGAACAACCTGCTGTTCCGGCGCAACTCGGTTTCCGGTGCGGTCGAGGCGGTCTCGCGCGACGGGCACGGAATCGCGCTCAACGAGGACCTGCACGCCAACTGAACGTGGGTGACGCCGCGGGCTCACCCGGCGACGCCACCCACGTCAGCGACGATCAGGACAGGTCGGCTTCGCTGATCTTGCTGCTGCTGGTACCGACGGTCTTGCAGTAGGCCTCGACGGCGGCCTGGACGACGGAGACCTCCAGGTTGGCGCCCTCTTCACCCTTGCGGTCGTTGACCATCTTCTCCACGGCCGACCGCTGCTTGTCGTTGTCGAGGTCCTGGTATTCCTTGCAGGTCGTGTCGCCACCCTTGTTGACGATGCCCGCCGAACATCCGGTCAAGACGAACATCGCCGAGACGAAGGCCCCGAGGACGGCGGCGCTGAGTCGATTCATGCTGCGGTATCCCTTCTTGTTCTGCTGTAGCTGGGTTGGCGCTGTTCTGCTTACAGCAGCCGGTCCGGGCATGCCGGACTGTCAGACTAACCGGCGCGCGGATCCGCCGGTGGGCATAGCGCGGATCACTCCCGGGCGAGCAACTCTTTCTTGAGCACCTTGCCCATCGCGTTGCGGGGCAACTCGGTCACGATCCGCACGTCGCGGGGACGTTTGTGGGCCGACAGTTCGCCGGCCACGAAGTCACTCAGTCGGGCGGGGTCCAGTTCCGCCGAGCCGACGACGAACGCCACGATCCGCTGGCCGAGGTCCTCGTCGGGCAGCCCGACGACGGCGACCTCGCGTACCCCGGGGTGGCCGAGCAGGGCGGTCTCGACCTCACCGGCACCGACCCGGAATCCGCCGGTTTTGATCAGGTCCACCGATTCGCGGCCCACGATGCGGTGCATCCCGTCGCCGTCGATGACCGCGACGTCGCCGGTGCGATACCAACCGTTGGTGTCGAACGCCTCCGCGGTGGCCTCCGGGCGGTTGAGGTAGCCGTCGAAGACCATCGGGCCGCGCACCTGCAGCCGGCCGATCGTCTCGCCGTCGTGGGCGACCGGCCGGTCGTCCTCGTCGACCAGCCGGGTCTGCACTCCGTCCAGGGGCAGCCCGACCCAACCCGGGCGTCGCTCCCCGTCGACCCGGGTGGACAGCGTGATCAGCGATTCGGTGCTGCCGTAGCGTTCGATCGCGCGGTGCCCGCTGAGCTCGGCGAGCCGGTCGAAGACCGGCACCGGCAGCGGGGCGCTGCCGCTGACCAGCAGCCGCGCCGAGGAGAGCGCGGCGGCAGCGGCGGGTTCGGCGACGATGCGCGACCACACGGTCGGCACCCCGAAATACAGTGTGCCGCCGGCTTCGGCGTAGGCGGCCGGGGTCGGCCTGCCGGTGTGCACGAACCGGTTGCCCACCCGCAGCGAACCGAGCAGGCCGAGCACCAGGCCGTGGACGTGGAACAGCGGCAGGCCGTGCACCAGCACGTCGTCGGGGCCCCACTGCCAGGCGGCGGCCAGCGCGTCGAGGTCCGCGGCGATGGCGCGCCGGCTCAGCGGCACCCCTTTGGGCGCACCGGTGGTGCCGGAGGTGTAGATGATCAGCGCGGTGGTCTCCGGCGCCGGTTCGCGATGACGGTGATAGGAGCGCGCATGGCGGCGCACCGGGATGTGCGCCAGTCCGCCGGACTCCGCGGGCGCCTCCCCCAGCCAGGCCTGCGCGCCGGAGTCGGTCAGGATGTGGTCGCGTTCGGCGGAGCCGACGTCGGCGGGCACCGGCACGGCGGTGACCCCGGCGATCAGGCAGCCGGCGACGGCCAGCACCGTCGACACCGTCGGCGTGGCCAGTACCGCGGCCCGGCGTACACCGGCGAGCCGTTCGGCGACCGCGGTGGCCGCGCCGATCAGGTCGCCGCGGCTGAGGACCGCCCCGTCGATGCGGATCGCGTCGGCGATGTCGGCGCCGGGCGCGTCGGGATTCAGCGAGGTCAGCAGCACGGCGCCGAGGTTACCGGGCGATCTTCGCTAAGGTGGGGACGGATCGACACGCGGTCGACGCCACTCGGGCGATGCTAAAATCGATGACTGTTCTCCGTTTAATAGCGGCTGGAGGTAAACACGCGTGGTGAGCGATTCCGGTAACCGCAGACGACACTCCGCCGACCCGCGGCCGGACCGCTCGGCGCGGTGGCCGCGCACCAAACAACGCGAACGGGTGCTGGGGTTGGTGCGTGAGCAACGCGGCGTGGTGGACGCCGCCACGCTGGCCGGCCTGACCGGACTGCATGTGACCACGGTGCGGTTCCATCTCGACGCGTTGTGCAACGAGGGCCTGGTGGCCCGCACCCGGATCAACCGGTCCGGCGTGGGCCGGCCGCGTACCGGCTACGTGGCGGTGCAGGGCCGGATGGACTACCGCAGCGTCGTCGAAGTGCTGGCCATGGAGTTGGGCGACACCATCGAGGAGCGGCGGCAACGAGCCGAACGGGCCGGCCGACGCTGGGCGGCGCGGATCATGGCCGACCAATCCGATGGCCTGGAACCCGACGTGGACGACGACGCCCTCGACGCCCAAGCCGGTTTCGCCGCCGCCGTGTTCGAGCAGATGGGCTTCGCCCCCACCCTCGCGGCGACCGAAGCGCGGGAGCGCACGATCCAGTTGCGCAGTTGTCCGGTCAAAGACCTGGCGCTGACCTTCCCGGAGGTGAGTTGCGGGATCCATTTGGGTCTGCTGCGGGGCCTGACCACCGGCGCCGGGTCGGACTCCCAAGTCGAGTTGGAGCCGTTCGTCACCCCGGAACTGTGCACCGCACGGGTTTTCGCCGATGACTGACGCGGCAGCCACACCCACGCAGGAGTACGCCGACATCGGCGGCCGCGCCGACCTCGAGGAACTGCTGCGCACCTTCTACGGACGCGTCCTCGTCGACGACGTGCTCTCGGTACCGTTCACCCAGGTGCGCGAGGTGAGCGGACTCGACGGGCACCTCCCGGTGATGACGGACTTCTGGGAGACGGTGCTGTTCCACGCCGGGCTGTACCGGGGTAGCCCGCTGCCGGTCCACCTGACCGTCCATGACCGGACGCCGTTGGCCGGCAGGCATTTCGCGCGCTGGCTGACCACGTGGGTGGCCACCGTCGACGAGATGTTCGCCGGCCCGGTCTCCCACAAGGCCAAGACCGAGGCGGCCCGGTTCGCCTGGGCGATGCACCGGCGGCTCACCGGCGAGAACAATCCGGAACTCGACGCCGTCGTCGCCACCGCCCGAATCTGACTCAGGTGCGGTCGGGTTCGCCCGCGTCGTGGCTGGGTGGCCGCTGGCCGATGTGGGCCTCGGCGCGCATCCGCTCCACCATGTGCGGATAGTGCAACTCGAACGCCGGTCGCTCCGAACGGATCCGGGGCAGCTCGGTGAAGTTGTGCCGCGGCGGCGGGCAACTGGTCGCCCACTCCAGCGAACATCCGTATCCCCACGGGTCGTCGACGTTGACCACCTCGCCGTAACGCCAGCTCTTGAACACGTTCCACACGAACGGCAGCATCGAGAGCGCCAGCGTGAACGCGCCGATCGTGGACACGATGTTCAGCGGCTGGTAGCCGTCGGTGTCCAGGTAGTCCGCGTAGCGACGCGGCATCCCCTCGTTGCCCAGCCAGTGCTGCACCAGGAACGTGGTGTGGAAACCGATGAAGGTCAGCCAGAAGTGCACCTTGCCCAACCGCTCGTCGAGCAGCCGGCCGGTCATCTTGGGGAACCAGAAATAGATGCCGGCGAACGTGGCGAACACGATCGTGCCGAACAGCACGTAGTGGAAGTGCGCCACCAGGAAGTAGGTGTCGGTGACGTGGAAGTCCAGCGGCGGGCTGGCCAGCATCACCCCGGACAGACCGCCCGCGAGGAACGTGATCGCAAAACCCAGGGCGAACAGCATGGGCGCCTCGAAGGTCAACTGCCCCTTCCACATGGTGCCGATCCAGTTGAAGAACTTGATCCCGGTCGGCACCGCGATCAAATAGCTCATCAGGGAGAAGAACGGCAGCAGCACCGCGCCGGTGGCGAACATGTGGTGCGCCCACACCGCGGTGGACAGCGCCGCGATCGACATGGTCGCGAACACCATTGCGGTGTAACCGAAAACCGGCTTGCGGCTGAAGACCGGGAAGATCTCGGTCACGATGCCGAAGAACGGCAGCGCCACGATGTAGACCTCGGGGTGACCGAAGAACCAGAACAGGTGCTGCCAGAGGATCACCCCGCCGTTGGCCGGGTCGTAGATGTGGCCGGCGAGGTGGCGGTCGTAGGCCAGGCCGAGCAGCGCGGCGGTCAGCAGCGGGAAGACGATCAGCACCATGATCATCGTGATCAGGATGTTCCAGGTGAAGATCGGCAGCCGGAACATGGTCATGCCCGGGGCGCGCATGCACACCACGGTGGTGATCATGTTGACCCCGCCCAGGATGGTGCCCAGGCCGGCCACCACCAGTCCGGTGATCCACAGGTCGGCGCCCGCGCCCGGCGAGTGCACGGCGTCGCTCAGCGGGGTGTAGCCGGTCCAGCCGAACTCGGCCGCCCCGCCGGGGGTGACGAAGCCGGCGACGGTGATCAACGCGCCGAACAGGTACAGCCAGTAGGAGAACGCGTTCAGCCGCGGGAAGGCCACGTCGGGCGCCCCGATCTGCAAGGGCAGCACCACGTTCGCGAAACCGAACACGATCGGGGTGGCGTACAGCAGCAGCATGATCGTGCCGTGCATGGTGAACAGCTGGTTGAACTGTTCGTTGGACAGGAACTGCATCCCCGGCGCGGCCAACTCGGCCCGCATCAGCAGCGCCATCAGGCCGCCGATCAAAAAGAAGGTGAAGGTGGTGACCAGGTACATGATCCCGATGAGCTTCGGGTCGGTCGTGGTGACGGCCTTGTAGAGGAACGATCCCTTGGGGCCGGTTCGCGCGGGGTACGGTCGTACCGGTTCCAGCGAGGTGCCCGGTCGAGTTGCGAATGAGGTCATATCGTCGCCCCGTTGCGTCGAGTGCCGTGCGCCGTTGTCCCTAGCGTACCCATCTCGGGGCACCACCGTCGGGCGCTCTTATTAGCGGATTGTAGTACTTTAAATTGACCCGGGGCGGGTGCCGAACTTCCCCGGCAAGGCCCTGCGGCGCCTTCAGACCTTCGACGACCTAGGGGGTGCGGTGACCGGACCGCGGCGAACCAGTCCCTGCCGTGACGATTCCATTCCGGTGATCGCCGGGCTCGCCGAGCGGATCGCGGCGCGGCGCATCGACCTGCAGTTGACCCAGCAGTCCCTGGCGGAGTTGGCCGGGGTTTCCCGTTCCAGCGTGCAGGCCGTCGAATACGGTGCGGGCTCGGTCAAACTCGAACTGGTCGCCGCGATCGCCGACGTTCTCGGCCTGGACCTGGAGGTCTCCCCGCGCTGACCCGCGGCCCGTGTCGGACTCCTGCCCTATGGTGACGGCACCGAGTCAACCGAGGTGAGCGAAGGTGTCCTGGTGAAGCGCGGGATCGTGACGTTGGCGGCCGTCGCAACACTGTGTGCCGGCATCCTGACCCTCGGTTCGCTGAGCGACTCCCCCGCCGTCGGCGCCCCCGCCGATCCGGTGATCACCACCGAGGCCGATCCGATCGCTCCGACGCTGACCCTGCTCGATTCCCTTCCGGTCAAGGGCCGCGCCCCTAAAACCGGGTACGACCGTGGCCTTTTCGGTCAGGCCTGGAGCGACGACGTGACGGTGCCCGGTGGGCACAACGGCTGCGACACCCGCAACGACATTCTGCGTCGCGACCTGACCGCGGTCGAGCTCAAGCCCGGCACCAACGGCTGCGTGGTGCTCAGCGGCGTGCTCGAGGACCCGTACACCGGCAGGCAGATCGCGTTCGAGCGGGGCCGCACCACATCGCGGGAGGTGCAGATCGATCACGTCGTGGCGCTCTCGGACGCCTGGCAGAAGGGCGCGCAGCAGTGGGACGAGACGACCCGGCGCAACTTCGCCAATGATCCGGCCAACCTGCAGGCCACGTTCGGACCGATCAACGAACAGAAGGGCGACGGCGACGCCGCCACCTGGCTGCCGCCGAACACGTCCTATCGGTGCGCCTACGTGTCGCGCATCGTGCAGGTCAAAGCCGCCTACGGGCTGTGGGTGACCGCCGCCGAGCGCGACGCGATCGCGCGCGTGCTGGGCGGGGACTGCCCGCCCGCCGAGCCGCCCGCCGAGATCCCCGAACCGGTGCCCGCGCCGCTGGTTGCGCCACCGCCGGAACCGGGTCTGCCGGTGTTCTTCCCGAACTGTGCGGCTGCGCGCGCCGCCGGGGCGGCGCCGCTGCTGTTGGGCCAGCCCGGCTACCGGCCGGCGTTGGATCGCGACGGTGACGGCGTCGCCTGCGAGTAACCGCCGCGCCCGATCACGACTGCGCGTCCACCTTCGCGCCGATCGCGTCGACGAGCTTGCGCACCAGCAGCATGTCGGCGTCACCGTGGCAGAGCCATACCCGGATGGCGATGTTGTTGCGCGCCGACAGCGCCTCCTGGCACATCCAGTTCCCACCGGATTGCGGGATGCGGGTGGTCGACAGGATGCCGCCGCCGTCGGAGACCGGCCCGATGTTCCACAGCGCGTCCGGCGCGCCGCTGTCCTGGCTGGCCCGCACGTTGATGGTGCGGTTGGCGCACTTCTTCCACACGTCGGTGGTGCGCGCGACGTAGTCGGCGGCGTCATCGGCCCGGGGGAAGGACACCACCGTCTGGCCGACGTCCCAGCTCCAGTCGTCGGGGTTGTCCTTCAGGCCCTGCCAGTGGATGGCGGTGTAGCCGCTGCCCGCGTAGTCGGACTGGCCGTTGACGATGACGACGCTGTCGCAGTCCTTGTCCACGATCGTGTCCGCCCACATCCGGGTCTCGTCGTTGACGACGCTCAGCGGCGGGCTGCCCAGCGTGCTGCTCATCTGGCCGGGGTCGAGCAGCAGGTTGTTCAGCGCCGAGACCGGCACCGGCACTTCGGTTCCTCCCGGCGTGGGCGACTCGGAGGCACTGGTGGAGGTGGGCGCGCTGGTCGGCGACGCGGTCGTGGTGGCGCCCGGGGAGGTCGGCGTCGCCGCGGCCGGGGAGTCCTTGTCCCCGGCCAGCAGGAACGCGGTGATCCCGGCGACGACCACCAGCACCACGGCGGCCAGCGCGGCGACGATCAGCCCGGTCCGGTTGCGTCGCGCCGGCGCGCTCATCGCCCCGGTGAACGGCTGCATCTGCGGTTGCTGCCAGGGCTGCACCGCGGTGGGTGCGTTCGGCGCCGCCTGCTGCAGTGCGGCCGCGGCGGCACCGGCCAGTTCGGCTGCGCTGCCGAACCGCTGGGCGGGGTCCTTGGCCAGCGCCTTGGCCAACACCGCATCCAGCGACGGGGGCAGCCAGGGGGCGACCTCACTGACCCGTGGCGGCGGGGAGTGCAGGTGGGCCATCATCACGGCGGCCTGCGCGCCGGCGGCCTCGAACGGTGAGCGTCCGGTGAGCAGCCGGAACAGGGTGCAGCCCAACGAATACAGATCGGCTCGGCCGTCGACGCGGTTTCCTGCGATCACCTCCGGCGCGGCGTAGGACACGGTGGCCATGACCCCGCCGGTGCCGGTCAGACCGACGTCGTCGAGGGCGCGGGCGATCCCGAAATCACCGAGCAGCACGCGTTCCTCCGGGCCGACCGGCCCGGACAGCAGCACGTTGGCCGGTTTGACGTCGCGGTGGATCACACCGCGACGGTGGGCGTAGTCGAGGGCCTTGCCGACCTCACCGACGATGTGGATCGCGCGGCGCGGTTCCATCCGCCCGGCGGCGCGCGCCGCCTCGTCGGCGTTGACGCCGTCGACGAACTGCATGGCGATCCACAGCAAACCGTCGGCGGTCGCTCCGCGCCGGTAGATCGACACGATGTTGGGGTGATCGAGTTGGGAGGCGACGTCGGCCTCCCGGATGAACCGCGACCGGAACTTGGGGTCGCGGGACAGCCCCGCGGACAGCACCTTCAGCGCGTCGCGGCGCGGCAACTCGGGGTTGGCGACCAGGTACACGGTGCCCATTCCGCCGGTGCCCAGCACCCGTTCCACGCGGTAGCCCGCAATCACCGACCCGACCCCAGCCACGCCGTTACTCCCCTGCCGCTCGTGTCAACTCATCAGCGAACACTACGCGCCCGCAGGTGGTGCCCCGTGCACGGATTTCTCCTCGCCGTACAGCCGCGCCACCGCGGCGGCGATCCGCTCATCGGTCGCGGTCAACGCGATCCGCACGTGACGCGCACCGGCGGGGCCGTAGAACTCCCCCGGTGCGACGAGGATGCCCCGGTCGGCGAGCCAATCGACGGTGTCGCGGCACGGCTGGGCGCGGGTGGCCCACAGGTACAGCCCCGCTTCGGAGTGGTCGACGGTGAACCCGGCCCGGCGCAGCGCGGGCAGCAGCGCATCCCGGCGTCGGGCGTAGCGCTCCCGCTGGTCACGCTCGTGGGTGTCGTCGTTGAGGGCGGCGACCATCGCGGCCTGCACCGGGGTGGACACCATCATCCCGGCGTGCCGGCGCACGGCCAGCAGCTCGGCGACCAGTTCGCTGTCACCGGCGACGAATCCGGCCCGGTAGCCGGCCAGCGAGGACGTTTTCGACAGTGAGTGCACGGCGAGCAGCCCGGTATGCTCGCCGTCGCACACCGAGGGGTGCAACACCGAGACCGGGGCGGCGTCCCAGCCCAGCCCCAGGTAGCACTCGTCGGAGACCACCAGCGCGTCGTTGGCCCGGGCCCAGCCGACCACGGCGCGCAGTTCACCGGCGTCCCACACCCGGCCGGTGGGGTTGCTCGGGGAGTTGAGGTAGATCAGTGCCGCGGGCGCGGTGGGCGCGTCGGCGCGCACCACCTGGCTGCCGGCGAGGCGCGCGCCCACCTCATAGGTCGGGTAGGCCAGTTCCGGAACGACCACGACGTGGTCGGGTCCCAGCCCCAGCAGGGTGGGCAGCCAGGCGATGAGTTCTTTGGTGCCGATGACCGGCAGCACTGCGCTCTCGGTGAGCCCGGCGATGCCGTAGCGGCGATACAGCGCGGTGGTCATCGCGGTGCGCAGCTCGGCGGTGCCCGCCGTGGTCGGGTACCCGGGGGCGCCGCTGGCTTCGGCCAGCGCGGCCCGGATCAGCGGGGCGACCTCGTCGACCGGTGTGCCGACCGACAGGTCGACGATGCCATCCGGGTGCGCCCGGGCGCGGGCGGCGGCTTCGGCCAGCGTGTCCCAGGGGAACACCGGCAACGCCGCCGACACCGGTCGACGTCGGGTGGGCAAGCTCAGGCGTCTTCGCCCTGCGGCGGCAGATCCTTGATCTGCTGCGGATCGTTGGCGGTCACGCCGACCTTGGCCGCGCCGCCCGGTGAACCGAGTTCGGTGAAGAAGTCGGCGTTGACCTGGGTGTAGTGCTCCCATTCATCCGGGACGTCGTCCTCGTAGTAGATGGCCTCGACCGGGCAGACCGGTTCGCACGCGCCGCAGTCGACGCACTCGTCGGGGTGGATGTAGAGCATCCGCTCGCCCTCGTAGATGCAGTCGACCGGACATTCCTCGACACACGACTTGTCTTTGACGTCGACACACGGCTCGGCGATCGTGTAGGTCACGAGGTTCTCCTCCATCCGGCAACTCAGTGCAGCAGATCACCCTAGCGGATGACAGCGGGTGCAACGCAGGTCCGGCCCGGTAACCGAACCGGTCCCGAACCGCCTTATGCATCCGGTTGCTGTGCAACGGGTTGCATAGGGGGTGCGCGGCGACATACGCTGCCCCGGTGCCGTTGCCCCACGCGATCCTGGTGTCGCTGTGCGAACAGGCCGGCTCCGGCTACGAGCTGGCCCGCCGGTTCGACCGCTCGATCGGTTATTTCTGGGCGGCCAGCCACCAGCAGATCTATCGGACCCTGCGCACGATGGAGAACGACGGCTGGGTGGAGGCCACCACCGTCGCCCAGCAGGGCCGACCCGACAAGAAGGTCTATTCGGTGGCCGACGCGGGCCGCACCGAGTTGGCCCGCTGGATCGCCGCGCCGCTGGTCGGCCGGGGCAGCGCGGTGGCCGACAACCGCACCCGCGACGTCGCGGTCAAGGTGCGCGGCGCCGCTTACGGCGACCGCGCCGCGCTCTGTGAGCAGATCGCCGCGCTGCGGGCCGAACGCGCCGAGCTGCTCGAGACCTACCGCGGATTCGCCGCCGGTCAATTCCCCGACCCGGCAGCCCTCCACGGCAGCGCGTTGCACCAGTACCTGGTGCTGCGCGGCGGGATTCGCGCCGAGGAGAGCGCCCTCGCCTGGCTCGACGAGGTAACCGACGCACTGCAGGAGAAACCATGACCGATTCCTTCCCCCACCTGCTGTCCCCCCTCGACCTGGGATTCACCACCCTGCGCAACCGCGTGGTCATGGGCTCGATGCACACCGGACTGGAGGACCGAGCCGGTGACACCGACCGACTCGCGGCGTATTTCGCGACCCGGGCGCGCGGCGGGGTGGGCCTGATCATCACCGGTGGATACGCGCCCAACCGAACCGGTTGGCTGTTGCCGTTCGCCTCGCAACTGATCAGCTCCGCAGAAGCGCGCAGGCACCGGCGCATCACCGGCGCAGTGCACGACGAGGGCGGCAAGATCCTGCTGCAGGTCCTGCACGCCGGCCGCTACTCCTACCACCCGCTGTCGATGAGCGCCTCGGCGATCAAGTCGCCGATCACCCCGTTCCGGCCGCGGCGGATGTCGGGCAAGACGGTGCGCTCCACGATCGAGGACTTCGTGCGCTGTGCACGGCTGGCCCGCGAGGCCGGCTACGACGGCGTCGAGATCATGGGCAGCGAGGGCTATCTGGTCAACCAGTTCCTCGCGCCGCGCACCAACAAACGCACCGACGCGTGGGGCGGCAGCCCGGAGAAGCGGCGACGGTTTCCGGTGGAGATCGTGCGCCGCACCCGCGCCGCCCTCGGCGAGGACTTCATCATCTGCTACCGGATGTCGATGGCCGACTACGTCGAGGACGGCCAGACCTGGGAGGAGATCCTGGACCTCGCCGGTGAGATCGAGGCGGCCGGAGCGACCATGATCAACTCCGGATTCGGCTGGCATGAGGCCCGCGTGCCGACCATCGTCACCTCGGTGCCCAACAGCGCGTTCGTCGATCTCAGCGCCGCCGTGGCCGGGCAGGTCCAGATCCCGGTGGTCGCCTCCAACCGGATCAACATGCCGCAGGCTGCCGAACAGATCCTCAGCGACACTGCGGTGCAACTCATCTCGATGGCCCGGCCGATGCTGGCCGACCCCGACTGGGTGCGCAAGGCCCAGGCGGGCCGCGCCGAGGAGATCAACACCTGCATCTCCTGCAACCAGGCCTGCCTCGATCACGCGTTCGTGCACAAGAAGGTCTCCTGCCTGGTCAACCCGCGCGCCGGTCACGAGACCAAGCTGGTGCTCTCCCCGACCCGGCGCGCCCGGACGGTGGCGGTCGTCGGCGCCGGTCCGGCCGGGTTGGCCACCGCGGTCAGCGCCGCCGAGCGCGGCCACGCCGTCACCCTGTTCGACGGCAACGAGTTCATCGGCGGGCAATTCGACCTGGCCAAGCGAATCCCCGGCAAGGAGGAGTTCGCCGAGACGATCCGCTACTACACCACCATGTTGGAGAAATACGGCGTCGAACTGCGCCTGGGCACCCGCGCCGATGTCGCGGGCGTCGCCGGGTTCGATGAGGTGGTGCTGGCCACCGGTGTGGTTCCTCGCATCCCGGAGATCACCGGCATCGAGCACCCGATGGTGCTGTCCTACCCCGACGCCATCACCGGGGTGGCGGACGTTGGGAGATCCGTGGCCGTGATCGGCGCCGGGGGAATCGGTTTCGATGTGAGCGAGCTGCTGGTCACCGATGAGTCACCGACGCTGAACCTCAAGGAGTGGCGCACCGAGTGGGGCGTCTCGGACTCCCCGACCGCACGCGGCGGGCTGGCCACCCCGCTGCCCGCGGCTCCGGCTCGGGAGGTGTTCCTGCTGCAGCGCACCAAGGGCCGCCAGGGCACCCGGCTGGGTAAAACGACCGGGTGGGTGCACCGGGCGTCGCTGAAAGCCAAGGATGTCCAGCAGCTCTCGGAGGTCAACTACGAGTGGATCGACGACGACGGTCTGCACATCAGCTTCGGACCCGATCGACGTGATCCGCGCCTGCTCGCGGTCGACAACGTGGTGGTCTGCGCCGGGCAGGAGCCGGTACGCGACCTCGAGGACGGACTGCGTGCGGCCGGAGCGTCACCGCACATCATCGGCGGTGCGGCCCGCGCCGCCGAACTCGACGCCAAACGCGCCATCAAGCAGGGCACCGAGTTGGCCGCCCGGCTGTGATCAGCTGCCGGCGGCCAGTTCCCCGGCCAGCGTGACCGGCTGGTAGGTGGTGGTGCGCTGACGCGCCGGCCGGCCGATGCCCTCGGCGATCGAGACCAGTTCGGCCACGGTTTTCGCCGAGCCGTGCTCGGAGCCGGCCATCCGGGAGATGGTCTCCTCCATCAGCGTGCCGCCCAGGTCGTTGGCGCCGCCGCGCAACATCACCTGGGTGTGGCCGACCCCGAGTTTCACCCAGCTGGTCTGGATGTTGGGGATACGGCCGTGCAGCATGATCCGGGCCAGCGCGTGCACCGCCCGGTTGTCGCGGTGGCTCGGGCCGGGCCGCGCCGCACCGGCCAGATACAGCGGTGAGCTCTGGTGGACGAACGGCAGCGGCACGAATTCGGTGAAACCGCCGGTGCGGTCCTGGATTCCGCGCAAGACGTTGAGGTGACCGACCCAGTGCCGGGGGTGGTCGACGTGGCCGTACATCATCGTCGAACTCGACCGCAGCCCCACTTCGTGGGCGGTGGTGATCACCTCGGCCCACATCGAGGCGGGCAGCTTGCCCTTGGTCAGGACCCAGCGCACCTCGTCGTCGAGGATTTCGGCTGCGGTGCCGGGGATGCTGCCCAGTCCCGCTTCGCGCAGGCTGGTCAGCCAGTCGCGAATGCTCAACCCGCTCTTGGTCACCCCGTTGGTGATCTCCATCGGCGAGAAGGCGTGCACGTGCATCGACGGCACCCGGTCTTTGACGGCGCGGACCAGGTCGGCGTACCCGGTGACCGGAAGCTCGGGGTCGATGCCGCCTTGCATGCAGACCTCGGTCGCGCCGGCGACGTGGGCCTGCCACGCCCGGTCGGCGACCTCGTCGGTGGACAGGGAGAACGCGTCGGCGTCGCCTTTGCGTTGGGCGAAGGCGCAGAACCGGCACCCGACGTAGCAGATGTTGGTGAAGTTGATGTTGCGGTTGATCACGTAGGTGACGTCGTCGCCGACGGTGTCGCGGCGCAGTGAATCGGCCAGGGCGGCAACCGCGTCCAGTGCGGGGCCGTCGGCGGTGGCCAGCGCGAGGTAGTCGTCGTCGCTGCAGCCGGCCGGGTCCTTCTCCGCGGCGCGCAGTGCGGCGAGCACGTCGGTGTCGATGCGTTCGGGAGCACGCGCGGCCAACTGTTCCACCCGGTCGCGGATGGAGTCCCAGTCCCCGAAGGCCGAATCGAGGTCGCTGCGGGTAGCGGTGTTTCGCCCGGCGGTGTCGATCGCGGCGTGCAGGTCCGCCCGGCCGGTGGTGATCGCCTCGTCGGGCTCCTGCCACGGCATCCCGACGGGGTTGACCTCGCGCGCCCAGCCGGTCTGCGGATCGGCCAGCGCGGCAACGTGCGCGCGGACCCGCGGGTCGATCCAGGCGTCGCCGGCCTGCACGTAGGCCGGTTGTGCGGTGAGCCGCTCCACCAGGTCGTAGCCGGCCTCGGCGGTGACGGTGGCCAGTTCGTCGAGTGCGGGCCAGGGCCGTTCGGGGTTGACGTGGTCTGGGGTGAGCGGGGAGACCCCGCCCCAGTCGTCGACGCCTGCGTCGATCAGTCCCAGACATTCGGTGCGCGACACCAGGTTCGGCGGCGCCTGAATCCGCATCTTGGGGCCCAGCACCAGCCGGGCCACCGCGACCGTCGCCAAGAAGTCGTCGATCACCGCGTCGGGGGCGGCTGCCATCGCGGTGTGGGCCTTGGCGCGGAAGTTCTGCACGATCACTTCCTGGATGTGGCCGAACTCCTTGCCGATCTTGCGGATGGCGTGCAGGGTGTCGGCGCGCTCGGTCAGGTTCTCGCCGATACCGACCAGCAGGCCGGTGGTGAACGGGATCGACAGCCGGCCGGCATCGGTCAGTGTGCGCAACCGCACCGCCGGGTCCTTGTCGGGGCTGCCGTAGTGGGCCAGGCCCTTGGTCTCGAACAGCCGCCGCGAGGTGGTCTCCAGCATCATGCCCATCGACGGTGCGACGGGCTTGAGCAGCGACATCTCCGACCAGCTCATCACGCCGGGGTTCAGGTGCGGCAGCAGGCCGGTCTCCTCCAGCACCCGGATGGCCATCGCGCGCACGTAGGACAGGGTGGAGTCGTAGCCGCGTTCCTCGAGCCACTGACGCGCTTCGGGCCAGCGCGCTTCGGGCCGGTCGCCGAGGGTGAAAAGCGCTTCCTTGCAGCCGACTTCGGCGCCGCGGCGGGCGACGTCGAGGATCTCGTCGGGCTCCATGTACATGCCCTTGCCCTGGGCGCGCAGCTTGCCAGGCACGGTGACGAACGTGCAGTAGTGGCAAGTGTCGCGGCAAAGGTGGGTGACCGGGATGAACACCTTGCGGGAATAGCTGATGGGCAGCCGACCGGTCGCGCCGCGGCGGCCGGCCGATTCCAGCCCGGCGTCGCGCACCCGGGCCGCGCTGGCACACAGGTCGGCCAGGTCATCGCCGCGGGCGGTCAGCGCGATCGCCGCCTCGTCGATGTTGAGGGTCACTCCGTCGCGGGCGCGGCGCAGCACCCGCCGCAGCGCAGACCGGCTGGGGGTGGGATGGGCCGCGGGCACGCCGGTGCCGTGGTCGGGGGTCACAGCCACGGCGGCAGTGTCCGCATCCGATCAAGTGTCACTGCGCGCACCTCACATTCCTCGCCAGTTCGTGCGCCGACATACCTGTTCACCCTATCCCCGCTCGCGATGGGGCCGGTCAGCGCGGTCGCTCCGCACGTTTTGCCACGAAGAGCCACCGCGGCTGTGCTTGCACCGCTAGGTTCAAGGGCATCGAACGGGCTGCGGAGGGGACTGAATGCACGCTGGTGACAGACCTCTTTTGTTGCCGGGAACAGCGCTGATCAGCGCCGCGGCGGTTGTCTTGGCGCCTAGTACGGTGCCCGAGACCAGCTGGAGCGGCTCGCCGCTGGGCATGCGGCTCAGCGCGAGCGTGCAGGCCTTCGACCCGCTCGACGACCTGCTGAGCCTGGCGGGGAGCTGGGGACCGCAGCTCCTCGATCCGGTGGAGCTGGCGGTGACCGCGCCACCGGCGGCAGCCGGGACGATCGGGGCCGCGATCGAGGGGCTCTACAACACCCTGGAAGGCTGGGTCCGTTACGGAGTCGAGTTGGCAGAGTGGGCGGTGGGTTGGGTGCCGCTGATCGGGCTGGCCGCCGGGCAGATTCCGATCTTCTACGACCTGGGCGAATCAGTAGTGCGGAGCCTGCTGTTCACCACCATCGCCTGGCTGGACGGCAGCATCGGCTTCGGTACCGGACTGGCCGACATCGGCACCGACATCGCCGCCGCGATCGGCACATTCTTCCAGGACCAGATCGACTGGCTCTTCAGTTGGCTGCCACCGCTGCCGGGACCGCTCGGGCTCGATCTCGCCGCGGCCGGACTGCCTCAACTGCTGACGTCGCTGGGGCTGAGCGCGGACGCCCTACCCGCCCTTGGCGGAGACCTGCTCGGCAACCTCGGCGGGACCCTCGGCGACCTGCTGCTGAACCTGATCCCCTGACTTCTCAGGGGCGTTGTCGGACTCCGCGGCCAGCGCGGCCTGGACCTCCTGCTCGCGTTCCTCAAGCACCCGTTTGCGGTGCCACAGCACCCAGCCCGGCGGGCCGGCGCCGAAGACGATGAGCAGCAGGACGCCGTAGCCCATCAGGCCCCGGCCACCGAAGATGGTGTCGTCGGCGGGGCCGCCGAAGGTCATTGCGGCCACCGCCAGCAGCCAGGTCCACAGCGGCAGCGCGACGATGCGCGGTGAGTCGGTCCAGTAGCGCGCGGCCCAGACCAGAGCCGCGTTGACCAGCCCGCTGATGAGCGCGCTCACGGGGAACGGGACCGGGCCGAGATAGGACGGCAACAAAAAGGCGGCCGCCACGGCGGAGAGGACGCCGTCGACGGCCAGCAGGGTTAGGACGACGAAGCGGGCGACGGGGCCCGCCGTGTTGCTATTCGATTCTGTCGGGGTGACAGATGGGCTCAAGTCGGGATGCTGTCGAGCAAACCGACCAGCGACCCCACCACCCACTGGTACTGGTCGGCGCGCAACTGCCAGCGCTCCAGGTTGTCATCCATGTCCGGGTCCATACCCATGCCTTCCGTTGGTGCCGTGCACTGGTGCCTTCGGCGGCTCACTGCTGGGCTTATCCTAACGCGCCGAGCCCTCGGTGAGATCAACTCCGGCGAGGAGATCCGTCTCCCATCCGCGCGCGTCAGCCTCGCCCGCCGTACCGGCGGCCAGGATGTAGTGCTCGGCGGCCAGGATCGGTAGCGCCAGTTCGTTGGACAGGGCGAACGCCCGCTCGGTCGGGCCGACGCTGACCTGGGTGGCGTGGGCTCGCATCGCGGCGATCTTGGCCGGCAACACGGCGGCGTCGTCGATCACCGCGGTGATCTGGTCATCGGAGACTCCGAAGCCGATGTCGTTGCCGGGCACGCGCTGCCAACCGGGCGCCAGGTCCTCGCTTTTCAGTGCCTCCAGACCGGCCGTGGTGGCACTCGCCGAGGTCACCGTCCAATAGAGCTTCGGCACCCGCCACAGCCGGCCCGGGTAGTCGGTGGCCTCCCCCGCCGCGGCGACGGCTGCGGTGGTGACGGTGTGGGTGTGGACGTGGTCCGGGTGGCCGTAGCCGCCGGCGGGGTCGTAGGTGACCACGACGTGGGGCCGTAGCTCGCGGATGATCGCCACCAGCGCGCCGACGGTGTCGCGTTCGGCGGCGTCGATGAATCGGCCCCAGCGTCGCGGCGGGGTGTCGGGCATGCCGGAGTCGCGCCAGCGACCCGGCCCGCCCAGAAACGTCGGCGCGCCGGCGCCCAGAGCGGCCAGCGCCGCGGTCAGCTCGCCGATGCGGTAGCCGCCGAGCTGGTCGGCCTGGTCGACGGCGAGCCGGGCGTAGCGCTCCCCGATGACCTCGCCCTCCTCGCCGAGCGTGCAGGTCACCACGTGCACCTGTGCGCCACGGGCCACGTAGTGGGCGATGGTCGCCCCGGTGGTCAGCGTCTCGTCGTCAGGGTGGGCGTGGACGAACAGCAGGCGGGGCGTTGCGGGCATGACTTGATGATCCACAACTGGCTTCCTGCGGGTCGAGGACGCCAACTCCGCCGCAGCGTGGATTTAGAACATTGATCCGAGGACGGCCAGCAAGTAATCCAACGGGTTGAAGTCGCCGAAAACATCGCCGAGGAAGTTCAGTGGGTTCAATCCGGCCACGAGGCCGCCCAGGTCGGCCAAGGTCATGTATCCCTGCCCAAGTACGCCGGCGAGGCCCCCGATGTCACCGGAGTTGAAGACGCCAGAATCGAGCGCACCAACACCGATCAAGAGTGACTCGGTCATTTTTGTCGGATCGAAATCAGCACCAAGCATTCCGAGGAACCCCTGCTGTCCCGCATCCAGGAACATATTGAAAGTGTTGAACGCACGGTTGACGACCCCATTCAGAATGCTGTCGGGCGCCTTGTAAATCAGTTCCGAATCTCCAAGTAGTCCCGAGACCAACTTGAACAACGGCGAAACGAATTCCTCAAGCCCCCGTTCGCCGACGGTCAGTAATTCGTTAAAGTCCTTGATTCCATTAACAAGACCTTCGTTGATCAGAGATTTTTCGAGCTCAAAAAGGTTTTCCAAGAGGCCTTCTCCAGGGATACCGGTAAGGTTATCTATCACCTTAAATCCTTGGTTGAAGGAGCCTATTAACCCACCCACTTCGCCCGTGTTCAACGGCCAAGTTGGGTCAGTGCCATGAAGGAGGCTTTGCGTAATGGCCAGCGGCCCCGCTTCGGCACCACCTACACCAAGCACACCCCGCAAGCCCTGCTCACCGGAGTCGAGCAACATATTGAAGGAATTAAAGCCACGGTTCAAACTTCCCGCGAATATGCTGTCTGACCCCAGCGGGTCTTCGTAGCCCAATGTAGCCATCAACTTGAAAACAGCTTCTTGGAAGCCCATCTCAGTGTCGAGAAGCCCTTTATTTGCGGACAGTAACCGCGAGATGGAATCCGTGCCGTAATCGGTCAGCCAACCATGCAAGTCCGCAGCGAACCCGTCCGCCGCCACCAACTGAATCTCCGGCACCTGAACATCCGGCACCACCGACGCCACCGGCGTGACGGCAATCATCCCGGCGGCGGCCAACGCAACACCAGCGGTAACAACGGGTCGAACAGCGATCTCCATGGTTGCTTCCCTCCGTACCCCGGCGGCGGCGCCATGCGCCCCACACCGATCGAGATTAGCTTAAAAAATGCTGAGACACAATCAGCTGTAGCCCGCAAAATGTGTGGATTCGGAAGGAAACTAGGTGCGCGGGTCCGGCCGCTAGGGCGCGGTCTTGAGCCACTTCCCCGCGTTGCCGACGATGCCCACCGGCACCGCCCCGGAGAGCTCCACGTTCTCCACGCTGGGTCCGGCCGCCACGATGGTGGTGTCCTGCAGGATCGGCAGCACCGTGGCCATGCTCCACAGCTGCGGCTCGACCGTCTTGATCACCTCGGCGATCGGCTTGCTGCCGTCCAGCGCGGCATCGATGTTGGCCTGCAGGCTGCCGTCACAGATCCCGGTGACGTTCGACGGCGCCTGAATCAGCGTGCCCGAGTCGGTGTCGGCGGGAGCGCTCGGCGTGGTCGTCGGGGTCTGCACGGTAGTGCTCGGCGCGGCCGTCGTGCTGGTCGGGGCGGTGCCGTCGGCCGCGGTGGTCGGCACCGGGGTGGCCTGCAGGGCGCTGCACCCGAACCGCGACGCCAGCCGCGTCGCCAGGTCACCGCCGGCGCGGCGCCACCCGACGACGGCGTCGACCCGGTTGTTGACCAGGGCGTCGCCGTAGAGCGCCACCGGGTCCAGCGCCTGCACGGTGGCGGCGATGCCGACGTCGCGCAGTTGGTCGGCGACGGTGTTGGCCACCGCGACCGCGGTCGGGTCGTTGACCGCCGCCCCGATGGCCAGCGCCATCTGTTCACCGTTCTTGCTGACCCGCCCGCGGGTGATCACCGGCGACGTCGACGGCGTCGGGCTCGTCGTGGGAGCCGGGGTGGCGGTCGGGTCACTCTCGACGAGATAGCCGGCTCCGGCCAGCAGGTCCAGCGCCTCGGCGCGCGACAGCGCCGGAGGCGCGGTCGGCACGTAGCTCGGGTCGCTGGGTGTGCGCACCTGCGCCCGGTCCAGGGTGATGGTGTTGTCGCTGCCGGCGCCGACGGCGGCCAGCAGGTTGACGTCGAGCAGGCCCAGCACCGCGCGACGCACCTGGGTGTCGCGCAGTGTCGGGGTGCTCGCCCGCAGCGCCAGCTCCAGCACCCGCGGGGTGACGATCCGGTCGGTGCGCACCTCCGGGATCGCGGAGAGCTGCGCGAAGGCCGCCGACCCGCCGTGCACCTGGGCGACCTGGGTGTCGCTGTTGCGGATCGAGTCGGCCAGCGCGGCCGGTGCGCCGGCCCGGCGGAACAGGATCAGGTCCGGCACCGCCGGTGGGCCCCAGTAGCGGTCGTTGCGGGCCAGCAGGATGATGTCGCGCTGCGGGTCGATGTTCTCCACCCGGAACTGCCCGCCGGTGACCGGCAGCGCGCGGGCCAGCCCGGCGGCGAACCCGCCGGGCACGTCCTTGACGATGTGCGCGGGCAGGATGTTGTTGAACAGCTCCCGCCAGGCCGGATAGGGCTTGGTGAAGGTCACCACGGCGGTCTTGCCGCCCTCCAGCGACTGCACCCCGGTGATCAGGTCATAGCCGGCCGGGTCGACCACGCCGGGCTGGCTGACCATCTGGCGCCACAGGTACCAGAAGTCATCGGCGGCGATCGGCGCGTTGTCGGTCCAGGAGGCCTCCGGCCGGATCCGGTACCGCACCGTGAACGGGCTGTCGTTGGTCACCTCGGCCGACACCAGCAGCGTCGGGTCCATCTCCCACCGCGACCCGGTCGGTGTACTCGAGTCCGCGATCGGCCGGAACGCGCTGGGCAGCACCAGCGAGCTGACCGCCGCACTGACCGGGGAGAGGTCGGAGAGCAGGTGCGGGTTGAAGCCGGGCCCGATCCAGTCGATGGCCATGATGATCTGGGTGATCCGCGACGACGGCGGCGGCAGGTTCTGGGTGGTCTCGGTGCTCTGCGGCGCCGGCGGCGGGTTGACCATGCAGCCGGTCACCGTGAGCAACAGCGCGGAAAACACTGCCCCCAGCAGCAGGGCGGTCCGGTGGCCTGGCTCTGACACGCTCCACAGGCTATCGGGACTTCGCTTATCCGCGGACCTGGGCGGCTCGAGCAGAGCCGCTCCGCGGAATAACGGCGACACATTGCTCGTTGGCACAGACTTCCATCGCGCGCTTCCAATCCGGCTGGATGGGCCTTGCCAAGGTCGCGGCTTACATTGGTCGTCAAGGCCCGCATGGTGGTCGGTTGTGAATCCCCCCGGCGTGTCCGGAGACTTTCTAGGTTGAGACTCCGGCGGCTGCCGGGGTCTGGTGGTGAGCGTAGTT
>NZ_LQPZ01000012.1 GCF_002102395.1 Mycolicibacillus trivialis
GCGCCACCCCCGCAGACCATCACCCTGGAGATCCCCACCCCGGTGCCGGTTCCGCAGGAAGAAGCGCCGCCGGACCAGCAGGCACCGGGCGGTCCGCAGCCGCCCGGCCCGCCGGGGCCACCGCCCCCGCCCGGGGTGCCCGCGCCCGGTCCCGCGGCCGCCGGCGCCCGCCTCGACACCGTGTCGCCGGGCTCCTACACCGGCGGGGCTCGGGGGGTCGGAGTCGATCACACCGCGGTGCCGCCCGCGGCGCCCCCGCTGGCGCCCCCGGGCGATGCCGACGCCTTCAACGGCGTGGCCCCCGACGCCGAGCTGATCTCCATTCGTCAGTCCAGCGGTGCGTTCGCCCCCAAGGATGCGTTCGGCGACGAAGACCCCCAGGTGCGCAAGAAGGTCGACAACATGCGGACGATGGCCCGGGCCATCGTGCACGCCGCCGACCTGGGGGCACGGGTGATCAACGTGTCGATGGTGACGTGCATGGACACCCGCAACCTGATCAACGTGCCCGAACTGGGGGCGGCGGTGCAGTACGCGGCGATCGAGAAGGACTCGGTCATCGTCGTGTCCTCAGGTGACACGACGCTGACCGACTGCAAGCAGAACCCGCCGCACGATCCCCTGCAGCCCAACGACCCTCGCGATTGGAACAGTGTGAACACGGTGGTTACCCCGGCGTGGTTCGATAATCTCGTGCTGACGGTGGGAGCGGTGAACTCCGACGGTGTGCCACTGAAGGACCTCAGCGTGGCCGGGCCGTGGGTCTCGATCGCCGCGCCCGGGACCGACATCGTCGGGTTGTCCAACCGCGACGACGGCCTCGTCAACGCGATCGACGGCCCGGACAACACCCAACTGGTGCCGGCCGGACCCGCTTTCTCGGCGGCGATCGTCTCCGGCGTCGCGGCGCTGGTCCGGGCCAAGTATCCGCACCTGACCGCGCATCAGATCATCAACCGCCTGACCAGCACCGCCCGACCGCCCGCGCGCGGCGTCGACAACCAGGTCGGTTACGGCGTCGTCGACCCGGTGGCGGCGCTCACCTGGGACGTCCCCGACGGCCCGGCGCGGCCACCGGAGCGGTTGTCCGCACCGCTGGAGTTACCGCCCCCGGAGACCCCGCGCGACATGACCCCGGTGTGGGTCGCTGCGGCGGGTCTGGCCGGTGCGCTGGTGTTGGCCGGCGCCGTCCTCGGCGGCACCGCCATGGTGCGGCGGGCCGGGTGGCGCCGATGAAGGCGCAGAGCCCGCTGGGGCTGGCCCTGTCCTGGCTGCGACTGGTGGTGGTCTTCCTGCTCGCCGTGGCCGTTATGGCCGTCGTCAGCAACTGGCCGGACGCCTGGCGGCGCGACATCGCCTGGTGGAGCGGGATCGGAGTGGTCGCGGCCATCGCGGTGCTGGCCCTGATCACGTTCCGGGGCATGCCGTTGGCCACCCTGATCGCGCGGTGGTTCGGGAACTTCTTCCGGGATGCGGAGACGGAGCTGACCGCCGGACGCACCGCGGCCATCGACCATCGGCACCGGTTCGGCCATGCCACGGTCGGCGTGCGCGAGCACGACGGAATGCTGGTCGCGGCCGTGGCGGTGGGCGCGCCCGGGGAGAACACCGACGGTGCACTGCCGGTGCGGGCCATCGCCGCCGGGCTGCGCCAATTCGATGTCCGTCTCGACGGGATCGACATCGTCTCGGTCAACACCACCGCGCCGCCGGCGGTCGAGAACGGCATCGAGCACCGACCGACGACCTGGCTGGTGCTGCGCATGGACCCACAACAGAACGTCGATGCGGTCACCGTGCGGGACTCACTGGCCGCGACCATCGCCGCCGCAGCCGAACGGGTCGCCGAAGACCTCGGCCGGCGGCGCTTGGACGCGTTTCCGTTGACCGCAGCCGAGCTGGCCGAACTCGACGATGCGGTGCTGGCCGGACTGCAGCCGGACGGGCTGGTGCCACGACTGCGTTTCGCTAAGCGCTACGACGGCTCGGCTGCGGCGGGCAAACGCGCTGCCGGGACGAAACACCCCGAGGGCAAGCACGCCGAGGGCAAGCACGCCGAGACGCGGCGCGCGCGGTCGCGGCGCGCCGAGCCGGTGGCGCGTGACCGCAAGAACCCGGACGGTTACGCGACGTCGTTCTGGGTGTCGCCGAAGGACCTCGACACCGAAACCCTCGACAAGGTCTGGCAACTCGACGCCGACGCGACGGTGTTGACGGTGCGGCTCATCCCGCGTCACTACCAGGTCGAGGTCTCGGCGTGGGTGCGCTACCACACCACCGAACGGATCAGCAAAGAGCAGCGCCGGGGGCTGAACTACCTGATCGGCCGCCAGCTGCGCGCGGTGACCGCCGCACTGCCGGTGCCCGCGGTGCAGCCGGTGCTGACCGTCCCGGCCCGCGCCCTGAGCGACGACGACCCGCTCGCCGTGTCGCTGCGCCACCCCACCGAGGTGCCCGTATGACGAATGCCCAGGCCGCGGACGCCCGCAACGCCATGGTCGCGGGCCTGCTGGCCTCCGGGGTGTCGGTCAACGGCCTGCAGCCCAGCCACAATCCCAAGGTCGCGACACAGATGTTCACCACCGCGACCAGCATCGAGCCGGGAATGTGCGACGCATGGCTCGCCCGGATCCTGGCCGGTGACGACAGCATCGAGGTGGTCGCCGGTGCCTGGTCGGCTGCGAAGACGTTCGGTTGGGAGACCCGCCGGCTGGGGCTGACCGACCTGCAGTTCCGCCCCGAGGTCTCCGACGGGCTGTTCCTCAAACTGGCGGTCACCAGCGTCGAATCGCTCGCCGCCGCGTATGCGGCCGCCCTGGTCAACGCCAAGCGGTATGCCGAAGCCGCACAGCTGCTCGACGACACCGAGCCACGGCGTCCGATGGATGAGGAGTTGCTCAGGTACGTACGCGGCCTGCTGCACTTCCGCACCGGCCGCTGGCCGGATGTGCTCTCGCAGTTCCCGGCGGCCACGCCGTGGCGCAGCCCGGAGCTCAAAGCCGCCGCGGCGGCGATGGCGACGACCGCGCTGGCATCCCTTGGGGTGTTCGAGGAGGCCTCCAAGCGCGCCGAGGAGGCGATCGAAGGCGACCGGGTCCCGGCCGCGGCCAACGTCGCGCTGTACACCCAGGGCATGTGCCTGCGGCACCTGGACCGCGAGGACGAGGCGGCAGAGCTGTTGCGCCGGGTCTATTCCCGCGATTCGGGCTTCACACCGGCGCGGGAGGCGCTGGAGAACCGGGACTACCGGCTGATCCTGACCGACCCGGAGACCATCGAAGCGCGCACCGACCCGTGGGACGCCGACAGCGCACCGACCCGCGAGCAGGCGGAGGCGGCGCGCAACGCCGAGAAGGCGGCGCAATACCTCGAGGAAGGCGACGCCGAGCTCAACGAGATGCTCGGGATGGAGCAGGCCAAGCGGGAGATCCAGCTCATCAAGTCCACCACCAAGGTGAACCTGGCCCGCGCCAAGATGGGCCTCCCGGTGCCGGTGACCTCCCGCCACGCGCTGCTGCTCGGCCCGCCCGGCACCGGCAAGACATCGGTTGCGCGGGCCTTCACCAAGCAACTGTGCGGGCTCACCGTGCTGCGCAAACCGCTGGTGGTGGAGACCAGCCGCACCAAACTGCTCGGCCGGCACATGGCCGATGCGGAGAAGAACACCGAAGAGATGCTCGAAGATGCACTCGGTGGCGCGGTGTTCTTCGACGAGATGCACACCCTGCACGAGCGTGGTTACTCCCAAGGCGACCCGTACGGCAACGCGATCATCAACACCCTGCTGCTGTACATGGAGAACCACCGCGATGAGCTGGTGGTGTTCGGCGCCGGATACGCCAAAGCCATGGAGCACATGCTCGACGTCAACCCGGGACTGCGGCGACGGTTCTCCACCGTCATCGAGTTCTACAGTTACACCCCGCCGGAACTGATCGCGTTGACCCAGCTGATGGGTCAACAGAACGAGGACGTCATCACCGACGACGCCGTTTCGGTGCTGCTGCCGTCCTACACCGAGTTCTACGCCGACGAAACGTACTCCGAAGACGGTGATCTCATCCGCGGCATCGACGTGTTGGGCAACGCCGGGTTCGTCCGCAACGTCGTCGAGAAGGCCCGCGACCACCGCAACGCCCGCCTCGACGACGGCGAGCTGGATGCGATCCTGTCCAGTGACGCGACCGCCTTCGACGAAAGCCAACTGCGCAGGTTCAAGGAGCTGACCGGCGAGGATCTCGCCGCCGGACTCAGTGCCGCGGTCGCCGAGAACCGCAACCGCTGACCCGGATCGAGTTGGCCCCGCGGGCCCGCGGTTATCCGCGGTTGGAGCAAACACCCGTGGTAGGCGCGCCGAGTTGACGCGGTGGCCCGACGGTGCCACTATTGCTGGTGCATGCACCTCGCTAGGTGAGGCGTCTGCACGGACATAGGCCACTGACCCTGAACGTCGAGAGACGCCCCGGGTCAGGACAGCTCCTCCCGGCTTAAGGGTTGAGCCCAAGTGGCTTCCGGTGTCACCGGATACGCCGTGCAGTGTCAAAACTCAGACGAGAGGGGTGCGCGTCCGACCGGACCGGTCAGGTCGCTTCCTCCCCTGCTGTGCGCGCAAGACGGCACCCCCGTGTGCCCAGGCTGTGAGGAGGTGAGGGCGAGATTGAGTCCCAGCGATAGTCATTATCCGGCGTCGATGTTCAGTCCGTTCCGATCCGACCCCGGCATTCTTTCCGTCATCTGAATCAGGTTGCACCGCACCGTGTGACGCGTGTCCCGCAGTAGGGGCGCGCGGGTCGTGCTGCCTGATCGGGGCGGCGTGCCGTCGCGGATCCTGCATGTCCAGGAGATCCCATGTCCTTCATGTCTTTTGTCACCACCCAGCCCGAGTTCCTGACGGCCGCCGCCGGCGAGCTCAGCGGTATCGGCTCGGCGATCAACGCCGGCAACATGGCCGCCGCGGGCCCGACGACCGGCATCTTCCCGGCCGGTGCCGACGAGGTGTCGGCGCTGACCACCGCCCGGTTCGTCGCGCACGCACAGAGCTACCAGACGGTGGCCGCCCAGGCCGCCGCCATCCACGAGCAGTTCGTCGCACTGCTGGCCAGCAACGCCGACGCCTACGCGACCGCGGAAGCGGCCAACGCCGCAGGCGCCGCTTAAGCGGAGAGGACCCGATCATGTTCGTTGATTTCGGAGCGCGCCCGCCTGAGGTCAACGCCGCGTTGATCTACGGCGGAGACGGCGCGGCGACGATGTTGGCCGCCGCGACCGCCTGGGACGGTCTGGCGATGAATCTGTCGAGCACCGCCGCCTCCTACAAGGCGGTGATCTCGCGTCTGGTCTCCGAGGAGTGGCAGGGACCGTCGGCGATGGCCATGGCGGCCAAGGTGACTCCGCACGCGCTGTGGATGGAGACCACCGCGACGCAGGCGGAGCAGACCGCGATCCAGGCCAAGGCGGCGGCCGCGGCCTTCGACGCAGCGTTCGCCGCCACCACCCCGCCGCCGGTGATCGCCGCCAATCGGGCCCAACAGGCCACTCTGGTGGCCACCAATGTGCTGGGCCAGAACACGCCGGCGATCATGGCCACCGAGGCGCTGTACATGGAGATGTGGGCGCAGTGCGCCGCGGCGATGTACGGCTACGCGGGAGCGGCCTCGGCGGCCAGCCAGGTGGCACCGTTCTCGGCGCCGACCCAGAACCCCGACCCGGCCGGGCGGAGCTTGCAGGAGGTTGCCAAGGACAGCAACGCCGGCAACTCGGGCGGCCAGGGCGTCGTTCAGCAGGTGCTGTCGCAGCTGTTCAACTCCGGCGCGGGTGACGGCATTCTCGGCGACCCGGGCGGTGCGGGGCTCGGCCCCAACGCCAACCTGTGGAACACCATCACCTCCACCGGCATGGTCAACCCGGCCGTGGCGACCTCGATGATCGCCGACATGGCGGTGGTGCAGGAGTTCAACGAAGCGGTGCCGGGCAGGTTCGCCCCCGGCATGCTGTCGCCGGGCAGCTTCACTCCGATGGGCCCGGGCGTGGGCTCGGCGATCGGGGCGACGAGCCTGGTCAGCTCCACGGCGCCGGCCGGGCTCGCCGGAACGGCGGGCGCGAGCACGTCGTCGGTGACGGCCGGATTGGGTCGGTCGGTGCCGGTCGGCACCCTCTCGGTGCCGGCGAGCTGGTCGGCGGCCAGCCCGGCGGCCGCAACCGCCAACGTGTTGCCCGGCCACAGCCCGGCGGCCACCGCCCCGATGGGAGGGCACGGTGCCCCCGGGGTGCCGCTGGCGGGGGCTTCGCGCGGCGCCGGGGTCACCGGACCGCGCTACGGAATCCGGCCGGTCGTCATGGCGCGACCGCCCGCCGCCGGCTACGCGCCGGACATCGTTTAACCACAACAGTTTTCACGAAAGGGGAAGAGGAAAATGGCAGCTCGTTTTATGACCGATCCGCAGATGATGCGGGATATGGCGGGGCGTTTTGAGGTGCACGCTCAGACGGTGGAGGATGAGGCGCGGCGGATGTTCATGTCGTCGCAGAACATCTCCGGTGCCGGGTGGAGTGGTATCGCGGAGCGGACGTCGTTGGACACGATGGGGCAGATGCAGGCGGCGTTTCGCAACATCGTGAACATGTTGCACGGGGTGCGTGACGGGTTGATTCGTGACGCCAATGTGTATGAGCAGCAGGAAGCTGCGGCGCAGTCGAGCTTGAGCAGCTGACGACCACTTCGGTTTTGGAAGGGATAAGTAGATGACGATCAATTACCAGTTCGGTGATGTCAATGCCCATGGGGCGATGATCAGGGCGCAGGCGGCGGCGTTGGAGGCCGAGCATCAGGCGATCATTCGGGATGTGTTGATGGCGGGGGACTTTTGGGGTGGTGCCGGTTCGGCGGCGTGCCAGGAGTTCATCGCGCAGTTGGGTCGTAACTTTCAGGTGATCTACCAGCAGGCCAACGACCACGGCGCCAAGGTGCAGAACGCGGGGAATAACATGTCGTCCACCGACAGCGCGGTCGGCTCCAGCTGGCTGTAGACGCCACGGTCGCCGCCGGCGGGAACTACTCGCCGGCGGTGGCCTGTTCGCGCGCCCACCGGTAGTCGGCCTTGCCGGCCGGGCTGCGCACGATGGTGGACCGGAACACGATCGCCTTCGGCAGCTTGTATCGCGCGATCGACTGTGCCGCATGCGCGATCAGCGCGTCGGCGTCGGCGGCGGCGTTCTCGACCAGCGCGACCACCGCGACCACCTCCTGGCCCCACCGTTCGCTCGGCCGGCTGGAGACCACCACGTCGACGACGTCGGGGTGGGAGGCGATCGCCGATTCCACCTCCTCAGCGAAGATCTTCTCCCCGCCGGAGTTGATCGTCACCGAATCGCGTCCGAGCAACTCGATGGTGCCGCCCGCCAGGTGACGGGCCCGGTCGCCGGGCACCGCATGGCGCACACCGTCGATGACCGGGAACGTCGCAGCCGTTTTGGTCGCGTCGCCCTTGTAGCCGAGGGGGACATAGCCGCGCTGGGCCAGCCAGCCCAGTCCCTCGTGTTCGGCTTCCAGGATCGCGCTGAGGTCCTCGGCCACCACGCAGGTGTCCGGGCCGGCGGCGAACGTCCCGGTCGAGACCGCTCCCGAGGTCGACATGTGGTGCATCTGCGCGCCGGTCTCCGAGGAGCCGACCGCGTCGATCACCATCGCATTCGGCAACACCTCGATGACCTGCTGCTTGACCGACGGGGTCAACATCGCGCCACCGTTGGCCAGCACCATCAGCGACGACACGTCGGCGTCACCGCTGTTGATGGCGGCCACCAGCGGGCGCACCATGGCGTCGCCGACCACCGAGATCGACATCACCTTCTCGCGTTCGATGGTGCGCACCACGTCCTCGGCGTCGAAATGGTCGACCACCGACGGGAAGACCAACGTCTGGCCGCCGGTGATCGCGGTCATCACCGCCCACTGCGCCGCTCCGTGGATCAGCGGCGGCAAGATCATCAGCTTGATGCCCGGGTTCTCGGTGACCCGGGTGATGATGTCGTCGATCGAGGTGACCGGCTCCCCGGTCAGGATGTTGCGGCCCCCGAAGGACGCCATGAAGATGTCGTGCTGGCGCCACAGCACGCCCTTGGGCATGCCGGTCGTGCCGCCGGTGTAGAGCACGTAGAGGTCGTCGGGGGAGGGGGTGACCGGCGGCTCGGCGTCGGCCCCGGCGATGACCGTCTCGTAGTCCACCGCCCCGTCCAGCAGCGCGTTGCCGGAGTCGTCGGCGATCTGGATCAGCACCCGCAGACCCGGCAGTTCCGGCAGCACCTCGGCAAGCGTCGGAGCGAACGCCGCGTGATAGACCAGCGCGGTCGCCCCGGAGTCGGCGAGCAGGTAGGCGAGCTCGGCCTTGACGTAGCGGTAGTTGACGTTGAACGGCGCGACCCGGGCGCGGAAGCTGCCCAGCAGCGTCTCGACGAACTCGTTGCCGTTGTAGGCGTAGATGCCCAGCAAGTCCTGGCCGCACTCGTGGCCGCCCAGCCCGTCGCGCTCGGAGTGACAGCCCAGCCCCCGCGAGTGCAGATAGGCGGCCAGCCGGTTGGCCCGGTCGATGACCTGGCCGTAGGTGAACCGCCGGTCGCCCTGGACGATCAGCTCCCGGTCGGGGATCGCCGCGGCGATCGCGTCGACGACGGCGGGAACCGTGAATTGTGTCGGGGACGTCACCGTCGAGTCGGCGGTCTCGGACATCGTGCCTCCAGGTGCGGGTGTGAACTCGCAGTGCACGGTACCGCCTCCCCGATCCGGCGGGTCGCCGCAGGTCGGTCGGCAGCTGCGGTGAACCCGCTACGTGCGCCGGTCGCGACCCGGCGCGGCGCGACCCCAGACCAGGGTGGCGTGGCTGGTCGCCCCGGTCGGGCCGGTCATGGTCGCCGACAACGTGAGCCGATCACCCTCGAGGTGGGCGCGGCGGAACTGCGGGGCTGCCAGCAACTCCGGTGTGCTGGACATCTGCACGTCGTGGCGCAGGGTGGCGGTGTCCTCGTCGGCGGAGAACCGGCCGCCGTAGGCGAGGTATCCACTGCCGTCGCGGCGGGCCAGTTGAGCCGACATGTGGCCGTCGGCGGTATAGAGGATCAGGCCCTGCGGCTGCTCGCCCAGCGGCGTGGACACCACACCGGTTTCGGCGTCGGTGGTCGAGAACGATTCCAAGTGCCAGCCGCCCAGCACCGCACCGGCCAGTCCCATCAGCCCGTCACCGCCTTCCCCGGGGTGTGTCCCATCAGTCGACGGTAGCTGTCGATGAAGGCGCTCGGGGTGGCCCAGCCGCACCGGGCGGCCACGGTGGTGACGTCGTGGCCCTCGGCCAGCAGCAGCAGCGCGTGATGCAGGCGCAACTGGGTGCGCCACTGTGGATAGGTCAACGACAACTCCGCCCGGAACAGCCGGCTCAACGTGCGTTCGGCCACCCCGATCCGCTGCGCGATCTGCCGCAGGCCCAACGCGGTGCTGAGATCCTCGGCGACCAGCTCACAGGCTCGGCGCAGCCGATCGTCGGTGGGGGTGGGCAACCACAGCGGTGCGCCCGGATCGGCGGCGTCGAGCTGGTCGACCAGCACCGCGAGCATGCGGTGGTGCTCGGCGGATTCGACGTCGCGGCTCTGCGAGCAGGCGATGATCAGTTCGCGCAGCAGTGGCCCGACGGTGAGCACCGCGGGGGCGGCCGGTCCGCACCGGTAACGGCGCGGGTCCAAGGCGACGGCGTGGAATTGGGTATCGCCGTGGAAACGGTGCTGATGCCAGTGGCCGGCCGGAATCCAGATGGCCCGGTTGGTCGGGGTGATCCAGGTGCCGGCCGGTGTGGTCACCGACACCGCGCCGCGGGACGGGTAGACCAGCTGGTGCAGGAGGTGACGATGCCGCTCGATGTGAGCCCCGGCGGCCACCGTCAGCGACGCCGTTGCACCGTCGTGGCTGATTTTCGACATCGATCGGCAGAATATCGGAAGCCCGCTCCCCGTCGGCCGCTCTAGCCTTGAGAGCATGGCGATGAACCTGCTGCACCGCTGGCTGTGCAACTCCCGATTCTGGGCCGACGGCGTGCGCGACAACCTGCTGCCCTGGGCGCTGGCCGATGTCGACCTGGGGCCGCGCACCCTGGAGATCGGCCCCGGCTATGGGGCGACCACCCGGGTGCTGGTGGAGCGGGCCGAGGATCTCACCGCGGTCGAAGTGGACCAGACGATGGCCGAACGGCTGCAGAAGGACTTCACCGGCCGGGCCGACATCCGGCACGCCGACGGCACCGCCACCGGTCTGCCCGACGACCACTTCAGCTCGGTGGTGTGTTTCACCATGCTGCACCACATCCCGACCGCGGCGATGCAGGACCGCCTGCTCGCCGAGGCGTTCCGGGTGCTGCAACCCGGCGGGGTGTTCGCCGGCAGCGACAGCCTGACCTCGCTGCCGTTCCGGCTGATCCACCTCGGTGACATCTGTAACCCGCTGCAGCCGGAGACTCTGCGCGCGAAGCTGTCCGGCGCGGGTTTCGAGCAGATCGAGATCGAGGTGTCCGGGTCACGGCAGCGCTGGCGCGCCAGGAAGGCCGCCGCGTAGCGCGGCGCCGATCTACCGCGCTTGACGCGCGGCCCGCACCAGCCCGCCCCCGACGATCAGCCGCTGGATCTCGCTGGTGCCCTCGTAGAGCCGCAGCAGCCGGACATCCCGGTAGATCCGCTCCACCGCCACCCCGCGCATGTACCCGCTGCCGCCGTGCACCTGCACGGCCAGGTCGGCCACCCGGCCGGCCATCTCGGTGCAGAACAGCTTGGCCGCCGACGGCGCGATCCGTCGATCCTCACCGGTGACCCACCGCCGGGCGGTATCGCGCACCAGCGCCCGCCCGGCCAGCACGTCGGTCTGCTGGTCGGCGAGCATCGCTTGCACCAACTGGAATTCACCGATCGGGGTGCCGCCCTGGGTGGCGGTCGCGGCGTAAGCGACCGACTCGTCCAGGGCGCGCTGGGCAGTGCCGACCGCCAGTGCGGCGATGTGCACCCGGCCGCGCGCCAGTGAGGTCATCGCCGCCCGGTAACCGACGTCCTCGTCGCCGCCGACCAGTGCGGCGGCGCCCACCCGCACGTCGGTGAAGCCGACGTCGGCGGTCCAGGCGCCCTCCTGGCCCATCTTGCCGTCCTTGGCGCCGATCTCGACCCCGGCGGCGTCCGCGGGCACCAGGAACACGGCGATGCCGGCGCCGGCGGCGTCGGCGGGGCGGGTGCGGGCGAACACCACGAAC
Source organism: Mycolicibacillus trivialis (assembly GCF_002102395.1). Taxonomy (GTDB): domain Bacteria; phylum Actinomycetota; class Actinomycetes; order Mycobacteriales; family Mycobacteriaceae; genus Mycobacterium; species Mycobacterium triviale. The sequence goes on from NZ_LQPZ01000012.1 coordinate 11,274, forward strand.
AGGTCGGCGACCGGCGCGTTGGTGATGAATCGCTTCTGACCGGAGATCAGCCAGTCGCCGCCGTCACGAACCGCGGTGGTGCGCAGCCCGGCCGGGTTCGACCCCGCACCCGGTTCGGTCAGCGCGAACGACGCCACCACCTCACCGGTGGCGATCGGCGCCAGCCAACGCTCCTTCTGCTCATCGGTGCCGAAGCCGACCAGCACCTGCCCGGCGATGCCGTTGTTGGTGCCGAACATCGACCGCAGCGCCAGGGAGGTGTACCCCAACTCCATCGCCAACTCGACGTCCTGGGCCAGGTTCAGCCCCAGGCCGCCCCACTGCTGCGGAATCGCGTAGCCGAACAGCCCCATCGCCGCGGCCTGCGCGCGCAACTCGTCGGGGACGCGGTCGGCTTCGGCGATCTCGGCTTCCCGCGGCACCACCACCGACCGGACGAACCGGCGCACCTGGGCCAGGATCTCGGCGAAATCCTCGGCGCTGACCTCCTCGGCCGGCAGGTTCATCGGCTGGCCCCCTCTCGTGACGGAACATCATCGGTGCGGCGGAGCGGGGTGGGCACCGCCGCGGCGAGGCAGATCGTATATGAAATATGATGTCGCCGGAGTAGGAGAGAGGCGGAAGACGATGTCGTTGCTGAGCGGTCGGACCGCGGTGATCACCGGCGGGGGCCAGGGCCTCGGGCTGGCGATCGCCCGACGGTTCGTCGACGAGGGCGCCCGGGTCCTACTCGGAGACGTGGACCTCGACCGGGCCGAGCAGGCCGCCGGGGCCCTCGGGGACGCTGCCGCCGCAGTCGCCTGCGACGTCACCCGCGGGGGCGACGTCGAGACCCTGGTCGCCACCGCCGTCGAACGCTTCGGTGCGCTCGACATCATGGTCAACAACGCCGGCATTACCCGCGACGCGACGCTGCGCACGATGACCGAAGAGCAGTTCGACGACGTCATCGCGGTACATCTCAAGGGCACCTGGCACGGACTTCGTGCGGCCGCAGCGGTGATGCGGGAGGCGAAACGCGGCGCGATCGTCAACATGTCCTCGCTTTCCGGCAAGGTCGGCTTGGTCGGGCAGACCAACTACTCGGCCGCCAAGGCCGGCATCGTCGGCATGACCAAGGCCGCCGCCAAGGAACTCGCCCACCACGGGGTGCGGGTCAACGCCATCGCGCCAGGGCTCATCCGGTCGGCGATGACCGAGGCGATGCCCCAACGCATCTGGGACGCCAAGCTCGCCGAGATCCCGATGGGCCGGGCCGGTGAACCCGACGAGGTGGCCGGAGTGGCGCTGTTTCTTGCCTCCGATCTGTCCTCCTACATGACCGGCACGGTGCTCGACGTCACCGGCGGACGGTTCATGTGAACCATTCGGCGCAGCGCGAGGTCGTCATCTGCGCGCCGGTAAGGACCCCGATCGGCCGCTACGGCGGGGTCTTCGCCGGGGTGAGCGCCGTCGATCTGGCGGTCACCGCGCTGCGCGGTTTGCTGGGACGCACCGCCATTCCCGGCGACGCGATCGACGACGTCATCCTCGGGCACTGTTATCCCAGCAGCGACGCCCCCGCCATCGGGCGGGTTGTGGCACTCGACGCCGGACTGCCGGTGAGCGTCCCGGGCATGCAGGTCGACCGGCGCTGCGGCTCGGGACTGCAGGCGATCATCCAGGCCTGCCTGCAGGTCGGTGCCGGCGACGCCGACCTCGTGATCGCCGGCGGTACCGAGAGCATGAGCAATGTGCCCTTCTACTCCACCGACATGCGCTGGGGCGCAAGCCGAACCGGCGTCACCATCCACGACGGGCTGGTGCGGGGTCGACTGACCGCGGGCGGGCGACACCATCCGGTCCCCGGCGGGATGCTGGAGACCGCGGAGAACCTGCGCCGCCGCTACTCCATCTCACGGGCCGCGCAGGACGAACTCGCGGTGACCTCCCACCAGCGCGCGACCGCCGCCCAGCGCGCCGGGATGTTCACCGAGGAGATCATCCCGGTCACGGTGAGCGCCCGGGGCGGTGACCGCGTGATCGATACCGACGAGCACCCCCGGGCCGACACCACGATGGACACTTTGGCGCGACTGCGCCCGGTGCTGGGGCGCCAGGACCCCGACGCCACCGTCACCGCGGGCAATGCCAGCGGCCAGAACGATGCGGCCGCGCTGTGCGTGGTGACCACCCGCGCCCGCGCCGAGGACCTGGGCTTGACCCCGCTGGTCCGGCCGGTCTCCTGGGGGGTGGCCGGCGTGGCTCCGGACGTGATGGGCATCGGCCCGGTGCCTGCCACCGAGGTCGCGCTGCGCCGGGCCGGCCTGCGACTGAGCGACATCGACCTGATCGAACTCAACGAGGCCTTCGCCGCGCAGGCCCTCGCGGTGATGGCCGAATGGGACTTCGGCGACGGCGAACGGCAGCGCACCAACGTCCACGGCTCCGGGATCTCGCTCGGGCACCCGGTCGGCGCCACCGGCGCACGGATGGTGGGCGCCCTGGCCCGCGAACTCGTCCGCCGTGACGTCCGCCGCGGACTGGTGACCATGTGCATCGGCGGCGGACAGGGTTTGGCGGCGGTATTCGAACGGGCCGCCTGACCGGCCGGTGTGGACCAGACACAGAAGGGACGACCATGACCAGGCTCGCGCAGACCCTCGGGTTGACCGAGGACCAGACCGAGATCATCGCCACCGTGCGGCGTTTCGTCGAAAAGGACGTCATCCCCAACGCGCCGGAGTTCGAACGCACCGACACCTACCCCCAGCCGCTGGTCGACACCATGCGCGAGATGGGGTTGTTCGGCCTGATGATCCCGGAAGACTATGGCGGGCTGGGGGAGTCGCTGCTGACCTATGCGCTGTGCGTGGAGGAGTTGGCCCGCGGCTGGATGAGCATCTCCGGGGTGCTCAACACCCACTTCATCGTCGCCTACATGCTGCGCCAGCACGGCACCGACGCCCAGAAGCAGCGCTACCTGCCACGGATGGCCACCGGGGAGACCCGCGGCGCGTTCTCGATGTCCGAACCCGAACTGGGCTCCGACGTCGCCGCGATCCGCACCCACGCCACCCGCGGCGACGACGGTGACTACACGATCACCGGCCAGAAGATGTGGCTGACCAACGGCGGCAGCTCCACTCTGGTGGCCGTCCTGGTGCGCACCGATGAGGGTGCGGACAAACCGCACCGCAACCTCACCGCCTTCCTGGTCGAGAAGCCGACCGGGTTCGGCGAGGTCCTGCCCGGCGTGGTCATCCCGGGCACGATCGACAAGCTGGGCTACAAGGGCATCGACACCACCGAACTGGTCTTCGACGGCTACCGGGCCGCCGCCGACGACGTGCTGGGCGGCCAACCCGGGCGCGGCTTCTTCCAGATGATGGACGGCATCGAGGTCGGGCGGGTCAACGTCGCCGCCCGCGCCTGCGGACTGGGCGTTCGCGCGTTCGAACTCGCGGTGCGCTACGCCCAGCAGCGCGAAACCTTCGGTAAACCGATCGCGGAGCATCAGGCGATCGCCTTCCAACTCGCCGAGATGGCCACCAAAGTCGAAGCGGCCCACCTGATGATGGTCAACGCCGCCCGGCTCAAGGATTCCGGCGAACGCAACGACGTCGCCGCGGGGATGGCGAAATATCTGGCCAGCGAATACTGCACCGAGGTCACCCAGCAGAGCTTCCGCATCCACGGCGGTTACGGCTACTCCAAGGAGTACGAGATCGAACGGCTGATGCGTGACGCGCCGTTCCTGCTGATCGGTGAGGGCACCAGCGAGATCCAGAAGCAGATCATCAGCAAGCGGCTGCTCGCCGACTACCGGGTCTGACGATGACCGGCGCGGAGCTCCCGTCCCGATCCCACCTGTCCGAGCAAGTGGCACATTACGTCCGGCGACGCATCTTCGACGGGAGCTATCCGGCGGGCGCATTCGTGCGCCTGGATCAGCTGGCCGCCGAGCTGGAGATCAGTGTGACCCCGGTGCGTGAGGCGCTGGTGGGTCTGCGGGCCGAGGGCCTGCTCGACCAGCAACCGCACCGCGGCTTCGTGGTGTTGCCGCTCACCGAGCGTGACATCGGCGATGTCTCCGCGGTGCAGGCCCACATCGGCGGTGAACTGGCCGCCCGGGCGGCCGAAGGTATCGATGAGGATCGGCTCGGCGAGCTCCACCGGGTGCAGACGCAGCTCGAACAGGCCTACCGCCGCCGTGACGACGCCTCCGCGGTGCGGCTCAACCACGAGTTCCACCGGCTCATCAACGTCGCCGCCGGCTCGCCCAAACTCGCCCAGCTGATGTCGCAGATCACCCGTTACGCCCCGGAGTCGGTCTTCCCGCTGGTCGCCGGCTGGCCGGCCAGATCGCAGGGCCACCACCGGACGATCCTGGCGGCGCTGGGCCGTCGCGACCCGGAGGCCGCCCGCGCGGCGATGGCCGAGCACCTCGCCGCGGGCGCGGACCCGATGATCGCCCACCTGCGCGCCCACGGAGTCCTGTGCGCCGGGCGCCGGCACCGAGACGATTAGGTCACAACAATTAGGCCAGCCGGTCGGCCAGCGATCCTTGCTCCCCGAACAGCCGCGGAACCCACTCGTCGAGCAGCACGGTGTTGTCGTGGTCGCCGGGGTGGAATCCGACCCTGAGGTAGTCGCGCAGCCGGCGCATCACCGACCGGGTCAGGAACGGGGAGTGCCGCAGCGCGGCAATGCTTCTGGCCAGCCGGACCGGATGGTAGCTGGCCCGGTCGGCGAGCATCGACAGCGTGGTGTGCCACGTCACCGTGCCGAGGAACCCGAAGGTGGTGATCACCATCGCGGCGATGCGCATGCGCTCGGTGCCGCCGACCGCGCGGTAGGTATCGAACGCGACCGCCTTGTGCTCGGACTCCTCCAACGCATGCCAGAGCAACACCGACCGCACCTCGCTGTCGCCCAACAACTCACGGGCATCGGGATCGGTGAGCAGCGTTTCGGCGAGTGTGGCGGTGTAGTGCTCGAGCGCGGCGGTCACCGCGAGCCGGTAACGCGGGACGCTCCACCGCTCAAGACGCGCCAGCCCGTTTCGGGTGCGCCGGTCGACGCGGCCGGTGGGGTAGCGCATCTGCTGCAACCGGTCGTTGAGTTCACGGTGTTGACGGCCGTGGCTGACCTCCTGGCCGGTGAACCCGGCGATGGCCTTGCTCAACACCGGGTCGCTGATCTGGTCCGCGTAATGACGCACCGACCGCACGAAGAAGTCCTCCCCTTCGGGGAAGAGCCCCGACAACACCGCGACGACGTGGCTCATGACCAGGTCACCGTGCACATAGTGCCGTTCCAGTGGCAGGGCGTCGTAGCGGAAGCGCATCCTGCGCACCCGGATCGGCGTGGCCGGGCGGTCAGCCCCGGCGGTGGACTCAAGCGCGGGCATGGTTACCACGGTACCCCCGGTACCGGATATTTTGGAGGTCGGTTCAGGGCGCGACGTGCGGCAGCAGCATCGACGCCGGGCCGGGATCGCCGCGGCGCGTCTTCCGGGCATTGGCCACCACGCCGACCGCGGCGATCGCCCAGATCAGGTATTGGGTGAGCCACGCGGCCCGGAAGGCCTCGAAGGACCAGGCGTCGCCGGCGCCGATGATCAACCCCATCAGCTGCATGACGAGCAGGGAGGCCAGGAACCCACCCATGTTGACGGTGCCCTGCGCGGTGCCCAGCGACGCCGGCGGGTTGAAGTCCCGGGCGAAGTCGAAGGCGAGCAGCGATACCGGCTGTGCCGCCGAGATCACCACCACCAGCACCACCAGCAGCCAGGCGGGAGCCCGGACCGGCAGCACCAACACCACCGCCCACATCAGGGCGCACGCGGTGATGGTGGCCAGCACCAGTCGCGGCCGCACACCGGGGTGACGACCGCTGACCAGCCCGACCAGTACGCCGGTGACGATGAACACCACGACCGACAGGGTGAGCAGCGCGCTGGCGCCGCTGCGCGACAACCCTTGGGCCTTGGTCAGATACGGCACTCCCCACATCAGCACGAAGACGGTCAGCGGGAACTGCGTGCCCATGTGGGTGAAGAACCCCAACCGGGTGCCCGGGCGGGCCAGCACGGTGGGGACCGCGGCCAGCCGACGGCGCAGCCGCGCCGCCTCGTCATGGGTCTCCTGCCCGTGCGGGGTGTCGCGGACCAGTGCCAGCGTCAACATCAGCGACACCACGCCCAACGCCGCCACCGAGACATAAGCGACCGTCCAGCCGGAATGCAACAGCAGCGCCAGGAACGGCACCGCGGACAGGATCTGGCCGGTCTGGCCGGACAGCGCGGTCAACTGGGTGATCAGCGGCACCCGCGGTGCGCGGAACCAGTTCGGGATCAGCCGGATGACGGCGATGAACGTCAACGCGTCGCCGAGACCGACCAGGGAGTAGGCGCCGATGGCCACCGGCAGTGATCCGGTGAGTCCCATCACTAATTGGCCGACGGCCATCACGGCGGCGCCCGAAGCGATCATCCGGCGGGGGCCGTAGTGGTCCAGCAGCACCCCGGCGGGGATCTGCATCGCGGCGTAGACGACCACCTGCAGTACCACGAACCACGACAGCACCCCGGGGCCTGCGGCGAACCGGTCGGCGGCGTCGAGTCCGGACACACCGAACGTCGTGCGGTTGAGCACGGCCACGATGTAGGCGACCAACCCGGTGGACCACACAATCCAGGCGCGCACCCGTCGATTGTGCCTGCCACCGCGCCGGTGGGCATAACCGGCATTCCGCGCTACCGTCGAAGTCGGTGGTCGCCATCGGGGACAGACCCGGCTACGGGAGGACCGTGGGCACTGCCGCGCTCACCGGACAACCGTCGCAAGCGAGGAGGTCTCTTGCCGAACCCCACCGACCAGTCGACCACCACCCGCCCGGAACGGCACCGCGATCCCACCAAGGGTTATGTGGCGCTGCTGGGTTGGAGCCTGAACGCCGTCGATGCGCTGGAGCGCTTCGACCGGCGCTACGTGGTGGTCGCGCCGGATTGGGCCGAGGAGTACTGCCAGAAGCACGACATCCCCTACATCGCGTGGAACTTCGAGCGGCTCAACGAGCGGTCGATGGAGATCGCCGAGACGCTTCAGGAACGCGGTGTGGACGTGGCGATCCCGCTGTTCGAGGAGACCGTGGAGTGGGCCGGGGCGATCAACTCGGTGCTGCTGGATAACCCGCGGTTGCTGGGTCAGTCGATGTTGCTGCGGGACAAGTCGCTGATGAAGCGACGTGCCCAGCTCGGCGGGATCCGGGTCGGCATCTTCGAGGAGGCGCTGGATCGCGAGGATGTGATCCGGTTCCTCAAGCGGGTCAACCAGACCCTGCTCAAGCTCGACGGTGACCCCAACGACCCGATCCACATCAAGGCCTTCGACAAGGCGGGCTGCCTGGGGCATCGGGTGATCCGCACTCCCGACGACGTCGACGCGATCCCCGACGAGGAGTTCCCGGCGTTGATGGAATCCCACCTCGACGGCTGGGAGTTCGCCGTGGAGGCCTGGGTGCACAACGGCAAGATCCGGTTCCTCAACATCTCCGAGTACGTGACGCTGGGCTATTCGGTGTTCGTGCCGGCGTCCCCGGAGTTGGAGAAGTACCGCCCGGAGATCACCCGCCAGGTCGAGAAGCTGATCAAGGCCTTCGACATCGACTTCGGGTTCGTGCACCCGGAGTACTTCGTCACCAGCGACGGTGAGATGTACTTCGGTGAGGTGGCCTACCGGCCGCCGGGTTTCAAGGTCTTCGAGCTGCTCGAGCGGGTCTACGGGTTCAACGCCTACCAGGCGCTGGTGCTGTCGTTCGACCCGAAGACCACCGAGGAGGAACTCGAGGCGTTCTTCCCCAAGGAGGTCGTCGACGCCAAGGGCCACGCCGGGTGTTTCGGGGTGTATCCGCGGCGGCGGGTGGTCAACAAGTTGGCGATGCCCGAGGAGACCGAGGACCACGAGTACTTCGAGTCCCATGAGCTCACCGCCCCGCTGGAGGAGACGGTGACCAAACGGACCGCGTTCGGGACGCACTGGGGCCTGGTGTACTTCTTCGGTGAGGACCCCTACGAGATGCGCCGTCTGCTCAAGCGGCAGGAAGAACTCGACTTCTACATTTGATTCATGTACACCGATGTGACCGATGTGTACGTCGATCGTGGTGAGGAACCCGGGTTGGATGGCGGCGTGAGCTCAGACGGCGCGGCGCTGGAGAAACGGTTGGCGTCGCTGGACGACGGCATCCGGGTACTCGACGAGGCCGGCGAGGTCGGCAAGGTCACCCGCATCCGCCGGGTCATCGACGGGCTGCGGCTGGTCCTGCTGCAACCCGGCGGTTGCGCCGCAGTCCGGGCCCGCACCCAGGCGCTGGAACAGGCCGGGTTGTTCCTCGGCACCGATTGGGGCGCCCCCCAGACGCTGCTGCCCGCCCTGAGCGGCGGCGCGCTGCACAGCGAGAACGCCGACACCGTGGTGCTCGAGGCCGTCAACGAACTGCGGTTGCTGGCGGTGGCCAACGGCGACTACATCCACCCGCTGGTCTCGGCCGAGCAGGCCCGCCACCACCTCTCGCAGGTCCTCGCGCTCAACCTCTCGCTGCTGTTCACCCCGCCCACCGAAGCGGAACGCGAACAGCAGGGCCGGATGGCGAAGGTGACCCGCGACCTGTTCGCCTACCTCGTCGAGGAGATCGGCTACGACGGGGTGCTCGATCGGCTGGTCGACGAGATCTGGCGGATCCTGCGCCAGCGACCCATCCAGGTCGACCAGATCAAACAGATGATCACCCAGATCGCGGTCGCGATCCACGACCCCGACATCGACCTGGGCACCGCCGCACGCGGGGTGGACCGGTTGATCACCAGCCTGTACGGCACCACCGATGCCTGCCGGGAGGACCCCGGCGTCGACGTCTACCGCGCCCGACTGGAGTCGATGGACGAACCGACCCTGCAATACGAGGCGGCCGGCTTCGCCCGCTCCATGCACGACACCGGGCTGGTCTCGCCGTATCACGCGGTGCTGCTGCGCTTCCTGCTGGAGAAGGGCGACTATCTGCTGGCCGAGGCGCTGGGCCTGTCCAGCACCGGGCGTGACTGCCTGCTGTGCTACCACGACCTGGTCCATGCGCTGATCACCGCCGCGGTCCACACCGAGACCGCCCAGTGCATCTACGGGCTGGCGCTGCTGCTCGAACGCGGCATCCTCTACCAGCCGGCGGTGGCGCCGTCGCTCTGGCGCCAGCTCGCGCTGCCGCTCTCGGCATACTCACGCGAACGGCTGACGCTGGCGTTCGGAACCGAGCAGGAGCCGCTCACCTGGCTGCTGGCCGGCACCCTGTCGATGCTCGGGCTGCCACTGGGGGTCGGCCAAGGCGACAACCCCACCTGCCAGTCGGCACGCGCCTTGTCGATGTGGTCCTACAACGACCCCGACTATCTGCTGCAGACCATCGTGTGGGCGGCCCGCGACGACGAGATCGTGATGCACTTCGAGGGACAGCCGCTGTCCTCGCGGGACTCGGCGTCGGGGGTGGCGACCAAGCTGCCGGTCGACCTCGATCCGGTGTCGCTGCTGGTGGTGCCGCACCTGGACCGCATCTACGCCGAGATGGGCCGGCGCTGCGCCGGACGTGAGGGCGACCCCCACCGCTGGGTCAACCCGGAGTTCCACGGGTGGTGGGCCGGGCGCGGGTTCCGGATCAACGTCGACGTCGAGTCCGGCGACCTGGTGGACCTCGACGGCTTCCTGCGCCACTTCTACGGTGCCTACCACCCGTTCTACAACGGCAACCAACCGCTGATCCACCCGCAGCCGGCCGGGGTGGCGGTCACCGACAGCGCCGCCCGCTTCATCGGCTGGCATGCGATCGCGGTGCTGCGGGTCAGCCTCGACCCCAACGAGACTATGCGGGTCTACTTCTACAACCCCAACAACGACAGCGGTCAGGACTGGGGTGACGGCGTGGTGGTCAGCACCGCCGGGCACGGCGAACGCTTCGGGGAGGCGTCGCTGCCGTTCGAGCAGTTCGCCTCGCGGCTCTACATCTTCCACTTCGATCCGCTCGAGCCGGGCACCCCGGCGGCGGTCACCCAGGACGAGCTCGACCGGGTGGTCGGATTCATCCAGCGCAGTTGGGGCGCCGACCGGATGGCCGCAGTGGAGACCGCGGGTTGACCCGGACCGCCCACAACAGGTTATAACGATTTGATAACGATGCAGGTCTGATCGGCGTGCGTACCTTACTCCGGCGTAACCACGCGCATGCAGGACGTTTGTCCGACACGGCATCGGCCGTGGTCAGAGGCGCTGTTACCCACGGCACGGGTTACCGATGCGTAGAACTCGCGAGTAACCAATCAGGGTGTCAAACAGGGCTGATTCTTATGCCACCCTTAATGAGATGCCGCGTGGCAGCCGCCGCCCGCCGAGGCGTCGCGGAGCCGCCCGGACGGGGGATTCGACGAGGAATCCTTGCGGTCGCAGCGGACGTCGCAACCGACGCGGCCGCGATGAGAACCGACGACGAGAACCGACGAACCGACACAGCACGAATTTCGCAGCAGGGAGAGACGCAACGTGACGATCAACGAGCATGACCGGGTGTCCACCGACCGGGACGGGAGCTCCGCCGGGACGCATGCTCTGGTTGATCGACTCACCGCCGGTGAGCCCTACGCGGTGGCGTTCGGTGGACAGGGCAGCGCCTGGCTGGAGACGCTGGAGGAACTGGTCTCCTCGGCCGGGATCGAGACCGATCTGGCGACGCTGGCTGGCGAGGCCGAACTGCTGCTCGAGCCCGTCGCCCGCGAACTCGTCGTGGTCCGCCCGATCGGCTTCGAACCGCTGAGCTGGGTGCGGGCCCTCGCCGCTGAAGACCCCACCCCGTCGGCGAACCACCTCACCTCCGCCGCGGTGTCGGTGCCCGGCGTCCTGCTCACCCAGATCGCCGCGACCCGGGCCCTGGCCCGCCAGGGCCTGGACATGACCGCCACCCCGCCGGTCGCGGTCGCCGGCCACTCCCAGGGCGTGCTGGGCGTGGCGTCGTTGAAGGCCGGCGGTGCCAACGACGTGCAGCTGCTGGCCCTGGCGCAGCTCATCGGTGCGGCGGGCACCCTCGTCGCGCGCCGGCGCGGCATCACCGTCTCCGGTGACCGCCCGCCGATGGTGTCGGTCGGCAACGTCGACCCCGAACGCATCTTCCAACTCCTTGAGGAGTTCGCGCAGGACGTGCGCACCGTGCTGCCGCCGGTGCTGTCGATCCGCAACGGCCGGCGCGCGGTGGTGATCACCGGCACCCCCGAGCAGCTGTCCCGGTTCGAGCTGTACTGCGAGCAGATCGCCGAGAAGGAAGCCGCCGACCGGAAGAACAAGGTGCGCGGCGGCGCGGTCTTCGCGCCGGTCTTCGAGCCGGTGCAGGTCGAGGTCGGGTTCCACTCGCCGCGGCTGGCCGACGGCATCGAGTTGGTCGGCCGCTGGGCCGAACAGGTCGGCCTGGACGTGGAGCTGGCCCGGGAGATGACCGAGGCCATCCTGGTCCGCCAAGTCGACTGGGTCGACGAGATCGACGAACTGCACCGCGCCGGCGCCCGCTGGATCCTGGACCTGGGCCCCGGCGACATCCTGACCCGGCTCACCGCGCCGGTGATCCGCGGCCTGGGCATCGGCGTGGTCCCGGTGGCCACCCGCGGCGGGCAGCGCAACCTGTTCACCGTCGGCGCGGTGCCCGAGGTGGCGCCGCCGTGGTCGAGCTACGCCCCGACGACCGTGCGCCTGCCCGACGGCCGGATCAAACTCGACACCAAGTTCACCCGGCTCACCGGCCGGTCGCCGATCCTGCTCGCCGGGATGACCCCCACCACCGTCGACGCCCAGATCGTCGCCGCGGCGGCCAACGCCGGGCACTGGTCGGAGCTGGCCGGTGGCGGCCAGGTCACCGAGGAGATCTTCGCCGACCGCATCGAGGAGCTCACCGGGCTGCTCGAGCCGGGCCGCACCGTGCAGTTCAACACCCTGTTCCTCGACCCCTACCTGTGGAAGCTGCAGGTCGGCGGCAAGCGGCTGGTGCAGAAGGCGCGCGGCTCCGGCGCCCCGATCGACGGCGTCATCGTCAGCGCGGGCATCCCCGACCTGGAAGAGGCCGTCGAGCTCATCGACGAACTCAACGAGGTCGGCATCAGCCACGTGGTGTTCAAACCCGGCACCGTCGAGCAGATCCGCTCGGTGATCCGCATCGCCGCCGAGGTCCCCACCAAACCGGTGATCATGCACGTCGAGGGCGGCCGCGCCGGAGGCCACCACTCCTGGGAGGACCTCGACGACCTGCTGCTGACCACCTACTCCGAGCTGCGGTCCCAGCCCAACATCACCGTCTGCGTCGGCGGCGGCATCGGCACCCCGGAACGCGCGGCGGAGTACCTGACCGGACGCTGGTCGGAGGGCTACGGGTTCCCGTCGATGCCGGTCGACGGCATCCTGGTCGGTACCGCGGCCATGGCCACCAAGGAGGCCACCACCTCGCCGTCGGTCAAGCGCATGCTGGTCGAGACCGCAGGCACCGACCAGTGGATCAGCGCAGGCGGCGCCCAGGGCGGTATGGCCTCCAGCCGCAGCCAGCTCGGCGCCGACATCCACGAGATCGACAACGCCGCCTCCCGCTGCGGTCGCCTCCTCGACGAGGTGGCCGGGGACGGCGACGCCGTCGCGGCCCGTCGCGACGAGCTGATCGCGGCGATGGCCCCCACCGCCAAGCCCTACTTCGGCGACGTCGGTGAGATGACCTACGCGCAATGGCTGCGCCGCTATGTGGAACTGGCGATCGGCGACGGCGACTCCACCGCCGACACCGCCTCCCCGGACAGCCCCTGGCTGGCCGACACCTGGCGGGAGCGGTTCGGGTCGATGCTGCAGCGCGCCGAAGCCCGGCTCAACCCCGCCGACCACGGTCCGATCGAGACGCTCTTCGGCGACGAACAGCTGCTGGAGCGCCCCGCCGACGCGATCGCGACGCTGCTGGCCCGCTACCCCGACGCGGAGACCGTCGTTCTGCACCCCGCCGACGTGCCGTTCTTCACCCAGCTGTGCAAGACCCCGGGCAAGCCGGTGAACTTCGTTCCGGTCATCGACAAGGACGTGCGCCGCTGGTGGCGCAGCGACTCGCTGTGGCAGGCGCACGACGCCCGCTACACCGCCGAGCAGGTGTGCATCATCCCCGGCACCGCCGCGGTGGCCGGCATCACCCGCGTCGACGAGCCGGTCGGTGAGCTGCTCGACCGCTTCGAGCAGGCCGCCGTCGACGAGCTGCTGGCCGCCAACGGCGAGCCGCGCACGGTGCACGCCCGCCGCTCCGGCCGCACCGACATCGACGGCCCGCTGGCCGTCGCCCTGGACGCCCCCGACGTGCTGTGGGCCGGGCGCACCGTCACCAACCCGGTGCACCGGCTCGGCGGCGCCGACGAGTGGCAGATCCGCGAAGGCAGCGACAACCGCTCGGCCACCCACCCCACGACCGGGGCGCGACTGGAGGTGCAGACCGCCGACGACGGGACCGACCGGGTCGTGCTGAGCGTGCCGCTGTCGGGCACCTGGATCGAGATCCCGCTGAGCCTGTCGCCGGTGACCGTGGAGGGCGGCACCCCGGCGGTGCACACCGACGACGCCGCCACCGCCATGCGCGCCGTGCTGGCCATCGCCGCCGGTGTCGACGGGCCCGACGCGCTGCCCGCGGTCGCCGACGGCACCGCCACCGTCACCGTCGACTGGGACCCCGAGCGGGTCGCCGACCACACCGGGGTCACCGCCGTGTTCGGTGCGCCGCTGGCGGCCGGACTGACCCCGGTGCCCGACGCGCTGGTCGGTCGGTGCTGGCCCGCGGTGTTCGCCGCGATCGGCGCGGCCGCCACCGACACCGGGTTCCCGGTCGTCGAGGGCCTGCTGTCGCTGGTGCACCTCGACCACGCCGCCCGGCTGCACACCGCGCTGCCCGGCGAACCCACCGAACTCACCGTCCGCGCCACCGCCGGACAGGCCACCGACACCGAGGTCGGCCGGGTCGTCCCGGTCGAGGTGACCGTGACCACCGCCGACGGCACCGTCGTGGCAACCCTCGCCGAGCGGTTCGCGATCCGCGGCCGGACCGGACCGGCGGAGCTCACCGACCCGGCCCGGGCCGGCGGGGCCGTCTCGGACAACGCCACCGACACCCCGCGTCGCCGCCGCCGCGACGTCACCGTCGCCGCGCCGGTCGACATGCGTCCGTTCGCGGTGGTCTCCGGGGACCACAACCCGATCCACACCGACCGGGCCGCCGCCCTGCTGGCCGGGCTGGACGCGCCGATCGTGCACGGCATGTGGCTGTCGGCGGCCGCGCAGCACGCGGTGACCGCCACCGACGGACAGGCCCGCCCGCCGGCCCGGCTGGTCGGCTGGACCGCCCGATTCCTGGGCATGGTCAAGCCCGGCGACGAGGTCGACTTCCGCGTCGAGCGGGTCGGCATCGACCAGGGCGCCGAGGTCGTCGAGGTCGCCGCGCGCATCGGTTCGGAACTGGTGATGGCGGCGACCGCCCGCCTGGCCGCGCCCAAGACCGTCTACGCCTTCCCCGGGCAGGGCATCCAGCACAAGGGGATGGGCATGGAGGTCCGCGCCCGCTCCAAGGCGGCCCGCAAGGTGTGGGACTCCGCGGACAAGTTCACCCGCGAGACCCTCGGCTTCTCGGTGCTGCACGTCGTGCGCGACAACCCGACCTCGCTGATCGCCTCCGGGGTGCACTACCAGCACCCCGAAGGCGTGCTGTACCTCACCCAGTTCACCCAGGTGGCGATGGCCACCGTGGCCGCCGCCCAGGTCGCCGAGATGCGGGAGCAGGGCGCCTTCGTCGAGGACGCCATCGCCTGCGGGCACTCGGTCGGTGAATACACCGCGCTGGCCTGCGTGTCGGGTGTCTACGAGCTGGAAGCGCTGCTGGAGGTGGTGTTCCACCGCGGGTCGAAGATGCACGACATCGTGCCGCGCGACGCGCTGGGCCGCTCCAACTACCGGCTCGCCGCGATCCGGCCGTCACAGATCGACCTCGACGACGCCGACGTCACCGACTTCGTCGCCGAGATCGCCGAACGCACCGGCGAATTCCTGCAGATCGTGAACTTCAACCTGCGCGGTTCGCAGTACGCGATCGCCGGCACCGTGCGCGGTCTCGAGGAGTTGGAGGCCGAGGTCGAGCGGCGCCGGGAGCGCACCGGTGGACGCCGGTCGTTCATCATGGTGCCGGGCATCGACGTGCCGTTCCACTCCAAGGTGCTGCGGGTGGGCGTCGACGACTTCCGGCGTTCGCTGGAGCGGGTGATGCCGCGGGACCAGGACCCGAACCTGATCATCGGGCGCTACATCCCCAACCTGGTGCCCAAGCCGTTCTCGTTGGACCGCGAGTTCATCCAGGAGATCCGCGACCTGGTGCCCGCCGAGCCGCTCGACGAGATCCTGGCGGACTACGACACCTGGCGTAACGAGAAGCCGCGCGAGCTGTGCCGCAAGGTGGTCATCGAGTTGCTGGCCTGGCAGTTCGCCAGCCCGGTGCGCTGGATCGAGACCCAGGACCTGCTGTTCATCGAGGAGGCCGCCGGTGGTCTCGGGGTGGAGCGGTTCGTCGAGATCGGGGTGAAGACCGCCCCGACGGTGGCCGGGCTGGCCACCAACACCTTGAAGCTGCCCGAATACGCCCACAGCACCGTCGAGGTGCTCAACTGCGAGCGGGACGCCGGGGTGCTCTTCGCCACCGACACCGACCCCGAGCCGGAGGACGACCTGGAGCTCGACGCCGCCGCCGAGCCCGCCGCGGAGGCGGCGCCGGCGGAGGCCGCCCCGGCCGCCCCGGTCGCGCCGGCCGCCCCCTCGGGCGGCCCGCGTCCGGACGACCTGAGCTTCGACGCGGCCGACGCCACCCTGGCATTGATCGCGCTGAGCGCCAAGATGCGGCTGGACCAGATCGAGCCGCTGGACTCCATCGAGTCGATCACCGACGGGGCGTCCTCGCGCCGCAACCAGCTGCTGGTGGACCTCGGTTCGGAGCTGAACCTGGGCGCCATCGATGGCGCGGCCGAGGCCGACCTGGCCGGCCTGCGCAGCCAGGTCACCAAGCTGGCCCGCACCTACAAGCCGTTCGGCCCGGTGCTCTCCGACGCGATCAACGACCAGTTGCGCACCGTGCTCGGGCCGTCCGGCAAGCGGCCCGCCGCGATCGCCGAGCGGGTCAAGAAGACCTGGGAGCTCGGTGACGGCTGGGTCAAGCACGTCACCGTCGAGGTGGCGCTGGGCACCCGCGAGGGCAGCAGTGTGCGCGGCGGTGACCTCGGCGGCCTGCACGACGGCGCACTGGCCGACGCGGCCGCGGTGGACAAGGCCGTCGACGCGGCGGTCAGCGCGGTCGCGGCACGCCACGGCGTCGCGGTCAGCCTGCCGTCGGCCGGCGGTGGCGGCGGCGCCACCGTGGACGCCGCGGCGCTGGGTGAGTTCACCGAACAGATCACCGGACGCGACGGGGTGCTGGCCTCCGCGGCCCGGCACGTGCTCGACCAGCTGGGATTCGACCAGCCGGTCAGCGCGCCGCAGGCGGCCACCGACGCTGAGCTGATCGACCTGGTCTCCGCCGAGTTGGGGGCGGATTGGCCGCGGCTGGTGGCGCCGGTGTTCGACGGGCGCAAGGCCGTCGTCTTCGACGACCGCTGGGCCAGCGCCCGCGAGGACTTGGTCAAGCTGTGGCTCGCCGACGACGGCGAGATCGACGCCGACTGGGCGCGGTTCGCCGAGCGTTTCGAGGGTGCCGGCCACACCGTGGCCACCCAGGCCACCTGGTGGCAGGGCAAGGCGCTGGCGGCCGGGCGGCAGGCGCACGCCGCGCTGTACGGCCGGATCGCCGCCGGGGCGGAGAACCCGGGCCGCGGTGTCCACAGCGCCGAGGTGGCGGTCGTGACCGGCGCCTCGAAGGGGTCGATCGCCGCGTCGGTGGCCGGTCGGCTGCTCGACGGCGGTGCCACCGTCATCGCCACCACCTCGCGTCTCGACGACGAGCGGTTGGCGTTCTACCGCAACCTGTACCGCGACCACGCCCGGTTCGGGGCCACCCTGTGGGTGGTGCCGGCGAACATGGCCTCCTACAGCGACATCGACGCGCTGATCGACTGGGTCGGCAGCGAGCAGGTGGAGAACCTGGGGCCGGCGTCGATCCACCTGAAGGACGCGCAGACCCCCACGCTGCTGTTCCCGTTCGCCGCGCCGCGGGTGGCCGGTGACCTCTCCGAGGCCGGGTCACGGTCGGAGATGGAGATGAAGGTGCTGCTGTGGGCCGTGCAGCGGCTTATCGGTGGCCTGTCGAAGATCGGCGCCGAACGCGACATCGCGTCGCGGCTGCACGTGGTGCTGCCCGGCTCGCCCAACCGCGGCATGTTCGGCGGTGACGGCGCCTACGGCGAGGCCAAGTCGGCCCTCGACGCGGTGGTGTCCCGCTGGAACGCCGAGTCGTCGTGGGCCGAGCGGGTCAGCCTGGCGCACGCGCTGATCGGCTGGACCCGCGGCACCGGGCTGATGGGCCACAACGACGCCATCGTCACCGCGGTCGAGGAAGCCGGCGTGACCACCTACTCCACCGACGAGATGGCCGCGATGCTGGTCGGTCTCTGCGACGTCGAGTCCAAGGTGGCCGCCGCGGCAGCGCCGATCAAGGCCGACCTCACCGGCGGTCTCGCCGAGGTGGAACTGGACATGGCCGAACTGGCCGCCAAGGCCCGCGAGGAGATGACGGCCAACGCCGACGACTCCGCCGACGAGCCGGCCGAGGGCACCATCGCCGCGCTGCCCTCGCCGCCGCGCGGCCACACCCCGGCGCCGCCGCCGGCCTGGGACGACCTCGACGTCGACCCGGCCGACCTGGTGGTCATCGTCGGCGGTGCCGAACTGGGGCCGCTGGGTTCCTCGCGCACCCGTTTCGAGATGGAGGTCGACGACGAACTGTCGGCCGCCGGGGTGCTCGAACTGGCCTGGACCACCGGGCTGATCCACTGGGAGGACGACCCGACACCGGGCTGGTACGACGCCGACACCGGTGAGCTGGTCGACGAGTCGGAGCTGGTCGAGCGCTACCACGACGCGGTGGTGGACAAGGTCGGCATCCGCGAGTTCGTCGACGACGGCGCGATCGACCCCGACCACGCCTCGCCGCTGCTGGTCAGCGTCTTCCTCGACAAGGACTTCACGTTCGTGGTGTCCAGCGAGGCCGACGCCCGGGCGTTCGTCGATTTCGACCCCGAACACACCGTGGTGCGTCCGGTGCCGGACTCGTCGGACTGGCAGGTCACCCGCAAGGCCGGCACCGAGATCCGGGTCCCGCGCAAGACCAAGCTGTCGCGCACCGTCGGCGCCCAGATCCCGACCGGCTTCGACCCCACGGTGTGGGGGATCAGCCAGGACATGGCGACCTCGATCGACCGGGTGGCGCTGTGGAACATCGTCGCCACCGTGGATGCGTTCCTGTCGGCCGGGTTCACCCCGACCGAGCTGATGCGCTGGGTGCACCCGTCGCTGGTGGCCAGCACCCAGGGCACCGGCATGGGCGGCATGACCTCGATGCAGACCATGTACCACGGCAACCTGCTGGGCCGGAACAAGCCCAACGACATCCTGCAGGAGGTGCTGCCCAACGTCGTGGCCGCCCACGTCGTGCAGTCCTACATCGGCTCCTACGGCGCGATGATCCACCCGGTCGCGGCCTGCGCGACCGTGGCGGTCTCGGTCGAGGAGGGTGTCGACAAGATCCGGCTGGGCAAGGCCGAGCTGGTGGTCACCGGCGGGTTCGACGACCTGACGCTGGAGGCGATCATCGGCTTCGGTGACATGGCGGCCACCGCCGACACCGAGATGATGCGCGCCAAGGGCATCTCCGATGCGAAGTTCTCCCGCGCCAACGACCGGCGCCGGCTGGGCTTCGTCGAGGCGCAGGGCGGCGGGACGATCCTGCTGGCCCGTGGTGACCTGGCCGCCAAGATGGGCCTGCCGGTGCTGGCCGTGGTCGCCTACGCCCAGAGCTTCGGCGACGGGGTGCACACCTCGATCCCGGCGCCGGGGCTGGGCGCGCTGGCCGCCGGGCGCGGCGGGCGCGATTCGCTGCTGGCCCGGTCGCTGGCCAAGCTGAAGGTGGGTGCCGACGACATCGCGGTGGTCTCCAAGCACGACACCTCGACGTTGGCCAACGACCCCAACGAGACCGAGCTGCATGAGCGGCTCGCCGACGCGTTGGGCCGCTCGGAGGGCGCACCGCTGTTCGTGATCAGCCAGAAGACCCTCACCGGGCACGCCAAGGGCGGCGCCGCGGTCTTCCAGATCATGGGCCTGTGCCAGATCCTGCGTGACGGGGTGATCCCGCCGAACCGCAGCCTGGACTGCGTGGACGACGAGCTGGCCAGTTCCGAACACTTCGTCTGGGTGCGCGACACCCTGCGGCTGGGCGACAAGCTCCCGCTGAAGGCGGGGCTGGTCACCAGCCTGGGCTTCGGACACGTGTCGGGTCTGGTCGCGCTGGTCCACCCGCAGGCGTTCGTGGCCGCGCTGGACCCCGCGCAGCGTCGCGACTACCTGCAGCGGGCCGAGGCCCGGGTGGTGGCCGGGCAGCGACGGCTGGCGTCGGCGATCGCCGGCGGGCCGACCCTCTACGAGCGTCCGGGCAACCGGCGTTTCGACAAGGAGGTCGCCGAGAAGCCGCAGGAGGCCGCGATGTTGATCAACGCCGCCGCCCGGCTCGGCGATGGCGACGTCTACATCCGCTAGCGTTACCGGCTATGAGCGCCGAACGTGACCGCCCGGCAGGGAGAGCCGCGGTATGAGCATCGTCGGAGTCGGTATCGACCTGGTCAACATCCCGGACTTCGCCGACCAGGTCGACCAGCCGGGCACCGTGTTCGCCGAGACGTTCACCCCCGGTGAGCGCCGCGACGCCTCGGACAAGAGTTCCTCGGCGGCACGGCATCTGGCGGCCCGCTGGGCGGCGAAGGAGGCGGTGATCAAAGCCTGGTCGGGGTCGCGGTTCGCGCAACGACCGGTGCTGCCCGAGGGCATCCACCGCGACATCGAGGTGGTCACCGACATGTGGGGCCGCCCGCGGGTGCGGCTCTCCGGTGAGATCGCCCGGCACCTGGCCGACGTCACCATCCACGTCTCGCTCACCCACGAGGACGACACCGCCGCGGCCGTGGCGATCCTGGAGACCTCCTGACCGGGGCGGCCGGGCGGCGCCTAGCCTGAACCGATGAGCGATCTGGTCGCCGCGGTCCGCGCGGTCCTGCCGTCGGTGCGCTCCGACCTGGAGGCACTGGTGCGCATCGAATCGGTGTGGGCCGACCCGGACCGCAGGCCCGAAGTGCACCGCAGCGCCCGCGCGGTCGCAGATCTGTTGAGCGACGCGGGTTTTCCTGACGTGCAGGTGGTCGCCGAAGGGGGAGCTCCCGCGGTGATCGCCCGGCACCCCGCCCCGCCGGGTGCGCCGACGGTGCTGCTGTACGCCCACCACGACGTGCAACCCGAAGGCGACCGCGCCGGGTGGCGCTCCCCGCCGTTCGAGCCGACCGAACGCGACGGGCGGCTCTACGGCCGCGGCACCGCCGACGACAAGGCCGGCATCGCCGTCCACCTGGCGGCTTTCCGCGCCCACGGCGGCCGGCCACCGGTGGGCGTCACCGTCTTCGTCGAGGGCGAGGAGGAATCCGGGTCGCCGTCGCTGCCCGCGTTGCTCGCGGCGCACCGTGAGGCGCTCACCGCCGACGTCATCGTGCTCGCCGACTCCGACAACTGGAGTGTCGACGTGCCGGCGCTGACCGTCTCGCTGCGTGGCCTGGTCGACTGCGTGGTGGAGGTCGCCACCCTCGATCACGGGCTGCACTCCGGGCTGTGGGGCGGGGTGGTGCCCGATGCGCTGAGCGTGCTGGTGCGGTTGCTGGCCGGCCTGCACGACGACGACGGCAACGTGGCCGTCGCCGGGCTGCACGAAGGCGACGCTCCGGTGGTCGACTACCCGACCGAGCGGGTGCGGGCCGACACCGGCCTGCTGGACGGGGTGGCCGAGATCGGTACCGGCTCGGTGCCGCACCGGCTGTGGAACAAACCGGCGATCACCGTCATCGGCATCGACACCACCGGCGTTGCGGAATCGTCGAACACGCTGATCCCGCGGGCGCGGGCCAAGATCAGCCTGCGGGTCGCCCCCGGAGGTGACGCCCAAGCTCACCTGGATGCCCTGAAAAGCCATCTGGAGCAACACGTCCCGTGGGGTGCACAGCTGACCGTCACCCCCGGCGACGTCGGCCAGCCCTATGCGGTCGATGCCACCGGACCGGTCTACGACGCCGCGCGCGCCGCGTTCGCCCAGGCCTGGGGCGCCGAACCGGTCGACATGGGGATGGGCGGCTCGATCCCGTTCATCGCCGAGTTCGCCGCGGCCTTCCCGGACGCCACGATCCTGGTGACCGGGGTGGAAGACCCCGCGACCCAGGCACACAGCGTCAACGAGAGCCTGCACCTGGGGGTGCTGGAGCGCGCTGCGGTCGCCGAGGCGCTGCTGCTGGAGCGTCTGGGCGCGGTTTAGCTATACGGATAGGTCTCGGCGCAGTTTGGCTACGTGCCCGGTGGCCCGAACGTTGTACTGCGCGACAGCGATCCGGCCGTCCTCGTCGACCACGAACGTGGAGCGGATCACCCCCTGCACGGTCTTGCCGTACATCTTCTTCTCACCGAACGCACCCCAGGCGGCCAGCACCGCCTTGTCCGGGTCGGACAACAGCGGGAACGTCAGCTTCTCGGCATCGCGGAACTTGGCCAGCTTGGCCGGCTTATCCGGTGAGATCCCGATGACATCGAGGCCGGCCTCGTTGAGCTCGCCGAGACTGTCCCGGAAGTCGCAGGCCTGTTTGGTGCAACCCGGTGTCGACGCGGCGGGATAGAAGTACACGATGACCTTCCGGCCCCGGTAGTCGCTCAGCGACACACTGCGGCCGTCGGCATCGGGAAGGCTGAACGCGGGCGCGGTATCGCCGGGCTGCAACCGCACGGTTTCGGTCAAGTCGGGGCCTTTCTGCTCATCGGGGTCGCCCACAGCGCCGCAATCGGCGCCGGCTGTTCTAGGGTAGGGCGGACCGTCCATCAAGCGGAGCAAGCGGAGGTGACCGTGGCGGACCGTGACCCCGACGCCATCAAACAGGATATCGACCGCGCTCGCGATCAGCTGGCGTCCACGGTCGACCTGCTCGCGGAACGGACCAATCCCCGTCGCCTGGCCGACGATGCGAAGGCCAAAGCGGTCCGGCTGGTCAAAACCCCCGCCGTGACGATCTCGCTGGTCGGTGTCGGCGCGCTCACGATCGTGCTGGTCATCCGCAAGATCCGCAACCGCTGATCGCCGGGGCGACGCGCCCCGGAAACCCACCCGCATTGAGCGATCCGGCCCGACAGGCTTTATGGTCTAGCTGTGCAAGAGATGAACCGTCGCAACATGATGCTGATGTCCGGCCTCGGCCTGCTGTCCGCCGGCGCGTTGGCCGCCCCGTCCGCGCAGGCCAGCCCGACGCGCCCGCAGGCCCCCCGGGGTCCGCTGCCCGCGGAGCCGGCCGGTGCCGCCCCGGCCCTGCTGTTCTTCGACGAGTTCGACGGGGAGGCCGGTTCGGCTCCGGACCCGGCGAAGTGGCAGGTGGCCACCGCCCGGGAGACCATCAAGAACCCGGTGTTCTGGGACCGCCCGGAGAACATGGGCCAGTACCGCGACGACCGTAACCACGTCTTCGTGGACGGCAACTCCAACCTGGTGATCCGCGCGACCCGCAACGACGACGGCAAGTACGTCAGCGGCAAGGTCCAGAGCCCCTGGCGCGGCGGCATCGGCACCACCTGGGAAGCCCGGATCAAGCTCAACTGCCTGACCGCGGGCTGCTGGCCGGCGTGGTGGCTGTCCAACAACGACGACCCCAAGGTCGGCGGCGAGATCGACCTGATGGAGTGGTACGGCAACGGGGAGTGGCCGTCGGGCACCACCGTGCACGCCAACCCGTGGGGCACCTCGTACGCGACCCACCCCTACCCGGTCGACAGCGACTGGCACACCTGGCGGGTCACCTGGAACGAGCAGGGGCTGTACTTCTGGCAGGACTACGCGCCGGGCAAGAAACCCTACTTCGAGGTGCCGGCGTTCTCGATCGAGGAATGGCCGTTCAACAACCCCGGCTACACCATGTTCCCGGTGCTGAACCTGGCGGTCGCCGGGTCCGGGGGCGGGGACCCGGCCGGCGGTGACTACCCGGCGGAGATGCTCGTCGACTGGGTGCGGGTCTTCTAGCGGCGCGCCGGGCCGACAGTGACAACAATCACTTCCGGCCCGGGCCGCGCGCCCGGCACAGCAAAAATCCCCTGCCATGGTGATGGCAGGGGATTTCGCTTGTACGCCGTGAAGGGCTCGAACCTTCGACCCGCTGATTAAGAGTCAGCTGCTCTACCAACTGAGCTAACGGCGCAGGCTGTGCGAGAATAACAGGCATTCCGCCGCGCTGCGAAATCCGCCGCGTACGGCACACCCGGTCGCCGCGACAACGTTGTCGCCGCAGGGACGCTCACCCCTCTAGACTGGGGCGGGGGAATTCCGATTCGGTGTCGCTCACAGCGAGCGTGAAGGGAAAGCACGTCATGGGGCAGGTCGTTGCGGGGGCGCGTTCGCGCCGCGTTCGGTCCTGTTTGGTCACTTTGCTGATGGTCCCGGCCGTGGTGTTCGGCCTCAGTGCGTGCGGCGGTGAATCCGCTCCGGCGCCGCTGGAGATCATCGCCGACAAGGGCACCCCGTATGACGACCTGCTGATCCCGAAACTGACCGCGTCGGTGAAGGACGGCGCGGTCGGCGTCGCGGTGGACACTCCGGTGACGGTCAAAGCCGAGGACGGCGTCCTGGACTCGGTCAGCATGGTCAACGAGTACGGCAAGCAGGTCGAGGGCAAACTCAGCGACGACGGCCTGGGCTGGTCGACCACCGAGCCGCTCGGCTACAACAAGCGCTACTCGGTGAAGGCGACCGCGCTGGGTCTGGCGGGAGAGTCCAGCAAGAACCTGAGCTTCCGGACTCACTCGCCGGCGAACCTGGCGATGCCCTACGCGATGCCCAACCGCGGTGAGGTCGTCGGTGTCGGTCAGCCGGTGATCATCCGCTTCGACGAGAACATCGGGGACCGGAAGGCGGCCGAGGAGGCGGTGACGGTCACCACCGACCCACCGGTCGAAGGCGCCTTCTACTGGCTGAACAACCGGGAACTGCGCTGGCGACCGGAGAACTTCTGGAAACCGGGCACCAAGGTGACGGTGGAGGCCAAGACCTACGGCGTCGACCTCGGCGACGGCGTGTTCGGGCAGGACAGCGCGAGCACCCAGTTCACCGTCGGTGACGAGGTCGTCGCCACCGCCGACGACAAGACCAAGATGATCACGGTGCGCATCAACGGCGAGGTCGCCAAGGTGATGCCGACCTCGATGGGCAAGGACAGCACCCCCACCGACAACGGCACCTACATCATCGGCGACCGGTTCGAGCACCTGGTGATGGATTCCTCGACCTACGGTGTTCCGGTCAACTCCCCGGACGGCTACCGCACCGACGTCAACTGGGCGACCCAGATGTCCTACAGCGGCATCTACGTGCACTCCGCGCCGTGGTCGGTCGGCGCGCAGGGCAACACCAACACCAGCCACGGCTGCCTCAACGTCAGCCCGAACGACGCGCGCTGGTTCTACGACCACTTCAAGCGCGGCGACGTGGTCAAGGTGGTCAACACCGTGGGCGGCACCCTGTCTGGCACCGACGGGCTGGGGGACTGGAACATCCCCTGGTCGCAGTGGTCGGCCGGCAACGCCAACGCCTGAACGTCCCTGAAATCGACGCGGTAGCGGCGGTTTATTGCCCAAAACGGGGCTCTGAGCCCGCTGGGACGTCGATTTCAGGGATAGCAACCCGGTGAGCTCACGGTCTACCCACCGGTGACGTAATCGTATCGAAGCCGGCCGGGGCTCCACGCCGAGCTCCGGTCCGGTGCCACCGGCCGAGTGGCGCCGTCCATCCCTTCCGTACCCGCGGGCAGTTCTGCGCCGTCGAGTGCCGCACCGATTGCCTGATAATACCCCCAGGGGTATAATTCGGGTGCCGCACCGCGGTGACATGGGAAGCGCCAACTGTCGGATGGAAGGCGTTGAGGGAAGGGGTCCGCCATTCTTACCGTCCTCAAACGAGCGTGGGTGGTGGTCACCGTCGTGGCGGCTGCGATTCTCGGCGGGCTGGGTGTCCTGCACTTCCGCGGTGTCTTCGGCTCGGACGAGATCTTCATCCAGCCCACTGGCACGGAGGCGATCGTGTCGGTCAACGTCAAACACGTCGTCTACGAGATCTTCGGGCCGCCGAACACCGTCGGTGCAGTCAGCTATCTCGACGAGGGCTCCGACACTCGGCAAGCCCGGTTCGCCGGATTGCCCTGGACGCACGCACTGACCACGACGTTGCCGGTGGTTGTCGCACACCTGGTCGCCCAAGGCGACAGCGACAGCATCGGCTGTCGGATCACGGTCAACGGTGCGGTACAGGACGAGCAGAATTCCGTCGGCCACCATGCCCAAACCTTCTGCCTGGTGAAAGCCGCATGAGCAACATCGGAAAACCGCCGTCGAGGCTGATGCGCACGATGCGCGCACTGGCGCTGCCGATTCTGCTGTTCTGGGTGCTGCTGACCGTGGCGGTCAACGTGTTCGTGCCGCAGATCGAGGTGGTGGCCCGCGAGCACGCGGTGTCGATGTCACCGGACGACGCCCCGGCAGTGATCGCCGCCAAGGAGATCGGTGCCAAGTTCGAGGAATCCGATTCCGACAGCATCGTCATGATCGTCCTGGAAAGCGATACGGAACTCGGCGCGGACGCCCGACGGTACTACGACGATCTGGTGCAGCGGCTGGAAGCCGACACCCGTCACGTGCAGCATGTGCACGACCTGTGGGGGGACCTGGTCACCGCGGGCGGCGTGCAATCCGCCGACGGCAAGGCCGCCTACGTCCAACTCAACGTCGCGGGCAACCAGGGCAGCACCGAGGGCATCGCGTCGGTGGACGCGGTTCGGGAGATCGTTGCCGAGCAGTCGCCGCCTGACGGGGTCAACGTGCATGTGACCGGCCCAGCCGCGCTCACCGCGGACATGACCGAGGCCGCCGACAAGAGCATGTTCACGATGATGGGCGTCACCGGCGTGGTCATCATCATCATGTTGCTGTTCACCTACCGGTCGATCAGCACGACGTTGGTTGCTCTGGTGATGGTCGGCGTTGAAATGGGTACCGCCCGTGGCCTTGTCGCATTGCTGGGCGACATCGGCCTGTTGGGCTTCTCCACGTTCGTGGTCGCTTTGCTGTCATCGTTGGCGATCGCGGCGGGCACCGACTATGCGATCTTTCTGATCGGCCGCTACCAGGAGGCCCGCCGAGCCGGCGAGGACCCGGAGACCGCGTATTACACGATGATCCGCGGCACCTCGCACGTCATCGTCGGGTCCGGCCTGACGATCGCCGGGGCAACCGCGTGCCTGCATCTGGCCCGGCTCGATTACTTCAAGACCCTCGGCCTGCCGTCCGCACTGGGCATGCTGGTGGTAATCGCCGGGGCGATGACCGCTGGGCCGGCGGTGGTGGCCCTGGGCGCCAAATTCGGTCTGCTGGAACCCAAACGGACGATGCGCACCCGGCGCTGGCGGCGGATCGGCACCGCCAATGTGCGGTGGCCGGCGCCGGTTTTCGCCGCGTCGCTGCTGACCGTCATCGTCGGCTTCGCGATCATGCCGACCATGAAGATCAGCTTCAACGACCGCTACTACATCCCTTCGGACCTGCCGTCCAACGTCGGCTACGACGCCGCGGAGAAGCACTTTTCGGCAGCTCGGCTGAATCCCGACATCTTGATGGTCGAGTCGGACCACGACATGCGCAACCCCAGCGACATGATCGTCTTGGATCGGATCGCCAAGGAGATCTTCCGCCTGCCCGGCACCGCACGGGTGCAGAGCATCACCCGGCCGCTCGGCGGACCCATCGAACACAGCTCCATTCCGTTCCAGATCAGCATGCAGTCCATTCCGATCACGGCGAACCTGCAGTTCATGCGGGACCGGATGGGCGACATGCTCACCGTGAGCGACGACCTGGGCACCATGATCGATTCGATGGAGCGCATGCAGTCGTTGATGCGCACGACGAACGACACCGCCCAGACGATGAGCGATACGACCGGCAGCATGACCAGGAACATGGGCACGATGGCCGGCACCATTGAGGAGATGCGGGACCGGATCGCCGATTTCGACGAGTTCTGGCGTCCGGTGCGCAACTACCTGGTGTGGGAGCCGCACTGCGCCGACATCCCGCTGTGCTGGTCGACCCGCTCGGTCTTCGAAGCCTTCGACAGCGTCGACAAGTTCACCGAGGACATGGACCGGTTGATCGGCGACATGAACACGATGGACACTGTGATGCCGCAGATGGTCACCGCGATGCGGCAGATGACCGACGAGTTCGCCCCGATGATCGTGGCGGCCAAGAGCATGCGGGGCTCGCTGTTGACGCTGCACAGCAGTTTCGACGGGCTGGTCAAGCAGATGGAGCGGATGACCGATACCGCCGCGGCGATGGGCCAAGCGTTCGACGCGGCCAAAAACGACGACTACTTCTACCTGCCGCCGGAAGCCTTCGACAACCCGGACTTCCAACGTGGTCTGGAGATCTTCCTGTCGCCGGACGGCAAGGCGGCCCGATTCTTCGTCACTTTGGAACAGGAGCCGGCGACTCCGGCCGGCATCGCCGCGGTCGTACCGGAACTGGAGGCCGCCCGGCATGCCGTCAAGGGAACGCCCCTAGCCGATGCGAAGTTCTACTTGACCGGCACGGCCGCCATCTACAACGACATCCAAACCGGCTCGACCTACGACCTCCTGCTCGTCGGGTTGGCTGCGGTCACCTTGATTTTCATCGTGATGCTGGTCATCATCCGATCCCTGGTGGCCGCCCTGGTGATCGTCGGTACGGTCCTGTTGTCGCTGGGCGCAGCCTTCGGCCTCTCGGTGCTGTTCTGGCAGCACATCGTGGGACTGGAGTTGAACTGGATCACCCCGGTGTTCGGAGTGATCGTGCTGCTCGCGGTCGGCTCGGACTACAACCTGCTGCTGGTCTCCCGGTTCAAGGAGGAGATCCACGCCGGATTGAAGACCGGGATCATCCGCTCGATGGCCGGCACCGGGGGGGTGGTGACCGCCGCCGGGCTGGTGTTCGCGTTCACGATGATGTCGATGCTGGCCAGCGACCTGACCTCGATCGGCCAGGCGGGTAGCACGATCGGTATCGGTCTGTTGTTCGACACCTTGATCGTGCGCTCGCTGATGACCCCTTCGATGGCGACGTTGCTGGGCCGCTGGTTCTGGTGGCCGCAGATCGTGCGCCCTCGCCCGGCCAGCGCGATGCTGCAACCTTATGGGACGCGGTCGGCGGTGCGGCTGCTACTCGGGGAGTACAGCGGAGGATCGTTCGCCGCGGACATCGGCGATCCCGACCGAGCGGAGGAAGTGGACACCGCGCCGACGGAGTCTCCCAGCCGACCTCGGTGACCACGCCGGAGAAAACGTCACGTTCAGCGGCCGACTGGGCGACCGCGCCTATCGGGGTGGCTGACGGGGCTCGAACCCGCGACCCCCAGGATCACAACCTGGTGCTCTACCAACTGAACTACAGCCACCATCGCTGCCGACCGGCCGGTGGCAGCCCCCCGATACTAGCCGCTGAGGTTCTCGGCAGCCGAATCGGTGTGGTCGCCGCCACCCAACTCCGCCGCGACCGCGGCGATCTCGCTGGTCGACGGCCCCGGCGGGGCGACGAACGCGGTACGCCGGTAGTACTGCAGTTCACGGATCGACTCGTGGATGTCGGCCAGGGCCCGGTGCGCCAGCCCCTTGGCCGGCTGACCGAAGTAGATCCGCGGGTACCAGCGCCGGCACAGTTCCTTGATCGAGCTCACATCGATCATCCGGTAATGCAGGAACGCGTCCAGCGCCGGCATGTCACGAGCGATGAACCCGCGGTCGGTAGCGATGGAGTTGCCGGCGAGCGGAGCCGTCTTGGCCTGCTTCACATGCCGACGCAGGTAGTCGAGCACCATGTTCTCCGCCGTCGGCACGTCGACGGTGGCCGCCCGCACCTCCTCGATCAGCCCCGACCGGGTGTGCATCTCGGTGACCACGTCGATCATCGAATCCAGGGCCGCGTCTTCGGCGTGGATCACGATGTCGATGCCGTCGTCCACCGGGTTCAGGTCCCCGTCGGTGACCACGACAGCGATCTCGATCAGTTTGTCGGAGCCCAGATCGAGTCCGGTCATCTCGCAGTCGATCCACACCAGCTCATCGCGCACAGCACTCACAGTAGGCCCACGTTAGCCGCTGGCTGCCGCGCGCGGTAAGCGGCCAAGTAATCTGAGCTGCTGAACGTGGGGCTGACCCGACGCCCAGGGGCTGAGGACCCCCACCTCCGAGTTTCGAGACAGCGAAGGACACGCGGTTCCATGGGTACGAAATCGACAGACACCCCAGCGCAGGAGATCGCCGCCGGCTACAGCGTCGGCGGGCAGGCGCTGGAGTTGGGTGCCGTCGTCATCGACGGCGCCGCCGACCCGCAGGCCCAGGTCCGCATTCCGCTGGCCACCGTCAACCGGCACGGCCTCATCGCCGGCGCCACCGGCACCGGTAAGACCAAGACGCTGCAGGTCATGGCCGAGCAGCTCTCGGCGGCCGGCGTCCCGGTGTTGATGGCCGACATCAAGGGCGACCTGTCCGGGCTGGCGCGCGCCGGGACCGGCAACGACAAGATCACCGAGCGCAGCGACGACACCGGCGACTCCTGGGAGCCGACCGCCTACCCGGTGGAGTTCCTGTCGCTGGGAACCGACGGGATCGGGGTGCCGGTGCGTGCCACGATCTCCAGCTTCGGACCGATTCTGCTGTCGAAGGTGCTGGGGCTCAACGCTACTCAGGAGTCGACGCTCGGGCTGATCTTCCACTGGGCCGACCAGCAGGGGCTGGCGCTGCTGGATTTGAAAGATCTGCGCGCGGTGATCACCCACCTCACCAGCGACGAGGGCAAAGCCGACCTCAAGGCACTGGGCGCGGTGTCCACCGCCACCGCCGGAGTGATCCTGCGGGCCCTGATCAACCTCGAGGCCGAGGGGGCGGACACCTTCTTCGGGGAGCCCGAACTCGACCCCGAAGACCTGCTCCGCGTCGACGAGCAGGGCCGCGGGGTCATCACCCTGCTCGAACTCGGGGACCAGGCCGCCCGCCCGGTGCTGTTCTCCACCTTCTTGATGTGGGTGCTCGCCGACCTGTTCACCCTGTTGCCCGAGGTCGGCGATGTCGACAAACCCAAGCTGGTCTTCTTCTTCGACGAAGCGCACCTGCTGTTCAGCGACGCCTCCAAGGCGTTCCTCGACCAGGTGGAGCAGACCGTCAAGCTGATCCGCTCCAAGGGGGTGGGGGTGTTCTTCTGCACCCAGCTGCCCACCGATGTGCCCAACGCGGTGCTGTCCCAGCTCGGGGCGCGGGTGCAGCACGCGTTGCGTGCCTTCACCCCCGACGATCAGAAGGCGCTCACCAAGACGGTGCGCACCTACCCGAAGACCAAGATCTACGACCTGGAGTCGGCGTTGACCTCCCTCGGAATCGGGGAGGCGGTGGTCACGGTGCTCTCCGAGCGGGGCGCTCCCACGCCGGTCGCCTGGACGCGGCTGCGCGCCCCGCGCTCGCTGATGGACGCCATCGGGGCTGACGCGATTCGCAGTGCGGCCCAGGACAGTTCCCTGCACGCCAAGTACGGCGAGAGCATCGACCGGGAATCCGCTTACGAGATCCTGAAAGGCAAACTGGTCCAGGACGGGTCGTCGGAAGACACCCCGACGGCCGGAGAGCCGAAGAAGCCCGGCTGGTGGAAACGCTTCCTGCAGTGGTGGAAGGAGTTGCTCAGCAGCCCCGCCGCCAAGAGCTTCGCCCGGTCGGCAGGCACCGTGGTCGGACGCGAGATCACCCGCGGCATGATGGGCACCGGCAAGCGCAAGCGTTAGCTCAGTCGCCGCCCAGCTTTTTGTAGAAGCTGCCCACGATCGGTGCGACGATCGCCCGCGGCGCGTACTGGCTGGCCACCGACATCGCCTTCGACGTCACCCCGGGGACGACGCGCATCTTGTTGCGTTCCAAGGCATCCAGGGACAGCTTCGCGGTGTGCTCCACCGAGATCCACAGGAAATCCGGGACCAGCTTGTCGACCAGTGACGCCTCGGCGGGATCGGGTGTCTCGGCGCGCACCGGGCCGGGCGCCAGCACCGTGACGTGCACCCCGGACCGGCGCACCTCGCCGCGCAACGATTCGCTGAACGTGTTGGCGAACGCCTTGGTCGCCGCGTAGGTGGCGTTGTTGGGGATCGGGGAGTTTCCCGCCGCGGACCCGGAGATCAAGATTCCACCCGCCCGACGCTCAAGCATCCCGGGCAGCACCGCCAACACCAAGTCGTGCACCGCCACCGCGTTGAGCTGGACCTGACCCCGCTCCTCGGCCGGATCCTGTTTGGACACCGGACCGAACGTCGCGGTGCCCGCGTTGGCGCACAGGATCGAGATGTTGCGGTCGGCCAGTTCGTCGACGAACGGGGCGCGGGCGGCCGGATCGGCCAGATCGACCGGGCGCACCTCGACTTCCACGCCGTATCGGTCGGTGAGGCGGGCGGCCAGCGCCGTCAGCACCTCGCCGCGGCGGGCGGTGATGATCAGATGGTGACCGCGTGCGGCCAATTCGGTGGCCAGCGCCTCGCCGATACCTTGGGA
This sequence comes from Mycolicibacillus trivialis, assembly GCF_002102395.1. Lineage (GTDB taxonomy): Bacteria > Actinomycetota > Actinomycetes > Mycobacteriales > Mycobacteriaceae > Mycobacterium > Mycobacterium triviale. The sequence continues at coordinate 43,210 of NZ_LQPZ01000012.1, forward strand.
GGCGCCGGTGACCACGGCGCGGGCGTCGGGGCTGGGAGCGGGAACGGGCATGCGCCAATCGTAGACAGCGTTTACAGTGCCCATCGTGGGCAGCCCGGGATCACCGCCGGACCGACCGGGCCGGTCGCGGACAACGGGCGGTGCGCTGCGTTCACGGGTACTGGCCTGGATGCTGTGGGACTGCGGTGCCGCCGGCCTCAACGCGATCGTGGTGACGTTCGTCTTCTCGGTCTACCTGACCGGAACCGTCGGTGCGGTCGACCCGGGCGCCACCGCCTCGGCCAGCTGGCTGGGCCGGGCGATGGCGATCGGTGGACTCTCGGTGGCGCTGCTGGCACCGGTCATCGGGGTCTGGGTCGAGGCGCCGCAGCGGCGCCGGCCGGCGCTGGCGGTGCTCACCGGCCTGGCCGCGGCCCTGACGTGCACGATGAGCCTTATCCGCGACGACCCGCGCTACCTGGTGCCGGGGCTGGCGCTGCTGGCGATGACCGCGGCGTGCGTGGATCTGGCCGGGGTGCCCTACAACGCCATGCTGCGGCAGGTCTCCACCCCGCTCACCGCGGGGCGGGTGTCCGGGTTCGGGTGGGCCGCCGGCTATGCCGGTGCGGTGGTGTTGATGCTGCTCGTCTATCTGGGCTTCTTCGCCGGGGACGGGGCGACCCGCGGCCTGCTGCGGCTGTCACCGCACGACGGCCACAACGTGCGGATGGCGATGGTGCTGGCCGCCGGCTGGCTGGTGGCGTTCGCGCTGCCGCTGCTGGCCGGCCGGCACTGGCCCCGCTCCACCGGCGCGCCGGTGCCTCGCTACGGGCTGTTCGGCGGCTACCGCAAGCTCTGGGCCGACCTGCGCGGGGAGTGGCGTCGCGACCGCAACCTGGTCTACTTCCTGCTGGCCAGCGCGGTCTACCGGGATGGGCTGGTCGGTGTGTTCGCGTTCGGCGCGGTACTCGGGGTCAACGTGTACGGCATCTCCTCGGCGGACGTGCTGCTCTTCGGCGGAAGCGCCGCGGTGGTGGCGGCCATCGGGGCGGTGCTCGGCGGCCTGCTCGACGACCGGGTGGGCTCCAAGCCCATCATCGTCGGGTCATTGGCGGTGATGATCGCGGTCGGCCTGGCCCTGCTCGCACTCTCCGGGCCGGTCGTGTTCTGGGTGTGCGGGCTGGTGCTGTGTTTGTTCATCGGGCCGGCCCAATCCGCGTCGCGGACGCTGCTGCTGCGAATGGCGCCCGACGGCATGGAGGGGGTGGCCTTCGGGCTCTACACGATGACCGGTCGCGCGGTGACGTTTCTGGCGCCGTGGCTGTTCTCGGTGTTCGTCGATGTCTTCCACGCCGACCGGGCCGGTCTGGCGGGATTGTGCCTGGTGCTGGCGGCCGGCTTGGGGGGCCTGCTTCGGGTGCGGGCCCCGTCGGCGCGGATCAACCGGCGTTCGCGCAGATCGTGACGAACGCCCCGCTGCGCTGCTGAACCTGGGCGCCGTCGACGGTGAGGGTGCAGGTGGCCCCGTTGCCCGCGGTGATGATCGTCACCATGGCGGTCTTGGCGACCGAGGAGTCCAGTGCGACCTCGGTGCTCCACGGCAGCGTCACGCTGAACTCGGTGCGCAGCACGCCGCCGGGCCCGACGTAGGCGATGCTGATCGCGCGACCCTCCCCGCCGACCTGGTAGCCCACCGTCGATGTCGCCCCGGGAGCGGTCGGCGTGGGTGCCTCGGTGGTGGTGCCCGGTGTCGGCGCGGGGGAGCGCGACGGGGACGGGGTTCGGGGCCGTGGGGGCGCCGGGGGTGCGGGCAGACGCGGTGAGGGCGTCAGTGTCGGGGCCGCCGTCGCCGGCCCGGACTGTCCGGTTCGGGAGTCGTTGCTGATCAGCACCGCGATCACCAACGCCACCACCAGCAGGACCGCGGCGCCGGTCAACAGCCACAGGCCCCGCGACGGCCGGGACGGCCGGGGCGGTTCCGGCGCGGGTGGCTGTTCGGGTGGTTGGCGGGGCAACTGCCGGGTGGGGTCGGGACCCGGCGGTGAATAGCCACCGGCGTAGGGGTTGTGGACGTTGTGCTGACCGGCGTAGGCCGGGTCGGGGTAGAGCGGGTAATCGGCGGCAGTGGGCTCGGACCCGTACGGCGAGCGGCGGGCCCAGGCGTCGTCATCGCCCCAACGCGGATCGCTCATGCCCACCTCATGGGGGGCAGACTACCCGCGCGGCCGCGCCGGCCGACCGTAGCCGCTGCGCAAGGCCGCGAGCGTCATCGCGCGCATCAGCGGTCGGGCGCCCTGGCCGCCGGACGGGGAACCGCCCGGCGCCTTCATGCTGTGCGGGGTCGAGTTCAGCAGGCCGAACGCGGCATGCGCCATGAGGCGGGCCTCGGACTCGGCGACCGCGGGCTGCAACTCGCGCAACACCGCGACCCAGATCTCGACGTAGTGGCGCTGCGCGCGCCGGACCTGGCGGTGGGCGGGTGCGGGCAGGTTGGCCAGATCGCGGTCCTGGATGCGGATGAGGTCAGGCTCGGAGAACACGAAATCGAGATGGAAGTCGACCAGGCCTTCCAGGGTCGTGGCCGGGCTCGCGCCGCGCGCGACGACCGCGCGGGCACCGTCGAGCAGGCGGGTGCTGATCCCGACCAACAACTCCACCAGCAGCGCTTCCTTGTTGGGGAAGTGGCGGTAGATCGCCGGTCCGCTCACCCCGGCGGCCGCCCCGATGTCCTCTAGGCGCACCGACAGATAACCGCGCTCGGCGATGAGTCGCTCGGCGGCGGCCAGCAGCGTGGTGCGGCGGTCGGGCTTCGGTGGCGTGCGCCGACCCGCCTTGGCCGCCCCGGCGCGGCGGCCGGGCGGTGCGGAGGCAGCCATCGCGACTCCTAGACACGTCAGTTAATGATGGCTAACATACCACCAGTTAGTCGTTGTTAACCCGCGAGGAGAGCGTGACGTTGGACAAGGTGGTGGCTTCGGCGGCGGAGGCGGTCGCCGACGTGCCCGACGGTGCATCGTTGGCCGTCGGCGGGTTCGGACTCTGCGGAATCCCCGAGGCGTTGATCACCGCACTGCTGGAAGCCGGGGTCACCGACCTGGAAACCGTGTCGAACAACTGCGGTGTCGACGGCGCAGGACTGGGATTGTTGTTGGAAGCCGGGCGGATCCGTCGCACCGTCAGTTCCTATGTCGGGGAGAACAAGGAATTCGCGCGACAGTTCCTGGCCGGCGAACTGGAAGTGGAGCTGACCCCGCAGGGCACGCTGGCCGAACGGCTGCGCGCAGGTGGCGCCGGGATCCCCGCCTTCTACACGCCCAGCGGGGTGGGGACTCAGATCGCCGACGGCGGATTGCCCTGGCGCTACGACGGATCGGGCGGTGTCGCGCTCGCCTCCCCGCCCAAGGAGACCCGCGAATTCGACGGCCGCACCTATGTTCTCGAACACGCGATCCGCACCGACTTCGCGCTGGTACACGCGTATCTCGGTGACCGCCACGGCAACCTGGTCTATCGGGCGGCGGCCGCCAACTTCAACCCGGACTGCGCCACCGCGGGCCGGATCACCATCGCCGAGGTCGAGCACCTGGTCGAGCCCGGCGAGATCGACCCGGCCCGCGTGCACACCCCCGGCATTTTCGTCGACCGGGTCGTGCACGTAGTCGATCCGGTCAAACGCATCGAGCGCGAGACGGTGCGCTCATGACAGCGACCGACGTGACCGGGTTCGGAAGGAGGTGGCGCCGTGGCATGGAGCCGCGATGAACTCGCCGCCCGGGTGGCCGCGGAATTCACCGACGGACAGTACGTCAACCTCGGTATCGGATTGCCCACCTTGGTGCCCAACCACATCCCCGACGGGATGACCGTGGTACTGCATTCGGAGAACGGAATCCTGGGCGTCGGGCCCTACCCGCGGCCCGACGAGGTCGACGCCGACCTGATCAACGCCGGCAAGGAGACGGTCACGGTCGGTGCGGGCGCCGCGTTCTTCGGTTCCTCGGCTTCCTTCGGCATCATCCGCGGCGGCCACCTCGACGTCGCTGTGCTCGGCGGCATGCAGGTGTCGCAGACCGGTGACCTGGCCAACTGGATGATCCCGGGCAAGATGGTCAAGGGCATGGGCGGGGCGATGGATCTGGTGCACGGCGCCCGCCGGGTGATCGTCATGATGGAGCATCTCACCAACACCGGGGACCCGAAGATCGTCCGCCGGTGCACCATGCCGCTCACCGGAGCCGGCTGTGTGCACCGCATCATCACCGACCTGGCGGTCATCGACGTCACCGACACCGGACTGACCCTGGTCGAGACGGCACCCGGGGTGACCGCCGAGGAGGTTGCCGCGAAAACGGAGCCGCCACTGCACATCGCGGTCCCGTCATGACCGGCGCGGCGACCCCCGCGGACGAACACCGCCGGCTGGTCGACGAACTCGCCGGCAAGCTGGCGGCCGTCGCCCGCGGCGGCAGCGACCGCGCCCGCGAGCGCCACATCGCCCGCGGCAAACTGCTTCCGCGCGACCGCGTCGATCGGCTGCTGGATCCGGGCAGCCCGTTTCTGGAACTGTCGCCGCTGGCCGCCGACGGCATGTACGACGACGAATGCCCCGGGGCCGGGATCATCACCGGCATCGGCCGGGTCTCCGGACGCGAATGCGTCATCGTCGCCAACGACGCGACCGTCAAAGGTGGTACCTACTACCCGATCACGGTGAAAAAGCACCTGCGCGCGCAGGAGGTGGCGCTGCACAACCACCTGCCGTGTCTGTACCTGGTCGACTCCGGCGGGGCGTTCCTGCCCCGCCAGGACGAGGTCTTCCCCGACCGGGAACACTTCGGCCGCATCTTCTACAACCAGGCGACGATGAGTGCCCGCGGCATCCCGCAGATCGCCGCGGTGCTCGGCTCCTGCACCGCCGGGGGCGCCTACGTCCCGGCGATGAGCGACGAAGCCGTCATCGTCCGTGACCAGGGCACGATCTTCCTGGGCGGTCCGCCCCTGGTCAAGGCCGCGACCGGGGAGATCGTCACCGCCGAGGAACTCGGCGGCGGCGAGATGCACTCCCGGATCTCCGGTGTCACCGACCATCTCGCCGACGACGACGAACACGCCCTGCGGATCGTGCGCTCGATCGTCTCCTCGTTCGGCCCCCGTCTGCCCGCCCCGTGGGAGGTCCACGACACGGTCGAACCCGACCACCCGCCCACCGAGCTCTACGACGTCGTCCCGCTGGACTCCCGGGTCCCCTATGACGTGCACGAGGTGATCACCCGACTGGTCGACGCCAGCCGGTTCCACGAGTTCAAAGCCGAGTACGGCAAGACCCTGGTGACCGGCTTCGCGCGGATCCACGGCCATCCGGTGGGCATCATCGCCAACAACGGCGTGCTCTTCGGCGAATCCGCGGTCAAGGGAGCGCATTTCATCGAATTGTGCGACAAACGCAGCACCCCGCTGCTGTTCCTGCAGAACATCGCCGGGTTCATGGTCGGCCGCGACTACGAAGCCGGCGGCATCGCCAAACACGGCGCCAAGATGGTCACCGCGGTCGCCTGCGCCCGCGTCCCCAAACTCACCGTCGTCATCGGCGGCTCCTACGGCGCGGGCAATTATTCGATGTGCGGGCGCGCCTATTCCCCGCGCTTCCTGTGGATGTGGCCGAACGCGAGGATCTCGGTGATGGGCGGCGAGCAGGCGGCGTCGGTGCTGGCCACCGTGCGCGGCGACCAACTCGAGGCCGCCGGAACCCCGTGGGGGCCCGCGGACGAGGAGGCGTTCAAGGCCCCCATCCGCGATCAGTACGAAGCCCAGGGCAACCCGTACTACTCGACCGCACGCCTCTGGGACGACGGTGTCATCGACCCCGCCCAGACCCGGACAGTCCTCGGACTCGCACTCGGCGTGTGCGCCAACGCCCCGCTGGATCCGATCTCCTACGGCGTATTTCGGATGTGAGCCCGATGTTCGACACCGTCCTCGTGGCCAACCGCGGTGAGATCGCGGTCCGGGTGATCCGTACCCTGCGGCGGTTGGGAATCCGCTCGGTCGCCGTCTACAGCGACGCCGACGCCGCCGCCCGGCACGTCCGGGAGGCCGACACCGCCGTCCACCTCGGACCGGCGCCGGCACGTCACAGCTACCTCGACGTCGCGCGGGTGATCGACGCCGCGGCCGCCACCGGTGCGCAGGCGATCCATCCGGGTTACGGATTCCTCTCGGAAAATCCGCATTTCGCGACGGCCTGCGTTGACGCCGGCCTGGTGTTCGTCGGACCTCCGGTCCGCGCCATCGAGATCATGGGTGACAAGATCGCAGCCAAGACCACGGTCGACGGTTACGGGGTCCCGACGGTCCCCGGCGTAGCCCGCCCCGGGCTCAGCGACGCGGACCTGATCGCCGCAGCAACCGAGATCGGCTACCCGGTGCTGGTGAAGCCCTCGGCGGGTGGCGGCGGTAAGGGCATGCGACTGGTGGCCGAAGCCGATCAGTTGCCCGACGCCCTCGTCGGGGCGCGACGGGAGTCGGCGGCGGCGTTCGGTGACGACACCCTGTTCCTGGAACGGTTCGTGCTGCGACCCCGGCACATCGAGGTCCAGGTCTTGGCCGACGGCCACGGCAGCGTGATCCACCTCGGTGAACGCGAATGCAGTCTGCAGCGGCGCCACCAGAAGGTCATCGAGGAGGCGCCCTCACCGCTGCTCGACGCGGCCACCCGCGCGCGCATCGGTGCGGCCGCCTGCGACACCGCACGCAGCGTCGACTACCTGGGCGCCGGCACGGTGGAGTTCATCGTCTCGGCCGACCGCCCCGACGACTTCTTCTTCATGGAGATGAACACCCGTCTGCAGGTCGAGCACCCGGTCACCGAGGCCGTCACCGGCCTGGACCTCGTCGAGTGGCAACTGCGGGTCGCCGCCGGTGAGAAGATCACGCTGGCCCAGCAGGACATCGAGCTACGCGGCCACGCCATCGAGGCGCGCGTCTACGCCGAAGACCCCGCCCGGGGGTTCCTGCCCACCGGCGGCCGGGTGCTCGACGTCACCGAACCGGATGGGCCCGGCGTCCGGGTCGACTCGTCGCTGAGCCCGGGCACCGTGGTCGGCAGCGACTATGACCCGATGCTGAGCAAGATCATCGCCCACGGCGCCGACCGCGACCAGGCGCTCGCCCGACTCGACCGGGCGTTGAGCCAGACCCGCGTCCTCGGGATTCAGACCAACGTCGAGTTCCTGCGGTTCCTGCTGGCCGATGAGCGCGTCGCCGCCGGCGACCTCGACACCGGATTGCTCGACCGGAGGCTGGTCGACTTCGAACCGGCGCCGGCACCCGATGACGTGTTCGCCGCCGCCGCGCTCTACCGGCACACCCGGTTGCTGCGGCGGGCGGGAGACGATCTGTGGACCCAGCCCACCGGGTGGCGGCTGACGGACCGGGCCCCGGTGCGCACCCGGCTGCAGACCCCGTTGCGTTCGGAGACCGTCGCGGTCTGGGGGCTTCCCGATTCGGCTCGCGTCCAGGTCGGGGACACCGAGATCCACTGTGCCGCCGCGGTCGCCGACGCCGACGGATTCAGCGTGGCGTGGGCGGGGATGCGACGGCATTACCGGGTGGGCGCCACCGACGATCGGCTGTGGATCGCCGACGAGCGCGGCACCTGGATGGTCCGGGAAGCCGAAGCCGTGCGGATTCAGCGCGACACCGGCCCCCGACAGGCCGAGATCGTCAGCCCGATGCCGGGCAGCGTCATCGCCGTCCACACCGAAAGCGGTGCGGAACTCGACGAAGGCACACCGGTCATCGTGGTGGAGGCGATGAAGATGGAACACACGCTGACCGCGCCGCTGGCGGGCCGGGTGGAGGTACTGGCCGCCGTCGGCGACCAGGTCGGCGTGGACCAGGTGCTCGCCCGGGTGACACCGGAGGAGAACGCCGAACCCGTGGGAGCAGTAGAGAACTCGGACAGTGAGGACGAAGGCTGATGACGACCGACGCGATGGCAGCCGAACTGCCTGACGAATACCGTGAACTCCGGGACACCGTCGCCGAATTCGCCCGCGGCGAGGTGGCCCCGGTCGCCGCACAACACGACGCCGACCACAGCTTCCCCTACGACATCGTCGCCAAGATGGGCGCGATGGGCCTGTTCGGCTTGCCCTTCCCCGAGGAGTACGGCGGGATGGGCGGCGACTACTTCGCCCTGGCCATCGCGCTCGAGGAACTGGGCAAGATCGATCAATCCGTGGCGATCACGCTCGAGGCGGCGGTCGGACTGGGGGCGATGCCGATCTACCGCTTCGGCACCGAGGAGCAGAAACAGCACTGGCTGCCCGACCTGCTGGCCGGCCGGCGACTGGTCGGCTTCGGTCTCACCGAACCGGGCGCGGGCTCCGACGCCGGCAGCACCCGCACCACCGCACGGCTGGACGGTGATGAGTGGATCATCAACGGCAGCAAGCAGTTCATCACCAACTCCGGGACCGACATCACCGCCGCGGTGACCGTCACCGCGGTCACCGGCAGCCGCGAGGGCGGAAAGAAGGAGATCTCCACGATCATCGTGCCCAACGGCACACCCGGATTCATCGTCGAACCCGCCTACGACAAGGTCGGCTGGAACGCCTCCGATACCCACCCGTTGACCTTCGACGACGCACGAGTTCCGGCGGAGAACCTGCTCGGCGAGCGCGGCAGCGGCTACGCCAACTTCCTGTCCATCCTCGACGAGGGACGGATCGCGATCGCCGCACTGGCCACCGGCGTCGCGCAGGGCTGCGTCGATGAGAGCGTCAAGTACGCAGGTGAACGCCACTCGTTCGGGCAACCGCTCGGGTCCTATCAGGCGATCAGCTTCAAGATCGCCCGCATGGAGGCGCGCGCCCACGTGGCCCGCACGGCCTACTACGACGCGGCCGCCAAGATGTTGGCCGGCAAGCCGTTCAAGAAGGAAGCCGCGATCGCGAAGATGGTCAGTTCCGAGGCGGCCATGGACAACGCCCGCGACGCCACCCAGATCCACGGCGGCTACGGCTTCATGAACGAATACCCGGTGGCGCGGCACTACCGGGACAGCAAGATCCTCGAGATCGGCGAGGGCACCACCGAGGTGCAGTTGATGCTCATCGCCCGCGCCCTGGGCCTGCCCTGAGCCCGGCCGGCCCGGCCGCCTCGGCGCGGCACCCGGTTCTGTCCGGCCTCGACGGCATAATGGACTGTGCGCCGGTGCTGCGGCGATCCGAACGGAACGCGCAGCTCAGGCCCGGGATGTAAGCGGTTCCGGAGCTGCGCTGACCCGCCGTCGCCGGCGCCGAGGGCGAAGGAGGCGGTCGTGGGCGGTAACGCGGAGGCAACCGTCGAAGTGACCCCGGTGCAGCTGATCGGCCCGGCCGGCAACCCGGCCAGCGGACCGGCCGCCGAGCGCTACCGGTGCACGGTGCCGGACACGACGCTGCTGCGGCTCTACGAGCTGATGGCCGTCACCCGCGACGTCGACACCGAACTGGTCAACCTGCAACGGCAGGGCGAGTTGGCGCTGGTGGCGCCGTGCCGCGGCCAGGAGGCCGCACAGGTCGGGGCCGCCGCCGCGCTGCGCGACACCGACTGGCTGTTCCCGCAATACCGCGAACTCGGGGTGTTCTTGACCCGAGGCTTCGAGGCGCACGAGCTGATCCCGGTGTTCCGCGGCAGTTGGACCGGCGGCAGCGGATTCGCCGAACGGCGCTGCGCGCCGGTGGCCATCCCGATCGCCACCCAGGCGCTGCACGCGGTGGGCGCGGCGATGGGCGCCCAGCGACTGGGGGAGGACTCGGCCACAGTCGCTTTCCTCGGCGACGGCGCCACCAGCCAAGGCGACACCCACGCGGCACTGAACATGGCGTCGGTCTACGGCGCCGGCTGCGTGTTCTACGTCCAGAACAATCAGTGGGCGATCTCGGTGCCGGTCGATCGTCAGGTCGGTGGACCGTCGATCGCGCACCGGGCCATCGGCTACGGCATGCCCGGGGTTCGCGTCGACGGCAACGACGTGCTGGCCTGTTACGCGGTGATGACCGAGGCGGCCGAACGGGCCCGCCGCGGGGAGGGGCCCACGCTGATCGAGGCGGTCACCTACCGGCTCGGCCCGCACACCACCTCCGACGACCCGACCCGCTACCGCACCCGATCGGAGGTCGAGCGGTGGAACGCGCGGGATCCGCTGCCGCGCTACCGCACCTACCTGCAGGGCCGCGGGCTGTGGACCGAGCAATTCCAGACGCGGGTGACGGAGCGGTCGGCGGCGTTGCGCACCGAACTGCGCGACGCGGTGGTCGGCGCGCCGGACCCGCCGGTCACCGACGTCTTCGATGCCGTCTACGCGGAGATCACCCCCGAGTTGGCGCGCCAACGCGCCGAGTTGATCGAGGAGCTGGCACGGGAGGTCCGGACATGACCCAGACCGTGGAACGCTCCACGCACACCGGCGGACCGGACCCGGCGGCCACCGTGACCATGGTCGCCGCGATCAACCGGGCCCTTTGCGACGCGATGAGCGCCGACCAGAGGGTGCTGGTCTTCGGTGAGGACGTCGGCACCCTCGGCGGGGTCTTCCGGGTCACCGACGGGCTGGCCGAGACCTTCGGCGAACAACGCTGTTTCGACACCCCGCTGTCGGAGTCCGGGATCATCGGCATCGCGCTCGGGCTGGCGATCCGCGGTTTCATCCCGGTGCCGGAGTTGCAGTTCGACGGGTTCTCCTACCCGGCGTTCGACCAGATCGTCAGTCACCTGGCCAAATACCGGATGCGTACCCGCGGTGAGCTGCCGATGCCGGTGACGGTGCGCATCCCGTCCTTCGGCGGGATCGGCGCCGTCGAACACCACTCGGAATCCACCGAAACCTACTGGGTGCACACCGCCGGGCTGACGGTGGTGACCCCGTCGACCCCCTCGGACGCCTACTGGCTGCTGCGCCACGCGATCGAGTTCCCCGACCCGGTGATCTACCTGGAGCCCAAACGCCGGTACTGGTCCACCGGGGTCGTCGACACCACTGTGCCGGGCCCGCCGATCGGGCGCGCGGTGATCCGTCGGGCCGGCGCCGACGTCACGGTGCTGACCTACGGCGGGCTCGTGGCCACCGCGCTGGCCGCCGCCGACATCGCCGAACGCGGGGACGGGCCCAGCCTGGAGGTCGTCGACCTGCGCAGCTTGAGTCCGCTGGACTTCGAGACGGTGGTGGCCTCGGTACGCAAGACCGGACGAGCCGTGGTGCTGCACGAGGGGCCGCGCACACTGGGCTACGGCGCCGAGTTGGCGGCACGGCTCTCCGAGGAACTGTTCTACGAACTGGAGTCACCGGTGTTGCGCGCCACCGGTTTCGACACCCCCTACCCGCCGGCCCGACTGGAGAAACTGTGGCTTCCGGGCGTGGACCGGCTGCTCGACTGCGCCCAGCGCGCGATGGACCAGCCGTGACCGACCGGGAGTTCCTCGTCCCCGATCTCGGCGAAGGGCTGACCGACGTCACCATCACCTCGTGGGACGTCGCGGTCGGAGACGACGTCGACCTCAACCAACCGCTGTGCACGGTGGAGACCGCGAAGGCCGAGGTGGAGATCCCCAGCCCGTACGCCGGTCGGATCACCGAGTTGCGCGGCGCGCCGGGGGAGGTGCTCGAGGTCGGAACCCTGTTGGCCCGCATCGAGGTTCCCGACGATCCGGACACCACCGAGGGCGCCGGAGCGGGCACCGCCGAGGCTGCGCCCCGCCGCCCGGTGCTGGTGGGTTACGGCACCGATGACAGCTTCGATACCAGCAGACGCACCGTCGCGACCGGCGACCACCGCGCCAAAGCCAAACCGGCCGTTCGCAAACTGGCCGCCGATCTGGGGGTCGATCTCGCGGCGGTCCCGCCCGGGCCGGCCGGCGTGGTCACCCGGGAAGCCGTGCTGGCCGCCGCCGACCGGCAGCCCGGCGACGACCGTGAGGGGTTGCCGGTGCGCGGCGTGCACGCCGTGATGGCCGAGCGGATGGCCAGGGCGCACCGGGAGATCCCGGATGCGGCCGCGAGCCTGCAGGTCGACGGCACCCGGCTACTGGCGGTCTGCCGGGAACTGAACGACGACGGCATGACCATCACCCCGTTCGCGCTCACGCTGCGCCTGACCGTGCTCGCGCTGGGCCGGCATCCCGCCGTCAACGCCACGTGGGTCGAATCCGCCGGCGGTGCGCAGGTGCGCCGGCACCGGGCCGTGCATCTGGGTATCGCGGTGGCCGCGCCGCGCGGCCTGCTGGTACCGGTGCTCACCGACGCCCAGGACAAGTCCACCCGCGAGCTGGCCGATGCGCTGGACCGGCTGGTCGGCGACGCCCGCGCCGGTGCGCTCGCGCCAGCGCAGCTGAGCGGATCGACGTTCACGGTCAGCAACTTCGGGGCACTCGGTGTCGACAGCGGCATACCGCTGATCAACCCGCCCGAGGCGGCGATCCTGGGTGTCGGGAGCCTCAAGCCGCGCCCGGCCGTCGTCGACGGGGCGGTGGTGGCGCGGCCGCAGATGACCGTGACGTGTGTCTTCGACCACCGGGTGCTCGACGGGGCGCAGGCGGCCGGCTTCCTGACCGAACTGGCCGGGCTCATCGAGACGGCCGACGCCGCGCTCGACGATCTGCGGAGCTAACGGCGGCGCGCGGCGGCCAACCGCTCGGCGAACTCCGGCGAACGCGCCGAGGTCGCCTGTGGTCCCAACTCGGTGCGCATCGCCGTGCTGTGGGCGTCGGTGTCGACCGATCCGGGGTTGGCGGTCACCCGCATGGTGGCCTTGGTCGCCACCACCACCTCCCGCGGCGCCGAGGCGGGTCCCGCCGCCAACTCCAGCGCCGCGGCCACCGGGTCCTCGCCGACGCTCAACGCCAACCCGTGCCGCACGGCGGCCTCGGCGTCGAAGGCCATCCCGAACAGCAGCGCCGCACGGGCGACCTGCGGCCCGACGGCACGCTGGAGCATCCAGGTCGCCCCACCGCCGGGGTGCAGGCCCAACTGCTGGAAGCGGGCGTCGAATCGGGCATACGGTCCGGCGACACGCACGTCGGCGGCCAGCGCCAGGTTCAGCCCCGCGCCGACCGCAGCGCCGTTCACCGCGGCGATGGTCGGCAGGGTGCAGGCGCCGACCGCCATGAACCCGTCGTAGAGCGCCAGCAGTCCTTCTTCGGCTGCCTCACCCAACGCCGACAGGTCCGCGCCCGCGCAGAACGCCTTGCCCGCCCCGGTCACCACCACCGCGTGCACACCCGGATCGGCCTCGGCGCGTTCCACCGCGGCCCGCAACTGTGCGGACATGGCGCCGGTGACCGCGTTACGCCGATCCGGATCGTTGACGGTGACCAACGCGACGCGGTCGGTTACCGAGTACAGCACCAGATCTGACCGGCTCATCGGACCATCCTTCATCGTCGGTGCTTGGCGGTTTCGTGGTCGGCAACCGAAGTGGCCTGCGCCTGGTGGCACCCCCGGCAGGACTCGAACCTGCGACCACGAGATTAGAAGTCACGCGCTCTATCCAGCTGAGCTACGGGGGCAAGGCGCAGGTCAGTGTATCCAACGGAGCCGCCGTCCAATCGGTTCCGTGCCGACCGGCCGCCGACGCTCGGCGCGGGGGCTTCGAGGCGTGCCACACCCGCGCCGGAGCGGCCAATCGGCTCCCGTGGCCGGCCCGATCCGGCTAGCGTTGGAGGCGTACTGGGTCACGGACGGGAGGGTGTCGATGTCGATGGTGGCGGATCGGTTCGCCGGGGCGGGGCGCTGACGAGGTGATCGATCATGGCTGACTCGGTCAACGCCGCGGGGCTGCCCGACCAACTGAGCGCGGTGGACTATCTGCTGCACCGCGGGGAGGCCAACCCGCGCACCCGGTCGGGCATCTTGAGCCTGGAGATCCTCGACACCACGCCCGACTGGGAACGCTTCCGTGCCACCTTCGAAGCGGCGTCCCGCAAGGCGCTGCGCCTGAGGGAGAAGGTGGTGGTGCCCACCCTGCCGACCGCCGCGCCGCGCTGGGTCGTCGACCCGGACTTCACCATCGACTACCACGTGCGGCGGATCCGGGTACCCGAACCGGGCACGCTGCGGGAAGTTCTCGATCAGGCCGAACTGCTGTTGCAGGCCCCGTTGGACATCTCCCGGCCGTTGTGGACGGCGACTCTGGTGGAGGGGCTCGCCGACGGTCGGGCCGCCACACTGATCCACCTCAGCCACGCGGTCACCGACGGTGTCGGCGGTGTCGAGATGTTCTCCCAGCTCTATGACCTCGAACGTGACCCGCCGCCGAAGCCGTTGGCGCCGATGCCGATTCCGCGCGACCTGTCCGCCGACGACCTGATGCGCGAAGGCATCAACCGGCTGCCGCTGACCGTCGCGGGTGGGGTGTTCGGCACCGTCTCCAACGCCATGCGCATCGCCGGACGGATCGCCGGGGACCCGGTCTCGGCGGCGTCGGGTGCGTTCGACTACGCACGGTCGAGCCTGCGGATGATGCAGCAGGCGGCCAAGCCCTCACCGCTGCTGTTGCGCCGCAGCCTGGCCAGCCGCACCGAGGCGCTCGACATCGTGCTTGCCGACCTGCACCGCGCCGCCAAGGCCGCCGGCGGCTCGATCAACGACGCTTACCTCGCCGGGCTCTGCGGTGCACTGCGCCGATACCACGCCGCCCTCGGCGTGCCGGTCGCGACACTGCCGATGGCGGTGCCGGTCAACCTGCGCACCGGCAGCGACCCGGCCGGCGGCAACCGGTTCACCGGGGTGAACCTGGCCGCGCCGATAGCGGTCACCGACCCGGCCGAGCGGATCCGCCGGATCCGGGCCCAGATGACCCAGCGGCGCGAAGAGCGGGCGCTGGGACTGCTCGGGGCGATCGCCCCGCTGCTCAGCGTCCTGCCGACTCCGACGCTGGAGTCGCTGGAGGAGCGCGTCATCGCCGCCGACGTGCAGGCCAGCAACATTCCGATGTATCCGGGCGAGACCTACATCGCCGGTGCCAAGGTGTTGCGCCAGTACGGGCTCGGCCCGCTGCCCGGTGTCGCGATGATGGTGGTGCTGCTGTCCCGCGACGGTGTGTGCACCATCAGCGTGCGCTACGACCGGGCCGCCATCACCGACGCCGAGTTGTTCGCCCGGTGTCTGCATGAGGGGTTCGACGAGGTGCTGGCCCTGGCCGGCGACCCGGCGCCGCACTCGGTGCCGGCCTCGTTCACGTCGTTGGCCGCAACGGAGGGTCCATGACATCGTCGCGCGACATGCGCCTGCCCGGTTCGGTGGCCGAGGTCGCCGCCAGCCCGCCCGGCCCCAAGGTCGGCGCCTTCTTCGACATGGACGGCACGCTGGTCGCCGGCTTCACCGGTGTCATCTTGACCCGGGAACGGTTCCGGCACCGGGACATGGGGCTCGGCGAGATGCTGAGCATGATCCTCGCCGGGCTCAGCCACCAACTGGGCCGCATGGAATTCGAGGGCCTCATCAACAAGGCGGCGTCGGCGCTGCGCGGCCGGCCGCTGAGCGATCTCGATGAGATCGGGCAGCGGATGTTCACCCAGAAGATCGAGCCGCGGGTCTACCCGGAGATGCGGGAGTTGGTCCGCGCTCACCTCAAACGGGGCCACACGGTGGTGCTCAGTTCGTCGGCGCTGACCATCCAGGTGGACCCGGTGGCCCGCTTCCTGGGCATCCCGAACACGTTGACCAACCGATTCGAGGTCGACGACGACGGGGTGCTCACCGGCACGGTGCTGGAGCCGATCCTGTGGGGCCCGGGCAAGGCGGACGCGGTGCAGAAGTTCGCCGCCGAGCACGACATCGACCTCAAGGACAGCTACTTCTACGCCGATGGCGACGAGGACGTCGCGCTGATGTACCTGGTCGGCAACCCGCGCCCAACCAACCCGGAGGGCAAGATGGCGGCCGTCGCCAAGAAACGGGGCTGGCCGATCCTGCGGTTCTCCAGCCGCAGCGGAGTCGGTCTTACCGGCGCCATCCGGACCCTCGCCGGCGTCGGCTCCCTGGTCCCGGTCGCCACCGGGGCGGTGTGGTGGGGTCTGCTCACCCGCAGCAGGCGTCGCGGCGTCAACTTCTTCACCGCGAACTGGCAGCGGCTGGTGCTGGCCACCGGCGGGGTCAGCCTCAACGTCCTGGGGGCGGAGAACCTCACCAAGCAGCGGCCGGCGATCTTCATCTTCAACCATCGCAACCAGGTCGATCCGTTGATCGCCGGTTCGCTGGTGCGCGACAACTACACCGGGGTGGCCAAGAAGGAACTCGAAAGCGACCCGGTGCTCGGCGCGCTGGGCAAGGCCCTCGACGTCGTCTTCGTCGACCGCGACGACACCGCCTCAGCGGTGGAATCGTTGCAGGAGGTCGAAGAACTTGCGCGGGAAGGACTGTCGGTCGTCGTCGCTCCCGAGGGGACTCGGCTGGACACCACCGAAGTGGGCCCGTTCAAAAAAGGGCCGTTCCGGATGGCGATGAGCACCGGCCTGCCGATCGTGCCGATCGTCGTGCGTAACGCCGAGGTGGTCGCCTCACGCAACTCGGTGACCATGAATCCCGGCACCGTCGACGTGGCCGTGTTCCCGCCGATCTCGGTCAAGGACTGGACGGTGAAGGAGCTGCCCGACCGGATCGCCGAGGTTCGGCAGCTGTACCTGGACACCCTGGCCGACTGGCCGACCGGCGAGCTGCCTGAGCCGGAGTTGTACCGGCGGGCGACCGGTGCGAAACGGGCCGGGAAAGCGGCTAAGAAGGAGCCGGCTAAGAGGGAGCCGGCGAAGAAGACACCGGCGAAGAAGACCGCCCGAAAAGCCGGCGGACCGGCGAAGAAAGCCGCCGCCAAGCCGGTGAAGAAGGGTGGGGCCGCGTCGCGCGGCGACGGTTCGACGCCGCGACCGCGGGGGCGGCCGTGACCGCGCCGGTGCCTGCCGCGGGCGGGTTCACCGCCGCCGCAGACGCCTTGGTGATCGCCTCGGTGAACTCACCGGTGGAAGCCGACCTGGTCGCCGACTGGCTGCACCGTCAGCAGGCCGCGTACCCCGACGCGAAGATCGACGTGGTGACCCTGCCCGCCGACGCCCAGGAATCGAGTCGGCTGGCCAGCCTGGTCGTCCAGCTGGACGCCGACGAGAACCGGCCCGTCGTCCCGGTGCGGGTGTTCTGGATTCCGCGGGCCAACGCGTCCACCGCGCACCGGGTCCTGGCCCTGCTGCCCGGCCGTGACCCCTACCATCCCACCGAACGTCATCAGCGGCGCATCCTGCGCACCGACCCGACCCGCGCCCGGGTGGTGGCCGGTGAATCGGCCACGGTCGCCGAGTTGCGCCGCGACTTCGAAGAGACCACCGTCGGTGGCAGCCCGCGCGATTTCGCCCACTTCGTCACCCGGCGTGCGGCGCTGGCCCTGGAACGCGCCGAATACCGGATCCTGGGTCCTCAGTACAAGTCGCCGCGACTGGTGAAACCGGAGATCCTCGCCTCCAACCGATTCCGGGACGGCCTTGAGCAGATCCCCGGTGCCACCGTCGAAGAGGCCGGCGAGATGCTCGACGAGCTGTCGACCGGCTGGAGCCGGGTCTCGGTCGACCTGGTCGGTGTGCTCGGCCGGATGGTCAGCCGCGGCTTCGACCCCGACATCGACTACGACGAGTACGAGGTGGCCGCGTTACGCGCCGCGCTGGAGGCCCACCCCGCGGTCCTGCTGTTCTCCCACCGCTCCTACATCGACGGTGCGGTGATGCCGGTGGCGATGCAGGAGAATCGGCTGCCGCCGGTGCACGTGTTCGCCGGGATCAACCTCTCGTTCGGGCTGATGGGCCCGCTGCTGCGCCGCGCAGGCGTCATCTTCATCCGGCGCAACGTCGCAGGCAACCCGCTCTACAAATACGTTCTGCGCCAATACGTCGGCTACGTGGTGGAGAAACGGTTCAACCTGAGCTGGTCGATCGAGGGCACCCGCTCACGCACCGGCAAGATGTTGCCGCCCAAACTGGGGCTGATGGCCTACGTCGCCGACGCCTATCTCGACGGACGCAGTGAAGACATTCTGCTGCAAGGTGTCTCGATCAGTTTCGACCAGCTGCACGAAACCACCGAGTACGCCGACTACGCCCGCGGCGGGGAGAAGACGCCGGAGGGGATCGGTTGGCTGTACCACTTCATCAAAGCCCAGGGCGAACGCAACTACGGCAAGATCTACGTGCGGTTCCCCGAGGCCGTGTCCATGCGGCAGTACCTCGGCGAACCCGACGGGCCGATCGGAGCCGACCCCGACGCCAAGCGTCTGGCCATGCAGAAGATGGCCTTCGAGGTGGCCTGGCGCATCCAACGCGTCACCCCGATCAACGCCACCGCGCTGGTCTCGGCGCTGCTGCTGACCACCCGCGGCCAGGCCCTGACCCTGGGCCAACTGCACCACACCCTGCAGGATTCGCTGGACTATCTGGAACGCAAGCAGGCCCCGATGACCAACAGTGCGCTGCGGTTGCGCAGCCCCGAGGGGGTCCGCGCCGCCGTCGACACCCTGGCCAGCGGCCACCCGATCACCCGCGTCGACGACGGCTGGGAGCCGGTGTGGCGCATCGCGCCCGAACACGAGCACGTCGCGGCGTTCTACCGCAACTCGGTGATCCACGCCTTTTTGGAGACCTCGATCACCGAGTTGGCCCTCTCCCACGCCCGCGACGCCGACGGGGACCGCCTCGAGGTGTTCTGGGATCAGGCGATGCGGGTGCGCGACCTGCTCAAATTCGAGTTCTACTTCCCCGACTCCACCGCCTTCCGCGAGCACATCGACGAGGAGATGTCCTGGCAGGACGCCGCCTGGACCGACCGGGTGCGCGCCGGCGGTGCGGACATCGACGAGCTGCTGCACCGCAAACGCCCGCTGATGGCCAACGCCATGCTGCGGGTCTTCTTCGAGGCCTACGAGGTCGTCGCCGACGTGCTGCGCAGCGCTCCGGCCCGGGTCGACACCGACGAACTCACCCGACTCGCCCTCGGGGTGGGCCGGCAGTACATCGCCCAGGGGCGCATCCGCAGCGCCGAACCGGTGTCGGCGCTGCTGTTCGCCACCGCCTGCCAGGTGGCCGCCGACCAGAACCTGCTGCCCGAGGACACCACCGGCGTGGACACCGCCGAATTGACCCGGCGCCGGGTGGCGTTCCACCGGGAACTGCGCGACGTCCTGCGCGACATCGACCGGATCGAACGGATCTCCCGCGACCAATTCGTCGAACGGGAGGCGCTGCGCCGCTCCGCCGAGCACGACGGCGCCCCCCGACGCTGATCAGTCCGGGTTTTCGGGGCCGATTTCCGCCGGGCCTTAGGCTGGTCGCGTGAGCGTCACCCCCACCACCCGCCGGCCGGCCATCGGGCCGCTGCTGGTCGGTGTCGCGGTCCTGGCCGGCGCGGTGGCCGCGGGCACCGGCGGGCTGTCGTTGGCCGCCGCGCTGACCACCACCGGGCTCGCCGACCCGGGACCGGCCACCACCTACGGGCTGCCGTTCATCCGCGCGGCCGGGGAGATCGCCGCCGTGCTGGCGGTCGGCTCGTTTCTGACCGCGGCGTTCCTGCTGCCGCCGCAGGCCAACGGGGTCCTCGACGCCGGCGGCTACCGGGCGTTGCGGCTGGGCACCGTCGCCTCCGGGGCCTGGGCGGTGTGCGCGGCGCTGCTGGTGCCGCTGACGATCTCCGACGTCTCCGGGCACCCCGTCACCGAACACCTCAACCCCGTCGAACTGTGGTCGGTCGCCGGGCTGGTCAACGTCGCCTCGGCGTGGCGCTGGACCGCGGTGCTCGCCGCCGCCGTCACCCTCGCCAGCCTGGCGGTGCTGCGCTGGTCGTGGACGCCGGCGCTGCTGGCCGCATCGCTGGCGACGCTCATCCCGCTGGGGCTGACCGGGCACTCCGCCGCGGGCGGCTCGCACGACCTGGCCACCAACAGCCTGCTGATCCATCTGCTGGCCGGCGCGCTGTGGGCCGGCGGACTGCTGGCCCTGCTGGTCCACGCCCTGCGCCGCGGTGAGCACGCCGATGTGGCGGCGCGCCGCTTCTCCGCGCTCGCCCTGTGGTGCTTCATCGCGATGGGGCTGAGCGGGGTGGTCAACGCCGGCGTCCGGGTGCTGCCCGAGGACCTGCTGACCACCGACTACGGGCGGTTGGTGATCGCCAAAGCGGTGGCGCTGATCCTGCTGGGCGTCCTCGGGTGGCGGCAACGCCGCAGCGGGGTGGCCGCCCTGCGCGCCGACCCGCAGGCCCGCGGGGCGCTGATCCGGCTGGCGCTGATCGAGGCGGTGATCTTCGGCGCCACCTTCGGCATCGCGGTCGGCCTGGGCCGCACCCCACCGCCGCCACTGCCGATCGGCAACCCGTCGGTTCCGGAGGTCCTGATCGGCTACGACTTCGCCGGCCCGCCCACGGTGGCGCGGGTCCTGTTCGATTGGCGTTTCGACCTGCTCTTCGGTACCGCCGCGATCGTGTTCGCCGGGGTCTACCTGGCCGCCGTGCTGCGGCTGCGCCGCCGCGGGGACGCCTGGCCGGCCGGGCGCACCCTCGCTTGGCTGGTGGGCTGCCTGGCGTTGTTATTCGCCACCTCCTCGGGCATGGGCCGCTACATGCCGGCGATGTTCAGCATGCACATGGCCGCCCACATGTTCCTGTCCATGCTGGTCCCGATCCTGCTGGTACTGGGCGCGCCGACCACGCTGGCGCTGCGCGCGCTGCCGGCCGCAGGCAAGGACAACCCGCCCGGGCCCCGGGAGTGGCTGCTGGCCGGGTTGCACAGCCGGATCTCGGTGTTCTTCACCAACCCGATCGTGGCCGCGGTGATCTTCGTGGTCGGTTTCTACGGCCTGTACTTCGGCAGCATCTTCGACAGTGTGGTGAACAACCACGCCGGCCACGTCGCGATGAACATCCACTTCCTGCTCAGCGGATACCTCTTCTACTGGGTGGTGATCGGTATCGACCCCACCCCGCGACCCATCCCACACCTGGCGAAGATCGTGGTGGTGTTCGCGTCGCTGCCGATGCACGCCTTCTTCGGGGTGCTGCTGATGGGCCGGCACACCGTGCTCGGTGAAACGTTCTACCGCGCGCTGGGGCTGGACTGGCACACCGACCTGATCGGCGACCAGAAACTCGGCGGCGGGATGGCGTGGGCCGCCGGTGAACTCCCGTTGCTGATCGTGATGATCGCGCTGCTGGTGCAGTGGCACCGCAGCGACGAACGCTCGGCACGCCGCCAGGACCGCGCCGCCGACCGCGACGACGACGCCGACCTGGCCGCCTACAACGCGATGCTGGCCGAGTTGGCCCGCCGCGACTCGCCCGGGCGGGTCTGAGCCCGCTTATCCCCAGACGCCGGTTGATCCCCAGGTCGGTGCGGCGGCGGCCGCACCGTTGCCGGCGCGTCGGTGTCCGCGGGCTTAATGGGGCCAGCCCGCGAGGCGGGACACCATGAGGGGAGACACCATGTTCGAAACACCGTTGACCGTGGTCGGCACCGTCGTCGCCGAGCCGCGCCGACGACAGGTCGGTGACCGGGAGGTCATCAGCCTGCGGGTGGCCAGCAATTCGCGGCGGCGCACCGCCGACGGCGACTGGGAGCCGGGCAACTCGCTGTTCATCACGGTCAACTGCTGGGGCAAGCTGGTGACCGGGGTGGGCGCGGCGCTGGCCAAGGGCGCCCCGGTGATCGCGGTCGGAAACATCCACACCAGCGAATACGACGACAAGGCCGGTGTCCGCCGGTCCTCGCTGGAGATGCGGGCCACCGCCGTCGGACCGGACCTCTCCCGCACCATCGCCCGCATCGAGAAGCCGGCCTACACCGGTGCGCCGGTCGAACCGAGCCGCCCCGCGTCCCCACCGGCCGCTGCGGACAGCGCCGCCGGCGCCGGCGGGGAGCCGGACGGCGAAGCGGAGCCGGAGGCCGGCGAGGAAGCTGACACCGCTGGTCGGAGCGGTCGACTACCGCTGACCGCCTAGGCTCGCCGGCGCGGCCCCTAGGATGGTCTGCGAGCACCACCCCCAAACCAGGAAGGCATCACCGCGGCATGGCCGAATACATCTACACGATGAAGAAGGTCCGCAAGGCACACGGCGACAAAGTCGTGCTCGACGACGTCACCTTGAGCTTCCTTCCCGGGGCCAAGATCGGCGTCGTGGGCCCCAACGGCGCCGGGAAGTCCAGCGTCCTGCGCATCATGGCCGGCCTCGACAAACCCAACAACGGTGAGGCGTTCCTGGCCAACGACGCCACCGTGGGCATCCTGCAGCAGGAGCCGCCGCTCAACGAGGAGAAGACCGTCCGCGGCAACGTCGAGGAGGGCCTCGGCGAGATCAAGGTCAAGCTCGACCGGTTCAACGAGGTCGCCGAACTGATGGCCACCGACTACTCCGACGAGCTGATGGAGGAGATGGGCCGGCTTCAGGAGGAACTCGACCACGCCAACGCCTGGGACATCGACTCCCAACTCGAGCAGGCCATGGACGCCCTGCGCTGCCCGCCCCCCGACGAACCGGTGACCCAGCTCTCCGGTGGTGAGCGCCGCCGGGTGGCGCTGTGCAAGCTGCTGCTGTCCAAGCCGGACCTGCTGCTGCTCGACGAGCCGACCAACCACCTCGACGCCGAAAGCGTGCAGTGGCTCGAACAGCACCTGGCCGCCTACGCCGGGGCGATCCTGGCCGTCACCCACGACCGGTACTTCCTGGACAACGTCGCCGAATGGATCCTGGAACTCGACCGCGGCCGCGCCTACCCCTACGAGGGCAACTACTCCACCTACCTGGAGAAGAAGGCCGACCGGCTGGCGGTGCAGGGCCGCAAGGACGCCAAACTGCAGAAACGATTGCAAGACGAGCTGGCCTGGGTGCGTTCGGGCGCCAAGGCCCGGCAGGCCAAGAGCAAGGCCCGGCTGGCCCGGTATGAGGAGATGGCGGCCGAAGCCGAGAAGAACCGCAAGCTCGACTTCGAGGAGATCCAGATCCCGGCCGGCCCGCGGTTGGGCAACGTGGTGGTCGAGGTCGAGCACCTCGACAAGGGCTTCGGCGGACGCACCCTGATCAAGGACCTGTCCTTCACCCTGCCGCGCAACGGCATCGTCGGGGTGATCGGCCCCAACGGCGTGGGTAAGACCACCTTGTTCAAGACCATCGTCGGGCTCGAAGAACCCGACAGCGGCACGGTCAAGGTCGGTGAGACCGTCAAGCTCAGCTACGTCGACCAGACCCGCGCCGGGATCGACCCGAACAAGACCGTCTGGGAGGTCGTCTCCGAAGGGTTGGACCACATCATCGTCGGCGAGACCGAGGTGCCGTCGCGCGCCTACGTCTCGGCGTTCGGGTTCAAAGGCCCCGACCAGCAGAAGCCGGCCGGGGTGCTCTCCGGCGGGGAACGCAACCGGCTCAACCTCGCCCTCACCCTCAAGCAGGGCGGAAACCTGATCCTGCTCGACGAACCCACCAACGACCTGGACGTGGAGACACTCGGGTCACTGGAGAACGCCTTGGAGAAGTTCCCCGGCTGCGCGGTGGTGATCTCCCACGACCGCTGGTTCCTCGACCGGGTCTGCACCCACATCCTGGCCTGGGAGGGCGACACCGACAACGAGGCGACATGGTTCTGGTTCGAGGGCAACTTCGGCGCCT
Source organism: Mycolicibacillus trivialis (assembly GCF_002102395.1). Taxonomy (GTDB): domain Bacteria; phylum Actinomycetota; class Actinomycetes; order Mycobacteriales; family Mycobacteriaceae; genus Mycobacterium; species Mycobacterium triviale. The sequence continues at coordinate 66,851 of NZ_LQPZ01000012.1, forward strand.
ACGAGGAGAACAAGATCGAACGCCTCGGCGCCGAAGCGGCACGCCCGCACCGAGTCACCCACCGGAGGCTCACCCGCGGCTAGGGTTGGGGTCACAACAGCGTCGAGGCGATAGCCAGGGCAGGGGCAGACGATGTGACAGCCGATCCGAAGGGAACGACCTGCAGCCTGGCCGGGGGAGCGGACTTCACCCGCGCCGAGGACATTCCCGACTGGATCACCGCCGCCTACACCGACAGCTATCGCGCGCCGCGTAGCGAGGCGCCCCGACGCCAGGAGCCGACCGAACCCGCGGCGACGCTGACCCCGGCGATGCTGAGCGCGCACTGCCGGCTCGGGCAGCGACGCCGCGCCGACGACATCGGCGTCGCCGTCTACCCCGAAGACGACCCCGCCGGCTTCGGCCCGGCCATCCAGGTGGTGACCGGTCACGGCGCCCTGCTGATGGATTCACTCGCGGTCCTGCTGCACCGCCTGGGCGTCGGCTACGTCGCGATCATGAACCCGGTCTTCGCGGTGCGCCGCGACCCCGACGGCACCCTGCAGAGCATCGCGCCCGGCACCCCAGCCGAGGCAGCCAACGAAACCTGGATCCACGTCCAGTTGGCGCCGCACACCGACCCCCGGGTGCTCACCGAGGCCGAGCGGCTGCTGCCCACCGTCCTCGGTGACGTCCGGCAGGTCACCGCCGACACCACCGCGATGATCGACACCCTCGACCGGCTCGCCGACGCCGTCGACACCGATCCCGCCGGCCGCTTCCCGGCCCCCGACCGCCACGAGGTCGCCGAACTGCTGCGCTGGCTGCGACGCGGGCATTTCGTGCTGCTGGGCTACCAACGCGGCACCGTCGAGGGGGAGCGGGTCACCGCGGCCGACGACGACCGCCTCGGGGTGCTGCGGCTGCGCACCGCCACCCACACCCGGCTGGCCGCCGACCACGACCTGCTGGTCCTCGCCCAGGCCACCACCCCCAGCTACCTGCGGTTCGGCTCCTACCCCTACATCGTGGTGATCCGCGAGACCGCCGCCGACGCCGTCATCGAGCATCGGTTCATCGGACTGTTCACCGTCGCGGCGATGAACGCCAACGTCCTGGAGATCCCGGTGGTCGCCGGCAAGGTGCAGGCGGCGCTGGAGCTGTCCGAACGCGACCCCAGCCACCCCGGGCAGCTGCTGCTCGACATCTTCCAGACGATCCCGCACTCCGAGCTGTTCGCCGCGACCGCCGAACAGCTCCTCACCATCGCGATGGCGGTGGTGGACCTCGGCACCCGGCGACGGGCCCTGCTGTTCGTGCGCGGCGACCGCCTGGGCCGGTTCGTCTCTTGCCTGGTGTACCTGCCGCGTGACCGCTACACCACCGCGGTCCGGCTGGCCATGCAAGACATCCTGGTTCGCGAATTCGGCGGCACCGGCCTGGAGTACACCGCGCGGGTCAGCGAAGCCCCGTGGGCGCTGGTCCACTTCGTGGTGCGCCTGCCCGCCGACGCCGGCTCGTCCGGTGTCGACACCTCCGAAGCGAACCGGTCCCGGCTCCAGGATCTGCTCACCGAGACCACCCGCACCTGGGCCGACCGCCTGCTCGCCGACGCCACCGGCACCGCCGTGGCCTCAGGCACACTCGAGCACTACGCGGCCGCCTTCCCGGAGGTGTACAGGCAAGGGGTCGCGCCGAGTGAAGCGCTCGAGGACATCGCGGTGATCGAGGCGTTGACCGACGACTCGGTCAAGTTGGTTCTGAGCCGGCTCAACGACGAAACCTCGCAACTGACCTGGTATCTGGGCGGACACGGTGCGTCCCTGAGCCGCCTGCTGCCGATGCTGCAGTCGATGGGCGTCGTGGTGATCGAAGAGCACCCGTTCACCGTCACCCGCACCGACGGGCTGGCTGTCTGGATCTACAAATTCAAGGTCTCCCCGCACCCGACGATCACCCTGCCGCCGCAGGGCCCACAGCGCGACGCCGCCGCCGAACGGTTCGCCGACGCGGTCACCGCGATCTGGCAGGGCCGCGTGGAGATCGACGCGTTCAACGAACTCGTACTGCGCGCCGGACTGACCTGGCCACAGGTCGCGATCCTGCGCGCCTACTCCCGCTATCTGCGGCAGGCAACGTTCCCCTACAGCCAGCACCACATCGCCGCGGTGCTCAACGAGAACCCCACGACCGCGGCGTCGCTGGTGGAGTTGTTCGAGGCACTGTTCGACCCCGACCCGGACGGCGCCGCCGCCCGCGACGCGCACGCGGCGGCCACGGCGGTCAGCGCCGACATCGACGCTCTGGTGAGTCTCGACACCGATCGGATCCTGCGGGCCTTCGCCGCGCTCATCCAGGCCACCCTGCGCACCAACTACTTCGTGACGAAACCCGACTCGGCGAGCGCGCACAACGTGCTCGCCGTCAAGCTCGATGCCGCGCAGATCGACCAATTGCCGCTGCCACGACCCAAATTCGAGATCTTCGTCTACTCCCCGCGCGTGGAGGGTGTGCACCTGAGGTTCGGCTACGTCGCCCGCGGCGGGCTGCGCTGGTCGGATCGCCGTGAGGACTTCCGCACCGAGGTGCTCGGGCTGGTGAAAGCGCAGGCGGTGAAGAACGCCGTCATCGTGCCCAGCGGCGCCAAAGGCGGATTCGTGGTCAAGAACCCGCCGACCCCGACCGGGGACGCCGCCGCCGACCGGGACGCCACCCGCGCCGAGGGCATCGCCTGCTACCGGCTGTTCATCTCCGGGCTGTTGGAACTGACCGACAACATCGACCACGCGACCGGCGCGGTCAGCGCGCCGCCACAGGTGGTGCGCCGCGACTCCGACGACGCCTACCTGGTGGTGGCCGCCGACAAGGGCACGGCCAGTTTCTCCGACATCGCCAACGAGGTCGCCGCCGACTACGGCTTCTGGCTGGGCGACGCCTTCGCCTCGGGTGGATCGGTCGGCTATGACCACAAGGAGATGGGCATCACCGCCCGCGGCGCCTGGGAGAGCGTCAAACGCCACTTCCGGGAGATCGGCGTCGACACCCAAAGTGAGGACTTCACCGTCGTCGGCATCGGTGACATGAGTGGTGACGTGTTCGGCAACGGCATGCTGCTGTCGCGCCACATCCGCCTGGTCGCGGCCTTCGACCACCGGCACGTCTTCCTCGACCCCGACCCCGACGCACGGAGTTCGTGGACGGAACGACGCCGCCTGTTCGACCTGCCGCGCTCGAGTTGGGACGACTACGACCGATCGCTGCTCAGCGAGGGCGGCGGCGTCTACAGCCGCGAACACAAATCGATCCCGGTCAGCCCCCAGGTCCGCGCCGCGCTGGGCCTCGACGACGACGTCACCGAGCTGGCGCCGCCCGCACTCATCCGTGCGGTGCTGCGCGCCCCGGTCGACCTGCTCTACAACGGCGGCATCGGCACCTACATCAAGGCCGAGAGCGAGGCCGACGCCGACGTGGGCGACCGCGCCAACGACGCCGTCCGGGTCAACGCGAACCAGTTGCGCGCCAAGGTCGTCGGCGAGGGCGGCAACCTGGGCGTCACCCCCCGGGGCCGCATCGAGTTCGACCTGTGCGGTGGCCGGATCAACACCGATGCGTTGGACAACTCCGCCGGGGTGGACTGCTCCGACCACGAGGTCAACATCAAGATCCTCATCGACTCGCAGGTCACCGCCGGGACGATCCGCGCCGAGGAGCGCGCCGAGTTGCTGGCTTCGATGACCGACGAGGTGGCCGAACTGGTGCTGGCCGACAACGCCGCCCAAAACGACCTGATGGGCACCAGCCGCGCCAATGCCGCCAGCCTGCTGCCGGTGCACGCGGCGCAGATCCGCGACCTCGAGGAGCGCGCCGGGCTCAACCGGCAACTCGAGGCGCTGCCCTCGGAGAAGGAGATCGGTCGGCGCGCCGGCGCCGGCCTGGGGCTGACCTCCCCGGAACTGGCGACGCTGATGGCCCACGTCAAACTCTCGCTGAAAGAGGACCTGCTGGGCACCGACCTGCTCGACCAGGACGTGTTCGCCGCCCGGCTGCCGGTGTACTTCCCCGCGCCGCTGCGCGAGCGGTTCCCCGACGCCATCCGCACCCACCAGCTGCGCCGCGAGATCGTGGCCACGATGACCGTCAACGACCTCGTCGACACCTGCGGTATCGCCTACGCCTACCGCATCGCCGCCGACGTCGGGGTCGGCATGGTCGACGCCGTGCGCGCCTACGCCGCCACCGACGCCATCTTCGGGGTGGGGGAGTTGTGGCTGCGGATCCGCGCCGCGGCCACCGAACACCGGCTGCCCAGCACGGTGTCCGACCGGATGACCCTCGACCAGCGCCGGCTCATCGACCGCGCGGGGCGCTGGCTGCTCAACAACCGGCCCCAGCCGCTGGCGGTCGGCGCCGAGATCAACCGGTTCGCCGCCAAGGTGCAGGCGCTGACCCCGAAACTCGGGGAGTGGCTGCGCGGCGACGACAGCGCCATCGTCGAGCAGCACATCGGTGAGCTCACCGAACACGGCGTGCCCGAGGACCTGGCGTCCGCGGTGGCGTTGGGGCTGTACCGCTACAGCCTGCTCGACATCATCGACATCGCCGAGATCACCGACCGTGACGACGCCGAGGTGGCCGACGCCTACTTCGCCCTGATGGACCACCTCGGCACCGACGCGCTGCTCACCGCGGTGGCCGCGCTGCCCCGGGACGACCGGTGGCGCTCCCTGGCCCGGCTGGCCCTGCGCGACGACATCTATGCTTCGCTGAAATTGCTCTGCGTCGACGTGTTGGCAGTCGGCGAACCCGACGAGGACGGTGTGCAGAAGATCGTGGAATGGGAACAGATCAACGGCTCGCGGGTGCGACGCGCGCAACGCACCCTCAAGGAGATCTACGCCGGCGAGGAGCAGGATCTGGCCGCGCTGTCGGTCGCCGCGCGGCAGATCCGCAGCATGACCCGCTCCGGTGGGCGCGGGATCGCCGGGTGAGCGGCACCGGATTCGTCACCCCGGTCTCGGTGCGCTGGTCGGACATCGACATGTACCAGCACATCAACCACGCCACGATGGTGACGCTGCTGGAAGAGGCCCGCATCCCGTTCCTATCCCCGGTCTTCGGCGCGGAGATCATCACCACCGGGCTGCTCATCGCCGAGGTGCGGATCTCCTATAAAGGTCAGCTGCGCCTGCTGGACTCGCCGCTGCAGGTGACGATCACCGTCGACCGGTTGCGCGCGGTGGACTTCACCCTCGGCTACGAGGTCCGCTCGGTCAACGCCGCCCCCGACTCGCGGCCGGCGGTGATCGCCGAGACCCAGCTGGCCGCGTTCGACATCGACGAGCAGCGCCTGGTGCGGCTGTCCGCCGAGCACCGGGAGTATCTGGGCCGGTTCGTGCGCTGAGTGCCGGACGGACCGGGGGAATCACCGCTGTGCCGTCGTTGCCGCATCATGATGCGTTGGACGTATCATCGTGTCATGCGAACCACCGTGGTCATCGACGCCGACGTGGCTGCCGAGATCGAGCGGCTGCGTCGCGAGGGGCTGGGCATCAGCGAGGCCCTGAATCTGCTGGCGCGCCGGGGGATATCTGCAGGCAGTTCGGTCCGCCAAAAATATCGGCACCGCACCGCGCCGGTCGGATTGAAAATCGACGTCACCGACGTCGCCGACGTTCTGGGCCTACTCGACGATGATCGTTGACGCCAACCTGCTGCTGTTCGCGGTCGATGAGAGCAGCCCCCACAATCCGGCGGCCGCGGACTGGCTGCGGAAAACCCTCGATGGGGACATTCGTGTCGGGCTGCCGTGGCAGACAATCGGTGCGTTTCTGCGGATCATCACCCATCCGCGGGTCAGCCGGAACCCTTTGAGCGGGGCGGCAGCATGGAGCCATGTCGCTGACTGGTTGGCGGTCCCAGTAGTGTGGATACCGCCGGCCACCGAGTCCACCGCCCGGATTTACGCCAGCCTCGGAGAGCGGGTCGAGCTCACCGGGAACCTGGTGCCCGATGCTCAACTCGCCGCCCTGGCGATCGAGCACGGCGTCGAAATCGTCTCTGCCGATACCGATTTCTTGCGATTCCCGGGTGTACGTCTGGTCAACCCGCTCGTGTCGGACTGAACGGTAGACCGGGTCAGGTCATCCAGGCGGCAGTCGCCGGCGGCAACAACTCGCCGGTCAGCGGTCCACTGGCGCAGATCACCGTGCCTTCCGGCAAGGCCGCCGGATGCTCGCCCGCGTTGAGGACACAGACCAAATCACCGCAGCGGAAGGCCAGCACCGCGTCGGGTGACGGTAGCCACGACAGGCCGGCACCCGGTGGGTGTTCGGCGCGGAGACGCAGGGTCCGCCGGTACAGCGCCAGCATCGACCCCGGGTCGCCGTCCTGGCACGCCACGGTCAGCTCCGCCCAGTCGGCCGGCATCGGCAGCCAGGTCCGCGTCGTGGTGGAGAACCCGAACGGCGGAACCGACCCCGACCACGGCAGCGGCACCCGGCAGCCGTCGCGGCCCCGATTTCGGTGCCCGGAACGCTCCCACACCGGGTCCTGGAGCACCGCATCGGGCAACGCCACCTCGGGCAGGCCCAGCTCCTCGCCGTTGTAGACGAACAACACCCCGGGCAGGGCCAGCAACACCAGCGCCATCGCGCGGGCACGGGCCAGACCCACCGCCCCGCCGCCGTAGCGGGTCACCGCCCGCTCCACGTCGTGGTTGGCCAGCGTCCAGGTCGGTGTCGCCCCGACCAGGCCGACCGCGGCCAGCGAGTTGTCGATCGCGTCGCGCAACTCGGCGGCGTCGAACCCCGCCTGCACCAGCCGGAAATTGAAACCCAGGTGCAGCTCGTCGGGGCGCAGGTACTTCGCGAACTCGGCGTTGTCGTGCACCCAGACTTCGCCGATGGTCACCGCCTCCGGATACTCGTCGACGACGGCGCGGATGGCCCGGTGCAGGGCGTGCACGCCGGGCCGGTTGAACCGCGGGTCGTCGTCGCGATGAGCCAGCAACCCGACGTCGGTGGTGGGCATGTCCGGCAGCCCCGGCGGTTTGGCCATCCCGTGGGCGACGTCGATCCGGAACCCGGCCACCCCGCGATCCAGCCAGAACCGCAACGTGCGGGCGAAATCGGCCAGGACGTCCGGGTTGTCCCAGTTCAGATCGGGTTGGGCGGCGTCGAACAGGTGCAGGTACCACTGCCCGGGCCGCCCGTCGGCCTCGGTGACCCGGCTCCAGGCCGGCCCGCCGAACACCGAGATCCAGTTGTTCGGTGGCCGGTTCCCGCCCGGGCCGCGCCCGTCGCGGAAGAAATACCGGTCGCGGGCCGGGCTGCCCGGCGCCGAGCGCAGCGCCTCGACGAACCACGGATGCGCCGAACTGGTGTGGTTGGGCACCACGTCCATCACCACCCGGATGCCGCGGGCGCGGGCCGCGGTCAGCAGTCGCTGCAGTGCGGTGATCCCGCCGAACAGCGGATCGACGTCGCGCGGGTCGGCCACGTCGTAGCCGTGGTCGACCATCGGGGAGACCGTGATCGGGTTGAGCCAGATCCCGTCGACGCCGAGCGCGTCGAGGTGGTGCAGGTGCGCGGTGACCCCGTCGAGGTCGCCGACCCCGTCGCCGTCGCTGTCGGCGAACGAGCGCGGATAGACCTGGTAGAAGACCGCGTGGCGCCACCAGTGGTCGGGACGCACCGTCAGAACGGGGAGTTGACCAGGGAGTGCGCCGCCATCTCCAGATAGTCCAGCAGCGCCCGCCGGTGCGCGTCATCGAGGGTGTCGGTGTCGATCTCGGCGATCGCCACCTTCATGCACTGCAGCCAGGCGTCGCGCTCGGCCGGTCCGATGCGGTAGGGCACGTGCCGCATCCGCAGCCGCGGGTGCCCGCGCTGCTCGGAGTAGGTGCGCGGCCCGCCCCAGTACTGCTCGAGGAACATCCGCAGCCGGTCCTCGGCGCCGTCCATGTCGTCGGCCGGATACAGCGGACGCAAGAGGTCGTCGGCGGCCACCAACTGGTAGAAGCGCCCCACCAGGGCGTGGAAGGTCGGCGCACCGCCGACCGCGTCGTAGAAGGATTGTTGAACCTCGGGCATCGGCTCCATTGTGCATGGCTGCCCGCCGCAGCCGACCGACCAGCGAACACCCGGCCGAATCGAGTGCGATCACGACCGAATCGTGGTGGACTGTTGCGCGGAGGACGCATGGCGCAGCACACGCATCGTCGCGGCCCGCGCACGCCGCCGGCCGCGACCAGCCCGCCCGGGCCCGGCTCGGGTGCGCCGCTGCGCAGTGTGCCCGATCCGCCCGCCCGCCTCTCCGGGCAGCGCCGGGTGCTGCTGCTCAACGCCACCTACGAACCGCTGACCGCGCTGCCGCTGCGGCGGGCGATCGTCATGCTGGTCTGCCACAAGGCCGAGACCGTGCACGACGACCCCGCCGGGGTGATCGTGCGGTCGGCCACCACGGCGGTGGTGGTGCCGTCGGTGATCCGGCTGACCCGCTACGTGCGGGTGCCCTACCGGGCCCGGGTGCCGATGACTCGCGCCGCGCTGATGCACCGCGACCGGTTCCGCTGCGCGTACTGCGGCAACCGCGCCGACACCGTCGACCACGTGGTGCCGCGCAGCCGGGGTGGCGCGCACTGCTGGGAGAACTGCGTGGCCTGCTGCTCGGCCTGCAACCACCGCAAAGCCGACCGGCTGCTGGCCGAGTTGGGCTGGACGCTGCGCTGCCCGCCGGTCACGCCGAAGGGCCAGCACTGGCGGCTGCTGTCAGCGGGCAGCGAACTGGATCCGTGCTGGAGCCGCTATCTGGGCGAGGGCGCCGCCTGAATCCCGTTTCACCGGTCTGCTGAACTGCACCGACAACCGGTGGGATACGGTTTGCACCGTGAGTGTGGCAGAGATCCTTCTCTATTTCGTGGCCATCCCGGGCGGGCTGGCGGCGGTGCTCGGCCTGTGGAGCTGGTCGGGCAAACGCATCCGCCCGGCGACCTACCAGCTGTCCGAGCCGTGGACACACGCACCGATCCTGTGGGCGGCGGTCGACGAAGCGGTCGGCCCCCGGCACGGCGAGGCGGTCGAGTTCAGCGTGGGAGGTGGCGCAAGTGGCAAGTGGTGACGTCGCGACGATCGAACGCACCGAACTCCCGCTCGGGTCGGTGGTGACCTACAGCGGCCGGATCTCCGGGGTCGTCGAGCCCTACGAGCCGTCGATGACCTACCCGTTCCCGATCAAAGACCTCGCGATGCTGGACAACACGCTGACCTACGCATCGCGGAGCGCGCAGGCCCGATTCGCCGTCTACCTCGGCGACCTCGGCGGGGACACCGCCGCGCGGGCCCGCGAGATCCTCGGCTCGGTGCCCACCCCCAACGACGCGGTGCTGCTGGCGGTCTCACCCGACCAGCGCGCCATCGAGGTCGTCTACGGTTCGGCGCTGCGCGGACGGGGAGCCGAGTCGGCCGCCCCCCTCGGCGTCGCCGCGGCGGCCTCCTCGTTCGCCGAAGGCAACCTGATCGACGGGCTGATCAGCGCGGTGCGCGTGATCAGCGCCGGGATCTCCCCGGTCTGACCGCGCCACGGCCGCGGTTGCACACCCGCTGGCTGGGCAACGTCGAACGGCGGGGGATCCCCGGGTCGGTCATCGACGCGGTCGGACGGGCCGGGGTCGGCGCGGCCAGCTTCGAGATCCTGGCCGGGCTGACCGAGGTCGCCGACCCGCGCGGCGGAAGCCACTTCCTGATTCCGGCGCGGACCCCGGCCGTGCAGGTGCGGGCCGCGGTGCTGATGGCCGCGGTGTTCAACGCCGGCAGCGGCTATCCCGGCGGTGACTTCGCCGTCACCGACTTCGGCGCAGCCGAAGTGCGCCGGATCCGTGAGCGGCAGGCCGCCAATGCCTGGAGCTACCGCGCCGCCGGTGCGGTGGCGGGGAACGGCGCGCTGGCGGCGACACCGCACGGCATCCTGATGGGCATCGGCGGCAGCCTGCCGCACCGCGCGGCCAGCCGGCGCGGCGGCACCACCTACGGCGATGTCTTCCTGGTCAACCTCCGCGCCGGAGACGACCCGACGGCCCTGCTGACCGCGATCATCGAATCCGGTGTCGGCTGGTACCGCGGCGACGACGGCACCGCGCGTCCCGGGCGGCTGCACCTGGACCGCCTGCTGCACCATGAGGAACGACACGCCCGGCAGTGGGCCGCGCTGGGGCCGGTGCGGATGAGCGTCGGCTATCTCACCGCGGAGGCCGCGGCGGTGGTGACCGGGCGGCCGAACGCCTTCGAGGTGGCCGCCGGCCTCAGCGACGGCGGCTACCGGCCGGTGCGGTGATCAACTGCCGTCGAACATCCGCGCCCGCAGGGCCCGTTCCACGCCGGCTTTGCCCTCCAGCACCAGGCGGCGCAGCGGTGGCGGCACCTGCGGGTCGGCCAGGAAGGACTCGGCCGCGCCGATGCCGTCGTCGCTGACGTTCCACGTCGGGTACAGCCCGATCACCACGGTCTGCGCCACCTCACTGGACCGGCGCTGCCACACCCCCGGGATCGCGTTGAAGTAGCGCGCGGTGAACGCATCCAGCAGCTCGGCCTGCCCGGGTTGCACGATGCCGGCGATGATCGCCCGACCGGTGATGTTGGCCAGCGTGTCGTCCTCGATGACCCGGGTCCAGGCCCGTTCCTTGACCGCCTGCTGCGGCCGGGCGGCGGCGGCCTGCGCGCCGTGGCGGCGCCCGGTCGCGGTCGGGTCGCGCTGCACCTCGGCATCGATGAACGGGGTGTCCGGGCCGTCGGCATCGACGACGCCGCCGCGCGCCAGTGCGGTGACGATACGCCAGCGCAGATCGGCGTCGACGGTCAAGCCGGTCAGCTGCTGGCCGGCCGGATCGGCGTCGAGCAGAGCGGCGAGCACGTCGGTGTGCCGGTCGGCGAGCACCGAGGTGCTCAGCGCGTTGACGAAGGCCAACTGGTGATCGGAGGCGGGATCGGCGGCGCGGGCCAACTCCAGCAGCCGGTCGGCGAACGCCGGCCATCCGGTGGCCGTCGCCCAGCCCGGGTCGGCGTAGGAGCCCAGCGCGGTCTGCGCCTGCAACAGCAGTCGCTGGGCGACCCCGACCTCGGTCTCGGCGTGGATGCCGCCGGAGACCAGCGCCACGAAATCGCGTGCCTTCAGCTCGGCCTCGCGGGTCATCTCCCACGCCGCCGACCACACCAGCGTGCGCGGCAACGGCTCGGCGATATCGGCGATACGCTCCAGCGCGGTCGCCAGCGACTCCGGATCCAGCCGCAGCGAGCAGTAGGTCAGGTCGTCGTCGTTGACCAGGATCAGCGCGCCGCGGTTCCGGCCGACCAGGGCGGGCACCTCGGTGCTGGGACCCTCGACGTCGAGTTCTTCGCGGTGCACCCGCACCAGCCGGCCGTCCCGCTCGTCGTAGACGCCCACCGCCAGCCGGTGCGCGCGGGTCTCGCCCGCGCCCGGCGCGGCGCCGCCCTGGGTGATGGCGAACCGGGTGACCGCGCCGTCGGCGTCGACATCGAAGTCCGGGCGCAACGTGTTGATGCCGGTGGTCTTGAGCCACTGCCTGCCCCAGTCGGACAGGTCGCGTCCGGAGGCGCGCTCCAACGCCGCCAGCAGATCGTCGAAGGTGGCGTTGGCGTAGGCGTGGGTGCGGAAATAGTCGCGCAGGCCAGCCAGGAACCGATCCAGCCCGACGTAGGCGACCAGCTGCTTGAGCACCGAGGCGCCCTTGGCGTAGGTGATGCCGTCGAAGTTGACCTCGACGGCGGCGAGGTCGGGCATGTCGGCGGCGATCGGGTGGGTCGAGGGCAGCTGGTCCTGTCGGTAGGCCCACGACTTCTCGGCGTTGGCGAACCCGGTCCACGCCTCGGTGTACTCGGTGGCCTCACTTTGGCAGAGCACCGCGGCGAACGTCGCGAACGACTCGTTGAGCCACAGGTCGTCCCACCACCGCATCGTCACGAGGTTGCCGAACCACATGTGGGCCATCTCGTGTAGCAGGGTCTCGGCGCGCCGCTCGTAGGAGGCGCGGGTGACCTTGGAGCGGAAGACATAGTCCTCCAGGAAGGTGACCGCACCGACGTTCTCCATCGCCCCGGCATTGAACTCCGGCACGAACAGCTGGTCGTACTTGCCGAACGGGTAGGTGATGCCGAAATGCTTGTGGTAGAAACCGAACCCCTGTTTGGTCTCGGTGAACAGCCGCTCGGCGTCCATGTGCTCGGCCAGCGAGGCCCGGCAGAAGATGCCCAACGGGATCTCGCCGTGCTCGTCGCGGTAGGTGTCGGTCCAGCGGGCGTAGGGCCCGGCGATCACCGCCACCAGGTAGGTGCTGATCCGCGGAGTGGTCGCGAACGCGTGCACCCCGTCGGCGACCTCGGTGGTGGGGCCGTTGGAGATCACCTGCCAGTGCGCGGGCGCGGTGACCCGGATCTCGAAGGTCGCCTTGAGGTCGGGCTGGTCGAAGCAGGCGAACATCCGTTTCGCGTCGGCGGTCTCGAACTGCGAATACAGGTACACCTCGTCATCGACCGGGTCGACGAAGCGGTGCAAACCCTCCCCGGTGTTGGAGTAGCGGCAGTCGGCGTCGACCACCACTTCGTTGTGCTCGGCCAGCCCGCGCAACGGGATGCCGGTGGACTCGTCATAGCCGGAGACGTCGATGTCGACGCCGTTGAGGGTGGCGCGGCGCACGGTGTCGGCGGCGAGGTCCAGGTAGGTGTCGGCGCCGGCCACGGCGTCGAAGGTGACCGTGGTGATCGAGCGGAAGGTGTCGGCGCCGGGCCCACCGGAACCGTCGGTGAGGTCGAGGTCGATGCGGTAGCCGTCCACGGTGAGCAGCGCGGCGCGTTCGGCGGCCTGGTCGCGGGTGAGGTTAGGAAGTGCCACCCGTCCCAACCTAATGGTTGCGCGAGGACTCCCGGTCACTCGGTTTCCGCTGAAATCGACACCTCAGCGGTGTCATGGCGCTGTTTTCGCGGCTGTACGCCGATACGGCTGTCGATTTCAGGGAAGCGCCGCCGGTCGCGGCGGCGCCGCGGCGACTACGGTGGGGACCGGCGGACCGGCCCGCCACATCGCCGTACTGCGAGAGGACAGCTATGCCCGACAAGGCCGATTTCTGGTTCGATCCGCTCTGCCCGTGGTGCTGGATCACCTCCCGCTGGATCCTCGAGGTCGAGCAGGTCCGCGATATCGAGGTGCACTTCCACGTGATGAGCCTGGCGGTGCTCAACGAGGGCCGCGACGACCTCTCCGACGACTACCGGGAAGGGCTGAAGAAGGCGCTGGGCCCGGTGCGGGTGGCGATCGCCGCCGAGCAGCAACGCGGCGCGGCGATCCTCGCTCCGCTGTACACCGCCATGGGAACCCGGATCCACAACCAGGACAACAAGGACCTGCCGCAGGTGATCGAGCAGGCCCTCGCCGAAGTCGGTCTGCCCGCCGAGTTGGCGCAGGCCGCCACCGTCGACACCTACGACGAGGCGCTGCGCGCAAGCCACCACGCCGGCATGGACCCGGTGGGCAAGGACGTCGGCACCCCGACCATCCACGTCAACGGGGTGGCGTTCTTCGGCCCGGTGCTCTCGCGGATCCCGCGCGGTGAGCAGGCCGGAAAACTGTGGGACGCCTCGGTGGCGTTCGCCGCCTATCCGCACTTCTTCGAACTCAAACGCACCCGCACCGAGGCGCCGGAATTCGACTGACCGGCCGCGCACCCGCCGGTCACCGCGGACCGCTCTGACACAATGACCGCCATGCGCGTTTACCTCGGCTGCGACCACGCCGGCTACGAACTCAAGCAGCAGATCGTCGACCACCTCAAACAGTTGGGGCACGAGCCGATCGACTGCGGCGCGTTCGAATACGACGCCGACGACGACTACCCGGCGTTCTGCATCGCGGCCGCGTCGCGCACGGTGGCCGACCCGGGCAGCCTGGGCATCGTGCTGGGCGGCTCGGGCAACGGGGAGCAGATCGCCGCCAACAAGGTCCCCGGGGCGCGCTGCGCGCTGGCCTGGAGCGTGGAGACCGCGAAGCTGGCCCGCGAACACAACAACGCGCAACTGATCGGGATCGGCGGTCGGATGCACAGCACCGACGAGGCGCTGGCCATCGTCGACGCGTTTTTGGCCACCCCGTGGTCGCAGGCCGAACGCCACCAGCGGCGCATCGACATCCTCGACGACTACGAGCGCACCCACCAGGCGCCGGCGGTGCCGGGCGCGGCCGGCTGACCGGTGCCCGAAGGGCACACCCTGCACCGGCTCGGCCGGCTGCATCAACGCCGGTTCGCCGGCTCGCCGGTGGCGGTGAGCAGCCCGCAGGGCCGGTTCGCCGAGGGCGCCGCCCTCCTCGACGGACTGGTGCTGACCGGCACCGACGTCTGGGGCAAACACCTGTTCCACCGCTACGCCGGGGGCGCGGTGGTGCACATCCATCTCGGCTTGTACGGCACCTTCACCGAGTTCGCGGTGCCGCCCGACGGACCCGCGCCGCCGCCGGTCGGCCAGGTCCGCATGCGCCTGGCCGGCGCGGAGTACGGCACCGACCTGCGCGGGCCGACCGCGTGCGAGATCTTCGACGAACTTCAGGTCGCCGACCTGCTGGCCCGGCTCGGCCCCGACCCGCTACGCCGCGACGCCGACCCCGCCCTGGTGTACAAGCGGATCGCCAAGTCCCGCAGGGCTATCGGCGGCCTGTTGCTGGACCAGTCGGTGGTCGCCGGGGTCGGCAACGTCTACCGGGCGGAGCTGCTGTTCCGCAACGGGATCGATCCGCGCCGCCCCGGGACCACCATCACCGCGGACGAGTTCGACACGGCCTGGCGTGATCTCGTCGCGTTGATGAAGGTCGGCCTGCGTCGCGGCAAGATCGTGGTGGTGCGACCCGAGCACGACCACGGCGCACCGGCCTACGCCGCGGGCAAACCACGCACCTACGTCTACGGCCGGGCGGGGGAGCCCTGCCGCGTCTGCGCCACCCCGGTGCGCGTCACCGACCTGGAGGCCCGCGCCATGTTCTGGTGCCCGGGTTGCCAGGGTTGACCGCGATCAGTCGTCGATGACCCCGAGCACCCGGTAGATCTCATTGGAGAGGCAGACGCTGCGCGGGTCGGCGTTGGCCTTGGTCTCGTCGAACCGGTTCATCACGTAGGCGTAGCCGATCCGCTGTTCCAGGTCGACGAACCCGAACGAGCCGCCCAGCCCGCCGTGACCGAAGATGCGCGGATTCGGGCCGTTCACACACCGCTGGTTGAGCATGTAGCCCAGACCCCAGCCGTGGTCGGCCACCCTGGGGCCCAACACCAGATCGGTGTCGAAGCCACCTTGGGAGACCCGGATGAGATCCATGTGGGCCCGGCTGAGCAACCGCTCCTGGGCCAGCGCGTTGTAGAACGTCGCCATCCCCAGCGCCGACACCTGGGCGTTGGTGCCCGGGAACTCCGACGCCCGCCACAGTTCCAAGTCGTGGGTGGCGACCTCGTCGTCGGGTGCGAACCCCATCGCGATCGCCAGCCCGGCCTTGGGATGGTCGGCCAGCGAGGTCGGACGGTCCGGGGCGCCGACGGCGGCCAGGATCTCCCGGATCGACGGCTTGTCCACCGGGTCGGCGCAGCGGCGCCGCTGCTCAGCCGCGGGCAGCCCGATGTACACCTCGGCGCCCAGCGGTCCGGCGATCTCCCGCGCCAGGTACTCGCCGACGGTGCCGCCGGTGACCCGACGCACCACCTCGCCGATGATGAACCCGTAGGTGGTCATGTGATACCCCTGCGCGGTGCCCGGCTCCCACCAGGGCGCGGCGCGCGCGATGCGCTCGCAGACCAGGTCCCAGTCGGTGACGTCCTGCCACGGCATCGGGTCGCGCGGGCCGATGACACCGGACCGGTGACTGAGCACCATCGCCACGGTGATGTCCTGTTTTCCCGCTTGGCCGAACTCCGGCCAGTAGCGGGCGATCGGCGCGTCGAGGGCCAGCTCGCCGCGCTCCACCAACTGGTGCACGCAGGTGCTGGTCAAACCCTTGGTGCCGGACAGCACGGTGGACAACGTGTCGGGAGTCCACGGCCGTGGGCCGGCCGGGCCACCCCAGAGGTTGACGACGAGTTCCCCGTCGACGAAAGCGGCGACCGCCGCGCCCAATTCGCCGCGGACGGCGAAGTTCTCCTCGAACACCTCGGCGACCCGCTGGAACGCCGGCGCGCACCAGCCCTGGATGCCGACGTCGTTCACGCAGTCTCCCGTCGAGGAACCCCCTTCGAGCGGGCGACGGGAATCGAACCCGCGTCGCTAGTTTGGAAGACTAGGGCTCTACCATTGAGCTACGCCCGCATTACTTCAGCGCGACTCTACGGCCCGTCTGGCGGCAATTCCAATCGACGCCGCTCATCGGCGTGCAGGTCCGGGGCCGTAGGATCGCGTGATCAGTGCGGGGTGTAGCGCAGCTTGGTAGCGCATCCGCTTTGGGAGCGGAAGGTCGCAGGTTCAAATCCTGTCACCCCGACCAGCGTGACCGTCACAACCGACATGAGGAGTACGCCTGTGAAGAGCACCGTCGAGAAGTTGAGCCCCACCCGGGTTCGCATCAATGTGGAGGTGCCCTTCACCGAGCTGGAGCCGGACTTCACCCGTACCTATCAGGAACTGGCCAAACAGGTCCGGCTGCCGGGCTTCCGGCCGGGCAAGGCGCCGGCCAAGCTGCTGGAGGCGCGGATCGGCCGGGGCGCGGTGCTCGAGCAGGTGGTCAACGAGGCGCTGCCCAGCCGCTACAGCGAGGCGGTGGCCAGCGCCGAGGTTCAGCCGCTCGGCCAGCCCGACATCGAGATCACCAAGCTCGAGGACGGCGAGGAACTGGTGTTCACCGCCGAGGTCGACGTCCGCCCGGAGATCGACCTGGGACCGGCCGAGGGGCTGCAGATCACCGTCGACCCGATCGAGGTCGGCGACGACGAGGTCGACGCGGAGCTGGAATCGCTGCGCGCCCGCTTCGGCACGCTGACCGGGGTGGACCGGGCCGCGGCCGACGGCGACTTCGTCTCGATCGACCTGTCCGCCTCGGTCGACGGGGAGGAACTGGCCGACGCGGCGACCGAGGGCCTGTCTCACGAGGTCGGCTCCGGCCAGCTCATCGACGGGCTCGACGAGGCGATCGTCGGGCTCAAGGCCGGGGAGAGCAAGGTCTTCACCACCACGTTGGCCGCGGGCCCGCAGGCCGGTAAGGAAGCACAGGTCACCGTCACCGTCGGCGCGGTCAAGGAGCGTGAGCTGCCCGAGCCCGACGACGAGTTCGCGCAACTGGCCAGCGAGTTCGACACCATCGCCGACCTGCGCGAGAACCTGACCGAGCAGGTGCGGCGCACCAAACGCGTCCAGCAGGCCGAGAAGATCCGTGACAGCGCGCTGGAGTTGCTGCTGGAGAAAGTGGAGGTCCCGCTGCCCGAGGCCATCGTGCAGGCCCAGGTCGACGACACGGTGCACAACGCCATCCACGGCCTCGACCACGACGAGGAGAAGCTGGCCGAGGCACTCGCCGAGCAGGGTTCCTCGCGGGAGGAGTTCGACGCCGACACCCGCTCCTCGGCGGAGAAGGCGGTCAAGACCCAGCTGCTGCTCGACGCGCTCGCCGACAAGCTGGAGATCCAGGTCGGTCAGCAGGATCTGACCGAGCGGCTGGTGATGATGTCGCAGCAGTACGGTATCGAGCCCCAGCAGCTGATGACCTATCTGCAGCAGAACAACCAGCTGCCGGCGATGTTCGCCGACGTGCGGCGGGGCCTGACGATCGCCGCGGTCGTGGAGTCGGCCACCGTCACCGACAGTGCCGGCGCCACCGTCGACACCAGCGAGTTCTTCGGACGGCAGGCGCAGGCCGAGGCGGCCGGGGCGCCGGAGGCCGAGGCTGAGGCGGAGGCCGAGTCTGAGGCCGCCGACGCCGACGAGGCGTGACGCTGTCAGCGAACACGGCGGATTCGGGGCGCGTTGGGGGAGTGCACGGCCCGTCCGGTTGGTTAGTGTCGGGACAGAGCAAACAGCAGAAAGCAGGTATCCCACTGTGAGCGGTGTGACGGACATGCGGTCGGAAGGGCTGGGACTGAACCTGGCCGATTCGGTCTTCGAGCGGTTGCTGAGGGAACGCATCATCTTCCTCGGTTCGCAGGTCGACGACGACATCGCCAACCGGCTGTGCGCCCAGATCCTGCTGCTCTCGGCCGAGGACCCCACCCGGGACATCTCGCTGTACATCAACTCCCCGGGCGGGTCGATCAGCGCCGGGATGGCGATCTACGACACGATGACGCTGTCGCCGTGCGACATCGCCACGTACGCGATGGGGATGGCCGCCTCGATGGGCGAGTTCCTGCTCGCCGGCGGCACCAAGGGCAAGCGCTACGCCCTGCCGCACGCCCGGATTCTCATGCACCAGCCGTTGGGCGGGGTGACCGGCAGCGCGGCCGACATCGCGATCCAGGCCGAGCAGTTCGCGGTCATCAAGAAGGAGATGTTCCGGCTCAACGCCGAGTTCACCGGTCAACCGATCGAGCGGATCGAGGCCGACTCCGACCGGGACCGCTGGTTCACCGCCCAGGAAGCCCTCGAGTACGGCTTCGTCGACCACATCATCACCCGCGCCCACACCAACGGAGCCTCGTCATGAACCCTGATCTTCAGCCCCAGGCGCGCTACGTTCTGCCGCAGTTCAGTGAGCGGACCCACCTCGGGGAACGCATCGTCGACCCCTACGCGAAGCTGTTCGACGAACGCATCATCTTCCTCGGCGCCCAGGTCGACGACGTGTCCGCCAACGACGTGATGGCGCAGCTGCTGGTGCTGGAATCCCAGGATCCCGACCGCGACATCACCATGTACATCAACTCGCCCGGCGGCGGCTTCACCTCGCTGATGGCGATCTACGACACCATGCAGTACGTGCGGGCCGACATCCAGACCGTCTGCCTGGGGCAGGCCGCCTCGGCGGCGGCGGTGCTGCTGGCGGCGGGCACCCCCGGCAAGCGCATGGCGCTGCCCAACGCCCGGGTGCTCATCCATCAGCCGCAGCTGGCCGGGGTGATCCAGGGCCAGTTCTCCGACCTGGAGATCCAGGCCGCCGAGATCGAGCGGATGCGCAGCCTGATGGAGGCCACCCTGGCCCGCCACACCGGCAAGGACCCCGAGGTGATCCGCAAGGACACCGACCGGGACAAGATCCTCACCGCCGAGGACGCCAAGGAGTACGGGATCATCGACACCGTGCTCGAGTACCGCAAGCTCTCCGCCCAGCAGGGCTGAGACCGCGCCGGTCGCGCGCCGGCGAGGCCACGGCCGCCGAGCGTGCAGTCACTGCGAGATCAGCGCGCGGTCTTTTCGCAGCTGTTACACGTTCGGCGTCGGGGTCGGCCCCGCGGCGGGGCCGGCCAGACAGCGACCCAGCGCGGCGATGTCGGCAGGCCGCACCCGGCAGCAACCGCCGACGATGCGGGCCCCGGCGGCCACCCAGGCGGCGGCCTCCCCGGGGCGGAACCGGCTGGGCCCGGTCCACCGCCCGGCCCAGCGCTCGCCGCTGTTGGGGTAGACGATCACCGGCTTGCCGGTGACGGCGCGGGCGGTCGCGATCGCCGGTAGCACGTCGTCCGGGTCGCAGCAGTTGACGCCGATGGCCACGATCCGGTCCACCTCCGCGGCCACCGCGAAAGCCTCCGCCAGCGGCTGGCCCGCGCGGGTGCGCGTGCCCTCGACGGTGAAGCTCAACCACGCCGGCAGCTCACCCTCGGCCACCAGCGCGGCCAGCGCTTCGGCCTCGACGACGTCGGGGACGGTCTCGCAGGCCAGCACGTCGGGTCCGGCGGCGCTGAGCACCTCGAAGCGCCGCCGATGCCAGGCGGTCAACTCGGTCGCCGTCAGCCCGTAGCGGCCGCGGTATTCCGAACCGTCGGCGAGCGCCGCCCCGTACGGTCCGATCGAAGCGGCCACCCACCGGTGGCCATCCACCGTGGTCGCGGCCGCCCGCGCCAGGTTCACACTGCGGCGCAACAGTTCGGCGGTCTGCTCCGCGTCGAGTCCGCGGGCGGCGAAGCCGGGAAAGGAGGCCTGATAGCTGGCGGTGGTGGCGATCTGGGCGCCGGACCGGAAGAACCTCTCATGCGCCGCGGTGATCGACCGCGGCGCGTCCAGCAGCAGGCGCGCCGACCACAGTGGGTCGGTGAGATCGAAGCCGGCGGCTTCCAGCTCGGTTGCCAGACCGCCGTCGCTGATCAGCACGGTATCGTTGGGCACGGCGAACCGCACGGCTTCCACTGTAGGCGTGAGCGGACACCGTGGGCGCGAGCGGAACCGCCGCGCCTTGCGATTCGGTCACGTCGGCGACACGCCCGCGCCACGGCGGCGCGTCCCGCCGGGAGCAGCCGAGTGAAGCGATAGGTTCGACATGCACCAATGCCGTCGGGGTGATTCCCGTTATGAGTCGCCCGGCGGCGCAGCAAGCGGGTAGCGTCGAGGCAAGACGCGCGACGCGACCCGAGACCGACGGCGATCAGGAAAGTGGGAGCCCAGCATCATGGCACGCATCGGAGATGGTGGCGACCTGCTGAAGTGCTCGTTCTGCGGGAAGAGCCAGAAGCAGGTCAAGAAGCTGATCGCCGGGCCCGGCGTCTACATCTGTGACGAATGCATCGACCTGTGCAACGAGATCATCGAGGAGGAACTCGCCGACGGCGACGAGGTCAAACTCGACGAGCTGCCCAAACCGGCGGAGATCCGGGAGTTCCTCGACGGTTACGTCATCGGTCAGGACACCGCCAAGCGCACCCTGGCGGTGGCGGTCTACAACCACTACAAGCGCATCCAGGCCGGCGACAAGAACCGCGACTCCCGCTCCGGTGAGTCGGTCGAGCTGACCAAGTCCAACATCTTGATGCTCGGGCCCACCGGGTGCGGCAAGACCTACCTGGCGCAGACGCTGGCCAAGATGCTCAACGTCCCGTTCGCCATCGCCGACGCCACCGCCCTGACCGAGGCCGGGTACGTCGGTGAGGACGTGGAGAACATCCTGCTCAAGCTGATCCAGGCGGCCGACTACGACGTCAAGCGCGCCGAGACCGGCATCATCTACATCGACGAGGTCGACAAGATCGCCCGCAAGAGCGAGAACCCGTCGATCACCCGGGACGTCTCCGGTGAGGGTGTGCAGCAGGCGCTGCTGAAGATCCTGGAGGGCACCCAGGCCTCGGTGCCGCCGCAGGGCGGGCGCAAGCACCCGCACCAGGAGTTCATCCAGATCGACACCACCAACGTGCTGTTCATCGTCGCGGGAGCGTTCGCCGGGCTGGAGAAGATCGTCTCCGACCGGATCGGCAAGCGGGGCCTGGGGTTCGGCGCCGAGGTGCACTCCAAGGCCGAGGTCGACACCAGCGACCACTTCGCCGAGGTGATGCCGGAGGACCTGATCAAGTTCGGGCTGATCCCGGAGTTCATCGGTCGGCTGCCGGTGGTCGCGTCGGTGACCAACCTGGACCGGGAGTCGCTGGTCAAAATCCTCTCCGAGCCGAAGAACGCGCTCGTCAAGCAGTACATCCGGTTGTTCGACCTGGACGGCGTCGAGCTGGAGTTCAGCGACGAGGCCCTGGAGGCCATCGCTGACCAGGCCATCCACCGCGGCACCGGGGCGCGCGGGCTGCGCGCGATCATGGAGGAAGTCCTGCTGCCGGTGATGTACGACATCCCCAGCCGCGACGACGTCGCGAAGGTCGTGGTGACCCGGGAGACGGTCGAGGACAACGTGTTGCCCACGATCGTGCCCCGCAAGCCGGCCCGCGCCGAGCGCCGCGACAAGACCGCCTGACCGGCCGCTATCCGGTGATCCGGTCGGCGCGGGTGTAGACGTTCAGCGAATCGCCGCGCAGGAACGCCACCAGCGTCAACCCGGCCTCGGCGGCCAGGTCGACCGCCAGCGACGACGGCGCCGACACCGCGGCCAGGATTGGTACCCCGGCCATCACGGCCTTCTGGGTCAGTTCGAACGACGCTCGGCCGCTGACCAGCAACACCGTGCCGGTCAGCGGCACCCGGCCCTGCTCGACGGCCCAGCCGATCACCTTGTCCACCGCGTTGTGCCGGCCGATGTCCTCCCGGACCACCAGGGCGGTGCCTGCGGCGTCGAACAGCGCGGCCGCATGCAGCCCGCCGGTGCTGGCGAACACGTTCTGCCTGGCCAGCAGCTTGTCGGGCAATGCCGTCAGGGTGGCGGCAGGGACGGTGATCGGATCGTCGTCGGGCCGGAACCGGCTCTGCAGCAGCACCGAATCCAGCGAGGTCTTGCCGCACACCCCGCACGACGAGGTGGTGTAGAAGTTGCGCTGCAGACGCGGCCCCGGCTCGGGCACCCCGGGTGACAACGTCGCGTCGAGCACGTTGTAGCTGTTGAGGCCGTCGAGGTCCGCGTCGCCGGCCCCGGCGCAGAACTGGGCGGTGTGCAGATCCTCGCGCCCGCCGATCACCCCCTCGGTGAGCAGGAACCCCTGGGTGAGTTCCACGTCGCGGCCCGGGGTGCGCATCGTGACCGTCAACGGCGTCCCGTTGACCCGGATCTCCAGCGGTTCCTCCACGGCCAGGGTTTCCAGCCGTTCCACCGTGTCCGCGGCCCGGTAGCGGCGGATGCGCCGGCGCGCGGTCAGTCGCCCCACGCCGGCCCGATCCTCGAGAACGCCATATCGGTCATGGTTCCATCTTGGCGGTACCGGCCGTCGGCGCCGCGACCCCGGGGGTGCGGCGCGCGGACCCGACCGCGCGACAGCAGGTGCTAGCAAATGTTACCCACGGGTACGACAGATTCTTAAAGTTGGGATTCCAGCAAAAGTGACCAAAACCACAACGGTAGGGAAAATCCGGGCGGATTGCCGGTATGAGCTGGAGGTTCGCTGAGAAACCGGGGGCGTGTCGGACGGCCCCGGCGTCGAGGCAACCCTAAGAAGAGTGCAATAATCGGTACCGGCAGTGACATAAAACTTGGCGGGCATCCGATCCGACGGCGCCCACAGCGGCAGCCGGATGCCTGTGTGCGCGCGCGACGACGCGCAGACCAGCGAGAAAGGCAGCGGCGTGGAGCCGAACAACGGGGCAGACACGAAAAAGCCGCAACGGCAGAAAATCGAAAAGGTCGTCATCCGCTTCGCCGGTGACTCCGGTGACGGGATGCAACTCACCGGGGACCGCTTCACCTCCGAGGCGGCGCTGTTCGGCAACGATCTGGCCACCCAGCCGAACTACCCGGCGGAGATCCGCGCCCCGCAGGGCACCCTGCCGGGTGTCTCCTCCTTCCAGATCCAGATCGCCGATTTCGACATCCTGACCGCCGGGGACCGTCCCGACGTGCTGGTCGCGATGAACCCGGCCGCGCTGAAGGCCAACATCGACGACCTGCCGCGCGGCGGGTTGGTGATCGCCAACTCCGACGAGTTCACCAAGCGCAACCTGGCCAAGATCGGTTACGAGGCCAACCCGCTGGAGACCGAGGAACTCTCCGACTACGTGGTGATCCCGGTCGCGATGACCACCCTGACCCTCGGGGCGGTGGAGTCGATCGGCGCCACCAAGAAGGACGGCGCCCGCGCCAAGAACATGTTCGCCCTCGGTCTGCTGTCGTGGATGTACGGCCGCCCGATCGAGGCCTCCGAGACCTTCATCCGCGAGAAGTTCGCCCGCAAACCCGAGATCGCCGAGGCCAACGTGCTGGCGCTCAAGGCCGGCTGGAACTACGGCGAGACCACCGAGGCGTTCGGCACCACCTACGAGGTGGCGCCGGCCAAGCTGCCGCCGGGGGAGTACCGCCAGATCTCGGGCAACACGGCACTCGCCTACGGGATCATCGCCGCCGGCCAGCTCGCCGAGACCCAGGTGGTGCTGGGCACCTACCCGATCACCCCGGCCTCGGACATCCTTCACGAGCTGTCCAAGCACAAGAACTTCGACGTGGTCACCCTGCAGGCCGAGGACGAGATCGCCGGCATCGGCGCCGCGCTCGGCGCCTCCTACGGCGGCGCGCTGGGTGTGACCAGCACGTCGGGCCCGGGACTGTCGCTCAAATCCGAGGCGCTGGGCCTCGGGGTGATCACCGAGCTGCCGCTGTTGTTGATCGACGTCCAGCGCGGCGGCCCGTCCACCGGGTTGCCGACCAAGACCGAGCAGGCCGACCTGCTGCAGGCGCTGTTCGGCCGCAACGGCGAGTCGCCGGTGGCCGTGCTGGCCCCGGCCACCCCGTCGGACTGCTTCGAGATCGCGATCGAGGCCGTCCGGATCGCCCTGACCTACCGCACCCCGGTGGTGCTGCTCTCCGACGGCGCGATCGCCAACGGCTCCGAACCGTGGCGCATCCCCGACGTCGCGGACCTCGAACCGATCGAACGGGACTTCGCCAAGCCCGACGAGCCGTTCCAGCCCTACGCGCGTGACCCGCAGACCCTGGCCCGGCAGTTCGCCGTGCCCGGAACCGCAGGCCTGGAGCACCGTATCGGCGGGCTGGAGAAGACCAACGGCTCCGGTGACATCTCCTACGACCCGGGCAACCACGACCTGATGGTCCGGTTGCGGCAGGCCAAGGTCGACGGCATCAAGGTGCCCGATCTGGAGGTCGACGACCCGACCGGTGACGCCGAGCTGCTGCTGCTGGGCTGGGGCAGTTCCTACGGGCCGATCGGTGAGGCGTGTAGGCGGGCGCGGCGCAACGGCATCAAGGTCGCCCACGCGCACCTGCGCTACCTCAACCCGTTCCCGGCCAACCTCGGCGAGGTGCTGGCCCGCTACCCGAAGGTGGTGACCCCGGAGATGAACCTGGGGCAGCTCGCGCTGCTGCTGCGCGGTCGCTACCTGGTCGACGTCCAGTCGGTGACCAAGGTGGCCGGCCGGGCGTTCCTCGCCGACGAGGTCGAGGGGATCATCACCGCGGCGCTGGACGGGACGCTGCGCGACAAGGAGAACGAGAAGCCCGGACTGGCCCGGGCCGCCACCGCCACCATCGAGGGCAAAGCAGGAGCTATCGCATGACCGAGTTGGACACCCACCCGAAGGACCTGGGGCTGACCGCCGTCAGCAGCGTCCCGACCACCGACGAGCCGCAGAAGGCCAAGGACTTCAACTCCAACTCGGAGGTCCGGTGGTGCCCGGGCTGCGGTGACTACGCGATCCTCAACACCATCCGCAACTTCCTGCCCCAGGTGGGGCTGCGGCGGGAGAACATCGTGTTCGTCAGCGGGATCGGCTGCTCCAGCCGGTTCCCGTACTACATGAACACCTACGGCGTGCACTCCATCCACGGTCGCGCCCCGACCTTCGCGACCGGGCTGGCGGTGGCCCGCGAGGACCTGTCGGTGTGGGTGGTCACCGGGGACGGCGACGCCCTGTCGATCGGCGGCAACCACCTGATCCACACGCTGCGCCGCAACGTCAACCTGACGATCCTGCTGTTCAACAACCGGATCTACGGGCTGACCAAGGGCCAGTACTCGCCCACCTCGGAAGCCGGCAAGATCACCAAGTCGACCCCGATGGGCTCACTGGACAACCCGTTCAACCCGGTGTCGCTGGCGATCGGGGCGGAAGCCACCTTCGTCGGCCGGGCGCTGGACTCCGACCGCAAGGGGCTCACCGAGGTGCTCGAGGGCGCCATGCAGCACCGCGGATCGGCGCTGGTGGAGATCCTGCAGGACTGCCCGGTGTTCAACGACGGCTCCTTCGACCTGCTGCGCAAGGAGGGCTCGGAGGACCGGCTGATCAACGTGCGGCAGGGCGAGCCGATCACCTTCGGCGCCAACGGCGAATACTGCGTGGTCAAGGCCGACTACGGACTCGAGGTGGCCAAGACCGCCGACGTCGCCGCCGACCAGATCGTGGTGCACGACGCCACCCTGGAGGACTCCTCGTACGCCTACGCGTTGTCCCGGCTGTCCGAACAGAACCTCGCGCATTTCCCGATGGGGATCTTCCGCCAGGTCAGCAAGCCCACCTACGACGACCAGGTGCGCAGCCAGATCGGGGCCGCCCGGGAGGCCACCCCGCACGACGGCGCCGCCCTGCAGTCGCTGCTGCGCGGCCGCGACACCTGGACCGTCGCCTGAGGTGACACCGCCGGCGGGCGGCCCCGCCGAACAACCGGCGGGGGTCGTCCTCGTCGGCGGCGCGTCGCGCCGAATGGGGCGCGACAAAGCCACCCTGTCGCTGCCCGGTTCGACCCGGACCTTCGTCGAGCACCTCGTTGAACTCCTGGGCCGACGCTGCGCGCCGGTCTTCGTGGTCGCCGCGCCCGGCCAGCGGTTGCCGGCCGTGCCCGCGCGGGTGCTGCACGACGAGGTGGCGGGTCGCGGTCCGTTGCCCGCGACCGGGCTCGGGTTGCGCGCGGCGGTCACGGCCGGGGCGCGACACGCCTTCGTCGCGGCGGTGGATCTGCCGCTTCTCGACCCCGATCTGATCGACGTCCTGGCCGCGGTGGCGGTGTCCACCGACGCTGACGTGGTGGTGCCCTGGGACGGCCGCGACCACTACCTGGCCGCGGTGTACCGCAGCTCCCTCACGGCCGACATCGATGCACTGGTGGCGGCCGGCGAACGCCGGATGCGCGCTCTGGTCGCGGGCCTGGACGCCCAGCGGATCGTGGTGGGGCAGCGGGCCGGGCTGGCCAACCTGAACTCGCCGGCCGACCTGGCCGCGCTGAGAACGCCGTGACGGCATTCGGCCAGCAAATTATATTATAAGACTGTCAAACTAGTTCTAGTATTGCCTTCAAGGCGGCTGAGAAATGACCGTCGTAAATCAAAATGACATCAATTCTTTAATGATTGTTTAATTCATTTGTTATCCGCATCGAGATTTTGTCGAGGTCGCACCCCGAAATTGGCCGCCGAAAACTGTCCATTGTCGTCGTTCGGTTATCCCGCTGTGGCCGACGGGTGTCCGTGGGGTGTCAAACGTGTTGGCGGGGAACAATTTTCGAGGCGCTCCCGGTCCGGCGACGATTGCGTTGTGGGTCCGATCGCGCCGGGTGGAACGGGCGCGCCACCGCTCCGGGGGCGTCAAGCCTGGGTCGAAGAATCGCAGCGAAATAGCCCTTTCGCGACGGAAACCAGTACTGGGTACCGAGTTCGGGCCGGTACGGATTGTCGGGCCGGCGGCGAGGCGACCTGCGGGCGCGTCGGATCCCGTCGGCTCGGGCGCCTGCAGAGCGCACGCCCGACGCCAGTGTGGCGCCGTACCGGCCCGCCACTGTGGGCGGGCTCACAAAAATGCGGTGAGTTACCTCACGATATGTTTGCCGTCGCACTGCTGGGCATGCCGCTACAGCAGGCTCGCTGACCAGCAGAGATCGTTCCAATATCCGTTCGTGATGCCGCCGTTATCCAATCGATATTGGCGTGTCGCCGACGTGACGTATTGGACCGGAGTCTTCTAGCGTGCCTTTCGTTCCGAATACGGAGCAAATAAAAACTCAAACCACGAGTCTGCGTGTGAGCAGGGCTGCGCCTCATCGAGGACCACCGCAGCCGCCGGATCCGAGTCCGGCGGGCATGACCCCCGTACCTGCTGCCGTGCCCAACCGAGAGGGCACGCCCCGCACCCCGTCCAGCGCCACGGCCAAGGCCGGGTAGCGGCACGCGCCCCGCGAAAGGAACGATGTTGCGTCACCTCCGTAAGACCTTGGCCATGACCGCGTTCGCCGGCGGGATGGCGCTGGCCCCGCTCGGGCTCGCCACCGGCACCGCGCACGCCGACAGCGTGGACTGGGATGCCGTTGCGGCCTGCGAGTCCGGCGGCAACTGGTCGATCAACACCGGCAACGGCTACTACGGCGGCCTGCAGTTCGCGCCGGGCACCTGGTCGGCCAACGGCGGCGCCGGCCTGCCCCACACCGCGAGCCGCGCCGAGCAGATCCGGGTCGCCGAGAACGTGCTGGCCACCCAGGGCATCGGTGCCTGGCCGGTCTGCGGGGCGCAGGGCTGACCGCCCACTGACCCTCTCGGTGGTGCCGGGCTGTTCGCGGCCCGGCACCACTGCTCTCTGAGTACCCCCCGCTTCGGCCCAGCGGTGCGCCCTGCGCGGTAGCGTCGGAGCCGTGAACGCCGAGCACCGTGAATTCGACCTGGTCCTCTACGGAGCCACCGGCTTCGTCGGAAAACTCACCGCGCGGTACCTGGCCCGCGCCGGCGGGGCGGCCCGCATCGCCCTGGCCGGCCGATCGACCGAACGGCTCCGCGCCGTTCGCGACGGCCTCGGCGACGAGGCCCGCGACTGGCCGCTGCTGCACGCCGACGCCGAGGTCCCGTCGACGCTGGCCGACCTGGCCGACCGCACCCGGGTGGTGGTCACCACCGTCGGCCCCTACACCCGGTACGGTCTTCCGCTGGTGGGAGCCTGTGCGGCGGCCGGAACCGACTACGCCGACCTGACCGGTGAGGCGATGTTCGTCCGGGAGAGCATCGACACCTTCCACAAGCAAGCCGCCGACACCGGCGCCCGCATCGTGCACGCCTGCGGCTTCGACTCCATCCCCTCCGACCTGAGCGTCTACGCGCTGTATCGACAGGTGCGCGCCGACGGGGCCGGTGAACTGCTCGACACCGACTATGTGCTGCGGCGCTTCAGCGGTGGACTGTCCGGCGGCACCATCGCCTCCGGGGTCGAGATGCTCACGACCTCGTCCTCCGACCCGGAGGCCCGTCGGCTGCTTGCCGACCCCTACACGTTGAGCAACGACATCGCCGCCGAACCGCAACTGGGCCCCCAGCCGGACTTCCCGTGGCGGCGCGGCGCCACGATCGCCCCCGAACTGGCCGGGGTGTGGACCGGTGGGTTCGGCATGGCGCCCTACAACACCCGCATCGTGCGGCGCAGCAACGAGCTGCAGGGCTGGGCCTACGGCAGGCGGTTCCGCTACAGCGAGCAGATGAGCGTCGGCTCCTCGCTGCTGGCACCGGTGGCCGCCGCCGCGGTCACCGGCGTCACCGCCGCGACGTTCGGGCTCGGCGGGCGCTACTTCCGGTTGCTGCCGCGTCGCCTGGTGGAGGCGATCGCCCCCAAGCCCGGCACCGGCCCCAGCGCGGCCGCCCGGGAACGCGGCCACTACCGGGTGGAGACCTACGCCACCACCGACACCGGCGCCCGGTACGTGACCGGCTTCGCCCAGCGCGGCGACCCCGGGTATCAGGCGACCGCGGTGCTGCTGGGAGAGAGCGGTCTGGCGTTGGCGCTGGACCGGAAGAAGCTCTCCGAGTTGCGCGGCGTGCTCACCCCCGCCGCCGCGATGGGCGACGCGCTGCTGGATCGGTTCCCAGCCGCCGAAGTCGCGGTCGACACCACCCGGCTGGGCTAGTCTCGACCCTGCGGCACCCCCGCCACCACCCGCCCCCTCACGGAAGAAGCGTGCACCCCATGGCCGGTCTTGACGATCTGTTCGCGCAGATCCCCACCCAGCAGATCGCGGCGAAGCTCGGCGCCGACCAAGCCGACGTCGACCAGGCGATCCAGACCCTGGTGCCGGTGCTGGTCGGCGGGCTGCAGCAGAACGCCGAGAACCCGGACAACGCCGCCGACATCGAGTCGGCGGCCAGCACGCACGCCGCCCGCGGGCTGCTCGACCGCGGTGTCGCCCTCGACGACGTCGACGAGGACGCCGGCCAGCAGGAGGTCGCCCGGATCTTCGGCGGCAACGACCACACCGAGGTGGCCGCCGCACTCTCCGGCGGCGGCGTCGGCAACAACGAGCTGATCCAGAAGCTGCTGCCGATCCTGACCCCGATCGTGCTCGCCTACATCGGCAAGCAGCTCGGCGGCGCAGGCAAGGAAGAGGCCGCCAAGTCCGGCGGTGGGCTCGGTGAGGTGCTCGGCGGCATCCTCGGGGGCGGGGGCAACAACCCGCTGGGCTCCATCCTGGGCGGGGTGCTCGGCGACGACAAGGGCGGCCTGCTCGGCGGCATCCTCGGTGGCCTGCTGGGCGGCAAGAAGTAGTACGGCGGCTGCCCGCGGTTTTGCGGGCTTCCTAGAATTGGCCGGGTGACTGCCAGCCCGAGCCGCCTGACCGATGACGCCCTCCCGAAATCCTGGGACCCGGGCGCCGTGGAAGCCGCGCTCTACCAGGGCTGGGTCGAGGCCGGCTACTTCACCGCCGACCCGCACAGCGACAAGCCCGGCTACTCGATCGTGCTGCCGCCGCCCAACGTCACGGGCAGCCTGCACATGGGCCACGCCCTCGACCACACCCTGATGGACGCGCTCACCCGCCGCAAACGGATGCAGGGCTACGAGGTGCTGTGGCTGCCCGGCATGGACCACGCCGGCATCGCCACCCAGAGCGTGGTGGAACGCCGCCTCGCGGAGGCCGGACAGACCAAGGAGGACCTCGGCCGCGAGGGCTTCATCGAGAAGGTGTGGGCGTGGAAAGCCGAGTCCGGCGGCACCATCGGCGAACAGATGCGCCGGATCGGCGACGGTGTCGACTGGAGCCGGGACCGCTTCACGATGGACGCCGGGCTGTCCCGCGCGGTGCGCACCATCTTCAAGCGCCTCTACGACGCCGGGCTGATCTACCGCGCCGAACGGCTGGTCAACTGGTCGCCGGTGCTGGAGACCGCGATCAGCGACCTGGAGGTCAAATACGCCGACGTCGAGGGCGAGCTGGTCTCGTTCCGCTACGGCGCCCTCGATGACGACGGCCCGCACATCGTGGTCGCCACCACCCGGGTGGAGACCATGCTCGGCGACACCGCCATCGCCGTGCACCCCGACGACGAGCGCTACCGCCACCTGGTCGGCGCGGCGCTGCCGCACCCGTTCCTGGACCGCGACGTCGTGATCGTCGCCGACACCCACGTCGACCCGGAGTTCGGCACCGGCGCGGTCAAGGTCACCCCCGCCCACGACCCGAACGACTTCGAGATCGGGTTGCGCCACGGCCTGCCGATGCCCTCGATCCTGGACACCCGGGGCCGCATCACCGACACCGGCACCGCCTTCGACGGGATGGACCGGTTCGAAGCGCGGGTGAAGGTGCGCGAGGCGCTCGCCGAGCAGGGCCGCATCGTCGCCGAGAAACGCCCCTACGTGCACAGCGTCGGGCACTCCGAACGCAGCGGCGAGGTCATCGAGCCGCGGCTGTCGATGCAGTGGTGGGTGAAGGTCGACGGGCTGGCCAAGGCGGCCGGCGACGCGGTGCGCGACGGCGACACCGAGATCCACCCGGCCGGGCTGCGGCCACGCTGGTTCGACTGGGTCGACGACATGCACGACTGGTGCATCTCGCGGCAGCTGTGGTGGGGCCACCGCATCCCGATCTGGCACGGGCCCGACGGGCAGATCGTGTGCGTGGGCCCCGACGAGGAGCCGCCCGCGGGCTATGAGCAGGACCCCGACGTCCTCGACACCTGGTTCTCCTCGGCGCTGTGGCCGTTCTCCACGATGGGCTGGCCCGAGCAGACCGCCGAACTGGCGAAGTTCTATCCCACCAGCGTGCTGGTCACCGGCTACGACATCCTGTTCTTCTGGGTGGCCCGGATGATGATGTTCGGCACCTTCGTCGGCACCGACGACGCGATCACCGGCGCCGGCTCGCGCGGCCCGCAGGTGCCGTTCCGGAACGTGTTCCTGCACGGCCTGATCCGCGACGAGCACGGCCGCAAGATGAGCAAGTCGCGCGGCAACGGCATCGACCCGCTGGACTGGGTGGAGCGGTTCGGCGCCGACGCGCTGCGGTTCACCCTGGCCCGCGGCGCCAGCCCCGGCGGGGACCTCTCGATCGGCGAGGACCACGCCCGCGCCTCCCGCAACTTCGTCACCAAACTGTTCAACGCCACCCGGTTCGCGCTGCTCAACGGCGCCGCCCCGGCTCCGCTGCCGGACCCCGCGGCGCTCACCGCCGCCGACCGGTGGATCCTGGGCCGGCTCGAGCAGGTCCGCGCCGAGGTGGACTCCGCCCTCGACGGCTACGAGTTCAGCAAGGCCTGCGAGGCGCTCTACCACTTCACCTGGGACGAATTCTGCGACTGGTACGTGGAACTGGCCAAGGTGCAACTGGGCTCCGGGCACGCCCACACCACCGCGGTGCTGGCCGCGGTGCTCGACACCCTGCTGCGGCTGCTGCACCCGGTGATCCCGTTCGTCACCGAGACGCTGTGGCTGGCGCTGACCCGCGACGCGGCCGCCGAGGAGCGGTCGCTGGTGATCGCGGCGTGGCCGGGCCCGTCGGGTGTCGCCCTCGATCCACAGGCCGCCCAACGGGTGGCCGACGTGCAGAAACTGGTCACCGAGATCCGCCGGTTCCGCAGCGACCAGGGCCTGGCCGACCGCCAGAAGGTCCCGGCCCGCCTCGCCGGCATCGACACCGCCGGCCTCGACGCCGAACTGGCGACGGTGCGCGCCCTGTCCTGGCTGCAGGCCCCGGACGCGGACTTCACCGCTTCGGCGGCGGTGGAGGTGCGGCTCAGTGCCGCCACCGTCGTCGTCGAGGTGGACACCTCCGGCACCGTCGACGTCGCCGCCGAGCGCCGCAGGCTGGAGAAGGACCTGGGCGCCGCCCAGAAGGAACTGGCCACCACCAGCGCGAAACTGGACAACCCGGCCTTCCTGGAGAAGGCGCCCGCCGCGGTGGTGGACAAGATCCGCGGGCGCAGGCAACTCGCCCGCGAGGAAGCCGACCGGATCACCGCGCGGCTGGCGGACCTGGCGTGAGCGCCCCCGACGAAGCGGACGTCCCCACGCCCGACGAGGTCGCGGCGCTGCTGCAGGTCGAGCATCTGCTCGACCAGCGGTGGGGCGAAACCCAGATCGAGCCGAGCCTGACCCGCATCAACGCCCTGCTCGACCTGCTCGGATCCCCGCAACGCGGCTACCCCACGATCCACATCGGCGGCACCAACGGCAAGACCTCGGTGGCCCGGATGGTCGACGCGCTGCTCACCGCGCTGCACCGCCGCACCGGCCGGCTGACCAGCCCGCACCTGCAATCGGCGGTGGAGCGCATCGCCGTCGACGGCCGGCCGATCAGTCCGGCACAGTACGTGGCGACCTACCGGGAGATCGAACCGTTCGTCCAGATGGTCGACGAATCCTCCCGCGCCCAGGACGGGCCCGCGATGAGCAAGTTCGAGGTGCTCACCGGGATGGCGTTCGCCGCGTTCGCCGACGCGCCCGTCGAGGTCGCCGTCGTCGAGGTCGGTTTGGGCGGGCGGTGGGACGCCACCAACGTGGTCAACGCGCCGGTGGTGGCGATCACCCCGATCGGCATCGACCACGAGGAGTACCTCGGCAGCGAACTGGCCGGCATCGCCGCGGAGAAGGCCGGGATCATCCACGCCGCCGCGGCCGACCAGGTCGACACCGTCGCGGTGATCGCCCGGCAGCAACCCGAGGCGATGGAGCCGCTGCTGGCCCGCGCGATCGACACCGACGCCGCGGTCGCCCGGGAGGACGCCGAGTTCGCCGTCCTGGACCGGCAGGTGGCGGTCGGCGGCCAGCTGCTCACCCTGCAGGGCCTCGGCGGGGTGTACTCGGAGATCCTGCTGCCGCTGCACGGAGAGCACCAGGCGCACAACGCGGCCGTCGCGCTGGCGGCGGTGGAGGCGTTCTTCGGGGCCGGCAAGGACCGCCAACTCGACGTCGAGGCGGTGCGGGCCGGGTTCGCCGCCGTGCGCAGCCCCGGCCGGCTGGAGCGGCTGCGCAGCGCCCCGACCGTCTTCATCGACGCGGCCCACAACCCGGGCGGCGCGGCGGCGCTGGCCCAGGCCCTCGACGACGAGTTCGACTTCCGCTACCTGGTCGGGGTGGTCAGCATCCTCGCCGACAAGGACGTCGACGCGATCCTGGCCGCCCTCGAGCCGGTCTTCGACCATCTGGTGGTCACCCATAACGGCTCGCCGCGGGCGGTCGACGTCGAGGAGCTCACGCTGGCCGCCCAACAGCGCTTCGGCCCGGACCGGGTCAGCCCGGCGCCGACCCTGCCCGATGCCATCGAAGCGGCCACCGCGCTGGTCGAAGACGCCGGCGCCGATGGCGCGCTGGCCGGGACCGGCATCGTCATCACCGGCTCGGTGGTCACCGCCGGCGCGGCCCGCAGCCTGTTCGGAGGTGAACCGCAATGACCGACCGTCCCGCTCCGGTCGACCCGTGGAAGAGTTTCCGCGGGGTGATGGCCGCGACGCTGATCCTCGAGGCGATCGTGGTGCTGCTGGCCCTGCCGGTCGTCGGCATGGTCGGCGGTGGGCTGACCGCGGTGTCGCTGAGCTATCTGCTGGGGATCGCCGCCGTGCTGATCCTGCTCACCGGGATCCAGGGCCGGCCCTGGGCGATCTGGGTGAACCTGGCCGTGCAGATGGTGCTGCTGCTGGGGTTCGCCGTCTACCCGGGGATCGGTTTCGTCGGGGTGGTGTTCACCCTGGTGTGGGTGCTGATCGCCTACTTCCGGGTGGAGGTGCTGCGCAGGCAGCGCCGCGGGTTGCTGCCCGGCCAGGCCGGGCCGTCCGACGGTGCTGCCTGACCCCGGTCGGTTACGCTGTGCGCCGTGACCGAACGCACCCTGGTGTTGATCAAGCCCGACGGAGTCGAACGACGCCTGGTGGGCGAGATCGTGCGCCGCATCGAAGGCAAGGGGCTCACGCTGGCGGCGTTGGAGCTCAAGAACGTCACCGACGACCTGGCCCGCAGGCACTACGCCGAGCACGACGGAAAACCGTTCTTCGACTCGCTGCTGGAGTTCCTGACCTCCGGCCCGGTCGTGGCCGCGGTGGTCGAAGGCCCCCGGGCCATCGCCGCATTCCGGCAACTCGCCGGCGGCACCGACCCGGTCGACAAGGCCACCCCCGGCACGATCCGCGGTGACTACGGGCTGGAAATCCAGTCCAACCTGGTCCACGGCTCCGATTCGGCCGACTCGGCGCGCCGCGAGATCGAACTGTGGTTCCCCGGACTTTGAGAACAGATCACCGACTTGGTTCGCGCCGGCGCGACAGTGTGGGATACTGAGCCGAGGTGAACGACATCGAACCGATGTCCGACACCCGGGTGACGACTTAGACAAGCGCGACCATCGCAGCCATGATGTGGCGCGGATAGTCGAAGTGATCATCAGCCAGGCGCCGAGTGGGTTCGCCACGAGCCGCTCGGAGCGAGACCACCACAAGCTCGGGAAACGTGACCCGGGCATATAGCGCAAGCCCTCGTGTAGGCCCGCGTCGACCAGACGCGCCCGGGGGCTCGAGGAGACTCACGTGAGTGATGATGTCCAATCCGTATCTTCATCCGAGGCCGCAACCGAGGCCCACGACCTGCCGGAGAAGCTGAGGGTCCATTCGCTGGCCCGGGTGCTGGGCACGACGAGTAGGCGCGTGCTCGACGCGCTCGCCGACCTCGACGGCCGGATTCGCAGCGCGCACTCCAGCGTCGACCGGGTCGACGCGGTCCGGGTCCGTGACCTGCTGACCGCCCCCGAGGTCGCCGCGGAGCCCGACCCCGCGGTGCCCGAGGTCGTCACCGCCGAATCCGAGGAGCCGGAGTCCCGGCTGATGTTGGAGACGGCACCCGCGCAAGCCGAGCTCATGCCGCTGTTCGTCGCGCCCGAACCGGTGCCCGCCGCCAAAGCCGGCGCCGCGACCACCGGGGACGGCGACACCCGCGACACCCGCGATTCCGACGACTCCGACGACGGCGACGATTCCGACGACTCCGACGACGGTGACCGCCCGGCCGGCCGGCGCCGCCGTCGTGGGCGCCGGGGCCGCGGCCGGGGCCGAGGCGAGCAGGGTGGCGCCGACGACACCGGCGACTCCGGAGACGATGCGGCCGCCGACAGCGACGACAAAAACGATGCCGACGACGGCGACGACGACACCGGCGACGACGACACCGGCGACAACGGCAACGGCGACAACGGTGCCGGTGAGGGCGGTAGCAGCCGGCGCAGGCGGCGGCGCAGGCGCCGCAAGGGCGGGTCCGGCGACGACAACGACGACAACGGCGGCGACGACCCGCCGAACACCGTCGTCCACGAGCGGTCGCCGCGCAGCAAGGACTCCGAGATCCAGGGCATCAACGGCTCGACCCGGCTGGAGGCGAAACGGCAGCGCCGCCGCGACGGCCGCGACGCCGGGCGGCGCCGCCCGCCGGTGCTCTCCGAAGCCGAGTTCCTGGCCCGCCGCGAATCGGTCGAACGCACCATGGTGGTGCGCGACAAGGTCCGCAGCGAGGCGCCGCACGAAGGCACCCGCTACACCCAGATCGCGGTGCTCGAGGACGGCATCGTCGTCGAACACTTCGTCACCTCCGGCGCGTCGACGTCGCTGGTCGGCAACATCTACCTGGGCGTCGTGCAAAACGTGCTGCCGTCGATGGAGGCCGCGTTCGTCGACATCGGCCGCGGCCGCAACGGTGTGCTCTACGCCGGTGAGGTCAACTGGGAGGCCGCCGGGCTCGGCGGCGCGAACCGCAAGATCGAGCAGGCCCTCAAGCCCGGCGACTACGTCGTGGTGCAGGTCAGCAAGGACCCGGTGGGTCACAAGGGGGCCCGGCTGACCACCCAGGTGTCGCTGGCCGGCCGCTACCTGGTCTACGTGCCCGGCGCCTCGTCGACCGGGATCAGCCGCAAGCTGCCCGACACCGAACGGCAACGGCTCAAACAGATCTTGCGCGAGGTGGTGCCGTCCGACGCGGGCGTGATCATCCGTACCGCCTCCGAAGGCATCAAAGAAGACGACATCCGCGCCGACGTGAACCGGCTGCAGGAGCGCTGGAACCAGATCGACGCGACCGCGAAAGAGACCCAGAAGAAGGCCGCCGGTGCCGCCGTCGCGCTCTACGAGGAGCCCGACGTCCTGGTCAAGGTGATCCGGGACCTGTTCAACGAGGACTTCTCCCGGCTCATCGTCGCCGGCGACGAAGCGTGGGGCACGATCACCGGCTATATGGACTCCGTCGCACCCGAACTGCTGGCCAAGGTCGACAAGTACGAGCCGCCCAGCGGCCCGGACGGACAGCCCGGCCCCGACGTGTTCGCCGTGCACCGCATCGACGAGCAGCTGACCAAGGCGATGGACCGCAAGGTGTGGCTGCCCTCGGGCGGCACCCTGGTCATCGACCGCACCGAGGCGATGACCGTGGTCGACGTCAACACCGGCAAGTTCACCGGTGCGGGCGGCAACCTGGAGGAGACGGTCACCAAGAACAACCTGGAGGCCGCCGAGGAGATCGTTCGGCAACTGCGGCTGCGCGACATCGGCGGCATCGTGGTGATCGACTTCATCGACATGGTGCTGGAGTCCAACCGCGACCTCGTGCTGCGCCGGCTCACCGAGGCGCTGGCCCGGGACCGCACCCGCCACCAGGTCTCCGAGGTGACCTCGCTGGGCCTGGTCCAGCTCACCCGCAAACGGTTGGGGACCGGGCTGATCGAGGCGTTCTCCAGCACCTGCCCGCACTGCGCGGGCCGGGGGATCACCCTGCACTCCGATCCGGTCGAGTCGGGGTCGGCGGCGGGGCGGCGCTCGGAATCCGGTGGCCGCCGTGGCCGTCGCTCACGTCGCGGCCGGGCCGAGGAACCGGCGGTGGCGAAGGTGCCCGCCCACACCGCCGGGGAACACCCGATGTTCAAGGCGATGGCCGCCGCGCAGGCCGCCGAGGACGAAGCCGAAGCCGAGCCGACCGGGGCCACCGCCGCCGAGCCGGACGCCGAGGACACCGCCGCTGCGGCGGCCGGGGGCAGGGGCGGCCGGCGCCGCGCCGGCACCGGGCACGCCGGCCGCGGCTACACCGGTGAGGCCGACGAGAACGACGAACTCGACCCCGCCGACGACGCCGACGATGAAGACACCGACGACGCCGAGGACACCGAGGACGAGTTCGAAGACGACACCTCCGCGGACTTCGACGAGTTCGACGACTTCGAGGACGACGCGGAGGACTATGGGGACGCCGAGGACGACTCCGACGAGGACACCGAGGATGCCGCGGATTCCGACGAGGACGACCCGGACGAGGATTCCGGCGGCGGTCACCGGCCGCGTCGGCGCCGCGCCGCGGCCCGCCCGGCCGGCCCACCGCGGCACGAGCTGTGACGACCGGCCGGTTTGACCCCTTACCCGCTGGTCACGTACCCTTGAGCAGTTGTCGCCAGGCCGGGTGGGTCCACCGGGGCCGGCGCATCCCAGACCCAGCTCGCGCACCAGTCGGGTGTCGCAGTGTCCTCCGGACACCGGAAACGAAGAGGTAGCAGCACGATGGCGACGTACGCAATCGTCAAGACCGGCGGCAAGCAGTACAAGGTCGCGGTCGGGGATGTGGTGAAGGTCGAGAAGCTCGACGCCGAGGCCGGTAAGTCGGTCTCGCTGCCGGTCGCGCTGGTCGTCGACGGCGCCACCGTCACCACCGACGCCGCGGCGCTGGCCAAGGTCGCCGTCACCGGTGAGGTCCTCGAGCACAAGAAGGGCCCGAAGATCCGGATCCACAAGTTCAAGAACAAGACCCGCTACCACAAGCGGCAGGGTCACCGTCAGCAGCTGACCGTGCTCAAGGTCACCGGAATCAAGTAGCAGGAGCCGAACATGGCACACAAGAAGGGCGCATCCAGCTCGCGGAACGGGCGGGACTCCAACGCGCAGCGACTCGGCGTCAAGCGGTTCGGCGGCCAGGTGGTCAAGGCCGGTGAGATCCTGGTCCGGCAGCGCGGCACCCGATTCCACCCGGGCGTCAACGTCGGCCGTGGTGGCGACGACACCCTGTTCGCCACCGCCGCGGGCGCGGTGCAGTTCGGGGTCAAGCGCGGCCGCAAGACCGTCAACATCGTCCCGGCCGGCGCCGACCAGAGCTGACCCGCCGGCCGCACACCGGCGAACGTGCGCCGGCTGCGAGAATTCACCCGAAGATTCGCAGTGGTGACACGTTCGCTGCGTGAGTAGGGGTGAAAGGACGCCCGATGCCCCGGTTTGTCGACCGCGTGGTCATCCACGTGCGCGCCGGCTCCGGTGGGAACGGCTGCGCGTCGGTACACCGCGAGAAGTTCAAGCCGCTCGGCGGTCCCGACGGCGGTAACGGCGGCCGCGGCGGCAGCGTCGTCCTCGTCGTCGACCCCCAGGTCCACACCCTGCTCGATCTGCACTTCCGCCCGCACCTCATCGCGTCGTCGGGCAAACAGGGCATGGGCGGCAACCGCGACGGAGCCGCCGGCGCGGACCTGGAGGTCAAGGTGCCCGACGGCACCGTCGTCCTCGACGAGGACGGCACCCTGCTGGCCGATCTGGTCGGCGCGGGCACCCGGTTCGACGCCGCCGCGGGCGGCCGCGGCGGGCTGGGCAACGCTGCCCTGGCCTCCCGGGCCCGCAAGGCCCCCGGGTTCGCCCTGCTCGGCGAGAAGGGACAGGAACGCGACCTGGTCCTGGAGCTGAAGACCGTCGCCGACGTCGGGCTGATCGGTTTCCCTTCGGCGGGCAAATCCTCACTGGTGGCGGCGATCTCGGCGGCCAAACCCAAGATCGCCGACTACCCGTTCACCACCTTGGTGCCCAACCTCGGTGTCGTCTCGGCCGGTGAGCAGACCTTCACCGTCGCCGACGTCCCCGGACTCATCCCGGGCGCGGCGGCCGGCCGCGGCCTCGGCCTGGACTTCCTGCGCCACGTCGAGCGCTGCGCGGTGCTGGTGCACGTCGTGGACTGCGCCACCCTGGAACCCGGCCGCGACCCGCTCTCCGACATCGAGGCGCTGGAAGCCGAACTGGCCGCCTACACCCCGACATTGCGCGGCGACACCACCCTCGGCGACCTGGCCGAGCGGCCGCGGGCGGTCATCCTCAACAAGATCGATGTGCCCGAGGCGCGCGAGCTGGCCGACTTCGTCCACGACGAGGTCGCCGAACGCGGCTGGCCGGTGTTCTCGGTGTCCACCGCCAGCCATGAGGGGTTGCGCCCGTTGACGTTCGCGCTCGCCGAGCTGGTCGCGGCCTACCGGGCCGCCCAACCCGAGGTGGCGCCGCGGCGCCCGGTGATCCGACCGGTGCCGGTCGACGAATCCGGCTTCCGCGTCGAACGCGACGGGCAGGGCGGTTTCGTGGTGCACGGCACCCGGCCGCACCGCTGGGTGCAGCAGACCGACTTCGACAACGACGAGGCGGTCGGCTACCTCGCCGACCGGCTGGCCCGGCTCGGTGTGGAAGACGAACTGGTCCGCCTGGGCGCGCGGCCCGGCGCCACCGTCACCATCGGGGAGATGACCTTCGAT
Source organism: Mycolicibacillus trivialis (assembly GCF_002102395.1). Taxonomy (GTDB): domain Bacteria; phylum Actinomycetota; class Actinomycetes; order Mycobacteriales; family Mycobacteriaceae; genus Mycobacterium; species Mycobacterium triviale. The sequence goes on from NZ_LQPZ01000012.1 coordinate 107,066, forward strand.
TGGGAGCCCGCGACACCGGCCGGGGTCGACGTGCCGCTGGGCGGACGCGGCACCGACTCGCGGATGGACCGCAGCGAGCGGCCCAGCGCCGCCGACCGCAAGGCGGCCCGGCGGGCCCGCCGGGAGAGCGACCGGTGAGCGGCACCCGCGACCTGATCCGCGGCGCCCGCAGCGTCGTGGTCAAGGTCGGAACCACCGCCTTGACCACCGACAGCGGCATGTTCGACGCCGGTCGGCTGGCCGGGCTGGTCGACGCGATGGAGGCCCGCATGCGGGCCGGCTCGGATCTGGTGCTGGTCTCCTCCGGCGCGATCGCGGCCGGCCTCGAACCGCTCGGGCTCACCCGGCGGCCCACCGACCTGGCCACCAAGCAAGCCGCCGCCAGCGTCGGGCAGGTCGCGCTGGTCAACGCCTGGAGCACGGCGTTCGCCCGGCACGACCGCACCGTCGGGCAGGTGCTGCTCACCGCGCACGACATCGCGCGGCGGGTCTCCCACACCAACGCCCAGCGCACCCTGGACCGGCTGCGGGCGCTGCACGCGGTGGCGATCGTCAACGAGAACGACACGGTGGCCACCAACGAGATCCGGTTCGGCGACAACGACCGGCTCTCCGCGCTGGTGGCGCACCTGGTCGGCGCCGACGCGCTGGTGCTGCTCTCCGACATCGACGGGCTCTACGACGCCGACCCGCGCAAGGGGCCGGCGCGGTTCGTCGCCGAGGTGTCCGGCCCGGCGGATCTCACCGGGGTGGTCGCCGGGCAGGGCAGTTCGCTGGGCACCGGCGGCATGGCCTCGAAACTGTCCTCGGCGTTGCTGGCGGCCGACGCGGGCGTGCCGGTGCTGTTGGCCGCCGCCGCCGACGCGGCCGCCGCCCTCTCCGAGGCGTCGGTGGGCACCGTGTTCCCGGCGCGTGGGGCGCGGATGTCGGCCCGGCGGTTCTGGGTGCGCTACGCAGCGGACTCGGCGGGCACCCTCACCCTGGACACCGGTGCGGTGGAGGCGGTGCTGGCCCGTCGCGGCTCGCTGCTGCCGGCCGGGATCACCGCGGTGCACGGCCGGTTCACCGGCGGCGACGTGGTCGAACTCTGCGGGCCGGACGGGGCGGTCATCGCGCGCGGGGTGGTCGCCTACGACGCCACCGAACTGGCCGGCATGACCGGGCGGTCGACCTCCCAGCTGCCCGCTGAGCTACGTCGTCCGGCGGTGCACGCCGACGACCTGGTCGCCGTCTGAGCGACGCGCCGGATACAGCGCGCCGCGCACGATCGCGGTGAGCGCGTCGGCGAGGGTGGCGTCGTACTCCGGCGGGCTGCCCGGCAGGCCCTGCTGGCAGGAGCGCTCCACCATCCAGGTCAGCGCCGCGGCGGTCGCGGCGGCGGGCAGATCGGCGTGGATCGAGCCGTCGGCCTGGCCGGCCTCGATCACCGCGGTCAGCGCGGCCGCGACCCCGGCGACCAGCTCCCGGTAGGTCTCGGACACCTGCTCGTCGTAGCCGGACATCTCGCTGAGCGCGATCAGCAACGCCTGGTGTTGCCGGTAGCTGGCGATGATCCCGGCCATGCCGCGATGGACGTCGGCCGGGTCGCTGCGCCACGCCACCCGCCACCAGTTCTGCGCCGCCGCGGTCAGGTCGCCGAACACGTGGGCGGCCAGTCGCCGCAACAACTCGCCCTTGTCCTGGAAGTAGATGTAGAAGCTGGCCCGGGAGATGCCGGCCTGCGCGGCGAGCCGCTCGACGCTGAGCTCGGTGAAGCTGGCACCGGCGGTCATCAGCTGCTCGGTGGCCGCCAGCAGCCGACGCTCGATATCGCCGCGGCGCTGCTCCCGGGTCGCCTGCGGCCTGCGCGTCACGGAGGCCATACCGTCAGCCTAAGCCCGGCTGGACATATTGACTAGACACTCTGTCCAGACCTACGGTAGCTGTGGTCCACGTCACCGTGCAGGAGGTCTCATGTCCACATCACCGGTCGCCGAGCGCGGTTATGACCCGATCGACCTGTCCTCCCGGGCGTTCTGGTCGACCCCGGCGGCCGAGCGCGAACGCGCGTTCGCCACCCTGCGCGCGGAGCGTCCGGTGAGCTGGCACCCGCCGGTGCAGGACACCTTGATCCCCGACCCGACCGACCCCGGCTATTGGGCCGTCACCCGCCACAGCGACATCGTCGCCGTCAGCCGTGCCAACGATGTTTTCCTGTCCGGCAAAGGGGTGCTGTTCGACAACGTGCCCGAGGAGTTGTTGGAGGGCAACCAGTCCTTTCTCGCGATGGACCCGCCCCGGCACACCAAACTGCGCAAACTGGCCAGCGCCGCGTTCACGCCACGCCAGGTCCGCCGCATCGAGGACTCGATCAAGGCGAACGCCAAGAGCATCGTCGAAGAACTCGCCGCCGCGGGCAGCGGCGCCGACTTCGTCGAACACTGCGCCAAAGAGTTGCCGGTACGGACCCTGTCGGACATGGTCGGCATCCCCGAATCCGAACGGGACCGGGTCGCCGATGCCGCCGACGCCCTGGTCTCCTGGGCGGATCCGGTCTACCTCAACGGTCGCAACCCGCTGGAAGTCCTGTTCGAGAACCAGGGCTACCTGCACCAACTCGCGGCCACCCTGTCCGCCGACCGCCGGGAGAACCCCAGCGACGACCTGTTCTCCAGCCTGGCCAACACCGAGATCGACGGAGACCGGCTGACCGACAACGAGATCGCCGCCTACTTCGTGTTGCTGTGTGTCGCCGGCAACGACACCACCCGCCAGGCCACCAGCCACGCACTGAAGGCTCTCACCGACTTCCCCGACCAGCGAGCCTGGCTGACAGCTGATTTCGACAACCGCATCGGCACCGCCGTCGAGGAGTTCATCCGTTGGGCCACCCCGGTGTTGACCTTCCGGCGCACCGCCGCCACCGACACCGAACTCGCCGGCGAACAGATCCGCGCAGGGGAGAAGGTGGTGATGTTCTACCAGTCCGGCAACTGGGACGAAGCCGTCTTCGACCGGCCCGATCGCCTGGACCTGAGCCGGGACCCGAACCCGCACATCGGATTCGGGGGCGGCGGCGCGCACTACTGCCTGGGCACCCATGTGGCGCGTGCGCAACTGCGGGCGATCATCGGCGAGTTGCTCCGCCAACTCCCCGACATCCGAGCCGGCGAACCCGCCTTCGTCCCCAGCAACTTTGTGCACGCCATCCGCGCGATGCCCGCCGAGTTCTAGCGGGCCGTCAGGTGGGCGCGGCGGTGTCGGCCGCCGCGGTGGCGCCGAACTCCCGGCCGGTGGCGTCCCGGCCGATCGCGGCGAGGAATATCACGATCAACAGCACCGGCACGATCGTGACCGCCAGGGCGAACGGGTAGCCGCGGGCGGTCGCCAGGTGCTCCTGGATCGGCAGGTTCAGCGACGCGAACAGATTTCCGAGCTGATAGGTCACTCCCGGATACAGGCCGCGGATCGCATCCGGGGACATCTCGTTGAGATGCGCGGGAATGACCCCCCACGCGCCCACCACGAACACCTGGATGAGGAACGCGCCCAGACACAGCATCGCCGCGGATCGTGAGAACGCGAACAGCGGCACGATCGGCAATGCCATGGCGGCGCACCACATCACGGTGTGGCGCCGCCCGAACCGCTCGGAGAGCGCCCCGAAGACCACCCCGCCGATGATCCCGCCGATGCTGTACACCACCACGATCCACTTGACCGCGGAACTCGACAGGCCGGCGCCGCCGTGGTCGGTGGCCTGCAGGAACACCGGATACACGTCCTGGGTGCCGTGGCTCATCCAGGTGAACGCGGTCATCAGCAACACCAGATAGCCGAACCGCCGGATCACGGCCGGATTGGCGAGGACGTCGCGGATACGGGTGTGGGTCAGCGCCATCCGATCGTGGGTGGCCTCCCACGCCTCGGATTCCTTCACCCGGTAGCGGATGATCAAACTGATCGCCGCGGGCAGGATGCTCAACGCGAACAACCACCGCCAGGACAGCTGCAGCCAGTCCATCATCAGCAGCGCCGCCAGGCTGGCCAACAGGTAGCCGACCATGTAGCCCTGCTGCAACAGCCCGGAGAAGAAGCCGCGTCGTGCGGTGGGCACCTTCTCCATCGCCAAGGCGGCCCCCAGGCCCCACTCGCCGCCCATCCCGATGCCGAACAACATCCGCAGGACGACCAGGACGGTGAAGTTCGGGGCGAAGGCGCAGAGGAACCCGGCGACCGAGTAGAACACCACGTTGACCATCAGCGGCACCCGTCGGCCGACCCGGTCGGCCCACAATCCGAACAGCAGCGCACCGACCGGTCGCATCACCAGCGTGGCGGTGGTCAGAAAGGCGACGGTGGTCTTGGAATGGCCGAAGTCCGCGGCGATGTGGGCGTAGACGAACACCACCAGGAAGTAGTCGAAGGCATCCATCGTCCAGCCCAAAAACGCCGCCAGAAACGCATTGCGCTGATCGGAGGTGAGCCGCTGCGTGGTCACCGCAGCATCGTGGCACGGCGCGCCGGCCCGTCACGCAACCGGACTCAGCGCACGTCGAGGCGCCGGAAGGCGATCACCGCCGCGCCGGCGAGCACCAACGCCGCACCGCCCAGCACCGCCAGCCAGGCCGGGGACTGCCCATCGCGCAACTGATGGTCACCGACCGCGTAGAAGAACGGGGAAAAATACCGACCCGGTTCCAGCCAGTCGATCAGCGGGGCCAGCGAATTGACCAGGTAGCTCACCGCCGCCGCCCCGGTCGTCACCCCCAACGCCACCCCGCGGCTGCCCGTGAGCGCCCCGAGCAACAGCGCCAACGCGCCGAAGACCAATCCCAACCCCACGACCCCCGCGGTGGCGCCCCACAGCTGCGCGGCGCCGAGGTTGAGATCCAGGCCCCGACCGGCCACGATGCACGCGGCGGTGGCCACCGGCACCGGCAGCGCCTGGACCGCCAGGGCCGCCAGCTTGGCCATCGCGATCCGCGCCCGGCGCACCGGCAGGCTCGCCACCAGGGCCAGGGTGCCCTCCTCGTTCTGCCCGGCGATCGCCGTCGCGCCGTAGCCGATGGTGGCCATCAGGGTCAGCAGCGGCAGGAAGTTGCCGTACAGGTTGGCGCCCAGCCAGCCGGCCGGGGAGGTCAACGGATCGGTCGCGCCGAACAGGGCGGCCACCGCACCCGAGTCCTGCACCAGGGCGTCGAGCCCGTGAGCGTCCTTGAACGTCGGGTACAACGCGATGACCACGGCGGTGTAGGCGGCCATGCCCAGCATGTAACCGAGGGTCAGCCGTCGGCGCAGCCGCAGATCCAGCAGCGCGATGTCACCCATGACGGCCCGCTTCGTCGGCGCCGCCGCGGTAGTAGCCCAAGAACAACTCCTCGAGATCCGGTGGGCGCACGGTCATGTCGACCGGATCGAGATCGGCGGCCAGACGCAGCAGCGGTCCGATGGCGCCGGCCATCGTCAGGCGCAGCCGACCGTCCTGCTGGGCCAGCACCCGCACCCCGTCCAGCCGCCGGAACGGGGCGAGATCGACGGCATCGGTGAAGCACAGCTCGACGGTTTTCGGCGCGGCGGCCCGCAACCGCTCCACGGTGTCGGTGACCTGCAGCCGGCCCTCCTTGATGATCGTCAACCGGTCGGCGACCCGCTGCACCTCGTCGAGATCGTGGGAGGACAAGAACACGGTGCGCCCCTCGTCGGCGGTTTCGCGCACCAGGCGGGTGAACTCGTCCTGCAGCAGAGGGTCGAGACCCGAGGTGGGCTCGTCGAGGATGAGCAGGTCGGGCCGGTGGGCGAACGCCAGCACCAATCCCATCTTCTGCACGTTGCCCTTCGACAGCGTGCGGATCGGCGCGTCGAGTTCGACGGTGAACCGCTCGGCGAGCTCGTCGCGGAAGCGGTGATCGGTGTGGCCACGGATTCGGGCCAGCCGTTTCAGGACCTGCCGCCCGGTCAGTCGCGGGTACAGGCTCAGCTCACCGGGCAGGTAGCCCACCCGGCGCAGAGCCTCGACCGGACGGCGGTGCGGGTCGAGGCCGAACAGCGCGACGTGCCCGGAGGTGGGCCGACACAGTCCCAGCAGGAGCCGGATCGTGGTGGTCTTACCGGCCCCGTTGGGGCCGAGGAACCCGAACACCTCACCGGGGCCAACCCGCAGGTCGACTTCGCTGACCCCGCGGCGACGGCCGAAACGGCGGGTAAGGGCCAGGGTCTGCAGCACCGTCCCGGCCGACTCAACCACCGGGGGCCACCGCGGCCGGACGGGGCAACTCCGCGGCCAGAAGCGCCAGCAACGGAGAGCACCCCGCGTCGAGTTTCACCGTGGCCAGCGCATCGCCGCGGGTCGGCCCGCGGTTGACGATCGCGACCGGGATACCTTGCGCCGCGGCGCGCCGGACGAACCGGTACCCGGAGTACACCGTCAGCGACGACCCGGCCACCAGCAGCGCGTCGGCCTCGTCGACCAGGGCGTCGGCCCGGGCGACCCGCTCGCGGGGCACGTTCTCCCCGAAATAGACGATGTCGGGCTTGAGCAACCCGGTGCACCGCGGACAGTCGACGAACCGGAAGTCGGCGGTGTCGGTGACGACGGCGTCGGCGTCCGGAGCCACCGCGATCCCGCCGACCGGGCCGGCGGACCGGCCGAAACCGGGGTTGAGCGCCTCGAGCCGATCGGCCAGCGCCGCGCGGCTGAGGGTGTGCCCGCAGTCCAGGCAGACCACCCGGTCGTAGCGGCCGTGCAGGTCGATCACCGCTCGGCTGCCCGCCTTGGTGTGCAGCAGGTCGACGTTCTGGGTGATCAGTCCGCACACCACCCCGGCGTGTTCGAGTTCGGCCAGCGCCCGGTGCCCGGCGTTGGGCGCGGTGGCCGCCATGTGCCGCCAGCCGACATGGTTGCGGGCCCAGTACCGCTGCCGAAACAGCGGGTCGCCGGTGAACTGGGCGATCGTCATCGGGTTACTGGGCGGCGAGTCGGGACCGCGGTAATCGGGGATGCCCGAGTCGGTGGAGACCCCGGCGCCGGTGAGCACCGCGACCCGCCGCCCGGCCAACAACGCGACCAGGTCGGGGGCCGTGGCGCTGTCGGCACCGGTCACGACCGTCACCCCGTCGAGGTTAACGGTGATCGAGACACTCCGCGGCCGTCGTCAGCCGCGCCCCCATGTTCTGGCGCATCATCCGCAGCGCCGCCTCGGCCAGGTCGGCGTCGATGTGGGCCACCGCGTCGGTCGCCACCGTCACCGGGATATGGCGCACATAGGCGTCCAGCGCGCTGTAGAGGATGCACTGCTCGGTGACCTGCCCGGCGAGCACCAGTCGCTGGACCCGGCGCCGTTCCAGCAGATACCCCAGTGCGGTGGCGTAGAACACGCTGTGGCGCACCTTGGTCACGGTCAGGCTGTCGGGCGCCGGGGCGATCGGACGGACCAGGTCGGGGTGTCCCCCGTCCAGGGCCGCATCGACCAGATCGGAGAAGTCGGCGGTGAAATCGCCGTAGTTGTCGTTGACGTAGACCAGGTCGACGTCGTCGCTGCGGTGGGCCCGGCCGATGAGGTCGGCCAGTGGTTCGATGATCCGGGCGGCGTCGCGGGCCAGCAGGTCGGCATCGGGGTGCCGGTAATCGTTCATCATGTCCACGACCAGGACCGCGGTGTCACTCATGATCATCTGGTACCCAAAGCCAGCGCGATGACACCGCAGAGGCGACAATGGCGGCGATGGACTTCTACAGCGTCTACCGGCACGGGTTCGTCAGGGTCGCCGCCTGCACCCACCGCACCGCCCTGGGCGAACCGGAGGCCAATGCCGAGTCGGTGCTGACCCTGGCCCGCGCCTGCCACGACGACGGGGTCGCGGTGGCCGTCTTCCCGGAGTTGACCCTCTCGGGGTACTCGATCGACGACATCGTGCTGCAGGACACCCTGCTGGCCGCCGTGCACAGTGCGCTGGGGACGGTCGTGGCGGCCTCGGTGGCGCTGCGCCCGGTGCTGGTGCTCGGCGCACCGCTGCGGCACCGCAACCGGGTGTACAACACCGCTGTGGTCATTCACCGCGGCGCGGTGCTCGGCGTGGTCCCCAAGTCCCACCTGCCCGGCTACCGGGAGTTCTACGAGCCGCGCTGGTTCGCCACCGGGGCAGGGGAGCACGGTGAGATCGAGGTGGCCGGCGCGCAGGCGCCGTTCGGGCCGGACCTGCTGTTCGCCGCCGACGATGTCGCCGATCTGGTGTTGCACGTGGAGATCTGCGAGGACATGTTCGTGCCGATCCCGCCGAGTGCGCAGGCCGCGCTGGCCGGCGCGACGGTGCTGGCCAACCTGTCGTCGAGCCCCATCACCATCGGCCGGGCCGAGGAACGCAAGCTGCTGGCCCGCTCCGCCTCGGCGCGGTGCCTGGCCGGCTACATCTACTCGGCGGCCGGACCGGGGGAGTCGACCACCGACCTGGCCTGGGACGGCCAGTCGGTCATCTACGAGAACGGTGCGCTGCTGGCCGAGGGCGAGCGATTCCCCGCTGCCGCCCAGCGCACCATCGCCGACATCGACGTCGGCGCACTGCGCGCGGAGCGGTTGCGGGCGAACACCTTCGACGACAACCGTCGCAGACACCGGGTGGAGACCGAGTCGTTTCGAACCGTCACCTTCACCGTCGACCCGCCGCAGGGCGACATCGGCCTGCGCCGCAGGGTGGAGCGCTTCCCGTTCGTCCCGGCCGATCCTGCCCGGCTGCAACGCGATTGCTACGAGGCGTACAACATCCAGGTGTCCGGCCTCGAGCAGCGGCTCCGGGCGATCGGGAACCCCAAGGTGGTGATCGGGGTATCGGGCGGCCTGGACTCCACCCACGCCCTCATCGTCGCAGCCCGGGCCATGGACCGGCAGAAGCGGCCCCGCAGTGACATTCTCGCGTTCACCATGCCCGGCTTCGCCACCGGCGATCACACCAAGAACAACGCAATCGCGTTGAGCCGAGCACTGGGCGCCACCATCGAAGAGATCGACATTCGCGACACCGCGACGTTGATGCTCAACCGGATCGGGCACCCCGCGGGCCGCGGCGAGCCGGTCTATGACGTCACGTTCGAGAACGTGCAGGCCGGGCTGCGCACCGACTACCTGTTCCGTATCGCCAACCAGCGCGGCGGCATCGTGCTGGGCACCGGTGACCTGTCCGAACTGGCGTTGGGCTGGGCCACCTACGGCGTGGGCGACCAGATGTCGCACTACAACGTCAACGGGGGAGTGCCGAAAACACTGATCCAGCACCTCATCAGGTGGGTGATCTCCTCCGAGCAGTTCTCCACCGAGGTCGCCAAGGTGCTCGCCTCGGTGCTCGACACCGAGATCAGCCCGGAACTGGTGCCACCGGGGCACGGTGAGGACATCCAACGCAGCGAAGACGTCGTGGGGCCCTACGCGTTGCAGGACTTCACCCTGTTCCAGGTGCTGCGGCACGGCTCGGGCCCGGCGAAGATCGCGTTTTTGGCCTGGCAGGCCTGGCACGACGCCGAACTCGGCGCCTGGCCGTCGGGGTATCCGGCCGGGCGGCGCCCGGCCTACCAGCTCGCCGAGATCCGGCACTGGCTGCAGGTCTTCGCCCGGCGCTTCTACGGGTTCGGTCAGTTCAAACGCTCTGCGATGCCCAACGGCCCCAAGGTCAGCGGTGGCGGAGCGCTCTCACCGCGCGGCGACTGGCGGGCCCCGTCGGATCTGTCCGCCCGCATCTGGCTCGACGCGATCGACCGCGAGATCCCCGAGGGCTGACCGCGGTTCAGGGCAGGTCGGTCAGCGCGGCCTCGATCGACGCGGCGGTGGGCGCGCAGTCGCCGGCCCCGCCCACCAGTGTCGCCAACCCGCCGGCCACACTCGCGCGCCGCAACGCCTGCTGCGGACCTGCCGACCACCCGGCGGCCAGCACCCCGGCGAACACGTCTCCGGCGCCTGCGGTGTCAACCGGCGACACCGGCAGGGCAGGCACCGCGAACCGCCCCGCCGGACCCCGGTAGCGGGCGCCGTCGGCGCCGAGGGTCACCACCAGGTGGGCCACCGGGTGGGGCCAGTGCGCCGCTTCGGCCTCGTTGACCACCACGACGTCGGTGAGCGCCGCCAGTTCGTCGAGGCCGGGACGGGCCGGGGAGGCGTTGACGATCACGGTGGCGCCGGCGGCGCGTGCCGCCGCCGCGGCGGCCACCGCGGTCGCCACCGGGATCTCCAGTTGCAGCAGCACGACGTCGCACCCGGCGATCACCGCACGCAGCGCGTCGTCGATCTCGAGTTGCGCGTTGGCGCCGGGCGCCACGACGATCATGTTCTGGCCGGCGTCGTCGACGACGATCAGGGCCTGCCCGCTGGGGCCGGGCCGGCAGACCAGCCCGTCCAGGCCGACCCCGTTGGCGTCCAGGTGGTCGCGCAGCCGCCGGCCGGCCGCGTCGTCGCCGACGGCGCCGACGAACCGCACGTCGGCGCCGGCGCGGGCGGCGGCCACCGCCTGGTTGCCCCCCTTGCCGCCGGGCCCGCTGGCCGCCGGTCCGGCGAGCACGGTCTCCCCGGTCCGCGGCAGCGTCGCCACCCGGTAGGCGGTGTCGAGGTTGACACTGCCGACCACGCCGACCCGCGGTCCGTCCGTCACGGCCGGCTCAGAACACGATCGTCTGGTTGCCGTGCTGGATGACCCGGTCCTGACAGTGCCATTGCACCGCCCGCGACAGCACCGCGCGTTCCACGTCCGCGCCGATGCGCACCAGGTCGGCCAGCATGTGGGCGTGGTCGACCCGGGCGACGTCCTGCTCGATGATCGGCCCCTCGTCGAGATCGTCGGTGACGTAGTGCGCGGTGGCCCCGATCAGCTTGACCCCGCGGTCGCGGGCCTGCTGGTAGGGGTTGGCGCCGATGAACGCCGGCAGGAACGAGTGGTGGACGTTGATCATCGGGCAGCCGATGCGGCGCAGGAAGTCGGGGGTGAGGATCTGCATGTAGCGGGCCAGGACCACCAGGTCGACGTTGCCCTGCAGCAACTCCAGTTGACGCTGCTCGGCCTCGGCGCGGTTGGCGGCGCTTGCCGGGATGTGGACGAACGGGATCCCGAACGGCCGCACCCGGTCGGCGAGGTCGGGATGGTTGGAGATGACCATCACCACCGACATGTCCAGCTCGCCGCGCTGGTTGCGCCACAGCAGGTCCAGCAGGCAGTGGTCGGTGCGTGACGCCATGATCGCCACCCGCTTGAAGGCGGCGGCCTCGGTGAAATGGAAGTCGATACCCAACTCGGCGGCGACGGTGGCGCCGAACTCGGCCTCCAACCGGTCGCGGGCCGCGGTCAGGCCGGGCAGGACGAAGATGGTGCGCTGCAGCAGGGTGCCGCCGACCGGTTCGGTGGAGTGCTGGTCCAGGGAGACGATGTTGGCGCCGGCCCGGGCCAGAAAGGTGCTGACCGCCGAGACGATGCCGGGTTGGTCGGGACACCGGAGGACCAGCCGGCCGATGTCCTCGACCGGAAGGGAGCGGCGCGGTGCCGGCGAAGTCGTCATGACCGGCAGGTTAGTCGGCCGGGTCCCGCGACGGGGGTCGGTCGCTCACCCGGCCGCCGCCCCGCGGGGGCCGGCGGCGCGGCCCGATACCCTGGACGGATGAGTTCGCAGTTGATCCCCGATCTGACCTCGGCCGGCAAACCCGAGCCGGACCTGCGCCGACACGTCCACGACGCGGCGCGGCGGGCCCGGGTCGCTTCTCGGGTGCTCGCGACGCTGCCCACCGTCGCCAAGGACCACGCCCTGCACGCCGCCGCCGACGCGCTCACCGAACACCGCGAGAAGATCCTCGCCGCCAACCGTGACGACGTCGAGGCGGCCCGCGCCGTCGGGACGCCCGAGGCGATGATCGACCGGCTGGCGCTGGACGCCCAGCGCGTCGACGCCATCGCCGCCGGGCTGCGGCAGGTCGCCGGGCTGCCCGACCCGGTCGGCGAGGTGCTGCGCGGCTACACCCTGCCCAACGGGTTGATGCTGCGTCAGCTGCGGGTGCCGCTCGGGGTGGTCGGCATGGTCTATGAGGGCCGGCCCAACGTCACCGTCGACGCGTTCGGCCTGGCCCTCAAGTCCGGCAACGCCGCGCTGCTGCGGGGCAGCTCCTCGGCGGCGAACTCCAACCGGGCGCTGGTCGAGGTGGTCCGCGACGCGCTGCTCGGTGAGGACCTGCCCGCCGACGCGGTGCAACTGCTCGACGCCTCCGACCGCATCACGGTCACCCACCTGATCCAGGCGCGCGGCCTGGTCGACGTGGTGATCCCGCGCGGCGGTGCCGGCCTGATCGAGGCGGTGGTGCGCGACGCGCAGGTGCCCACCATCGAGACCGGTGTCGGCAACTGCCACGTCTACATCCACGAAGCCGCCGACCTCGACCTGGCCGAGCGGATCCTGTTGAACTCCAAGACCCGTCGGCCCAGCGTCTGCAACGCCGCCGAGTCGCTGCTCGTCGACGCCGCGATCGCCGACCGGGCGCTACCGCGGCTGCTCGACGCGCTCAGCGCCGCCGGGGTCACCGTGCACGGCGGCGACGCCGCCGCAGGTGAGGACGAACTGCGCGCCGAGTTCCTCTCGATGGACATCGCGCTGAAGATCGTCGACGGCATCGACGCCGCCATCGAGCACGTCAACGAATACGGCACCGGGCACACCGAGGCGATCGTGACGGCGAACATGGCGGCCGCGCAACGTTTCACCGAGCAGGTGGACGCGGCTGCGGTGATGGTGAACGCCTCGACGGCGTTCACCGACGGCGAGCAGTTCGGCTTCGGCGCCGAGATCGGCATCTCCACCCAGAAACTGCACGCCCGCGGCCCGATGGGCCTGACCGAACTGACCTCGACCAAATGGATCGTGTGGGGCGACGGCCAGACCCGGCCCGCCTGACCGACGAACCCCAGGAGCACCCACTGTGAGTCTGCCCGCCCGGCCCGCCGCCCTCTTCGCCGACATCGACGATGTGGCGGCCCGGCTGGCCGCCACCGGCTACCTGCCCGACACCGCCACCGCGACCGCGGTCTACCTCGCCGATCAGCTGGGCAAGCCGCTGCTGGTGGAGGGGCCGGCCGGGGTCGGCAAGACCGAGCTGGCCCGCGCGGTCGCGCAGGCCACCGGCTCGGGACTGGTGCGGCTGCAGTGCTACGAGGGCGTCGATGAGGCGCGTGCCCTCTACGAGTGGAACCACGCCAAGCAGATCCTGCGGATCCAGGCCGGTTCGGGGGACTGGGACCAGACCAAAACCGATGTGTTCTCCGAGGAGTTCCTGCTGTCGCGGCCGCTGCTGACCGCGATCCGGCGCACCGAGCCCACCGTGCTGCTCATCGACGAGACCGACAAGGCCGACATCGAGATCGAGGGGCTGCTGCTGGAGGTGCTCTCCGATTTCGCGGTCACCGTTCCCGAGCTGGGCACGATCACCGCCACCCGGGCGCCGTTCGTGGTGCTGACCTCCAACGCGACTCGGGAACTGTCCGAGGCGCTCAAGCGGCGCTGCCTGTTCCTGCACATCGACTTCCCCGACGCCGAACTCGAGCGGCGCATCCTGCTGTCGCGGGTGCCGGAGCTACCCGAACGTCTCGCCGAGGAGTTGGTCCGCGTCGTCGGGGTGCTGCGCGGCATGCAACTGAAGAAGCTGCCGTCGGTCGCCGAAACCATCGACTGGGGCCGTACCGTGCTTGCGCTGGGACTGGACACCCTGGAGGACGCCACCATCGCCGCCACCCTCGGAGTGGTGCTCAAACACCAGTCCGACCAGACCCGCGCCGCCGGCGAACTGCGGCTGAACTGAACCGATGACGCCGCGCCGCACCGGACCAGCCCAGCCGCTCGCGCCGCAGGGCATTCCCGGCCACCTGGTCGGGTTCGTGTCGGCGCTGCGCGGCCACGGTATCGCCGTCGGGCCGTCGGAGACCGTCGATGCGGGCCGGGTGCTCACCGTCGTAGGACTCGGGGACCGGGAGGTGCTGCGGGAGGGGCTGGCGTGCGCGGTACTGCGCCGCCCCGATCACCGCGACACCTACGACGCCCTGTTCGACCTGTGGTTCCCGGCGGCGCTGGGTGGGCGGACCGTGCTCGACGACGACGCCGCCGCCGGCGACGTGGTGCCCCCCGATGACGTCGACGCGATGCACGCGATGCTTCTCGAGGCGCTCACCGACACCGATCCGGCCGCCGAGGACCGGCTCGCCGGGCTGGTGGCCCAGATCGTGCAGGCCTACGGCCGGTACAACTCCAGCCGCGGCCCGTCGTACTCGTCGTATCAGGCGATCAAAGCGATGTCGCTGAACGAACTGGAGGGCCGACTGCTGGCCGGGCTGCTCGCCGGCTACGGAGACGAACCCAGCCCAAGCCAGGAGCAGATCGCCAAAGCCGTTGCCGCCAAGCAGATCACCAAACTGCGCAAGATGGTCGAGGACGAAACCAAGCGGCGCACCGCCGAGCAACTGGGCCGCGACCACGTCCAGATGTACGGGATCCCGCAACTGGCCGAGAACGTGGAGTTCCTACGCGCCTCCGGCGACCAACTGCGCCAGATGCGCCGGGTGGTGGCGCCGCTGGCCCGCACCCTGGCCACCCGGCTGGCCGCCCGGCGGCGCCGCTCCCGGGCCGGGGCGATCGACCTGCGCAAGACCCTGCGCAAATCGATGTCGACCGGCGGGGTGCCGATCGACGTGGTGCTGCGTAAACCCCGCCCGGCCCGGCCCGAGCTGGTGGTGCTGTGCGACGTGTCGGGGTCGGTCGCCGGATTCAGCCATTTCACCCTGCTGCTGGTGCACGCCCTGCGCCAGCAGTTCTCCCGGGTGCGGGTGTTCGCGTTCATCGACACCACCGACGAGGTGACCCACCTGTTCGGCCCGGACGCCGATCTCGCGGTCGCCATCCAGCGGGTCACCCGCGAGGCGGGCGTGTACACCATCGACGGCCACTCGGACTACGGTCACGCACTGACCTCGTTCGCGGACAACTTCCCGCAGGTGCTCTCGCCGCGCAGTTCGCTGCTGGTGCTCGGCGACGCCCGCAACAACTACCGCGACCCCGCCCTCGGCGTGCTCGCCGAGCTGGTGTCGGCCAGCCGCCATGCCCATTGGCTCAACCCCGAACCGAAACACCTGTGGGGGACCGGGGATTCGGTGGCGCCGCGCTACCAGGATCTGATCACCATGCACGAATGTCGCTCGGCCAAGCAGCTGGCGGCGGTGGTCGACCAATTGTTGCCGGTGTAGCGGCGCGCTCAGCCGATCCCGGGCACGAACCGGCCCACCTCGGCGCGGTAGCGGCGGTACTGCGCGCCGTGCACCGCGGCGAGGTAGGGCTCCTCGACCACGCGCACCTGCAACTCGATGCTGACCAGCAGCAACCCGAACGCGCCCAGCGCCAACGCATTGGGCGCCAGCAGCGCTGTTCCCGCGGCGAAGGCCAGCATGGCGGTGAAGATCGGGTTGCGGACCAGGCCGAACACGCCGTCGCGGACCAACTGCGTCGTCTCGTCCTGATCGACCCCGACCCGCCAGGACTCGCCCATGTCGCGCTGGGCGTAGAACGTGCTCAGCATTCCGGCGATCGCCAACACCAGCCCGACGGCCTGCAGCCATCCGGCGTCCAGCACCGGCACCGGGGACAACAACCCGGCGATCTGCAATGCCGGAGCGGCCACCCCGGCGAGCGCCGCGAACAGGAAACCGGCGCCGGCCAGCAGCGCGCCGGGACTCGAACCGACCCGGCGGAACCCGGTCGACCCGGTGCGCCGGTACTGCGCCCAACTGCGCCACCCGAACCCGACCGCGGCGAACACCAGATAGAGCGCCAGCGCGGCGTAGGGCATCACGACCCTCTCCTAATTCATGCAAACATTGCTATGTGTATGGCTATCGGGTGGTGCGCGCGATGTCAACACCCCCGGACGCCGCGAATGAAGCCCGACGGTGAAACAACCGTCGTTCCACCGCCATGGAACGACTTTCGAGGGCGACTAGCATCGGAGGACATGACCACCGTTGACCCGAACGCCCCGGTGCTGGTCACCGGCGGCAGCGGTTACGTCGCCAGCTGGATCGTGCGTTACCTGCTCGAAGACGGCCACCGGGTGCGCGCCACCGTGCGCGACCCGCAGAAACCACACGGGCTGGAACACCTGCACGCGCTGGCGGCGCAGCACCCCGACCGGCTCAGCCTGCACCGCGCCGACCTGCTGGAGCCGGACAGTTTCACCGCCGCGATGGACGGCTGCCACCTGGTCATCCACACCGCGTCGCCGTTTTTGATGGGCACCGTCCGCGACCCGCACGAGCAGTTGATCCGCCCCGCCCTTGAGGGCACCCGAAACGTGTTGACCAGCGTGAACGCCACCGAGTCGGTCAAGCGTGTGGTGCTGACCAGCAGCGTCGCCGCGATCTACGGTGACAACGCGGACATGGCCGGCAAGGACTGCTTCACCGAGGCGGACTGGAACACCACCAGCACCGTCGACCATCAGGCGTACTCGTACTCCAAGACCGTCGCCGAGCGGGAGGCCTGGGCCATCCAGCAGGCCCAGCAGCGCTGGGATCTGGTCACCATCCACCCGTCGCTGGTGCTGGGACCGGCCCTGACCACCTCCAGCGTCTCGGGCAGCATGACGACGATGCGCCATTTCGTCGACATGTCGATGGCGATGGGCGCGCCGGCGCTGCAACTCGGCGCCGTCGACGTGCGCGATGTCGCCCGGGCGCACATCGCCGCCGGCTTCACCGCGGACGCCCACGGCCGCTACGTGGTCAACTCCGAGATCGTCAGCATGCTCGGGCTCAGCCGGATGCTGCGCCGCCACTTCGGCCCGCGCCTGGCCTTCCCCACCCGCGAACTGCCCAAGTTCCTGATCAAGCTGGCCGCACCCGTCGGCGGACTGACCCGCACGTACGTCGAGCGCAACGTCGGTTGGCCGCTGTGCTTCGACGGGTCGCGCGCCCCGGCCGAACTGGGCATCACGCTGCGGCCGGTGGAGGACTCGGTCGTCGAACACTTCCAGCAGATGATCGACGACGGGTCGGCGCGACGGTAGCCGGTGGCCACCGGCCACCCAAGTAAGCTGGCCTATCGTGCGTGAACGACGGCGACTGGGTGTCATGGGTGGGACGTTCGACCCCATCCATCACGGCCACCTGGTCGCGGCCAGCGAGGTGGCCGCGCGTTTCGACCTCGACGAAGTCGTCTTCGTCCCCACCGGGCAGCCCTGGCAGAAAGACCGCCACGTCACCGCCGCCGAGGACCGCTACCTGATGACGGTCATCGCCACCGCCTCCAACCCGCGGTTCTCGGTGAGCCGCGTCGACATCGACCGCGTCGGTCCCACCTACACCAAAGACACCCTGCGTGATCTGCACGCGCTCAACCCGGACGCCGAGCTGTACTTCATCACCGGCGCCGACGCCCTCGCCACCATCCTGTCCTGGCAGGACTGGGAAGACTTGTTCGCGGTGGCCCGCTTCGTGGGGGTCAGCCGGCCCGGCTACGACCTCAACGACGACCACCTCGGCGATGTCCTCGACGACTTGCCCGGCGACGCGCTCACCCTCATCGAAGTCCCCGCCCTGGCGATCTCATCGACCGACTGCCGCCGCCGCGCCGCCGAGTCCCGGCCGATCTGGTACCTGGTCCCCGACGGCGTCGTGCAGTACGTCACCAAACGCAACCTGTACGCAGACCACCACACAGACCAGCGAGGCCACCGATGACATCAGCCACCGAGGCACTGGCCATGGCCCGCGTCGCCGCCGAGGCCGCGGACGACAAACTCGCCAACGACGTCGTGATCATCGACGTCTCCAGCCAACTGGTGATCACCGACTACTTCGTGCTCGCCTCCGCCGCCAACGAACGCCAGGTCGGCGCCATCGTCGACGAGGTGGAGGAGAAGATGCGCCACGCCGGGCACAAGCCGGCGCGTCGGGAGGGCACCCGGGAGGGGCGCTGGGTGCTGCTGGACTACGTCGACGTCGTGGTGCACATCCAACACCGCGACGAACGCGAGTTCTACGCCCTCGACCGGCTGTGGCGTGACTGCCCGACAGTGCCGGTCGCCCCGGCCGGGGACGACTCGTGAGCGTGCGACGCCTGGTTATGCTGCGGCACGGCCAGACCGAGTTCAACGCCACCAGCCGGATGCAGGGCCAACTGGACACCGAGCTCAGCGATCTGGGCCGGGCGCAGGCGGTGGCCGCCGCCGAAGTGCTGGCCAAACGCCAGCCGCTGGTGATCGTCTCCTCCGACCTGCGCCGCGCCCACGACACCGCCGTCACCCTCGGCGAGCGCGCCGGGCTGCCGGTGCGGATGGACGCCCGGCTGCGCGAGACACACCTGGGCGACTGGCAGGGCCTGACCCACACCGAGGTTGACGCCGCCGCACCCGGCGCCCGGCTGGCGTGGCGCGAAGACGCCACCTGGGCGCCGCACGGCGGCGAGAACCGCATCGACGTCGCCGAGCGCAGCCTGCCGCTGGTCGCCGAATTGGTCGCCGCCGAAACGGGGTGGGGCGCCGACCCCGAACAGCGGCCGGTGGTGCTGGTCGCCCACGGCGGGCTGATCGCGGCGCTGACCGCAGCACTGCTGCGGCTGCCGGTGGCGAACTGGCCCGCACTCGGTGGGCTGGCCAACGCGAGCTGGGTGCAGCTCAGCGGCCATCCCGCTGCCGATCGCGGCGGCGATCCCGAGGCGATCAGCTGGCGGCTCGACGTGTGGAACGCCTCCGCCCAGGTGGCCAACGATGTCCTCTGAGGCGAGTCGGGCCGGCGTGACCCGCCCGACGCTGCTGGTGTTCGCCGACTCGCTGTCCTACTACGGACCCACCGGCGGGCTGCCCGCCGACGACCCGAGAATCTGGCCGAATCTGGTTGCCGCCGAACTCGACTGGGATGTGGAACTGATCGGGCGGATCGGCTGGACCAGCCGCGACGTATGGTGGGCCGCCACCCAGGACCCGCGAGCCTGGGCGGCGCTGCCGCGCGCCGGGGCGGTCGTCTTCGCCACCAGCGGCATGGACTCACTGCCCTCGGTGCTGCCCACCGCCCTGCGCGAGCTGATCCGTTACATCCGGCCGCCGCGGCTGCGGCGCTGGACCCGGGACGGCTACGGCTGGTTGCAGCCCCGGTTGTCGCCGGTGGCGCGTTCGGCGCTGCCGCCGCAGCTGACCGTGGACTACCTCGAACAGACCCGCGCCGCAATCGATTTCAATCGGCCGAACATCCCGGTGATCGCCTGCCTGCCGTCGGTGCACATCGCTGAAACCTACGGCAAGGCACACCACGGCCGTCAGCCGACGGTGGCGGCGTTGACCGACTGGGCGGCGAGCCGTGATGTCCCCCTGGTCGATCTGAAAGCGGCTGTCGGCGAACACATCATGGCCGGGCGGGGCAACCCCGACGGCATCCACTGGAACTTCGAGGCGCACCGGGCGGTGGCGGACCTGATGCTCAAGGCGCTGGCGCAGGCCGGCGTCGGCGGAGCCGCGTCGTGACGGTGGTCGTGGTCACCGATTCGGCGGCGCGGATCCCGGCGCCGCTGCGCGCGCGGTGGGGCATCCCCGAGGTGCCGCTGCACATCCTGGCCGACGGGGCCGACCTCAGCGACGGCGTCGACGACATGCCGGCCGACCTGATGGAACGCGGCCGGGTCAGCACCGCGGCCGCCACCCCCGAAGAGTTGCGCGCCGCCTACCGGCGGGCTCATGCCGCCAGCGACGGCGACGGAGTAGTCGCAGTGCACGTCTCGGCGGAGCTGTCCGGCACGGTCGGAGCGGCGTGGGCCGCCGCCGGTGAGTTCGGTGACGCGGTGCGGGTCGTCGACTCCCGCTCAGCGGCCATGGGCGCGGGGTTCGTTGCACTCGCCGCGGCCCGCGCGGCCGCCGACGGCGCCGAGCTGGCCGTCGTCGCCGCTGCCGCGGCCACCGCGGCCGAACGCGGTCGCGCCTACCTGGTGGTGCAGCGGCTGGAGAGTCTGCGCCGCAGCGGCCGCATCGGCGGTGCCGGCGCCTGGTTGGGAACGGCGCTGTCGCTGAAACCGCTACTACGCATCGACAACGGCAAACTCGTCCTGGCCCAACGGATCCGGACGGCAGGCAAGGCGATCGCGGCGATGGTGGAGCGAGTGTGCGACACCGTCGGCGACCAGTCGGCGGCGATCGCGGTGCACCACGTCGACGACCCCGACGGCGCCGCGGAACTCGCCGCCACCCTCGCTGACCGGTTGCCGCAGTGCCCCCCGGCCATCGTGACCGGGCTGGGGCCGGTGCTGGGGCTGCACGTCGGACCCGGCGCGCTCGGGGTCTGCGTCGACCCGGCGGCCCCGCAGTACTGAACCCCGGATGACTACCGGGCGGCGCGTCCGGTGACCGGCGGCAGGTCGGCCAGCGTGACGATGCCCGGGGGAGCGGCCACCACGGCGGGCACCGCATTGGTGACCGGCATCGCGGTGTAGATCGATCCGAGGCCCTCGAAACTTCGCTCGGTCCAGTCGGCGGGCGGCAGACAGTGCAGCACGGTACGCATGTTGGGCACTCCGAAGACCTGGATGACGTGGCCGTGCGCGAGCGGTTTGGGCGGGGTGACCTGGTCGCCCATCGTCCAGTTGAAGCCGACGCTGACGAGGTTGCGGTCGCCGACCCAACCCCGGTGGTAGCCGTACACGCCGGCCACCGTCCCGGCCGGGATCCGCATGAAGCCCAGGTCGCTGTCGCCGGTCGCGGCGGTGAACTCGACGTCGAAGGTGACCTCGTCCAGGCGCGCGCCGAGCGCCCGGGCCATCATCGCGGCCGACTCGGCGAAGACCTCGCTCTCCCGGCGCACGCTCTCGGCGAGCCCCGGGGTGTCGGGGGAATGCCCGAACCCCATCGCCGCCATGGTGTCGGCCGACTCGTAGGTCGAGCAGTCCACCGATTCGGTGATCCGGATCTCGTCGACCCGCTCGCAGGCGCCCGACAGCACCATCCCCACCATGTTGGTGATGCCGGGGTGGGCGCCGCTCCCGAAGATCGTCGCCGCACCGCGTTCGCAGGCCGCTCGGATCCGGCGCAGGTCGTCGGGGGCCTGCTTGTCGCCGGTGATCCACGCGGCGCTGGTGCAGACGTTGACACCGGCTTCCAGCAGCCGCACCAGGTCATCGATGTCGGGCCACAGCGGGTTGTAGCAGCACGCGTCGGGCCGCAGCGCCAGCAACTCCTCGATGTCGTTGGTGGCCAGCACCCCGGTCGGCTCGGGCCAGCCGGCCAGCTGGGCGGCGTCCACGCCCACCTTGTCCGCGCCGTGGGCGTAGACCCCCACCAATTGCAGGTCGGGCCGGCCCAGGATGGCGTGCAGCGAGCGGCGACCGATGTTTCCCGTCGTCCACTGGATCACTCGCAACGGTGTGGTCAACTGAATCCTCCTGGGCCTGCGCAACCGGGTGCCCACACCTTATGGGCCGGACCGAGGACCGCCGCGCGACGACCCCGGCTCGGCAAGGTCAGCCGGTGGCGGCGCGGCCGGTGCGGCTGCCGCGGTAGGCGGCGGCCCGCAGGTCGGCCAGCCAGTGCGGGACGAGCTGAACCCCGGGCGCGGTGTTGCGCACCGGGTCGAACGCCATGTCGTCGTCGCGCACCGGGACCAGCCGCTTGAGCAGGCTGAGCTCGGCCAGCGGCCGGAATTCGGCGCCGCCGGCCGCCTGGTCCAACTCGATGCGGATCGGGGCGCCGTCGAGCCGATCGCGCACCGCGGCCAGCGACAGTCCCGGGCCGCTGACCCCGGTGTGCATCCGGGCGCGCAGCCACCATTGCCGGCCGCGATAACGCAACGGCATCAGCGTGGTCAGGATCAACTCCGACCAGGAGAACACCGGATGCAGCCCGATCGCCCGGCTGAGCGGCCCGGAGCCGGCGGTCACCATCAGCACGTCCCAGGGGCCGGGCTGCTGCTCCCACCCCATCGTGACCCGGAACGCCAGGCCCACCCCGTCGGGCAGCGCAGCGGGGGTGCCCAGTGCCTTGGAGACGCGGGCCACGATCGCCGAGGACGGCACCGGCAGCCCTTCGTCGGGTGGCGCGGTACGGGTCAGGTGTCCGGTGGCCAGCACACCGGCCGGATGGAACAGCCGGCGATCGCGCAGCGCCGCCCCCCACCGGAACGGCGCCGCCACCCAGTCCGAAGCATCCATGTGGGTTGATTGCCCACCGCCGCAGCGGTGCAAACGCCACCTGGTGGCACCCGGTGGCCCCTGAAATCGACACGCTGACGGCTTCTGAGCGCCCGAAAACGCCCCAAGTGACCGCTGAGCCGTCGATCTCAGCAGTGAGCGGTCACAGCGCGGCCACCTCGTAGTCGCCGAGCTGACCGGCGAGCACCCGCACCTGCGCGGCCGACGAACCCAGCGTCTGGTCGATCGCGGTGAGCCGGGCGGCGTAGTGGCCCACCGGGTACTCCGCGGTCATTCCGATACCGCCGTGCAACTGGATCGCCTCTTCGGCGATGTGGCGGCCGGACCGGATGATCTGCAGGCCGGCTCGCGCGGCGACGACCGGGTCGACGGTGCCGTCGGCGATCGACATCGCCGCGTAGAGATTCATGCTGCGAGCCAGTTCCAGTGACACGTACATGTCGGCGGCCCGCTGGGTGAGGGTCTGGAACTTGTTGAGGGTGACCCCGAACTGCTTACGGGTGGTCAGATACTCGGTGGTCAGCCGCAACGCTTCCTCCATCGCCCCGACGGCTTCGGCGCACAGCGCCGAGTGCATCCGCACGGTGGCCGCGGTGATCGCCGCGGTGGCGTCCGCGGCGGCGCCCAACGGCTCGGCCGGGGTGGCATCCAGGTCGAGCTGCGCGCCGTGCAGACCGTCGAAGGTTCGGTAGGCGCGACGGCCGGCCGCGTCGGCGTCGACCAGGAACAGACCGGTTCCGCCGTCGGGCAGTGCGGCGCTGACGATGAAGGTGTCGGCGCAATGCCCGGCCAGGACCGGGTTCTTGCGCCCGGTGAGCTGCCAGCCGTCGCCGTGCTGCTGCGCGGCGGTGCCGGCGTCGGCGGGCTCGTGATGGGCGAACGCCAGCAGCGTCTCGCCCGAGGCGACGGCGTCGAGGATGCCGCGCTGCTCGGGTGTGCCCTGCTCGGCGATCAGGGCGCCGGGCCCGAGTGCGGCGGTCAGTACCGGCTCGGGGGCCAACCGGCGGCCGATCTCGGTGCACACCACCGCGACCTCGATCTGTCCACCGGTGTCCTCGTCGAAACCGAGTCCCAGGATGCCGGTGTCGGCCAACTGCTTCCACACGTCGCGGCTGAAGCCGTCGTCGGTGTCGAGGACCCGGTTGCGGGTCTCGGTGTCGTAGCTGCGGGCCAACAGGTCGCGGGTGGTGTTGCGCAGCAGTGACTGTTCGTCGGTGAGTTGAAAGTCCATGGCTGCCTCACAATCCCAGAATCGTCGACGCGATGATGCTGCGCTGCACTTCGTTGCTGCCGCCGTAGATCGAGGTCTTGCGGTAGTTCAGATAGTGCGGTGCGCTGAGTTGAGCCCACTGCGGCGACGCGATCTCGGCCGTTTCCCCGGTCCAGGCGTCCACCGGCAGCGCGTCGAGACCCGCCAC
The DNA here is from genome assembly GCF_002102395.1 of Mycolicibacillus trivialis. Taxonomy (GTDB): domain Bacteria; phylum Actinomycetota; class Actinomycetes; order Mycobacteriales; family Mycobacteriaceae; genus Mycobacterium; species Mycobacterium triviale. Next base: position 130,643 of record NZ_LQPZ01000012.1, read on the forward strand.
CTCGACCATCAGCTCGGTGGCTGTCTGCTGGAGCTGACTGCCGCGCAGTTTCAGTACCGACGACGCCGGGTTGGGCTTGCCGCCGGCGGAGTCGGAGGTCACCCGCAACTGGGTGAGTTCCAGTGCCAGCACCTGGTTCTCGGCTTCGGCGAGCCGCGCGGCGAACAACGGATCGTCGAGCAGACCCCGTTCCCGGGCGCGCCGCTTCACCTCGGCGAGCCGGACCTTGGTGCGGCCGATCTGGGCGATACCGGTCCGTTCGTTGCCGAGCAGGAACTTCGCATAGGTCCAGCCCTGGTTCTCCTCGCCGACGAGCTGGTCGGCGGGCACCCGCACGTCCTCGAAGAAGACCTCGTTGACCTCGTAGCCGCCGTCGATCAGCTTGATCGGCCGCAACGTCACACCGGGGGTGTCCATCTCGAAGAGCAGGAACGAGATCCCGGCCTGACGTTTGGGGGCCTGCGGGTCGGTGCGCACCAGGCAGAAGATCCAGTCCGCGTACTGCCCGAGCGTGGTCCAGGTCTTCTGGCCGTTGACGATGTAGCTGTCGCCGTCGCGGACCGCGGTGGTGCGCAGCGACGCCAGGTCCGATCCGGCCTCCGGCTCGGAGAACCCTTGGCACCACCAGATGTCCAGGCTTGCGGTGGGCGGGAGAAACCGCTGCTTGAGTTCTTCGGAGCCGAACTCGGCGATCACCGGGCCGACCATCCTGGCGTTGAACGTCAGTGGCTCGGGCACGCAGGCCAACTGCATCTCATCCAGCCAGATCTCGTGCTGGGTGGGCGTCCAGTCCTTGCCGCCCCACTGCACCGGCCAGTTGGGCACCGCGAGCCCGTGCTCGTGCAGGATCTTGTGGCTGGTCGCGATGTCGTCGTGGGTCGGGCCCAGACCCAGCCTGGTCCGCTCCCGGATATCGGCCGGGATCTCGGTGGTGTAGAAGGTCCGCAGGTCGTCGCGGAAAGCGGATTCGTCCTCGGTGAGCGCCAGATGCACGGGCCGTCTCCTGTGTCGGGGGAACGCTGCTTGGCACCTTAGCGTGGCGCGCCGCGGCCCCATCGGGCATCGGCGCGATCCCGGTGGGCACCGGATCGATCCACAGTCTCCCGACGGTCCCCAACCGGGCTGTGGCCGGCCGAAACGACGCATCGCCCGACGGCGGCGCGGCCTAGCGTCGCCCGCATGCGAACCTCATCACCGGTCGAACGGTTGCAGCAGCGGTTGTCGTCGGCCGCGCCGGCCGCCGCGGCCGAACCCGAACCCGACGAGGACGACCCGGCTTCGCTGGTACCGCCCTGGTGTCCGGAGACCCCGGATGGCTGGGTGGCGCGGATCCGCGCCGACCCGGGCCGGGCCGGGGCGTTGTTGCTGGCGGCGATCGCGGTCATCGCGGTGCTGGTCACCGTGTTCACCGTGCTGCGCGGCTCCACCGACCCGGTGGTGGCCGCCCAGTTGCCGCCGGTGGAGATGGTGTCCTCGGCCGCGCCGTCGAGTGCTCCGGCGGGCCCGGTGGTGGTCAGCGTCGTCGGTCTGGTGCACGCACCCGGTCTGGTCACCCTGGCGCCGGGAGCCCGCATCGCCGACGCGCTGCAGGCCGCCGGCGACCCGCTGGAGGGCGCCGACACCCTCGGGTTGAACCTGGCGCGCCCGGTCGCCGACGGCGAACAGATCGTGGTGGGCATCGCCCCCCGGCCGGGTCTGCCGCCCGCGCTGGGCAGCTCGGTCGGCGGCGAGTCGCCGGCCACCCCGCCGGCGCCGCCGGCCCAGACTCCGGCCGCCTCCACCGCCGCCCGAGCCGGCGACCCGGTCGACCTGAACGCCGCGACCGTGGACCAACTCGACGCGCTGCCCGGCGTCGGGCCGGTCACCGCCGCCGCGATCGTGGCGTGGCGCCAGACCCACGGACGGTTCAGCAGCGTCGACGAGCTCGGCGAGGTCGACGGCATCGGGCCGGCCCGGCTGGCCAAACTGCGACCCCTGGTCCGGGTCTGACCGCTCATGACGCCGGTGGAGGTCCCGGTTGCGCCAACCGGCGACACCACCGCGGCCGGGCCCGACCTGCGATTGGTCCCCGCGGCGCTGACCTCCTGGCTGGTCACCGCGGCCGGCATCGAGTGGCCGGCCACCGCGGGACCCGCGGCGATCGCCGGGGCGCTGCTGGTGATCGGCGGGCTGGCGTGCCGGGTGCGGGTCCGGGCCCTCACCGCCGGGCTGGTGGCGCTCGGTGTGGTCACGGCCGGGTTCGCCGCGGCGATCGGGTTCCGGGACGCGGCGATCGATCGGCATCCGTTCACCGCACTGGTCGGTGCCGACCGGACCGTGACGGTCACCGCAACCGAGAGCGCGGTGCGGGTCGGCAGCACCCGGCTGATGTTCCGGGCCACGCTGCTCCGAGTCGAGGACACACCGGTGACCGGCCGGGTGGTGGTCTTCATGTCGACCCGCACCTTCGGGACGGTGATGGTCGGCCAGCCGGTCACCTTCCGTGCACACATCACCGAACCGACCCGACGCGACCTGACCGTCGCGGTGCTCAATGCGGTCGGGCCGCCCAGCCGGGGCCGCGCCGGGCCGCTGCACCGCGCCGCCCACGGCGTGCGCTGCCGGTTCAGCGCCGCGTCCCGCACGGCGCTACCCGGCGAGCAGGCCGCGCTGCTGCCCGCGCTGGTACTCGGCGACACCACCGCGCTGAGCGGCACCGCCGACCGGGAGTTCAAGGCGGCCGGGCTCACCCACCTGATGGCGGTCTCGGGGGCGAACGTGACCGTCGTCTGCGGCGCGGTGCTGCTGTCGGCGTGGCTGATCGGGCCGCGGGCCGCGGTCCTGCTGGCCGCGACGGCGCTGCTGGCCTTCGTCATCGTCGTGCAACCGACCGCCAGCGTGCTGCGCGCCGCGGTGATGGGCGCGATCGCGCTGGCCGGCGTGCTGTCCTCGCGGCGACGCCAGGCCATCCCGAGCCTGGCCGCCTCGGTGCTGGTGCTGATGGTGTTCGCGCCGCAGCTCGCGGTGGACGTGGGCTTCGCGCTGTCGGTGGTGGCCACCGCCGCCCTGGTGGTGGTGGCGCCGGTCTGGTCACGGCACCTGGTGGGCCGCCGCTGGCCCAAGCCGCTGGCCGACGCGGTGGCGATCGCCGCGGCGGCCCAGCTGGTCACCGCGCCGTTGATCGCCGGGATCTCCGGTCGGGTCAGTGTGGTCTCCGCGGCGGCGAACCTGGCGGTGGCGGCACTGATCGCACCGATCACGGTGCTCGGCAGTGCCGCCGCGGCGCTCAGCGGGCCCTGCCCGGTGGCCGCCGAGGTGTTGATCCGGTTCACCGGGCCTGCGGTGTGGTGGGTGCGGGCGGTGGCGCACTGGGCAGGCGGTTTGCCGGGCGCGACCGTGCCGGTCCCGGCCGGGGCCGGCGGCGTCGCGCTGGTCGCCGCGCTCACCGTCGCCGCGGTCGCGGGGTGGCGGTGGCGCTGGTGCTGGGTGATGCTCGCCGCCTGCGGATTGCTGCTGCTGTCCTGGACGCTGTCGGGCGTGCTGGGCGGGGGTTGAGGTCGGCCTCGCGGCCGGATGTGACGGCGGGCCGTGACACGATGCCTTCGTGGCCCACTCGGATTCACCGTTACACCTGGTCCTCGGCGATGAGGAACTGCTGGTCGAACGTGCGGTCGCCGAGGTACTGCGCTCGGTGCGCCGACGCGCCGGCGCCGACGCGATCCCGGTCAACCGGATGCGGGCGGGCGATGTCAGCGCCAGCGAACTCGCCGAGCTGCTCAGTCCGTCACTGTTCGCCGACGAGCGGGTCGTGGTGCTCGAGGCCGCCGGGGAGGCGGGCAAGGACTCCGCGGCGCTGGTGGCCTCTGCCGCCGCGGACATCCCGGACGGCACCGTGCTGGTGGTGGTGCACTCCGGCGGTGGGCGGGCCAAGTCGCTCGCCGATCAACTGCGCAAGCTCGGGGCGCGGGTGCATCCGTGTGCGCGGATCACCAAGCCGGCCGAACGCGCCCAGTTCGTCCGCGACGAGTTCGCTGCCCAGCGGGTGAAGATCGACGACGAGACGGTGACCGCCCTGTTGGACGCCGTGGGTTCGGACGTCCGCGAGCTGGCCGCGACCTGCTCGCAGCTCGTCGCCGACACCGGCGGGCAGGTCGACGTGGCCGCGGTGCACCGCTATCACAGTGGCAAGGCGGAGGTGAAGGGCTACGAGATCGCCGACAAGGCGGTCGCCGGCGACCTCGCCGGGGCCGCGGAGTCGCTGCGCTGGGCGATGCTGCGCGGCGAGCCGCACGTGGTGCTGGCGGACGCACTGGCCGAGGCGGTGCACGCGATCGCCCGAGTGGGGCCGCTTTCCGGGGACCCCTACCGGCTGGCGGGGGAGTTGAAGATGCCGCCGTGGCGGGTGCAGAAGGCGCAGCGCCAGGCTCGCCGCTGGTCGCGCAGCTCGGTGGCGGAGGCGATCCGGGTGGTTGCGGCGCTCAACGCCGACGTGAAGGGCGCGGCAGCCGACCCCGACTACGCGTTGGAGGCCGCCGTGCGCACCGTCGCGGAACTGGCCGCCGACGGGCGGTGACCGATCAGAGCTTGTTGAGGGCCCGGGCCAGCGCCGACTTCTTGTTGGCGGCCTGGTTCTTGTGGATGACGCCCTTGCTGGCAGCCTTGTCCAACTTGCGGCCGGTCTGGACCAGCAGGTCGGTGGCCTTGTCCTTGTCGCCGGCTGCGGCGGCCTCACGGAACGACCGGATCGCGGTGCGCAGCGAGGACTTCACCGACTGGTTGCGCAGCCGGCGGCGCTCGTTGGTGCGGTTGCGCTTCACCTGCGACTTGATGTTGGCCACGCGTGCGGTTCCTTCGTAAAACGATCGGTTGATGTGGGGCTGCGGCGCGGGGCGCCGGGGCAGCGGTTGTTCAGGCTACCAGCCGCTGCGGCCATCTCCCAAAGCGGAGCGTACTGGCCTGCGGAAACGGCGACGACCGGGTCGCTGCGGTGGACCGGCGGCGAAGCCGCCGCGCAGCGGCCGGATCCGGGCTAGCCTGGTGTGAGGTTGGTCACTTCAGTCCTGAAGGAATCGGCTGGGAGGAAACGATGCGTATCGCAGACGTGCTACGGAACAAAGGGTCGGCCGTGGCCACGGTGACACCGCAGACGACGGTCGCCGAATTGCTGGCCGGGCTGGCCGAACACAACATCGGCGCGATGGTGGTGGTGGACTCCGGCGGTGTCGTCGGCATCGCCTCGGAGCGCGACGTGGTCCGCAAACTGCACCGGTTCGGCGCGGAACTGCTGAACCGCCCGGTGTCCGACATCATGACCGCGCTGGTCGCCACCTGCGGCCCGGCGGACCAGGTCGACGATCTCAGCGAGCTGATGACCGAGAAACGGGTCCGGCACATCCCGGTCCTCGAAGACGGACGGCTCACCGGCATCGTCAGCATCGGTGACGTGGTCAAGACCCGGATGGAAGAACTGCACGCCGAGCGCGAGCAGTTGCACGACTACATCACCCAGGGTTGAGGTCCACGCGCCGGGCCACCGGCCGTCACTGCCACGAATAGTCCGCCCGCAGCCGGGCGGCGACCCGGTCGAACACCGCCCGGTCGAGAACGGCGCCCTCCCGACGGATGCCCTCCTCGGGGACGTCGAGCACCCGGTCGAGCCGCACCCAGCTGGCCCGCCCCTCGTAGTCCCAGGCCCCCGACCCGATCCCGATCCAATGCGCCGTGTCCTGGCCGTGGTCCCGGCTGGACAACATCAGCCCCAGCAGGGTGCCGCGATCGCGACCGACCACCAGCACCGGGCGGTCCTTGCCCTGGCTGGGATCGTCCTCGTAGACCACCCACGCCCAGACCACCTCGCCCGGGTCGGCGCGACCGTTGAGGTCCGGCGCGTAGACGAGCTTGCGGGCACGTTGCGCGGTGGGAACGCTGGCGCTCGAGACCGGCCGGCCGGTGGTGACCGCGGCGGGCGCCTCTGCCGTGGCCCCGGCGATCATCTCCACGCCGATCCGGAGGCCCTGCTGGAGTCCGCGCCGCAGGGTCGGGGAATGGCGCAGCGAGCGGAGAACCTTCGGAGCCTCGTTGAACACCACGTTCTCCGCGAATCGCTGCCAGGTCTGCCAGGGCGTCTTCCGCGGGGAAGCCATAGCCGCCAGCGTAGGCCAATCCGCGGCCAATCCGGGCGGCGTGATTGTGCCGCCGCGGTGCCGCCCGGATACGCTGGAGGCCGTCCGATCCCGTCCATCCCGCCGCCGACCAGGAGATTCCCATCAGCAGTTTCGCCGACCAGACCTTCACCGCGCCGGCGCAGATTCGGAACTTCTGCATCATCGCCCACATCGACCACGGCAAGTCGACGCTGGCGGACCGGATGCTGCAATTGACCGGCGTGGTCGATGACCGATCGATGCGCGCGCAGTACCTCGACCGCATGGAGATCGAGCGGGAGCGCGGCATCACGATCAAGGCGCAAAACGTGCGGCTGCCCTGGCGGATTGGTGACGAAGAGTACGTCCTGCACCTCATCGACACCCCCGGCCACGTCGACTTCAGCTACGAGGTGTCTCGTGCCCTGGAGGCGTGCGAGGGCGCCATCCTGCTCGTCGACGCCGCCCAGGGCATCGAGGCGCAGACGCTGGCCAACCTCTACCTGGCGCTGGACCGCGACCTGGCGATCATCCCGGTCCTCAACAAGATCGACCTGCCCGCCGCCGACCCGGAGCACTACGCCGCGGAGCTGGCGCACATCATCGACTGCGACCCGGCCGACGTGCTGCGGGTCTCGGGCAAAACCGGCGAGGGTGTGCCGGAACTGCTCGACGCGGTGGTCGCCGCGGTGCCCGCCCCCACCGGCGACCCCGACGCCCCGGCGCGGGCGATGATCTTCGACTCGGTCTACGACATCTACCGCGGGGTGGTCACCTACGTTCGGGTCGTCGACGGCGCGATCACCCCGCGCGAGAAGATCTCGATGATGTCCACCGGCGCCACCCACGAACTGCTCGAGGTGGGCATCGTCTCCCCGGAGCCCAAACCCACCGACGGGCTCGGTGTCGGCGAGGTCGGCTATTTGATCACCGGGGTGAAAGACGTCCGGCAGTCGAAGGTCGGTGACACCGTCACCACCGCCCGCCACGGCGCCGCCGAGGCGCTCACCGGCTATCGCGAACCCAAACCCATGGTCTATTCCGGGCTGTACCCGGTCGACGGCTCCGACTACCCCAACCTGCGCGACGCGTTGGACAAGCTGCAACTCAACGACGCCGCCCTGACCTACGAGCCGGAGACGTCGGTGGCGCTGGGCTTCGGTTTCCGCTGCGGGTTCCTGGGGCTGCTGCACATGGAGATCACCCGGGAACGGCTGGAACGGGAATTCGACCTCGGGCTGATCTCCACCTCGCCCAACGTGGTCTACCGGGTGTTGCGCGACGGCAAGTCCGGCGACCTGGAGGAGATCCAGGTCACCAACCCCTCGGACTGGCCGGAGGGCAAGATCCGCACCGTGTTCGAGCCGATCGTGAAGACCACGATCCTGGCGCCCAGCGAGTTCGTCGGCACGATCATGGAGTTGTGTCAGTCCCGCAGAGGGGAACTCGGCGGTATGGACTACCTCTCCCCGGACCGTGTCGAACTGCGGTACACGCTTCCGTTGGGCGAGATCATCTTCGACTTCTTCGACTCGCTGAAGTCGCGCACGCGCGGCTACGCCAGCCTGGACTACGAGGAGGCCGGCGAACAGGAAGCCGATCTGGTCAAGGTCGACATCCTGCTGCAGGGCGAGGCGGTCGACGCGTTCAGCGCCATCGTGCACAAGGATTCCGCAGCCGCCTACGGCAACAAGATGACCACCAAACTCAAAGAGCTGATTCCGCGCCAACAGTTCGAGGTGCCGGTCCAGGCTGCGATCGGCTCGAAAATCATTGCCCGCGAGAACATCCGGGCGATCCGCAAGGACGTGTTGAGCAAATGCTACGGCGGTGACATCTCCCGCAAGCGCAAACTTCTGGAGAAGCAGAAGGAAGGCAAGAAGCGGATGAAGACCATCGGTCGGGTCGACGTGCCGCAGGAAGCCTTCGTCGCGGCGCTGTCCACCGACGCCGGCGCGGAAAAAGGGAAAAGGTAAGGGCCGCGGTTGGACTCTACACGAATGAATGCGGCCGACGACTTCAACGTTTCGAGGGTAGTGACAGCCGAGTTCGTCGCGTTCGATATGTACGCTAGCTCAAGGGTTTCCAGGGTCTTCAAGGCATCTATTAACAATATGAAGTGGTTACCAGTATCGCGTCAAGGGCAACTCCAACTAGATAGATGCAAAGAAAAGTGTTTGGTACCCACGTCTCTCGCGAAGTAAAGCTCCTATACTTCTTTGGATTCTTGCCATAGTCCAAAGCTTTCCACTCAGCCAAATAAACTGCTACGGGAAGTAGTTTTTCAATCCTGTTTATAACGACGAATTTGCCGGTGTTGAGTTGCCCGAACGATCTAATGAGACTCTTCCATGCTGATGCTATGACTACGCCGGTGACAGCCAGCACGAGGAGACCCCACTTTTGAAACTCGACCGCTATGCCGTGTCCGAGTACGAGGCCTGTAGCTGTGAGTATTGCCCCATTTGCTGTGAGGAAGAACGTATTTACACCCTGGCGGCGCGTCACCAACGCCTCCGAGCTGCTGACCATCAATTTATATAGATCGATCGCGCGTGAGATTTCGCCTTCAGAAGAAGGTATGCCGTTCGGGAAAAGCGTCGCATCGATCGGTTCTGGGTCAATCATTTGAGTACCTCAGCCGCGACTTTTCGTATAGCATCAACGTAGGGCGTATCGCAACGAGCGGTAGTGTCATCAAGTTCGTTGAATGGCACAAGGGACTCATGCGTTGGATCGATCCTCAGCATCCATGCTACCCAAGCGTTGTGGATATCCGTTGGGTCGACCTGGTCGCCCTTCGCGAGCGCAAGTACAGCATAAATCCTGAATAGATCGGTTGCATTGTCATCTGGCAGTTTCGTTGAAGGCACCTCCGTTCGTATTTGTTGTGCAAGTAAATCCAGATAGTTTACTGCCATGTCGACAACCTCTTCACGATTTGATCAAAGTCCCATCGGACAACCTCGTCATGTCGCAGGCCGGAAGGTACGGTATAAGTATGAGTCGAGCGCGTTTGAATACCAAACATATAATGTTTTTGCCGCGAAGTTTCTGCGATCTCCCAGAGAACTGCCTCCGATAAATAGGTTGTGGAGCCGATCAATACGATCGTCCCCTGTGTCAATGCGATACGTTCCCGGCATTGCGTCTTCCACGAGTTATCCCACGGATTTTGAACGGAATAATCTATGAATTCGATGTCGTTGCGCTTGTCCTTGGCATGTTGGGCGAGAAAATCTCGTGCCCATCTATCTTCCATCTGAAAACTAATGAATACGCGTGGCGCCATATTTTTGTACTTTCGTCGTGGATCTTGAAAGGCTAGTTTCGCTGCTTACCAGTCCGCAGAGGGACTTTTGAACAGCGTGTACTGGACAATCCAAAACTTCTTCGGACGTGGGTGCGCACCTCAGTGACCTTCAGGAGCTAGTTGGCTCTTCGGGACCTCCGTTCCAAGATGGCCCATCTCCCGACGAGATGCACTGCGGTAGTCACGTGTTGTGGCACTGCGGTTAGCTGGTTCATTCGGTGGCATCAGCTAGATACTTCCGTCCTAGATAGGAGACGATATGCTCGGCTGCGACACTGATGTTGTCGTATACGACTACATCACCAGTGAGTCCCAGCTGCAACGTTTGGGGGATGGCGCTGTGGTACAGCGTAAGATATCTGCTGGCATCGGCCTGCGTTAGCTCCCATTCTTGCCAGCTAGGACGATTGCCTGAATCAACAACACGCGGTTGGCCTCCGGTAGACAGCTCAATTGCCGCTACTTGTTCGGAATAGGTTTCGAAAAATGCAATTACTTGCGCGAGTTTCAACTTAGCAGATAAATATACCCGCAAGTCATTATCGGAGACGTTCCACAAGCTGTCTCGTTGATCAAAAAAGCAAGTGAGCATATATTGGCGTTCTAATGCAAACGCCAATGCGCGTGCCTCGGCCACGTATTTTGCATGCTTATAGCTTATAAAGACTTCCGCGGAAGACCCTGTCATACTAATGTCCTCCCGCGAGGTGGTCGTGCACCTGGCGGCAGGATACTCCATGCGAGGTCTGTTGGGTATCCCGACGGTGCTGAATCTAATTCGGCGTGCCATAGGTCCAGATAGTGTGCGAGCTTGAGGGGCGGGCGTCAGGGTTGATCGCTCCGGGTGGGCTGCAAGTTTTGTTTTACAAAAGGGTCCGTGGTGAGCGGAAGATAGAGCACCGTTGCCGTTGCACGCGCGGATGGACACGATCACCGACTTGAGCTGACCGGCCCCTACATCGGGGCGTTGGCGGGCTGGAAGTCCCCGGAGCTGTCGGCCTCCTCCTCCGCGCGGATGATGTGCACCACCGCGTTGATCAGCGCCAGGTGGGTGAAGGCCTGCGGGAAGTTGCCCAGGTGCCGGCCGGTGCGCGGCTCGATCTCCTCGGCGTACAGGTGCAGCGGGCTGGCGAAGGACAGCAGCCGCTCACACAGGTGCTTGGCGCGGCTGACCTCGTCGATCTCCACCAGCGCCGACACCAGCCAGAACGAGCAGATGGTGAACGCGCCCTCCTCGCCGCTCAGTCCATCGTCGGTCTCCTCGACCCGGTAACGCAAGACCAGCCCGTCCTCGGTGAGCTCGTCGGCGATGGCCAGCACCGTGTTGCGGATCCGCTGGTCATCGGGCGGCAGGAACCGGGTCAGCACGGCCAGCAGCAGCGAGGCGTCCAACGCGTCCGATCCGTACCGCTGGGTGAGCACCCCGCGCTCGTCGACACCGTGCTCGAGGACGTCGGCCTTGATCTCGTCGGCGATCGCGCGCCACTGCTGGGCGTAGCTCTTCTCGCCCTGCACCTCGGCGAGCTTGGCGCCGCGGTCCAGCGCCACCCAGCACATGATCTTCGAGGAGGTGAAATGCTGCGGCTCGCCGCGCACTTCCCAGATCCCGCGGTCGGGCTCGCGCCAGTGCTTGATCGCCTCCTCCACCTGCTGCTTGAGCACCGGCCACAGCGCCTCGGGGATCTGTTCGCGCGACTTGGCGTGCAGGTACACCGAATCGAGCATGGTGCCCCAGATGTCGTGCTGGCGCTGGTTGTAGGCGCCGTTGCCGATCCGCACCGGCCGGGCGTTGTCGTAGCCCGACAGGTGGCTGAGTTCCTCCTCCTCGAGTTGGCGTTCCCCGCCGACCCCGTACATCACCTGCAGCGGGTGCCGCTCGCCGTTGTTGGCGCCGGACACGTCGGCGATGAACGCGAAGAAGTCGTCGGCTTCCCGGTCCAGTCCCAGGGTGTACAGGCCCCACAGCGCGAACGTCGAGTCGCGGATCCAGGCGTAGCGGTAGTCCCAGTTGCGTTCGCCCTGCGGCGTCTCGGGCAGCGACGTGGTGCTCGCCGCCAGCAGCGCGCCGGTCGGGGAGTAGGTCAGCCCCTTGAGCGTCAGCGCGCTGCGCTGCAGGTAGGAGCGCCACGGGTGGTCGGGGAAGTCGCCGATGTTGATCCACTGCCGCCAGCACTCGGTGGTGTTCCACAGTTTCTCGGCGGCCTCCTCGTAGGTCTGCGGCGCCGGGTGCTTCGACCAGCTCAACGCCACGAAGACATTGTCGCCCTCCTTCAGCCGGGTGCGGGCCCGCGCCTCGCGTCCCTCCAGACCGATGCGCAGGTTGGTGGTCAGCCGCAGCATCGGGTGGGCGTCGGGGTTGGTCTTGGCGCGGGCCACCGCCTCGCCGTACGCGGATGCCGAGTACTCCCAGTAGCCACCGATCCGGTGGTAGTCGAACGCCGGCTCGCAGCTCATCATCAACTCGACGGTGCCGCTGACACAGCGGACACTGCGCAGCAGAATGTGTTCGGCGTCCCAGTCCATTGGGGTGCGCCGGTGGGTGCGAGAGCGGGTCTCGATGTCATGCCACGGACCCATCACCAGCGCATCGCGCACGATGAGCCAGCCGGTGTGGGTCTGCCAGGTGGTCTCCAGGATCAGGCTGCCCGGCAGGTAGCGCCGCGCCGAGGGAACCGAAACCCCGTAGGGGCCGATCCGGAAATGACCGGCGCTGCGGTCGAGCATCGCGCCGAACACGCTGGGGGAGTCCGGGCGCGGCACGCACAACCACTCCACCGAACCGGCCGCCGAGATCAGGCAGGTGGTCTCGCAGTCGGAGAGGAAGGCGTAGTCGGCGATCGGCGGGAACGGGTTGCGCAGCCCGCCGACGGCCTCGGGCACCGGTTCGGTGACCGCGTGCGGCGGTGGTGGGGCGTCGCTGGCCGGCTGGACATGCATAACCATGCCGACATCATCTTCGCTAAACGCCGCAGAGTCCACCGGCCGCGCGGTGGGCGGTCAGCGGCGCGGCCGGCGGGCGAACGCGGGGGCGTGCTCGGGCAGCGGTCCGACGGCCACCGCGTAGCCCGCCCAACGCTGCAGACGGGGCGACCGGCCGGCCAGCCGGACCAGCAGTGGCGGCGCCGGATCCGCCGTGGTGACGGCCACCGCGATGACCCTGGCGTGCAGCACCCGCTGCACGGTCTGCACCAGCACCGTCGGCAGCCAGCGGCGCGCCTGCACCCGCAGGAGGTGGCGGCCGGCGACCCGGCCGCGGCGTAACGGCGGGGCCAGGATGCGGGCCGCGGCCACCGCGTCGGCGACCGCGAGATTGATGCCCACCCCGCCGACCGGCGACATCGCGTGCGCGGCGTCCCCCAGCAGCAGAACCCCCGGACGGAACCAGCGGCGCAGCCGGTTGAGCTGCACGTCGAGCAGTTTGACCTCGTCGAAGGAGCTCAGCGCGTCGACCCGGTCGGCCAGCCACGGCACCTGTGCGACCAGCGCCCGCTGGAGCGCCTCGATTCCGGCGGCGCGCAGTTCGGCATCGCGTCCCTTGGGGATGAGGTAGGCGATCTGGTAGTAGTCGCGGCGGTCGATCATGATGACCGCCCGCCCGGCGTCGAGCACCCCGGCCAGCCCGGCGGGGTCGCTGTCGCGGCGCGGCAGCCGGAACCACCACACGTCCATCGGGACGCCGAACCGCCGCGGTGCGGCGCCCAGCGCCTGCCGCACCGTCGAGGACCGCCCGTCACAGGCCACGGTCAGCGGCGCGTGCAACCGGCGGATCCGCCCGTCGACGTCGCGGTAGCGCACCCCGGTCACCCGTGCGCCGTCACGCAGCACGTCGACCACCTCGGCGTTGCGCAGCAGCCGGAAACCCGGCTCGGCGGCGGCCGCCCCCGCCAGCAGTTCCAAAAAGTCCCACTGCGGCACCAGCGCGATGTGGGGGTGGGGGCCGCGGATCGCGCCGACGTCGACGGTGACCGGGACCCCCTGCACCCTCAGCACGATCGAGTCGATCCTCCGCTGCGGCAGCTCGGCGAACCGGTCGCCGAGTCCGAGCTCGTCGAGCAGTAGCAGGGTGCTGGCGTGCACGGTGTCACCGCGGAAATCGCGCAGGAAATCGGCGTGCTTCTCCAAGACGGTCACCGCCACGCCGGCGCGGGCGAGCAGCAACGCGAGCACCATTCCGGCCGGGCCGCCGCCGGCGATCACCACGCCGGTCGTTTCGTCGGTGGCGGCCTCGGCGGACATCTCCAGATGGTTGCACGTTGGTGCCGACGGCCGCGACCCCTAGGGTGGAGACCGTGGACGGCTTCCTCAGTTGGTGGGACGGCGTGGAGTTGTGGCTCTCCGGCCTCGGGTTCGGGCTGCAGACCATCGTGGTCATCCCGATCGTGTTGTTGCTGTCCTACGGTGTGGCGGTGCTGCTCGACGGGCTGCTGGGCAACGGCATCTGGCTGATGCACCGCGCCAGGCACCTCGATGAGACGAAGCGGCCGTCGTGAAACCGATGCCGCGCTCCCGGGTCACCCTCGTCCTGGTGGGGCTGATCGTGCTGGTGATCCTCACCTGGCTGCTGACCCGCTGAGCGGCGTCGGCGCGCCGGATTCTGTTAGGCTTCCCGCCATGTGCGCAGCCCCCGGTCGAGTGACGTGCCGTGTCCCGGCGCGCCCGCCGGTGATGGTCTGCGCGGCCACCGATGTGGACTGTTGCCGCTGACCGGCACCCCCGCTTGCGGTCCGGTGCTCCGAGGCTGAGCGATTCCGTTCCGGCCCGGCGCCTCGAACGCAGTCGCGCGCCCGCTGTCGCCGAAGCCACCCGGAAAGGTCCCCCGATGCTCGCTCCCCGCGCCACCGTACTGGCGGTCGTTGCCGCCCTGCTCGCCGCCTGCGGCGGTGGCCCCAGCGATGTGGTCGGCGCCAGCGGACTCAAGGACGCCCACACCAGGATCACCCTGGTCAGCTACGCGGTGCCCGAGCCCGGCTGGAGCAAGGTCATCCCGGCGTTCAACGACTCCGAGGAGGGCGACGGCATCGAGGTGACCGCCTCCTACGGCGCCTCGGCGGACCAGTCGCGCGGCGTGGCCGACGGCAAGCCCGCCGACGTGGTCAACTTCTCCGCCGAACCCGACATCACCCGCCTGGTCGACGCGGGCAAGGTCTCCCCGTCCTGGAACCAGGACGCCACCAAGGGCGTCCCGTTCGGTTCGGTGGTGGCGCTGGTGGTGCGCGAAGGTAACCCGAAGAACATCCGGGACTGGGACGACCTGCTGCGCCCCGGGATCGAGGTCATCACTCCCAGCCCGCTCAGTTCCGGCTCGGCGAAGTGGAACCTGCTGGCGCCCTACGCGGTCAAGAGCGACGCCGGCAAGAACCCGCAAGCCGGACTGGATTTCGTGACCCGCCTGGTCAACGACCATGTCACGTTGCGTCCGGCGTCGGGCCGGGAAGCCACCGACGTGTTCGTGCAGGGCAGCGGCGACGTCTTGATCAGCTACGAGAACGAGGCGATCGAGGCCCGACGGCAAGGCAAACAGGTCGAGCATGTGGTGCCGGAGCAGACCTTCAAGATCGACAACCCGGTGGCGGTGCTGACCACCAGCAGACATCTTTCGGCAGCGACGGCGTTCAAGAACTTCCTGTACACGCCGACCGCGCAGCGGCTTTGGGCGCAGGCCGGTTTCCGCCCGGTGGACCCGGCGGTCATCGCCGAGTACCGCGACCGGTTCCCGGCGCCGAAACGGCTGTTCACCATCGCCGACCTGGGCGGCTGGGAGGTGGTCGACCCGCAACTGTTCGCCAAGAACACCGGGTCGATCACCGCCGTCTACCTCGAGGCGACCGGATGAGCCTGACCGCGACGCTCGAGCGCCCGCCGGCGCCGCTGCGACGGAGTACCACCGGGCTTCGGGTCGGCATGGCCACCGGCTGGCTGTCGGTGATCGTGCTGTTACCGCTGGCGGCGATCGTGTGGCAGGCCGCTGACGCCGGCCCGGATGCGTTCGTCTCGGCGGTCACCTCCAAGGCGGCGCTGGAGTCGTTTCGGGTCACCGTCACCATCGCCACCGGCGTCACCGCGCTGAACCTCGTCTTCGGACTGTTGATCGCCTGGGTGCTGGTGCGCGACGAGTTCCCCGGAAAACGGTTGGTGGAGACGGTCATCGACCTGCCGTTCGCGTTGCCCACCATCGTCGCCAGCCTGGTGATGCTCGCACTGTACGGACCCAACAGCCCCATCGACGTGCATCTGCAGCACACCGGGTGGGGCGTGGGCGTCGCGCTTGCCTTCGTCACCTGCCCGTTCGTGGTGCGCACCGTCCAACCGGTGCTGCTGGAGATCGACCGCGAAGCCGAGGAGGCCGCCGCGTCGCTGGGCGCCGGACCCGGGACCGTCTTCCGCGCCGTGGTGCTGCCGTCGCTGGCGCCGGCGCTGCTCACCGGCGCGGGTCTGGCGTTCTCCCGGGCGATCGGTGAATTCGGTTCGGTGGTGTTGATCGGAGGGGCGATCCCCGGCAAGACCGAGGTGTCCTCGCAGTGGATCAGGACGCTGATCGAAAACGACGACCGAGCCGGCGCTGCCGCGATCTCGGTGGTGCTGCTGACGATCTCGTTCACGGTGCTGTTGTTGCTGCGTCTGGTCGGCACCCGGGTCGCGCGCCAGGAGGAACAGACCGCATGACCCTGTCCACACCGGTGCGCCTGGTGCTGCGGTGGCTGGCGCTGGCTTACATCCTCGCGCTGCTGGTGGTACCCGTCTCGCTGATCCTGTGGCGCACTTTCCAGCCCGGGCTGAGCCAGTTCGTCGCCTACATCACCACTCCGGCGGCGATCGCGGCGCTGGACCTGTCGCTGCTGGTGGTGGCCATCGTGGTGCCGCTCAACGTGATCTTCGGCGTTCCGACCGCGCTGGTGTTGGCGCGCAACAAGTTCCGTGGCAAGGGCCTGCTGCAGGCGGTGATCGACCTGCCGTTCGCGGTGTCGCCGGTGGTGGTCGGTGTCGCGCTGATCGTGCTGTGGGGGTCAGCCGGGGCGCTGGGGTTCGTGGAGAACAACCTCGGATTCAAGATCATCTTCGGTCTGCCCGGCATCGTGCTGGCCAGCGTCTTCGTCACCTGCCCGTTCGTGGTGCGTGAGGTCGAACCGGTGCTGCGTGAACTGGGCACCGATCAGGAGGAGGCCGCCGCCACCCTGGGTGCCAACAGTTGGCAGACGTTCTGGCGCATCACGGTGCCGGCGATCCGGTGGGGCCTGACCTACGGGATCGTGCTCAGCGTTGCCCGCACCCTCGGCGAGTACGGCGCGGTGCTGATGGTGTCGTCGAACCTGCCCGGAACCTCGCAGACCCTCACGCTGCTGGTCTCCGACCGGTACAGCCGCGGTGAGGAATACGGCGCCTATGCGCTGTCGACACTGTTGATGGGGGTCGCGGTGCTGGTCCTGGTCGTCCAGGTGGTCCTCGACGCCCGGCGGGGGAGGGCGTCCGCGTGAACAGGGAGAAGAGTTGATGGTGGACGACGCGATCACGGTATCGGGTGCCAGCAAGCGCTACGGCGACTTCGTCGCGCTGGACAACGTCGACTTCACCGTGCCGCAGGGATCGCTCACCGCGTTGCTGGGCCCCAGCGGGTCGGGCAAATCGACGCTGCTGCGCGCCATCGCCGGCCTCGACCACCCCGACAGCGGCACGATCACCATTCACGGCCGCGACGTGACCGGGGTGCCGCCGCAACAGCGCGGGATCGGCTTCGTCTTCCAGCACTACGCCGCCTTCAAACACATGACGGTGCGCGGCAACGTCGCCTTCGGTCTGAAGATCCGGCACCGACCCAAAGCCGAGATCGCCGCGAAGGTCGACAACCTGCTCGAGGTGGTCGGCCTGGCCGGATTTCAGGACCGCTATCCCAGCCAGTTGTCCGGTGGGCAGCGCCAGCGGATGGCTTTGGCGCGAGCGCTGGCCGTTGACCCCCAGGTGCTGTTGCTCGATGAGCCGTTCGGGGCGTTGGACGCCAAGGTTCGCGACGACCTGCGGGTCTGGTTGCGGCGCTTGCACGACGAGGTGCACGTCACCACCGTCCTGGTCACCCACGATCAGGCCGAGGCGCTGGACGTGGCCGGCCGGATCGCAGTGCTCAACCAGGGCCGCATCGAGCAGGTCGGCACCCCCGACGAGGTGTACGACGAGCCTGCCAACGCGTTCGTGATGTCGTTTCTGGGCCCGGTGTCCTCCCTCAACGGCAGCCTGGTGCGTCCGCACGACATCCGCGTGGGACGCACTCCCGAAATGGCCGTTGCGGCAGGCGGACCCGGCGCGCAGGCAGCGGTGTTGCGCGCCACCGTCAAACGGGTGGTGATGCTGGGCTTCGAGGTTCGGGTGGAACTGACCAACGCCGCCACCGGGGGAGCGTTCACCGCCCAGATCACCCGAGGGGACGCCGAGGCGCTGAAACTGAACGCCGGCGACACCGTCTACGTGCGGGCGACCCAGGTCTCGGCGCTCAGCGCGCCCTGACGGTCAGGCGGCGGCCACGTCGACCAGGGCGTCCTCGACCCGGTCGAGCACCGCGGCGGCCACCAGCCGGTGCGCCCCCAACGGTTCGGCCATCACCATCCCGGCGTCGCGGGCATAGCCGGCGACCCGGTCGGTGATCCGGCCGTGCGCCAGGAACCACGGCGCGACGGCGATCCGGGTGGCGCCGCGCTGGCGCAGTCGCTCGGCGGCCTCGGCGATCGACGGTCGCGCTCCGGTCGCGAAGCAGACCTCCGCACCGGCCCAACGGGTGCCGCGGGCGAGCGTGTCGGCAACCCGCGCGGTGCGGGCGTTGGCGTCCGGTTTCGACGAGCCGACCGCGGCCACCAGCACCCCGAGTCCGGCGTCGAACCGGGACACCCCGACCTCGCCCAGCCGTTGCCGCATCACCTGCAGGAGACGCTCGTCCTCGCCGAGCACGGCAGCCTGCCGGACGGACACCCCGGCGTCGACGATGAGGGCCGGGATGTCGATGCGGGCGTGGTAGGCCGCGGCCAACAGCAGTGGCGCGACCACCACCCGGTCGTGCAGACCGGGGAGCTCGAGCAGCGCGTCCCGCAGATTCGGTGAGTTCTGCTCACAGAACGCCACCCGCACATCGAGTTCCGGGGACACCCGGCGCAGATGCCCGGCGATCGCCCGGGTGTTGGCAGGCGAGCGCGGGTCCGCGCTACCGTGCGCGGTCAAGATGACGGTGGTCATGAGGCGTGCAGGCCGCACTCGATCTTGGCGCTGCCCTGCCAGCGGCCGCTGCGCGGGTCCGCGCCCTCGGCCGGTTTGGCGGTGCACGGGGCACACCCGATCGACGGGTATCCCTCCTCGATCAGCGGGTTGACCAGCACGTTGTGCTCATCGATGTAGGCGGCCACGTCCTCGTCGCTCCACGCGGCGAGGGGGTTGATCTTGACCAGCTTGAACTGCTCGTCGAAGCTGATCAGCGGTGCGTTGGCGCGGGTGGGAGCCTCCACCCGGCGGATTCCGGTCACCCACGCGGCGAACCCGCGCAGTGCTTTGGTCAGCGGTTCGACCTTGCGCAGCCTGCAGCATTCCCCGGGGTTACGGGCGAACAGGTCCTTGCCCAGGGTCGCGTCCTGCTCGGCGACGGTCTGCTCGGGCGTGACGTTGAGGATCCGCACGTCGTAGACCGCCTCGACCGCGTCGCGGGTCCCCAGCGTCTCGGCGAAGTGGTATCCGGTGTCCAGGAACAACACCGGAACCCCGGGCCGTACCTTGGCGGCCAGATCCACCAGTACCGCGTCGGCCATGTTCGAGGCGACCACGTAGTTGCAGGTCGCACCACCGCGCGGACCGTTGACGCCGCCGAAATGCTCGTCGGTCCAGCGCAACAACTCGGTCGCGTCGGCGCCGTCGAGTTCGGCAGCGCCGCGGGCCGCCAGGTCGCGCAGGTGCTCCTCGCTCCAGCCGCTCATCGCAGATCGTCCTCGTCGGCGCGGACCACCCACTGGGCGAATCGTTCCCCGTCGTTGCGCTGTTTGATGAAGGTGCGCACGAGCCGCTCGATGTAGTCACCGAGTTCACTGTCGGCCACCTTGTGTTGCCGCAGCTTGCGTCCGAAGCCGCTGTCGGCGCCGAGGCTGCCGCCGAGGTGGACCTGGAAGCCGGGCACCGGGTTGCCCTCGCCGTCGTCGATCATCTGGCCCTTGAAGCCGATGTCGGCCACCTGGACCCGCGCGCAGGAGTTGGGGCAGCCGTTGATGTTGACCGTGATCGGCACGTCCAACAGCGCGTTGAGGTCCTCCAGGCGGGCTTCCAGCTCCGGAACCAGGCCTTGGGCGCGCACCCGGGTCTCGACGAAGGACAGCTTGCAGAACTCCAGTCCGGTGCAGGCCATCAGGTTTCGTCGCCACGGCGACGGGTCGGCGGGCAACCCGAGCGCCTCGAGACCGGCGAGCAGACCGTCGAGTTGGTCGTCGGCCACGTCGAGGATGATCAGTTTCTGGTACGGGGTGAACCGGGCCCGGTCGGAGCCGGCACGCTCCATCAGCTCGGCCACCCGGGTCAGGATGGTGCCCGAGACCCGCCCGGAGACCGGGGCGACGCCGACGGCGTTGAGCCCGTTCTTCAACCGCTGCACGCCGACGTGGTCGATCGGGGCGGCCGGCTGCGCGGGAGCCGGGCCGTCGATGAGCTTGCGGCCCAGGAACTCCGTTTCCAGCACGTCGCGGAATTTCTCCACGCCCCAGTCCTTGACCAGGAACTTCAGCCGGGCTTTGGACCGCAGGCGCCGGTAGCCGTAGTCGCGGAACAACCGGGTGACGGCTTCCCACACGTCGGGCACCTCGTCGAGCGGCACCCAGGCGCCCAGCCGCTGGGCCAGCATCGGGTTGGTGGACAGCCCGCCACCGACCCACAGGTCCAACCCCGGGCCGTGTTCGGGGTGGTCGACCCCGATGAACGAGATGTCGTTGACCTCGTGGGCGACGTCCTGCAGGCCCGAGATCGCGGTCTTGTACTTACGCGGCAGGTTGGCGTACTCGGGGTTGTCGATGTAGCGGCGCACGATCTCGTCGAGGGCCGGCGACGGGTCGATGACCTCGTCGAGGGATTCGCCGGCCAGCGGCGAACCGAGCATGCCGCGAGGGCAGTCACCGCACGCCTCGGTGGTCTGCAGGCCGACAGCGGCCAGCCGCTCCCAGACCTCGGGGACGTCCTCGATCTCGATCCAGTGGTACTGCAGGTTCATCCGGTCGGAGATGTCGGCGGTGTCGCGGGCGAACTCGGTGGAGATCTCGCCGAGGGTCCGCACCGCTTGCGCGGACATCGCCTTCCCGTCGCAGCGGACCCGCATCATGAAGTACGGAGCCTCCAGCAGGTCGGTGTTCTCGTCGCCGGTCCAGGTGCCGTCGTAGCCCTGGGCGCGCTGGGTGTACAGGCCCATCCAGCGGAACCGGCCGCGCAGGTCGGTCTTGTCGATGGAGTCGAATCCCTGCTTGGAGTAGGTGTCGAGGATCCGGGCGCGCACGTTCAGCGCGGGATCGTCGCGTTTGAGTTCCTCGTTGGGGTTGAGCGGGTCGAGGCTGCCCAGAGCCCACTGACCCTCGTCGCGGGTCTTTTTGGGGCGGGCCTTGCGGGGCGTTTCGGCGGTGGTCATGTTGCTCCTCGTGGACAGGAGCCGGCGTGGATCGCGCAGGTCAGCATGGCTTCCCGGTCGCGCAGATCCGGCGGCCAGCTGGGTATCAGTGGGCGGGTCTACGACGTCAGGGCAGACAACAACAGCTGCAGACGCGTTTGAAGTCGACGTGACGGCGGGCCACCAGGGCTACATCGAACGAGGAGTGGGGCGCGACGGTCACGTTCGCCATTGTGCCATGCGGGGGCGAAAACCTTCTAACCGGGCCGAAGTTCTGCTCACCGTGAGTAAAACTCCGCCGAGGCGGACGGCACACAAACCTGTCAACCCGCTGTCAATCCGATGGACGGGCCGTGTCGGCGCGACACCGGTGAAACGGCGGACCGAGCATGGGGGCACCCGACCAGGAGGTGAGCCCGAATGACCGGACCTCCCGACCGAAGCCGTCGCCGGCTGGCGCGTCGCGGCACCCGGGTCGCCGCTCTGGTTACCGTCCTACTGCTGGGGTTGATCGGTCTCGGCGGCTGGTGGCTCGTCCAACGCCACCGGGTCCACGTCGCGGCCGCGGGCGCACAGGCTGCGGCGGAACGCTATGTGGAGACCCTGACCAACTTCGACACCGCCGCCGACCCGGCCGTCACCGGCCGGAGGACGGCGACACTGCTGGACGGCGCCGCCGACCCGTTCCGGCGGATGGTCGCCAGGTCCGGTGACCAACTGCGCACCTTCCAGCGTGACCACCGGGTGTCCGCGCAGGGCAGGATCGTGGACTCCGCGGTCGAGGACGCCAGCACCACCGGCGCCGTCGTCGACCTCACCGTCGAGGAGACGGTGCGCAACCGCGACCTCGCCGAGCCCGACGTCGATGACACCGAACTGCGCCTGACCATGACCCGGGTCGACGGTCGGTGGCTGGTCAGCCGCATGGAGCTGGCGTGAGGCGGGCGGCAGCGGTGGCAGCCGGCCTCGTCGCCTGTCTGGGTTTCGGCGGCCTCGCGGCATCTGAGCCCGCCGTGAACTGGAATGCACTGGCCCAGTGCGAATCCGACGGGGACTGGTCGGCCGATACCGGCAACGGCTTCTACGGCGGGCTCCAGATCAGTGAGTCGACCTGGCGTGCCAACGGCGGGCAGGGCACACCGGCCCAGGCCAGCCCGGCCGCCCAGATCGCGGTGGCCCGCCGCATCCTGGCCCGCCAGGGCACCAGCGCCTGGCCGACCTGCAGCTCGCACGGCCGGGCGCGCAGCCGGGCCCCGGTGGGATCGACCACCCATTTCCTGATGTATCTGGCCGATCAGGCCGCTGCGGCACTCGACGGCTGACCGACTGCGGAGCCGCGTGGGAGGATCGAGTGCCATGACGGTTCGCCCCGAGCTCCGCGACCTGCCGCAGTTACGGCTGCGGCCCGGCGCCCCGGTCGGGCTGTACCTGCACGTGCCGTTCTGCCTGACCCGCTGCGGCTACTGCGACTTCAACACCTACACGCCGGCCGAACTCGGCGGGGTCAACCCGGACGCCTGGCTGGCCGCGTTGAGCGCCGAACTGCAGCGGGCCGGCGCCCTGCTGGACCACCCGGAAGTGGCCACCGTCTTCGTCGGCGGAGGAACGCCGTCGCTGCTCGGCGGCGACCGGATGACGGTCATGCTCGACGCGGTGCGGACCGCGTTTCCGCTGGCCGGGGACGCGGAGGTGACCACAGAAGCCAACCCCGAATCGACGTCCCCGGAGTTCTTCGCAACCCTGCGCACGGCCGGATACACCCGGATCTCGCTGGGCATGCAGTCGGTGGCGCCGCGGGTGCTGGCGGTGCTCGACCGGGTGCACTCGCCGGGGCGGGCCGCGGCGGCCGCCGGTGAGGCCCGGGCGGCCGGGTTCGATCACGTCAGCCTGGACCTGATCTACGGCACGCCGGGAGAGACCGACGAGGATCTGCTCGCGTCGGTCGAGACCGCGATCGCGGCCGAGGTCGACCACGTCTCGGCCTATGGGCTGATCGTCGAGGAGGGCACCGCGCTGGCCCGCCGGATCCGCCGCGGCGAGCTTCCCGCACCCGACGACGATGTGCTGGCCGCGCGCTACGAACTGGTCGACGCGCGGCTCACCGACGCCGGATTCCATTGGTACGAGGTGTCGAACTGGGCCCGGCCCGGCGGCGAGTGCCGGCATAACCTGGGCTACTGGGACGGCGGGCAGTGGTGGGGCGCCGGGCCCGGCGCGCACGGTTTCGTCGGCGACGTGCGCTGGTGGAACGTCAAACACCCCAACGCTTACGCCCACGCCCTCGACGGGGGCCGACTGCCGGTCGCCGGTTTCGAGACCCTCACCGACGAGACCAGGCACACCGAAGAGGTGATGTTGGCGCTGCGGCTACGCCGCGGCCTGGCCCTCGATCGCCTCGACGCCGCCGAGCGGGCCCGCGCCGACACCGCGGTGGCGGCAGGTCTGGCGGTCGTCGAGGACCGACGTCTGGTGCTCACCGCGCGGGGCCGGCTGCTGGCCGACGGGGTGGTCCGCGACCTGCTCGGTTAGCTGTCCGCGTTCGGCGGGGCGGCGCGAAGCTCCGCAGGTGAGATTATTCACGATGTTTTAATTCGCTATCGCGGAATTACGACGTTATTGTTACCGCAAATACGGATAAATAAGTTGATTTACTCCTGAGGTGCGCCTCGGGGCGGATGGCGGAGGGTCGGTGCCGGATGGGTGAGTCGTCGCGACGGATCGAGGACGGGTTTCACCGGGCCGGCAACCGGGTGTTGCTGTTCCTGGGGCGCCAGCACCGGTTGGACCGGCCGAGTTACCGCCTGGAGAACACGTTGAGCTTCGTGTTCAACGCCTTCGGTGCGCGGCGTGATCGGGTCGCCAACATCCTGAACGGCGTGTGGCTGGGGCACCCGGTCCATCCACCGCTGGCATCGCTGACCAGCGGCGCGATCGGCACGACCGTGGCGCTCGACACGCTGAGCCTGTTGCCGGGCCGCCCGAGGAGCGAACTCCTGGACGCCTCCCGGTTCGCGAGGCGCTCGCTCGGCGTCGGGATCGTCGCGAACTTGGCTTCGGCGGTCACCGGCGTCGCCGATTGGCAACACACCCATGAGCAGGACCGCCGGATCGGGCTCGTGCACGGCGTGCTGAATCTCCTGGCGACCGGGCTCTACCTCCAGTCGTGGCGCGACCGGCGCGGTGGGCGTCACCTACGGGGCATCGCGGCCAGCGCGATCGGATACGGAATCACCACCGGCAGCGGATTTCTGGGTGGCGCCCTGGTGTTCGGTTCGGGAATCGGGCTGGATCAGTCCGGCGCCCGGCTGCGGCTGACGGAGTGGACGCCGGTCGCGGCGATGGCGAATCTGGCCGACGGTGCCCCGACCCGGGTCGAGGTCGACGGTGTGGGGCTGGTGCTGTGCCGCAACGGCGAGTCCGTCTCCGCGCTGGGCGGCTACTGCCCACATCTTGCGGCGCCGATGGGCGACGGTTGGCTCGATCGCGGCCGGCTCGTCTGCCCCTGGCACGGATCACAGTTCGACACCGCTACCGGCGAGGTCGTTCGGGGGCCGGCGGCGGCGCCATTGCCGTGCTACCAGGCCCGAGTGCGCAACGGAACCGTCGAATTACGCGACGGCGCCCCCCATCCGGTCGGCTCCGGCCGGAACCGGGAGGTTCACCCCGCACCGATTCGCCACATCCCCGAGGAGGCGACACGATGACCACCGGAGTGACCAACGCCTATGACGTCCTGCGCGACCACCACAACGTGTTGCGCGACCTGGGAAACAGGTTCAAAGAGTTGCCGGCCGGCTCGGCGGCCCGGCAGCGGGTCCTCGACGAACTCCTGGTGGAGTTCGACATTCACATGCGCATCGAGGACGACCTCTACTACCCGGCGATGGCTGCTGCCAGTCGACTCATCGCGATCGCGCACGCCGAACACCGGCAGATCTACGACGCGCTGGCCGTTGCGCTTCGCACACCGGCGACCGCACCGCAGTACGAGGCCGAGTGGGAGTTCTTCCTCACCGTCCTGGAGGCGCACGCCGACGAAGAGGAACGCGACCTGATCCCGCCGCCGGCGCCGGTGAAACTGACCGAGGCGCAGTTGGAGGATCTCGGTGCGGCGATGAGTGCTCGCATGGCAAAGCTGCGTAACTCCACCTGGGAGCGTCTGCGCGTCCGGGCTCGCGCGGCCCTGCTGCGGGTCTTGTGAACCCAGCCGACGTACAGCGCGGTGTCCTACAGTGGCCGGGTGGGATTCTCCGGCTACCGGCAGTTGACGTTCGACCGGCGCGACAACGGCGTCCTGCTGATCACCATGAACCGGCCGGAGAAGTACAACGCCGCCGACGAGGAACTGCACAGCGAACTCGCCCGGGTCTGGACCGACGTCGCCAACGACGCCGCCACCCGGGTCGCGGTGATCACCGGTGCCGGTAAGGCGTTCTCGGCCGGCGGGGATCTGGCCATGGTCGAGCGGATGGCCGGCGACTACGAGCGGGTCTCCCACATGCTCACCGAGATGGGTGAGCTCGTCTACAACATGATCAACTGCGACAAGCCCATCGTCTCGGCGATCAACGGGGTCGCGGTCGGTGCGGGCACCGTGGTGGCCCTGCTGGCCGATATCGCGATCGCCGCGGAGGATGCCAAGATCGGCGACGGCCACGTCAAACTCGGGGTGGCCGCCGGCGACCACGCCGCGATCATCTGGCCGCTGCTGGCCGGCATGGCCAAGGCCCGCTACCACCTGCTCACCGGGGAGATGATCACCGGTGCGGAGGCCGAACGGGCCGGCATGGTGGCCAAGGCGCTGCCCCGCGACGAGGTCCTCGACGAGGCGTTGCGCATCGCCGACGCCCTCGGCTCCGGCGCGCAGCAGGCGATCCGGTTGACCAAGCGCGCCCTCAACGGCTGGCTGCGCACCGCCGGACCGATCTTCGAACAGTCCGCCGCCTACGAGATGCTGACCTTTCTGGGGCCCGACGTGGTCGAGGGGTACACCGCCCTGCGGGAAAAGCGTCCCCCGCGCTTCCCGTCGGCCGGCCCGACCGGCGGCATGTAACACCGCCGGGCGCTCCGGCGACATCAGCAGTGTCGGCGCGGACATCCTCGCCGGTACATCAGCGAAAGGACCCAACGTGACCGTGAAATCGCTCGCCACCGGTGCTGCCGCCGTCGCTGCGCTCGGAGCCGCCGCCCTGGGTGTGACCGGTGTGATCGGTACCGCCCCCGCCCCGCAGGTTCAGCTCACCACCCTCGGCGCACCGTTGCCGTTGGAGCCCGCCGAGGCGCTGCCGACGGCCGATCAGCTCACCGGCGTGCTGACCAGCCTGGCCGACCCGGCGGTGCCGTTCGCCAGCAAGGGCAACCTGATCGAGGGCGGTATCGGCGGTGTCGAGGGCACGGTGGCCGACCGCAAGCTGCAGAAGGCCGCCCGTAAGGGGCAGCTGCCGCTCTCGTTCAGCGTCGACAACATCGCCCCGGCCGGGCCCGGGACCGCTGCCGCGGACGTGACCGTCTCCGGACCGAAGATGGCCGCCCGCACGATGAACCTCACCTTCGTTAACCAGGGCGGCTGGGAGCTTTCCCGCTCCTCGGCCACCCAGCTGATCCAGGCCGCCTCGGCGCTCTGACGCACCGGGCGGGGCCCGGAAACCCGGCCGAAGGTAGGTTAGGCTACATTTACTAACCGTGACCGAGGTTGGTGTTCAGATCCCGGCCGCCGGGTCGGCGGCCATCCCGCTTCCGGGCGGAGTCGACCCGGCCGACCTGGCGGCGGAGCTCGCCGCCGCGCTGCCTGAACGCGACGGCGAGGACTACCAGCTCTACGAACGCGACGGCACCTGGACCCTGGCGTTCGGAGTGCGCGCGGCGGTCGAACTCGACAGCGACGAGCTGCGCATCATCCGCGGCGACGCGACGAGCCGGCAGAGCTGGCACGGCCGGCCCGGCGCGGTCCTCGGCGAGGCCGTCGACCGGCTCCTGCTGGAGGCCGGACCGGCGTTCGGCTGGGTGGCGTTCGAGTTCACCGCCCACCGGTTCGGCCTTGCCGACCGGCTCGCACCGGGCACCCCGCTGGCGCGGGTGTTCTGGCCGCGCACCCGGATCGTCGTCAGCGCCGCCGGGGTCGAGGTCGTCGACGGTGACGAGCGCTGCGACGCGATGCTGCGGCAGGTCCTCGCCGCGGGCCCGGTCGCGGTGCCCGCGCCGGCACCGGTGGACACCAGCGCCGACACCAGCGACTACCGCAACCGGGTGCGCACCGCGATCGACGAGATCGCCGCGGGCCGTTACGAGAAGGTCATCGTCTCCCGCAGCGTTGACGTGCCGTTCGCGCTGGACTTTCCGGCCACCTACCGGCTGGCGCGCCGCAACAACACTCCGGCACGCTCCTTCCTGTTGCGGCTGGGCGGCACCAGAGCGGTCGGCTACAGCCCCGAACTGGTCGCCGCGGTCCGGCCGGGCGGCGTGGTCCTCACCGAACCGTTGGCAGGTACCCGAGCGCTGGGGCGAGGTGCGGCCGACGACCGCCGCGCTCGTGCGGAGCTGGAATCCAACGCCAAGGAGATCGTCGAGCACGCCATCTCGGTGCGGACCTCGATCGCCGAGATGAACGAGGTCGCCCGGCCGGGCTCCGCAGCGGTCACCGACTTCATGACGGTGCGCGAACGCGGCAGCGTGCAGCACCTCGGCTCCACCGTGCGTGCCGAACTGGATCCGTCGCGCACCCGGATGGACGCGCTGGAGGCGTTCTTCCCCGCGGTCACCGCCTCCGGCATCCCGAAGGGGGACGCGGTCGAGGCCATCATGCGGTTGGACGACTCGGCGCGCGGACTGTACTCGGGGGCGGTGGTGATGTTCGACGCCGACGGCGGCCTGGACGCGGCGCTGACCCTGCGTGCTGCCTACGAGCGGGATGGCCGCACCTGGCTGCGGGCCGGTGCGGGCATCATCGCCGATTCGCGCCCGGAGCGGGAGTTCGAGGAGACCCGGGAGAAGCTGGCGACCGTCGCACCGTACCTGGTGCCGCTGACGACCTAGTTCGCCTCGGCGGCAGGAGAATTGGCCAAGTAGTCGGAGAGCAGGTTACCCACCATCGCCTCGATCGTCGATTCGATCGAGGACGCCAGCGTGGCGGTGACCGAGGCGACCGCCTGGGTGCGGAACCGCACCAGCATGGTGATCAGGGCAGCGATCTCGGTGTCGGCCGGAAGTGGTTCGCCCGGCTTGATGTGGTCGATGACGTGCTCGGCGCCCGCGCGCACCAGCATGTCGCTGATCGCGTCGATGTGCGGCAGCGTCTGCGCGTGCAACTCGATCAGCGTGTCGAGGGGGACACCGTAGCGGTGGATCTCGCTGAACGCCTCGATCAACCTGGGCCGGGCGACGGTTGCGGTGTCCCCGTCGATGCGGAGCACTCCCAACTCCACCAGTCGGTCCAGTCCCGCCGAGCCGCCGAGGAGGTCGGTGACCCGGTCGAGTGGCATCGTCTCCGGGCGCTCGGTGGTCCACGATCCGGCGATCGCGGTCTCCAGACCCAACACATCGGCGAGGTCTTTGCCGTTCTCCCAGGCGTTGAGCATCTCCTTGACGTGGGCGATGTTGTAGCCTCGGTCGAGCATCGAGGTGATCAGCCGCAGCCGGGTCAGGTGCGTGTCGTTGTAGAGCGCCACCCGCCCGACTCGGCGCGGCGGCGGAAGCAGTCCCCGGTCGCGGTAGACACGGATGTTGCGCGTGGTGGTGCCCGACCGGCGGGCCAGATCGTCGATCCGATACTCCCCGGAGTCGGCCGAGACCGGTTGGCGCACCGCCGCGTCGAAGAGCTGCGACACCGCGGCCTCGATGACGTCGCGGGATTGTCGCCGCACCCGCTGCGGGGCGCGTCGCAGGTTGGCCAGGACACCGGCGATGGTGCCTGCCTCGGGTCGTCGCTCGGTAGCCATCAGGCGGTCGCGACGACCGCGTCCCGCTGCGGGATCGCGTGGTAGTCGGCCAACCGGAAACTGCGCATCTGTCGAAGATACTGGGTGGCGAAACCCGGATACATCGCGGCATTGTAGCCGTCCTCGGTCAGATACCAGCTACGGCACCCGGTCATCCACGTGGTCCTGGTCAACCGGCGCTGCAGGCGCGCGTTGTGCCGCTGTTGGACCTCCGCACGGACGTCGAGGTAACGCAGATCCTTACGCAGGATCGTGGTGATGGCCCGCGTCGCGTAGTCCAGTTGGCCTTCGACGTAGACCAGCAGCGAATTGTGGCCGGGCCCGGAGTTCGGCCCGGTCATGAAGAACAGGTTGGGGTAGCCGTGCGCCTGGATGCTCTTGTAAGCCTGACCCGCATGCGCCCACTCCTCGGCCAGCGACCGCCCGTCGAGCCCGGTCACCGGGAACGGCGGCCCGGTCAGCTGGACCTGGTAGCCGGTGGCGAACACGATCGCGTCGAGGTGGTGCTCCACCCCGTCGCTGGTGCGGATCCCGGCGGGGCTGAGGGTCGCGATCGGCCAGTCGATGAGTTTGCAGTTGTCGCGCTGCAGCGCCGGGTAGTAGTCGCTGGACAGCAGCATCCGCTTGCATCCCGGTGTGAACGACGGGGTGAGCTGCCGCCGCAGCCAGGGGTCCTTGACGGTCAGCCGCAGGTGGGTGCGGCCCAGCTGGGCCACCAGCCCACTCAGTGGGGTGTCCCACACCAGGGCGGTCGCGCTGGCCTCGTGCCCCCAGAACAGCGCCTGGCGGGCGATTTGTTGGGCGCCCGGCACGGTGGCGAACAGTTTCTGCACCGGGGGCGGCATCGGCACATCCAGGCGCGGCAGCACCCAGCCGGGGGTGCGCTGGAAGACCTTGACGAACTCCGCCTTCTTGACCAGCTCCGGAATGATCTGCACCGCACTGGCTCCGGTGCCGATCACCGCGACCCGCTTGCCGGTGAAATCGTAGGCGGAATCCCATCGGGCGCTGTGGATCTTGTGGCCTTCGTAGCGGTCCAGACCACGGATTGCGGGAAAGTCCGCGTTGGACAGCGGCCCGGAGGCCAGCACGACGGTGCGGGCGCGGACCCGCCTGCGCCCCGACGGCGTCGTGACGGCGGCGGTCCAGACCCCGGCGGCCGCATCGAAGGACAGGCCGGTCACTTCGTGGCCGAAGTGGATCTGGCGGGTCACGTCGAAACGGTCGGCCATCGCCTCGATGTGGGCGCAGATCTCCTCGGCGGGGGAGTAGGCCCGCGACCAGCGCGGGTTGGGAACGAAGGAGAACGAGTACAGCAGTGACGGGATGTCGCAGGCGGCGCCGGGATAGCGGGTGTCGCGCCAGGTGCCGCCGACCCGGTCGCTGCGCTCGAGGATCGTGACGTCGTGGACACCGGCCTCGGCGAGTTTGATGGCCGCGCCGATGCCGCTGAACCCGGCCCCGACGATCAGTGTCTCGTGGACGTGCGCGCGGGCCACGATCAGGCCGCCGGCTCGTGGGTCAGTTCCTTGAACCAGCTCGGGATCGGCCGCAGCAGTCGCTTCGGGTAGAACTCCGAGAGGTGCACCAGCGGGTTGGCCAGCAGGTGGTAGGGGCTGTCGGGGTTGGCGAACATCTTCGCGTAGCCCCTGATCAGCTGATAGGCCGGCACTGTTCGGGTGCGTTCGCCGCGGTCGCCGAACTGTTGGAACCGCATCAGCGCCGTGTAGAGCTTCTGCGGATCCAGCCCCATCCCGATCACCTCGTTGCGCACCCGGCTGAACAGCGGCACCGCCATCAGCGCGCCGACGATCACCCCGGGGGATGCGATGTTGCCGACGAACTCGATCGCCAGTTTGCGTGCCTTGGCGTGTCCGATCAGCTCAAGTACCGCGAAATCCACGGCGATGTGGCGGGATTCGTCGTTGTTGATCTTCTCGAAGACCTGGTGGCAGATCGGGTCGTCGACCTCGTCGAGCAGGAACCGAAGGAGTGCGCCGTCCAGCGCCACCTCCAGCATCGGGATCACGGTGCCCAGTACCGACAGCGGCATCCCGTCGGCGTAGTCGTCGAGCCACTGCATCGCCAACCGAATGTTGACGTTGGGTTCGGGCATCTCGTCGTTGTCGAGCATGCCCCAGCGCTTCATCAGGGCCAGTTCGGCGTTGGCGTGGCGCTGTTCCTCGGCGTGGAAGTAGCGGTAGATCTCGGCCAGGGTGGGGGTGGGCGCCTTGCGGGCCATGGCGGCGAAACCGCGGGCGCCGATGTTCTCGATCCAGCACAGATCGGCCATGAACGCCTTGAGTTTCGGTTTCATCTCAGGCCGGATCAGTTCAGCGCCCGGCGCGTCCCAGTCGATGTCGGCCAGCGCCCACTGCCGGTCCTTGATCTTGGTGAGCATGACGTCCATGTCCATGGCGGATCTCCTTGCCTCAGTGCGGCCCGGCGCGGGAGGCCAGACCGATTGCCCTGGTGTACGTCTCGGGAGCGAAGCGCTTGACGCTCCAGCCGATCTTGGCTTCCAGCTGCGGCATGCAGTACAGGCCGCCGCGGTCATGGGTGTTCAGGCAGGTGCGCGCCACGCTGGCGGCGGAGAAGCCGGTCCAGCGCATCAACCGGTCGGCCAGTTCGGTGGAGTGTTCGGTGATCCGGCCAGCTTCGACGATGTTGGTCTTGACGAAGGTCGGGCACAGCACGGTGACCCCGATGCCGGTGCCGGACAACTCGGCGGCCAGCGTCTCCGACAGCGACAGAACGCCGGCTTTGCTGACGTTGTAGGCGGACATGCCGGGTGCGGCGCCGAACGAGGCGGCGGAGGCGACGTTGATGATCCCGCGCGGCGGCGTGCTGTCGCCGGCGGCGCGCAGGATCGGTGCGAAGACGTGGCAGCCGTGGATCGGGCCCCACAGGTTGACGCCCAGCGTCCAATTCCAGTCCTCGATGGACATCTCGCCGATCGGGGTGCCGCCCGCGCCGACTCCGGCGTTGTTGATGACCAAGGTGGGGGCATGGCCGAACCAGTCCTGGGCGGCGGCGGCCAGGTTCTCCACGTCGGCGAGTCGGGACACGTCGCAGTGCACCGCGGTGGCCGAACCGCCCGCGGCGGTGATCGCCTCGACGGTGCGCCCGGCGGCATCGTCGTCGATATCGCTGCACACCACGGCGCCGCCGCGCCGGGCGAGTTCGGTGGCGAAGGCCGCCCCGATCCCGCTACCGGCGCCGGTCACCACCGCCGATGCGCCCTTGCTGCGTTGCGGGGATCGCCAGAACCACACCCCGTCAGTCAACGACAAATGGTGACATTAGTCAATGGCAGAATTCGGTGTGTCGGGTCGTGTCAGCCGGTGGACCAGCGTCTTCTTGTCGACCTTGCCGACGGCGGTCATCGGCAGGCTCGGTAGCGCCGCCACCGCGTCGAGGCGGAGGTGGGTGGCGGTGCCCCGCTCGGCCAGGTGGCCGTTGAGGTCGGCGAGGGTCGGCGATGCGCTGGCTAAGACGACTGCGGCGCAGACTTTCTCGCCGAGCTTCGGATCCGGCAGGCCCACGACTGCGACCGCGCGGACCGCCGGATGGGCCAACAGATGCTCTTCGACGGCCAGGGCGGGCACCGTCTCCCCGCCGCGCAGGATGACGTCTTTGACCCGCCCGGTGACCTCGAGGTTGCCGTCCGCGCGGCGTCGGACCCGGTCCCCGGTGCGAAAGAACCCGTCGCCGGTGAAAGACGCCCCGTTCACATCCGGTTCGGCAAAGTAGCCGTTGAGCGTGTAAGGGCCGCGGGCCAGCAACTCGCCCTCTTCGCCGGGAGCCACCTCGGTACCGGTGTCGTCGACGATCCGTAATTCGTCGTCGGCGCACAGCGGTCTGCCCTGGGTGCACTCGAGGACCTCGTCGGGATCGTCCAGGCGGGTGAAGTTGAGCAGTCCCTCGGCCATTCCGAAGACCTGCTGCAGGCCCGGGGTGAGGGACGCGCGGATCCGGCGGGCGTCCTCGGCG
The DNA here is from genome assembly GCF_002102395.1 of Mycolicibacillus trivialis. Taxonomy (GTDB): domain Bacteria; phylum Actinomycetota; class Actinomycetes; order Mycobacteriales; family Mycobacteriaceae; genus Mycobacterium; species Mycobacterium triviale. Next base: position 163,607 of record NZ_LQPZ01000012.1, read on the forward strand.
CCGAGTTTGGCGCCACCCACCTGCAGCAGCCGCAGCGAATCGGGGGTGACCGGCTCCCAGGCGCAGGCCTGGGCCCACAGGTTCGCCAACTCCGGCACCAGTGCGGTGACGGTGACCCGGTGGCGCGAGATCGCGTCGAACGCGGCCTCCGGGCTGGGGTCGGCGGTGAACACGGTGGTGGCGCCGACCGCGACCGCCCCGAGCAGCCCCGGGCAGGCCAGCGGGAAGTTGTGCGCGGCCGGCAACGCCACCAAGTAGACGTCCTCGGCGGTCAGGCCGCACAGGGCGGCGCTGGCGGTGGCGTTGTAGACGTAGTCGTCGTGGGTGCGCGGGATCAGTTTGGGCAGTCCGGTCGTGCCGCCGGAGGTCAACAGCAGAGCCGGGGCGTCGGTCGGTGTGGTCACCACCGGTGCGGCCGCGGTCGGCAGGTCGGCCAGCGACCGGAACGGTCCGGGCTCGCCGTCGACCAAAACGTGGCGTAGGTGCGGGAGATCGGAGCGCAGTCGGCCGGCGGTGGAGCGCGGGTCGAAGCCGCCGATTTCGTCGGCGATCACGAGTCCGACGGCTCCGCTGCGTTCGGCGAAGTGGGCCAGTTCGGCCTCTCGGTGGGCGGGAAGGCAGAGCACCGGGATGGCCCCGGCGCGCAGTAGGGCGAACAGTGTCACCGCGAAACGCGACGAGTTGGGCAGCTGCAGCAGGATCCGGTCTCCCGGGCCGATGCCGAGAGCGCTGAACCCGCCGGCGACCTGGTCCACCCTGCGGTCCAGTTCGCCGTAGGTGTGGGTGTCACCCGCCCCGGCGACCGCGACACGGTCGGGCCAGCTCGTCGCGGCCCGGCGCAGCAGCGAGTCGAGCCGCTGACCGGTCCAATATCCCGCGGCCCGGTAGCGGGCGGCGCGCGGTGCGGCGAACGGTACGAACCCGGGTATCACCGCTGGTGCGGCGACGGATCCGGAGCCTGGCGTCGACACGGCGGACCTCCTCGGGGTGTGGTGGGCTGGCGGCCGGGCATCGTGTAGCGTACAGAAAATTAGGGCAGCCTGCGCTAACTACGGAGGGTGAAGGTGAGCGAGACTCTCGACGGCGGGACCGCCGGGCGGTGAGCGGCACGCTCGCGGTGGTGGGCGCCGGGGTCAAAGCGATCGCGGTGGCGGCCAAGGCCGCGATTCTGCGCCAGATGGGCGTCGCGACCATCGATGTGGTCGCCATCGAACGCACCGGGGTGGCGGCCAACTGGCGCCCCGAGGGCGGCTGGACCGATGGCCGCCAGCGTCTGGGGACCAGCCCGGAGAAGGACATCGGTTTCCCCTACCGGTCTGCGTTGGTGCCCGGCCGCGACGCCGAGCTCGACGCCCGGCTGATGCAGTGGAGTTGGCAGTCCTATCTGATAGCCACCGACCAGTTCGTCGGCTGGGTCGACCGCGGCCGGCCCGCACCCAGCCACGAGGCGTGGGCGCGGTATCTGCGCTGGGTTGCCACCACGGCGGGGCTCAACGTGGTGCGCGGCGAACTCGTGGCGGCCGACGTCGACGGGTCACGCTGGCAGTTGCGCACCCGTACCTCCCAATTGAGCGCCGACGCACTGCTGATCACCGGGCCGGGGCAGTCCCGGCATTCGATGCTCACCGGTAACCCCCGGGTGCTGTCGATCGCCGAGTTCTGGCAGCGCGCCGCGGCGCCGGAGCGGATCAGCGTCGACAGCGTCGCGGTGATCGGCGGTGGGGAGACTGCCGCGTCGATCCTCAACGAGCTGTTCCACCACCGGGTCTGCTCGGTCACGGCGATCTCGCCGCAGCCCACCCTGTACACCCGCGGGGAGGGGTTCTTCGAGAACTCGCTGTTCTCCGATCCGGGCCGGTGGCGCAGCCTGTCCCGGACCGAACGCCGGGACTGCATCTCGCGCACCGACCGCGGGGTGTTCTCCGCGCGTGTGCAGGAGTCACTGCTTGCGGACGAGCGCATCCACCATCTGCGTGGGCGGGTGATCAACCTGGTCGACCATGACGAGCGGATCTGGGTCACGCTGCACTGCGGTGATGCCGGCCACGACAACAGCCTGCACGGCTTCGACCTGGTCATCGACGGCTCGGGTGCCGACCCGCTGTGGTTCCTGTCGCTGTTCACCCCTGCGGCCCGCGAACATATACAGAACCGACTGGGGGGGCCGCTGACCGCGGCCGCATTGGAAGACACCATCGGTTACGACCTTGCCGTGGAAGGCCTGGCACCGAAGCTCTTCCTGCCCAACCTCGCCGGGCTGAACCAGGGCCCGGGCTTTCCCAACCTGAGTTGTCTTGGTTTGCTGTCCGACCGCATCCTGAGCGCAGACGTCAGCGCGCCTCGGCCCGCCTTGGAGAGAGACGATGAGTACCAACCCGTTTGACGACGACAATGCCCAGTTCCACGTCCTGGTCAACGACGAGGAGCAGCACTGCCTGTGGCCGGAATTCGCCGCCGTCCCGGAGGGGTGGCGCTCGGTGCTGGGCCCGGTGGCACGCGCTGAGGCGCTGGCCTACGTCGAGGAACACTGGACGGATTTGCGCCCGAAGAGCCTGCGCGAGGCGATGGCGAGCGACTGACTCCCGCTGGGCTATCGGCCCAACTGGGTGAGCACATCGGCGATCGATGCCCCGCCCAGGAGATCGGCGACGGCCAGGTCATGGTCGAGCTCGGCTTGGACCCGACGCCGGAATTCCAGCGCCTGCAGCGAATCCAGCCCGAGTGCCACCATCGGGGTGTCGACGTCGATGGTTTCGGCTGATTCGACACCGATGGTGCCGGCGAGCAGGCCGGTGAGGTGGTGTTTGAGGTCGCCGACTACCGGCTGTGGTGGCCGCGGACGGTCACGGCCCGGTGTCAGCTCGGAAAGCAGCGGGCCGTAACCGTATGTCCCCAGCACCGATTGCGCTCGGACCGGGTCGAATGCCGCGACGATCGCGTTTTCCCCGGACAAGGTCATTCCCACTGCCAGCGCATCTGCGGGCTGCATGCGGAAAAGTCCGGCAGCCGACGTCTTGGCCATGCCGGCCTCGTCAAGATTGGCCACCGTCCACTGGCCCCACTGGATCGCGGAGCACTCCACGCCGTCGGCACGGAGGCGGTGTGCAACCGCGTCGAGAGTGCGGTTGGCGGCCGCGTACAGGGCTTGGCCTCGTCCGCCGATCGTCGCCGCCAGCGATGAACACAGGAGCACCCGGCATCCCGCCTTGCGGGGAACGGTATCGAGGACCCGCGCCAGGCCGGCTACTTTGGCGTGCAAGGCGTCTCGCGCCCGGGCCGACGTTATCTCGGCCAGGTCGTAATCGGAGTATCTGCCCGCGGCATGCACCAGTAAGTCGACCGGCGCGTTCGTGCACCGCTCGGCGAGAAGGGACACGGCGGAGGGATCGCCGATGTCGCAGGAGACGATCTCGATGGCGGTACCGCGGGAAGCGCGGATCCCGTCGACTCTGTCGGCGACTGGTGCGGTGTCCCCCGATCGGCTCACCAAGGTGATGCGCCTGGCGCCCCGTGCTGCGAGATATTCACAGAATTCCAGACCGAGGTTGCCCGTCCCTCCGGTGATCAGGACATGCTCGAAGGGGCCTGTAGTGAGGCCGTCGCCGGGGCCATCGCTGGAGCCGTCGCCGGGGCGAGACTCCTCGCTCACTCGTTTGCCGTAGAGGTGGCCACCGCGCACTGCGAGTTCGGGTTCGACGCTGGTGTGCAATGCCATCAGCGCAGTCGTCGCGATCTCAGCGACATCGGTTTGAGCCGGCAGGTCGAGGTGGCGGAACGCGGTGCGGCGGTATTCAGCGCCGATGCTGCGGAAGCCCGCGCTGATCGCTGCGGTCAGGGGGTCGGGGGCCGGGTCGGCGGCGACAACCGCTTCGGCACCCCATGAGACGAGCCAACACTCGGTGACCGCATCGATGTCGGTCGGCCACCAGTCGCGGTTTGCGAAGAATGAAGCAACCTCGTCGGCAACGGCCGGCAAATCGCGGTTCGACGCGGGGGGGAGCAGAACCACGTAACTGTTGGCGCTGCCCGATTCCGCATCGTCGGACGAATCCAGGACGCGGACCGTGGCGCCGATGCTCTCGCCCGCGTGGCGCAGGGCGTCGACCAATGCCGAAGATCGGCCACCGTAGTCCAGAATCGCCAGGCGGCGCGGCGGGCTCAGCCTCCGTTGGGGCAGCGGAACCCATTTCTCGGTCAGCAGCTGAACTGCTGCCGGAGCCCCGGGCGACCGGTGGTCGGGTTGCGCTGGCTTCACCTCCGGATCGTCCGCCTCCGAGGCGCTTTCGACGGCGACACGTCGAGGCGATTCTTCATAGGGCAGCCACAGCCGGATGTCGTTGGTGATGGTGTTGGGGAAATCGGGGAGTGGAAGCGGTGGCGCTCCGTCGGGATCGTCCGCCCTGCGCCCCCATCGATGATCGATCTGGCTCACCGAGTAGCGGGCGAGTTGACGACTGAATTCGTCGAGTCCGGCACTGTCGCGGACAGAGGTGCCGATAACGACCGCGGTGCGGTGGTCGCCGCTCGACGCGATGTTCTGGTGAAGCGCTGACTCAAGCACGGGGTGTTCGGCGAGTTCGATGAACATGTCGATTCCGTGGGAGACCGCTTCGAGTACGGCTTTGTCGAAGCGGACCGGGTTACGCAGATTCCAGAACCAGTACTGGTCGACGGCATCGGTGGGACTGAGAGCACCGCCGAGTGTGGCGCCATAGCAGGGGGTCTCACTGTTGAGGAACGCTGGTGAGCCCACCTGCTGACGTATCGTCTCGCGGAGTTTCGCACCGAACCGGTTCATCAGGCTGGTATGTGCGGGATAGCGCACATCGATGACCTTCGCGAACGTCCCCCGCTCGGTAAGCGCATCAACCAGGTCGAGTATCGCGTGGCGCTGACCTGAGATCCCGGTCATTCCCGGCGCATTGATGACCGAGATCTCTGCCCAGCCGTCACACCGGGCGAGTAACTCCTCGCATTCCGCCCGTCCGGCCGCGACGACCGCCATCGCGTAGCGATGACGATCCGAAGAGCCGTCGATCTCATCGACGAATCGCGCACGGATGTCGACCAACCGGGCTGCGTCGGCCAAACTCGTCGCTCCGGACACATATGCGGCCGCGATCTCGCCTTGACTGTGGCCGATGGTCGCCGTGGCGGTAACGCCGTAGTCCTGCCACATCGCAGCCAGTGCCGCCATCTGAGTGAACAGCGCCGGCTGAACCACGGCCGCGGTGCGGTCGTCGAGATCGTCCCCGTCGAGCAGGTAGGGCAGTGGCGAGCGACCGGTGTGGGCGAGGAACGCTTCGGCGCAGCGATCGGCCTCCGCTCGGTAGGCGGACACCGAGTCGTAGAAGATGCGTCCCATCCCCGGGCGCTGACTTCCCTGGCCGGGAAAGACGAACGCCAGCTTCCGGTCGATTGCCGGTTCGGTGGAACGGATCAGCGACGGGTGTTCTCGCTGATCGGCCAAGGCACGTAAACCCTCGAGGAGATCGTCGCGACCGTTGGCCGCCACCACCGCGCGGTAACGGCGGGTCTGGCGGGTACGGGCCAGCATCAGAGCGATGTCGGAAGGTTCGACCGAAGGGTGGTCGATGGTGTAAGAGAGCAGTGCCGCCGACTCGCGCGGGAGCAACTCGGCGGTGTCGGACGACACGGGAACCGGAGTGGCCCCGTTGGGTAGCACTTGAACGGCGGCAGGCACGAATTCCCTCCTAAGATCCGACGGGGATGGCGACGATCGCGTGGGCATTCGCACCGCCCGCACCGAACGAGGACACGGCTCCGTAGCGGACTCCGTTCCGCGGCTGCCACTCGTGGAGTTTGGTCGCCAGACGTAACGCAGTGAGATCCCAGTCGAGCAGGGTGGTCGGTTTGTCGGCGAACAGCGTAGGCGGAATCTGGCCGTATTGGCCCGCCAAAAGCAACTTGATCAGCCCCAAGATGCCGGAGGCGGCCTGCGGGTGACCGATGTTCGACTTGATGGAGCCGATTTTGGCCTCGGATCCGGCGGCGCCGTACGTCTTGAACAGAGCGAGCAACTCAGCGGGATCCCCCGCCTTGGTGCCGGTCCCGTGGCCTTCGATCATCCCGATGTCCGCCGGATCGACCCGCGCGGCGTCCAATGTTTTGCGCACGACTTGTTCTTGAGCGCGAACCCGAGGCACCAGGATCGGCTTGCCCTTGCCGTTGTGGTTGGTGCGGGCGGCGAGAAGTCGTCCGTATACCGGGTGGCCCAAACTGCGGGCTCGTGATTCACGCTCGATGATCACCATGCCCGCGGCTTCACCCCAGACTGTGCCGTTCGCGTCGTCAGAGTAAGCGCGGCAATGACCGTCGCTGGAAAGTGCGTTGAGTCGCGCGAATTCGTAGAATGCCGCAGGAGAACCCATGACGCACACACCGCCGGCGAGTGCCCACTCGCATTCGCCGGACGCCACCGACGACGCGGCCATTTGGACAGCGGTGAGAGATGACGCACACGCCGTGTCGACACTGATCGATGGCCCGGTGAGGCCCAGGCTGTGCGAGATCCGCGCAGCGCCGGCCAACTGGCCCAGGCTGGCGATCCGATGTCCGCTGAACCCGTCGGCCAAGGCGACCCGCGGCCCGTATTCCATCGGCGACATGCCGACGAAGCATCCGACGAACTCGCCGTCCAGCGAGGTCGGGTTGATCCCGGCGTTTTCCAGGGCGTTCCATGCGACGCGCATCACGACCCGTTGCTGAGGCTGCATGACCAGCGCTTCGCGTTGGGTGATGCCGAACAGAGCCGGATCGAAATCACCGGCCCGAGTAAGGAATCCGCCGGCATCGCATGCTGACCCCCACCCTTCTCGGCTTCCCACCGACAGCAGGTCGTCGACGGGCCAGCCACGGTCGCGTGGAAAGGGGGTGAGCAACTCTTTGCATTCGGTCAGTGCAGCCCACAGGCTTGCCGGACTCTCGATTCCGCCGGGAGCTTCCACCGCCATCCCGGCGATAACGATCGGATCGGACTCCACCTCGGTCATGCGAGATGCCCGGTGCGGTCCTCGGTGGCCAGTAGGTTGCTCACCATCTCGACGTGGTCGTGGAAGTAGAAGTGCCCACCGCTGAACATTGTCAAGTCCACCGAAGCCGAATGGCGGTTCCAGCCATAGAGATCGGCGAGCGGGACGAACGGGTCCTGGTCACCGCCGAGGACTCGGACCGGTGCGGCAACTCTTGCGTCTTCGGGACAGTCGTAGGCGTCGAACGCGCGGTAGTCGGCCTTGATGGCGGGCAGCGCCATGCGCATCAATTCCGGACTTGCGAACACGGCGCTGCCGGTACCTTCCAGCGCGGCCAGATGGCGGAGGATGTCCTCGTCGGCCGTCGGGTGCGGTGGTTTGGCGGCGACCCGGCTGGGCGCGACTGCGGCCGAGACGTTGAGACGGCGCACCGGGATCCCGCGCGCTTCGGCGATGCGCACGAATTCGAACGCAACCAGACCGCCCATGCTGTGGCCGAAGGCAGCGAGTGGGGTGTCGCGCCGGTGCTCTGATGCCGCGAATTCATCGAATGCACCGGCGGCGATCTCGGGTAGAGATGTCAGGGCCGGTTCCGCCGCCCGGTCCTGCCTACCCGGGTACTGGAAGATCAGGACCTCGAACGCAGTGCTGAGGGTCTTGGAGAAGTCGCGGTAGGCGGACGCCCCGGAGCCGGCATGCGGGAAGATCAGCAACTGCGGACAGCTCACGGAGGGCGGTTCGTGGAATCGCCGGACCCAGCCCCGGTTGCGTGCCATTTACCGCTACCTTTCGTTCGGTTCTTTCCGGCCGGATCAAAACTTAGCGAAGGCTAACATAAGTCGATGGCCGGGTCGGTTGGGTCGTCGCGGTGCCGGACGTCTAGCTTGGGCGCTCGCGAATGATCAGGGCGGCACGCTTGTCGGGTAGATCGATCGTCGTGACACGACGGAACCCCGCGCGCTCCGCAACGCGGATGACCCGCTCGTTGCGGACGTCGGGCTCGCCGACCACCCGAGTCGCCTTCGGATCGGCGGCCAACTGCCAGCCGGAGACCAATCGCAGCAACGTCTCGGCCAGCCCGCGGCCGCGGCAGTGGGTCGGTCCGATCAGCAGGTGTACGCCTGCATCGTGCGCGCATGCCGGGTAGTACTCGGCCAGCGGGTCGAGGTCGGCGCGGTAGAGCTCCCAGTAACTCATCGGCGCCCCCGACAACTCCCCGACGTAGGCGGCGGAGTGAGAACTCTGCTGCTGGTCGCGGAGATAGGCGGCGATGTGCTCACGTGGCCAGGCCTTTCGCCAGAATTCGGCCACGTCGGGATCATTCATCCAGCCGTGTATGAGGTCGAGGTCACGGTCGATATCCAACGGGCGCAGCGAGAATTCGCCGGCGAACTCCGCGTGATCGACGGCAGAGCGACGCTGGGAGAAGTCCGGTACGGCGGTCACACGATGCCTTCCCGTCGAAATGGCCAGCCCGGGGGACCCCCGGGGCTCGGGTCGCGGCGCTTAGCATAGCCTAGGCTAAGTCGATTGTTGCTCCGGCTGACGACGTTCGCACCGCGCTGCGACGACGACCGCCGCCACGGCAACACGGCGACCAGCGATGCAGACGACTTGGACGCGAGGGGTAGACACAGATGGCGGGCGACGCCGACTCGATACGTGACCGTCGACGGGAGTTGATGCGCAAGCGCATCGCGGAGAGCGGTATCACGTCCACCGAACCAGCCGAACACATCGCCGCCGAAGCCGAGCAGCCCTACCCGCTGTCGAGCGGTCAGCGGCGAATGTGGTTTCTGCAAACACTGGCCCCTACCGACCCGACCTTGAACATCGGCGTCGGCTACCGGCTGAGCGGAGCGATAGACGAAGGCCGGCTTCGCGACGCGGCGTCCGCCGTGCTGGCGCGACACGCCATCCTGCGCACGACATATGGCACAGACTCCGAAGGAGTTCCCTACCAACAATTCAAAGAGCACGTCGAGTTGCCCTGGCAAAGCGACGACCTCAGCGGACTTCCCGAATCAGAGCGCAACCAACGGATCGAATCGATCACCCACACGGAATTCGGTCGCCCGTTCGACCTGTCCACAGAGTTGCCGATTCGACTGACCCTGGTTCGGCTGGCCACCGACGAAGCGGTGTTCCTGATCGTCGCGCACCATATCTGTTGGGACGACGAATCGTGGCCGGTCTTCTTCACCGACCTCAACGCCGCCTACAACGGCCGCCGACTGGACCCGCACGTCCCGCAATATCTGGTCGCCGAAGTGCTCGGTGCACGTCCGGACACCCACGACAACGACATTCGCTACTGGCGTGACAACCTGGCGTCGCTGCCCGGCCCGGTCGAATTCCCGGGCGCAACCTCGACATCTCCCTCCCGGACGGCTGCCCACACTCGCCACCGCTTACCCGACCGGCTTTACGAGCAAGTCGGCGACTTCGCCCGCCAGCACTCGGCGACCCCGTTCATGGTGCTGTTGGCGGCCTTCGGGGCAGTGATCCGCCGCTACACCGGTGCGACCGACTTCCTCGTCGGCGTCCCGGTGGTCAACCGGTCCGCGCGGGCACAAGGCGCGATCGGCTACTTCGGCAACACCCTGCTGTTGCGGATCACGGCCGGTGCCACCGACACCTTTGAAACCATGGCCGCCCGGGTCCGGGACACCTGCCGCGACGGGTACGCCCACCAGGGAACGGGAGTCGACGTGGTGGTCCGCGAAGTCAATCCGGACCGGACCTCTCGCCACGACGGGCTGGGTGCTCTTGCGTCACTGGGCTTCAGCATGCGTGGCAGCGTCGACGGCATCCGATGGGACGGGATCGACGCCGAACAGATGGACGTAGCGCCGGCCACCACCGAGGTCCCGCTGTCCTTGACGGTGGTCTCCGAAACCGACGGTGTGTTCCTCGAACTCGAATACCAAACCGAGGTGCTGAGCAGTCGTCTCGTCGACCAATTGGTCCGGCACCTCGAGCGGTTGCTCACCGAAGCCCTCGCCGACCCGTCCCGGCGCCTCGCCGAGACCGAGATGCTCGATGCGGGTGAACGAACCGCCTTACTCACGATGTCTCGCGGCGATCTGGTCGAGACGCCGGCGACCACCTTGGTCTCGCTGCTTGAAACCGTCGCCGCAAAGAACGCACACCGATGCGCCGTGGTCTCCGACGACGAAGAACTGACCTACACCGAACTGCACCGGCGCGCAAACCGACTCGCACGCTGGCTGGTCGGCAACGGCGCCGGTGCCGAGAACATCATCGGATTGCAGCTGGGCACCTCGGTGGAGTTCCTGGTCGCCGCGTTGGCTGTGCTGAAGTCCGGAGCCGCCTATCTTCCGATCGACCCGGCGTACCCCGCCGACCGTATCGACTACCTCATCGGAGACACCGACCCGCACATGGTCCTCGGCCGGGAGGGCATCGCCGCTGCGGAGACCGCAGCCGCCCGGCACTCGGATGCCGACGTGAGCGACGCGGACCGCATTCGGCCGCTGCGGCCGGAGAACCTCGCGTACGTCATCTACACCTCCGGGTCGACCGGACAGCCCAAGGGAGTCGCCGTCGCCCACCGTGCGATCGCCGACCACCTCATCGGTTTCGTCGCCGAATGGAACCTCACCGCTGAAGACAGGCTGCTGCAGTCGTCGTCGGTCAGTTTCGACGCGTCCCTCGCCGATATCTTCATGCCTTTGACCACCGGCGCGACCCTGGTGGTGCCGAAAGCCGGCGCGATGTCAGACATCGACTACGTCGCAGCGACAGTCGATCGGCATGGCGTCACCGTCTTGCACATGGTCCCCTCAATGCTCGACGCGCTGCTGCACGACGCCGACCCCGGCAGATGGCGGAACCTACGGCACATCCCGGTCGGCGGCGAAGCTCTGCCCGGCCCGGTCGCAGATCGGTTCAGCCGGCTGCTCGACGCCGAGCTGCGAAATCACTACGGGCCGACCGAGGCGGTGGTGTGTTCGACCCACCACGCCGTCACCAAGCCGTATGGCGACGCGACCGTGCCGATCGGCATTCCGAACCGGAATGTTCACACCTACGTCCTCGATCAGGCGCTGCAACCCGTACCAGCCGGAGTGACCGGTGAACTGTATTTGGGCGGCCAACAGTTGGCCCGCGGTTACCTGCGGCAACCAGCGCTGACATCAGCCCGGTTCATCGCTGATCCGTTCACCGCCGGGGGACGTCTGTATCGCACCGGCGATCTCGTCTTCCGCAATCACGCGGGGGAGTTGGAATTCGTCGGACGCGCCGACGACCAGGTCAAGATCCGGGGCTTTCGGATCGAACTCGGTGAGGTCGAATCCGTTGTCGGCGCCCATCCCGCCGTGCGCCAGTGCGTTGCCGCGGTCGTTGACGGCGAGCACGGACCGGTGTTGGCCGCGTACATCGTGCCCGCTGCCGAGATCGCCCTCGACGAGGTGCGCGCCCACGCGGCTGCAAAGCTGCCCGCCTACATGCTGCCCAGTGCGTACGCGCTGATCCCGAGTGTCCCGCTGATGGTGAACGGGAAGCTCGACAAAAAAGCACTACCGATACCGACCCGGGCGATGGGAACCCTTCAACGCGAGCCCAGAACGCCGACGGAATCACGGATGTGCGCCATTTTCGGTGCGCTGTTCAGTGACCGCCCGGTCGGAGCGGAGGACTCCTTCTTCGAATTGGGCGGCCACTCCCTCCTGGCGGCGCGTCTGGTTGCGCAGATCAGATCCGAATTCGGTGTGGACCTGACCGTCCGCGCCGTGTTCGACGCCCCCACACCGGCTGGCCTTGCCAGTCAGCTGGTCGAACAATTCCGGGCCGAATTCGACATCGATCTAGACGAAATCGGCGGCGAAGAGCCGGCTCCCACGGCCCAGGTCGAGGCACCGCAGGAGGCCGATTCAATTCGTCCGGAACTGACCGGCGCGGGCCGGCACAACGAATACCCTTTGTCTTACTCGCAGCTCGCCACCTGGTTCCAACACCGACTCGGCGGGCCTCGGGATGCGTTCAACCTTCCGTTGGCGCTGCGCATGGACGGACCGCTGAATCTGGGCGCGCTCACCGACGCGCTCAACGATGTGGTCGAGCGTCACGACGCGTTGCGGACCACGTTCGCCGAGCATGACGGACTGCCCTACCAAGTCGTGCACGCGGAGTGGCGAATCGAACTCCCGGAACACCACATCCGGGCGGATGAGATCGATGAGCGCATCAGCACGCTGCGTCGCGAGGTTCTACACCCTGAAAACGGACCGCTGATCCGAGCCGAATTGCTGACCGTCGACGCAACGACTCACGTTTTGGTCGCGATCGTTCACCACATAGTGGGAGACCACCGGTCGTTGGAAGTCGTTGTCGACGACCTGATCGAGGCCTACCGTGCGCGCCACGCGGGGCGCGCCCCGCGCTGGGCCGAGCTGCCGGTCCAGTTCGGTGATTACGCCCGTTGGCAGCGCGAGGCTTTCGACGTGCCGAGCGATTGGGGAGCTCGAGAGATCGCGCACTGGCGCGATGCACTGGCCGGGTTGCCCGACGAGGTGATGATCGCACCCGAGCGGCCCCGCGGACGAACTCACGGACAGAACGAGAAATCGGTCGCTCACTTCCTGCTCCCCGCGGAAAGACGCCGAGGATTGCTTGAACTGGCCCGAGCGACCGGTGCGAGCGAGTTCATGGTCTACCAAGCCGTCGTCGCTGCCTTACTCCACAAACTCGGCGCCGGTACAGACATCGCGGTGGGTAGCCCGGTCGCCGCCCGGGTGGACGAGGCAACCTCGGAGCTGGTGGGGCTGTTCGCCAACGTCATTGCACTGCGCACCGATCTCACCGGTGACCCGGCCTTGCGCGAGATCGTCGACCGTAGCCGTGACACCGTGCTGGACGCGTTCGCACACCAGGAAGTACCGATCGAACGACTCGTTGAGGCGATCAAACCGACCAGGTCGGCATTTCGGAACCCGTTCTACCAAAACACCTTGCATTTCCGAGGTGAGGACTGGGTGCGCGCCGGCCGCGCGCTCGTCGACTCCGGGACGACGAGCGTTGAGGTCATACCGTTGGACCTCGATGTTTCCCTGCTGGATCTGGACATTGCGATGGCGGTGACCCCCGCCGGAGAGGTCGCCGTACGAACCGTCGCCAACGCCGAGCTTTTCGATTCGCACCTGGTGACCTTGATCGCCGACGCGCTACGTGCAACGTTGGACGCCTTCGCAACCGAGCCGGATTCGGCGATATCGACCCTTGAGGTGCTGCCGGCGGAATCTCTGGCCGCCCTGCTCACGCCGCCACCTGTGGAGCACAACGAGGAACCGAGCCCAGCCCCGGCGGTCGCCGGTTCAGCCGAGACCGAGGCGGCACTGATATCGATCCTGGAGGAACTCCTCGAGATCACCGGAGTCGAGCGCGACGACAACTTCTTCGCGCTCGGCGGGGACAGCATCATCGCCATCAAGTGGTCGGCTCAGGCGGCGAAACAGGGGCTGGCTCTGACTCCTGCGATGGTGTTCGAATGCATGACCATCGGCGATCTCGCCGCAGCGGTGGATTCGACAGACGCACCGGCAGAACCCGCCTCTGATCAACCCGAACCCGAATACACGCCGATGAGCGCTTCGGGGTTGAGCGCAGAGGCATTGTCAGATCTCACCGCAGCATGGCAGCAGAACTGATGCCGCAGACCGGGACCACAACCGAAATCGAGGACGTCCTCGCGCTCAGCCCGCTTCAAGAGGGTCTGTACGCGCTGCACCGCCTCGCCGACGACATCGACCTCTACACGATGCAATTCGTCATCGACATCGACGGACCGGTCGACGTCGAACTGCTGCGAAAAAGCGCAGCGGCCATGCTGGTCCGCCACCCGAACCTGCGCGCGGCATTCTGGGACGAGAAAGTCCCGCGCCCGGTTCAGATCATTCCCACGCAGGCCGAACTACCGTGGACCGAGCGTTGCGCGGACCCGAGCCGGTTTGACGCGCTCGCCCGGACAGAACGGACCCGCCCTTTCGTCTTGTCCCAAGGCCCCGCGATGCGTGCCTTGTTGATCACGGTGCCCGGCGAGACACGGCGTCGGCTGATCATCACCGTCCACCACATCCTGATGGACGGCTGGTCGCTGGCGGTGTTCTTCACCGAGATGTTGGCCGTTTACCGTGCGGGCGGTTCGACGGACGGCCTGCCGTCGCCACCGCTGTACCGCGACTACATCGTGTGGCTTGCGAAACAGGACGCCGACGCCGCAACGCGGGCCTGGCAACAGTATCTGAGCAAGACGCCGGCGCCGTTGATAGTGGCGGAGACCGGGGCGCCGGAGAATTCCGTTCCGACGAAGGCGATGCTGTTCCTGGAGGGGGCCGCGACCGCCCGTCTGCAGTCGTGGGCAGCGCAATCGGGACTGACGCTGAGCACCGCCGTGATGTTCGGTTGGACGGCCCTGTTGAGTCGATTGACGTCCCGACGCGACGTGGTATTCGGCACCGTGGTCTCCGGGCGCCCTGAACGTCTGCGCGGCGTCGAGACCATGGTCGGGCTGTTCATCAACACGGTCCCGGTCACCCACACGATCGACGCCACCGCCTCGGTGATCGACCAGTGCCGCCGGCTACAACACCAGACCTCCGCCATGCGCGATATCGGCTACCTCAGCCTCACCGAGATCCAGCGCGCACACAGCCGCGGCGCGTTGTTCGACAGCATGTTCGTCTTCGAGAACGCACCGATCGGCGACGCGGTGAAAACCGTCACCACCCCCGACGGCGCCACCTTCACCCCGATCGAGATGGAGAGCCTCACCCATTACCCGCTCACCGTCGTGGCCCACCTCAGCGGTGATGAACTCGTCGTGGTGATCGAAGCCATTCCGGAGGCGCTACCGCACCTGCCCGGCGACGAGATCGGCGAGCGACTGCTCGCCGTACTTCGGCAACTGCCCGACATCGGCGATGCCGGACCCGATGCGCTGGACGTCCTCACCGCCGCCGAACACGCCGGGCATGCCGACTGGCAGGCGCATTCGATCGGAACGGAAACGGTCTGGCAGGCCTTCGCGCAGCAAGCCGCCGCCACCCCCGACGCGACGGCGTTGACATTCGGGGCCACCGAGCGCTACAGCTACGCCGAGTTGCACGACCACGCCGCCCGTCTCGCCGCCGAACTCGCCGAACACGGCGTCGGCCCGGAAACCGTCGTCGCCCTCGCGCTGCCGCGGTCACCGCAGACCGTCATCGCCATCCTGGCGGTACTTGCCGCCGGAGGCGCCTACCTCCCGGTCGACCTCGCGCTGCCCGCCGAACGCGTCGCCGCGATGCTGCGGCAAGCCCGGCCCGTCCTGGTTCTCACCGTGGCGGGCGCAGAGTCACCGTCAACCGAGCTGCCCGTCCTCGCCCTCGGTGACGAAACCGTCGACCGGCGCATCGCCGATCAGCCCGCTGCCGCACCGGATGTGCTGCGCCACGGGGAGCAGGCCGGCTACGTCATCTTCACCTCCGGCTCCACCGGCGAACCCAAAGGCGTCGTCGGCACCAACGCTGCACTGCTGTCCTACTTCGCCGATCACCGCGACCGCGTCTACGTTCCGGCCCGCGACCGGCTCGGCCGGCCGCTGCGCATCGCCCACGCCTGGTCGTTCGGTTTCGACGCCTCGTGGCAACCGCTGGTCGGTCTGCTGGACGGACACGCGATCCACCTGTTCGACGACGATGCGATGCGCGACGCCGATCGACTGGTGGCCGGCATCGCCGAACACCGCATCGACATGATCGACACCACGCCGTCGATGTTCGGCCAACTGCGTGCCGCCGGACTGCTCGACCACAACCTGTCGGTGTTGGCGCTGGGCGGCGAAGCGATCGACGCCGCCCTCTGGGGTCAACTGCGGCAACTGACGCCGCTGGCGGTCTACAACTGCTACGGCCCCACCGAGACCACGGTCGAGGCCGTCGTGGCGCCGGTGGACCGGTTCCCGTCACCGACGATCGGCACCGCCAACACCGGAACCGGCGGCTACGTGCTGGATTCGTGGCTGCGGCCGGTGCCCACCGGTGTGGTGGGGGAGTTGTACCTCGCCGGTGGGCAACTCACCCGCGGCTACATCGGGCAGAGCGCCCTGACTGCGGCGAGCTTCGTCGCCGACCCGTACCGGCCGGGCCGGCGCATGTACCGCACCGGAGATCTGGTCCGTCGCCTGCCGAACGGTGGCTACGCCTACCTCGGCCGGGGCGACAGCCAGGTCAAGATCCGTGGCTACCGGGTCGAGATCGGTGACGTGGAAGCAGCGCTGCGCGACCAGCCGGGCGTGCACGACGCGGCGGTGGTGGTGCTCAGCCGTGACACCGGCCCGTTGCTGGTCGGTTTCGTAGCCGGTGCCCACGGCGACGGCCCCGCCGACGACCTCCCCGCTCTGCGGGCGGCACTGCGAGAGCGACTGCCGGGTTACATGATCCCGGCGCGGATCCTGACGCTGCCGCAGCTGCCGGTCACCGTCAACGGCAAGATCGACACGGCGGCGCTCGAAGCGTCGGCGCGAGACGCCTTCGCCGGTACCGGGGGCGCCGTCGCAGGCACCGAGACAGAACGGGTACTCGCGGAGATCGTCGCCGAACAGTTCAACGGTGTCGTCCCGCACCTCGACGACGACCTGTTCGCCTTCGGCCTCGACAGCATCGTGGCGATCGCACTGGTCCGCAAGGCCCAGCGGCATGGGCTGGCCGTCAGCCCCAAAACACTGTTCAGCGCGACGACAATCCGTCAACTCGCCGCGGCGATCGACACCGCAACCACGGCGCGACCGGTCGGCCACCGCGAAGAAGAAACCGACCACGAGCCCGTCCCGCCGCTGCCCATCGTGTCGTGGCTGTTCGAGTACGGCCACTACCGCCGCTTCACCAACACCCTGCTGGTACGCCTGCCCCGCGACATCGACTTGTCGACGCTGCAGCAGACCCTGCAGGCGCTACTCGACGGGCACCCCGCCCTGCGCTCCAGCCTGGTCGACACCGCCGACGGACCCAGACTCGTCACCCGGGAAGCGGGCGCCGTCCGCGCCGGTGACCTCATCAGCCGGCTGCCGGTCGACCCGAACGCCGACCTGGGCGCCACGATCACCGCAACGGCCCGTCGCGCCAACGACCAGATCGACCCGCGGGCCGGCGCGATGGTGCGCGCCGTGTGGCTCTCCGGGCAGCAGGAGATACTGCTGCTCACCGCCCATCACCTCGTCGTCGACGTGGTGTCCTGGCACATCATCGCCACCGACCTCGCCGAAGCCTGGCAGCTTCTGCAGTCCGGCACAGCCCCGACGACCCTGCCGGAAGCCACCGGCTACCGACGCTGGTCGCAACTGATGTGGCAACGAGCCGACACCGCCGACGTCGTCGCCCAACGCGACTACTGGCTGGACCAGCTCGCCGCACCCGATCCGCCGCTGGGGCACCGGGCGTTGGACCCCGGCCGAGACCGCTGGGCCACCCTGCGACCCACCACCACCGTCACCCCGACCGAACGCACCGAAGTGGTGCTGGCTGCGCTCGGCCGAGACGACACCCTGCACGAATTCCTGCTGGCGGCAACCACGATGACGATCGCCAGCTGGCGCCGTCATCGCGGCGAGGACCCGAGCACCGGCGCTCTCATCGCATTGGACAGCCACGGCCGGGCCGACACGATTCTGGACGCCGACACCACCAACACGGTGGGCTGGTTCACCAGCGCCTACCCGGTCCGGCTGGGCGCCGGGGAGGCCGCGACCCTCGCCGATCAGTGCGACCCGTGGGCGGCCGGCGCGCTGCTCGATGCGGTCGGCGACCACCTGCGGCAGCTACCCCACGACGGCCTGGACTACGGGCTGCTGCGCTACGTCACCGGCGGTACCGGCGACTCCGAACTGGCGGCCCGGCCCGAACCGCAGCTGATGTTCAGTTACCTGGGCCGCCTGGATCTGGCCGGCATCAGCGACCAGCCCTGGTCGGTGCTGACCGGACCGGAGATGGCGGCGCTGCCCGTCGATCCCGAACCGGAGCTGCCGTTGCGGTTCGCCGTCTACCTCAGCGTCGCTGTACAAGGCACGCCCGACGGACCGCAACTCAGCGCCACCTGGCTGTGGAGCGACGCCTTGTTCACCGCCGCGGACATCGACGTGCTCACCACGTTCTGGCAGCGCAGCATCGCGGCTCTGGCGGCTGCGCTGGACCGGGAGGGAAGATCAGCATGAGCCCACTCAACAAAGACGACATCCGCAGCGCCATCGCTGAGCAACTGGATTGCGCGCCAACAGTGTTGGCTGATGACGACGACCTGATCCAGGCCGGCCTGAACTCGATCGCCATCATGGCGATGGCCGGTGGCTGGCGCAAACACGGCGTCACCATCACCTTCGCCGAACTGGCCGCCACCCCGACCATCGCCGCCTGGGCGGCGCTGCTGGCCGGCGCCACACCGGCAACTACCACCGGTGCGATCCCCGGGCCGGCCGATGGGAAGCCCGAGGAATCCGCCGACGACGCCACCCCGTTCCCGCTGGCCGGCATGCAGCACGCCTACTGGATCGGGCGGTCCGCCGAACAACACCTCGGTGGGGTCGCCGCCCACCTCTACGTCGAATTCGACGGTGACGGCATCGACCCGCACCGCCTCGAACGCGGCGTGGCCGACCTCATCGCGGACCACCCCATGCTGCGCACCCGATTCCTGCCCGACGGCACCCAACAGACTCTGCCCGCACCCACCCGCCCGGTCTTCCACACCGTCGACCTGCGCGACCGGCCGGCCGACACCGTCGAGGCCGTACTCACCGAGATGCGCGACCGCAAGACCCACCAGCGGCTGGCCGTCGAGGACGGCGAAGTCCTTGACGTCACGCTGACCCGCTACGGCGACAACCGCGCGCGGCTGCACATCGACGTCGACATGCTGGCCGCCGACGCCCTCAGCTACCGGGTCCTGGTGGCCGAACTGGCCGACCGCTACCGCGGCGCGGCGCCGGCCGCACCCGGCTACACCTACCGGCGCTATCTGGCCGAACGGCGCACCGACCCGCACACCCGGGAGCGCGACCGGCAATGGTGGCAGCGTCGGTTGGCCGACCTGCCCGGCGCCCCCGACCTGCCGATCGTGGCGGTCGGCGACCCGAACGCCGCCCACCGCACCGTTCGCCGCGACCACTGGTTGCCGCCGGCAGCGAAACAGCGGCTCACCGCGGCCGCGCACGCCCGCGGCATCACCCCGGCAATGGCGGTGGCCGCGGTGTTCGCCGACACCATCGGCGGCTGGTCGGCCCAGCCCCGCTTCCTGCTCAACATCCCGCTGTTCCAACGCGAACCGCTGCACCCCGACGTCGACCGCGTGATCGGCGACTTCACCTCCTCAGTCCTGCTCGACGTCGACGTCACCGAGCCGGTAGCGGTGACCGACCGGGCCCGCGAACTGCAACACCGCATGTATGACAGCGCCGCCCACGGCGGCTACCCGGGACTGGATGTGCTGCGCGACCTGGGCCGACACCACGGCGCGCCGGTACTGGCACCGATCGTGTTCACCAGCGCACTCGACCTCGGCGAACTGTTCTCCGACGTGGTGCTCGAGGCGTTCGGCGATCCGGTCTGGATCGTCTCGCAGGGACCACAGGTCCTGCTCGATGCCCAGATCACCGAGGTGCGCGGCGGTCTGCTGCTGAACTGGGATGTGCGTGACGCGATGTTCCCGCCCGGGCTGATCGACGCGATGTTCGCCCGGTTCACCGCCGCGGTACAGCGACTCGCCGACGGCGACGCCGGCTGGGCCGCCGAAGCGGCCGTACACCTGCCTGCGGAGCAGGCTCGCACCCGCGCCGCGGTCAACGCCACCGCCGGCCCGACGAGCGGCCGCTGCCTGCACACCGGGTTCTTCGACCACGCCGCGACGCAACCGGATGCGCCGGCCGTGCACTGGGGGCTGGGTGCGGAGGCCGGTCACTGGACCTACCGCGAACTCGCCGACCAGGCACTGGCCGTCGCCGCTGCGCTGCACGACCGCGGGGTCCGCGCGGGCGACACCGTCGCGGTGCACCTGCCCAAAGGACCCGACCAGGTGCTCGCCGTTCTCGCGGTATTGAGCGCAGGCGCCAGCTATGTGCCGATCGGGGTGGACCAGCCGCCCGCCCGCCGCGACAAGATCCTCGCCAGCGCCGACGCCGTCGCCGTGCTCACGAACGCAACCACCCGAGTGGACGTCGATCTCCCGGTGCTCGACATCGACGCCGCCCGAACCCATCCACCGCTTCCCGGTGCGGAGCGACCGCACTCCGACGAGATCGCCTACGTGATCTACACGTCCGGCTCCACCGGTGAGCCCAAAGGCGTGGAGTGTCACCACAGCGGCGCGATGAACACCATTGACGCGCTCAACGACTGGTTCGGAATCGATTCGGCCGACCGGACGTTGGCGCTCTCGGCGCTGGAATTCGACCTGTCGGTCTACGACATATTCGGCATGTTCGCAGTCGGCGGCTCGGTGGTGGTTCTCGACACCGTCCAACGTGCCACACCTACCTCCTGGGTGGAATTGCTGCGCGCCCACCGGGTCTCGGTCCTCAACTGCGTCCCGAGCCTGCTCGACATGCTGCTCGAACTCGGTGGCGACCGGCTCGGCGACTCGCTGCGGGCGGTGATACTCGGTGGCGACTGGGTGAGTGCCGACCTGGCCCGGCGACTGGCCCGCCAAGTGCCAGACTGCCGATTCGCCGGACTCGGCGGCGCAACCGAAGCCGCCATCCACAACACCATCTGCGAGGTCACCGGCGACCCGCCGGACCATTGGACGACGATTCCGTTCGGAATACCGTTACGCAACACCTGCTGTCGGGTGGTCTCGCCGGCCGGCCGGGACTGCCCGGACTGGGTGCCCGGCGAGCTCTGGGTCGGCGGGGTCAACGTGGCGGCCGGCTACCGCAACGACCCGCAACGCACCGCGCAGCGCTTCATCGAGCACGACGGGCTGCGCTGGTACCGCACCGGCGATATGGCCCGCTACTGGCCGGACGGCACGCTGGAATTCCTCGGTCGAGCCGACAACCAGGTCCAGTTGCGCGGCTACCGGGTCGAACTCGGTGAGGTCGAGACGGCGCTGCGTGCCGGGCCCGGGGTCCGCAACGCCGTAGCCACCGTGATCGGCTCGGCCGCACCGCAGCTGGTGGCCGCGGTGACCGTCGAGGCCGACGGTGCGGATGGTGTGACCGACACCGACGCGATCGCCGCGGCCGTCGCCGAACTGGTGCCGGACTACATGGTTCCCGACCCGATCGTCGTGTTGGATCGGATGCCGCTGACCCCCAACGGAAAACTCGACCGGCGCGCGGTGACCGTACTGCTGGCGGCCGAAACCGAGCCCGTTTCCGAGGTACCGCCGGCCGACGACCTCGAAGCCGCGCTGGCCGCACTGGTCGCCGAGGTGCTGGACGTGCCGTCGGTCGGTGTCACCCGGGACTTCTTCGCCCTCGGCGGCGACTCGGTACTGGCGACCACCGTCATCGCCCGGGTGCGCGACTGGTTGCAGACCGAACACGCGGTGGTCGCCGACCTGTTCGCCGGCCGAAGCGTGGCCGGGCTGGCTGCGCGGCTGCGGCAGCGCGAGTCCGACCTCGGCACCCCGGATCGGCTGCCCGCGGTCGCGCGGATCTACCTGGAGGTGGCGGCGCTCACCGACGAGGAGGTCATGGCCGCCGGATGATCACCGGGCGGACCCGACCACGACGCTGCCCACCGCGGACTCCGCCAACTCGGCCGACCCGGTGGCCGCGGCGAAGCTCGCGGTGTCGGCATAACCCTGCGCGCACACACCGATCCCCATTGCCGTGCCGACCAGATAGAGGGTCTGCATCAGCGCCCCGACGTCCTTGAGCAGCAGCGCATAACCGATCTGTTCATAGGTCCACAACAGGCGCCCGGCCCGGGCGGCGACAACCAGCAACACCTGCGGCTGCGCGCCGCCGGCCAGCGTCGCCGATGCCGGTTTGAGCAACTGCTGCACGGCTTTCGACTCACCGTCGGCGACCGGCCGCAGCACGTGATCGAACGAGTCGTAGTGATACATGCCTGCCGCCAAGCCGGCGACGTGACGCACCACCGGATACACCTCGAGTTCGTAGACCCCGCCGGCGGACGGATACGGCCGCGACAGCAACTCTTCGCCGGGCCCGACGGTGTGGCTGCCGCGGGTCCGGGCGGCGCGGTAGAGCAGCTCGGCGAGCTGATCGGCGGTGATCGGTGCGGCATCGTCGAATTCGCGGGTGGACACCCGGTCCTCCAGAACCGCCGTCAGCGGCGGATCAGCGGCTCGGGCGGTCGCCAGGTCCGGCGTGGTCAAGCGCACCGGGTCGCCCGGGTAGGTCTCGCGACGAGCCGGCGGCTGCGGGAACCGGTCCTTGGCCCACTTGGTGGGACCGAACCGCTCCCAGCTCACCGTGCGGGATCCGAGCGTGCTGCGCCGGTGGAACCACAGATCCGGTGTGCTCCAGCCCGCGGTCGCCAAATCGGGTTCGGTCTCGCCCGCGGCCACCAGGAAGCCGCCCCTGCTCAGGTCGGCGACGAACCGGGCGGCCAACGCCTCGGGCACCTCCGCAGCCGCCTCGCCATCGAGCAGCGGCAGCAGCCGCGCATCACCGATGCGGATGTCACACCAGCCGAGCGGATGCTCCACCACGAACCCGTCCCGGTCGCGGTGCACCACCGCGAACCGCGAGAGGACCCGCTGCCCCGGTTGGCGCGGCGCAACCGACGGGACGGGCCGATCGAACGGCTCGACGCGGTAGCGCTCCCCGTCGTCGTCGCAGACATCGACCGCCAACCAGCCGTCGGCCAGGAGCTGGTCGATCAGCGCGCCCACCGTCGCCGGATCGGCCGAAGACGACAGCTGCGCCAGCGTGGCGGGACCGAGATTCAACGTTTTGAGCACGGCGAGCTGTTCGGTGGGCAGCCGGGACAATTTCTCGCTGCGCGGCGGGTTGAGCAGTACCGCCCCCGCCGGCGTCGTCACGCAGGTGACCCCCGGTGCGAACGCGTAGCTGCTCTGCGGCGGATAAGCCGGCGCGGGCACGGGTTCAGCGGTCACGGCCAGCCTCTTTCGTCCGGGTACACGGTGCGACCCCGAGCGTAGCGAGCGCCGTGGCGGCCCCCGTCGTAACGCAACTGCGCCGCACGGCGACACACCTCGTGATTAAGTATCGGTAACGACCGGAACCGATTTCACCGACACGGAAGAGATGGAACATGACGATCAAGCTGTTCGCCACCAGTGCGGCCGCCGTCGCAGTGCTGGGTGCCACCGCGGTTGCGCCCGCGGTCGCCGAGGCGCCGATCGCGCCGCGGCCCGTGGCGTTCGACGCCCCGCTGCCGCTTGACCCGCCGCCGGCACCGGAGCCCGCCGACCCGGCCACCGCGCTGCCGACCGCCGAAGAACTCACCGGGATCCTCGACAACCTCGTCGACCCGCAGGTCTCCGACGAGGTGAAGAGTGACCTGGTCGCCGGCGGCCTGGACCACCACCGCGCCAACGTGTTCAATCACAAGCTGCGCGAAGCCGGTCACCACGGCGCGCTGCCGCTGACCTTCACCGCCGACAACATCACCGCGGCCGGTGAGAACACGGTCACCTCGGACGTCACCGTCACCGGACCCAAGATGGCCTCGCCGATCGAGAAGAACGTCACCTTCGTCAACCAGAACGGCTGGATGCTCTCCCAGGCCGCCGGCGACGAACTGGTGGAGGCGATCGTGGGACGGCTGCCGAACTGAGGCAGCCGCACCGCGCGCCTCAGCCCTCCGTCGGCAGCGCGTGGTGCCCGAGCACGTCCATGTCGAACAACCGGGCGTGCAGCACCGTGCGGTTCCGCAATGCGGCGCGAACCGCACGGTGCAGACCGTCCTCCAGGTAGACGATCCCCTTCCACTTCACCGCGTGCGGGAACAGGTCGCCGTAGAAGGTCGAATCCTCCGACAGCAGCCGGTCGAGGGCCAGCACCGTCGTCGTGGTGACCAGCTCGTCGAGGCGCAGCTGCCGCGGCGGGATCTGCGACCAGTCCCGATAGGACAATCCGTGCTCGGGATAAGGCTTGCCGTCCCGGACCCCTTTGAAGATCATGAGCGGCTCATCGACACCGAGCGGGACAAAGCAGAGGATGAGACCGGGCCATGGGAACCCAGGCTAGTCGCCGTCCCGCACGAGGCGACCGGCGCCGCTGTTAACGGTTGGCAAAAACCCCTGGCAAGGCCCGTAAACTGGAGCCGACCAAGGAGGTGGAGACAGCGATGGGAAGCGCCGACGATCGTCGCCTCGATGTGCTGCGCGCCATCGTCGCCGACTTCGTGCAATCCCAGGAGCCGGTCGGGTCGAAGGCTCTTGTCGAACGGCACAATCTGGGCGTCTCCTCGGCGACCGTGCGCAACGACATGGCGGTGCTCGAGGCGGAGGGCTACATCACCCAGCCGCACACCAGCTCGGGGCGGGTGCCCACCGACAAGGGGTACCGGGAGTTCGTGGATCGGCTCGACGGGGTCAAGCCGCTCTCGTCGGCCGAACGCCGCGCGATCCTGTCGTTTCTGGAATCCGGCCTCGACCTCGACGACGTGCTGCGACGCGCGGTACGCACGCTCGCCCAGCTGACCCGGCAGGTCGCGGTGGTGCAGTACCCGACGCTGTCGACCTCGACCGTGCGCCACCTCGAGGTCATCGCACTGACCCCGGCGCGGCTGCTGATGGTGGTGATCACCGACTCCGGCCGGGTGGATCAGCGCATCGTCGAACTCGGCGACACCATCGACGAGCAGCAGCTCTCCCAACTGCGTGACCTGCTCGGCCAGGCCCTGGAAGGCAAGCGGCTTTCCGCCGCCTCGATCGCGGTCGCCGACCTGGTCAGCCACTTCGAGCGGCCCGAAGGCCAGGCCGGCGGCCTCAGCGACGCCGTCGGCCGCTCCGCGACGGTGCTGCTGGAATCGCTGGTCGAACCCGCCGAGGAGCGCCTGGTGCTCGGCGGCACCGCCAACCTGACCCGCAACGCCGCCGACTTCGGCGGATCGCTGCGCTCGGTGCTGGAGGCGCTGGAGGAGCAGGTGGTGGTGTTACGGTTGCTGGCGGCCCAGCAGGAGACCGGCAAGGTCACCGTGCGGATCGGCCACGAAACCGAAGCCGAACAGATGGCGGGCACGTCGGTGGTCTCCACCGCCTACGGGCCGAGCGGCACCGTGTTCGGGGGGATGGGCGTGCTGGGGCCCACCCGGATGGACTATCCGGGAACCATCGCGAGTGTCGCCGCGGTTGCTATGTACATCGGCGAAGTACTGGGCGCCCGGTAGCGGGCGCCACGCGGGAAAGGTCAGGCGTTGGCACGCGACTACTACGGACTGCTCGGTGTGAGCAGCAACGCGAGCGACTCGGAGATCAAACGCGCCTACCGCAAGCTGGCGCGCGAACTGCACCCCGACGTCAACCCCGACGAGGCCGCTCAGGCCCGGTTCAAGGAGGTCAGCGTCGCCTACGAGGTCCTCTCCGACCCGGAGAAGCGCCGCATCGTCGACCTCGGCGGTGACCCGCTGGAAAACGGCGGCGGTGGCAACGGCTTCGGCGGGTTCGGTGGACTCGGGGACGTCTTCGAGGCGTTCTTCGGCGGTGGTGCCGCGTCACGCGGCCCGGTCGGGCGGGTCCGGCCCGGCGCCGACTCGCTGCTGCGGGTGCGCCTTGACCTGGCCGACTGCGCCACCGGGGTGACCAAGCAGGTCACCGTCGACACCGCCGTGCTCTGCGACCGGTGCCAGGGCCGGGGCACCAACGGCGACTCCGTCCCGATGGCGTGCGACACCTGTGGCGGCCGCGGCGAGGTGCAGAGCGTGCAGCGCTCCCTGCTCGGACAGGTGCTCACCTCGCGGCCCTGTCCGACCTGCCGCGGTGTCGGCGAAGTCATCCCCGATCCCTGCCACCAGTGCGCCGGGGACGGCCGGGTGCGCGCCCGCCGGGAGATCAACGTGAAGATCCCCGCCGGGGTCGGCGACGGCATGCGGGTGCGGTTGGCCGCGCAGGGCGAGGTGGGGCCCGGCGGTGGGCCCGCAGGCGACCTCTACGTCGAGGTCCACGAACAGCCGCACGAGATCTTCGTTCGGGACGGCGACGACCTGCACTGCACCCTGTCGGTGCCGATGGTCGACGCCGCGCTGGGCACCAGCGTCACCGTCGAGGCCATCCTCGACGGACCCACCGAGATCACCGTGCCGGCCGGCACCCAGCCGGGCGCGGTGCTGACCCTGCGCGGCCACGGCATGCCGCATCTGCGCTCCGGGGTGCGCGGGGACCTGCACGCCCACGTCGAGGTGCTGGTACCCGAACGGATCGACAACCACGACACCGAACTGCTCCGCCAACTCAAAGAACGCCGTGGCCACGAGGTAGCCGACGTGCGCTCCGCCCGCGGCGCCGGCAGCAGTGCCGGCGGCGGCCTGTTCAGCCGGCTGCGCGAGACCTTCAGCGGACGCTGACGCGGTGCTCGGCCTGTTCTACGTCGACGCGCTGCCCCAACCCGGAGCGCTCGCCGAGGTCGACGGCGAAGAAGGCTTCCACGCCGTCCGGGTGCGCCGCATCCGGCCGGGGGAGGAGCTGATGCTCGGCGACGGTGCCGGCGAACTCGCCCACTGCGTGGTGGAATCCGCCGACCGCGACGGACTGCGCGCCCGCGTCCTGGACCGCCGCGCGGTGGCCGCGCCGTCGCCGCCGGTCACCGTCGTGCAGGCACTGCCGAAATCGGATCGCTCCGAACTGGCGATCGAGCTGGCCACCGAGGCCGGCGCCGACGCGTTCATCGCCTGGTCGGCGGCGCGGTGCGTGGCCCGCTGGGACGGCGCCCGCGCCGACAAGGGGCTGCGGCGGTGGCGGGCGGTGGCCCGCGCGGCGGCGCGCCAGTCCCGCCGGGCACACATCCCCCAGGTCGACGGACCGCTCAGCACCGCGGAGCTGGCCGGGCTGGTCGGCGAAAGGGTCGCGACCGGCACCCTGGCGCTGGTGCTGCACGAGTCCGCGGCCACCCCGCTCGCCGAACCAGCGGTGGACCGGGCGCCGGACGTGCTGCTGGTGGTGGGTCCGGAGGGCGGCATCGGCGCGGAGGAACTGGCCACGCTGACCGAGGCGGGTGCGCGGGCCACCCGGCTGGGACCCACGGTCTTGCGCACCTCGACGGCCGCCGCGGTCGCGCTGGGCGCGCTCGGCGTGCTCACCGGCCGCTGGGCATGACCGGCACAGCTGGGGAGCGGTCGCGCTCGGCGGTAGACTGAGGAATCCGAGTACGCCGCCCGACCGCACCGAAAGCAGGCACTGACCACTCTTGACGCTCCGTGAGAACAACGCCGCCGACCCGGCCGCATCGCCGCAGGTGCGCAGCGGCATCGACGTTCCCCCCGACCTTGTCATGGGCCTGCTGGGCTCCGGCGACGAGAACCTCCGCGAGTTGGAGGCCGCCCTCACCGCCGACCTGCACGTGCGCGGCAACGTCGTCACCATCACCGGCGAGCCCGCCGACGTGGCGCTGGCCGAACGGGTCATCGCCGAGCTGATCACGGTGGTGGCGCGGCGCAAACCGCTCACCCCCGACGTCGTGCGGCACAGCGTCGCCATGCTGGTCGGCGCGGGTAACGAGTCACCCGCCGAGGTGTTCAGCCTGGACATCCTGTCGCGGCGGGGCAAGACGATCCGGCCCAAGACGCTCAACCAGAAACGCTACGTCGACGCCATCGATGAGCACACCATCGTGTTCGGCATCGGCCCGGCCGGCACCGGCAAGACCTACCTGGCGATGGCCAAAGCCGTGCACGCCCTGCAGAACAAGCAGGTCACCCGGATCATCCTGACCCGCCCGGCCGTGGAGGCCGGCGAACGCCTCGGGTTCCTGCCCGGTTCGCTGAGCGAGAAGATCGACCCGTACCTGCGGCCGCTCTACGACGCGCTGCACGACATGATGGACCCGGAGCTGATCGGCAAACTGATGGCGTCCGGGGTGATCGAGGTGGCGCCGCTGGCCTACATGCGCGGCCGCACCCTGAACGACGCCTTCATCATCCTCGACGAGGCGCAGAACACCACCGCCGAACAGATGAAGATGTTCCTCACCCGGCTGGGGTTCGGATCGAAGATCGTGGTCACCGGCGACGTCACCCAGGTCGACCTGCCCGGCGGGGCGCGGTCCGGACTGCGGGCGGCCACCGAGGTGCTCGCCGGCATCGACGACATCCACTTCAGCGAACTGACCAGCGCCGACGTGGTGCGCCACCGACTGGTCTCAGAGATCGTCGACGCCTACGAACGGCACACCGCCGAGTCGGCCGGCCCCGGCCTGCGCATCAACCGGGCCGCCCGGCGGTGACCGACCGATGAGCATCGAGGTCTCCAACGAGTCCGGTCTCGACATCTCCGAGACCGAGCTGGTCAGCGTGGCCAAGTTCGTCATCGAGCAGATGGACGTCAACCCGGCCGCCGAACTCTCGCTGGTCCTTGTCGACACCGCCACCATGGCAGATTTGCACATGCGGTGGATGGACCTGCCCGGCCCGACCGACGTGATGAGCTTCCCGATGGACGAGATCGAGCCGGGCGGGCGCCCCGACGCGCCCGAACCCGGCCCGGCCATGCTCGGCGACATCGTGTTGTGCCCGCAGTTCGCCGCCCGTCAGGCTGAGACGGCCGGGCACAGCCTCGGCCACGAACTGGCCCTGCTCACTGTCCACGGTGTGTTGCACCTGCTCGGCTACGACCACGCCGAACCGGCCGAGGAGAAAGAGATGTTCGCGCTGCAGAACCGGCTGCTGGAGGAGTGGGTCGACGCCGAGGTCGCCGGCTACCGACGGGACCGGCAGGCCGAACGGGACCAGCGGCTGCTGGACGGGTCCCGGCACTTCGACGGCCCGTGAGCACCTTCGCCCCGCTGCTCGGCGCGATCGTTCTGGTGGTCGCCGGCGGGCTGTTCGCCGCCATCGACGCGGCGATGAGCACCGTGTCGATCGCCCGGGTCCACGAGATGGTCCGTGACGAACGGCCGGGCGCGGTGCGGCTGACCAAGCTGGTCGCCGACCGGCCCAGCTACATCAACCTGGTGGTGCTGTTACGGATCACCTGCGAGGTGACCGCGACGGTGCTGTTGGTCGCGTTCCTCTATGGCGAGTTGGGCTGGGACTGGGGGCGACTGTCCGCGGCGGTGGTCATGGTGGTGATCAGTTTCGTGCTGATCGGAGTGTGGCCGCGCACCATCGGCAGGCAGAACGCCTACTCGATCTCACTGACCGCCGCTCTTCCGCTGCAGGTGATCTCGGTGCTGCTGACCCCGATCAGCCGGCTGCTGGTGCTCGTCGGTAACGCCCTGACGCCCGGCGGCGGTCTGCGTAACGGACCGTTCGCCTCCGAGATCGAACTGCGCGAGGTCGTCGACCTCGCCCAGCAGCGCGGTGTCGTCGCCGACGACGAACGACGGATGATCCAAAGCGTTTTCGAGCTCGGGGACACCCCGGCCCGCGAGGTGATGGTGCCGCGCACCGAGATGGTCTGGATCGAGGACGGTAAATCGGCGGCCCAGGCCACCTCGCTGGCGGTGCGCAGCGGCCACTCCCGAATCCCGGTGATCGGCGAGAACGTCGACGATGTGATCGGCGTGGCCTATCTGAAAGACCTTGTCCGCCAGACGTATTACTCACCGAACAGTGGGCAGGACGTCACGGTGTCCCAGTTGATGCGGCCGGCGGTCTTCGTTCCGGACTCCAAACCGCTCGACGAGCTGCTGCGGGAGATGCAACGTGACCGCTACCACATGGCGCTGCTGGTCGATGAGTACGGCGCGATCGCCGGGCTGGTCAGCATCGAGGACGTGCTCGAGGAGATCGTCGGTGAGATCGCCGACGAGTACGACCAGGACGAGATCGCCCCGGTCGAAGAACTCGGCGACCGCTGCTACCGGGTCTCAGCCCGGCTGCCGATCGAGGACCTCGGCGAACTGTACGGTATCGAGTTCGACCCCGACCTGGACGTCGACACCGTCGGCGGGCTGCTGGGCCTGGAACTCGGCCGGGTGCCGCTGCCGGGCGCCGAAGCGGTCTGCAACGGTCTGTTGCTGCGCGCCGAGGCGGGCCCCGACCGCCGCGGCCGGGTGCGGGTCGGCACCGTGCTGATCAGCCCGATCGAACCGGAGGATGACGATGAGTGACCCGCTGGGTTCCGAGGACGCCAAGCTGGTGGTGCTGGCCCGCGGGGCGATGGCCCGTGCCGAGGCCGGTAGCGGGGCCGCGGTCCGCGATCTCGACGGGCGGACCTACGCCGGCGCACCGGTGCGGCTCAGCGGGCTGGAACTGACCGCGCTGCAGACCGCGGTGGCCACCGCCGTCTCCAGCGGCGCCGCCGGGCTGGAGGCCGTCGTGCTGGTCGGCGGCACCGTTGACGACGCCGGGGTGCTTGCCGTCCGTGACCTGTCGCCGGAGGCGACGATCATCGTCACCGACCGGGCCGGGAAACCACTGTGAGCGAGTTCCGGTCGGGGTTCGTGTGCCTGGTCGGTCGTCCCAACACCGGCAAATCGACGCTGACCAATGCGCTGGTGGGCGCGAAGGTGGCGATCACCTCCAACCGGCCGCAGACCACCCGGCACACCATCCGCGGGATCGTGCACCGGGAGGACTTCCAGATCGTGCTGGTCGACACCCCGGGGCTGCACCGGCCGCGCACCCTGCTCGGCAAGCGGCTCAACGACCTGGTCCGCGACACCTACAGCGAGGTCGACGTCATCGCGCTGTGCATCCCGGCCGACGAGAAGATCGGGCCGGGCGACCGCTGGATCGCCGAACAGATCCGCGCGGTCGCCCCGCGGACCACCGTGGTCGGGGTGGTCACCAAGACCGACAAGGTGGGACGGGACAAGGTGGCCGAACAACTCCTGGCCACCAGCGACCTGCTCGGCGACGACACCGAGATTGTGCCGGTCTCGGCGGTGGCCGGCGAGCAGATCGACGTGCTCATCGATGTGCTGGTCGCCCAGCTGCCGGCCGGGCCTGCGTTCTACCCCGACGGTGAACTCACCGACGAGCCCGAAGAAACACTGATGGCCGAGTTCATTCGGGAGGCGGCCCTCGAAGGGGTCCGCGAGGAACTGCCGCACTCGCTGGCGGTGGTGATCGACGAGGTCAACCCGCGCGCGGACCGCGACGACCTGATCGACGTGCACGCGATCCTGTTCGTCGAGAGGACCAGCCAGAAGGCCATCGTCATCGGGCGCGGCGGTTCCCGGTTGCGTGAGGTCGGCACCACCGCGCGGCGTCAGATCGAGAAGCTGCTGGGTACCAAGGTGTACCTGGACCTGCGGGTGAAGGTCGCCAAGAACTGGCAGCGGGACCCCAAACAATTGGGGCGGCTCGGGTTTTGAGCCCTGCGGGCTACTCCCACCAGATATCCGGTTGTTCGCCGGCCCACCCCGACACCGCCTCCAGTTCGGCGGCCAACGAGATCAGCAGGGGCTCACTGTTGGCCGGACCCATCAGCTGCACCCCGATCGGCAGGCCGTCGGAGGTGAACCCGGCCGGGATGTTGACCGAGGGCCAGCCCAGCAGGTTCCACGGCCAGGTCACCGGGCAGGCGCCGATCATCATGCGGTCGGTGCGGGTGCCGCCCAGACCGTCGAAGGCGTCCACCCGTGGCGGCGGCTGTGCGGTCGTCGGCGCCAGGATCACATCGACGCTGCGGAAGATCATCCCGATCCGCCGCCGGGTCGCGGCCTCCCGCTTTCGGGCACGCCGCAGCACCGTCTCCGACAGCAGCCGCCCCATCTTGATGTTCGCTTCGGTCCGCGGGTCCAGGGTCACCCCGTCACCCAGCCGGTAGGCGGCGTCCATCACTCCCGCGGTCGAACGGGCCAGGAAATTCCACGACGCGCGCAGCCCGTAGTCCGGGTTGGCGGCGACGACACCGTGCCCCAGCCGGCCGAGTTGCGCCGCGGTGGACTCCACGGCCGCCCGGATCTCCGGATGCAGTCGGGCCCGGAACCCGGTGAACGGGAAACGGGTCGACACCGCCACCCGCAGCGCCCCGCTGACCGTGCCGCCGGGCGGATACACCGTCACCGGCGGCGGCTTGTGCAGCTCGGCGTCCACGTTGCCCGCGACCGCGTCGAGCACCAGCGCCGCATCGGCCACCGTGCGGGCGAGCACCCCGTGGACGGTGATGCCGTTGAACGACTCGGGCAGCGGCCAGGTCGAGATGCGGCCGCGCTGCGGTTTGATCCCGACCAGATGGGTCCAGGCGGCCGGGATGCGCACGCTGCCCGCCCCGTCCGAGCCGATCGCCGCGGTGACCAGTCCGGCGGCCACCGCGGCCGCGCTCCCGCCCGACGAGCCGCCCGGGGTGCGGTCACGCGACCACGGGTTGCGGGTGTAGCCGAAGCCGGGACCGCTGGTGAACGGCCACTGGCCCAGCTCGCAGGTGTTGGTCTTACCGACGATCACCGCGCCGGCCTCCCGCAGCCGACGCACCACCTCGGCGTCGGCGCCGGCCGGCGGTACATAGCCCTGGCTGCCGAACGCGGTGGGCACACCGGCGACGTCGACGTCGTCTTTGACCGCGATCGGCACCCCGAGCAGCGGCGCATCCTGGCCGGCGGCGCGACGCCGGTCGGCGGCGGTCGCCGCGGCCAGAGCCGACTCGGTCAGCACCACCTTGAAGGCGTTCAGGGTGGGCTGGCTCGCCTCGATCCGGTCCAGTGCGGCCCGCACCAGCTCAACCGAGGTCACCTCGCCGCCGGCGAGGCGATACAGCTGTTCGGTGAGGGTCGGGAAACCGACCGCGGGCTTACTCATCGGTACAGACTGTATCGGCGCGCTTCGGCCGGGTTGTCGTGACGCGGTGCCACACTGGTGCGATGCGACTCTACCGGGATCGTGCGGTGGTGTTGCGCCAGCACAAACTCGGCGAGGCCGACCGGATCGTCACCCTGCTCACCCGCGACCACGGGCTGGTCCGGGCGGTCGCCAAAGGGGTGCGGCGCACCCGCAGCAAATTCGGCGCGCGGCTGGAGCCGTTCGCTCACATCGACGTGCAGCTCTATCCCGGCCGCGACCTCGACATCGTCACCCAGGTCGCCGCGATCGACGCGTTTGCCACCGACATCGTCAGCGACTACGGGCGCTACACCTGCGCCTGTGCGGTCCTGGAGACCGCAGAACGGCTCGCCGGGGAGGAGCGGGCCCCCGCCCCGGCGCTGCACCGGCTCACGGTGGCGGCCCTGCGGGCGGTGGCCGACGGTAACCGGCCCCGCGAACTGGTGCTCGACGCCTACCTGCTGCGGGCCATGGGTATCGCCGGCTGGGCGCCGGCGCTGACCGAATGCGCCCGCTGCGCCACCCCCGGACCGCACCGGGCGTTCCATGTCGCCGCCGGCGGCAGCGTGTGCACCTACTGCCGACCGGCCGGATCCAGCACGCCGCCGCTGGGGGTGCTGGAGCTGATGTCGGCGCTGCACGACGGCGACTGGGCGGCCGCGCAGGACGCGCCGCAGGCGCATCGCAGCCATGCCAGCGGGCTGGTCGCCGCCCACTTGCAGTGGCACCTGGAACGCAAGCTACGGACGTTACCGCTGGTGGAGCGGGGACACCGGCTCGATCACGGCGTTGCCGACCAGTCGACGGCGCGGGTCAGGCAGGATGTGGCCCATGGTGATGAACCGGATCGTCGGCTCCCGGCGAGCGGCTGACCGCGCGAGGGGAGCAGAACCGGCGAAATCGGCCGCGGACTGCCCGCAACTGCCCCCGGCCCCCGCCGACTACCCGATGTTCCCCGACACGTCGACCTGGCCGGTGGTGTTCCCCGAGCTGCCCCCCGCTCCCGGCGGCGGGCCGCGCCGCCCCCCGCAGCACACCTCCGGGGCCGCCGCCCCGCAGATCCCGGCCGATCAGGTCCCGCGGCACGTCGCGATCGTGATGGACGGCAACGGCCGCTGGGCGACCCAGCGGGGACTCCACCGCACCGAAGGCCACAAGATGGGGGAGGCGGTGCTGATCGACATCACCTGCGGTGCGATCGAAATGGGCATCCAGCACCTGACCGTCTACGCGTTCTCCACCGAGAACTGGAAGCGTTCCGCCGAAGAGGTCCGCTTTCTGATGGGTTTCAACCGGGAGGTGGTGCGTCGCCGCCGGGAGAACCTCAACGCGATGGGTGTGCGGATGCGGTGGGTCGGGTCGCGGCCGCGGATGTGGCGCAGCGTGATCAAGGAGTTCGAGATCGCCGAGAACATGACGTTGGAAAACCATGTCATCACCGTCAACTACTGCGTGAACTACGGCGGCCGGGCCGAGATCGCCGAGGCGGCCCGTGAGATCGCCCGGGAGGCCGCCGCAGGCAAGATCAACCCGGACCGGATCAACGAGGCCACCATCGCCCGCCACCTGCACCGGACCGACATCCCCGACGTCGACCTGCTGATCCGCACCTCCGGAGAACAGCGCTCGAGCAACTTCATGCTCTGGCAGGCCGCCTACGCCGAGTACATCTTCCAGGAGAAACTCTGGCCGGACTACGACCGCCGTGACCTGTGGGCCGCGTGCGAACAGTACGCGGCCCGCAACCGCCGGTTCGGGAGCGCATGATGGCGTCACTGACCGACCGGCTGGTCGCC
This sequence comes from Mycolicibacillus trivialis, assembly GCF_002102395.1. Taxonomy (GTDB): domain Bacteria; phylum Actinomycetota; class Actinomycetes; order Mycobacteriales; family Mycobacteriaceae; genus Mycobacterium; species Mycobacterium triviale. The sequence continues at coordinate 198,245 of NZ_LQPZ01000012.1, forward strand.
GTGCTCGGCGACGTGCTCACCATCGACGCCGAATCCGACGGGGCGCTCACCGTCCGCTACGACGGGACGGTGGCATCGCTGCGGGTGGTGCCCATCACCGACGGGCTGGACCTGGTGTCGTTGACCCAGATCGTGGGCTGGGATCTGCCGGCGAACAAGAAGCTGCGGGACAAGGTCGCCGACCACGGCGAGCGCACCGTGCTGGGCGCGCTCGCCGTGGTGGAGAAGCCCGCGGAGGCCGCGGGTGGGCGCCGCAACACCGCCAAGACCGCCGACGTCATGCTGCGCTACAACTTCCCGGGCAGCGGTCTCACCGACGACGCCCTGTGCACGATGGTGCTGCTGGTGCTCGACAAGGGCGTGGAGATCCGCCAGTCCCTGCAGGGCTAGCGCCGCTCGCCGGGTCAGCGGCAGTCGGCACAGGTGCCGAAGATCTCGATGCTGTGGCTGACGTTGGTGAACCCGTGTTCGGCGGCCACCTCGGCGGCCCACGATTCCACCTCCTGGGCGCTGACCTCGATGGTCGATCCGCAGTGCCGGCAGAGCAGGTGATGGTGGTGATGCTCCGAGCAGCGCCGGTACACCGATTCGCCGGTGTCGGTGCGCAGCGTGTCCACCAGGCCATCGGCGGCCATCGCCTGCATCGTGCGGTACACGGTGGTCAAACCGATGGTCTCGCCGCGCCTGCGCAGCTCGTCGTGCAACTCCTGGGCCGACCGGAAGTCGTCGATGCTGTCCAGCAGCTTGGCGATCGCGGTGCGCTGCCGGGTGGACCGGACACCGCCGACGCGGCTCACCCGCGGCCCTCGGCGGCGTGGGCGACCGCATCGATCACGATGTGCGCCAGATGGTGGTCGGCCAGCCGGTAGAGCACCTCGCGCCCCGACCGTTCTCCGACCACCACGTCGGCGGCCTTGAGGATCCGCAGGTGCTGGCTCACCAGCGGCTGCGGCACCCCCAGGGCGTCGACCAACTCGTGCACGCAGCGCTGGGATTCGCGCAGCTGCAGCACGATCGCGATCCGGACCGGCGCGGCCAACGCCCGCAGCAGCTCCCCGGCCGCGTCCAGGATCTCCCGGGGCGGCGGCGCGGGCAGTGGTTCGCCGTCGTGCTGATGGTCGGCGGAGGAGTCGAGCGGGCGATCGGTGGTGGTCGGCATCCGGTGACCTCCCGCGTAATCGACAATGGTTCCCTGTTAGCCTAGCCCATTCATGCGCACACGTGCATTTAACGCGCACCCGGGTGTGGTGGCTAGGCTGTCCGGGTTGCGTCCCATCCGACCCCCCACCAGACAGGAGCGCACCCACTCGTGGCGTCCGTGATCGACACCATCGTCAACCTGGCCAAGCGTCGCGGCCTGGTCTTCCCGTCCGGCGAGATCTACGGCGGCACCCGCTCGGCATGGGACTACGGCCCGCTCGGCGTCGAGTTCAAGGAGAACATCAAACGGCAGTGGTGGCGCTCGGTCGTCACCGGCCGCGACGACGTGGTCGGCCTGGACTCCTCGATCATCCTGCCGCGTGAGGTGTGGGTCGCCTCCGGGCACGTCGACGTCTTCAACGACCCGCTGGTGGAATGCCTCAACTGCCACAAGCGGCACCGCCAGGACCACATGCAGGAGGCCTTCGCGGAGAAGAAGACCGCCAAGGACGGCGGCGCGGTGGACCCCGACACCGTGCCGATGAGCGAGATCGCCTGCCCGGACTGCGGTACCAAGGGCCGCTGGACCGAGCCGCGCGAGTTCAACATGATGCTCAAGACCCACCTCGGCCCGATCGAGACCGAGGAGGGGCTGCACTACCTGCGCCCGGAGACCGCGCAGGGCATCTTCGTCAACTTCGCCAACGTGGTCACCACCGCGCGCAAGAAGCCGCCGTTCGGTATCGCCCAGACCGGCAAGAGCTTCCGCAACGAGATCACCCCCGGCAACTTCATCTTCCGCACCCGCGAGTTCGAGCAGATGGAGATGGAGTTCTTCGTCGAGCCGTCGACCGCCCGTGACTGGCACCAGTACTGGATCGACACCCGGCTGGCCTGGTACGTCGACCTGGGCATCGACGCCGACAAGCTGCGGCTCTTCGAGCACCCCGCCGAGAAGCTGTCGCACTACTCCGAGCGCACCGTGGACATCGAGTACAAGTTCGGCTTCTCCGGCAACCCGTGGGGCGAATTGGAGGGCATCGCCAACCGCACCGACTTCGACCTGTCCACCCATTCCAAGCACTCCGGGGTGGACCTGTCGTTCTACGACCAGGCCAACGACACCCGCTACACGCCGTACGTCATCGAGCCGGCAGCCGGGCTGACCCGCTCGTTCATGGCGTTCCTGGTCGACGCCTACGCCGAGGACGAGGCCCCCAACGCCAAGGGTGGGGTGGACCGGCGCACGGTGCTGCGGCTGGACCCGCGGCTGGCGCCGGTGAAGGCCGCGGTGTTGCCGCTGAGCCGGCACGCCGATCTGAGCCCGAAGGCCCGCGACCTGGCCGCCGAGCTGCGCCGCTCCTGGAACGTCGAATTCGATGACGCCGGTGCGATCGGACGCCGCTACCGCCGCCAGGACGAGATCGGCACCCCGTTCTGCGTCACCGTGGACTTCGACTCGCTGGAGGACCAGGCCGTCACCGTGCGCGAGCGCGACTCGATGAGCCAGGAGCGGGTCGCGCTCGACGCCGTCTCGGACTATCTGGCGACCCGGCTCAAGGGCTGCTAGGGCGCCGGGCCGCCCGGCGCGCGAGGCGGCTAGAACCGGCCGCCGCCACCGTGGAAACTGCCGCCCGACGACGACGATCCGCCGAACGACGAGGATCGCCAGCCGCCGGACTGCGACCCTGACCGGTAGCCCCGGGCGCCGCCCTGCATCGCCCCGGTCAGGAAGTTGAAGATGATCCCGCCGGCCAGCGCGGCGGTGTCGTCGCCGCGGCCGTATCGGGCGGCGTAGCGCCGTTCCGCCGAGCGCACGTCCCGGCCGGCGAGCACCTGTGCCTGCGCCCCCGCCGACGCCGCCCGACCGGCCCGCTCGATCGCCGCGCGCAGGTCGGTGTCGTGCTGCCCGCGGGCCGCCTCCAGTTCGCGGCGCGCCTCGGCGAGCTTGGTGCGCGCCTCCGGCCCGATGCTGCCGCGGCGGGTGTCGATGAAATCCGATGCCGAGCGCACCCGGGCCTGGGCGTTGAACAGAGCCTGCTCCCAGCGCCGGGCGAGGCGCTCGGCGGCGGCGCGTTCCTGGGCCACGACGTCGAGAAGCCGGTCCAGTTCGGTGTCGGCGTCGGTCACCCGGGCGAACGCGGCGAGCGGGTCGGTGGCCGTCCGCGCGGCCTCGATCGCGTTGACCGCCGCGGTGCGCGCCGCAGCCAGCGCAGCGGCATGCGCACCCGCTTTCGCCGTGTCGGCGCGGGTGATCCCGTCCTGTAGGTCGGCGATTGCGTCCGGCAGCGCGGCCCGGGCGTGTCGAATGTCGGCGGCCGCGCTGTCGACACCGTCGAGCAACGAACGAGCCTGTCCCAGTGCGGACTCCGCGGCCCGGATGCAGTCGACCAGTTCGCCTTGCCGTCCGCTGACGGCCTGTCCGGCCAGCCGGCGGGCCCGCGCGATGTTCGTTTCCGCGAACGACACCCGGCTGCGGGCCGTCGCGGTGTTGTCGGTCACCGAGGCCAACGCGGAGGGAGCGAACTCGGTGCGCAACCGGGCCAGCCGCTCCTCGGCGGCCGGTTCGCGGGCGGTCAACTCCACCACCGCGCGGGTCAGCGCGTCCAACCGGTCCGGCGCGTTGATCACCAGGTCGCGCAGCGCCTCGAACGCCGCCCGCTGGGCCTCCAGCTCCCGGTCGGCGCGCGCCGCCGCCACGATCACCCCGGTGAGCAGTTCGCGCTGCTGGGCGGGGGTTTCCGGGATCGCGTCGTCGAGTTGGGTGCGCACGTCGAACGCGCGGCTGAGGGCGGCCCGCGCGGCCGTCACCGCCGCGGTGAACGGTGCGGTGCGGGCTTCGCCGAACTCCTCGACGGCCAGCTCCAGTTCGTTGGTGCTGGTGCGCACCGCGTTGTCGACACCGACCACCTTCGACCGGGACAACTCCTCGAGCACCGGAAGCGACACCGGGGCCAGCGCCGCGGGGTCGGTGGCGTCGAGGCGTTCGGCCGCGACCACCTCGGCGCGCCTGCGCCGTCGCCGCAGGAAGGCCGACACCGCGACCAGCACCGCCAGGCCGGCGGCCAGGGCGGCCACCCCGATCAACACCGGCCGCCAGTTCATCGGGCTGCCCGCCGCGGCGGTGCCCAACCCGTCGGCGGCCTCGACCGCGGCGCCGGCCCAGTCGTCGCGGTGCAGCGCCGGTTCGATCCGGTCCCGGCGGAGCTGGTCGATCGTGTCCGTGCCGAGGTGCGGCACGGCGGCGGACACCAGGAACGCATAGCTGCGATCGGCCACCGCCACTGCCAGCAGCGCATCGCGCTCCCCGAGCCCGCTGGCGCCGATCGTGCTCCGGCCCCACGCCTCGGGGGCCCGGCCGGCGAAATCGTCGACGTAGACGACCCACAGCCGGACCCGGTGCTGCTGGTAGAGCCCGTCGAGCGCGTCGCGGACCGCGGCCTGCCCGGCGGGGTCCAGCGCACCGGTGCGGTCGGTGATTTGGCCCGGCAGCCGGAACGGCGCCTCGGCGCCTGTCGCCGGCGCCACCACCAGGGCGGTGATCGCCACCGCGAGGAACGCTCCGACCAGCCGGGCAACACGCATGCCCATCAATTTAATCGCGACGGCGCCATTCGGTGCCGTTCGGCGTCCCGCGACCGCGCCGACACCGCGATATCCCCTGAGATCGACACGGATACGGCGCCATAGGCCCGATTTCCGCACGATAGGCCCGCACAGGTGTCGATTTCAGGGGCGACCGCCGTGTTCTGCCCGATGACCACCGCTTTGGCAGACTATGCGGCAGTGACTACAGAACAGCGGGACCCCTACCGGGCGGCGGACCGGCTGCGGCAGGTGGTCGAGAGCGCGAAGACCGCCGGCCTGCCCGGAAGCGATGCGCAGCACCGCACCGACTTCGCCCGCGACCGGGCCCGGGTGCTGCACAGCGCCGCCCTGCGCCGGTTGGCGGACAAGACCCAGGTGGTCGGCCCGCGGCAGAGTGAGACACCGCGTACCCGGTTGACGCACTCTCTGGAGGTCGCCCAGATCGGGCGGGGGATGGCGATCGGGTTGGGCTGCGATCCCGACCTGGTCGACCTTGCCGGGTTGGCGCACGATATCGGCCACCCGCCCTACGGGCACAACGGCGAGCGGGCCCTCAACCAACTGGCGGCCGATTGCGGCGGGTTCGAGGGCAACGCGCAGAACATCCGCATCCTCACCAGTCTGGAACCCAAAGTGCTTGACCGGCACGGCCGCAGCGCGGGGCTCAACCTCACCCGCGCCGCGCTGGACGCGGTCACCAAATACCCGTGGCCGCGCAGTGCCGGACGGACCAAGTTCGGGTTCTACGACGACGACATCGACACCGCCGCCTGGATCCGCGACGGCGCTCCCGCCGAGCGGGCCTGTCTGGAGGCGCAGGTGATGGACTGGGCCGACGACGTCGCCTATTCGGTGCACGACGTGGAGGACGGCGTCATCTCCGGGCGCATCGACCTGCGGGTGCTCGCCGACCCGGACGCCGCGGACACCCTCGCCCGGCTGGGGGAGAGCCAGTTCGCCCAGGTCCGCGCCGAGGATCTGCTTGCCGCCGCCGAGCGGCTCTCGGGCCTGCCGATCGTCACCGCGGTGGACGACTACGACGGCACGCTGGCGGCCTCGGTCGCCCTCAAACGACTCACCAGCGAACTGGTCGGGCGGTTCGCGTCGGCGGCGATCGCCGCCACCCACGAGGCGGCCGGGTACGGCCCACTCGTCCGCTACGACGCCGACCTGCACGTCCCCGACCTGGTCCGCGCCGAGGTCGCGGTACTGAAAACTCTTGCGGTGCAGTTCATCATGTCCGACTCCGGGCACCTGGCCATCCAGGCCGAACAGCGCGCCCGGATCGCTGCGGTCGCCGACTGGATGCTCGCGAGTGCACCGCGCACACTGGAGCCGCTGTTCGTCCCGGCCTTCACCGCCGCAGCCGACGATGCGGCCCGGCTGCGGGTGATCGTCGACCAGATCGCGTCCTACACCGAGGGCCGACTGGAGCGCATCGCCGCCGAGATCGGATGAGCGTCGCGACCGCGGGCCGGCGAACACCGCGCCGCGGCGCCGCCGCCTAGACTGACGCTGTGGCCGGCCGCATCTCCGATCGTGATATCGCCGCCATCCGTGACAAGATCCGCATCGACGACGTGGTCGGCGACTACGTGCAGCTGCGCCGTGCGGGCGCCGACTCGATGAAGGGGCTGTGCCCGTTCCACGATGAGAAGACGCCGTCGTTCCACGTCCGGCCCAACCACGGCCACTTCCACTGCTTCGGCTGCGGTGAGGGCGGCGACGTTTACGCCTTCATCCAGAAGATCGAACACGTCAGCTTCGTCGAATCGGTGGAGTTGCTGGCCGACCGGATCGGCTACACGATCACCTACACCGGGGCTACCAGTCGGGTGCAGCGCGACCGCGGCTCGCGCAGCAGGCTGGTCGCCGCCACCACCGCCGCCCAGGAGTTCTACGCCGCGGCGCTGGGCTCGGAGGAGGCCGCACCGGCCCGCCGGTATCTGACCGACCGCAACTTCGACGCCGTCGCCGCACAGCGGTTCGGCTGCGGCTACGCGCCCTCGGGCTGGGACACCCTCACCCGGCACCTGCAGCGCAAGGGGTTCGAGTTCAAGGAACTCGAGGCCGCCGGGCTGTCCCGGGAGGGCAGACGCGGGCCGATGGACCGGTTCCACCGCCGGCTGCTGTGGCCGATCCGGTCCACGGCCGGCGAGGTGATCGGGTTCGGCGCGCGCCGCATCTTCGACGACGACCCGATCCAGGCCAAGTACGTCAACACCCCCGAGACCGTGCTGTACAAGAAATCGCACGTGCTGTTCGGGATCGACCTGGCCAAACGCGACATCGCCAAAACCCATCAGGCGGTGGTGGTGGAGGGCTACACCGACGTGATGGCGATGCACCTGTCCGGGGTGGGCACCGCGGTCGCCTCCTGCGGCACCGCGTTCGGCGACGAGCACCTGTCGATGCTGCGCAGGCTGATGATGGACGACAACTTCTTCCGCGGTGAGCTGATCTACGTCTTCGACGGCGACGAAGCGGGTAAAGCCGCCGCGCTCAAGGCCCTCGACGGCGACCAGAACCTGGCCGGGCAGTCCTTCGTCGCCGTCGCCGACGACAACATGGACCCCTGCGACCTGCGGCTGGCGCACGGCGACACCGCGCTGCGCGATCTGGTGGCCCGCCGCGCCCCGCTGTTCGAGTTCGCGATCCGCACCGCGCTGGCCGAGATGAACCTCGACACCGCGGAGGGCCGGGTGGCCGCGCTGCGGCGCTGCGTGCCGATGGTCGCCCAGATCAAGGACTCCACGCTGCGCGACGAGTACGCCCGGCAACTGGCCGGCTGGGTGGGCTGGGACGACGTCGCCCAGGTCATCGGGCGGGTGCGCGAGCAGGCCAAGTCACCGCGCTCGGGCCGGCCGCGCTCCCGGCCCGCCGACGCGCCACCGGAGGACCGGCCGGTCCGCCCCGACCCCCGCGACCCGACGCTGTGGCCGCAGCGGGAGGCGCTCAAATCGGCGCTGCAGTACCCGGCGCTGGCCGGGCCGGTCTTCGACACCCTCAGTGTGGAGAGCTTCACCCACCCCGGCTACGCCGCGGTGCGCGCGGCCGTGGAAGCCGCCGGCGGGACGAGCAGCGGCACCGTCGGCGCGGCCTGGATCGACCTGGTCCGCCAGCAGGCCGGGTCGGCGGCCGCCGCGGGCCTGATCAACGAACTGGGAGTGGAGGCCATCCAGGTCGACGAGGACCGGTTGCCGCGCTACATCGGCGGGGTGCTGGCCCGACTGCAGGAGGTCTGGGTGGGGCGCCAGATCGCCGAGGTGAAATCCAAGCTTCAGCGCATGTCACCGATCGAGGACGGCGACGAATACCACGCCCTGTTCGGCGACCTGGTCGCGATGGAGGCCTACCGGCGCAGCCTGCTCGACCAGGCCAGCGGCGACGACGTCTAGTCGATGCGCTGCGGCTCGGGGCCGACCACGGTGGTCCCGTCCTCGATCTCGGTGAGGGTCACCATCGGGGTGTCGGGGGAGAGCCGGTCGGCGATCTTGCGTCGACCGGCATCGATCACCGAACGGGCCACCGGCGAGCCGGTGATGCCCCGGTAGGTGCCGACGATCTGCTCGTAGCGGCGACGTCCGGCTTTGGTGCCGAACACATATCCGACGCCCATGACGACGAGATACCGGATCACAGGGCCCCTCCCGTTGACGACTGCTGCTCCCCATCCTGCCCTATCCGCGGCGGCCTTGGCATGAACCGCCCCCGGTAGGCTAGAGTCATCCCTCGGCCGCGCGGTGCCACCGGCCCGACGCGACCGAGCCGTCCCCTGTAGCTCAATTGGCAGAGCATTCGGCTGTTAACCGAAGGGTTGCTGGTTCGAGTCCAGCCGGGGGAGCAAGGTGTTTACTGGCCGGGGAAACCCTGCCCGGGCTGCGGGATGGTCATCCCGATCGTGGTCGGACCCGAGTGCCTGCCCTGCTGCTGTTTGGCCGCGGCCTGGGCCATCGCGTTGATCAGCGGGTTCGCCGCGATCATCTCCCGGCGCTCGTCCTCGCTCATCTCGTAGAACGCCCACACTCCCCACAGCGACGGCCGCACGTACAGGGTCACCTGCTGACGGCGCGGTGGCAGCACCGCCGGGATCTCCACGACCCGGTCGGCGGTGGCGCCGGCGCTCATCTCCTGGGCCAACCGGGCGGTGTCCGCCGACTCGTGCAGTTCGTAGGTGAGCGACTGCCCGCCCTTGCCGGACATGCCCTGCAGCGCAAGGAACCATGCCATCTGTCACTCCTTTGCTTGGTGGTTTCTCAGGTGAGCTTAAAGAGCCGCGCCGAGCGGGCGCGGGCGCGGGTCGGGTCAGTCGTCGAGCATCTCGGCCTGGCGCAACTGCTCGGGCACCCCGAACGCCTCGACGAGGGTCTCGGCGTGCGGACGCAGCTTGCGGCAACGATCGTTGATGCCGCGGGTGACCGCCTTGGCGCGGTCGGTGGACAGGTACCGGTGCTCGATGTACCAGGCCTTGTCCTCCTCGATCACGCAGAGCGCGTAGAGGTCGCAGACCCATTCCAGCAGTTCGCGGGCCTGGTCGTCCTCGCAGGAGTCGATCCCGGCGACGAACGCCTCGAGCACCACCCGGTCGATGTGGGCGGCAGCGGCGTGCAGGACGTGGTCCTGCACGGCGTTGAAGGCGTCGAACTCCGACATCTCCTTGGCCTTGGCCTGCAGCCGGCGCGCCACCGACGACAGCAGGTACTGTTCGCGGTCTTCGAACATGTGCAGCTGGGTGCCGCGGTTGAACAGACTGCCCTCTTCGTCGCTGTCCTGGCGCGAGTCCAGGATGGTCTGGAAGATCGTCTCGGCGGCAGTGCGTTTCATCACCCGGTCGCCGACGGCTTCGGCGGCGAACCGCACCCACTCGACCGGGCTCATGCCCTTGATGTCGTCGGCGTAGGCGGTCAGCAACTGCTTGGCCACCAACTGGACCAGGACATGGTTGTCGCCCTCGAAGGTGGTGAAGACGTCGGTGTCGGCGCGCAGCGCGATCAGCCGGTTCTCGGCCATGTAGCCGGCGCCGCCGCACGCCTCCCGGGATTCCTGGATCGCCCGGGTGGCGTGCCAGGTGTTGGCGGCCTTGAGCCCGGCTGCGCGAGCCTCCAGTTCCCGCTGGTCCTCGGGGTCGGGCTCGTCGACGGTCTGCAGGTCGTGGCAGCGCTCGACGAGCTGGTTCTGGGCGAACTGCAGCGCGTAGGACCGCGCGATCAGCGGGAACAGCCGGCGCTGATGGACCAGATAGTCCATGATCAGCACCTCGGTCTCGTCGTCGGGACCGTGGAACTGCCTGCGCTGCAGCGCGTACCGCACCGCGATGTCCAGCGCCACCCGCGCGGCCGCCGCGGCGCTGCCACCGACGGTGACCCGGCCGCGCACCAGGGTTCCCAGCATGGTGAAGAACCGGCGGCTGCGGCTCTCGATCGGCGAACTGTAGGTGCCGTCGGCGTCGACGTCGCCGTAACGGTTGAGCAGGTTCTCGCGCGGTACGCGCACCTGGTCGAACAGGATGCGGCCGTTGTCGACGCCGGGCAGGCCGCCCTTGTACTCGCAGTCGGAGGTGGTGACGCCGGGCAGGTCGTTGCCGTCGGCGTCACGGATCGGCACCAGCAGGCAGTGCACCCCGTGGTTGAGTGGTCCGTCATCGCCGGGGGTGACCAGTTGCGCGAACACCGCTGCCACGGTGGCGGTTTCGGCCGCGCCGCCGATGTAGTCCTTACGCGAGGACGGGGTGGGGGAGTGGATGACGAATTCTTCGGTTTTGGGGTCGTAAGTGGCGGTCGTCTCCAGCGATTGCACGTCGCTGCCGTGACCGGTCTCGGTCATCGCGAAACAGCCGAGCAGGTCGAGGTTGATGGTGGGTTCGACGTAGACCTTGTGGTGCCTGCGGGTGCCGAGGTTCTCGATCGCGCCCCCGAACAGACCCCATTGCACGCCCGCCTTGACCATCAGCGACAGGTCCGACATGGCCAGCATCTCGATCATCGTCACCGCCGCGCCGACGTCGCCGGTGCCGCCGTGAGCGGCGCGGAACCCGTCGGTGGCTGCGCCGTTGGCCGCCATGATCTGCATCTGCTCGGCCACCTTGGCTCGGGCGATCACCGTGTTGGGGGTGTGGTGCGGGCGGAACACGTCGGCCTGCAGTTGCTCGCGCATCCGGTTCTTGGTGTTGCGCCAGCGCCCGTCGAGGGTGTGGCGCAGATGTTCGGCAGTGGTGGGCATACCCGACGGTAACGTGCCCGGCGCCGGCACCGGGTCGGCTTGGGCGGGTTTGGCTCGGGTGGGTTTCAATGGCCGGGTGATGCGACTCCTGGCGGCTCTGCTGGCCGGTGGCCTGCTGCTCGGCGGCTGCGCTCCCCACGTCGCGGCCGAACCGGGCGCCCTGACCTACCTGGGCCAGTTCCGGCTCTTCCCGGGCACCGATTTCGACGGCACCGTCGTCGGCGGGTTGTCCGCGCTCAGCTACGACGCCGGCCGGGATCGCTATTACGTGCTCAGCGACGACCGCTCGAACATCGGCCCGGCCCGCTTCTACACCGTGCGACTGGACCTCTCCGAACGCGGCATCGACGACGTCGTCGTCACCGGGATGCAGCCGTTGCTGGATGAGACCGGTCAGCCGTTCCCGCCGCGTGATTTCGGCGCGTCGCCGCCCGTGGTGCCACCGGATCCGGAGGGGCTGGCGTTCGATGCCCGCCGCCAGCGGCTGTACTGGTCGTCGGAGGGGGAGCGCCGCCCACCGGTGCTGGCCGACCCGTGGGTCCGCACCGCCGGACTCGACGGCGCCTTCCTGGGGGAGTTCGACCTGCCGCCGGTGCTGGCGATGTCGGAACGCGAGACCGGACCACGGCGCAACAGCGCCCTGGAGGGGCTGACACTGACCCCCGACGGCCGCTTCCTCTACGCCGGGATGGAACGGCCCGGCTACAACGACGGCGACCCGCCCGACCGCGACCATGGGGCTCTGGTCCGCATCACCAAACTCGACGTCGAAACCGGCGAACCGGTCGCCCAGTACGCCTATCCGCTGGAGCCGGCGGGCGCGCCCGCGCGGTCCAACGGACTCACCGACCTGGTGGCGCTGTCCGAGTCCAGGTTCCTGGTGATCGAGCGGGCCGGGGCGCCGCGCCCGGTGGTGCGGCTGTTCTACGCCGACATCGCCGACGCCACCGACGTGCTCGGCACCGCCGCACTGACGGCCGCCTCGGTCACACCGATGACGAAGACGCTCGCGCTCGACCTCACCGCGGCACCGGAGATCTCCCCGCTGGACAACATCGAGGGCATCACCCTGGGCCCGCGGCTCCCCGACGGCCGGCAGAGCGTGGTGCTGGTCAGCGACGACAACTTCTCACCGCGCCAGATCACCCAGTTCCTGGCGCTGGCGATCCAGGATTAGCGGCTCAGCCGCCGGGGCGGGGCGGCATGGTCGAGCACCCGGTGCAGCACCGCGATCGCCTCAGCGAGCACCGCACGGTCCGCGTCGGCCAGGTGCGCCAGCTGCGGGTCGATCGCGGCGGCCCGGTCGGTGCGCACCCGGTCGAGGGTGCGCACCCCTTCGTCGGTGATCCGGATACGCACCGCGCGGCCGTCGTCGGGGTCCCCGGCGCGGGTGACCAGGCCGGCTTCCTCCAGACGGCGCACGTGGGTCGTCATCGTCGGCTGTGAACAGTGGTCGGCGGCGGCCAGGTCCCCGATGCGGGTCTCACCGAGCTCCTCGATCGCCGCCAGCAGCCGGGCCTGCGCCCCGGACAGCGGCAGCTGCACGAGCTGGGTGGCCAGCCGGTTGACGCGGGCGATCACGCCCAGCAGGTCGGCGCCCAGGCTCACACCGGTTTCGGTCGATGAGGATCCCATACCCCCCATGGTCCATAGCTTTCCTAAATAAATCAACGACCGCGCGCCGAGACCATCCGGGGACGACTGGCAGAATCGGGCAATGCACGCAACCGGCCCGGCGGCCCGGCCCGAACGGGCCCGGACGTTGCGACCCGCCGAACTGGCGCAGGCCTCGGTGATGGCGGCGCTGTGTGCGGCCACCGCGGTGATCGCCGTGGTGGTGCCGTTCGCCGCCGGCCTGGCGCTGCTGGGCACCGTGCCCACCGGCCTGCTGGCCTACCGCTACCGGCTGCGCGCGCTGCTGGCCGCCACCGTCGCCGCTGGGCTGATCGCGTTCCTCATCGCCGGGATGGGCGGGCTGATGACCGTTATCAGCAGCGCCTACATCGGTGGGCTCACCGGGACCGTCAAACGTCGGGGCCGGGGCACCCCGACGGTGATCGCGGTCGCCCTGGTGGCCGGGGTGATCTTCGGTGCGTTTGCGGTTGCGGCGCTGGCGGTGCTCTCCCGGCTGCGGCACCTGGTGTTCGCCGCGATCACCGCCAACGTCGACGGCGCAGCCTCGGTGATGGCCTGGTCGGCGGGTCGGGGCGCGTGGGTCGGCGAGCACGTCTCCTGGCTGAAGCCGGTGATGGTCCCGGTGCTGTGGCTGGAACCGGCCGGCGCCGGATTGCAGCGGTTCTTCGCGCTGGCGCTGCAGTACTGGCCGTGGCTGCTGTTGGTGCACGGCGTGCTGAGCATCCTCGGGGTGTCGCTGGTCGGCTGGTGGGCGCTGTCGCGGGTGCTCGAGCGGCTGCGCGGCGTGCCCGACGTCCACAAACTCGATGCGCCTGCGGAGACCGGCCCGGTCGGGCCGGTTCCGGTGCGGTTCGACGCGGTGCGCTACCGCTACCCCGACACCGGCCGCGACGCGCTGCGCGAGGTGAGCCTGCGCATCGTCCCCGGCGACCACATCGCGGTCACCGGCCCCAACGGCGCGGGCAAAACCACCCTGATGCTGATCCTGGCCGGCCGCGAGCCGACTGCCGGGACCGTGCAGCGGCCGGGTGCGGTGGGCCTCGGGCGACCCGGCGGCACCGCGGTGGTGCTGCAGCACCCGGAGAGCCAGGTGCTGGGCACCCGGGTCGGCGACGACGTGGTGTGGGGCCTGCCGGTTGGTTCGCACACCGATGTCGAACGACTGCTCACCGAGGTCGGTCTCACCGGGTTCGCCGACCGCGACACCGCCAGCCTCTCCGGCGGCGAGTTGCAACGGCTGGCGGTGGCGGCCGCGTTGGCGCGTGAGCCGGCGCTGCTCATCGCCGACGAGGTCACCAGCATGGTCGACCAGCAGGGCCGCGAGGGCCTGCTGGCCGTGCTGGCCGGACTCACCGACCGGCACAACACCGCACTGGTGCACATCACCCACTTCGACGACGAGGCGGCCGCCGCCGACCGGGTCATCGCGCTGAGCCCCACCCGGGACAACACCGGTGCCCCACCGGCCGAGGTGGCCTCCGTCGCGGCCGAACCACGTTCTGGACCGCCGGTGCTGGAGTTGCGCGGCGTCGGGCACGAATACGGCAGCGGCACACCGTGGGCGAACGCGGCGCTGCGCGACGTCACCCTCACCATCGACGAGGGCGACGGCGTGCTCATCCACGGCGGCAACGGATCCGGTAAATCCACCCTCGCCTGGATCATGGCCGGGCTGACGGTTCCGTCGACCGGTGTCTGCCTGCTCGACGGCAAGCCCGCACACGAGCAGGTGGGCGCGGTGGCGCTGTCGTTTCAGGCGGCTCGCCTGCAGCTGATGCGCGGGCGGGTGGACCGGGAGGTGGCCTCGGCAGCCGGGTTCGCCTCGGACGACAGTGACCGGGTGGCCGCAGCGCTGGCCCGTGTCGGCCTCGACGCCACCCTGGCCGATCGGCGCATCGACCAGCTCAGCGGCGGTCAGATGCGCCGGGTGGTGCTGGCCGGGCTGCTGGCCCGCTCGCCGCGGGCGCTGATCCTCGACGAGCCGCTGGCCGGCTTGGATGTCGCCAGTCAGCGCGGGTTGCGGGCGCTGCTGGAGCAGTTGCGCCGCGACACCGGCCTGACCGTGGTGGTGATCTCCCACGACTCCGCCGGGATGGAGGGGCTGTGCCCGCGGATCGTGCACCTGCGGGAGGGGGCCCTCCATTCGGCCGCGGCGGCCGGAGGTGTGGTGTGAGCGAGACGACGTCGCGGGCCCCGCGCCCGGTGGTGCTGCTGCGGCCGGTGCCGGGCACCTCGACCATCCACGAGCTGTGGGCGGGCACCAAACTGCTCGTCGTCATGGGCATCTCGGTGCTGTTGACGTTCTACCCCGGGTGGGTGCCGATCGCGGCGGTGGCGGCCCTGGTGGTGGCCGCCGCGCGCATCGCCCGCATCCCGGCCGGAGCGCTGCCGTCGATCCCGCGCTTCCTGTGGATCCTGCTGGCGATCGGCGCGGGCACTGCCGCCCTGGCCGGTGGCAGCCCGGCGCTGACGCTCGGGTCGCTGTCGCTGGAATTCGGTGGTCTGCTGCACTTCCTGCGCATCACCGCGTTGTCGCTGGTGTTGCTCGGGCTGGGCGGGATGGTGTCGTGGACCACCAACGTCGCCGAGATCGCACCCGCGGTGGCCACCCTGGGCCGCCCGCTGCGCCGGCTGCGGATCCCGATCGACGACTGGGCGGTCGCTTTGGCGCTGGCGCTGCGGGCCTTCCCGATGCTCATCGACGAGTTCCGGGTGCTCTACGCCGCGCGTCGGCTGCGGCCCAAACACACCCCGAAGAGCCGGCGGGCCCGGCGTCGGCAGCGGGCGGCGGAGGTCATCGACCTGCTGGCCGCGGCGATGACGGTGGCGTTGCGCCGCGCCGACGAGATGGGCGACGCGATCACCGCCCGCGGCGGTGGCGGACAGATCTCCGCGTTGCCGTCCCGCCCGCACCGCAGGGACTGGGTCACGCTGGCGACCGTCGCCCTGGTCTGCGGTGCGGCCCTGGCGCTGGAGTTGACCGTGCTGGCCACCAGCACGGTGTAGCGGCTCTTTAGGGGCGCGCCGGGTCGCCCGCCGCGCCCGCGCCCCGCCCGCGCCTTTCCCGCGCCTTCCGCGGACCCGCGCCTTCCGCGGACCCGCGAGATTGAAACTATGCAGGGCGCTCCTCGCACTTTTCCTGCATATTTTCACTTTCGCGGACGTGTCGGTGGGCCACTGCATTCTCGCGGGCATGCAACGGGTATTTCTCGGCAGCGAGGCCGTCGCCAACGGTGACGTCACTCGCCACGAACTGCAGCGCTGGTATCGGAGCATCTTTCCCGACGTCTACCTCGCCAAGCGCGAGCGGGCCTCGCTGCGGGACCGGACGATCGGCGCCTGGCTCTGGTCGCAACGGCGCGGCGTGGTCGCCGGACTGGCCGCCGCGGCGCTGCACGGGGCACGCTGGGTGGACCCCGACGTCCCGATCGAGTTGATCTGGTGCAACGGGCACCCGCCGTCGGGGATCATCGCCCGCAACGAGACCGTCGCCGACGACGAGCAGACCACCACCTGTCGCCTCCCGGCGACGACCCCGGCACGCACCGCCTACGACCTGGTTCGGCACCGACCGCGCGGCGAAGCCCTGGCCCGGTTGGACGCGTTGGTGCGGGCTCGACCGTTCACCCGGGACGACGTGCTGGCGTTGGCCCGCCGCTACCCGCGCGCACGTGGGCTGCGGCAACTTCGCGAACTGGTGCCGCTGGTGGACGGGGGCGCCGCGTCGCCGAAGGAGACATGGCTGCGGCTGCTGCTCCTCGACGCCGGCTTCCCCGTCCCGACCACCCAGATCCCGGTGCACAAGAATTTCCGGTTGGTCGCGGTGCTGGACATGGGCTGGGAGGAGTTCGGGGTCGCCGTCGAATACGACGGTGACCAGCACCGCAGCGATCGTACTCAGTACGTCCACGACCAGCGTCGGCAACGTCTGTTGCCGCAGCTGGGCTGGATCAATGTCCGGGTGATCGCCGAAGACCGACCCCCCGACATCATCGCTCGCGCCGAGCGGGCACTGCGCTCCCGAGGCTGGCAGGGGCGACGGCGGTGGCCGCCCGCCCGGCGGGTCGCCTGACTGCGGGGCCTTCGGGCCGGGCCCGCGCCCAGCGGGCCACCTACCCCAGCCGCGAGATTGAACCTGTGCAGGAGTCCACTCGCACTTTCGCTGCGCCATTTCATCCTCGCGAGATGCGCGCCGTGAGATGTGAGCCGTGAGGCGCGAGAGACGAGATGCGCGCCGTGAGATGTGAGCTGTGAGGCGCGAGAGACGAGATGCGCGCCGTGAGATGTGAGCCGTGAGGCGCGAGAGACGAGATGCGCGCCGTGAGATGTGAGCCGTGAGGCGCGAGAGATGTGAGCCGTGAGGCGCGCGAGACGCGAGCCGCGGCTACCGCTGCGCCGCGGCGTTGGCGGCGCGCTGAGCGCGCTCCAGCGTCGCCGCAACCTCGGCGCGGCCCAAGAACATCTCGTCGAAGAACGGGGTGAGCGCCTGGAATCCTGCGGCGAACCCCGCCCCGCCCGGCGCGGGAATCCGCGGACCGTTCAACACGGTGAAGAACGGGCCGACGTCGACGCCCCGGCCGGCCCAGTAGTCGAGGTAGTCGCCCTGCGCGGCGCGCACCGCCGGGATCGCGGTACCCCGCGCCCCCAGGTAGCCGTTGCCCTGCCGCCCGCCCATCCACGCCAATACCCGACGCACCGCGTCCGGGTGCGGGGTG
Source organism: Mycolicibacillus trivialis (assembly GCF_002102395.1). Lineage (GTDB taxonomy): Bacteria > Actinomycetota > Actinomycetes > Mycobacteriales > Mycobacteriaceae > Mycobacterium > Mycobacterium triviale. The sequence goes on from NZ_LQPZ01000012.1 coordinate 215,542, forward strand.
GCGGCGTTGCCTGCGGCGGCGATGCCGTTGGTGACGCTCACCCGCCCGGCCGGCCCGGCAGGCAGCATCGCCACCCCCCACCGGAAGTCGGCCTGCCTGGCGATCGCCGCGAGGTTGTAGGTGCCGGATTGGAACAACGCCATCCGACCGGCGAGGAACTGGTTGCGGGAGAAGTCGCCGTTGGTGTTGGTCTCCGACGCCGGCGGTGCGACGTGGTCGCGGTTGATCAGCCCGACCACATACTCGAAGGCTCGCGCCGCGGCCGGGTTGTCGAACACGAACCGGTCGTCGCTGCGGAACCGCCCGCCGGCCGAGCCGATGTAGTTCAGGTAGATCCCCTGCATGTCGTTGGCGGCGTTGTAGCCCCATTGCCGGACGCGGTCGGGGGTGAACCCGTGCGCATCGGCGTGGCGACCCGCGTCGTCGACGGTGAGACGGGCCAACAGCGGACGCAAGGTGTCGTCGCCGCCCGGACTCCAGCGCAACCCCTCCAACTCCGCCGGTTCGACGCCGGCCGCCGCGAGCAGGTCCGCGTTGTAGTACAACGCGATCCCGGCATCGGTGAGTTGCGGTACGCCCCACAGGGTTCGGTGGCGGGTGAACTGCTCGACCACGCTGGGCTCCCAACCCGAGCGGTCCCCGCCGATCGCGACGAGCCGGCCGTTGTCGGCGTAATCGGCCAGATACGCGCTGGAGATCCAGAAGATGTCGTCGGCGCCGCCACCGGCCACATCGGTGCGCAGGGTGTCGAAGTAGGAGGCGTAGGACACCACGTTCACTCGCACGTCGATGTCGGGGTTGGCGGCGCCGAACGCGGCGAACGACTCGCGGTAGGCGGTGGCGGCCTGCTCGTCCCAGAGCCGGACGGTGACCACCGTGACCCCGGCCCGCGGCTCGGCTGCGACGTCGAGCAGCACCGCGGCGACCGCCAGCAGGGCCGCCAACCCGGCGATCGCCGCCGCGACGAGAGTGGAGCGCCGGATCACTTCAACCCCGTCACGACGATCGAACGCACCACCTGGCGTTGGAACACCACAAACAGCAACAGCAGCGGCGCGACGGCCACCGTGGTGGCGGCCAGCACCAATGTCCACTGCGCGTTGTACTGCGACTGCAACCCGGCGGTCGCCACCGTCAGCACCCGCCACTTGGGGCCGCTGGTGATCACCAGCGGCCACATGAAGTTGTTCCACTGCGACACCACGGTGATCAGCGTCAGCGTCACCAGCACCGGCCGGGAAGCAGGCACCACCACATGCACCAGGATGTCCAGGGTGTTGGCGCCGTCCAGGCGCGCGGCGTTGAGCAGTGCGTCGGGAATGGTGCGGAAATGCTCGCGCAGCAGGAAGATCGCGAACGGCGAACCGAAGACGAACGGCAACACCAAGGCCCAGAACGTGTTCCGCAGACCCAGCTGCGCCATCATCAGATAGAGCGGAACGACGGTCACCGTGGCCGGCACCATCAACGTCGCCAGATACAACCAGAACAGCGCATCGCGACCGGGGAACCGCAGCCGCGCGAACGCGTAGGCCGCCAGCACCGAACAGGTCAACTGACCCAGCGTGATCACCGCCGTCATCACCGCGGTCACCGCCAGCGCCCGACCGAACCCGGCACCGGCCAGGTCGGTGTAGTTGGTCAACACCGCCGGGCTCGGCCAGGACAGCGCGCTGCCGGTGGCGAACTGGCGAGGCGAGGTGAACGACGTCACCAGCCCCAGGCCGAACGGGGCGAGGGTGATCAGTGCGGCGGTGGCCAACAGGCCGTAGACCAGCGTGTTACGTGAGGTCATAGGAGATCCGTCGCCGGAAGTAGAGGTGCTGGGCGACGGTGATGCCGACCAGCACGACGAACAACACCACCGACATCACCGCGGCCCGCCCGATCGCCGCCGCCCCGAAGGCCTCGGCGTAGATGCGGTGGGCCACCAGATCGGTGCGCCCGGCCGGCCCGCCCCCGGTCAGCGCGTAGACGGTGTCGAACACCTGCGCCGCGCTGACCACCCCGGTCACCAGCACGAAGAACAGAGTCGGGCGCAGCATCGGCACGGTGATCCGGGTGAACCGCTGCCAGCCGGTGGCGCCGTCGGTTCGCGCGGCGGAGTGCAGTTCCTCCGGAATCGCCAGGATTCCGGCCAGGAAGAACAGCGCCACATAGCCGACGTTGGTCCACACGATCACCGCCGAGACCACCGGCAGCGCCAACCCGGGGTCGGTCAGCCACTCCACCCGATGCCCCAGCACCGTGTTGATCGCCCCGCCGGTGGGCGCCAGCATCCAGCGCCACAACACCGCGATCGCCAGCGGGGCGCAGATCCACGGCAGCACGTAAACGGTGCGGAACACCGCGCTGCCCGGCAGATCCCGGGCCAGCAGCACCGCGATGGCCAGGCCCAGCACCGTCTGCGCCGGCACCACGATCGCCACGAACAGCAACGTCACGACCAGCGAATTGCCGAACGTCGTGTCCGACAGCACCGCGGCCCAGTTGCTCAGCCCGACGTACTCGATCGGCCCCAACAGGTCCCAGCGTTGCAGGCTCAGCCACACCACGACCAGAATCGGCAGCAGCAGGAACGCGGTCACCCCGAACAAGCTCGGGGCCAACAGCGCGTAGCCCAGCGCCGTGCTGCGTCGGGTCATTGCTGTATTAAAACCGGTGGCTACGGTGAAGGGGTGACACCGAAACGCGGCATCGACGCGGAGTTTCTCGCGCTGCCCCGCACCGAGCTGGCCGACGCGGCGCTGGCAGCAGCCACCGCCGCCGGCGCCGACCACGCCGACCTGCGCATACACCGCATCACCACCGAGACGATCGCGCTGCGCGACGCCGACCTGGAGACCGCCGCGGTCACCCGCGAACTCGGGCTGGCGGTCCGGGTGATCGTCGACGGGACCTGGGGTTTCGCCTCGCATGCCGAACTGTCCACCGATGTCGCCGCCGAGACGGCCCGGCGTGCGGTGGCGGTCGCCCGGGCCCTGGCGCCGCTGAACCGCGAACGCGTCGAGTTGGCGCCGGAGCCGGTCTACTCCGACGCGACGTGGGTGTCGCATTACGACATCGACCCGTTCGACGTCCCTGCCGCCGACAAGATCGCCGTCCTCGACGACTACTCCGGCCGGCTGTTGGCCGCCGACGGCGTCGACCACGTCACCGCGGCGCTGATGGCGGTCAAGGAGCAGAGCTTCTACGCCGACACCTACGGCTCGTCGATCAGCCAGCAGCGGGTTCGGCTCATGCCGACGCTGTCCGCGCTCACCGTCGACACCGCCGAAGGCGGATTCGACTCGATGCGCACCCTGGCCCCGCCGACCGCACGCGGCTGGGAGTTGGTCGCCGGCGACGAGATCTGGGACTGGTCAGACGAGTTGGCGCAGTTGCCGGTGCTGCTCGCCGAGAAGATGAAGGCGCCCACCGTTTCGGCCGGACCCACCGACCTGGTGATCGACCCGTCGAACCTGTGGTTGACGATCCACGAATCCATCGGTCACGCAACCGAATACGACCGGGCCATCGGATACGAGGCGGCCTACGCCGGCACCTCGTTCGCCACCCCGGACAAGCTCGGCAGTATGCGCTACGGTTCGCCGGTGATGAACGTGACCGCCGACCGCACCGAGGAGTTCGGGCTGGCCAGCATCGGTTACGACGACGAAGGCGTGGCCGCGCAACGCTGGGATCTGGTGCGCGACGGCGTCTTCGTCGGCTACCAACTCGACCGGGTGTTCGCACCGCGGCTCGGGCAGGACCGCTCCAACGGCTGCTCCTACGCCGACTCCCCGCACCATGTGCCGATCCAGCGGATGGCCAACGTGTCCCTGCAGCCCGGCCGTGAGGACCTCTCCACCGAAGATCTGATCGGCCGCGTCGACGACGGTATCTACATCGTCGGAGACCGGTCCTGGTCCATCGACATGCAGCGCTACAACTTCCAGTTCACCGGTCAGCGGTTCTATCGGATCCGGGGCGGCCGCATCGACGGGCAGTTGCGTGACGTGGCGTATCAGGCCACCACCACCGACTTCTGGAACTCGATGGAAGCCGTCGGCGGGCGGCGCACCTGGGTGCTCGGCGGAGCGTTCAACTGCGGCAAGGCTCAGCCGGGCCAGGTCGCCGCGGTGAGCCACGGCTGTCCGTCGGCGCTGTTCCGTGGCGTCAACGTGCTCAACACGCGCAGTGAGGCCGGCCGATGATCCCCGCGCAGCAGGTCGTCGACCTGGCTCTGGCCGAGGCCGCCCGGCTGGGCCGGGCGGAGCAGACGATCGTGGTCGTCGTCGACCGGGCGCAGGCGTCACTGCGCTGGGCCAACAACTCGATGACCACCAACGGCGCCTCGGTGAGCCGCGAGACCACGGTCATCTCGATCCGTCGTGACGACTCCGGCGCTCGGGTCGGTTCGCGGACCACCGCTGAAGTGGACCCGGCGGCGCTGCCCGGGTTGGTCGCCGCGTCCGCCGTGGCCGCGGCGGACGCCTCCCCGGCCCGCGACGCCGCCCCGCTGCTCGGCGCCGGCGACCCACCCGCGGATTGGGACGACGACGTCCCCGGGACCGGGCCGGAGACCTTCGGCGAGCTCATCGGTCCGCTGGGGCGCGGGTTCGGCGGCGCCGCGACCTTGTACGGTTTCGCCCGCCACGAGATGGACACCGTGTTCGTCGCCTCCTCGACCGGGCTGCGACGCCGGTTCACCCAGCCCACCGGTTCGGTGGAGATCAACGCCAAGCAGGCCGGCGCCAGCGCGTGGGCCGGGGTGGCCACACCGGATTTCCTTGCTGTTCCGACCGATTCGCTGCTCGAGCAGTTGGAGACCCGGCTGGGCTGGGCGGCGCGCAGCGTGGAGTTACCCGCCGGCCGCTATGAGACGTTGATGCCCCCCTCGACGGTGGCCGACATGCTGATCTACCTCGGCTGGAGCATGGCCGGACGTGGCGCCCAGGAGGGCCGCACCGCGCTGTCCGCGTCCGGCGGCGGCACCCGGGTCGGGGAGCGGCTCAGTGACCTACCGTTGACCCTGTACTCCGATCCGCGCGCACCGGGGCTGAGGTGCACCCCGTTCGTCGCGGCCACCAGTTCCTCGGAGACGGTGTCGGTGTTCGACAACGGCATGGACATCGACCGGGTGGACTGGATCCGCGACGGTGTCATCAACGCGCTGGCCTACCCGCGGGCCTACGCCGCCGAGTACGACGCTCCCGTCGCGGTCGCCGCCGACAACCTGCTGATGACCGGCGGGCAGGCGAGCCTGCAGGACATGATCGCGGCCACCGAACGCGGGCTGCTGCTGACCACCCTGTGGTACATCCGGGAGGTCGACCCGACCACGCTGCTGCTGACCGGACTCACCCGAGACGGCGTCTACCTGGTCGAGGACGGCGCGGTGACCGCCGCGGTGAACAACTTCCGGTTCAACGAAAGCCCGCTGGATCTGCTGCGCCGCGCCACCGAGGCCGGCGCCGGCGAGCCGACCCTGCCGCGGGAATGGGGGGACTGGGCCACCCGGGCGTCGATGCCGCCCCTGCGGATCCCCGATTTCCACATGTCCTCGGTGAGCCAGGCGCAGTAGTACTTCAGCGGCGGCTGAACTGCACGCCGCGGGAGATCGCCGCGGTGCCGGCCTTCATCAGCAGGCGCTTGACCCTTGCCGCGCCGGCCCCGGCGGTGGTGGCGATAAGTGAGTGGTCGGCCGGGCGGAACCGGATCGGGTCGCCCTCGCGGAGCCGTCCGGGCCGGGCGACCGTGCCGTAGACGCCGAGGCAGTGCCGGGAATGAGCGGCTAGGGTCCGGGTGATCTGCCGGTCCCGGGCCAGTTCGTACTGCGCGTGCGACGGCATCACGCAGCGCACCGTCGGCAGCAGCGGTCGGAGTTCGGCGTCGGGCGCGATCAGGGTGCCCCCACACCAGTCGGTCTCCGGGGAATCGCCCGAGTCGACCGCGTCGACCAGGATCGTGGGCCGGAAGCGGCGGACATCGAAATCCGAGCCCGGCGCCAACCCGGCCATCGTCTGCAGGGTCTGTTCGGTGATCACGTGGATGGGGTAGGCGTCGACGTAGCTGCCTACCGGGGTGATGTAGCGACTCAGCTCCGCGAGCTTCTTGACCGGGAACATCGACAGATCGGGGAGCGGCTCGTCGCGATCGAGTCCGAAGTAGGAGTGGATGTCCGACGCGGTCGCCATCGTCCCGCGGTATTGGTCGCGGTCCTCGATCGGCGGCAGCGGCCGCAGTTCCACATCGCGGTCCAGGTACGACGACAGCGCCGCGTGAACCTGCGGGTCGGAGCTGGAGATCTCGGTGCCGTCCGGGAACTCGATGATCACTTCGGGGGCGTGGCCGGGGCCCGCCTCCGGCGGCGGCGGTCCGACATACCGCGCGGTGCACAGCAGCAGACCGGCCAGCCGCTTGGCGCTGGTGGTCGCCGCCTTCTCCAGATCCCGCACGGCCCAGGTCCGGTCGGCGTGCACCCCCAGCTCACCGACCTCGGCGGTGCTGACCCGGTGTCCTGCCATCGACTTCACCGGATACCGCCAGATGCCGGTGATGCGTCCGATCTCGACCATCCCGGAAAAGCCTACCCGAGCAGCGGCGATGTCAATCCGTGTCGACGTGCCCGAGCACGATCTGCGGGCGGCTGGGGGTGAGATAGCTGACCGCCCAGGACGCGGCCGCCCCGAGGCGCTGCCACACCCCGGAGAGCAGGGCGGCGTGCACGACCAGCCAGGACAGGAACGCGATCGGGCCCTGCATCTGGCGGCGGTGCGGTCCGAGTTCGGCCACGGCGGCGCCGCGCCCGATCATCGCCATGATGCCCTTGTCCAGGTAGCGGAACGGTGTCCGCGCGCGCCCGGTCAGGTCGGCGACGATGTTGCGGGCCGCCCACTTGCCCGACTGCTGGGCCACCGAACCCAGCTGCGGCAGCTGCCGGCCCTTGCTGTCGGTGATGTTGGCACTGTCACCGAGCACGTACACGCCGTCGAAGCCGGGCGCGGTGAGATCGGGGTTGACGTCGACGCGGCCCCCTTTGCCCTGCGGCAACGCGGTGTCGGCGATCAGTTGCGGCGCCTTGAGCCCACCCGCCCACACGATCACGTCGCCGTCCAGCGTCGTGCCGTCGTCCAGGGTGATCCCGTCGGGACGGACCTCGGTCACCTTGACCCCGAGACGCAAATCGACGCCCATCTTCTGCAGTTGTTCGCGCGCGTAGGCCTGCGATTTGTCGGAGAACGGGCCGAGCACCGTGGGCACCATGTCGACCAGCTTGATGCGGATTCCGCGGGCGAACTCCTCGGAGAAGGCGGCGGCGATCGCGGTGTTGACGTTCTCGGCGACCGCGCCGGCCAACTCGACCCCGGTGGGACCGCCACCGATCACGATGAGGTCGAGGGTGCGTTTCATGCCGGCGGGGGAGTCGGCGTCGTCGAGGTGGGCGACCATTTTGGCGCCCAACCGGATGGCGTCGTCGAGGCTGTAGAGCGGGTAGGTGTGCTCGCGGGCGCCGTCGATCCCGAAGTAGTTCGCCGATGCGCCGGGGGCGAGCACCAATGCCTTCGCGCGGCAGATCGTGCCGTCGGCCAGCGTCACCTGCTTGGTGGCCGGGTCGACGCCGGTCACCTCGTCGACGACGACACGCACCCGCCGGTAGCGGCGGAAGATCGCCCGCAGCGGGCGGGCCACCTCCGAGGTGCCGATCTGGGCGGTGGCGACCTGGTAGAGCAGCGGCTGGAACTGGTGATAATTGTTCTTGTCGACCAGCAGGACGTCGACGCCCTTGCGGGCCAGCCGACGGGTGACCGCCACCCCGGCGAAGCCGCCGCCGACCACGATGACGTCGTGAAAAACCGTTCGAGCGTCGTCTGAAGCCATGCCTCGACGCTAGCCCGATTCGGCCGCAGAGCGTATCGGGGCAGGTGAGCCCGGCTGCCGACGGCGAGCAGCGATGGCCGATCATGGGTCGGTGGCGGGCGTGATGCGCTCGTCGCTAAATTCGGAACGAAAAATTCGAGACGAAATCCGGTGTGAGGGGAATGGCATGAACGCGGGTGTCGAGCAGCGGGAGTTCCAGGCGGAGGCCCGCCAACTGCTGGATCTGATGATCCACTCGGTGTACTCCAACAAGGATTCGTTCCTGCGGGAGCTGATCTCCAACGCCTCCGACGCGCTGGACAAGTTGCGGCTGGAAACCTTCCGCAACAAGGACCTCGACCCGTCCGGCGAACTCACCGCCGATCTGCACATCGAGATCGACACCGACCCGGCCGCGCGCACGCTGACGGTGCGCGACAACGGGATCGGCATGACCCGCGACGAGGTCGTCGACCTGATCGGCACCCTGGCCAAATCCGGCACCGCCGAACTGCGCCAGCGGCTGCGCGAGGCCAAGAGCGAGGAGTCGTCAGAAGAGCTGATCGGCCAGTTCGGCATCGGCTTCTACTCGGCGTTCATGGTCGCCGACAGGGTCGAGTTGCTCACCCGCAAGATCGGTGACAGTGACGCCACCCGGTGGGAGTCCACCGGGGAGGGCACCTACACCATCGAGACGGTCGCCGACGCGCCACAGGGCACCTCGGTGACTCTGCACCTCAAACCCGAGGACGCCGAAGACGGCTTGCACGACTACACCGCCGAGTGGACCATCCGCAATCTGGTCAAAACCTACTCCGACTTCATCGCCTGGCCGATCCGGATGGCCGTCGAGCGGCGTACGCCACCGGCCGAGGAGGGCGGCGAGGAGACCGTGACCACCGAGGTCGAGACGATCAACTCGATGCAGGCACTGTGGGCGCGGCCGAAAGACGAAGTCTCCGAAGACGAATACAAGGAGTTCTACAAGCACATCGCGCACGCCTGGGACGACCCGCTCGACGTCATCGCGATGCGCGGCGAGGGCACCTTCGAATACCAAGCGCTGCTGTTCATCCCGTCGCACGCTCCGTTCGACCTGTTCAACGCCGACGCCCGCACCGGGGTGCAGCTGTACGTCAAACGGGTCTTCATCATGGCCGACTGCGACGACCTGATGCCGGCCTACCTGCGCTTCATCAAGGGCGTGGTCGACGCCCAGGACATGTCGCTCAACGTCTCCCGCGAGATCCTGCAGCAGGACCGGCAGATCGCGGCGATCCGCAGGCGGCTGACCAAGAAGGTGCTCTCGACGGTCAAGGAGCTGCAGACCAACCGGGCCGAGGACTACCGCACCTTCTGGAGCCAGTTCGGCCGGGTGCTCAAGGAGGGGCTGCTCTCCGACACCGAGAACCAGCAGACGTTGCTGACGGTGTCCTCCTTCGCCTCCACGCACAGCGAGGAGGAATCCACCACGCTGGCGCAGTATGTCGAGCGGATGAAGGAGGGCCAGGACCAGATCTTCTACGCCACCGGGGAATCCCGCGAGCAGCTGCTCAAATCACCGCACCTGGAGGCGTTCAAGGCCCGCGGATACGAGGTGCTGCTGCTCACCGATCCGGTCGACGAGGTCTGGGTCGGCGTGGTCGACGAATTCGACGGCAAGCCGCTGCAGTCGGTCGCCAAGGGCGAGGTGGACCTCGACACCGAGGAGGAGAAGTCCGCCCACGAGGCCGAACGCAAGGAGCAGGAGAAGGACTTCGCCGACCTGCTGGCGTGGCTGCAGGAGACCCTCGACGAACATGTCAAAGAGGTCCGGCTGTCCAGCCGGCTGACCGATTCGCCGGCGTGCCTGATCACCGACGCGTTCGGCATGACCCCGGCGCTGGCCCGGATCTACCGGGCGTCGGGGCAGGAGGTGCCGGTGGGCAAGCGGATCCTGGAGCTCAACCCGACGCACCCGTTGGTGACCGGGTTGCGGACGGCACATACCGAGCGGGCCGACGATCCGACAGTCGCAGAAACGGCGGAACTGCTGTACGGCACCGCGCTGTTGGCCGAGGGCGGGATGTTGGAGGATCCGGCCCGGTTCGCCGAACTACTGGCCGGGCGGCTGGCGCGCACGCTGTAGCCGCTACCGCGTGTGGCGGGCCAGGAAGCCGGTGACCGCCTCGGCGAACACGTCGTTGCGGTCCCCGGCGACCATGTGGCCCGCCCCCTGGACGTCGACGAACTCCACCTGGGGGAAGCGAGCCCGGAACGCATCGGCGCGCTGCTCGCTGACCAGGTCGCTCACCTGGCCGCGGACCAGCAGCATGGGCACGTCGTCGGCCAGGATCGCCGCGACCGCGGCGTGCAACCGGTTGACGTCGGTGACCTCCAGCGGTGGCTGGGCGGCGGTGCCGCTGATGAACTGCGGATCCCAGTGCCAATACCAGCGGTCGCCGCGCCGGCGCAGGTTGGTGGCCAGGCCGGCCAGGTCGGTGGGCCGCGGGCGGTGCGGGTTGTAGGCGGCGATGGCGTCGGCCACCTCGTCGAGGGACGCGAAGCCGCTGTCCATGTTCGCGGCCATGAAGGTGTGGATCCGGCCGGCGCCGACCGGGTCCATGTCCGGCACGATGTCGACCAGCACGACCGCCCCGGCGACCCTGCGGTCGAGCTCCCCGGCCACCAACATGGCGGTGATCCCGCCCAGCGACGCACCCACCAGGACCGGACGTGGCGGAAGGCGGCGCAGCACCGCTTCGACGTCGGCGGCGAAGCTGACCACCCGGTAGTCACCGTCGGGGGACCAGTCCGACTCGCCGTGGCCACGCAGGTCGACCGTCACCGCCTGCCAACCGCGCCGCGCCACCGCAGCGGCGGCCGCGCCCCAGGAACGACGGGTCTGCCCGCCGCCGTGTAGGAACACCACCGCCGGGGCGGCCGGATCACCGAGCCGGTCGGCGACGACGCGCACACCCCGGCCGGCGACGGTGAAGGTCTCCGGTGCTGTGGCGTCGGCGGTCATCTCGAAACGATCGTAGAACGCCGCCCACCTGCGGCCAGCCGGGCACGCACGCGCAGCACGATAGTGCGGCAGCTCGATCAGCCCGCTGCGACGTTAATCTGACGGGCTGGCGAGGAGCCCGAGGAGTGCCTCGGCGGCGGGACCCGAGGAGGCCGGGTTCTGGCCGGTGACCAGCAGTTCGTCGGTGACGACGTAGGGCTGCCACGCGCCGATCTTGGAGTAGTCGCCACCGAGGCGTTTCAGTTCATCCTCGACGAGGAACGGCACGACCTCGGTCAAACCGACCGCGGCTTCTTCCTCGTTGGTGAAGCCGGTGACCTTTCGGCCTCGGACCAGGGGTGTGCCGTCGGAATTGGTGGCGTGCCGCAAGACGCCGGGAGCATGACAGACCAGGGCGAGCGGCTTGTCTGCCCGTAGCGTGGCCTCGATGAGGCGGACCGAAACAGGGTCTTCGGCCAGGTCCCACAGTGGGCCGTGACCACCGGCGTAAAAGATCGTGTCGAAGTCATCGACGGAGACGGAGTCGAGACGGGCGGTGTCGGCGAGAGCAGCCATCGCGTCCGGGTCGGCTTCGAAACGGCGGGTTTCGTCGGTTTGGAAGTCGGGTTCGTTGCTCGCGGGGTCCAGTGGTGGCTTGCCGCCTTGCGGGGACGCGAGGGTGAGGTCGATCCCGGCGTCGGTGAAACGGTAATAGGGGGCAGCGAGTTCTTCGAGCCAGAAGCCGGTCTTGCGGCCGGTGGAGCCGAGTCGGTCGTGCGAGGTGAGGACGATGAGGACCTTGATGATGTGACTCCTTTGTCGCTCGGAGCGGTCGGCGAAGCAGTCAGAGAAAGGAGTGGCCGATATCCGGGCGGTCTTTGAAAGCTGGGTCGGGTTCGGATGTTACCGCCGGAAAATCCGACGGCTGACGGGGAGTCGCTGGACTGTGCTCAGCCTCGGCCCGACGACGATGCGGGCATGGTGGAGGGCGCGCCTCAGCGCGCGAGCACGGAGGTCTCCGCGAGGGTCCACCGGGAACAGCATGGCACGATAGTGACGCGCCGCAGGCGTTCGGGGCGGTAGCTCAGTCGGTTAGAGCCGCGGACTCATAATCCGTTGGTCCCGGGTTCAAGTCCCGGTCGCCCCACCAACAAACCTCGTGTGTCACGTCGGTTGATCCTTGACACTTCCTAGATGACGGAGGTGCTGTCGGTGTCGCAGGTTGCCGAGAAGGTGGGGTGTCGCGGCAGCTGTGCACTCCTGGCTGGCGCGGGATGACGTTATAGGGTCGCGAGGGTCTTAAGGCCCTGCCGCATCGGCCGCGGCGGTGCCCTCGTCCACGTTCAGGCCGCCGCCGCGGTGGCGTGCTCGTCGATGAGGCGGGCTAGCTCGACGGGGGCTTCGTCGGGAATCCAGTGGCTCACGCCGGTCAGCGTCTCCAGCCGCCAGGGGGCGGCGACGAACCGCTCGCTGAGTTCGTGGCCCTTCACCCCGACCGCGGTGTCCCCGTCACTCCACACCTGCAGGGTGGGCACGGTGATCGGTCGGCGCAGCGCCGGCATCGACGGCAATGACCACGGCAACGCCCGGTAATAGTTCAGCGCCCCGGTCGCGGTGTCGCCCTGGCACATCATCTGGATGTCGCGACGCGCCGCTTCCGGCGACTGCCCGGTGCGGGTGAGCATCGTCTGAAAGATCCCGTTCTCCTTGCGCATCAACCACTCCGGCAGCCACGGCAGTTGAAACATCGCCATATACCAGGATTTCGCTAGTTGGTTGCTGCGCAGCATCGACGACGTGAACGCGCTCGGGTGCGGCACCGAGACCGCGGTCAGCGACCGCAGCCGCCGCGGGTGGCCTGCGGCCACACCCCACGCCACCGCGGCGCCCCAGTCGTGTCCGACCAGGTGTACCGGCCCGGTCTCGGCTGTATCGATGAGGGCGACGACGTCATCGACCAGTTCGCCGAGCCGGTAGTGGCGCCGGCCAAGCGGGGTGGCCTGCGGTGAATAGCCGCGCTGGTCGGGGGCGAGGGTGCGATAGCCGGCGGCGTTGAGCCGCTCGGCCACCGCGATCCACGACGACGAGTTCTGCGGGAACCCGTGCAGTAGCACCACGGGTGTACCGTCGGTCGGTCCGGTGTCGCGGACCGCGAAGGACAACCCGCCGCGGCGGAAGCCGGTGATCCGGGTGACATCGGTCATGAAGATCCCTTCCGAGCAGTTAGAGGCACCGACCGAGCGATGGCGGTTCAGGCGACCGTCGCAGCGGGCGCCTGTTTCTCTCCGGCTTTGAGGTAATGCCCGGTCTGCATCGTGCGTCCGTAGCCGTCGATGAACGCTCCGTCGCGAAACACCACCTTGCCGCCGATCCCGGTGGCCACCACCGCTTTATCGCTACGGTTGACCATCCGCGACAATCCACCGAAGAAGTCGGCGGGCTCCTCGTGGTAATCGGCGAGAGTGTCATCGAGGCCTTCCGGGTCGATGACGACGAAATCGGCACGGTCACCACGGCGCAGGAATCCGGCGTCCAACCCGAACCAGGTGCCCAGTTCGCCGGTGAGCCGGTGCACCGCGGTCCCCAGCGGCAGCACCGGTTGGCCGGCTGCCTCGGCGTCGCGCATCCGCTTGAGGAACCGCAGGCCGAAGTTGTAGAACGCCATGTTGCGCAGATGCGCACCGGCGTCGGAGAAACCCATCTGCACATTGGGGTCGCGGGCGATCTTGTCCAGCACGTCGGGCCGGTGGTTGCCGACCGTCGTGGTCCAGCGCACGTTGTTCTCGCCGTTCTCCACCAGGACATCCAAGAACACGTCGAGCGGATGCTCGCCGCGCTCGTCGGCAATCTGGCCGAAGCTCTTGCCGATCAATGTCGAATCGGGGCATTCCACGATCCGCGCATCGTGGAAATCCTTGTGCCACATCCCCGGCATATGGCGTTTGAGCATGAACTCGCGGCGGAACTTGCGCCGGTAGTCTTTGTCGGCCATCAACGCGTTGCGCTGGAGTTGGTCGCGCAGGTGCAGTGCGGCGGTGCCGGCACCGAACTCCTCGAACACCGGCAGGTCGATTCCGTCGGAGTACAGCGTGAACGGCACCGGAAGATGCTGGAAGCGGACCCGCGAGCCGAACACGGCGTTGCCGATCGCCGCGGCCCCACGCAAAACCAGATGCGCTCCCGGGGCGGATTTTCCGTCGGCCACCACCAGCAGGCTGATCGGAACCTGCTTGCGTCGCGTCCGATACGAACCCGACGCCGCGAAGAACATCACCGCGGTCAACGGATTCTTGATGTTCGGCGCGCTCTGCATGATCCGGCCGTGGCGGCGCAGCACATCGATGAGCATCCACCGCTCATGCCACCACGCGTAGGTGGAGGGCAGTGCTCGCGAGCGGTAACGATCCCCGTCGAGTTTGTCGATGGGGGAGTCCATGCCGGAGAGGCCGAGCATGCCGGCATCGAGCGCCTCGTCGAGGCGGGCGGTCATCGCCTTGAGCTCACCCGGTGTCGGCAACGCCCAGGTGTTGGTGGCCCGGCCCAGGCCCATCACCGAGGTGCGTAGATCCGAATGGCCCAAAAACGACGTCACGTTCGGCCCCAACGGCAGCGCGTCGAGGGCCTTGACATAGCCCTCGGGCCCGTCCCAGGTGCGGAACTGTTCGAGTGCACCCAGCACATGGGTGCGCGGCACCGCCTCCACCCGGCTGAACAGGTCGGCGACGTCCTCGGTGCTGGCGTAGACCGACGACATCGAGCAGCAGCCCAACGCGATCGTCGTCACCCCGTGACGCACCGACTCGTCGAGGCCCGGGTTGAGTAGCACCTCGGCGTCGTAGTGGGTGTGGATGTCGATGAACCCCGGCAGCACCCACTTGCCCGCAGCGTCGATCACTTCGGGACAGTCGGTCTCCTCGAGCGTGCCGAAGCTGACCTCGGCGACCCGACCGTCGCGAATCCCCAGCGTGGCTCGCCGCGGTCCGGAATCAGTCCCGTCGAACCACAGTCCATTGCGCACGATGAGGTCGAACATGGTGGCGCACCCCTTCAACTCGGGTCGCGAGAGCAACCTACCTCTGTGTCTAGCACGGACCTCCGAGGTTCAAAAGTGGGCCAGGTCACAGTGATGGCCCGGGTGGGGCGCCGACCCGCGGAATCCCGGGCTCAGATCCCGGTCGCCGCAGCGAGTTCGTGTGGATGACCTCGGACGATTGACACCCGTAGCCTGTTCCCGTTCCTTAACCTCGATCCGTGGACTGTCCTCGCTGATGTGTTGAGGTATGGCTTTCGTGACTGTTCCGGGCTGGAGGCATGGGGTATCTGCTGGTCTGTCCAGCTTTTCCTGTGTTCTCCGGTTGTGGCCTGTGGGGCCGGTGATCAGGCGGTGGTGGTTAGCGGTGGGCTGTATCCGATGGTGTTGCGCCACAGGGTGAGCCAGTGATCAGCCCATGGCCAGTAGCTGGGTAGGTGCAGGATGGGTCGGCGTTGTGGTCGGGCGAGTCGGGCGGGGATGGCAATGATCTTGCGGCGCAGGGTGGCCCCGCGGGCCACCGCGTGGGCTCCGCCGGCGAGCACGCCGGCAGCGCGCAGCAGGTTGTGGGCGATCGCGGCACACAGGATCCATGCGCTGTTGGCCCCGAACCGCCCTGAGGGCATATGTGCCAGGGGTCCGTCGATCAGATCGGAGAACACGGTTTCGATGATGGCGTGGCGGCGGTGGGTGATATCGGCGGCATCGACCGGTTCGGCGGTGTCGGTGAAAAACGGGTGGTACCGCCACACCGGGAACAGCGCGTCGGGGTAGCGGGCGTCTTTGACGCGACGCACGATCAACCGGGCGGTGACCGGATTGTCGGTGGAACTGAAAGCGGTGTAGGTCGTTTCGGCGACTTCGGCATCGGAGATCCAGGCGCCGGTGTCGGGGTCTCGCACGGCGCCGGGATACTTGACTGGGATCCAGGCATGCTCGTCGATGGAGTCGATAGCCGCGGCCACCGGCGTGGACTTGGTCAGCACCAGGGAGAACTGGGCGCCGGCGCGGCGACACGCCGCGGCCACGGCGCTGTTGCCATACGCCGAGTCGCCACGGACCAGGATCTGCCCGGTGACCCCGGCGGCGCGGGCGGTGGCGATGGCTTGGGCGATCATGCGGGCTGCGCCCCGCCCGGAGTTGGTCTTGCCCGCCCGCAGCCGGGCCCCGGTGATCACCGGGGCGCCATCTTCGGTGCTGATCGTGGTGATCAACGGCGACAGGCCCTTGCGCAGGATCTG
>NZ_LQPZ01000013.1 GCF_002102395.1 Mycolicibacillus trivialis
GGGCTTGTGGTGGGGGAGGGTGTCGGGGTTGCAAGATTCTGACTCGCACCTTGTAGCGTCGGCAGCGTCGGATCATTAGTGACAAGCGTGATATCAGTTTGTGGTTCAAGAATTTGGCTTGCGCCTTGCAAAGTCCTTGATGGACTGGTTCCTAGAAGTGGTGAACTAACGACGGCAGGGGTATCGATTTGACTTGCTGGTCCGAACCGAGTGTCTGGATCGGTGGGCAGCGGGCTTTCTGGGTGCATCGGGCTCGTCAATTTACTTGTTATACGCTGGCGCACTTCCTCGACGCCAAGGGTATTGAACAACGAACTCGGATCGAAGCCATGTTGTTTGGAAAATTGGCGAGCCGTTAGTTCCATATTTTGCCCAGTAAAAATAGTTTGAATTACATCTAGGATTCCATCTGCGCAACT
The DNA here is from genome assembly GCF_002102395.1 of Mycolicibacillus trivialis. Classification (GTDB taxonomy): domain Bacteria; phylum Actinomycetota; class Actinomycetes; order Mycobacteriales; family Mycobacteriaceae; genus Mycobacterium; species Mycobacterium triviale. The sequence goes on from NZ_LQPZ01000013.1 coordinate 420, forward strand.
AGCCGCTTTAACGGCCGCCGCTGCTTGAGAATACATGACCACATCTGAGATTTGTACTACCTTTTCCGGAAATGGCAGTTTTGATGATTGTATTTTATGAATCTGTTCGTTTCCAGACGTTGCGATCGCAGCAAGCTCTTCTTGTAGATTTGATGCTAACGCATGGGCGGAATCGTAACCTGCTCTCTTGGTTCCGTTTGCCTCCGCCGTGTCTCGTGCAGCTTGGATACCTCGCGCGAACTCCATTCTCAAACTGTCGGCCGTAGTCCCTGCCTGATTGGCTAGTGGATCGACCATGATTTGTTGAAGTTGGTCGCTATATCGTGTGAAAAGGGATTCGATATTGGCGCGACTCGCGGATGCTGTCTGCATAGTTGATAGCGCCATATCGCTCGGCCAATGAGCACCGATCAATAACTCGGTGAAATCTCCTTCGGGCAGGTTCGTCATCCGCAGATATCTTCCACTTTTTGGAATGCCAGTTCACCTTCGTCTAGAAGGTGCGCTAAGGTGGGGTTTTCGTCCTTGCCGCCCGCTAGGTAGTTCGCTGCCAAGTCAAGCAGTATTGCCGATAGACTCTCGATATCCTCTGTCAGTTCGGTTGGAGTAGCTGGAGTCAGGCTAAAACGTAAATACCAACCACCTGCGTTTATTGATAGGCGAGCATTAGCTGCCTGTGCTTCGGCCATCGTCGCTTCGGTGCTGATCCCTCCCTGTTCTCCGCCGCCGGTCTGGAGCCTGACTCCGCGCTGAACCAACTCGAACGCTGCACACGCCCGCTCTTTAGCTGCTTCGACCTGCTGTTCGGTGAATACCGGTTCTTGCGCCGGCGGTGGGGGAGCGGGCCGAAACCAGCCGAGGATGCCGACGGCGAGGGCAGCGGTGGCGACCGTGAGTGCGGCACCGCCAAGCCAACTCGGCGACGAGCGTGGAGGATTTGGCGGTGTCGGAGGCCAGAACGGCGCCGCCGGAGTTGGAGGAAGCCCCCGCGGGGGCGTGTCCGCCATTGGTTGATCGTAACGCTGATCGGGCGATCCGGTATTCACTCGAGCGGCGGTTGATCGCAACGGTCGCGTGACCCGATTGTCGCTGAACCTTGACTTGACCCTTAGCTTTCGGGGCGGCGACGATGGCTGTGTGCGCCGACTGTTTGCCTTGCTGTGCGCGGCCGTCTGTGCCGTCGCGGTAACGCTCCTGGTCGCGCCGGGCAGTGCGGCAGTCGTCAACCCGTGGTTCGCCAACTCCGTCGGCAACGCCACCCAGGTGGTCTCGGTGGTAGGGGTAGGCGGCTCGAACGCGAAGATGGATGTCTACCAGCGGGGAAGAACTGGTTGGCAGGCGATCGGCGCGGGGATCCCCACCTTCGTCGGGTCGGCGGGAATGGCGCCGAAAGCCAAGAGCGGCTACCCGGCCACGCCTATGGGCGTCTACACCCTCGACTACGCCTTCGGCACCGCACCCAACCCGGGGACCAACCTGCGCTACGTCCAAGTGGGACCGAACCACTGGTGGAGTGGCGACGACAACAGTCCCTCGACGTTCAACACCATGCAGGTCTGCCAGCAAGCGCAGTGCCCGTTCAACACCTCCGCGAGTGAGAACCTCGATATCCCGCAGTACAAACATGCGGTGGTCATGGGTGTGAACAAGTCGCGCACCCCCGGGGACGGGTCCGCGTTCTTCTTCCACACCACCGACGGAAATCCGACGGAGGGGTGCGTGGCGATCGACGACAACACCCTGGTGAAGATCATCCAATGGCTGCGCCCCGGCGCGGTGATCGCGATCGCCAAGTAGCGCCTGGCGATTCTCCACAACCACCTCCGGGGTGAATGGCTCCCCGGCCACCGCGCTGTTATCCCTGATCCATCGCGGTGGAAGGGGGTCGGCGATGACCGTGGAGATCCGACTGGAAGACGCCATCTGCTCCGCTGACCGTACTCGCGGCCAATGCGACGACCTGGCTTTCGCGCACATGCTGTCCGACAGCAGAATCGAGTCGGCACAGATCCGATGGGTCGATAGTTCGGCAGCGGCGATAGCGGCCAAACTCGATGCGTGGCGCCGCACGACGGACGCCTTGCTGACTCGACTCGCCGACCATGCACAGGGGCTGCACAACATTGCTGACCTGGTCGCGGCGACGGAAGTGGCTCGCGCGCAGGAGTTCGCACGGTGCACAGGTGAACCACGATGCTGACCGTTGCGGACATTCAGCGTTGGGATGCCGACGCGGTGCGCGAGGTGTTTCATGCGGCCACCGCGCGGGCGGACGTGACGCGCACGGTCTCTCGGGAGCTCAGTTCCCTTGAGGTATTCCAAACCTGGGGTGGAGAAGCCGCAGATGCCGCTAGACACGCCAACGCCGTACTACGGCAAGATCTCGACGCCCACGGTGTCGAGGCGGTCACCGTCGCCCGGGCGGCAGCCCGAGCTGCGACCGGGATCGAGGAGATCCAGCGCGAGCTCACCGCGTTGGAAGCGCAAGCGCGGATTCGACGCTTGGCGATCGACCCGTACGCGGACCTGGTGGTCCCGGCAGCCGGCCACGGGATCGCGGTGCCGCTCTCGACCGTCAGGCTGCAACTTCAAGTCCTACTCAACGGGCTCCTCGAACGCGCGAATTCGGTCAACACCGAGTTGGCCGCCGCGATCGACATGGCAGACGGCGACCGGCCGATCGCTCCGGGACCGCATGATCAGCGCCCGGACATCCAGTCGGCGCTGGCGGCGCCCCCGCCTTCCGATCCCCAACAGTTCCACGCGCTGTGGCAAGCGCTGACCGCCGAAGAAAAGGACTGGCTGTACGAGCAGTATCACGACATCGGCAACCACGCCGGAATGGAATTCGTCGACAAGGACCACTACAACCGCCGGCACCTCGACGAGCTGATCGATGCCGCCCGGACCGAACGAGACCGCCTCGGGGCTGAGCATCCGGACTGGGTCGACACGCCACCGCCGCGCCGGCGCGACGGAAGGCTTCCCATGGACTGGCTGCTGTGGAACGCGAAATGGCGCCAAGCGGAGCACGATCTCGCCGGTTACCAGGCGGTGCACGACGGATTGGACAGCGACGGCGGCGTCCCTCACCTTCTGGGATGGATCGATGACCAGGGTCATGCCGCGATGTCCATCGGCGATCCCGATCATGCCAAGCGCAACGCGCTCTTCGTTCCGGGTACCGCGCAAGACCTCAGCCGCTGGCGCTTCAGCGAGGACAAGGCGAAGGCGATGTTCAAGGCGGCACATGACGCGGACCGCCGACTGACCCCGGCCGACGTCGCGGTGACCACCTGGATGGGGTACGACCGCCCGATGAACCTGCTGGAGGCCGCCGTACCCGACCGAGCCCGCTCCGGCGCGGACCCGCTGGGACGTTTCGAAGAAGGGATGCGAGCCTCGCACACCGGCCCACGTGCGGTCGATACCGTCATCGGCCACAGCTACGGTGCGGTCGTACTCGGCGCCTCAGCTGCGGAGGGCCACCATCTTTCCGCAGACCGTGTCGTGGCCGTCGGCGCGCCGGGCATGCTGGTGGACCGAGCTCGCGATCTCGACCTCGATCCGGGCGGCAAGGTGTACGCGATGCGCGCGCAGAACGACATCATCCGCTGGGCAGCCGGCGGGCTCGGGCTGGGGATCTACCCGCCCGACAACCCGGTTTTCGGGGCTACCGTCCTGGCTGCCGACCCGGGACCCACCGTCGCCGGAATCTTCCCCTCCGTTGACGCGCACAGCAGCTACTGGAACCCTGGGAATATCGCGCTGGCCAACCTGGGTGCGGTCATCGCCGGAGTTGAACCGCCACGGATCGAGCACCGATGACCCGCTCACCCGCGCCGAGCACGAGGGGCCGCTCGCTGGTGGCGGTCGCGATCGTCGCAGCGTTGGTCGGCGCCTGCAGCGGTCAGCACTCCGCCGATCAGGGAGGACCACCGATGACCGCCGTTCCGCCGCCACCCGGATGGGAGATCCGGCCGGAGATCCCCGCCAGCCAGCAGCAGGCGCAGGACACCGTGCTGGGGTATCTGAAGAAGACGTTGTGGGAACTGCCGCCGGGCACTGCGTTCGACGGCACGCCGTACCCGGGCTCGAGCAACGTGCCGTGTAGCGATGACACGTTCGACGTACCGGAGAACCAGTTCTACGACATGCGGCAGGTGTTGTTCCCGCCGGATACGGATCTACCGACGATGATGGTGCAGATCGAAGAGATCTGGACGGGATGGGGTTGGCACGTCGTGGAGCGCGGCGAATTCCGCAAACCCAACCGGTTCGGCTACGGGCCGGACGGCTACTCGCTGCAGATCGTCGCCTCCAACCCGCCGGGGTATCCACCGACGATCATCGGAAGCGCACCGTGTTTCCCCGGCGAACTGGCCCGCTGGGACATCCCGGTGCCCCCCGTTTTGACCGTGGATTAATCTGCCAGCGCGGCACCCGGTTTCACCGAAAACCCGATACTGGCCAAGGACATCGTCGCCTCGTAGGTCCGGTCGTATCCGGTTGCGGCGATCCGCCAGCCGGCATCGGTGCGGCGGTAGCGATCACGGTAGAACGCGGCGCCGATGAGCATGAAATCGAAGTCGGCGACGATGACGCGGTCCTGGAGGTACCACACCCCGGTCGCCTCGTCACCGCTCACGGCGATCTCCGGATGATCGACGCGGTGTTCGGTGATGATCGTCGACCCGAGCGTCGAACTCATGTAGCTCACCAAGTCGGAGCGGTTGGTGAAGTGCAGCGACTCACCCTGGGAAGCGCCGTAGTCGGCGATGACGTCGTCGGTCAGGGTCGCGGCGAAGTCGTCCCAGTGCTTGGTGTCCAACGCTCGCAGGTAGCGGTACTTGACTTGCTTGATCGCTGCGATGTCATCGGTCTCGGCCATGGCCCATTGCAACACACCGGTCAGCGCTGAAGATAGTGCGTCACCATGTCGATCAATGTCCGGCGCTCCCGCTCCCAGTCCACCGGTGTGCCGATCAGCATCTGCGCGAAGATCACACCCCGTAACGCCGCCCAGACCACCTCGGCCACACCGGCGTTGGCCGGTCCGTCGGAGATGAGTCGGCCGAGTTGGCCGATCGCGGAGTTCATTTCCAACAGATGTCGACGCGACTTGTCGCCGAGACTGCCGCGAGTGGCGCGCAGAATCTCGAAGGCGGCCAACGAGGTCGGACTGCTGTAGCAGTGCCACGCCGTGTCGACGACGACCTCGATGCGCTCTCGCGGTGGAAGCGCCCCTACTTCGATCGCGTTCAAGCTATCCAGGAGTTTGGCCACCCCGTCGTCGACAACGGCCATCAACAACCCGTTGCGGTCGCCGAAGTGGTATTGGATGACCCCCCAGGTCACGCCGGCACGTTCGGCGACGTGCTTGGCGGTGGCCGCGGCGAAACCCTCCTCGACCACGCAGCGCACGGTCTCGTCGATGATGCGCGCCCGCGTCTCGTCCCCGCGCCTGCGTGGCGCGCTGGTCCGGCGGGTGGGGGCACCCCTGCGGTTGGCCTTCGGGCCAGCGGTCATCGACATCATTGACTTTATAACATAGAGGCAACTATGTTTTCTGATGTGACGAAATCTCGCTATGCCTCGCTCACCCGCGACGAACTGACCACACTGCTGCCGGAACTGCTGCTGATCGGCCACATGATCGACCGCTCCGGGATGGCTTGGTGCATCCAGGCGTTCGGCCGCGAACAGATGGAACAGATCGCCATCGAGGAATGGGCCGGCGCGAGCCCGATCTACACCAAACGGATGCAGCGGGCCCTGAACTTCGAGGGCAACGACGTCCCGACGATCTTCAAGGGACTGCAATTCGACATCGGTTCGCCACCGCAGTTCATGGATTTCCGGTTCATCATCCACAACCGCTGGGACGGCGAGTTCTACCTCAACAGCTGCGGCGCCCTGCTCGACGTCGAACCGCTCGGCGAGGACTTCGTCCACGGCATGTGCCACACGATCGAGGACCCGACCTTCGACGCGACCGCCGTCGCCACCAACCCGAAGGCGCAGATGCGGCCGATCCACCGGCCGCCGCGCCAACCCGCCGACGAATACCCGCACTGCGCCTGGACGGTCAAGATTGACGAGTCCTACCCTGAGGCGCAAGGGATTCCGGCGTTGGAAATCGTCGGCCGGTCCCGCGCCGCCAACTGGGAACTGCCCCGTATCGACCCCGACGACGAGGGTTTGGCCGAATACACCGGGCCACTGCTCTCCGACGTCGACTTCGGTGTCTTCTCGCACTCGGCTCTGGTGCGCCTCGCCGACGAGGTCTGCCTGCAGATGCACCTGCTGTATCTGTCTTTCGCGATCGCGGTGCGAGCCCGCGCCGAGCATGACGATGACCTTGCCGTCTCGGTGGGCACCCGCCAACTCATCGGGCTGGCGGGCCTGGGCGCCGGACGATTGCACCGCGCGTTGGACCTGCCGGGCGGGGTCGAAGGCGCCCTCCGGTTGTTCGAACTGCACCCACTGTTCAACCCGGCCGGGTACGTCGAGGCGGAATTCGCCGACGGACGTATCCACCTCCGCCCGTCGCCGGCCCACGAGGACGGCGCCTGGGTCGCGCTGTGTCACCCCGGGTCGGTGCAACCGCTCCAAGCCATCGCCACGGCGGTCGACCCCCATCTGCGCGTCGAGGTCACCGGCACCGACACCGACTGGACCGCCGAACTGGTGCACACCGAGGAGCCGATCGCCGAGCTGCCGGAGGTCTCGGTGGCGAAGGTCAGCGGCGGTGCGACCTTCCAGTTCCGCCCCCGGCGGTCCTTGCCGTTGACGGTGGCGTGAATTTCGTTGGGTAACCGGTCGATAACCGGACGGTCCCATTCGATAACGACGAACGGCTGACGACACCTACAGCCGTTATCGTGGGTGGCTGCCCACCCGAACGTCGATGCAAGGTGTGCGATTGATGAACGACCCACTCGGGTTATCGGTCGGGACGACCAATCTGGTGGCGGCGCGCGTCGGCTACCCGCCGGTCACGCGCCGCACCGTCGTGCATCTCCATCCGCAACAGCCGGCACAGATCGGCGACCTGCCACCGGGCGCGGACCCGGGAACGGCGGTGACCGGTTTCGTCGACCGAATCGGCGACCCGACGCCGCTGGCCGGCACCTCCCATACTCCAGATCAGCTGTTGGTGGAAGCGATCGGAGCGATGATCGCCGCGTTGGGGTTGCCACCCCACGCCGCCGCGCTGACGATTGCGATCCCCGCCTACTGGGGGGCAGGGCAGGCCCGCACTCTGCGCGATGCATTGCTGGCCGGGCCGCTGGCCGGAGCGGCACCCGCCCTGGTGTCGGACGCCTCGGCAGCACTCGCCGCGCTCAACACCGATCCGGGGCTGCCGCCGGCCGGTGTGGTGGCCCTGTGCGACTTCGGCGGTGGCGGCACCACCTTCTCGTTGGCCGATGCCGGCGCCGGCCTCGAACTCCTCGACCACCCGGTGCGCTACCCACAGTTCTCGGGTGACCGGGTCGATGAAGTGCTGCTCGAACACGTCCTGGAGCGTGTCGGGCAGGCCGACGACCGCAATCCGGCCGGGACCACCGCCGTCGCGTCCTTGTCGCGGCTGCGCGACGAGTGCCGGCGGGCCAAGGAGTCGCTTTCGGAGTTGGCGGCCACCGAGTTGACGGTCGCTCTGCCCACCGAGCAGGCGCACCTCACGCTCACCCGCGCGGAGTTGGAGAACCTGATCGCCGAACCGCTGTCCGATGCACTGGACGCCTTCAAAGGTGTGCTGCAACGCAACCGGGTCGGCGGCCGGAATCTGCGGGCGATCGCGATCGTCGGCGGTGGCGCTGCCATCCCGTTGATCGCCCGTCGGATCTCTGAGTGGCTGCAGGTGCCGGTGATCCGCACTTCGCAACCCGGAATCAACGCGGCTGTGGGCGCCACCCTGCTGGCCGCGCAATCCGGCGAGAGCCCGGCCACCGACACCGCGATGGCACCCGGTGTCGCTCCACCGACTGCAGCGGGGCCGCTCATCGAGGCCGCCGGTACCGAGACGGCCATGGCGTCCGCCCCCGACGGCGCCACCGCCGGTATGCCGCCTGCGCCCTTCGGTCACGACGGTTCCGAACCGTCGCAAGCGTTGGCGTGGTCGAAAGCGGATGAATCCGACGAACCGGTGCCGTTCAGCGGTGCGGTGCCCGACGACGGCTACGCCGACTACGCCGCCGACTCCGTCGATCCGGCGCCGCGCAGGTACGACTACGCCGACGACGAGTTCGACGGCCCGGGGCGACGCTGGTTCCAGATGCCCGCCCTGCTGCTCGGCCTGGGCACCCTGGTCGCGGTGATCGCGATCGGTGGGGTGGCCTACACACTCACCAACGCCACGCAGCATCACGACGAACCAGCGCCGCCGCCCAGTGCGACGGTGCCTCCGCCGCCGAGCAACGTCTTGCCCAAGCCGCCCGAGGAGCCCGCTCCGCCGCCGCCTCCGCCGCCCCCTCCGCAGGAACCGGCGCCGCCGCCCCCGGCGCCGGTCGCGCCGCCACCTCAAACGACGCAGGCCCCGCCGCCCACCACCGAAGAACCCACCACCACGCCGCCGACCACCACGACCACCACCACGACACCGCCACCGACTACGACGACCACCACCACGACACCGCCGCCGACCACGACGACCAGCCGCCCGCCGACCACCACCTCGCAAGCCCCGACGACCACTCCGATGACCACCGAGTGGCTGACCGTGCCGTTCGTGCCGGTGCCGATCCCGGTCCAGGTGCCTGAGGGTCAGGCGTCCCAGCCGGGCGCACCGAAGAACCCGTTCCTCAATCCGGGCAACCCCGGCAACCCCGGCTACCCGGCGAATCCGGGCTACCCGGGCTTCTAGGAGAACCGCACTGACCTGAGGAAATACCCCGCACTGTCGTGCGTGCCGCCTATACCCGGTCGGCTTCGCTGTGGGCGACGCGACGGGCCGGTCTCACCGAGTTGGTTATGAAATTGTGATTATTTGCCGGAAAGCTCGTATGGTGTGCCTGTGGTCGAGCGCAGCTTAGCCAGCAAGCGACGAAAGCGGACTGCGGCCGTGGCTACAGCCATGGCCGCGTCGGTGGTGTCCTTTGCCGCCGCCGGCAGTGGGTGCCCGCACGCCGCGCAAACAGCCGACGCGCGCGCCGCCGACCAACCCGCGGAAGCACCTGTCGACCCGGACTGCTGCCTGCAGGTGGTGACGCCGAAGCCGTCGACGTTCGCGGCGGCGTTCGTCGGCCACGCGGACACCTCGGTCGCGCTTCCGGAGGCGATGCCCGCCTCGCGTTGGCGAGTGGTGCGCGCCGAGGACATTCCGCAGGCCCTACCCGCCGGGATCGCGCCCGAGCACGGCTTGCAGGTCAAGACGATCCTGGTCGCACGGAACATCAGCGTCGTATTCCCGGAGATCCACGAGATCGGCGGGGTGCGCGCCGATGCCCTGCGCTGGCATCCCGACGGGCTGGCCCTCGACGTGATGATCCCCAACCCGGGCAGTGCGGAAGGCATCGCGTTGGGCAACCAGGTCGCGGCGTACGCGCTGCAGAACGCCGAGCGGTTCGGCCTTCAGGACGTCATCTGGCGAGGCGTCTACTACACGCCCGGCGGCGCGCAGTCGGGTGGCTATGGCCACTTCGACCACGTGCACATCACCACGACCGGGGGCGGCTACCCGACCGGTGGCGAGGTTTACTTCCGCTGATCCCTAACGCTGCTTGCCGGTTCCCTCGAACGGATTCCACGAGGTGCTGGCCTTGGTGACGTGCAGGTAATAGGCGTAGTTCGCGGTGATCATCGCGGCCAACGCGAACGCGGTGCCGATGCCGGTGTTCAGCCCGTCGGAGAGCTCCACCTGCGACAGCGCGAGGCTGACCACGGCGGCCGCGAGCAACAGCGACAGACCCTTGCGCCACATGCCCTTGACGAAGAAGTAGATCGGGCCGAACAGGAACGCCAGGATGTTGGCGCTGATGCGCAACCGCCCGCCGAACGACAGTTCCTTGTAGGCAGCGCGTGCCTCGGGGGTTGAGGCCTGGTGGCCGTAGCGGTCGAAGAACTCGAACCGTGAGCGCCATGCTTCGGGGACGTCATAACCGGGGTTCACGCGGGGAACGATAGCGGTTCGCCGTAGCTCGTCAGGGCACCGGCACCCCGGCGGCCAGGAAGTACAGCCCGGCGACGGTCCCGTTGTCGCGGAAGGTCACCCGGAACTGGCCGGGTGCCTCGGCCATGCTCAACGGGATGTTGACGACGGTGAGCTCCCCGCGCGGCACGGTCTCCGGTCCGCCGTGGGATTCATAGGCGCCGAGTTGCTGCTGATAGCTCGTCCACGCCGAGGAGAGGTCCGCCGGCGAGAGTTTCTCCTTCATGTCGTCGTCGAACCGTGCGGTGGCGGTGTCGAACTCCTGGTTGACGATGTTCTCCAGGATCTCGGTGGCGAGTTGGTCGTCGCGGTGCTGCGCGCTCGCGCTGGTGTCGGTCGGCGTCGTGGTCACACTCGTCGGTGGGTCCGGCTTCTCCCGCGGTTCGGGCGGGCTGCACGCCGCGAGCGTCGCCGCGGCCACCGCGACGGCGGTGAGCGCCGCCGCGCGACGAGCCATGGTGCCGGTCATGGATTTCACTGTACGGCCGGATGGGGGCTCGGCCCCGCGGAAACACGGGCCGCGGCGGAGCAGAATCGCTGTGGAGCCGATGACGGGAATCGAACCCGCGTATTCAGCTTGGGAAGCTGATGTTCTACCATTGAACTACATCGGCGCTGGTCACTGGGAAGGCTAGCATCACCCGCAACGGCGCAGCACACGACGCCCCCGGCCTCGACATTCCGCTGCCGCTACGCTCATCACGTGCTGCTCTCCGATCGCGATCTGCGCGCCGAAATCGCCGCCGGACGCCTGGGCATCGACCCGCTCGACGACACCCTGGTGCAGCCGTCCAGTATCGACGTCCGGCTCGACAGTCTGTTCCGGGTGTTCAACAACACCCGCTACACCCACATCGACCCCGCCCGCCAGCAGGATGACCTGACCAGCCTGGTCGAAACCGTCGACGGCGAACCGTTCGTCTTGCACCCCGGCGAATTCGTCCTGGGCTCGACCTTGGAGTTGGTGAGCCTTCCCGACGACCTCGCCGGCCGCCTGGAGGGCAAATCCTCACTCGGCCGGCTCGGCCTGCTGACGCACTCCACCGCGGGGTTCATCGACCCGGGCTTCAGTGGGCACATCACCCTGGAACTCTCCAACGTGGCCAACTTGCCGATCACGCTCTGGCCGGGCATGAAGATCGGCCAACTCTGCCTGCTGCGCCTCACCAGCCCCGCCGAGCACCCGTACGGCAGCGCACGGGTCGGCTCGAAATACCAAGGTCAGCGCGGCCCGACCCCGTCACGCTCCTACCAGAACTTCGTCAGCGCGCAGCCGCGGCAGGACGCGCCGCGCGAGTGACGTGATCCTGGCGACCAAAGGATCCTCGAGTGAAGCCTGACGGTGGCGAAACGGCGAAATTCCCGCCCTGGAGCTTCACTCGCGACGGCCGAGGCCACGCGCGCCCCGTGCGTCACGGCGGTCATGGGATTGTGAGCGATTTCACGACCCGCTGACCTGCCGGGTGAGCGATTCCGAAAGCTTCTGACCTGCATCGAGGCGGGATGACGGGTTCCGTCGATGTGGCCGCGCGGCGTAGTCTCGGGAGAGGCCCTGGTGTAGCTGCGACGGCAAACGGCTACCCATCGCAGTGGCCACAAATCGAAAGAACCAGTCAGCGACGGAATTGGAGTGGGCGTGGACATCGCATTAGGCGTGTCGACCGCATCGCCCACGGTGCGCATGGTCCTGACCGAGGGTGAGAACGCCGCCGGCCCGATCATCGAGCAGGAGATCTTCGACGTCCCCAGCGGTGAAGTGGTTTCGGATCACGTGGTCACCGCGATCCGGCAGGCGCGGCACGGAGCCGCGGCAGCCGGCCATCGGCTCTCGTCGGTCGGCGTGGCATTCAGCGATGCGATCGAAGGCGACCTGCTGCGCGACGCACTCACCCGCCACCGGGTCGACGACGTCATGGTCGTCTCGGCCTTCCTCGCCGCGGTGGCCCTGGCACAGTCGGCGGGCAGCGCCGCCGGCGACACCCACACCGCGCTGCTGTACGTGACACCCACGACGGCGACGGTGGCCACGGTCAGCGCGACCGACGGTGCGATCGCCGACGTGCACCGGCACCGCCTGGGTGAGGACGACCTCGGCGACGAACTCGCCGAGTTGGTCGCGTGTGTTGACGACGTCCCGGCACCTCCGACCGGAGTCCTCGTCGTGGGATCGGGGGTGTCGCTCGCCGACGTCGCCGAGCACCTGACAGCGGCGACCTCGTTGCGGGTCGACTTCCCCGACCAACCGGAGTTGGCGCTGGCGCGGGGTGCCGCTCTGGCCAGCGCGCACGCTCCGTTGTTCGCCTCGTCGACCCAGGCGATGGCGTGGGCGCAGGACTTCGGCACCGGGTCGGTGGACCTGGAGGCGCTGCGAGCGGCCGCGGTGGCGAGCCCGATGGTCGGGGCCGACTACGGCGCAACCAGCGACAACGCCGGGTTGGCCTACAGCGCGCTGCCGGACAGCGACTACCCCGAAACGCCTGTTCCCGATGGCGCGGCCGAGCGACTCGACTCGGCTCAACTGGATTTCCACTCCGAGGTTCAGGAGTCGCGCAACCCGATCGTCCTGGCGGTCAGTGGCGCGGCGGCCGTGGCGATGATCGCGATCGCGGCACTGGTCGTCTCGGTGGTGGCCGGGGACGGATCGTCGAAGACACCGCCGCCGCGCACCGGCGCCCACGCGGTGCCCAGCCAGGAGGCGGCACCCCCGAAACCGGAGGCGCCGCCGTCGCCGAAACCCGAGGCGCCCCCGCAAGCCCCCGAAGCGCCCGCGCCGGAAGCTCCCGCACCCCAGGCTCCCGCACCGGCGCCGCAGGCCCCGGCCCCGGCCCCGCAGGCTCCCGCGGTGCAGGCGCCGCCACCGGCGCCAGCCGCTCCGCCGGCACCGCCCCCGCCGCCGCAGCTGCCGGTGTTCGTCCCGATTCCGATTCCCGGCGCGCCCGATATCGGTGGGCCCGGAGGCCCCAAGGGCCGCGACAAGAACCCGTGGTCACCGCCGCGCGGTTCCGACCGCGGACACGGTCATGACGACGATGACCACGACTGGAGTCCCAAGTTGCCGTTCGTCGGTGGGGACGACCACGGTCACGGAAAGCTGAAGATCCCGGGCATTCCCGGGTTCTGACCCGCCGGTGAACGTAGCCTGGCGGACGTGGACTTCTCCAGCGTTCTCCTGCAACACAACCGGGCTTTCGGCGAACTGATCCGCAACGCCGACCCCGACACCCCGGTGCCGACCTGCCCGGAGTGGAACCTCACCCAGCTGTTCCGTCATGTCGGCCGGGGCAACCTGTGGTCGGCGCAGATCGTCGCCGACCGGGCTGACCAACCGGTGGATCCCCGATCGGTGCCCGGCGGCAAGCCGCCCGCCGACCCGGACGGCGCCATCACGTGGCTGCACGACGGGGCACAGCTACTTCTCGACGCCGTCGACGCCACCGGAGCCGACACCCCGGTCTGGACGTTCCTCGGTCCGCGGCCGGCGGACTGGTGGATCCGCCGTCGCGCCCACGAAGTGATCGTGCACCGCGCCGACGCCGCATTGGCGGTCAACGGTGCACCCGGGCTCGATGACCTGCCGCCGCTGCTGGCGGCCGACGCCGTGACCGAGTGGCTGGAGTTGGCCGTTCCGATGTCCGGTCGCGCCGAGACGCCGCCGCTGCCGGAGGGGCAGAGTATCCATCTGCACGCCACCGACGGTGACCTGGGACCGGCGGGGGAGTGGACACTGCGGACCGGGCCGGACGGCCTGACCTGGTCGCACGAGCATGGCAAAGGCAGCGTCGCACTGCGCGGGCGAGCCGTCGACCTGTTGCTGGCGATCCTGCGCCGCGTCCAGGTCGAGGACACTGAGATCGCCGTGTTCGGCGACGCCGACGTCTGGCGCTACTGGCTGGACCACACACCGTTCTGAGCGGGTCACAAGGTAGTTTGCAGGACATGACGACATCGGAGATCGCCACCGTGCTGGCGTGGCACGACGCCCTCACCGCCACCGAACTGACGACGCTCGAGTCGCTGTCGGGCGAGGGCATCGACGTCGGCGACGCGCACGGCGGCGGCCAGGGTTACCAGGCACTGCGGGAATGGGCGAGGGCCGGCACGTTTCGCACCAAGGTCGGCCGGATGTACGTCCACGACGGCGTGGTGGTGGCCGAGCTGGTCCCGGCCGACGAGTCCGGGCAACCGGAAGCGGCGGCCTTCCAGGTAGCCCACGACCGGGTCACGTCGGTGTTCCGTCACCCCGACCTGCAGACCGCGCTGAGCGCCACCGGGCTCGGTGAAGCCGACCGCGTCGACTAGACCGTTTAAGCTCACGGCATGCGCGGGATCATCCTGGCAGGCGGTTCGGGCACGCGTCTGTATCCGATCACCCAAGGGGTGAGTAAGCAGTTGCTGCCGGTCTACGACAAGCCGCTGATCTACTACCCGCTCTCCACGTTGATCATGGCGGGGTTGCGTGACATCCAGGTGATCACCACCAGACATGACGCACCGGCATTCCAGCGGTTACTCGGCGATGGCGACGCCTTCGGGATCAACATCAGTTACGCGGTGCAGGATCAGCCCAACGGGCTGGCCCAGGCGTTCGTGATCGGGTCTCAACACATCGGAACCGATTCGGTCGCGTTGGTGTTGGGCGACAACATCTTCTACGGCCCGGAGCTCGGCACCAGCCTCAGCAGGTTCCAAAACGTCGAGGGCGGTTCGATTTTCGCGTACCGCGTCGCGAACCCGTCGGCCTACGGCGTGGTGGAGTTCGGCTCCGACGGCGCACCGATCTCGATCGAGGAGAAACCCGACGACCCGAAGTCGCACTACGCGGTCCCGGGGATGTACTTCTACGACAACGACGTCATCGAGATCGCGCGTGGACTGCAGCCGTCGGCGCGCGGCGAGTACGAGATCACCGAGATCAACCAGGCGTACCTCGAGCAAGGCCGACTCAGCGTGGAGGTGCTGGCACGCGGCACGGCTTGGTTGGACACCGGAACGTTCGACTCCCTGCTGGACGCCAGCGACTACGTCCGCACCCTGGAACGCCGGCAGGGATTGAAGATCAGCGTGCCCGAAGAGGTGGCGTGGCGGATGGGCTTCATCGACGACGATCAGTTGGCCGCCCGCGCGCATACCCTGTTGAACTCCGGATACGGCGCCTATCTGCTCGATCTGTTGGAACGCGGCGACGACTTCACCGTGCGGCGTTGAGTGCGATCGCGGCGCGGGCCCGGTGCATGGATTCATCGACCCGCGCCCGGTCGTCGCCCATCCCGACGAAGATGTCCTGAGTCATCGGCCCCATGATGCGGGTCACGGTGCTGCCGTCGGATTCGAAGTTGCCGACGATCTCCAACAGGGCGATGCCGTGCACCATGCTCCACATCCGCCCGGCGAGGTCCACCGGGTCGTCGGCGCGGATGCGCCCGGTGTCGATGATCCGCTGGAGCGCGGTGACCAGTTGATTGAAGGTCGCTGCCGCGACCGGTAACCCGGCTTCCTGGTCGGCACACGTTTGCGGAAGATCCAACCGGAACATCAATCGGTAGCGGTGCGGATCATCGAGTGCGAATCGGCGGTAGGCGTAGCCCATCACGAAGAAATCGGCCATCGGGTCGTCGGTGGCCGGCACCGCGGCCAGTGCTTCGCCGAACCGGGCGAACGATTCGGCCACGATCGCTTCGAGTAGGCCGGTCATCCCGCCGAAATGGGTGTAAACCGCCATCGTCGACACCCCGACTTCGGCGCAGACCCGCCGGGCTTGCAGCGCGCCGGGGCCGTCGCTGCGCAGCAGTCGTACGCCGGCCGCGATCAGGCGGTCGCGTGGCGAATCGGCTAGCTGGGGTGAACTCACCCTTGCCATCCTGCCATAACGGTGTTATACCTGACCAATAACATCGTTATTTGACCGTGGGAGGTCATCATGGACAACCGATACCTGCAGGGCGGCTACGCTCCGATCGAGCGCGAATACACCTTGACCGACCTCGCCGTGAGCGGGACGATCCCGGACTACTTGGACGGCCGCTACCTGCGCAACGGTCCCAACCCGATCGGCGAGATCGACCCGGCGCTGTATCACTGGTTCATCGGCGACGGCATGGTGCACGGCATCCGGCTGCGCGACGGCAAAGCCGAGTGGTATCGCAACCGCTACGTACGCGGACCGCTGGCCGCTGCGGCGCTCGGCGAGCCGGCGCCGCGAGGTCGGCATCTTGGCGCTTCGGCGATCGGGGCGAACACCAACGTGATCGGACATGCCGGTCGCACCCTGGCGCTGATCGAGGGCGGCATCTCCTGCTACGAGCTCACCGACGAACTCGACACCGTCGGGCCCTGTGACTTCGACGGCACCCTGCCCGGTGGCTATACCGCCCACCCCAAACGCGATC
Organism: Mycolicibacillus trivialis; assembly: GCF_002102395.1. Classification (GTDB taxonomy): domain Bacteria; phylum Actinomycetota; class Actinomycetes; order Mycobacteriales; family Mycobacteriaceae; genus Mycobacterium; species Mycobacterium triviale. Next base: position 16,956 of record NZ_LQPZ01000013.1, read on the forward strand.
CCGCCACCGGGGAACTGCACGCGGTCTCATACGCCTTCAACCGCGGCAACACCGTGCAGTACTCGGTGATCGGCATCGATGGGCGCGCGCGGCGAACAGTCGACGTCGAGGTGGGCGGTTCGCCAATGATGCACGACTTCTCCTTGACCGAAAAGCATGTCGTGTTCTACGACCTGCCGGTCACCTTCGACGCACAGCAGGTGGTCGACGGCACCGTGCCGCGGCCGCTGCGCCTGCCGGCCCGGCTGATTCTGTCCGCATTGATCGGCCGGGTGCGCGTCCCGGACCCGATCACCGCGCGGCTGCCGATGCCCAAGGGCAGCGACCGCCGATTGCCCTACCGATGGAACCCGAACTACCCGGCGCGTGTCGGGGTGATGCCGCGCGACGGCGACAATTCCGACGTCCGGTGGTTCGACGTCGAACCCTGCTACGTGTTCCACCCGCTCAACGCCTACGACGACGGTGACACCGTGGTCCTCGACGTCGTGCGTCACCCGAAGATGTTCGACACCGACCTGCGCGGTCCGGGGGAGGGGCCGCCGGCCCTCGAGCGCTGGACGGTCGACCTGGCGGACGGCAAGGTCCGCGAGACACGCTTGGATGACCGCCCTCAGGAGTTCCCCCGGGTCGACGAGCGGCTGGTGGGCAAACGACACCGATTCGGCTACTCCGTCGGCGTCCGCGACGGCGACCCGGAGGCAGTGTTGTTCAAACATGACCTTCTCGGGGAAGCGGACGCAACGCGTTCATTCGGCCCAGGAAAGCAATTGGGCGAGTTCGTCTTCCATCCATCGGCGCCCGACGCCGCGGAAGATGACGGAGTGCTGATGGGCTACGTCTACGACGCACCCAGCGATCGCAGCGAACTGGCGATCCTGGACGCCGAAACCTTGGAAAGTGTCGCCGCCGTGCAGTTACCGCACCGGGTTCCGGCCGGTTTCCACGGAAACTGGGTGCCGTCCGGGCAGTGACGTCCTGCCCGGACACGCCGTCCGCAGACGACGAAAGGAGTTGAGATGAGCACCGATATGGTCACCGCGGGCGTGATGCGGGTCGGCGACCGGCAACGGGAACGCACCGCGGCTCGCCTCGGGCAGGCGCTGGAGCAGGGGTACCTCGCTATCGCAGAGTACGACGCCCGGATGGGGGAGGTGTACGCCGCTCGGACCGTCGCTGCGCTGGACGGGCTGGTCGCCGACCTGCCGGTCGAGCGGATCCGGCGCAATGACCCGCGCCGTCGCGGTGCCCGTCGTAGCGCCGCACGCTCGGGGTTTCGGATCCACCTGACCGCCTATCTGGCCGCCTCGGTGCTGATGGTCGTCATCTGGCTGGCGACCGGCGGGGGCTACTTCTGGCCGGTGTGGCCGGTCGTCGGTTGGGGCGTCGGCGTTGTCTCCCACGCAGTCTCGGTGTCCGCGTGCACGGCGCACCCCAGACCGGCACGGAGAGGGCCCTACTGGCGGTAGCTGGCCAGGAAGTTGCCGAGCCGATCGATGGCCCGGATGAGATCACGGCTCCACGGCAGGGTGACGATCCGCAGATGATCCGGTGCGGGCCAATTGAATCCGGTGCCCTGGGTCACCAGGATCTTCTCCTGCAGGAGAAGATCGAGTACCAGTTGCTCGTCGTCGGCGATGTCGTGGACGTCAGGGTCGAGTCGCGGGAACGCGTACAGCGCGCCGGCGGGTTTGACGCAGGAGACCCCGGGGATCTTGTTCAGTTGGGTCCAGGCGACGTCGCGCTGCTCGAGCAGGCGACCGCCGGGCAGCACCAGGTCGTCGATGCTCTGGTAGCCGCCGAGCGCCACCTGGATCGCGTGCTGCGCGGGCACGTTGGGGCACAGCCGCATGTTCGCGAGCAGGTGGATGCCCTCGAGGAAGCTCGCGGCGTTCTCCTTCGGGCCGGTGATCGTCAGCCACCCGGCGCGGTAGCCGGCGACCCGGTAGGCCTTGGAGAGCCCGTTGAAGGTCAGGCAGAGCAGGTCCGGCGCGAGGGCCGCGACGTTGATGTGCTCGGCGTCGTCGTAGAGGATCTTGTCGTAGATCTCGTCGGCGAGCAGCAGCAGTTGGTGCTTGCGCGCCAGTTCGACCATCTGGGTGAGGATCTCGCGCGTGTAGACCGCGCCGGTGGGGTTGTTGGGGTTGATCACCACCAGCGCCTTGGTGCGCTCGGTGATCCGTGACTCCAGGTCGGCCAGGTCGGGCTGCCAACCTTGGGTCTCGTCGCAGAGGTAGTGCACCGGGGTCCCGCCCGCCAGTGAGGTCGACGCGGTCCACAGCGGGTAGTCCGGCGCCGGGATCAGTACCTGGTCGCCGTTGTTCAACAGGGCCTGCAGGGTCATCGTGATCAGTTCGGAGACGCCGTTGCCCAGGTAGACGTCGTCGACGTCGAACGGCGGGAAGTCCTCGACGAGTTCGTAGCGGGTGACCACGGCGCGCCGCGCCGACAGGATGCCCTGCGAGTCGGAGTAGCCCTGCGAGTAGGGCAGCGCCTGGATCATGTCGCGCATGATCACGTCGGGCGCCTCGAACCCGAACGGGGCCGGGTTGCCGATGTTGAGCTTGAGGATCCGGTGGCCCTCCGCCTCCAAGCGGGCGGCGTGATCGTGCACCGGCCCGCGGATCTCGTAGAGGACGTCCTGCAGCTTCGCCGACTGCGCGAGCATGCGCGGGCGCTGGGGGACGCCGGTCTGGCCCGGCCACTGGTGTGTCGTCACGTCAACCATGGTGCCACGATTGTCCACTTGAAATTTGCCCGAAAAGAAGCCGGGGCCGTGAAAGCTCAGCAATCACGGCCCCGGGCTTCCGTTCAGCGTTTGCCCGGCGGGCGGGCGCCACGGGCGATTCCCAGGCCCTTGGCCTCCGGCTGGGACGCCGCCGGCTTGCCGGCCTCGTCGGACTTGTCCGGGGTCTTCTCGGCGGCCTTGTCGTCGGCCTTCTCGTCGATCCCGGACTTGCCCTTGACCTCGCCAGCGGTCTGGTCCTTGGCCTCCGCCGTGGCGGACTCGGATTCGACCTTGCCTTCCGGCTTGGACTCGGCCTTCTTCTCGTCGTCGGCCTGCGGCTTCGCTTCCGCCTTCGGCGCGGCCTTCTTCGCCCCCGGACGCTTGGCGCCGGCAGCGATCCCCAGACCCTTGACCGGAGCGGCCTGAGCCTGCTTGGCCGGCTTGGCGGCCTCGGCTTCGGTGGCCGCTGCCTCGCCGGGAGTGGCTTCCTCGGGCTTGGACTCCTCGGGCTTTGACTCCGCCTTCGCCGGAGCGGCCTTGGCCGCCGACTTCTTGGCCCCGGGGCGCTTGGCGCCGCCGGCGATGCCCAGACCCTTGACCGGAGCGGCCTTGGCGGTGTCGGTGTCGGCTTTGGCCTCCGCCTCGGCCGGCGCCGCCTCCGCCTTCGCCGCGCCGGCCTTCGCGCCCGGCTTCTTGGCGCCCGGGCGCTTGGCGCCGCCGGCGATGCCGAGGCCCTTGACCGGAGCAGCGGCCTCCTTCGGAGCCTCCGCAGGCGCCTCGGCCGGCGCCGTCTCCGCCGCCGGGGCTTCGGCAGCCGGCTTCTCGGCGGTGATCGTCGCGGTGGCCTTGGGTGCTTCCTCGGCGCGGGCGGCGGCCGCCTCCGCGGCGGCCCCCTTGGTCGGCAGGGTGAGGCCGTCGCGGTCCAGCGAGCCGAGCAGCAGCTGAGCGATGTCGCGCACCTGCACGCCCTCGCGGCCGGCGGCCTCCTGCCGGTCATCGACACCGTCGGTGATCATCACCCGGCAGAACGGGCAGGCGGTGGCGATCGTGTCGGCCCCGGTGGCCATCGCCTCGTCGACCCGCTCGTGGTTGACGCGCTTACCGATGTGCTCTTCCATCCACATCCGCGCACCACCCGCACCGCAGCACAGTGCCCGGTCCCGCGACCGCGGCATCTCGATCAGGTCCGCACCGGAGGAGGTGACCACCTCGCGAGGCGGCTCGTAGACCTTGTTGTGCCGGCCCAGGAAACACGGGTCGTGGTAGGTGATCTTCTGGTTGATCGGCTTGACCGGAACCAGCTTCTTGTCCCGGACCAGCCGGTTGAGGATCTGACTGTGGTGCAGCACGGTGTAGTTGCTACCCAGCTGCGGGTACTCGCGTCCGATCGTGTTGAAGCAGTGCGGGCAGCTCGCGATGATCTTGCGGTCGACGGTCTCGACACCCTCGAACAGGTCATTGAGGGTTTCGACGTTCTGCGTCGCCAACTGCTGGAACAAGAACTCGTTGCCAGAGCGCCGCGCCGGGTCCCCGGTGCAGGTCTCCCCGGTACCCAGGACCAGGAATTTGACGCCCGCGGCGGCCAGCAGTTCGGCAACGGCCTTGGTGGTCTTCTTGGCACGGTCCTCGTAGGCGCCTGCGCAACCCACCCAGAACAGGTACTCGAAGCCGTCGAAGCTGTCGACGTCCTGGCCGTAAACCGGCACGTCGAACTCGACCTCGTCGATCCAGCTCGTGCGCTCGCTGGCGTTTTGACCCCAGGGGTTGCCCTTGGTCTCCAGGTTCTTGAACAGCACCGCGAGCTCGGAGGGGAACTCCGACTCCATCAGCACCTGGTAGCGGCGCATGTCCAGGATGTGGTCGATGTGCTCGATGTCGACGGGGCACTGCTCGACGCAGGCACCGCAGTTGGTGCACGACCACAGCACGTCCGGGTCGATGACGCCGAACTCCTCCTCGGTGCCGACCAGCGGGCGGGTGGCCTGGTCGTCACCGTGACCGAGCACGCGACCGAAGCCGGCCTCGGGGATGTGCCGGTCCTGCTCGTGTGGCGCGTTCGGGTCGAACGGCTCGGTCGGCATCGGCTTGTCGCCCAACAGGTACGGCGCCTTGGCCATCCAGTGGTCCCGCAGGTCCATGATGAGCAGCTTCGGCGACAGCGGTTTGCCGGTGTTCCAGGCCGGGCACTGCGACTGGCAGCGGCCGCACTCGGTACAGGTGGCGAAGTCGAGCATGCCCTTCCAGGTGAAGTCCTCGATCTTGCCGCGGCCGAACACCGCGTCCTCCGGCGGGTCCTCGAAGTCGACCGGCTTGCCGTCGTACTCGATCGGGAGCAGTTCGCCCAGCCCGTCCGGCAGGCGCTTGAAGGTGACGTTGATCGGCGCCAGGAAGATGTGCAGGTGCTTGGAGTGCAGCACGATGATCAGGAAGGCCAGCATCACCGCGATGTGGGCCAGCAGCGATCCCGTCTCGATCCATTCGTTGGCGGAGTGGCTCAGCCCCGACATCAGCTTGCCCATCAGCTGCGACAGGAACGCGCCGTTGCCGTAAGGCAGAGTGCCGTTGTTGGCGGCCGCGCCGCGCAGCGGCAGGAAGGTCAGGACGACCAGCCCGATCATGAACAGGATCAGCCACGCGCCGCCGTTGTGCGAGCCGTAGAAGCGCGACGAGCGGCCGTGCTCCGCGGGGTTGCGGACGATGCGGATGATCATGAACACCACGATCGAGATGGTGACCGCGGTGATGAAGAAGTCCTGCAGGAAGCCCAGCGCGTCCCAGTGCCCGATGATCGGGATGGCGAAGCCGTCTTTGAACAGCAGGCCGTAGGCCTCGATGTAGACGGTGAGCAGCACGAAGAACGCCCACATGGTGAAGAAGTGCGCCGCGCCGGGGATCGACCATTTCAGCAGCTTGGCCTGCCCGGCCACCTCGCTGATCTGCGCCCAGAGCCGGGACGGGATCTGAGTGTCGCGGCCGCTGGTTTTCTTGCCCGCCATGACGAGTCGGTACAACCACAGGATGCGGCGGGCCGAGAAGAACCCGACCACCGCGGTCATGCCCAGGCCCACGACCAGTCTGATCAGCATCTGCGTCTCCACCGGGTGCCCTCCCAGAGCTATAAGTTACCCATCGGTAACCCAACCGTTGTTACCAGCCGGTAACTTGTGTTTGCTGCCTGCTCAATAGTGACATCATTGTCCTATGGCATCGCCACACAGGTTGCCCTAACCCGGGATTTGGCCGAACGATCCGCAGGCCGTCTCGGAAGGGACGCCAAACGCCGGACCGGCGGCGGTCGCCCCTGAAAACGACACTCCAGCGGCGCCGCACCGCGATTTTTCGGCCTATAACCCCGTCTGGACGTCGATTTCAGGGGAGAAGCCCGGCCCGCGGGCTCAGCCTTCGTCGCCGGTGTCGGTTCCGCCCTGCGTCGGTGCGGCCTCACTGGTGGCTGGTGGTGCCTGCGTGGTCGTCGGGGCTTGCGTGGTGGTCGGTGCCTCGGTGGTGGGCTGTGTGGTGGTGGGTTGGGTGGTCGTCGCCTGAGTGGTCGTGGTCGTCGGCGCCTCGGTGGTCGTGGTCGGCGCGGTGGTGGTCGTCTCGGAGGTGGTCTCGGCGCTGGTCGACTCCGTCGGGGCCTCGGTGGTGGTCTCCGGCGGCGGGATCGTCGACAGTGACGGCTGCCCGTCCGGGCCGGTGACGGTCACGGTCACCGGCGGGGGCGCCTCGACCGGGCTGCTGACGCCTGGTTTGTCGGTCTCGGAGCCGTCCGAACCGGTGAGGCTGTAGAGCAGGCCCGCGCCGGCTACCACGGCCAGCAGCGCCGCCAACGCGAACAGAACCGGCGGGCGGCGGTACCACGGCAGCGGCGCGGAGTAGGGCTCGTCGAATGCGGTGGGTGGGGGTGCGGAGTAGCCGGTGTCGGGATAATAGCCGAGGTCCGGTTCGCCGCCGACATAGGGAACCGGTTCGCCGGGACCGGTGTCGTCCTGCGACCACGCCAGTTCCGGTTCCGGGACGTCGGACGTCGGCGCCGAGGTGAACATCGTTTCCCCGGTGTCGCGGGCCGCCGGCGCGGCGCGGGTCGCGTCGGCCGGCGGGACCGGCGCCGCCGTGGTGGCGTCGGCCGGTGGCGGCCAGGCTCCGGTCGGCGCTGCGCCTACCGGGGGCGGGACCGGTGACCGCATCGTGGAGGTGGCCGGCGTCGTGCCGCGCTCGGCGAGAAGCCGGGCGCCGGCCGCCGCGGTCGCGGCGGGGTGCGCGGGGGTGATCACCGGCACCCGCAGTCGCTGGCCGAGCAGGTCGGCGAGCATCGGCAGGTTCGCGCCGCCGCCGACGGCGGCGATCGCGGTGAGCCGCTCCGGCGCGGTCCCACTGTTGGCCAGCGTCTCGGCGAGAGCGTCGGCGAATGCGGTGGCCGGTTCGGCGATGAGGTTCTGCAGGCCGGCCCGGGTCACCTCGACCGACTCGCCGGGCCCGCGAGCGCCGGCCGTCACGGTCGCCGTCGCAGACTCCGCCAGGCGTTCCTTGGCGGCGCGGCATTCCTCGCGCAGTCGCGCCAGTGAACTGGTCGCCGCGGTGGCGGAGTCGCCGGTGTCCGGCAGCCGGGACAGCACATGGTTGAGCACCGCCTCGTCGACCAGGTCGCCGGAGAAACCTCCGTAGCGGACCGTGCGGCCGATCGGGGTGAACCCGGTGGCCGCGTCGGCGACGGTGACGCTGGTCCCGGTACCGCCGAAGTCGGCGAGCAACACGATGCCCGTGCGCGGCATGCCGGGCTCGTCGGCCAGCGCCGCCAGGGCGGCCGCGGCATCGGGGATCAGGGTCGGCGTCGCGCCGCCCGCCCCCAGCCGCGTGCCCGCCAGTGCGGTGCGCAGCGCGTCGAAGACGTGCGGGTCCCAGTGCGCCGGTACCGCGATCGCCACCGGCGCGCCGTATCCGGCGGTGCGCGCGAGCGCGTCGAGTGCTTCGGCGGCCAACACCTCGCCACGGTGGCTGGAGCCGTCGGCGGCCACCAGTGGCACCGGGTCGCCGATCCGCTGTACGAACCCGCGCAGCACGGTGCCGGGCTCGGTGAGGTTCGGGTTCTCGGCGGGCACGCCGACCTCGGGGGGCCGGTGGTCGAAGAAGGTGAGCACACAGCGGCGGATCAGCGGCGACTGCCCGCTCCGGGTGGCTGCCAGGTTGGTCATCCCGATCGACAGACCCAGCGAGTCGCTCATTCTGCGGGCACCTCGTATATCGCTAGTTGGCCGACGAAGCCTCAACGATAACCGTTACGGCGGTGATCACCGCGTCGCGCAACACCCGGTTCAGGGCAGGTCGGGCAGCGTGATTTCGGTGGGCAGGTCCGGCAACTGCGGGATCTCGGGCAGCGTGATCGTCGACGGGATGTGCGGCCGCCGGTGGGTCGTGCTGGTGGTTTCCGGCGCCTGGGTCTCCGCGGTCTCCTGCGGGGTCTGCTCCTCCGCGGACCGGCTGGTGGTGGTCGGCGTGGTGGCGGTCGTGGTGGTCGGCGAGGTGCTGCTCGTCGTGGTCGTCGAGGACACGCTGGTGGTCGATGACGGGGCCTGCGGGAACGTCGGTCCGGTGTTGCCGCTGAACAGCGTGATCACTCCCCAGGTGATCAACGCGATGAGGAGCAGAACCAGGATGAGCCAGCCGACCAGCAGCGGCGGTTTGCGGTACCACGGGGTCGGCCGCGGGTTCGCGTCATCGCCGAAGGAGACGGTCTGGTCGTCATAACCTGCCACGGGAAGTGAGTTTAACGGCTCCGGTCAGGCCGCGGCGGCATGAATCAGCCGGGAATGTCCGGGTAATCCTCGACCGGCGGCGGATTCTGTTCGGCGGGAAGCAGCGGCCCGGTCGGCGTCGTGGTGGTCGTGGTGGTCACCGGGGGAGTCGTCTCGGTGGTCTCGGTCGTCTCGGTGGTCTCGGTCGTGGTCGGCTCGGTGGTGGTGGTCTCGGTCGTGGTCGGTTCGGTGGTCGTGGTTGTGGTCGTTGTCGTGGTGGTCGTCGGAACGGTCGTGGTCGGCGGCGGCGCGACCGGGGGCGCGGTCGTGGTCGTCGTCGTGGTGGTGGGCGCCGGTGCGGTGCCGCTCTCGTTGTGGAGCAACACGATGAGCCCGTACACGATGACCCCGATCAGGGCGGCGATCAACACGCCCCACCCGATCAGCGCTGCCGGCTTGAGGTACCAGGGGGTGGGCCGCTCCGCGTTGGGGTCCTCGGAGTAGCTGCCGAAGTACTCGGTCGGTTCGTTGCCCGGGTCGTCGGGTGTCTGGTTACGCGCCACGGAACCAGATAGTAAGTCGTCCCGGCGCGTCGTGGGGCCGACTTGCCGGATGCGGGCCGCTCAGAACTGGCGCGCGACCTCGTGAGCGAACAGTTCGAGGTGGTCGAGGTCGGCGAGGTCGAGCACCTGCAGATACACCCGCTGGACGCCGACTTCGACCGCGGCGCCGAGCTGGTCGACGATCTGGTCGGGTGTGCCGACCAGTGGAGTGTTGGACTGCAATTCGTCGAGGTCGCGGCCGATGGCGGCAGCGCGGCGGGCCACTTCGGCGTCGTCGCGACCGGCGCAGACCACGAACGCCGCAGAGTAGGTCATCGATCCCGGGTCCCGGCCGATCGAGGAGACCGCCTCACCCACCCGACGGTATTGGGTTTCGATGGTTTCGATCGAGGCGAACGGCACGTTGAATTCGTCGGCGAAGGTGGCGGCCAGCAAGGGCGTGCGCCGCGCACCCAGCCCGCCGACGATGATCGGCGGGTGGGGCTGCTGCACCGGCTTGGGCAACGCCGGCGAACCGGCGATCGCGTAGTGCCCGCCGGCGTAGTCGAACAGTTCGCCGTCCGGGGCGGTCCACAAGCCGGTGATGATCTCCAGTTGCTCGGTGAGACGGGCGAAGCGTTCACCGAGCGGTGGGAACGGGATCGCATAGGCGCGGTGCTCGTCCTCGAACCAGCCGGCACCGATTCCGAACTCGACGCGCCCGCCGCTCATCGCGTCGACCTGGGCGACCGAGATCGCCAGCGGGCCCGGGTGACGGAAGGTCGCCGAGGTGACCAGCGTGCCGAGCCGGATCGTGGTGGTCTCGCGAGCCAATGCACCCAACGTCACCCACGAGTCGGTGGGGCCGGGCAGCCCCTCGCCGCTCATCGCGACGTAGTGATCGGACCGGAAGAAGGCGGAGAAGTTCAACTCCTCGGCGGCTCGGGCGACCGCCAGTTGGTCGGTGTAGCTGGCGCCCTGCTGCGGCTCGACGAATACCCGGAAGTCCATGAGCGCCAGACTAGGGGCTGGATGTGGCGGTGGTGCTCAAAAGGTGTCGACGCGCTCGATGCTGACGAACATGCCGTGGCCGGTGCCGGCGTTGGTGAAGCGGGTTCCGTCGAAGGTCGCGTCGATGTCCCAGCCCTGCGCCCGGTAGCGGCGGTAATCGAGGGTGACCGTCGGTATCGCCCCCAGGTTTCCCAGCACCCACTCCACCTGACCGTCGGCGGTGATGCGGACACCGTTGGCGCGGCCGCCGTCGCGCATCGGCGAATCGGTGAACGGGGCCTCGCATCCGACGCTGGCCAGGGAGATCTGGCAGCGCGTCTTTCCCGACTTGGTGGCGATGAAGACCAGACCGCTGTCGTCGGCGGGCAGTTCGGTGACCCCGGCCGGTGCGGAGGTGGTGGCGCTCGTCGACGGCGTGGGTGTCGACGTGGTGGTGGGGCGCGGCGGCGGGGTCGGGCGGGTCGTCTTCGGGAACGTCGGTTCGGGAGGGCCGGCTCCCGGCCCGGCGACCGGGCGGCCGTCGACGGTGTTGGTGCACGCGGCGGCCAGTGCCAGCCCGGTCATGGCCATCGCCGCGCCGACCAGCCGCACAGTAGTGGTCACGATCTTGTTCTCCGATCCCCCGCGAATCGGCTCCAGACTACGCAGCGGCTGACGCGTGCCGGCCCGTGACGCGCGGGCCGTCAGGAGAAGTCGCGGAAGGCGAGTGCGAACCCGGCGACGAACACGACAGCCGCGGTGGCATAGCCCAGCGCCGACCACCAGCCGACGTCGAGATATTTGGTGACGGCGACCAGCGCCAGGGCCACAAAGACCAGCGTCATGCCGTACAGCGGTGGGCGGTAGGCGTACCGGTTGGGTTTCGGGTCGCTCATGCCGATGTCTCCGTGGTGGTCTCGTACTCGGCGGCGGTGGCCTGGACGCGGTTGCGCACCAGGTACCAGCCGCCGACCAACGTCGGAATGCCGACCAGCGCTGCGGTGCGGATCCACACGCCGTACTCGGGGTCGAACAGCATCAGCACCACGACCCCGGCCAGGAAGACCAAGGTGGCGTAGCCGCTGTACGGAGCCAGTGGCATCCGGAAGGTCGGGCGTTCCAGCACCCCGGCGCGGGTCAGGGCGTGGAAGCGCAGCTGGCAGGAGACGATCGTGGCCCAGGCCGCGAGCACCCCGAGCGCGGCGATGTTCAAGACGATCTCGAAGGCGTGTTCGGGCACCACCGCGTTCAGTGCCACCCCGAACAGCCCGATCCCGCTGGTGAGCAGGATCCCGCCGTAGGGGACGCCGCTTTTCGACATCACCGCGGTGAACCGCGGTCCGCTGCCGTTGACGGCCATCGACCGCAGGATGCGTCCGGTGGAATACAGCCCCGCGTTGAGGCTGGACAGTGCGGCGGTGAGCACCACCAGGTTCATCAGCCCGCCGGCGCCCTCGAAGCCGATCTTGGAGAAGAAGGTGACGAACGGGCTCTCGTGTGCTCGGTAGGCGGTGTAGGGCAGCAGCAGCGCCAGCAGCACCACCGAGCCGACGTAGAAGATCGCGATGCGTGCGATCACCGAGTTGATCGCACGGGGCATCACCTTCTCCGGTTCCTCGGTTTCACCGGCGGCGGTGCCGACCAACTCCACCGCGGCGTAGGCGAACACCACCCCGGAGGTCACCAGCACCAGGGGGACCAACCCGGTGGGGAAGAAGCCGCCGCTCTCGTGCCACAGTGCCAGCCCGGTGTCATGGCCCTCGATCTCGTAGCGACCGGCCAGGAACACGGTGCCGACCACCAGGAAGGTCAGCAGGGCCACCACCTTGATCAGCGCCGCCCAGAACTCCAGTTCGCCGAAGAGTTTCACCGAGATCAGATTCATCGCGACCACGCTGACCAGGGCCGCCAGCGCCAGCAGCCACTGCGGGATCACCTGGAACAGGCCCCAGTAGTGGAAGTAGGTGGCGATCGCGGTGATGTCGACGATGCTGGTCATCGCCCAGTTCAGGAAATACATCCAGCCGGCCACGAACGCGACTTTCTCGCCGAAGAACTCGCGGGCGTAGGACACGAACGAACCCGACGACGGCCGGTGCAGTACCAGTTCACCCAGCGCGCGCAGGATCAGAAAGACGAACGCGCCGCAGATCCCGTAGATCAGAAACAGGCTCGGCCCGGCCGACGCGAGCCGGCCGCCGGCGCCGAGGAACAAGCCGGTGCCGATGGCCCCGCCGATCGCGATCATCTGCAGTTGGCGTGGCTTGAGGCCCTTGTGGTAGCCGGCATCCTCGCGGGTGAGCCGGCCCGCGGCGGGACCGGGTGAGGGCTGGGGCAAGGCAGTCCTTGATGTCGGGGTGTGGCCGGTGGCATGCGCGGTGACCGGGCCGTGGGCACCGGCTAGATCCTAAGGCCACCAGGGTCCGCAGGCGGCACCCGTCGCGGCGCGGTCGGTCCAAAAGCCTCCGCTGGGCGGTGGCCACTCACTACGCTGATGCGATGCCGCTGAGTCGACGCAGGGTGCTCGGTGGCGCCGGGCTGGTGGGCGCCGGCGCACTCGGCGGGGTGGCCGCCGACCGCGGCATCGCCGAGATCGGGCCGGCCGACCGGCCCGAGCCGCCGGCCACGGCCGATGACGCCGCCCGGTTCGGCGATCCGAGGATTCCGGCCGAACTCGGCTACACCCATTCGCATCTGTTCCACCTGGCGGCGTTGGCGCCCACCGAATTCGACGGCGGCCGCTTGCGGCAGGCACACCGCGGCAACTTCCCCATCCTGACCGGCCAGGAGGCCAGTGTCGTGATGGTGACGCTGGAACCGGGCGGCATCCGCGAACCGCACTGGCATCCCAGCGCGTGGGAGATCAGCGTCATCACCGACGGCACCGCGAGTTGGACCCTGCTCGACCCGCTCGGAAACGCGGAAAGCTTCGACGCCGGCCCCGGCGACGTGGTGTTCGCACCGCAGGGCTCGCTGCACTACTTCGAGAACAAGGGCTCGACGGACCTGAAGGCGCTGATCATCTTCAACGCCAGCACCGAGGAGGGCCGCGACGACATCGGGATCGGCGCCTCGATCAGCAAACTGCCGCCGGAGGTGCTCGCCGCGGTGTTCGGTGTGCCGGCCGAGACGTTCGCCGCGTTCCGCAAGATCGACCACTCCATCACGATCACTCGACGAGGGGGAAACTGACCATCTCGACAACCGTCCTCTTAGACTTACTAGCTATCTAGCGCATAGGATGGCCCGCCATGAACGGGATTGCGGCGGTCAGCGGCACCGGCAACGTCGGACTGCTCAGCATCGGGGCGTACCGGCCCGCCCGGGTGGTCACCAACGACGAGATCTGCGAGAACATCGATTCCTCTGATGAGTGGATCTACACCCGCACCGGGATCAAGACCCGCAGGTTCGCCGCTCGCGACGAGTCGGTCACGTCGATGGCGATCGAGGCCGGTCGACGCGCGATCGCCAATGCGCTGCTGAACGGCGCCGACATCGACGCCGTGATCGTGGCGACCAACACCCATTTCGTGCAGACGCCGTCATCGGCCCCGATGGTCGCATCGGCCGTCGGAGCGCACGGGGTGCCCGGATTCGACATCAGCGTGGGCTGCGCCGGATTCGGCTACGCCCTGGGGGTGGCCGCGGACATGGTGCGCGCAGGCAGTGCACGCACCGTATTGGTCATCGGTTCGGAAAAGCTGTCACCGACCCTGGACATGCACGATCGCGGCAACTGCTTCATCTTCGCCGACGGCGCGGGGGCGGTCGTCGTCGGTGAGACCCCCGATCTCGGTATCGGTCCCACCGTGTGGGGCAGCGACGGTGAGCAGAGCGCCGCGGTGCGCCAGGACATCGACTGGATCGATTACACCGAGAATCCCACCGGGGACCGGCCGTTTCTGCGAATGGAGGGCACCGCGGTCTTCCGGTGGGCGGCGTTCGAGATGAGCAAGGCGGCTGTCCGAGCGCTCGAGGCGGCCAAGGTCGGTCCCGAAGACCTCAACGCCTTCGTTCCGCACCAAGCCAACAGCCGGATCAACGAACTGCTCGCCAAGAGCTTGCAGTTACCCGATGGCGTCGTGGTGGCCAACGACATCGTCCACACCGGCAACACCTCGGCCGCTTCGGTCCCGTTGGCCATGGAGGAACTGTTGTCCACCGGCGCCGCCGAGCCGGGTGGTCTGGCGCTGCTGCTCGGGTACGGCGCCGGCCTCAGTTACGCCGCGCAGGTCGTCAAGCTGCCGCCGGTGCCGTTCGAATAGGGGATTGCCGGTGCCCGATCGCTATGAGGAGCCCGGTCGCGTCGCCCGGGTGGGCAACACGGTGATCCGGTGGCTTGCCGAGGTCGGCGTCAGTATCGCGGGGAGCCGCGCGCTGACGGTGCGCGGTCGCCGCAGCGGGCTCCCCCGACACGTGGTGGTCAATGTGTTGAGTAGCGAGGGGGTGGACTACCTCGTATCTCCGCGCGGCCAGACCCAGTGGGTCCGCAATGCCCGCGCAGCCGGGGAAGTGGAACTCGGACCCCGGTGGGCCCGGCGTCGGATGGCCGTCACCGAGATCGCCGACGAAGCCAAGCCGCAGTTGTTGCGCCGCTACCTGGCGCGCTGGCATTGGCAGGTCAAGGGAGTCGTGCTCGGGTTGACCCCGGAATCCGGCGACAGTGAGCTGGCGGCCGCCGCGCCGTCCTTTCCGGTCTTCGCGCTCAGCCGTTATTGACCGATCGCGTGGTTTTCCGCCTGGATCCGCTATGCGTTCTGGCCGCCACCGATCACGAGCCGGCTCGGTGGTGTTGTCAGAGCGCGCTGCGCCGTAGGGTAGACGCGTGAACCGCGAGTCCGCCTTCCTGGGAAGGGGTCCGGTCGCAGAGATGTCGAGAACATGACGCGATGGTGAGGGCGCTACGGCTGTTATGTTGGGCGGCAGGGGTGACGCTGATCGTACTGGGTGTCGGCCGGATGGCGTTCTCGATGGACACGATCCCGGGTGGTGGGCTTGCCAATCCGACCGTCGACAGCGAGACCCGGGCGGCCGGCGCGTTGCTGATCAGCGTCGGCATCGCCTACGTCTGGTCGGCTCGCAGGCCGCGGATACCCGTGGCGGCGCTGCGGATCTTGGCCCTGACCATGGCCCTTCTGGTGGTGGCGCGGATCATCTCGATGCTCGTCGCCGGCCTACCGCACGGGGTTTTCGTTGCGTTCACCGCGGTGGAGCTGCTGGCCGCCGTTCTGACGTACTGGTATTCGGTTCTGGGCGGAGAGCAGCAGTCCTCGAACGGTGGTGACCGCCTCGGCGGCCTGTGACACTCCGCGTGCGCCACCGGCAGCGAGTCAGCAGCTGATTCAGAGGTGCAATGTCGTCAACGTGCGGGCACGATCGACCTGAGGGGAAGGGGCCGTTGACCGACACGATCTTCGCGGACATCTCGGAATTTCAAGCACCGGTGGATAACTCGTCCCCATACCGAGTGCTGTCGATCCGGGTCAGCGATGGCACCTACCGCGACCACAACTTCGCCCGCAACTACGCCTGGATGCGCGCAGCGCTCACCAACGGACGGTTGACGTTCGGCATCGTCTACACCTACGTACGGCCGAACTGGCTGGCCAACACCGACACGGTGTGCGCCATGATCGGCGCCGGCTACGGCAGCAACCCGCGCTTACCGGGACAGATCGCCCACCAGTAACCGATGGCGGTGGATACAGTCCGGCGCTGCCGCAGGGCTGTCCACCGTTTGGTCGGTGCGACACGAACGTCGCGAACGGAATGACTCCGGAACAGCTGGCGTAGGCGTGCGGGATCACGACGACGAAAGGATGGCTGATGGCTCTCAGCGACGACGAACAGACGGAATAGGTGGCCAAAGTCCGGGATATCTGGACCCAGTTACGCGGGCCGAACGGTCAAAGACGACCTGGAGAAGTCCGACCGCGACGATCCACAGGTTTGAGCGCCGCGAATCTGGATACGCCGTGGGAACGGCCGGTCAAACCGGTTACGCGTTCCTGACCGAGGAACGCGGCGGAAGGAGTTGACATGATGTTCCCAGCATTGAAGGCGACGGTTGCCGCGGCGGGTCTGGCAGCGGCCGGACTGCTCGCGCCGGCACCGGCGTTCGCCGAAGCCGAGGTGTTGTCGTTCGGCCAGTCTGCAGAGATCCAAAGCCCCGGCGGCACCATCGATTACACGGTGAGCAACTTGCAGCCCAGCGGCCACAACGACGGAGTGTGGTACTCCGACGTGACCGCCAAGGCGGTGAGCGGCACACCGACACCCAACATCGCCGACTTCAACGCGCGGGCGGTCAACAGCTCGACGTACGCGGTGATGAAGGGCGATGAGGCGGACGGCCTTCCGAACGGGCCGATCACGCTGAACAACGAGTCCACCGGCAAGCTGTACTTCGACGTGAAGGGCGGCACCGCCCCCGATAGCGTCGTCTACCGCGACGCGGGCGGCGCCGATCAGGTCGTGTGGAAGCAGCGGTAGCAGCCGACAAGACGAGGGTTGATGACTCGAGCGCCTTATCGGCCTCGGGTCATCGGCCTCGCGTCGCGGGTCAGCCGTGCTCGGTCCGGTGCGGCGTGGGAGTCCATGCTCAGCGGGCCGGTCCCGCCGTTGACGTTCCAACTCCACGAGATTTTCGGTGTGATCCGCAGGTAGGGCTCGCCGGGGCCCTCGATCACCTCGGCGGTGCCGTAGACGCGCAGTAGCGCGGAATCCACGGCCGTGTCGAAACGAATCGTCGACGACCATCGCGACCTTGGCGTGCCCGGCGAGAACGTTGCGGTGACGGCGCGTGTTGGCCGGCCGATATCCGCCGATCTTGATGTGGGTGCCGTCGTATTCGAATCCGACCGGCCACCACGTCGGGTTGGTCGTCGTCGCCGACGGTGGCGATACGGGCCAGCGGCGACGACCTTGTGCTGTTCCATTCCGTGGGATCACGTCTGGCCACGCCGTCGACGCGGTCGTTGAAGCCATTATGGACGCAGACTCAACGGACGCGTCTACATTTGTGGGCCTCACAGCACCTCCGGGCCGTACCCGGCCGCCGGCGGACGCGCCATCACGGTGGGCCGAACCCCATAGCGAGGACCTGCGGCGTCGCCGGTGCGGGCGGCTCCGGCCAACGGGACCCCGGGCGCGCCGTGGCCACCGGCGGGGTTGGCGGCCGGACTGTGGCCGGGCAGCACCGCGCTCGTCGTTGCGGCGGGAGCCGCGCCGGTCCAAGTCGCCGGCACGGACAGGGTTCCGACCGGCGTCGCACGGCCCATCCCGGCCGTGACCGGGGATGAGCCGGTCGAGGCCGCCGCGACGGGGCCGCCCGCGGTCTGCGCGGTGGTGCTCACCAAGGCCTGGGTGCCGAGTGTCGGGGCGGCCGGCGCGTAGCTGCCGGGCGCGAACGCCCCGGGTGCGGCCTCGTTGAACTCCTGGACCGTGGCCAGATTGGCCAGGATCGAGGTGACCATTGCGGGGTTGAGCATGTCGGTGGAGGCCAACGTGTTCCACAGGTTCGCGTTGGGCCCGATGCCCGCGCCGCCGGGGTCGCCGAGCCAGCCGGTGTCGGTCGACGAGTCGAGCAGGCCCTCGGTGGCGGTCGCTGCAACCGGCGCCTTCGCGGCCGGTTCGGAGCCGTCGGGCGTGGTGGCCGAGTCGGCGTTACGGGTCGGCTGGGCGACCGGTTCGAGATGGGTGGCCGCTGACGCCGCGGCCGCGTAGCCGTGCAGCGCCGCCGCGCACTGGGCCCACATCTCGAGGTACTCGGCCTCGGTGGCCATGATCGCCGCCGTGTTCAGCCCGAGAGCATTGCTGGCAAGCAGTGCGCGCAGTCGGGCACGGTTCGCGGCGATCACCGGGGGCGGTGTGGTCACCGCCATGGCGGCGTCGAACGCCGCGGCAGCGGAGCGGGCCTGCGCCGCGGTGTGTTCGGCTTGTGCTGCGGCAGTGGTCAGCCATGCGGTGTGCGATGCGACCTTGGTGGCCATCGCCGCGGACGACGGACCCAACCATTCCTCGGTGGTCAGCCGGTTGAGCACGGCGGTGTAGGCGGTCGCGCCCGACTGTAGGCCGACCGACAATCCGTCCCAGGCGGCAGCGGCGGCTTGCATGGTCGCCGATCCGTCACCGCCGTAGACCAGTGCGGCGTTGATCTCCGGAGGGCGTGCGCCGAAGTCGAGGCGCATCGGAATGGGGAACATGACGTCTCTCCTGACGGATGGCGGGTCCCATTCCGTTGCCGGGTTTCCTCGGGTGACGGCCGCGGGTGATCGCGCCACGACGGCGCACACCGTCGGTTTTCGCGACGGCGGGTGCGCGCGTCAGGACGAACGAGGATGTCCCGGCCCGGAACGGGGCGGACTGATCAGCGAAGTCGGATAATGACTGCCGTTGCGACTCACGTTCGCCCTCACCTCCTCACGGCCGGGACACACGGGGGTGTCATCGTCTGCGCACGCGGGGAGGTACGGGCCGACGCCCGAGAACCGCACCCCTCTCGTCAAAGTTTTGGCACTGTACGGCGTATCTGGTGCGACCAGAAGCCACTTGGGCTCAACCCTTAAGCCGAGAAGAGCTGTCCTGACCCGGGGCGTCTCTCGACGTTGAGGGTCAGTGTCCTATGTCCGTACAGAAGCCTCACCTAGCGAGGTGCATGGCCAACAACTGCCGGTGCCATCGTGGCATCGAGTCGGCGGTTCGGCAACTTCGGGCACGCCGACCACGGCGTGGTGCGGGCGGGCACGCCGAGCCGCGTCGGGTCGGCGTCGCGGGTCGGGCCGGGTGTTTCGCGCCCAAGAGCTGCCGGTTGCGGCGCCGGGGGTGTGTGTCGGGAACAAACCCGGGTACCCCGCCGTTGACACGACTGAAATCTTGAGTGAACTAGACTCAACAACGACTTGACAGGCATGGCCCGTCGGTAGCAATCTTGAGTGTGGTTCACTCAGACCACGCAAACGTTGAAAAAGAGAACGTCTATCAGGAGGAAGCACTATGGCTCGTGCGGTCGGAATCGACCTCGGGACCACCAACTCCGTTGTCTCGGTCCTCGAGGGGGGCGACCCGGTGGTCGTCGCCAACTCTGAGGGATCCCGGACCACGCCCTCGGTCGTCGCGTTCGCGCGCAACGGCGAGGTACTCGTCGGTCAGCCCGCCAAGAACCAGGCGGTGACCAACGTCGACCGGACGATCCGGTCGGTGAAGCGTCACATGGGCACCGACTGGTCGGTGGAGATCGACGACAAGAAATACACCGCCCAGGAGATCAGCGCGCGGGTGCTGCAGAAGCTCAAGCGCGACGCGGAGTCCTACCTCGGCGAAGACATCACCGACGCGGTGATCACCGTCCCGGCCTACTTCAACGACGCGCAGCGTCAGGCCACCAAGGAAGCCGGTCAGATCGCGGGCATGAACGTGCTGCGGATCGTCAACGAGCCGACCGCGGCGGCGCTCGCCTACGGCTTGGACAAGGGCGACAGCGAACAGACCATCCTGGTGTTCGACCTCGGCGGCGGTACCTTCGACGTGTCGCTGCTGGAGATCGGCGGCGGGGTCGTCGAGGTGCGGGCCACCTCCGGTGACAACCACCTCGGTGGCGACGACTGGGACGACCGGATCGTCGAGTGGCTCGTCGACAAGTTCAAGAGCACCAGCGGCATCGACCTCACCAAGGACAAGATGGCGATGCAGCGGCTGCGTGAGGCCGCGGAGAAGGCCAAGATCGAGCTCAGCTCGTCACAGAGCACCTCGATCAACCTGCCCTACATCACCGTCGACGCGGAGAAGAACCCGCTGTTCCTCGACGAGCAGCTGACCCGCGCCGAATTCCAGAAGATCACCCAGGACCTGCTCGACCGGGCCCGTAAGCCGTTCCAGCAGGTCATCAAGGACGCAGGCATCGCGGTCGGCGACATTCACCACGTCGTACTCGTCGGTGGCTCGACCCGGATGCCGGCGGTGACCGAGTTGGTCAAGGAGATGACCGGTGGTCAGGAACCCAACAAGGGAGTCAACCCCGACGAGGTCGTCGCCGTGGGCGCCGCGCTGCAGGCCGGTGTGCTCAAGGGCGAGGTGAAAGACGTTCTGCTGCTGGACGTCACCCCGCTGTCGCTGGGGATCGAAACCAAGGGCGGCGTGATGACCAAGCTCATCGAGCGCAACACCACGATCCCGACCAAGCGCAGCGAGACCTTCACCACCGCCGACGACAACCAGCCGTCGGTGCAGATCCAGGTCTATCAGGGTGAACGCGAAATCGCCGCGCACAACAAGCTGCTCGGCTCGTTCGAGCTCACCGGGATCCCACCGGCTCCGCGCGGCGTGCCCCAGATCGAGGTCACCTTCGACATCGACGCCAACGGCATCGTTCACGTGACCGCCAAGGACAAGGGCACCGGCAAGGAGAACACGATCAAGATCCAGGAGGGCTCCGGCCTCTCCCAGGACGAGATCGACCGGATGATCAAGGACGCCGAGGCGCACGCCGAGGAGGACCGTCAGCGCCGCGAGGAAGCCGACGTCCGCAACCAGGCCGAATCGCTGGTCTACCAGACGGAGAAATTCGTCAAGGAACAGCGCGAGGCCGAAGGCGGGTCCAAGGTTCCCGAAGACACCCTCAACAAGGTGGACGGCGCCATCGCCGATGCCAAGAAGGCGTTGGAGGGCACCGACATCGGAGCGATCAAGTCGGCGATGGAGAAGCTCGGCGAGGAGTCCCAGGGGCTCGGCCAGGCGATCTACGAGGCCACCCAGGCCGAACAGGCCGCAGGCGGTGGCGCGGACGCCGGTGCGGCCGGCGGCGCCGATGACGTGGTCGACGCCGAGGTTGTCGACGACGACGGAGAGACCAAGTGACCGAAGGTAACCCGGAGGAACCGGTCGTCGTCACCGACAAGCGTCGGATCGACCCCGAGACCGGACAGGTACGCGAGGGTGCTTCCGGCCCGGCCCCCAGTGGGCCGGAGCCGGAAGCGCCGCAGTCCGACGACGCGGCGAAGGTCGCCGAACTGACCGACGACCTCAAACGCGTCCAAGCCGACTTCGCCAACTACCGCAAGCGGGCGTTGCGCGAACAGCAGGCGGCAGCTGACCGGGCCAAGGGCGCGGTGGTCAGCGACCTGTTGGGCATCCTCGATGATCTCGACCGTGCCCGCAGCCACGGCGATCTGGAGACCGGACCGCTCAAGGCGTTCGCCGACAAGCTGGTCGACACCCTCACCACGCTGGGGTTGGCCGACTTCGGCGCCGAGGGCGACGATTTCGACCCGTCGATGCACGAAGCGGTGCAACATGAAGGCGACGGCGATCATCCGGTCATCGGCGGCGTGCTGCGCAAGGGCTACAGGCTCGGCGAACAGGTGCTGCGTCACGCGATGGTCGCCGTGGTGGACACCGTCAAGGGAGAGGAAGCCCACGCGGACGCCGAGACGGACGATGCGGCCGAGGACGAAACGGATTCGTAGCGCGCACGATGACCCGTACGACCGGTTAGGGAGGTGAGACGACATGGTCCAACGTGAGTGGGTCGAGAAGGACTTCTACAAAGTCCTCGGCGTCTCACCCGACGCCAGTGAAGACGAGATCAAGCGGGTTGCGCGCAAACTGCTCGCCGACAACCACCCCGACCGCAACCCGGGCAACGCCCAGGCCGACGAGAAGTACAAGGCCGTGGGCGAAGCCCGGGACGTGTTGACCGACAAGGAGAAGCGTCGCGAGTACGACGAGACCCGTCGGCTCTTCGCCGGGGGTGGACGGCGCCGGTTCGGCGGCGGTGGCAACTTCGGCGGCTTCGGCGGTGCGGGAACCGACGGTGTCGAGTTCAACCTCAACGACCTGTTCGACGCCGCCGGTGAGAGCGGCGGGGCCAATATCGGCGACCTCTTCGGAGGCCTGTTCGGCCGGGGTGCGGCGCCGCCGCGGGCCAGCCGACCCCGCCGGGGCAACGACATGGAGACCGAGATCCAGCTCGATTTCCGGGAAGCCGCCCAGGGGGTGCAGACGCCGCTGCGGCTGACCAGTCCGGCGCCCTGCACGACCTGTCACGGCAGCGGCGCCCGGCCGGGCACCAGTCCGAAAGTCTGCCGGACCTGTAACGGATCCGGAGCGGTCAGCCGCAACCAGGGGGCGTTCGGATTCTCCGAGCCGTGCACTGAGTGCCGCGGCAGCGGCTCGATCATCGAGCACCCGTGCCAGGACTGTAAGGGCACCGGGGTGGCCACCCGCACCCGCACCATCAACGTGCGGATTCCGGCCGGAGTTGAGGACGGCCAGCGGATCCGGTTGGCCGGCCAAGGCGAGGCCGGGCTGCGTGGCGCCCCGTCGGGGGACCTGTATGTCACGGTGCATGTGCGCAGTGACAAGGTCTTCGGCCGCGACGGCAACGACCTGACCGTCACCATGCCTGTCAGCTTCGCGGAACTGGCGCTGGGCACCACCCTGACGGTCCCGACCTTGGAGGGCACCGTCAACGTCCGGGTGCCGCAGGGCACCACCGACGGGCGGATCCTGCGGGTCCGTGGTCGCGGCGTGCCCAAGCGCGGCGGCGGCAACGGCGATCTGCTGGTCACGGTGAAGGTGGCGGTGCCGCCGAACTTGGAGGGCTCGGCCAAGGAGGCGCTGGAGGCCTATGCCGCCGCAGAGAAGGCCAGCGGGTTCGATCCGCGTGCCGGATGGGCGGGGAACCTGCCATGAGCAAGGGGAAGGACGCCCACACGTTTCTGATCTCGGTGGCCGCCGAACTCGCCGGGATGCACGCCCAGACGCTGCGCACCTACGACCGGCTCGGCCTGGTCACTCCCCGGCGTAGCTCCGGTGGGGGACGGCGGTATTCGCAGCGGGATGTCGAGCAGTTGCGGGAGGTGCAGCGGCTCTCCCACGACGAGGGGGTCAACCTCGCCGGGATCAAACGCATCATCGAATTGACCAACCAGGTCGAGGCGCTACAGGCGCGGATCAAGGAACTCAGCGAGGAGCTGGAGACCGCTCGCGCCGGCCCGCGTCGCGAGGTGATGCTCACCCCGAAGAGCACCGCCGTCGTCGTGTGGCGCCCGCGCCGCTGATTGCGCGCCGACCACCGAAACGGTCACGCGAAGGAAGCCCCACGGTGCTCAGCGGACCCGGATCTCGCCCACGTTCTGCACTCGAGGGGGCCGATGCGCCGATCAGAGCACCCGGATGGTGAATCGCGCGGTGTCCGGTTCGCCGGGCCGGGCCGACCGATAGCCGCCGCGCCGCAGCGCGTCGGTGGGTGCGGCCATCGGCTCGAAGCAGATCACGTCGTCGCCGCCGGGGGCGAAGACCTGCGCCGCCGGGTAGCCCTGGTCGAACACCACCTCTATGCGCCGCCCGCCACCCGAGACCGCGAACACCGCACCGGCCGGTACGTCCACGAATCCGTCGTCGAGGAACTGCTCGCCCAGGGTCTGCGGGCCGCCGGCGTGCTCGGCCGAGGCGCCGGTCGGGATGCCCCAGGCGTCGACCGGCCGGCGCGTCATCGGCGGGGTCTCGATCCGCCATGTCGCCCGTGCGGCGTCGGGCAGTCGCAGGTAGGGGTGGAAGCCGTAACAGAGCGGCACCGCCGCCGCGGTGGTGGCCTCGACGGTCGTGGTGATCGTCAGTGCACGATCGGCGAGGCGTACCTCCATCGTCAGCAGATGCGGGTAGGGGAAGCTGGCCAGCAATCGTGGCTGGGCGCCGAAGTCGACCTCCGCCGCGAGTTGGGTTTCGGTCTGGCTGCGTACCCGCCAGCCGGGGTAGGCGGCGAGGACGCCATGGATCGGCACGCCGTGCTCGTCGGTGCGGACGCCGCCCGCGCCGGGGGTGAGCTTGACGATCGCGCCGTCGACGCCGTAGCTGTTGCCGCCCAGGCGATTCGCCCACGGATACAGGATCGGAATCCCCATCGTCTTACCGTGCGAGACATAGGCGGCCAGGCCGCGGCGTTGTCCGAGCAACTCCACGCCGTCATCGGCCAGTGAGACGCCCACCATTCCCGCGCCCGGCGCGAACGTCGCCGTCAGCGCCGAGGACGGGTCGTGCAACGTGACCGTCTCGATGTCGCCCGGAAATGAAGGTGCCGCCATCGTCGGATTCTGGCACAGGTCGCGCGGCGACACGCCGAACTCGGACCGGGCCGGGAGGTCAGCTTGACAGTGGATCGTGTTGAATGCGTTGTGCCGGTGCGCCCTTGGCGACCAGAGCGGCGACCGCGGTGCGGACCATCTGCGGGCCGCCGCAGACCAGGATCTGTCGGTCGCCCCACCCGCCGTAACGGCTGACGACCTCGGGCAGCCGCCCGGCCTGCCGTACGTGCAGCCCGCGCGGCGGGGTCGGGTCGGGGAAGTCGGAGGCCCACGGCGGATTGCTGTTGTATTCGCTGACCGGGGAGACCGACAGCCACGGGTTGTGCGCGGCGATCTGCCACAGCGTCGGCAGGTCGTAGAGTTCGCAGGGATAGCGCGCCCCGAAGAACAGATGGACCCGCGGGTTCTCCGCCCAGCGGGCCAGGTCCATGATCAACGCGCGCAGCGGTGCCAGCCCGGTGCTGCCGGCAACCATCAACACGTCGCCGCCGTCGCGGTCGACATGCAGGCCGCCGTGCGGGCTGGAGATGCGCCACCGGTCGCCGGGGCGGGTCTCCTCGACGACGGCGGTGCTGACCAATCCGCCCGGTACGGCACGGATGTGGAACTCGATGCCGCCGGAGTCGTCGGCAGGGATCGCGGGGGACAGGTAGCGCCACCGGCGCGGGCACTGGGGCACTTCGACCTTCACGTATTGGCCCGGGTGGTAGTACATCGGGCGGTCCAGTCGTAACCGCACCACCACCAGGTCGCGGGAGACGCGGTGCACCTCGACGACTGAGCCTTCCCATCGCGCCGGACCCGTGTCGGCCTCGGCGGCCCCACGCATCACGCCGGTGATCAGCTTGAGCGACTGTGCCGTCGTGGCCTCCAGAACCGGGGTCCAGCCGGCGGAGTAGTGGCTGCGCAGAGCGTGGTGCAGTGCATCGCGCATCGTGTCGTAGTGAGCGGAGGTCACCCCGTATTTGCGGTGGTCCCGGCCGAGCTGAGCCAGGAATGCCACCGGCTCGCGGGACCGGCGGGCGATGAGTTCGCCGAACACCCAGTGCAGTGCCCGGGCGAACAGGGCGCGCTGACCGGCCATCTCGGGTGGGAACATGTCGCGGACCGGCGGATCGGTGGCGAACCAGCGGATGAAGAACTGGTGGACGGGGGCGTCGGTGCCGGATTCGGCGAAGGCATCGCGCAGCAGCTGCAACGCATCCCGGTCATCGAAGCCCACGGAGTCCGAGTCTAATTGCGTGGCTCAGATCCCGGGCCCGGTGAGCGGGGACGGCAACCGGTCGATGAGGCGCGGACCGGGCGACCCGCGCCCGCGTCTGCGCGCTGGAGTCGGACGGAGGCGACGGACTGTCATCCGCCCGGGGCGGGACGGTGGGTCAGGCCGGAGAGCACCAGGCTGGTCGCGTAGCCCACCAGTTCGTCGCGGCCGACGGCGAGGCGTCCGTCGGTCCAATCCAACACGAGCGCGGCCAGCGCACCCGACAGCGCGGTCGCGTCGAGGGCCGCCACGGTCGACGGCTCCCGCGCGCCGCCAAGACCGGCCTGCGCGACCAGGCGGCTCAGCAGACCGGGCAGGATGTCGGCGCGGTGCGCGCCCAGCACCGGGTTGGACAACGGTTCGCGCAGCAGGATGCGGACCCGGCGGGGATCGGTCTGGAAGTAGGTGGCCGCGGCATCGACCGCGGCGGCCACCGCCGTATCCGTACCGGGGCGGCCAGTTGCGGCGTCAGCGATCGCGGTGGCGAGATCGGCGTTGCAGGCGTCGTAGACGGCGATCGTCAGCGCGTCGGTGTCGGGGAAGCTCTCGTAGAAATAGCGCGGACTCAGCCCGGCGCGCCGGCACACCGCGCGCATGGCGACACCGGCGGCGCCCTCGTCGCCGAGCAATTCGTAGCCGGCCGCCATGAGCCGGCGCCTGCGCTGCTCGGCTCGGTCGCCGTGGGTCTGACCGCGCCATCGGCGGGGCGGGCCCGCCGTCGTCGCATCCATCCGCAACCCTCCCGCCGCAATCAAGGAATCACTTGATTCTAGTTCGCGACCATGCCACGATCACAAAGGAATCGGGAATCAGCTGATTCCGATAGGGGTCGGCGAGTGGAGGAGTGGGATGTTCGACGAAGCCAAGTTCCGGGAAGCCATCGTTCAGCCGCGACTGCGTCAGCCGCTGCCGGAATACCTGCCAGGTAACCGCGCCGGCGGTCAGGTGAAGGTGCTCACCGAACCCGAACTCAACGCGATGACCGAACAATGGTTCGTCGACCTGGAAAAGAAGATCGCCTTCTACGCCGAGCACGGCATCGACGTCGCCTTCTTCGAGGAGTGGGGCAAGAAATACTGGTGGAGCTGGCTGATGCGGGACATGTCGCTCAACCACGAGCTCTACACTCCCGACCTGCGCTACAAGGACCCGACCACGTTCGGACGGATCATCGTCGGGCTCGAGGAGTTCGAGCGGTACAACTTCGCCTTCCTCAACGCCATCCCGGACTGGCGCTACGACCCGCTGCCCGGGCAGATCTACTTCGACATGACCCCCGAGGGGGAGGCCCGTGTCGTCGTCCGCTACATCGGCAGCGGCCACTTCAGCGGGTCGCTGCGCTTCTACCCCTACGACGAGTCCGCGCCGACCATGCACGGGGTCGGCACCTTCGTGCAGTGCACCGCGGTGGACCGTTACCACTTCAACAAAGACGGGTTGATGTACTTCGGGGAGACGCTGTTCGACCTGCTCGACGCCACCCAGTCGTCCGGGGTGCTGCCCGGCGACGACAGTCTGGTGTTCAAGCTGCTGATGGGGGCCTCCCGCGTTCCGCGGCTGGTCCACAACGTGCGCAGCGCGCTGCGGCTGGGATGAGCCGGGACGACGCCGCCGTCCCGCACTTCCGGGTCGGCATCATCGGCGCCGGGTTCGGCGGGCTGGGAGCGGCGATCCGGCTCAAACAGCGCGGCGACACCGACTTCGTCGTCTTCGAGCGCCTTGCCGACGTCGGCGGCACCTGGCACGTCAACACCTACCCGGGGGCGCAGTGCGACATCCCCTCGGCGCTGTACTCGTTCTCGTTCGCGCCCAACCCGCGCTGGTCGCGGTTGTATCCACGCCAGGCCGAGATCAAGACCTACCTGCAGGACTGCGTGCGCCGGTTCGGGATCGCCGCGCACCTGCGGTTCGGCCACGATATCGCCGAGGCCAGCTGGTGTGACACCGATCAGCGCTGGCAGCTCCGCACCACCGCCGGTCAGCGATACACGGTGTCGATCCTGGTGGCGGCGATGGGCCCGTTCAGCCAGCCGCACACCCCCGACATCGACGGCTTGGACGACTTCGCCGGGCCGGTGCTGCATTCGGCGCGGTGGGACCACGGCGTCGAGCTGGCCGGCCGGCGGGTGGCGGTGATCGGCACCGGCGCCTCGGGGGTGCAGATCATCCCGCAGCTGCAACCCGACGTGCGGCGATTGGTGGTTTTCCAGCGCACCCCGACCTGGATCATGCCGCACCCCGACCGCCCGGTCGGTGCCCGCATGCAACAGCGGTTCGCCCGCTGGCCGATCCTGCTGCGCGCGCTGCGCGAGCTGACCGGGCTGGCCCAGGAGGCGCTGGTGCCGGGCCTGGTGTACGCACCGGCGCTGCTCAAACCCGCCGCGGCGGTGGGGCGCTGGCAGCTTCGCCGGCAGGTGGCCGACCCCGCCCTGCGGGCGAAGCTGACCCCACGGTATGCGTTCGGCTGCAAACGGCCCACCTTCTCCAACACCTATTTCCCGGCGTTGGCCGCTGCCAACACCGTCGTCGAAACCACGCCGATCCGACGTGTCACCGCCTCGGGAATCGCGATCGCCGACGGACGCCACCACGACCTGGACGCGATCGTGCTGGCCACCGGATTCGACCTGGTCGACAACGAGGGTGCCGCCCGCATCCACGGGCGCACCGGCCGCAGCCTGGCCGACACCTGGACCCGCGAGGGGATGACCGCGCACCTGGGGACCACGGTCGCCGGGTTCCCCAACTTCTTTTTCATCCTCGGCCCCAACTCGGTGGTCTACACCTCCCAGGTCGTCACGATCGAAGCCCAGGTCGACTACCTGCTGGCGGCCCTCGACCTGATGGCCCGCCGTGGCCTGGCCAGCGTGGAGGTCCGCAGCGATGTCCAGCGGCGCTTCGTCGCCGACGTCGACTCGGTGCTGGCCGGCTCGGTGTGGAACACCGGCGGCTGTGCCAGCTATTACCTGGGGCCCGACGGGCGCAATTTCACCTTCTGGCCCGGGTTCGTGCGAAGCTTCAAGGCGCGCATGGCCCGGCTAGGGGCCGACGATTTCGTCGCCCGCGTCGCGGCCGGCTCGGAGGTCGGAGTATGAGCGCACACGACATGCGCGGGAAGGTCGCCCTGGTCACCGGCGCAGGCCAGGGGATCGGGCAGGCCGTCGCCGCCGAACTGTGCCGGCGGGGGGTGTCGGTGGCGCTGCTCGACCGCGCCGAGGACCGGCTGCGTGCGGCGGTGGCCGACCTGCCCCGGTCGCAGGCGCTGGCCGTCGTCGCCGACGTGACCGACCCGGCGGCACTGCGCCACGCCGTCGCCGAGACCGTCGGCACGTTCGGCCGGCTGGACTATCTGGTCGCCAACGCCGGCATCGCCCCGGCGCCGGCCACGGTGCGCGGCGGCGACGACGCGGCATTCAACCGGGTGCTCGACGTCAATCTGCGCGGCGTCTACAACACGGTGCGGGCCGGCCTCGAACCGGTGACCGCCGTCGGCGGGCACATCGAGGTGATCAGCTCGGGAGCGGCGTTCCTGCCGGGCCCCGGCGGGGCGGCCTACATGATCAGCAAGGCCGGGGTCGAGCAGCTGGCCCGCGCGCTGCGGTTGGAGTGCGCGCCGTACCGGGTCAGCGTCGGCACCACCTATTTCGGCATCGTGCACACCGCGATGACCCGCACCACGCTGGACGACCACCCGCTGGGCGCGCAGGTGGGCGCACTGCTGCCGTGGCCGTTGAATCGGCGCATCAGCCCGGCGCAGGCCGCGAGGGCGGTCGCCGACGCGGTGCAAAACCGCAGTTCGCACACGTTTCGTCCGCGGGCCTGGGCTGGCGTTGCGGTGCTCCGCGGCGTCCTCGGGGTGGTGGCCGACCCGCTGCTGGTGCGCAGCGCGCGGATCCACCGGCTGATCCGGCAACTCGACGGCAGCTGAGTCGAGCCGGCGCACGGTCGATTGCCCCGGTTCGGCTGTCGTGGCCGTCGTTATCGGGCAGATTTGGGGTAGCCCACCCCGCAGACGACAAATCTGTCAGCCTTGAGCGGAACAGACTCAACCTCGGCGGCGTTGAAGTACGTGACTTTGCTTTTACCCAGCTCAACGACTCGACTCCGAAGGAGAACCCGTGGACTCGTTCAACCCGACCACCAAAACCCAGGCGGCGCTCACCGCCGCGCTGCAGGCGGCGACCACCGCAGGAAACCCCGAGATCCGGCCGGCGCACCTGCTGCTGGCCCTGCTGACCCAGAACGACGGCATCGCCGCGCCGCTGCTCGAGGCCGTCGGCGTCGACCCGGCGCCGATCCGTTCCGAAGCGCAGCGGCTCGTCGACCTGGCGCCCCAGGTCACCAGCGCCAGCGCGCAGCCACAACTGTCCCGTGAGGCGCTGGCCGCGATCACCGTCGCCCAGCAACTGGCCACCGAGATGGACGACGAGTACGTCTCGACCGAACACCTGATGGTCGGGCTGGCCACCGGCGACTCCGAGATCGCCGCCCTGCTCAGCGGTCGCGGCGCCACCCCGGACGCACTGCGTGAGGCGTTCGTGAAGGTGCGCGGCAGCGCCCGGGTCACCAGCGCCGACCCCGAAGCGACCTACCAGGCGTTGGAGAAGTACTCCACCGACCTGACCGCCCGCGCCCGGGAGGGCAAGCTCGACCCGGTCATCGGCCGCGACACCGAGATCCGCCGCGTGGTGCAGGTGCTGAGCCGGCGCACCAAGAACAACCCGGTGCTCATCGGTGAACCCGGCGTCGGCAAGACCGCCATCGTCGAGGGCCTGGCCCAGCGGGTGGTGGCCGGCGACGTCCCGGAGAGCCTGCGGGGCAAATCCGTCATCGCCCTGGACCTCGGATCGATGGTGGCCGGCGCGAAGTATCGCGGCGAGTTCGAGGAGCGGCTCAAGGCGGTGCTCGACGACATCAAGAACTCCGCCGGCGAAGTGATCACGTTCATCGACGAGTTGCACACGATCGTCGGTGCCGGCGCCACCGGCGAGGGGGCGATGGACGCGGGCAACATGATCAAGCCGATGCTGGCCCGCGGTGAGCTGCGACTGGTCGGCGCCACCACGCTCGAGGAGTACCGCAAGTACATCGAGAAAGATGCCGCGCTGGAACGCCGGTTCCAGCAGGTGTACGTCGGGGAGCCGTCCGCCGAGGACACCATCGGGATCCTGCGCGGGCTCAAGGACCGTTATGAGGTCCACCACGGGGTCCGCATCACCGACTCGGCGCTGGTGGCGGCCGCGACCCTGTCCGACCGCTACATCACCTCCCGGTTCCTCCCGGACAAGGCCATCGACCTCGTCGACGAAGCCGCGTCGCGGTTGCGGATGGAGATCGACTCCCGCCCGGTGGAGATCGACGAGGTGGAGCGGCTGGTCCGCCGGCTGGAGATCGAGGAGATGGCGCTGGCCAAGGAGGAGGACGACGCCTCCAAGGACCGGTTGGAGAAGCTGCGCGCCGAACTCGCCGACCACAAGGAGAAGCTGGCCGAGCTCACCGCCAAATGGCAGAACGAGAAGCACGCCATCGACATCGTCCGCGACCTCACCGAGCAACTGGACTCGCTGCGCGGGGAATCCGACCGCGCCGAACGTGACGGCGACCTGGCCAAGGCCGCTGAACTTCGCTACGGGCGCATCCCGGAGGTGGAGAAGAAACTCGACGCCGCCCTGCCCAGCGCGCAGGCCCGGGAGAACGTGATGCTCAAGGAGGAGGTCGGCCCCGACGACATCGCCGACGTGGTCAGCGCCTGGACCGGCATCCCGGCCGGCCGGTTGCTGGAGGGGGAGACCGCCAAGTTGCTGCGGATGGAAGACGAACTGGCCAAACGGGTCGTCGGCCAGAAGAAGCCGGTGGTCGCGGTCTCCGACGCGGTGCGTCGTGCCCGGGCCGGGGTCGCCGACCCCAACCGGCCCACCGGGGCGTTCCTGTTCCTCGGGCCGACCGGTGTCGGCAAGACCGAGCTGGCCAAGGCGCTGGCCGACTTCCTCTTCGATGACGAGCGCGCCATGGTCCGCATCGACATGAGCGAGTACGGGGAGAAGCACTCGGTGGCCCGGCTGGTCGGCGCGCCACCCGGCTACGTCGGCTACGACCAGGGCGGCCAGCTCACCGAGGCGGTGCGCCGTCGCCCCTACACGGTGGTGCTCTTCGACGAGGTGGAGAAGGCCCACCCGGACGTCTTCGATGTGCTGCTGCAGGTGCTCGACGAGGGCCGTCTCACCGATGGGCAGGGCCGTACCGTCGACTTCCGCAACACGATCCTGATCCTGACCTCCAACCTGGGGGCCGGCGGCGACGACGATCAGGTGATGGCCGCGGTGCGCGCCACGTTCAAGCCGGAGTTCATCAACCGGCTCGACGACGTGCTGATCTTCGAGGCGCTCAACCCCGACGAACTGGTCCACATCGTCGACATCCAGCTCGCCCAGCTGGGCAAGCGGCTCGCCCAGCGCCGCCTGCACCTCGAGGTCTCGCAGCCGGCCAAGCAGTGGCTCGCCGAGCGCGGTTTCGACGCGGTCTACGGCGCCCGGCCGCTGCGCCGGCTCATCCAGCACGCGATCGGCGACGAGCTGGCCAAGATGCTGCTGGCCGGACAGATCCACGACGGCGACACCGTCCCGGTCAACGTCGCGGTCGACGGGGAGGGGCTGGTCCTGGGCTGACCGGCCGGGCCACCAACCGGGCCCGGGTGAACGTCTCAGTGGCGAACACCCGGGTTCGGTGTGCCCGGAGTGACCATCGTCACCGCCGCGATACCCGGTTGTGACCTGCTCGGATTCTGTGAACACCCGGGTGAGCAAGTAAGATTGTCGGGATGGTCCCGCTTTGGTTCACGCTGTCTGCGCTCTGTTTCGTGGGTGCGGCGGTGCTGCTGTACACCGACATCGACCGGCAACGCGGTCGCGGTCGTCGCCGCAGGTCCTGGGCGCGCTCGCAGGGCTTCGACTACGAACCGGTCGCCACCGACATCATCGACCGCTGGAAGCGCGGCATCATGTCGACCGTCGGTGACGTCACCGCACGCAACGTGGTGCTGGGCCAGATCCGCGGGGAAGCCGTCTACATCTTCGACCTCGACGAGGTCGCCACGGTGATCGCACTGCACCGCAAGGTGGGCACCAACGTCGTCATCGACATGCGACTCAAGGGGCTCAAGGAGCCGAGGGAGGCCGACACCTGGCTGCTCGGTGCGATCGGGCCGCGGATGGTCTACTCCACCAACCTCGACGCGGCGCGACGGGCCTGTGACCGGCGGATGGTGACCTTCGCCCACACCGCGCCGGACTGCGTCGAGATCATGTGGAACGAGCCGAACTGGACCCTGATCAGCATGCCGCTGTCGGCCACCCGCGCCCAGTGGGACGAGGGCCTGCGCACCGTGCGGCAGTTCAACGACCTGCTGCGGGTGTTGCCGCCGCAGAGCCAGGCGGCGCTGCCGCAGGCCGGCCAGCGTCGCGTCGCCGCACCGAGCCGGCCGTTGGCCCCGGCCACGGGTCGTCAGGACCGGGCGGAATCACGCCGCGAGCCGGTCGCGGGCCGTCAGGACCGGGCGGAGTCGCATCGCGAACCGGCCCGCTCCAACCGCAGCAGCGTCCGTCAGGCCCCGCCCCTGCAGCGTTGATGGGCCGCCCTGTCGCCCTGATCACCGGGCCGACGTCCGGGCTGGGAGCCGGCTACGCGCGCCGCCTCGCGGCCGACGGCCACGACCTGGTGCTCGTCGCCCGGGACGTCGAACGCCTTGAGGCACTGGCTGCCGAACTGCGGCCGGTCACCGGGGTGGAGATCCTGCCTGCCGACCTCGCCGAAGCGGACGACCGCGCCCGGGTCGCCGAGCGCTGCGCCGCCGGCGTGCGGGTGCTGGTCAACAACGCCGGGTTCGGCACCTCGGGAGAGTTCTGGACCGCCGACCCGGCGCTGCTCCAGGCCCAACTCGATGTCAACGTCACCGCGGTGATGCAGTTGACCCGCGCCGCGCTGTCCGCGATGGTCGCCGCCGGCCGCGGCACCGTGATCAACATCGCGAGCGTCGCCGGGCTGCTGTCCGGACGCGGTTCGACCTACTCGGCGTCCAAGGCGTGGGTCGTCTCGTTCTCGGAAGGGCTGGCCGGCGGGCTGTCGGGTACCGGCGTCTCGGTGCACGCGATCTGCCCGGGCTTCGTACGCACCGAATTCCACTCGCGGGCCGGCATCGACATGGCGTCGATTCCCGGTTTGATGTGGCTGTCCGTCGACGACGTGGTCGACGCCAGCCTGGCCGACGTCGCCGCAGGCAAGGTGATCTCGGTGCCCGGCCTGCAGTACAAGGTGCTGACCACCGCGGGTCGTCTGGTGCCGCGTGGACTGGTGCGGACGTTGACCAATGTGATCGGGCGGGGCCGTGACCGAACCTGAACTGACCGCGGCGGACAAGGCGGAGTTGGCCGAGCTGGTGCGCACTCTGGCCGTGGTGCACGGCCGGGTGACGCTGTCCTCCGGCAAGGAGGCCGACTATTACGTCGACCTGCGCCGCGCCACGCTGCACCATCGCGCCGCTCCGCTGATCGGGCGGCTGGTGCGTGAACTCACCGCCGACTGGGACTACGCCGCCGTAGGCGGCCTGACCCTGGGGGCCGACCCCGTCGCGACCGCGGTGCTGCACGCACCCGGGCGCCCCATCGACGCCTTCGTGGTCCGCAAATCGGTGAAAGCCCATGGCATGCAACGTCTGATCGAAGGCGCCGACGTCAACGGGCAGTCTGTGCTCGTGGTCGAGGACACCTCGACCACGGGCGGCTCGGCGTTGACGGCGGTGCGCGCGGTCCGTGAGGCGGGTGCCCGCGTGGCAGGTGTCGTCACGGTGGTCGACCGTGCCACCGGGGCTGCCGAGGCGATCGAAGCCGACGGTGTGCCGTACCGCAGTGTCCTGGGACTGGCTGATCTGGGGCTGGCGTGACGAGCGAACTGCGAGGCTGAATGCGCGCCGTGATCGCGGTGCTCACCGCTGTCGTCATGGTGGCGTCCGGGTGCTCGAAAACCGATGGGGTGCAAGCACCGTACGGTGCTGAGGCTGCTCGGATGGGGCAGGAACTCACTGTGCTGGGCTGGGACATGACGCTTTCGGACCTGCGATGGGGCGCCGATCACGTGCTCGTCGACGTCACGGCGCATCCGGTCGACGGTGACGAGAACCGCGGTGCCCCCGAGGATCTGCGCTTTGGGCTCTACGGTGCGCTGGCGCATCCGGTGGAGGCCGACGGGATCGGTAGCTGCGCTTCAGCGGTGGGCGCGACCTCGCAGCCGCTGCAGTCCCAGGGCGACTTGCTGTCCGGCACCATCTGTCTGGGGCCGATGAAGGACCGCGCGGCGGTGCGGGGGATCTACGTGTACTCGCCGGCCGACCGGATGCCCGGGACCACGGTCGCCTACCCGGCGGCGTTCCCGGTCGGGCTGGCGCCGACCGGACCGGACGACACCGGACTGGACGTGTCGACCGCGAGCGTGGAGGCGTGGCGCGCCGACGGCATTCCGATCGGCCCACCCGCGCTGGGCGATCCCACCGCATTCGAAGGCGACGGCCACATGCTGCTCGGGCTGGTCGCCGAGGCGCCGGCCGATCGCTACCGGCAGCAGTCGCAGGAACGCGGTGGACCGCTGATGCTGGTGGTCGGGCCGTGGACACCGGGGCCATGGGCCAACCCGGCCTGCGACGTCTACGGCCAATCGGCGCTGGTGTTGCCCGACGCCTCCCTGGGGGCGGCGCGGGTCGCGGTGTCGTTGTGCACCCAGGGCAACCTGACCGCGGCGCTGCTGTACGCCACGGTGTCGGTCATCGGCACCCACGCCGCGGTGTGGGTGGATCGTGTCTGAACCCGGGCCCACCGAGTGGGGGCCGCCGGCGACCGGTGTCGGCCCGTGGCCGGGTATCCCGCCGGCTGACCCGCGCTACGATCCCGAACTGCTGCGCGACGGCGACACCCGCAACGTCGTCGACGCCTACCGGTACTGGAGCCGGGAAGCGATCGTCGCCGACATCGACACCCGTCGCCACCCGTTGCACATCGCGATCGAGAACTTCGGCCAGGACGCCAACATCGGCGGTGTGGTGCGGGCCGCCAACGCCTTCGCGGTGCACACCGTGCACATCGTCGGTCGGCGCCGCTGGAACCGGCGTGGCGCCATGGTCACCGACCGCTACCAGCGGCTCGCCCACCACGACAGCACCGCGCAGCTGCTGGAGTTCGCCGCCGATGCGGATCTCACCGTCGTCGCCGTCGACAACGTTCCCGGGGCCGCCCGGTTGGAGCGAACGCCGTTGCCGCGGAACACCCTGCTGGTCTTCGGGCAGGAAGGCCCGGGTCTGTCCGCCGAGGTCACCGCCGGAGCAGCGCTGACGGTGTCGATCGCCCAGTTCGGCTCGACGCGGTCGATCAACGTCGCGGTCGCCGCCGGGATCGCCATGCACACCTGGATCACCCAGCACGCTGACATGGACCGAGCCTGGTAAGGCAGGATCAGTGGCCATGGATCAGCAGTGGGCCAACCGCGCGGGCAGCGCCGAAACCGCGATCATCCGACGGAACGTGCGAAAACTCTGGGGTCTGCCGGGCACCCGGCTGGGCGTGGTGGCCTGGCCGGCGTCACGCAAACAGCGCTTCTTCCTGCACACTTGGCATTACTGGTGGCAGGCGCACCTGCTGGACTGCCTGGTCGATGCGCAGTTGCGTGATCCGCAGCCCGAACGCGAGGTGCAGATCAAGGGCGTCATCCGCGCCCACCGGCTGCGCAACCCCGGCGTCGTCAACCAGTACTACGACGACATGGCCTGGCTGGCGCTGGCCATCGAGCGGGCCGACCGGGTGCTCGGGACCGGTCACCCCCGCAGTCTGGACCGGCTCACCGGGCAGTTCGTCAACTCGTGGGTTCCCGAGGACGGCGGCGGCATCCCGTGGCGCAAGCAGGACCAGTTCTTCAACGCACCGGCCAACGGACCGGCGGGTATCTTCCTGGCCCGCTACGGGGACCGGCTGCGTCGCGCGGTGCAGATGGCCGATTGGATCGATGCGACTCTGATCGACCCGGACACCGGGCTGGTTTTCGACGGCATCAAGGCCGGCTCGCTGGTGCGCGCGCAGTACACCTACTGCCAGGGCGTGGTCCTCGGGTTGGAGACCGAGTTGGCCGTGCGCACCGGAGAGCCGCGCCACGCCGCCCGCGTGCACCGGCTGGTGGCCGCGGTGGCAGCGGAGATGGCACCCGGCGGCGTCCTCAAGGGCGGTGGCGGCGGCGACGGCGGCCTGTTCGGCGGGATCACCGCCCGCTATCTGGCCCTGGTGGCCACGACGCTGCCCGGCGACGACGAGGCCGACCGCGCCGCCCGCGACACCGCGGCCAAGCTGGTGTTGTCGTCGGCGAAGTCGGCGTGGGATTACCGCCAGCAGGCGGACGGGCTGCCGATCTTCGGCCCGTTTTGGGACCGCAACGCCGACCTACCGCGCGACGAGGGGGAGGACGCCCGATCGGTCGAGGGCGCGGTCAACGAATCGACGATCCCGGAGCGGGACCTGTCGGTGCAGCTCGGCGGCTGGATGTTGATGGAGGCGGCCTACGCGGTCACCGCCGCGGGGCACTCCGCGCGGGACTGACTCGTCAGGGCGTGGATGCGGGGTCGGTGACCTCCGCCTCGGTGCCGGCGGCTGCGGCGCGGCGGCGGGCCAGGTAGGCGCGGGTCACCGAGTAGATCGCGGGCAGCAGTGAGACGAACAGGATGCCGACGATGATCAACTCGAGGTGGTCGGTGATGCCGGGCACGCGGGTGCCCAGGAAGTAGCCGGTCAGGGTCATCCCGGCGCCCCAGAGAATGCCGCCGACGATGTCGAAGCCCAGGTAGACCGGGTAGCGCATGTAGGACACCCCGGCGATCACCGGGACGAACGTCCGGGCGAACGGCACGAACCGCGCCAGGATGATCGCCACCGGGCCGTACTTCTCGAAGAACGCGTGCGATTCGGTGACGTGGTGCTTCTTGAAGAATCGGGAGTCTTCCCGGCTGAACAGCGCGGGGCCGATCTTGCGGCCGATGAAGTAGCCGGTCTGGTCGCCGAGCACCGCGACGATGGCCACGGCCGGCGCCATGACCCGGATGTCGAGGTTCATGTCCGGGCTTGCGGCGAGCAGGCCACCGGTGACCAGCAGCGACTCACCGGGCAGCAGCGGGAACAGCAGACCGGTCTCGATGAAGACGATGATCAGCATCGCCGGAAGCACCGCGTGCTCGAACACTCCGCCCGCCCCGATCCAGTACATCGGGTCCAAGATGTGCGGCATCGCGACCGCAACGGTGCTCATGACGCACAACATACCGGTGCCTGCGGGTAGTGCGGGTTGGGGATACCGGGAGGACTTGGGGATACTGGGAGGACACAGTCTGCACCCGCACGACCGTTCGATTCGCCCAGGAGGACGTTTTCATGCCCATCGCCACTCCCGAGATCTACAACGAGATGCTGACCCGGGCCAAGGAGAACTCGTACGCGTTCCCCGCCATCAACTGCACCTCGTCGGAGACCATCAACGCCGCGATCAAGGGATTCGCCGACGCCGGCAGCGACGGCATCATCCAGTTCTCGACCGGTGGGGCTGAGTTCGGGTCCGGCCTCGGGGTCAAGGACATGGTGACCGGGGCGGTGGCGCTCGCCGAGTTCGCCCACGTGATCGCCGAGAAGTACCCGATCACCGTGGCGTTGCACACCGACCACTGCCCCAAGGACAAGTTGGACGGTTTCGTCAAGCCGCTGCTCGCCCTGTCCCTGGAGCGGGTGAAGGCCGGTCGCAACCCGCTGTTCCAGTCGCACATGTGGGACGGCTCGGCGGTGCCGATCGACGAGAACCTGCAGATCGCGACGGGCCTGCTCAACGACGCGGCCGCGGCCAAGATCATCCTGGAGATCGAGATCGGCGTGGTCGGCGGTGAAGAAGACGGCGTCGCGCACGAGATCAACGAGAAGCTCTACACCTCCCCGGAGGACTTCGAGAAGACCGTCGACGCCCTCGGCGTCGGCGAGCACGGCCCGTACCTGCTCGCGGCGACGTTCGGCAACGTGCACGGGGTGTACAAACCGGGCAACGTCAAGCTGCGCCCGGAGATCCTCGACGAGGGGCAGAAGGTGGCCGCCGCCAAGCTCGGCCTGCCCGAGGGCTCGAAGCCGTTCAACTACGTCTTCCACGGTGGGTCGGGGTCGCTGAAGTCGGAGATCGAGGACGCGCTGCGCTACGGCGTGGTGAAGATGAACGTCGACACCGACACCCAGTACGCGTTCACCCGGCCGATCGCGACGCACATGTTCACCAACTACGACGGCGTGCTCAAGGTCGACGGCGACGTGGGTAACAAGAAGGTCTACGACCCGCGCAGCTACCTGAAGAAGTCCGAGGCGTCGATGACCGAGCGGGTCATCGAGGCCTGCAACGACCTGCACTGTGCGGGTAAGTCGCTGACGGCGTAAACGGTCGGTCACTCGGCAACGACCCCGCGGCCCGTCGGCGATCCGGCCGGCGGGCCGCGGCGTGTTCGTGGGGTGGCGTTCTCCACGACCTCTTCAAGACCTCTGCGACGCGCCATGCGCGAGAGTGAAATCGTGCAGGGGTCCACTCGCACTTCCGCTGCATAGCTTCAGTCTCGCGGGGCGAGGCGGCGCGGGCGAGGCGAGGCGGGGCGATGCGAGGCGGGGCGGCGCGGGCGGGGCTCGCGAGGGGTGAGGCGACGCGCGGGGAAGTGGGGCGCCGACTCAGCCCACCGGGGCTTGGCAGATCTTCCACTTGTCGTCACGGAACTGCAGGTCGAAGCTGCGGGTGGAGCGTTCCGTCGGCGCGTAGGCCATGTAGGCGGTGACGTTGGCTTCGGCGTGCTCGCCGTTGATCACCACCTCGTCGATGCTGCCGACCATCGGGTAGCGGTGTGCCCGCTTCACCTTGTCGTGCAGAGTCGCCCATTTGGCGTCGTCGTAGTTGACGTAGGTGTCGCGGGTGGTGCCGCAGGTGATGCTGCGCAGCGTGGTCAGATCGCCCTTCTGCATCGCATCGTCGAACTCGCTGATGGTGCTGCGCACCATCTCCTCCTGGGATGCCGCCGACGTGGTGTCGCGGGTGAGCAGAACGGTGCCCAGCACCGCGATCGCAGCGAGCGCCAGGACGATCAGCGTCACCGCCAATACCCAGCCCCAACTGTTCTGGATGCGGCCGGACAGGCCGCCGCCGGTGCGCGGCGGGATGGCCTGCGGAACCGCCTTGGAGCCCTGCTGGGGCTGGAACACCTCGGTGGCCGGGTCGTCCTGCGGCGGGATGACCTGGGTGGCGCCGGCATCGAAGCCGGGCGCGGTGAATCGGCGCTCCGGCTGGGCGCCGCCGTCGCTGCTGCCGAGCACCTCCGTCGGCGGGTCCATGGCGACGCGATCGGTGTTGGCGTCATCGGCAGCCACCGGGTCGACCGGGTCAGTGGTCTCCGAGCCGATCGAGGCGTCCGCGTCGTGATCAGACCCTGATGGGTTCGCCATAGTGGTGCTGTCCCTCCGTCAAAACCTACTAGCAGCTTACGGCCCGCACACGGCACGGCAGAATGGATGTCATGGGACTCACTGGTGACCTGTTGCGTCCGGATCCGATCCTGCTGCCTGCCGATCCCGAGGTCGAGGACCGGCTGGCCGCCAAGGAGCATCCTGCCATCGTCGCGGCGGCGCATCCGGCAGCATCGGCGGTCTGGGCGGTGCTGGCCGAGACGGCCCTCGCCGAGGACAAGGTGATCACCGCCTACGCCTACGCCCGAACCGGCTATCACCGCGGGCTCGACCAACTGCGCCGGCACGGCTGGCGGGGGCACGGCCCGGTGCCCTACGAGCACGAACCGAACCGTGGATTCCTGCGGTGTGTCGCCGTGCTGGCGCGCGCCGCCGACACGATCGGTGAGACCGACGAGAACCAACGCTGCCTCGACCTGCTCGACGACTGCGACCCGCAGGCGCGGTCGCATTTCGGGCTCTAAGGGCGGGCTCTAGAGGACCGGGTCCTCGGCCGCCGGACAGTGCATGCCGGGTGGTTCCACCTGGATGGTGATGTGGTCGAGGCCCTGCGCGGCCAGCAACCGGCGGGCGTCGGCGAGCACCAGCGCCGGATCGGTCTCCGCGGTCAGGTGCGCGGTCACCATGTCCTGGCCGGGCACCAGGGTCCACACGTGCAGATCGTGGACGCCGAGTACCCCGTCGAGTGCGGCGAGGCCAGCCCGCAGGGCGGGTACGTCGATGTGGCCGGGGGAGGATTCCGAGAGGATCCGCAGCGCCGTCCCGGCCAGCATCAGGGCCCGCGGCAGCACCCACAGCGCCACCAGCACGGCGACGACGACATCGGCGTACGGCCATCCGGTGGTGACGGTGACCAGTCCGGCGATCAGCACGCCGACGGAGCCGACGGTGTCGGCGAGCACCTCGAGGTAGGCGCCCTTGACGGCCAGGCTGGTGGTGCTGTGGGCGTGCAGAAGCGCCATCACCACGAGGTTGGCGACAAGTCCGGCGCAGGCCACCACGATCATCGGTACGCCGGGCACCTCGGGTGCGTGACCGATACGCCGGACCGCCTCGGTGAAGATGAATGCGGCAACACCGATCAGCAACACCGCGTTGATCACCGCGGTGAACACCTCCGCGCGATGCCAGCCGTAGGTGCGGGCCGGTGAGGTCGAACCCCGCCGGGCGAGCACTACCGCGACGGTCCCCATGAACAGTGCGGCCAGGTCGGTCAGCATGTGGCCGGCGTCGGCGAGCAGCGCGATCGAATTGATCCAGATCGCCGCGGTCAATTCGATGACGAAGAACACCGCGAGGATCGCCAACGCGACGATCATCCTGGGCACGCGGCGGTCCATAGTTGAGCCATCGTAGGCACGCGCGGAATCGGTCATCCGCGTGCAATGCGTGGCGGAGCGAAGATCGGGGCCATGCCGTCGCCGAATCGCGCCGCTCGCGGCACCGGATTCAGAACAGCGCGTTCCAGAACAACGTCAGCGACGCCCCCGCGCCGGCCAGCCCGGCTTTCACCCCGGAGAGCTCGAAGAGGGTGTAGACCAACCCGAAGAAGATCCGGTTGAGTCCCGGGGCGATGAGCAGCACCACCAGGATCAAGATCCCCCACTGTTTGGCCGGCGCCAGCGAGGCCCGGGTCTCCGGGCTCAGGTGCGGCTCGAGCGCGCCGTAGCCGTCCAGGCCGGGCACCGGCAGCAGGTTCAGCACCACCGCGGTCAACTGCAGCAGCGCCAGGAAGGCCACCCCGGCCCAGAACACCGCGTGCGCGGGGTCGGACAGGACGCGGACCGCCACCAGCAGCACCACCGCGAGCACCACGTTGGCGGCGGGCCCGGCCAACGAGACCAGCGACCGCCGGTTGGGTGTCATGAAGCCGGTGTTCACGTAGACCGCGCCGCCGGGCAACCCGATGCCGCCGAGTGCGACGAACAGCATCGGCAACCCCAGCGACAGCAGCGGATGGCTGTAGCGCAGCGGGTTCAACGTCAGATACCCGCGGGCCTCCACATCGCGATCGCCGAAGCGCCACGCCGTGTAAGCGTGACCGAATTCGTGCAGGCACAGCGACACCAGCCATCCGGCGATGACGAAGACGAACACCCCGGCGTAGGCCAGCGGGCCGACCTCCACCCCGGCCAGCCAGGCCAACACCCCGCCGAGCGCGGTCACCGCGATCAGACCCAGGAAGATCGGGCTGGGACGAACCGCCTGGGGATGCATCGAGCGGATGTTCACGTCCTGCAAGCTACCGGCTCGGTCAGGCAGCGGTCAGCGGACCTGCCGCCAGCCCCGGATATGCCGATAGAAGGCGAACCGACGCACCCGCCGCGGCGCAGGCACCCCGTCGCGCACCACCAGAGCACCGGTCGAGCCCAGCTGCGCGGCACGCCCGACCACCCAACGCCGACGCAGCCGGCCGGTCACCCGCGCCCGCAACCCGGGCAGCTCCGGCAACGGTTCCACCCGCACGCCGCGCACCCGCCCGTCGAACAGCACGGTGTCATCGACGACGGCCTCCCCGTACAGCTCGCCGTCGGCGCCGCGCCAGGTCGCCGAACCCACCAGCACCGTTCCGGTCTCGTCGCGGATGAGCGGCACTTCGCGGGCCCGCCCGGACAGCGCCCGCCGGGCACCGCGTCGCGAGGTGACATGAGCGACCTCGATGTCGAGCCGGTCGGCGCGCAGGAGTCGCGACAGCACCGTCGCCAACGCCGCGTCGGTGCCCACCACGACCAGCCGGCCCGGCCCGTCGAGCACCGCGTCGACCTCCTCGGGAGCACCGATCCTGGTCGCCGGCAGCCCGGCCAGGGGAGCCGGCGCCGCGGCACCGTCGAAAAGCAGCACCTGCGTCTCGGCTGTGTTCACGGCCCTCCTACCAAACCGCTGAGCTAGTGTGAGTCCCCGGCTGGATCACAGTAAACGCGAGACCAAGGCGGGAAAAAGCCATGCCGGCAATCGTCCTGATCGGCGCCCAGTGGGGCGACGAGGGCAAGGGTAAAGCCACCGACCTGCTCGGTGAGCACGTCCAGTGGGTGGTGCGCTATCAGGGCGGCAACAACGCCGGGCACACCGTGGTGCTGCCGACCGGCGAGAACTTCGCGCTGCACCTGATCCCGTCGGGCGTCCTCACCCCCGGGGTCACCAACGTGATCGGCAACGGCGTCGTCGTCGACCCCGGCGTGCTGCTCGACGAGCTGGCCGGGCTGGAGAACCGCGGCGTGGACACCTCCACGCTGCTGCTCTCCGCCGACGCTCACCTGCTGATGCCCTACCACATCGCGATCGACAAGGTCACCGAGCGCTACCTGGGCAACAAGAAGATCGGCACCACCGGCCGCGGCATCGGGCCCTGCTACCAGGACAAGATCGCCCGCATCGGCATCCGCGTCGCCGACGTGCTCGACCCCGACCTGCTCACCCACAAGATCGAGGCGGCGCTGGAGTTCAAGAACCAGGTGCTGGTCAAGATCTACAACCGCAAGGCCCTCGACCCGCAGCAGGTGGTCGAGGAGCTGCTGACCCAGGCCGACGGCTTCCGGCACCGCATCGCCGACACCCGGCTGCTGCTCGGGGAGGCCCTCGACGCCGGGCAGACCGTGCTGCTGGAGGGCTCCCAGGGCACCCTGCTCGACGTCGACCACGGCACCTACCCGTATGTCACCTCGTCCAACCCGACCGCGGGGGGCGCGGCCGTCGGGTCCGGCATCGGACCGACCCGCATCACCACCGTGTTGGGCATCCTGAAGGCCTACACCACCCGGGTGGGCGCCGGACCGTTCCCCACCGAGCTCTTCGACGAGAACGGCGCGTATCTGGCCAAGACCGGCGGGGAGGTCGGGGTGACCACCGGCCGGGCGCGGCGCTGCGGCTGGTTCGACGCGGTGATCGCGCGCTACGCCACCCGGGTCAACGGCATCACCGACTACTTCCTGACCAAACTCGACGTGCTCTCCAGCCTGCAGACCGTGCCGGTCTGCGTCGGCTACCGCATCGACGGCAAGCAGACCACCGAGATGCCGATGACCCAGAGCGAACTGGCCCGCGCCGAACCGATCTACGAGGAACTTCCCGGCTGGTGGGAGGACATCTCCGGGGCACGGGAGTTCGGCGAACTGCCGGCCAAGGCCCGCGACTACGTCGCCCGCCTGGAGGAGTTGGCCGGCGCGCCGGTGTCCTGCATCGGGGTCGGCCCGGGTCGCGACGAGACCATCGTGCG
The DNA here is from genome assembly GCF_002102395.1 of Mycolicibacillus trivialis. GTDB lineage: Bacteria > Actinomycetota > Actinomycetes > Mycobacteriales > Mycobacteriaceae > Mycobacterium > Mycobacterium triviale. The sequence continues at coordinate 61,055 of NZ_LQPZ01000013.1, forward strand.
GCGCGACGTCATCGGCGGTGGGCGGTGACCGACCAGCCCGATCGCGGCCGCGGCGGCTTCCCCGACTTCGAGGTCACCGAGCCCGAACCCGGATTCACCCGCTATCTGAGCGCGGTGCGCACACTGCAGGACCTGTCGGTGTGCGCGGCACCCGACGACAGTGTGTGGGACAAGGCCGCCGACGGCATCGAGGAGCTGATCGCGCTGCTGGATCCGGCCCGGGCACCCGAGGGGGTCTCGCCGGCCGGGCGGATCCCGTCGCTGGCCGGGATGGGCAGCCTGCTGCTCCCACCGTTCCGGATCGTCGAATACGGCGTCGACGGGGTCGCGATGGGTGGGCGGTTCAGCCGCTTCCACGTGGGCGGCAACGGCGCGGTGCACGGTGGCGTGCTGCCGCTGCTGTTCGACTGGCTGTGCGGCATGGTGGTGCACGGCGCGCAGCGCCCGATCAGTCGCACCGCCTACCTCAAGGTCGACTACCGCGCGGTCACCCCGATCGATACGCCGCTGACCGTGCGCGGTCGCGTCGAGAAGGTCGAGGGCCGAAAGGCTTTCATCTCCGGTGAACTCGTCGACGGCGACGAGAAACTGCTCGCCGAGCTGGACGCGCTGATGGTGCAGCTGCTGCCGGGCCAGCCGTAGTCACTGCAGGTTCAGCGCCGCCTCCTCCAGATCCAGCCCGTGCAGCAGTGCGCGCAGCACCTGGTCGTCGAGGTGGCCGGCATCGCGCTCGGCGATGTAGGCGGCGCGCTCGGCGGCCAACATCGCCAGGCGGAGCCGCCGGAACACCTCCGAGAGACTCTCGTCGATTTCGGCGTCACTGGCCCCGCTGTGCCGGCGCAGCCGCTCCCGCGCCGCGTTGCGCCGCCGGGTGTTGAGGTTGCGCAGCACCTCGGCGGCCCGCTCGGCGGCCTCGGAGGGCTCCTCGTCGGCCAGCAGCTCATCGAGGCGTTCCATCGCCGCGCGCGCCGCCTTGTCCTGCGCGGTGGCCGCCGCGATCGCATCCGAGCGGGCCTCCTCGCCGGTGACCCCCATGCGGCGGATCAGCCACGGCAGGGTCAGCCCGTGCAGCACCAGCGTGCCCACCACCACCACGAACGTCAGGAACACCAGCTGCGGGCGGCCGGGGAACGACGAGCCGGCCAAGGTGAGCGCCGGGACACCGAAGGCGGCGGCCAGCGAGACCACCCCGCGCATCCCGGCCCAGGCCAGCACCGCCACCTGCGCCGGGGTCGGCGCTGGCGCGTGCCTGCGCAGCCGGCGTGGCGCGATCCGCGGCAGGTAGGCGAACCCGGCCACCCACACGATCCGTACCGCCAGCACGGTGCCGAACACCGCCGCCGACGCGCCGAACAGCTCGACGAAGGTGTCACCGTGCAGGTCGCCGATGACCGTCGGCAACTGCAGCCCGATCAGCATGAACGCGAACGACTCCAGGATCAGCGTCAGCGCCCGCCACACCGCCTGATCCTGTAAGCGGGTGGAGTAGTCGGCGCGGGTGAACCGCTGTCCCAGGATGAGTGCCGCGACCACCACCGCCAGCACACCCGACCCGTCGAGCATCTCGGCGACCAGGTAGATCAGGAAGGGCGCGACCAGCCCGATCGCGCTCTCGGCCAGGGCGTCGGAGAGCCGGGACCGGACCTGCACCAGCAGTAGGCCCAGCACCGCTCCGGTGGCCACCCCGCCGACCGCGGCCAGCGCGAACGTGGCGAAGCCGCCGGCGACGGTGACGGTCGCGCCGACCGCCGCCCCCAGTGCCACCTTGTAGGCGGTCAACGCGGTGGCGTCGTTGAGCAGGCTCTCCCCGGACAGCAACGTCATGATCCGGCGGGGCAGCCCGAGTCGGCGTCCCACCGCGGTCGCCGACACGGCATCCGGTGGCGCGACGATCGCGCCGAGGGTGAACGCCGCGGCAAGGGTGAGCTGCGGCACCACGTGGTAGGCGACCAGGCCGACGACCAGCGTGGTGGCCAGCGGCAACCCGACGGCCAGCAACGAGATCGGACGGATGTTGCGCCGCATGTTCAGGTACGAGCTCTCCAAACCCGCCGACCACAGCAGTGGCGGCAGGATGACGAACAGCACCAGGTCCGAGCCCATCGTCACGTCCGGGATCGCCGGAATCACCCCGACGAGCAGGCCCACTCCGACCAGGGTCAGCGGCGCGGAGATGTTGACGTGGCGGGCCACGGCAGCCACCAGAACGGCGGATCCGACCACCGCGAGCAGCAGAGCATCCACGTCGGCCACCCCTCCGTTCCTGTGCGCCTTTATCCTGAAGCAACAAGCTGGCCGAATCTGAAGGGGGTGGGTCCGTGACCGACACCGATCCCGTGTCGGCGCGGAGCCGTACCCGGGTGCTGCTGCTCGGTGCGGGCCAACTCGCCGCCGAGCAGGCCGTGGCCCTACAACGCCTCGGTGCGCAGGTGGTCGTCGCCGAACCGGCCGACGGGCCCGGGGTCGACGAGGTCGTGCCCCTGACCGACACCGACGCCCTCTCGGCTGCGATCTCCGCGCTGCGCCCGGACGTGGTGGTGGCCGCCACCGAGACGGTGGCCGTGGAAGCGCTGCGGCTGGCCGGCCAATCCGGCGCCGTGCAGGTGGTGCCCTCGGCCCGCAGTGTGCGTCTCGCCGGCGACCGGGAGGAGCTGCGCCACCTGGTCGCCGAGGAGATCGGCGTGCCCACGGTCCCGTTCTGGTTCGCCGGCTCCCCGCAGGAACTCGCCGAGGTCACCGAGGAGGCCGGCTACCCGCTGGTGGTCAGCCCACTGGCGGCGGGCAAACCGGGGGACGGCCAGTCGGTGCTGGTGCGCCCCGACGACATCGAACCCGCCTGGCGCCGGGCCATCGCCGCCGACGGGCACAGTGGGCGGGTGCTCGCCGAGTCGGTGATCCAGACCGACTACGAGATCACCCAGCTCGTGGTGGTCACCGACGAGGCCGACGTGCAGTTCTGCGCTCCGATCGGGCACCGGCCCACCGCCGACGGCCGAGGGGTCGAGTGCTGGCAGCCGCAACCGATGAGCACGATCGCGCTGGATGCGGTGCGTTCGGTGGCCGGACGCATCGTGCGCGCCCTCGGCGGGCGCGGCCTGTTCGCCATCGACCTCGCGGTCCGCGACGACGAGGTCTATTTCCGCGACGCCAGTGTCTTTCCGCCCGAAGCCGGGCTGGTCACGCTGCGCACCCAGCGGCTCTCGCAGTTCGAACTGGCCGCCCGCGCCGTCCTCGGCCTGCCCGCCGACACCGTGCTGATCTCCCCGGGCGCGGCCCGGCTGCTCTACACCGATGTCGCCGCGGTGCCCGCCGCCGCGCTGACCGAACCCGAAACCGACCTGCGGGTCTTCGGGCCGGGCTGCCCGTCGGGGGTGGCGCTGGCCACCGCCGGCGACGTCGACGTCGCGCTCGCGCGGGCCGGACAGGCAGCGGCGGCAATCACGGGGGTCACCCAGCCGTGAGCGGGGAACGTGAGGGCGGCAGCACCCCGATCCCGGTGCTGGCCGCGATCGCCGTGGTTGTGCTCGTGCTGATCGGATTGGGCGTCTCGGCGTTGCTGCGCGACGACGGTGACGCCCAGGACGTGGTCCGTGCCGCGATCGGGCAGAACGACGCGCTGCAGCGCGAGGACTTCGCCGCGTTCCGCGACTTCACCTGCGCGGCGGAACAGGGCCGCGAGTCGGATTTCCTTGCCCAGCACCGCAAGACCCAGCAGGACCGTGGCGCGCGTTACGTCGGCAACGTCACCGAGGTGCGGGTGGACGGGGACAGCGCCACCGCCACCGTCGTCTACTACTTCCAGGACGACCCGGACGACAAGATCACCGCTCCCACCAGCTTCGTTCGTGAGGACGGCAGGTGGAAGGCGTGTGCGGCCACTCTGGCCGGATATGCGACACTCACGCACGTGAGCTACGCCGGAGACATCACGCCGCGCGAATCGTGGCAGCTGCTCAACGACAACCCGGATGCGGTGCTGGTCGACGTGCGCACCGAAGCCGAGTGGCGGTTCGTCGGCGTGCCCGACCTCTCCGGCATCGGCAAGGACGTGGTTTTCATCCAGTGGGTCGACTCGGCGGGCAACCCCAACCACGACTTCGCCCGCGAGCTGACCGAGAAGGTCTCCGGCGGCCCGGTGGTGTTCCTGTGCCGCTCGGGCAACCGGTCGATCCCGGCGGCCACGACCGCCACCGAGGCCGGCCTGACCCCGGCCTACAACATGCTGGACGGATTCGAGGGCGGGCCGGACGGTGAGGGTCACCGCGGCGCGACCGGATGGAAGGCCGACGGGCTGCCCTGGACCCAGTCGTGAGCCAGGAACCGCCGCCCGCGTCGGTGCGCAGCCCCCGGCCGCTGCCCGACGGCGTCGGCCCCGCCACCATCGGGGTGCGCGGCGGGATCCTGCGCTCGCAGTTCGACGAGACCGCCGAGGCGCTGTTCCTCAGTTCCGGCTACGTCTACTCCTCGGCGGAGTCGGCCGAGGCGGCCTTCACCGGCGAGGTCGACCGCTACGTGTACTCCCGCTACGGCAACCCGACCATCTCGATGTTCGAGGAGCGGTTGCGGCTGATCGAAGGCGCCGAGGCGGCGTTCGCCACCGCCAGCGGCATGGCCGCGGTCTTCACCGCGCTGGGCGCGCTGCTCGGCGCCGGTGACCGGCTGGTAGCCTCCCGCAGCCTGTTCGGCTCCTGCTACGTGGTGTGCGCCGAGATCCTGCCGCGCTGGGGAGTGGAGACGGTCTTCGTCGACGGCGACGACCTCGCCCAGTGGCAGCAGGCACTGTCGGTCCCCACCCAGGCGGTGTTCTTCGAAACCCCGTCCAACCCGATGCAGTCCCTGGTCGACATCGCCGCGGTCACCGATTTGGCGCACGCAGCGGGGGCGAAAGTGGTGCTGGACAACGTTTTCGCCACCCCGCTGCTGCAGCGGTCGCTGTCGTTGGGGGTCGACGTGGTGGTGTACTCGGGCACCAAGCACATCGACGGGCAGGGCCGGGTGCTCGGTGGGGCCATCCTGGGCAGCGCCGACTACATCGACGGTCCGGTGAAGACACTGATGCGCCACACCGGCCCGGCGATAAGCGCGTTCAACGCCTGGCTGCTGCTCAAGGGGCTGGAGACGATGGCGGTGCGGGTGAACCACGCCAACGCCGCCGCGTTGCGCATCGCGGAGTTCCTCGAAGCCCACGACCGGATCGCCTGGGTGCGCTACCCGATGTTGTCCTCCCATCCCCAGCACGCGCTGGCCCGCGCCCAGATGTCCGGCGGTGGCACGGTGATCACCTTCGCTCTCGACGCGGCCGCCGGCGCCGGCAAGCAGCGGGCTTTCGCGTTCCTCGACGCGCTGCGGCTGATCGACATCTCCAACAACCTCGGCGACGTCAAAACCCTGATCACCCACCCGGCGACGACGACGCACCGTGCGATGGGGCCGCAGGGGCGCGCGGCGATCGGGCTCGGCGACGAGGTGGTGCGCATCTCGGTGGGCCTGGAGGACGTCGACGACCTCGTCGCCGACCTCGACCAGGCGTTGGGCAGATAACGATTCCCTCTCAACCCGGCGCGACACGCGCCGCCGGCGCGGGTGCGCCCGACCTCCACGACTACGGTGGCGACGTGGACCGTCGTACTGCGCTGAAGCTGCCGCTGGCTCTGTCGGCCGGCGTTATGCTGGCCAGGATGCCCAGCGCGAGCGCGGCCCCGGGCCGCTGGTCGGCCCAGCAGGCCAACAACTGGTACCGCGGGCAGGGCTGGCTGATCGGGTCCAACTACCTGCCGGCCACCGCGATCAACCAGCTGGAGATGTTCCAGCCGAACACCTTCGATCTGCAACGCATCAACACCGAGCTGGGCTGGGCGCGGCTGTCCGGGTTCAACACCATGCGGGTGTTCCTGCACGACCAACTGTGGGCGGCCGACCGGCGCGGGTTCTCCAACCGGCTGTCCCAGTTCGTCGGGGTGGCGGCACGCAACCGGATCAAACCGATGTTCGTGTTCTTCGACTCCTGCTGGGACCCGCACCCCAAGGCGGGGCAGCAGCCGGCACCGCGGCGCGGCATCCACAACTCCGGCTGGGCGCAGAGCCCGGGCGCCGATCGCATCGACGACAAGGCCTACCGGCGGGTGCTGCAGGAGTACGTGACGTCGGTGATGACGCAGTTCCGCAACGACGACCGGGTGCTGGCGTGGGACGTGTGGAACGAGCCGGACAACATGGCCAAGCAGTACGCGTCGGTGGAGCGCTCCGACAAACTCGACCGGGTGGCCGACCTGTTACCGCAGGTGTTCTCCTGGGCGCGGGCGGTCAACCCGCGGCAGCCGATCACCAGCGGGGTGTGGGACGGCTCGTGGGCCGACCCGTCCGGCCGTACCGAAATCCAGAACGTGCAGTTGACCAACTCCGACATCGTCACGTTCCACAGCTACGACAACCCGACCGGGTTCAACAACCGCGTCGACGAACTGGCGCCGGAGGGCCGGCCGATCCTGTGCACGGAGTACATGGCCCGCCAGGAGGGCAGCACCGTGCAGGGCATTCTGCCGGTGGCCAAGCGTCGCAACGTCGGCGTCTACAACTGGGGCCTGGTCGCCGGTAAGAGCCAGACGTACTACCCGTGGGACTCCTGGGACAACCCGTACTCCGAGATCCCCAGGATGTGGTTCCACGACCTGCTGCGCCCCGACGGCCGCCCGTACCAGAACGCCGAGATCCAGACGGTGCAGAAGCTCACCGGACGCGGTTAGCGTCGCACGCCCCTCCCCCGCAGGCCCTCGAGTGAAGAACGTTGGCGGGATTTGGCGCTGGAAACCGCCAAGGTTCTTCACTCGCGGGGGTGCACCGGGGGCTACTCCGCGCGGGGCTCAGTCAGCCTGCTCGCGGACGCCCTGGGCGTCCTGGGCGCGCGTTTCGTAGGCCTTGCGGGCGCTGGTGTCGTAGTCGAGGAAGATGCGGTCGAGCCCGAGCCGCTTGTTCATCCCGCGCCGGCCCCGCGGCCCCAGCAGCTGCGCCAGCGTGGCGGTGAACCGCAGCGGCGCCGGCACCGACGCCAGCGTCTTGGGCTTGTTGAGCAGCTTGACGATCGCCTTGGCGATGTCTTCGGGCTCGACGGGCTTGCTGGCGGCGGTAGTCGTGGTCCCCGAGATGAGGTCGGTGTTGGTGAACGGCGGCATCACCGCGCTGACCTGCACATTGTGCTCGGCGACCTCGTCGGCCAGCGCGACCGTCAAACCGATCACCGCCGCCTTGGTGGCGGTGTAGGTGACCTGGCCTGGCAGCGGGATGAGCCCGATCAGCGACGCGATGTTGATGACGTGTCCGCTGCGGCGTTGGATCATCTCGGGCAGCACCAATTGGCAGCCGGTGAGCACGCCGTAGACGTTGACCTCGATCGAGGAGCGCATCGACTTCTGCGACTGGTCCAGGAAGGGGCCGACCGGCATCACCCCGGCGTTGTTGATCAGCACGTCGATGCGGCCGCCGCCGTCGGCGCGGGCCTTGTCCAGGAACAGCGCGAACGACTCACGGTCGGTGACATCGAGGGGATGCCCGGAGACCGGGCCCAGGGCACTGAGCGCGGCCACCGAGGACTCCAGCACGTCGATATCGCGGTCCCCGATGACCACCCGCGCGCCCTTACCGAGCAGGGTCTTTGCGGTGGCCAACCCGATGCCGCGGGCGGCACCGGTGATGACGATGGTCTTGCCGGCGATGTTGTCCATGCCAGCGGACTTTACACCTGTCAAATGTGGCGTCGGCGACAGCGTCGGTGCGGGCGCTACAGACTCCAGACTCCCACGTCGACCGAGATGCCCGACGACGGGCTGTATTTGATCTTCGCCGGGCTCACCCCGACCGGAAGCGCGAAGGAGACGCACCCGGTCGCCGACGCCTGCGGGGCGAGTACGAACTGGCCGTACAGGAAGTTCTTGCACTGGCTGACGGTGGCCAGCGCCGACGCGTAGTCCTGCTCGTCGGAGCCGACTACCGAGACGTCGTTGTTGGCGTCGCCGGTGATGGTCAGCGCGCCGATGTTCTTGACCGTCAACTCCACTGCGACGTAGTTCTTGTCGGCCTCCCCGCCGTAGGGCACCGAGGCGGGATTGATCACCTGCGAGATCGTGACCGCGATCCGGCTGTCGCCGATGCGGTCCAGTTCGAGGGTGTCGCCGAGATAGGCCGGCGGCCGTTGCGGCGGTGTCGGCAGGCTGGGGGAGAACACCGGCGGCCGGTCGTCGGTGCTGGCGATCTCACCGCAACCGGCGGTCAGCACCGCCACTGCCGACAACACCGCGACCACTGCCGGTTTCATGACCGGACCGCCAACGGCTGGGTGCGCTCCGAGGGTGGCAGGGCGTTGTCGCCGCGGGGGTGGATGACCCGCGGCCACCAGAACCAGCGGCCCAGCAGCACTGCGATCGAGGGCATGAACAGCGACCGCACGATCAGTGTGTCGAGCAGCAACCCGATGCACACCGTCGATCCGAACTGGCCGAGCACCACCAGGTCGCTGCCCAGCATCGCGGCCATCGTGAAGGCGAACACCAGACCGGCGGCGGTGACCACGCCGCCGGAGCCGCCGATGGCCCGGATGTAGCCGGTCTTCAGCCCGGCGTGGATCTCCTCATTGAATCGGGAGACCAACAGCAGGTTGTAGTCCGACCCGACCGCCAACAGGATGATCACCGACAGCACCGAGACCACCCAGTGGATGTTGTGGCCCAACAGGTCCTGCCAGATCAACACCGACAGACCGAACGCCGCCGCGATCGAACTCGATGCGGTGCCGACGATCACCAGGGCGGCGACCAGGCTGCGGGTGATCAGCACCATGATCAGGAAGATCAGCGTCAGCGACGCGATCACCGCGATCATCATGTCGAACTTGGCGCCGTCGTGCATGTCCTTGAACGTTGCGGCGGTGCCGCCCAGGAAAACCTTGGCGTTGGCGAGGGAGGACTGCTTGAGCGCCTCCTGGGCGGCGAGGCGTTCGGAGTCGACCCGGGAGATGCCGGTCGGGGTGGCGGGGTCGCCGTCGTGGGTGATGAAGAACCGCGCGGACTTGCCGTCGGGAGACATGAACTGGCGCAAACCGGTCTGGAAGTCCTCGTTGTCGAACGCTTCCGGCGGCAGGTAGAAGAAGTCGTCGTTGCGGGCTTCGTCGAAGCTCTGGCCCATCATCACGGCGGTGTTGGACATGTACTCCATCTGGTCCATCATCGCGTCGAACGTGCTGTGCATCGTGAGCGTGAGGGACTTGGTGTGCTTCATGCTGGCGATCGCGGGCGGCAGGATCGCCACCATCTCCTTCTGCCAGTCGTCCATCTGGTGGATCTCGGTGGACATGTTGCCGAACTGCTCATCGAGCTTGTCGATGCCGTCGAGGGCGTCGAAGATGCTGCGCAGCGACCAGCAGATCGGGATAGCACTGCAGTGTGGTTCCCAGTAGAAGTAGTTGCGCATCGGGCGCCAGAAATCGTCGAAATCAGCGATGTGGTCGCGCATCTCGTCGGTGACGGCCACCATGTTGTCGGTGACGTCGGCCATGTCGCTGGTGGTGTTGGACAGCCCGGTGGTGATCCGCAGCATGTCCTCGAGGTAGTCGATGGTGACCTGCTGTTCGTCGGCCATCTTGAGCATGTCGGCCATCCGGTTCTTGATGAAGTCCATGTTCTGCATCATCATGTTGCCCTGCATGCCCTGCTGGAACGGGATCGAGCTGTGCTGGATCGGGATGCCCAGCGGGCGGGTGATGCTCTGGATCATCGCGATGCCGGGCAGCCGGATGATGTTCTTGGCCACCCGGTCGAGCACCAGCATGTCGGCCGGGTTGCGCATGTCGCGGTCGGCTTCGATCATCAGCATGTCGGGGTTCATCCGCGCCTGGGTGAAGTGCCGCTCGGCGGCGGTGTAACCGATGTTGGTTGGTGCGTCGTCGGGCAGGTAGTAGCGGTCGTTGTAGTTGGTCTGGTAACCGGGCAGGGCGACCATGCCGATCATCACGATGACTCCGCTGGCGGCCAGCACCGGGCCCGGCCAGCGCACCACGCTGGTGCCGACTTTGCGCCACAACCGGCTCTGGGTGCCCTTCACCTGACCCTTGTGGCGCTTCTGTTTCTGTTCGAGCAGTCCGAACCGCGCCGCCACGGTGAGCACCGCGGGGCCCAGGGTGAGCGCGACGGCGACCACCACGAGCATCCCGATCGAGACCGGGACACCCATCGTCTTGAAATAGGGCAGTCGGGTGAAACTCAGGCAGTAGGCGGCGCCGGCGATGGTCAGGCCGGATCCCAGCACGACCGGGGTCACGCTGCGCACCGTGGTGTAGTAGGCGGTTTCGCGGTCCTCGCCGAGTATGCGGGCTTCGCGGTAGCGGCCGATCAGGAAGATGCCGTAGTCGGTGGCCGCGGCGATCGCCAGCATCGTCAAGATGTTGGTGGCGAACGTCGTCATGCCCATGACGCCGGCGTTGCCGAGCAGGGCCACGACCCCACGCGAGCAGGCCAGCCCGATCCCGGTCATGAACAGCTGGACCAGGGTGGTGACCACCGAGCGGTAGACGATCAGCAGCATGATCGTGATGGCGCCCAGGGTGGCCAGCGTGATCTTGGCCAGGCTGGCGTTGCCGATCATGTGCATGTCGGTCGACAGTGCCGTCGAGCCGACGACGTGCGCGGTCAGCCCCGGCGGCGCCTCGGTGTCGGCGATGACGTCCCGGACCGCTTCCACCGACTCGTTGGCCAGCGTGGTGCCGTTCTGGCCGGCGAGGTTGAGCTGCACGTAGGCGGCTTTGCCGTCCGAGGACTGCACCCCGGCCGCAGTCAGCCGGTCGCTCCAGAAGTCCTGGATGTGCTGGACGTGTTCGGGGTCGTCGCGCAGCTTGGCGACGATCTCGTCGTAGTACTGGTGGGCGGCGTCGCTGAGTTCGTCGTCGCCCTCGATGACGACCATGACGGTGCTGTTGGAGTCGAACTCCTGGAAGTTGTCGCCGAGACGGGCCATCGCGATCATCGACGGGGCCTCGGTCGGCGCCATCGGCGCCGAGTGCGCCTCGCCGACCGCCTCGAGCTGCGGGACGATCGCGTTGACGATGACCGTCAGGACGAACCAGCCGATGATGATCGGGATGCAGAAGATGCGCAGCATGTGCGCGAAGAACGGACGTTTTCTGTCCGGGCCGTAGGCGCTGTGCTGGGTCACGCGGACTTCACCACACAGAAGGTCTGGGCGTTGTTGCCCTGGGCGTACTGTTCGGCGCGGACGATGTCGTCGACGGTGACGCGGCAACCGATCTCGCTGCTGTCACCTTGCACCATGATGTTCGGGCTGACCGAGGGCAGTGTGGTGCTGAAGGTGAACGACCACGGCAGCACCGCCCCATCGATCTGATGCGTGTTGGCTTCAGCGTCCCAGTAGTTGACGCTCACCACGGTGCCCGGCGGCCCGAGCACCTCGTAGGTGACCACCTTCGGGTTGAACTGCACGATCTCGATTCCCTGGCCGGCGTTGGCGTTGGGGTCCTCCGAGCCGAAAACGTTGTGCAGCCGGGAGACGACCAGTCCCGAAACCGACAGCACGACGATGAATACCAGCGGTATCCACAGCCGTTTGAGCACCCGGTTCACGATTCATCCTCTGTACACCGACGACGACCATTTTTGCTTCGCTGAGCTAAGCTTCGGGAACGTTACCGCACTTACGTCGAGGTTGGAAAGCCGCGGCGACGTGCCGTGGATCACCGGAAAGCGGACAGCCCGGTGAATGCCTGACCGAGGACGAGTTGGTGCATCTCCGGGGTGCCCTCGTAGGTGAGCACCGATTCCAGGTTGACCATATGGCGGATCACCGGGTACTCCAGCGAGATGCCGTTGCCGCCGAGGATGGTTCGCGCGGTACGGCAGATCTCCAGTGCTTCGCGGGTGTTGTTGAGTTTGCCGAAGCTGATCTGCGCCGGGGCGAGCCCGACGCTGTCCTTGAGCCGGCCGAGATGCAGTGCGAGCAACTGCCCCTTGTGCAGTTCGAGGGCCATGTCGGCGAGTTTGGCCTGGGTGAGCTGGAATCCACCGATCGGCCGGCCGAACTGGGTGCGGTCGCGGGCGTAGTCGCGGGCGGCGGTCCACGCCGAACGGGCCGCCCCCATCGCGCCCCAGATGATGCCGTAGCGAGCCTCGGAGAGGCTCGACAGCGGGCCCTTGAGTCCTTCGGCGCCGGGCAGGAGCGCCTCGGCGGGCAGGCGGACCTCGTCGAGCACCAGTTCGCTGGTGATCGAGGCGCGCAGTGAGAGTTTGTGGTGGATCGTGTTGGCGGTGAAGCCGGGGGTGTCGGTGGGGACGAGGAATCCGCGGACGCCGTCCTCGGTGGCCGCCCACACCACGGCGACGTCGGCGATGGAGCCGTTGGTGATCCACATCTTGCGGCCGGTGAGGATCCAGTCGCTACCGTCGCGGCGGGCCCGGGTGGTCATCGCGGCCGGGTCGGAGCCGACGTCGGGTTCGGTGAGCCCGAAGCACCCGATGAGCTCGCCTTTTGCCATGCCCGGCAGCCACCGCTGCTTTTGCTCTTCGGAGCCGTTGTGGTGGATGGAGAACATCGCCAGCGAGCCCTGCACGCTGACCAGTGAACGGATGCCGGAGTCGGCCGCCTCCAATTCCAGGCACGCCAACCCGTAGTGCACCGCCGAAGCGCCGCCGCAACCGTAGCCGTGCAGATGCATGCCCAGCAGGCCCAGTTCGCCGAACTGCTTGGCCAATTCGCGGGCTCCGGGCAGATCGCCGGCTTCGAACCAGTCGGCGACATGTGGGGTGATGTGCTCCGCGCAGAACCTGCGCACCGTGTCGCGGACCGCGATCTCGTCGTCGGAGAGCGAGGCGTCGAGCGAAAGCGGATCCAGTGGATCGAAGGCGGGGGTGCTCACCGGCCCATCCTCCCACCGGGGGTGGATTTCATCGAGAGGCGCCGGGAGGGCGTTGTGGTCGCGGGCCGCCGACCCGGCGACGCAGCTGCCGACCCGGCGACGCAGCCGCCGACCCGGCGACGCGGCCGTCGGCTGCGCCGGCACTGTGAGGTCGCGTCCGCCTCGGAGCGACAACATCGGGTTTTGGTCCGTTTCGGGGCTGCGGAACAACCACGGGAGCCTCAGCAGCCGCATCGGCCACAGTTACCTCGAACTGTCGCTGAGCGGAGGGTGCCCGCCTTGCAGCGACACGCGCTGGGTCACCTCCTCGCGCAGCGCTTGCACCCGACCGTGAATACGGTGCTCGGTGGCGCGCGGGACCGATCCCGGGCCGTAGTGCCCGCGACTCCATTTGCGAACCCGGCCGCGGCCACGTTCCCAGCGCAGCGCGTCGGAGATCGCCTTCGATGGCCACCCAATCGTCGTGAAGCCCTGGGCCGCAAGGGTTCCCGCCAGTTCGGCGACGGTCATCTGGCCGTGCTCGAACAGATATGTGGTCAACAGGTAGCGAAGTTCGATACCCGTGACGACCCGGCCGGTGCGGTTCTGGCGCTGCGCCTGCCGAGCTTTGATCCGGTGCAGTGTCATGCTCATGAGACAGGTTTGCACGCACCCCCGACACGTCGTGCCGAACCGGCTCAGACCCGGATCAGGCGGGCCCGGCTCAGGCGGACTCGATCAGGGCCGCCGCCTCGACCGCGCGATGCGCCGGCCGTGTCGCTGATAGCCGGGCACCGTTGTCTCAGCGACGTTTTGAGCACAACGGGAGCACTGTGAAATGTGTGGTCATTGGGGTTTCTCAGGAGGGTGCTATGAGTCAGGAAACGATCATTGTGACGGTTTGTCGCTCAAAGGCGGACGCAACCGATACCGCCCTTCGTCGAGGTCTCCGGAGCGCGCACCCCCGGGGGTTTTTCGCGCCGACGCGGCGCGCGGACCGCTCGAGCGGCCGGGGTCGCGCCGCTATCCGGCCATGGTCAGTCCGCCGCTGACGCTGATCACCTGGCCGGTGATGAACGATGCCGCATCGGAAGCAAAGAACAACACCGGTGCGGCCACTTCCTCGGGCCGGGCGAGACGCCGGAACGGGATCGCCTTGACCAGTGCCTCTTTGAGCTTCTCCGGCTGCGCGGCGAACAGTGGCGTGTCGGTGGGCCCGGGGCAGACGCAATTGACGGTGATCGAATGCCGGGCCATCTCGCGGGCCAGCGACTTGGTCAATGCGATGACCCCGCCCTTGGCGCCCGCGTAGATCGTTTCGCCGGCGCTGCCGACCCGGCCGGCATCGCTGGCCAGGTTGACCACCCGCCCGCGACCGGCGGCGACCATGCCCGGCAGGAACGCACTGCACATGTGGACCGGGCCCAGGTAGTTGATCGCCACCACCTTCTCGGCGAACTCCGCCGTCGCGTCGAGGAACGGGCGGGTTTCGTCCCAGCCGGCGGCGTTGACCAACACCGTCGGCGTCCCGAACTCCGCCTCGATGCGGTCGCGCAACGACTCCACCGCCGACCTGCTGGCAATGTCGACGGGCGCCGCGGTGATCTGTTCGTGATCGTGAGCAGCGGTGGCCGCGGCCGCCGGTTCGTTGAGGTCGGCGGCGACCACGCGACAGCCGGCCGAAGCGAGCCCCAACGCAACGGCCCGGCCGATCCCCGAACCGGCCCCGGTGACAACCGCGAGTGCATTCTCCATCCGGGTTCCAGTCTCGTGGACGGTCGAGTCGGGAGCAAGAGGCAAAGAGCGGGGGGAGGGAGGCCACGGGCAGGGGGCCAAGTCAGGGGCAACACCAGGAGGTGCGGGCCAGGGTGTCCGGGCCAGGGGGCCAAGGGCAGGGGGCCAAGGGCAGCCGGCCGTGGCGTCGCGGCGGCTCCGGCCACCGACCTCAGCCGGTTATCTTCGCCCGGATCGGATCGATCAGCGTGGGGATCACCGAACCAGGCAGGTCGTGCCCACACGCCTGGACATCGATGACGACCGTCTCGGCCACCGCCAGGCCGCGCCGGCAGCCCCAGTCGTCGGTGCCGTCGGCGCTCAGCGACAGCGCCAGGATGCCGTCCGTATCGGTGACCTCGCCCACCCGCCACAGCGCGTCGACCGCGTCGGGCTTGGTGACCTCACGGATGTTGATGGTGCGTCCCGAACAGGCTTGCCAGATGTCGTGCGCCGCGGCGGTCATCCGCTGTGGTGGGCCGGGATAGGACAACACCGCCTGTTCCACGGAGTGCCGCAGCGGTCCGTCAGCAGGGTCGCGCAGGTGGGCAGTGCGCAGCGCGGTCCATCCGGTGTTGTTGTAGAACGCGGTCGTGGCGGGGTAGAACGCGCTGACGCAATCGTTGTCGACGATGTGGTCACCGTAGGGGACCGTGAGGTGGTCGGCCGGTGTGGTGTCGGTGATCGTTGCGATCGAGAGGGCCTTCGCCACGTCATCGGGGCTCAACAGCAGCCCCGCGAGGGGACGCGCCGACGCGGTCAACGGGGCGGAGAAGTCGGCGGTGGGCGGCTCCGGGTCGCCGACGAGGGCACCGACCGCCCCCAGCAGCAAGGCCAGCACCACCAGGACCGCGCCGGTGACCGCGACCGCCGGCCACCGTCGACGCCGCGCGGCCGGCGCAGGTCGGTCGGTCCGGTGGGCGGCGTACCAGCTGCGCTGCGCCTGCAGGTCGGCGCGAGCGCGCCGGTTGGTCCGCAACGCGACCCAGTTCCACACCAGCAACGAGCCGATGCTCCACCACCCGGCCGTCATGCTGTGGCTCTGAGCGTCGTCGATCGCAGCCTCACACTGGGCGTAGGTGCCGGTCACCGTCCAGCGCTGGTTGTGCCAGAAGATCAGTGCCCCGGTGTGTTTCATCACCCGAACCTGAAAAACCGGCTCCGGTGCCGCAGCAGAGGGCGCCGGCGAAGGATGGGACACATCACCTCCCGAACGGCTGGTCCAGAAAAGCCTATGGCGAACCCGGGACGGGCCCGGACGGAAATTTCCGGTGGCCGGTACACCGCCGACAGAAGTACCCGGATGGCAGGCTGGCCCCATGGCCGGCACCATCTGCGACGTCCTGCCCGCGGCAGCGGCCCTGCTGGGCGCGCCGGATGCCACCGACTCCCTCGGGCTCGTCAGCGCCTTCGGTGCGAAGCGGCGCGTCATGGTGTTGCTGGTCGACGGACTCGGCAGACACCTGCTCGACGATCTCGGCTCGGAGGCACCGCTGCTCGCCGCCGCGGCCGCTGGCGGCGCCGGCCGGCTGCAGACGCTGCGCTGCGCGTTCCCGTCGACCACGCCGACCAACCTGGTGTCGCTGGGCACCGGCGTCGCCCCCGGCCGACATGGCGTCCTCGGCTTCACCGTCAACGTGCCGGGCACCGACACGGTGCTCATCCACATTCTGTGGCACGACGAGCCGCCCCCGACCCGCTGGCAACCGATACCGACTTGGTTCGCTCGGCTCAACGCCGCGGGAATCCCGGCGCGCGCAGTGCTGCCGACCCCGTTCCTGACCTCGGGGCTCACGGTTGCCGCCTACGGCGGCGCGGAGTTGATCGATGCCGGCACCGGCGACTACGCCCAGGCGATGCTCGATGCGTTGGCCGGTGGTCGGGGTTTGGTGTACGGCTACGTCAGCGCGCTGGACACCGCCGCACACCGTTTCGGCATCGGCTCACCGCAGTGGCATGCGGCCGCCGGCTACGTCGACGCCGTCGTCACCGGCCTGGTCGACGGCCTGCCCGACGACACCGCGCTGCTGGTCACCGCCGACCACGGTGGCCTCAACATCGCCGAACCGGACCATGTCGACCTGGACGCCGACCCGGCGCTGCTCGACGGGGTTCGGGTGATCGCCGGTGAGCCCAGAGTCCGCTACCTGCACACCGCACCGGGTGCGGCCGAGGACGTGCGCGCGGTTTGGGCGGAGCGACTGGCCGGGCGCGCAGAAGTGCAGACCCGTGCGGAGGCGATCGACACGGGCCTGTTCGGGCCGGTACGCGACGAGGTCCGCGAGCGGATCGGCGATGTCGTCATCACCTGTACCGGCGCGACCGCGGTCATGGCCAGCGCGCACGAGCCACCGCAGATCTCGCAGATGATCGGTTTCCACGGCGCGAAAACCGACGTGGAAATGATGATTCCGCTGATCTGTTTCGCCTAGTACGCCTCCGCGGCAGGCACCTCGAAGCGCCCTACAATCGCCGCATGGCGCGTGCCTTCCAAGCCCTGTTGGTCGCCCTCGGAGTGGTCCTCGCCGGGTGTCAGTTGCCCGGCGGCTCGCCCGGTGCGCCCGGGCTGGCGCGGTCGATCCTCGCCTACACCGCCGGTCACGAATTCGGGTTGGTGCACAACGCCTCGGTGGCGAGCCGTACCGACGGTGACTTCACCCGCGCCCGCGCACAGTTCACTGCCGACGGACGGTATGCGTTCGCGGTGGAAGCCGGCCGGCACCTGGTGGTCATCGACAGCCATAACGGGGAGGTGCACGCCTTTCCGATCTCATCGCACCACCCGGTCGCCGAGGACAACAGCGCGGTGGTCTGGTTCGAAGCTCCGGATCGGCTGATGCGCCTGGATCTGGCGGCCGATCACCCCGAGCCCGGACTGCACCGGGAGATCCGCCTCCCCGACGGGCCTTCGTCGCCGACCGAGGGGCGAGACACCGAAACACAGGTACTCGGTGTGGGTGCCGGCGGAGTGCTGATCGCGCGCAATGAATGTCCTTGCGACGGTGGTGATCACGAACACCTGTACCTGATCGGCAACGACCGGGTGATCCAAGACCTCGGCGTTCCCGCAGTCGGTGCGGTAAGTGCACCGCAGCTCAGCGCCGACGACGGCCGACTCGCCTACGCCGCGAACGCTTCGTCGGGTTCCGGCTGCGGGTCGAGCACGGTGGTGCAGGTCGACTTGGTCAGCGCCATCGTCAGCACGTCGGCGATCGGCGGTGGCTGCGCCCCGATCGACCACCTCTGGTGGGGTGAGGTCGGATCGTTGTTCGCCGCGGCCGATGACGACGGCATCAACAGCGTGTGGAAGTACGGCATGACCGGTTGGGCCCGGGTCGAACCCGGACCGCTGCTGGAGAAGCGCCCGCTGCGCACGGGCGGGACCGCGGTGCTGGTGCCTGCGGCCGACTCGGCGAAGACCGGGATCCTGGCCATCGAGACAGACGGGCAGCGCACCGAGTTGGCGAAAGACGTCACGACGATCGCGATCCAGCCGGCTTGACCGACGACCGGCCCCGCCCGTGCTGCACGGACGGGGCCGGAGGCCGAGCCGGTCAGCCGGCCATGAACTCGTCGTACGCCGAGGCCAGCGGTCCGGACAACACGGGCGTGTTGCATTGACGCTGGGTCTCGCCGATCGGCGCCAGGATGTTACGCAGCTCGAAATACTCCTGCGGGTTCGCGGTGAAGTAACTGCGCACGTTGGCCGCCGCCTCCGGCCGTGGCTGGCTGATCGCCGACGACACGACGGCATTGGCCCCCGGATGGGAGGCGAGATAGGCCTGCGCCGCGCTCGTGGATGAGTTGACCGTGTTCTGCACGCCCTGCGGACTGCAGTCCGGCGCGGCCAGCGCACTCGGTGCGACCACCGCGGCCCCGGCTGCGAGCAGCCCGGCCAGTCCGGCGCCCGCGGCGAAACGCCGCATTCGGTGAACGACCATGGTTGTGTACCCCCTTGACAATGTGGTGTTTCCCCCGCCGCAATCCAAAGTACGGCGACATTTCCCGCGGGCAACCGCCCGACAGCGCCGGCCGATGAGAACGAAAACCGTTGTCGCAACAAAAAAGTGAGGCACGTCGCAGAAAGCGCCGCTGAAATGTCGAAATCCGGCCGGAAACCCTGAGGTTTCTTACCTGCGGACCCGATCTCTCAGAGAAACGCTACTTTACGTTGTAATCATATTGAGACCTATGCTCGGTCACGGACGCCTCAACCACCTCACCGGTCACGGCCGGTTCAGCCGATGGTCAGTCCAAACCCGCCCGCGCCGCGGCCACGGCCTCGCGGATCGGCCCCTCCCACAGAGCGCCGTGTCCGGGAGCCAACAGGGTGGTGTCGAGCAACTCCAGCGCCGCGAGGCTGCGCACCCCCTGCTCGTGGTCATGGGAGAACAGCGCGGGCAACAGCTGCGGTCCGCTTCGCGGCAGCAGCGGATGGCCGGTCACCAACGCGTCACCGCTGACCAGCACCCCGTCCACCACATACGAGCAGTGCCCGCCGGTGTGCCCGGGGGAGGGCACGGCCAGCGGGGCGCCGGGCAACTCAGCGGCGGTCTGCGGGGTGAGAGCCTGCACCGACGGGATGCCGGCGCCGCTGAGGCCGCCGGCGCGAACCAGATGAAGACTCCACAGCGCCCACCGGGGCTGCCACAGCCGCATCGCCACGTCCAGTGGCGAGGCCTGCTCCAGATACTCCCGCCGGGCGTGGCCGACCTCGTCGTAATGGCAGTAGACCGGCGTGCGGTACTCCTCGGTGAACCAGATCGCCGAGCCGAGGTGATCGATGTGCGCGTGGGTGAGCAGGATCGCGCGCACATCGGCGGGCGCGAACCCGGCGTCGCGTAGCGAGGCGACGACCGCGTCGCGGTCCCCCGGGTAGCCGGCGTCGATCAGCATGACCCCGGAGTGGTCCGCGACCAGCGCCCAGTTGACCATCTCACCGTGGGCCAAGTACACCGTCTCGGTGACCTGAATCAGCCGCGCCATATCGGAGAGTCTAGGCACGGGGTAGAAATAGACACGTGGCTGAGTTGAGACTGGGATACAAGGCGTCGGCCGAGCAGTTCGGGCCCCGAGAACTCGTCGAGTTGGGGGTGGCCGCCGAAGAGCACGGCATGGACAGCGCCACCGTCAGCGACCACTTCCAGCCCTGGCGCCACGAGGGCGGACACGCGCCGTTCTCGCTGGCCTGGCTGGCCGCGGTCGGCGAACGCACCAAGCGTCTGACCATGGGGACCTCGGTGCTCACCCCGACCTTCCGGTACAACCCGGCGGTGATCGCCCAGGCGTTCGCCACCCTCGCCTGCCTCTACCCCGACCGGGTCTTCCTCGGGGTCGGCACCGGCGAGGCCCTCAACGAGATCGCCACCGGGTTCACCGGCGAGTGGCCGGCGTTCAAGGAGCGGTTCGCCCGGCTGCGCGAGTCGGTGCGGCTGATGCGGGAGCTCTGGCTCGGTGACCGGGTCGACTTCGACGGCGACTACTACCACACCGAAGGCGCCTCCATCTACGACGTCCCCGAGGGCGGGGTGCCGGTCTACATCGCCGCCGGCGGGCCGGTCGTGGCCAAGTACGCCGGCCGTGCCGGCGACGGATTCATCTGCACATCGGGCAAGGGCGAAGAGCTCTACAAGGACAAACTCCTGCCCGCGGTGGCCGAGGGGGCGGCGGCCGCCGAGCGCGACGCCGACGCCATCGACAAGATGATCGAGATCAAGATCTCCTACGACCCCGACCCGGAGCTGGCGCTGGAGAACACCCGGTTCTGGGCGCCGCTGTCGCTCACCGCCGAGCAGAAGCACTCCATCGACGACCCGATCGAGATGGAGAAGGCCGCCGACGCCCTGCCCATCGAGCAGGTCGCAAAACGCTGGATCGTCGCCTCCGACCCCGACGAGGCGGTCGAGAAGGTCGCCGACTACCTCGGCTACGGACTGAACCACCTGGTCTTCCACGCGCCGGGCCACGACCAGCTGCGGTTCCTGCGACTGTTCCAGACCGACCTGGCGCCGCGGCTGCGCCGACTGGGCTGACCATGACCGCGGGCGACGGCGCCACGCGCGCCATCTACGTCGCCGCCCCCGAAGGTGACACCGGCAAGTCCACCATCGCGCTGGGGCTGCTGCACCGGCTCACCGCGACCCTGCCGCGGGTGGGGGTGTTCCGCCCTATCACCCGCCTGGGCGAGGACCGCGACTACATCCTGGAGCTGCTGCTGGCGCACACCACCGCGGGCCTGGGCTACCAGCAGTGCGTCGGGGTGACCTACCGCCAATTGCATGAGAACCCCGACGCCGCGATCGCCGACATCGTCGACCGCCACCACGCGATGGCCGCCGACTGCGACGCGGTGGTGATCGTCGGATCGGATTACACCGACGTCACCAGCCCGGCGGAACTGAGCGTCAACGCGCGTATCGCGGTGAACCTCGGTGCGCCGGTGCTGCTTGCGGTGCGGGCCAAGAACCGCACCCCCGAACAGGTCACCCAGGTGATCAGTGTGTGCCTGGCCGAACTGGGCAACCAGCACGCCCACACCGCCGCGGTCGTCGCCAACCGTTGTGAACCCGAGCAACTCGACGCCTTGGCCGCCGCGCTGGCCGAGACCACCGCCGATGACGGAGTGAAGAAGTATGTGTTGCCCGACGAGCCGCTGCTGTTCGCACCGACGGTCACCGAGATGCGCGCCGCGGTCGGCGGCGAGATGGTCTCCGGGGACACCGCACTGCTCGACCGCGAGGTGCTGGGCGTGACGGTGGCCGGGATGACCGCCGATCACGTGCTGGAGCGGCTGCGCGACGGCGCCGCGGTGATCACCCCGGGCGACCGCTCCGATGTGGTGCTGGCGGTGGCCAGTGCCCATGCCGCCGAGGGGTTCCCATCGCTGTCGTGCCTGATCCTCAACGGCGGCTTCGAACTGCATCCCTCGATCGCGAAACTCGTCGCCGGGCTCGGGCTGCGGCTGCCGATCATCGCCACCGACGCGGGTACCTTCGACACCGCCAGTGCGGCGGCGACCGCGCGAGGCCGGGTGACCGCGGCGTCGCAGCGCAAGATCGACACGGCGCTGGCGCTGATGGAAGAACACGTCGACGTCACCGACCTGCTCGATCAGCTGTCCATCCCGATCCCGTCGGTGGTCACCCCGCAGATGTTCACCCACCAGTTGCAGGACCGGGCGCGCGCCGACCGCAAACGGATCGTGTTGCCCGAGGGCACCGATGACCGGGTGCTCAAAGCGGCCGGCCGACTGTTGCGTCGCGAGGTGGCCGACTTGACCATCCTCGGCGACGAGAACGAGATACGTTCGCGGGCCAGCGAACTCGGTGTCGACCTGGGCGATGCCCGGGTCATCGACCCGGCTACCAGTCCGCTGCGCGAGGAGTTCGCCACCCAGTACGCGCAGCTGCGCAAACACAAAGACATCTCCCCGGATTGGGCACTGGAGCTCATGGGCGATGTGTCCTACTTCGGCACCATGCTGGTCTACAACGGTCACGTCGACGGCATGGTCTCCGGTGCCGCCCACACCACCGCGCACACGGTGCGCCCGGCCTTCGAGATCATCCGCACGGCTCCGGACGTCTCGACCGTCTCCAGCATCTTTTTGATGCTGCTGGCCGATCGGGTGCTCGCCTACGGGGACTGCGCGATCGTGCCCGACCCGACCGCTGAGCAGTTGGCCGACATCGCGATCTCCTCGGCGCGCACCGCCGCACAGTTCGGCATCGACCCGCGGGTGGCGATGCTGTCGTATTCCACCGGCGACTCGGGGGCGGGTGCGGACGTGGAGAAGGTGCGCATGGCCACCGCGCTGGTGCGCGAACGCAACCCGGAACTCCTGGTCGAAGGGCCGATCCAGTACGACGCGGCGGTCGACGCGGCGGTGGCCGCCGGGAAGATGCCCGATTCCCAGGTGGCGGGAAAGGCGACCGTGCTGATCTTCCCCGACCTCAACACCGGCAACAACACCTACAAGGCGGTGCAGCGTTCCGCCGGCGCGATCGCCGTCGGCCCGGTATTGCAGGGGTTGAACAAACCGGTGAACGACCTGTCCCGGGGCGCGCTGATCGAGGACATCGTCAACACGGTGGCGATCACGGCCGTGCAGGCTCAGGAGGCGCAGTGAAGAGTACGGTCCTGGTGCTCAACTGCGGATCCTCGACACTGAAGTATGCGTTGGTGGAGCGGAGTTCGGGAGAGACCCGCGCCAAGGGGCTGGTTGAGCGCATCGGTGAGAGTGAAGTGCCCGACCATGAAGCGGCGCTGCGCACCGCCTTCGACCGGCTCGCCGACGACGGCGTCGACCTGCACGACGGCGCCCTGGTCGCCGTCGGCCACCGCGCGGTGCACGGCGGACGGAAATTCGTCGAACCGACGCTGGTCACCGACGAGCTGATCGAGACCATGCGCGAGCTGGAACCCCTGGCCCCACTGCACAACCCGCCCGGGGTGCTGGGCATGGAGGTCGCCCGCCGGCTGCTGCCGAAACTACCGCACGTGGCCGTGTTCGACACCGCCTTCTTCCACGACCTGCCCGTGGCGGCCGCCACGTACGCGATCGACGCCGAGATCGCGGAGAAATGGCACATCCGCCGGTACGGGTTCCACGGGCAATCCCACGAGTACGTCTCGCAGCAGGCGGCCGCCTTCGTCGGCCGGCCGTACGACGCGGTGCGCCAGATCGTGTTGCACCTGGGCAACGGGGCGTCGGCGTCGGCGATCGACGGCGGCCGCCCGGTGGACACCTCGATGGGGCTGACGCCGATGGAGGGGCTGGTGATGGGCACCCGCTCCGGGGACATCGACCCCGGCGTGCTGGGCTATCTGCACCGCACCGCGGGACTGTCGGTGGAGGAGATCGACACCCTGCTCAACCGTCGCTCGGGCATGTTGGGCGTGGGCGGTGCGGTCGACTTCCGCGAGATCCATTCCCGCATCGACTCCGGTGACGGGCACGCCGAGTTGGCCTATCGCATTTATCTGCATCGGTTACGCAAGTACATCGGTGCCTATTTGGCGGTGCTCGGTGGGGCCGATGTCATCAGCTTCACCGCAGGGGTGGGGGAGAACGATGCGCGTCTGCGCGCAGACGCGCTGAGCGGGTTGTCCGCGCTGGGGATCGAACTCGATGGGGAGTTGAACGTCTCGGACTCCCGGTACACCCGGCGCATCTCGACCGAATCCTCGGCGGTGACCGTGCTGGTGGTGCCGACCGACGAGGAGTTGGCGATCGCGCGGGCGTGTGCGGCCGTGGTGGGGTAGGGCCGACTCAACGCGCCGGCGGGTCCGGCGCCAGGCTGCCGTCGGGCGCGATGTGGGCGAAGATCTGCTGCAGGAGCGCGACGATGTGTGGGTCCTCGACGGTGTAGATGTGGTGACGTCCCTCACGACGGGCGCTGATCAAACCGGCCAGCCGCAGTTTCGTCAGGTGTTGACTCATGGTCGCGACCCCGAGACCGGCGCGGCCGGCAAGGGTTGTCACGTCGTGCGGTCCCTGGGTGGCCAGCCAGAGCACGTGCAGCCGGGCGGGGCTGCTGAGCAGCGCGAACGTTTCCGCGGCCGAGGCGAGCTGCGGCGCGGTCGGCTCCTCACGCGGGCTTTCGGACGTCATGGTTTCGGTTGGCCGTTCTTCGGGTTTCGCTACGTCGACGTCCATCTTGTCCTAGCGCCAAGGCCGGACTTCGCGCGACGTCATCATTAGATAGTTGCGCAACTATCGAAATGTGCGCAGGATTGTGGTCGTCCGCACGCAGGGCCACGGCCATCGACCGGCTGGCCTTGCCACCGCCCGACCACACGATGGGGTGCTTGACCGTGAGCCGAACTCCGCTGCTGCTCCGCCCGCTCGGCTGGGGAATCCAGACCACCGTCGGCGCCGTCGAGGCGGCCGCCCGCACCGCTGCCAACGCGGTCGAGACGGTCGGTGAGATCGCCGCGGCCAGCGTGCACCTGGCGGCGGTCCCGGTGCGCGAAGGACTCAATGCGCTCGCCGGTGAAGGCGCGCCGTGGACCCGCGGGTGCTGGCGCGGCGACGAACGCGCCTGGATCGAGGTACCCGGGCTCGCCGGACCGGACGGCGCGATGCGCGCGGAGCAGGTGCAGACGGCGCTGGCAGGTCAGCCGGGAGTCGCCTCGGTGGCGGTGAACCGGCCGCTGGAACGGGTCGTCATCGGCTTCGATCCGGCCACGCCGCCGAACCTGCGCGAGTTGGCCCGCGTCATCGACGACACCGAACCCGCCGGGGCCGCACCGCCAACGGCTCGCACCACACTGCCGGGGGACGGGCTGGTGCTGGTCACTCGCGGAGCGATGGTCGCCATCAACGCGGCCGGGTTCGCGATCGCCGTCGCGGGCCGGATGCTGCGGTGGCCGGCGGCCCCGCTGGCGGTCGACGCGGCCGCCACGTTCGCCAACTACCAACCCTGGCTGCGGCGTCGCCTCCACGAGCGGATCGGAGCGGGGCCGACCGACACCGTGCTCTCGCTGCTGGGCACCGGTGCGCGGATCGCCACCCTGTCCCCGGCAAATCTGGCGGTGGACGTGGCCATGCAGGGGCTGAAGGCCGCCGAATCGCGAGCGGCGGCCGATGCGTGGCGTCAGTACGAGCCGACGCTGGCTCGCGCGGCCGCCGACGGGCTGGTCCACCGGGCGCAACGGCCGGTGCCGCTGCCCGAGGGTGCCGCCCAGCGGTACTACGAGAAGATGGCGTTTGCGCAGGTGATCGGCGCCGGGCTGGTGGGGGTTCTGACCCGCAACCTCACGATGACCGCCAATGCCGTTGTGGTCACCGCGCCGAAAGCCGTTCGCGCCACGACCGAGGCGTTCGCCGCCACGTTGGGCCGGACGTTGGCCGAGCGATACGGCGTGCTGGTGCTGCAAGCGCACGGTCTGCGCCGACTCGACCGGGTCGACACCGTGCTGATCGACCCGCGAGTGCTCTGCACCGATCAGTTGCGGGTCGCGGAATTCCGGGGCGGGTCGTCGAGCCGGCGCGCCGACGCCTGGCCGGCGGCGCAGGGCATGGCCGACCGCGAGGGCATCAGGCCCGGTTGGCACGCGGTGCCCGGGTACGACGGGATCGAGGTCCTGCTGTCGCCGACGGTGCACCCGCTGGCCGTGGCGGTGATCGCCGAGGCGCGAGCCGCCGAGGTGGAGCTGGTCTCTCTCGACCTCGATCTGCTCGGGGAACTGCGGCCGGGTTTCGATGAGCTGGCAGCCGTAGCCGACGGCCCGGACGCCGCGCTGGCCGAGGCCCTGACCGAGCTCCAACGAAGCGGACGCACGGTGGCGGTGGTCTCGGCGACCGCGGCGGAGGCGCTGTGCAATGCCGACGTCGGACTCGGAGTCGTCGCCGCCGACGACGACGCCGCGTCCCCGCCGTGGCAGGCCGACCTGATCGTCCGGGACCTCACCGCGGTGTGGCAGGTCCTGCACGCGCTGCCCGCTGCCCGGGCCGCCACCGACCGCGGTATCGCGATCTCAACGGGCGCCACCAGCCTGGGGGCGCTGTTGATGGTGCCCGGAGTGCGTGGCGGCCGCAGGCTCAGCCCGGTCACCGCCGGCGCCGCCGCTGGAGCGGTCTCCGGCTATGTGCTCGCCCGCCGCGCCACCGCGGTGTCGGCGCCGCGACCCGCCCCCGCCCATGAATGGCATGCGATGTCGGTCGAGCAGGTTCGCCGGCTGCTTCCCGAGCCCACCGCCGAGCTCGAGGTGCCCTCCACAGAGCCGCCGAACATGTTCTGGCAGTTCCTGACCGCGGTGCGCGCCGAACTCTCCGACCCGCTGATGCCGGTGCTGGGGCTGTGCTCGGCGGCAACCGCCATGCTGGGCTCCCCGATCGACGCGATGATGGTCAGCACGGTGCTGATCGGTAACTGCATGCTCGCCGCCGGCCAACAGTTGCAGGCAGAGAACCGACTGAACCGGCTGCTGGCGCAGCAGACCCCACCGGCGCGCCGCGTGACCGCGGACGGTTATGCCGAGGTCCCCGCCGAGGCACTGGCGCCCGGGACGCTCATCGAGGTGCGCAGTAACGAGGTCGTGCCCGCCGACGCCCGCCTGGTCGAGGCCGCCGACCTCGAGGTCGACGAGTCGTCGCTGACCGGGGAGTCGCTGTCGGTGGACAAACAGACCGCGGCGACGCCGGGCGCCGAACTCGCCGACCGGCGTTGCATGCTCTACGCGGGCAGCACCGTGGTGGCCGGCACCGCCGTGGCGATCGTGACCGCCGTCGGCGCCGAGACCCAGGCCCGCCGCGCCGCCGAACTGGCGGCCGGGGAACTGCCGGTCGTCGGGCTGCAGCACCAGCTTTCGGTGTTGATGAATCGGGCGTTCCCGGCCAGCGCCGCCGGTGGCGTGATGGTGGGCCTGCTGGGGCTGCTGCGCGGCGGGACGTTACGGATCGCACTGGGCAATGCCATCGCCGTGGCGGTGGCCGCCGTCCCCGAGGGAATGCCGCTGATGGCCACTTTGGCCCAGCACGCCTCCGGCCAGCGGCTGAGCAAGGTCGGTGCGCTGGTGCGGATTCCGCGCACGGTGGAGGCGCTGGGCCGCGTCGAGGTGGTCTGCTTCGACAAGACCGGGACACTCAGCGAGAACCGGTTGCGGGTCACCGGCGTCCACCCGACGGCAGGTCACACCGACGAAGAGGTGCTGACCCTTGCTGCGCAGGCGGCGCCTGCCCCGGAAGGTGCGGCCCACGCCCACGCCACCGATCAGGCGGTGATCGAGGCGGCCGCCGCGCTACCGCCACTCGAGGAACGGTGGCTGACACCGGATGCCCATGTGCCGTTCCGCTCCGGGCGGGCGTTCTCGGCGTCGGTCTCCGGTCGCGACCTCGTGATCAAGGGCGCCCCCGAAGTGGTGTTGGCGGCGTGCGACGAAGCACCCGGCGACGCCGAAGAGCGGATCGCTGCATTGGCGTCGCAGGGCTTGCGCGTGATCGCGGTCGCCGGCCGTACGTTGGCGGCCGCACAGGACCGGTCGGTCGGCGACGACGGCGACGCGGTGGAGCGGCTGTGCGAGTCGGGGCTGAGTCTGGTCGGGTTCCTCGGGATCGCCGACACCCCACGCGAGGAAGCGCCGCAGTTGCTCGCTGACCTCGCCGCCCGGGGAGTCGCGATCCGGTTGATCACCGGCGATCATCCGGTGACCGCCACCGCCATCGCCGCAGAGCTGGGGATGCCGGTCACCGCGGAGCAGGTCATCACCGGATCGCAATGGAACGCGTTGTCCCGCAAGGAACAGCAGCAGGTGGTGGCTGAGCGGGTCATCTTCGCCCGCATGTCCCCGGAGAACAAGGTGCAGGTGGTGCAGACCCTGGAGCGCAGCGGACGGGTCACCGCGATGGTCGGTGACGGCGCCAACGACGCCGCCGCCATCCGCGCGGCCAGCGTCGGTCTGGGGGTGGTGGCGCGCGGCAGCGACTCGGCGCACACCACCGCTGACATCGTGTTGACCGACGGCCGAATCGGCGCACTGGCCGACGCCATCGACGAGGGCCGTCGGCTGTGGCGCGGGGTGCAACTCGCGGTGACCGGCCTGCTCGGCGGCAACATCGGCGAGGTCATCTTCGGTGTGATCGGCACGGCGATCACCGGCACCTCACCGCTGAACAACCGTCAGTTGCTGTTGATGAACATGCTCACCGACGCGCTCCCGGCCACATCGGTGGCGGTGAGCACCCCGGCCGGCCCGGCCGACCGGGTCGTGGGCGGGATCGACGAGCGGGCGCTGGTCCGCGCCGTCGCGGTCCGCGGCGTCATCACCGGGCTGGCGGCGAGCGCCGCCTGGTCGATGGCGGCGCTGACCGGCCGCCCGCAGCGTGCGGCCACGATCGCGTTGATCAGCCTGGTCACCACGGAGTTGGCCCAGACACTGGTGGATTCCCACGCCCCGCTGGTCTGGCTCACCGCCACCGGGTCGTTCGCGGTGTTCGCCGCGGCGATCAGCCTGCCCGGCGTCAGCCAGCTGCTGGGCTGCACCCCGATCGGTCCACTGGGCTGGGCGCAGGCACTGGCCTCCTCCGGCGCCGCGGTCGGTGCGATCGCGGTCGCGCCGAGGTTGTTGCCGGCACGCTGGCAGGCCGGCGCGACGGCGGGAGTGGTCGAGGAGGGGCCCGAGCCCGTGGGGCCGACCGGCCCCCCGGAGGCCGCGACCGATGGGGACGGCGCGATCCTGGCGATCACCCGGCCCGCGGGTGGGCGACGTCTCGAGCTAGTACCCACGCCCTGACCCGGGCTCCTGCAAACCGGCGGCCAGGGCCGCGAATACCCGCGCGCCCAGGTCATCGGGCACCGCGTCGGGATCGAACGCCCGCTCGATGGCCAGTCCGTTGATCAGGGCGGTGGTCGCGACGGCGAGTTCGTCCACGCTGAGCGCGGCGCCGTCGGTGATGAGGTGTCCGGTTGCCGCCCCGGCCAATTCGCGGGCCGGGCGGATGAACTCGGTGAGCACACTCTCGCGGGTGGCGTCGTCGCGGGCACCCAGCGCCAGGAAATCCAGGAGCAGCGGCAGCCAGCGCGGGTCACGGCCGACCCGGTGCAGAAACCGGCCGATCGGATCCGCGCCCTCCCCCAGGTTCTGAAACTCCGCCGAGGCGGCGGCATCGGCCAGCCGGTCAGCCAGCAGCGCGGCGAACAGTTCCCGCTTGGAGCCGAAGTAGTGATACAGCGCCCCGCGGGACACCCCGGCGCCGCGGTAAACCTGTTCGAGCGTCGCGTCGTGATAGCCGTGTTCGGCGAAGACCCGCCCGGCCGCGCGCAACAGCGCCGCGCGCGTCTGTGCGCGCCGCTCGTGCTGGGGAGTGCGTTCGGGAGCCATGGCGCGAAACTACCCGAGAAAGACACATACCGCACAGCGGTATGTATTGCTAGACTATCGGTGTGCCCGCGACGGTTCGCCCATGTTCGCCGGGCCGGCGTGCGGCTCGGCGTTGCCGGTCGCGAGGCGTGGCTGGGACCGGCACCGCGGAACGGGCGATGACCGGGTAGGAAGGAGATTCCGATGGCCGCCGACGCCGTAGTGCCCGGCTGGCTACGCCGGGTGATGCAGGCCGACCGTGCCGGCTCCGCCTGGTATGTCGGCACCGGGTTCTTGTTCGCGCCGATCCTGGCGATCGTCTCCCCGTGGCCGGAGGTGACGACCGTGCTGTGGTGGCTGATCGCGCTGGCCGGACTCGAACTGGGCTTGCTCGGGATAGCGATGGCGGTCGGGTTGGCGCGGATCCTGCGGTCCGGGGCGGAGATTCCCGAGGACTATTGGTTCGGTCTGATCGGGCAGCGCCCACGCAGGTAGCTCCGCCGATTCGTGCGGATGTCCGCAACCGCGGACCACCGATAATCGAACGGTGGCGGTGGCGGATTCTTCTACACGGTGGGGGCTGGGCAGGGTGGCGCTGGCGGTCAGTGCGCTGGGCGCTGTCGTGTGGTGTATCCCCTTGCTATGGCCGCTGGGTGGACCGGTGCTGCTGGTAACCGGATTCGCCCTGGCGGTGTGCGCCACGGGCCGCACCGGAGCGGATCGGGCGGGCGGGCAGGCCGCACTCGCCATCGTGGTCCTCGGGTTCCTGCTGGGCATCGCCGTTTGGGTGGTGGTCATTGGGCAGGGGATGAGCGAAGCGATGTGATGCGGATGCTGCGCGCGGGGCGTCGACCAGGGTCAGCGGTCGCCCCACTCCTTGCCGACCAGATCGGCATCGGCGTCGCGGGTGACCTTGATGGCGTTGGAGGGGCATTCCAGCGCCGCTCGCTCAACGGCCTCCGCGTACTCCTCGGGGACCTCCAACGGGCCGACCGTCTCGCCGTCTTCGCCGATCAGGGTGACCGTTTCATCGGGGGTCATCGCGAACACCGTCCAGGCCCGTCGTACACAGAACCCGGCGCCGACGCAGAGATTCTGATCGACGGCGACCCGGAGTGGGGTTGGCCGGTCAGGGGTGCCCATGTCTGGGCCAACCGCCCGGGCAACCGGAGTATTTCTGGACGCGGCGGTTGATTTTCGTGGCCGGGACCGTGCGATGGGGCGCGTGGGTGGCGAAAACCTCGGCCGAGGGCGGTGCCGGACCGCCGGTGGCCCTGAAATCGACATCGAGAATGGGATAAAGCCCGAAATTTCGCGTCCTGGCCCCGCTCAGCTGTCGATCTCAGGGATGACGCGTCCCTGCTCGCCTCGTTGAGGCGATACTTTCGGATGTGCGCGCCCGACTCCCCACGCTGCGTCTCGCCAGGCCACGGCCGCGCCGGGTGCTGTGGTGCGTTGCGGGGTCCGCTGCCGTGTGCTGCCTGGTCGCAGGCGCTGTGCTGTATGCCATCGCGATTGCCACCCACCACGATTCGGAGTCCCCGCCGGTCGGGGAGTACGTGCGGTTGTTCGTCGTCATGATGACCTTTTGGGGGCCGATGGCGGTACTGGCGATGTGGAAGATCACGGTGCCGGCCATAGTCGTCCTCGGCGTGGTCGTCTCGTTGCCGCGGTCCTGCCCTGGGGCCGGATGGCCGTGTCTACCTCGTCGACGACACCGGCGTGACCGCCCTGGTACCCGACTGAGCGACAAGCCCGGCTGTCACCGCGCCGGGCCCGGGGGCCCTTAGAACGTCGAAACCGGCCGCACCTTGTTCGCCATGTCCACCAGTGCATACCGGTGTTCCCGGGTGGGTGCGGTGCGCGCCAATCCGCGCAGTGCCGCCTCCACTCCCAGGCGCAGGCCGTGGTCGGTGAACGGGAACCCCAGGATGTGGTTCGTGGAGGCCTCGTTGTGCTCCAGCCAGTCCATCGCCGCGCCCAGCACCAGCGCACGGATCTGCAACACCCGCGGTTCGGTGTCCGGCAGCGCCTCTACCCGGCGCGCGGCGTCGCGGATGTCGTCCTCGGTGATCTCGTCACGGCCACGTCCGGACAACAAGGTGACCGCCGAGGTGAGGCGCGCAGTGGTGAAGTAACGGGACGTAGCCGGTACCTGGTCGAGCGTGCGCACCGCAGCCAACCGGTCGCCGTCACTGGATTGAGCCCGGGCCAAACCGAACCCGGCGGAGATCACCGAATCATCGGTGGCCCACACCGCCCGGTAGAAATTGCGGGCCTCGGGGTTGCCGGCCATCTCGTGCGTCGCCGCCAGCGCCAGTTTCGGGGCCAACTCGCCGGGGAAGACGTCGAGGACCTCGGTGAAATCCTTCAATGCCGAGTCGTGGTCGCCGTTGAGCAGGGCCGCCACCGCGCGGAACCAGACCAGCCGCCACTGCCAGCCCACCCGGTCGGCCAGGGTCTCGAGTTTCGCGCTGGCTTTGACGACCTCCTCCAGGTCCAGCAGCGCGCGCACCTCCATCAGCGGCAGTTCCACCGACTCGGTCAAATCCACGCCGTCGGAGTCCAGCGCACCGTCGCGCACCGCGCGCAACGAGTCGAGTGTCTGAACCGGCTGGGAGAGCACGGTCGCCGACAACACCGGTGCCGCCACATCGGAGCTGTCGACCAGCGGGACCTGTAGTGCGGTGATGATCTCCCGCGCGGTGAGGGTTTCGGTGTGCACCCGTCCGTCGCGGTAGACGTCGGTGTGCGCCAACAGCAATACCACCCCGAACGTCGAGCGCGACCGGGTGAAGTTCGAGGACAATCCCGGCCGGGGCACACCGGAATCCTGGGCCACCGCCTCCCGGAGCACACCCAGCAGCTGCCCGGACATCTCATCGGCGGAGACGAATCGACGGGTCGGGTCGGGATCGATGGCCCGCCGCAGCAACCGCGCATACGACGGGTAGCGGGCCAGCACCGGATCGTCGTCGGGCAACCCCTCCACGTAGCGCCCACCGCGGGTCCGCAGCTTCAGCGTCAGCGCCGCCAGGGTGCGGCCCACCGTGTAGATGTCGGTGGCCACCGTCGGCCCGGTGCGCACGATCTCCGGCGCTTGATACCCGGGCGTGCCGTACAGGTAGCCGTAGGAGTTGATCCGTGACACCGCGCCGAGGTCGATGAGCTTGAGCTGCTCCTCGGTCAACATGATGTTCTCCGGCTTGAGATCGTTGTAGGCCAAGCCGATCGAATGCAGGTAACCGAGCGCGGGCAGGATCTCGAGCATGTAGGCGATCGCCTCGGGCACCGGCAACTTCTGGTCGCGGGACTCCTTGAGCGACTTACCGCCGACGTACTCCATCACGATGTAGCCGACCGGGTCGCCGTGCCGGTCGTGGTGCTCGACGAAGTTGTAGATCTTGACGATCGAGGGGTGCACCACCTCGGCGAGGAACTTGCGCTCGGCCATCGCGATCGCCTGGGCCTCGGCGTCACCGGAGTGCACCAGACCTTTGAGCACCACGGGGCGTTCGTTGACGTTGTGGTCGACGGCCAGGTACACCCAGCCCAACCCGCCGTGCGCCACGCACCCCTTGATCTCGTACTGGCCGGCGACGATGTCTCCCGGGTTCAGCTGCGGCAGAAACGAATACGGACTCCCGCAATGCTGGCACCAACCCTCGCTGGGGGCGGGCGCCTCCGCGGTGGAGCGGCCGACCGGCTGTCCGCAGTTCCAGCAGAACCGTTTGTTCTCCGCCACCACCGGGTTGACCATCAGGGCGGACTCGGGGTCGGTGTCGGGGACCCGAGGGATCACGACCAACCCGCCACCGAGCCGCCGGGTGGTGGGCCGGTGTCGTCGCGGGCGCAAAAACGCCAGCGCCGCCGCGGTTTCGGCGTCGTCCTCCTCGTCGTCGAACGGCGGCCGGTAGATCGCCTGTGTCGCCATCGGTCGTAGCGACGCCGAGTCGAACAAGTCCTGGGCGGGCTGGGTGGCCGGGCCGCCGGTGCTCACCTCGGGTGCGTCGGGTTCGTCGTGCTTGCTGCTCATGACTGCACGTACCTCGGGACCGGCGGCGGGGGCGCCGGTCCGAGCACCGTCAGCCAGCGCCGATAAAGGGTGTTCCAGGTGCCGTCGCGGCGGATGCGCTCCAAGGTGCCGTTGACGAAGCGCACCAACCCGGTGTTCTCCAAGTTGATCCCGATGCCGTAGGGCTCCTCACCCATATACGACCCGACGATGTTCAGGTACGGGTCCTGGGAGACCAGCCCCGCCAGGATCGAATCGTCGGTGGACACCGCATCGACCTGGCGTTGCTGCAATGCCACCAGGCAGTCCGCCCAGGTGATCACCGACACGATGATCGGCGGGGGAGAGATCTGACGGACCCGGACCAGCGACGTGGTGCCGCGGGCCACACACACCCGCTTGCCGGACAGGTCGGCCGACTCGGTGATCGAAGAGTCCCGGGGGATCAGGATCCGCTGGTGCGCAGTGAGATACACGGTGGAGAAGTTGACGTGCTTACGCCGCTCGCAGGTGATGCTCATCGACTTCACCACGATGTCGACCTTTTTGTCCTGCAGTGCGGTGATCCGCTCCGCCGACGACAGGATCCGGTACTCCACCTGCAACGGCGATCCGAAGATGTCGCGGGCGACCTCACCGGCGATGTCGACGTCGAAGCCGGTGATCTCACCGGTGATCGGATCCCGGAAGCTCAACAGGTTGGAGCCGACGTCCAGCCCGACGATCAACCGGCCGCGGTCCCGGATGCCTTTGACCGCCGCGTCGGCCTCGGCCTTGGTGCGGAACGGCGGCAGGCTGGCCGTCGCGTCGCAATCGGCTTTCTCCTCCGGCGGCAGCGGCGGCTGCGGTGCCAGCTCCTCCATCCCGGCCGGGGTGGGCGGCGGCAGGGTCGGGGAGCTGATCGCGGTGGTGCGGTCGGAGTGCCCGCAGCCCGCGGTGATCAGCAACGCGGCGATGGCCGCAGCGATCCGCTTCATCGGTACTCACCCAGCCGAGGCCACAACCCCAACGCGACGGCGATCGCCGCCGCGATCGACAGCACGGCGCCGCCGACGGTGGCGCCGTAGAGTCCGCGGCGCGCGGCGGTGATCTCGGCACGCAGTTGGTCGCGGCTCTGTCCGATCGCCTGGCCCAGCGCGTCGTCGAGCTTCTCGAACGCCGGGGTGGAGTCGCCCTCGCCGGTCCCGACCGCGACCTGGGTGGCGGCCTGGTAGTTGCCGACGGCGATGTACTGGTTGATCCGGTAGTTGGCGTGTCGCCACCGGTCCAGCAGTTCGTCGGCGTCGGCGAGCGCGGACTTGTCGATGGTGTTGTCGTTGTCCAGGTACTGGTTGAGCTCGCGCTGCATGGCGTCGATGTGCTCGTAGAAGGTGCGCTTGGGCGCCTGCTCACCGCCGCGGCGGACCAGCGACAACGTCTCCTCGGCGCGGGCCTGCTGCGCCACGATCGACAGGTTGGTCAGCGTCTTCAACGAGTCCGCGGAGGTGTTCTTGGCGTTGCGGCTGCTGGTGGTGGAGATCGCCAGCGCCGTGCCCACCCAGATCACCATCACGAGGATAGCCAGCCCGCCGGCCACCAGGCCCGGGTTGACGCGGCGGCGGGTGCGCGCCGCCAACCAGCGATGCGCGAACGCCCCGAACAACACGGTGATCGCGATGACCAGGATCACCGGGGCGGGCACCCGGGTGGAGGCGGTGGTCTCGGCGTCCACCCGCGCGGAGGTCTCGTCGTAGAGGCTCTGGGCGTCGGGCAGGATCGTGTCCTGCATCAGCGACGACGCCTCGGCCAGGTAGCTCGCCCCGACCGGGTTGCCGGCCCGGTTGTTGGTCCGGGCGATCTCGACCAGCCCGGTGTAGACCGTGAGCTCGGCGTTGATCCGGCCCAGCAGCGACATCAGATGCTCGTCGGTGAGCCCGCTGGACGAGCGGGTCACGGCGTCCGCAGCGTCGATGATGGCCTGCTCGTAGCGTTTCCGTACCGGGGCGGGCTCGGCCTGGGCGATGAACGCGGTGGCTGCGGCGGCGTCGGCGACCGACAGGGCGGTGTAGAGCTGGCCTGCCGCCGACGCGAGCGGCTCGGTGTGGTTGAGCACCGTGGTCAGCGTCTGCTGGCGGTGGTCGATGGTGGTGGCGGTGGCGAACGCGCTGAGCACCCCCAGCATCGACAGCACGACGCCGATCGTGGCCAGTTTGCCGGGCGTGGTGGTCAGAAACCACCAGTACGGGTGAGCCGGCTGTTTCGGCGACGTCGACCCCTCCGGCTCGGTCGACGGATGCGCCAGCTCAACGGTCACGTGCGTTCGAGCCTCCGTCTGTCGGCTGCTGTGCTGGCCCCCAACTGTATAAGCAAAGTCTAAGAGCGTGGCGTTTGTCGAGGTAGTGGTTTTCGTGTCGGGCGCCGAATTGCTGCGGTCGCGGCTGCCGGCGTCGGATTAGGTTGGACCGATGCAGCGCGCGCGGGCCCTGGCCGAGCAGCGGGGGGCGACCCGGTATCGCAACCTGTTCGTGGTGTTGGCCACGATCGGATTCGGCGCCGCGGTGCTCGGTAGCTTCTTCCACCCGCGGCTGGCCGATCCGGGGGTGTGGTTGCTGGTGCTCGGCGGGCTGGTCTGCGCGGCCGTGGGCTTCATCGGGGCGCGGGCGGCCACCGCCCGGATACGATTCCGGGTGACGCAGCCTAGGTGGTTGGTGCTGGTTCAGGTCGCCGTCCTGCCGACCTCCGCGGTGGGATGGACCTGGCTCTACGGCAACCTGGTTGCGGCATCGAGCCGTGGGGTTTGGCCGGTGGTGATCGGTGTGGTGATGCCGATGGCGATGTTGGCGCAGTTCGCGACCGCCCTCACCAGTGAAAGCCTCTTCGACGGCGACGCCGACGGGGTGCGGTTCATCCAGCGCGGCCGCCAACTGCGGCGGACCCGCATCCCGTGGGAGGACATCGCCGCGATCGTGGTGGCCACCGGCGCGCGGCCGAAAACCGTCGAGATCGGGGTGCGACTGCGCGCCGGCGTCCCCACCCGCCCGTACCCGCCCCGCGCCTATGAGCTGCTCACCGACCTGCCGTACCGTATCGTGGCGCCCCGCAAGTCGTTCTCCCTCGACGACATCGGCGGAATGCTCAACCGCTCCGGGCGCACCGACATCGCGTTGCTGCACCGCACCCCGGCCGGAGAACAGCTACTGGGTTACGCCAACGCCTGGACCTCCGGCCGGCAACCGGTGGCCCGAACGGCCCGCTTGGCCCCCTTCGCGCCGGACCCCGCATAAGCTGAGCGGGTGCGCGGCGACGGTGACGGATGGGCCTTCTCGGCCACCGGCGCGCGGTATTGGGGCCGATTCGGCGCGGCCGGACTGCTGCTGCGCGCCCCGCTGGCCGACGGCACCCCGGCTGTCCTGCTGCAGCACCGCGCCTGGTGGAGTCACCAGGGCGGCACCTGGGCGCTGCCCGGCGGCGCGCGCGACAGCCACGAAACCCCGGAACAGGCCGCGGTCCGCGAAGCCGGCGAGGAAGCCGGTGTTCCCGCCCACCGTGTCGCGGTCCGCGCCGCGCTGATCACCGCCGACGTCGGGACCTGGACCTACACCACGGTCGTCGCCGACGCCACCGAGCCGTTGACCGTGCGACCCAATCAGGAGAGCACCGAGCTGCGCTGGGTACCCGAATCGCAGGTGACCGAGTTGCCGCTGCACTCCGGGTTCGCGACCAGCTGGCCTCGACTGCGCACCGCCGTCGCGGCGGTCCCGCTGGACCCCGACGACGAACGGCGCCGCCACCTGCCACGCACCGTCGTCATCGAATCGGAGATGTTCCTCTGGGCCACCGCCGGGGAACCCGACCTGCAACCCTCGCGGCTCAGCGAGGCGATCTCGGAGCTGCTGCCGGGGTGAGGAGACGCCGATGCGCTGGCGGGGAGTGAACCACGTCGAGTTCGCGGTGCTCGACTACGACGACTCGATCGCCTTCTACGACGCGATGTTCGGCTGGCTGGGCTACAGCAGCTTCTCCTCGCTAAACATGGAGTACCAGTCGATCTACTACATGACGCGCTCCGCGAGTACCCCGCACAGCTACATCGGCATCCAGCCCGCCCGTACCGGGACCAAGCTCACCCACGCCGACCAGGCTGTCGGCATCAACCACATCGCGCTGTGGGCGCGCAACCGCAAAGAGGTCGACCGGTTCCGCCGCGAATTCCTCACCGAGCAGGACGTGGTGGTCACCGACGAACCGCGCGAGTACCCGCAGTACTGGCCCGGCTACTACGCGGTGTTCTTCGACGACCCGATCAACGGCATCCACTGGGAACTGGCCTGGATTCCCGCCGTCCCCAGCCCGCGACAGGTGTGGTCTTTCTACCGCACCCTGCGCGGGTTCGCGCGCAGCCGACGCGACCTGGCCAACACCGTCCCGGGTGTGCTGCTGCAGGCTCGACGGGTGTTGCCATCGCGGGAGCGCCGCTGACGGCCCGCCGGCGCGCCGAGTGAAGCGCTGTGGCGGAAAAACGCGCCGGATTTCGCCCTACAGCTTCACTCGCGGAGGGCGTCACTCGCGGAAGGGCGGCTTCACTCGCGGTCAGGTTCGAGCGCGGCGCGGATGCGCCGGGCGGCGGCCCGCGGATCGTCGGCGTCGGTGATCGCCCGTACCACCACCACCCGGCGCGCACCGGCGGCGATGACCTGCGGCAACAGCTCCTCGGAGATGCCGCCGATGGCGAACCACGGCTTGTCGGTGCCGCTCGCGGCCGCCTGCTCCACCAGGCCCAGGCCCGCGGCGTCGCGGCCCGGTTTGGTCGGTGTCGGCCAGCACGGGCCGACGCAGAAGTAGTCCACATCCTCGGTGATCGCCGCGCTCAGCTGCGTCGCGTCGTGGGTGGAGCGGCCGATCACCGTGTCCGCGCCGACGATCTCCCGCGCCACCGCAACCGGCAGGTCCCGCTGGCCCAGGTGCAACACGTCTGCGCCGGCCGCCCGGGCGACGTCGGCGCGGTCGTTGACCGCCAGCAGCGCGTCGTGGCGTGCCGCCGTCTCCGCCAGCACCGCCAGCGCCGCCAGTTCGTCGGCGGCCTCCAACGCACCGAACTGCTGCTCGCCGGGCGAGCCCTTGTCGCGCAACTGGATGATGTCGACCCCGCCGGCCAGGGCCGCCTCGGCGAACTCGGCCAGGTCCCCGCGCTCACGGCGCGCGTCGGTACACAGGTACAGCCGAGCGGTGGCCAGCCGGGTCGCGGGTTCGTGCACACTGCGACGCTAGCGGCTAGCGTGGGAGGAGACCACGGGAGTCCCGGGTGATCCGGTGCGGGGCTGAGAGTGGGCACACCCGGGAGGCCGGCCTGCCCTGACCGTCACACCTGATCCGGATCATGCCGGCGAAGGGAGCAGCAGATGACCGACCTGGCCGTGATCGGCGGCGGCGTCATCGGGCTGTCCGTAGCTCGCCGCGCCGCCCAAGCCGGCCACACCGTGACCGTGCACCACGACGGACGGCATGGTGCGTCGTGGGTGGCCGGCGGGATGCTCACCCCGCACAGCGAGGGCTGGCCCGGCGAAGACCGCCTGTTGCGCCTCGGTCTGGACTCGCTGAGGTTGTGGCACGAGACGTTCCTCGACGGGCTGCCGGCCGATGTCGTCACCGCCCGCGAATCGCTGGTGGTGGCGTTGGACCGCGCCGACGTCGCCGACCTGCGCACCGTCGCCGACTGGCTGTCGGCCCAGGGCCACCCGGTGACGTGGGAGAGCGCCGCGCGTGACGTCGAACCCCTGCTCGCCCGCGGCATCCGGCACGGCTTCCGCGCCACCACCGAACTTGCCGTCGACAACCGCGTCCTCGTCGACGCCCTGGACGCCGCCTGCCGCGATCTGGGGGTCCGCTTCGCCGGGCCGGTCGACGCGCTGTCAGCGGTCAGCGCCGAAACCCGGGTGATCGCCAACGGCATCGACGCCCCCGCGCTGTGGCCCGGCCTGCCGATCCGTCCGGTCAAGGGCGAAGTGCTGCGACTGCGCTGGCGTAAGGGCTGTATGCCGGTGCCGCAACGGGTAATCCGTGCCCGCGTGCACGGACGGCAGGTGTATCTGGTGCCGCGCGGCGACGGGGTGGTCGTCGGCGCCACCCAGTACGAGCACGGCCGAGACACCGCGCCGGCGGTCTCGGGGGTGCGTGATCTGCTCGACGACGCGTGCACGGTCGCCCCGGGTCTGGGAGAATACGAGTTGGCCGAGTGCACGGCCGGGTTGCGCCCGATGACACCGGACAACCTGCCGTTGGTCCACCGGCTGGGCGACACCACCATCGTGGCTGCGGGGCACGGCCGCAACGGCTTCCTGCTGGCGGCATGGACAGCCGAGCACGTGGTGACCGAACTACTTCCCGTGGGAGTCCCGTGATGATTGTGACGGTCAACGACAAACAGGTCGAGGTCGACGAGACGACCACGATCGCCGATCTGCTGTCTTCGCTGGGCTACCCCGACCGCGGCATCGCGGTGGCGCTGGACTACTCGGTGCTGCCCAAAACCGATTGGCACCAAACCCTCTCCGACGGTGCCCGACTCGAGATCCTCACGGCGGTGCAAGGTGGCTGACAACAAACTCACGATTGCCGGACGCAGCTTCTCCTCGCGGCTGATCATGGGCACCGGGGGAGCGGCCAACCTCGCCGCGCTGGAAGAGGCCCTGGTGGCCTCCGGCACCGAGCTCACCACGGTGGCGTTGCGCCGCGTCGACGCCGAGGGCGGCACCGGCATGCTCGATCTGCTGGGCCGGCTCGGGATCACCCCGCTGCCGAACACCGCGGGCTGCCGCAGCGCCGCGGAAGCGGTACTCACCGCGCAACTGGCCCGCGAGGCACTCGGCACCGACTGGGTGAAACTCGAGGTGATCGCCGACGAGCGCACCCTGCTTCCCGACGCGGTGGAGTTGGTGCGCGCTGCCGAGCAACTGGTCGACGAGGGGTTCGTGGTGCTGCCCTACACCAACGACGACCCGGTGCTTGCTGGGCGGCTGGAGGACACCGGCTGCGCTGCGGTGATGCCGCTGGGCTCACCGATCGGCACCGGCCTGGGCATCCTCAACCCGCACAACATCGAGATGATCGTCGCGGCCTCGGGGGTACCGGTGATCCTCGACGCGGGCATCGGCACCGCGAGTGATGCCGCCCTGGCGATGGAGTTGGGTTGTGACGCGGTGCTGTTGGCCTCGGCGGTGACCCGTGCCGCCGATCCGGCGGGGATGGCTGCGGCGATGGCCGGCGCGGTGACCGCCGGACACCTGGCCCGCCACGCCGGCCGCATCCCGAAGCGGTTCTGGGCCAAGGCGTCGTCGCCGGAGAAGAATTGGTGAACCGGCTGCGGCCCGTGCTCGCCGCGGTGCTGGTGATGAGCGGTCTGGGGGCTGGTGGCTGGCTGCTGTGGCACCGCAGTGACTGCGCGATCATCGAGGACGCCGGCCAGCAGTGGGCCGCGCTGATGGCGGCCACCAACGATTCATTCGACCGCGGCACCTTCTACCAGGCGGAGTTTCAGGCGCTCGCCGACATGGAGGCCACGATGGTCGACACGTTGCGTTCGGCCGCTCGGGAGGTGTCCTCACCGGAGCTGGCTGAACAACTGGACGTCTGGGCCGACAGCACGGCGATGAACCTTGAGGTTCAGCGCGAAGACTCCACCGCCTGGGGCGAGCTGCCGCCGCCGGACGTCATGGCGAAACTGCAACGCTCGCAGGATTTGTACCTGGACTCCACCGGCATGCTCGCGCAACGCTGTCCGACTTTGAAGCCGAAACTCCATCTGGCCTGAAACCCCTTGCGCGAGTGAAGTTCCAGGGCGGAAAAATTGCGAATTTTCCGCCACAGAACTTCACTCGCGGGATGCGGGGGTGTGGGGTGGGCGATGCGGGGCGCTGGGGTGTGGTGTGTGAGAGCCGGGGACTACAGCTTGTAGCCGCGGTCCTTGAGTTCCTGGCACACCCGGAACACGATGTCCTCGGCGCGATGCCCGGCGATCACCCGCACGACACTCCAACCCCGATATTTCAACTCCTCGGCGCGCCGGATGTCGTAGGCCCACTGGTCGCGGTCGGTGCGGTGGTGATCGCCGTCGTACTCCACCGCCACCTTGAACACCGGCCAGCCCATGTCGAGGTACATGCGACGACCGTTGCGGGAGACCACCGGGATCTGGGTCTGCGGCCGGGGCAGGCCGGCCCTGATCAGCACCAGCCGCAGCCACGACTCCCGCGGTGATTGCGCCCCGGCGTCCACCACCTGCAGCGCGCTGCCCAGTGCCCGCAAACCGCGCACGCCGGCGTGCCCGCCGGCCAGCGCGCAGATGTCATCGACGGCGAGCCCGGTGGCGCGCAACAGACCGTCGATCGTCGCGACCGCCGGGAACAGCGGGTGGTGGCGCCCGATGTCGAACGCGGTGCGCGCCGGGGTGGTCAACTGCAGCGGCCCGCAGCACGTCGCCACCGTCTGCACCTCGCCGGCGGGCAGGTTCTCCCGGCGCACGATCAACCCGGGCGGGGCCGCCGGATTGTGGTGGAAGACCTCCACCGGAAGCGCGGCGTCCAGCCAGCCCACTCCGTGCAGCGCAGCGGCCGCGCGGCCGGCGACCACCGCGCGCCGCCGCGACCACAGCCAGGCGGCGAGGGTGCGTTGCACCAGCGTCAAGCGTGCGTCGCGCGGCACGTAGACGTCGGGGAACTCGGCGCGGAATCGGGTGCGCAACCCGTGGCGGGTCAACTGGCCGCGGGCCAGTGCCTCGCTGCCCAGAAACGGGCGTATCTCCATAGCCGGTGAGCATTGCGAGCCGGTCCCGCGGCCACAATTCAGTGCCCGTCCGGGCTGGGGATAGTCAGGTGGGCCGGCCCACCTGATAGGTGCCGTCGTCGTCGAGGAAGGTCACCGTCACCTGGCGGGGCACCCCGTGGACGGTCAGGGTGCAGCTGAACGAGGCACCCTTCTCCGCCACCGGGTTCTCGCCCTTGTTGCAGGTGACGTCCCTGACGTTGGTGGCGCCGTAACCGGTGACGGTGTCGGTGAGGATCTGCTGCACGCCGGCCTGCACGTCATGGATGTCGACCCGGTTGGTGACGAAGTACCCGGGGGTGCGGAACCCGACCAGC
The DNA here is from genome assembly GCF_002102395.1 of Mycolicibacillus trivialis. Lineage (GTDB taxonomy): Bacteria > Actinomycetota > Actinomycetes > Mycobacteriales > Mycobacteriaceae > Mycobacterium > Mycobacterium triviale. Next base: position 103,647 of record NZ_LQPZ01000013.1, read on the forward strand.
CACACCACCGCGGCGACCACCTCGATGAACAGTCCGATCGCCACCCCGAGCAACACCAGGGCGCGTCGGGAGCGCCGGGTGGAGATCGGCGGCGGTGCGTCGGGATCGGGGCGGGTCACGATCGGCGGCCTTTCGTCACGGGTAACGCTGGATGCAGCGGTCGATGTCGCCGTACACGCCGGTACGGAACGCGTCGATGCGGGCGAACCCGGCAGGCACGGTGTCGCCGTTGACGTCGCTGGCGGCGACGCCGTTGGTGAGCAGCCCGGTCACCGCCTCGTCCAGGTCACCGGCGGACAGGGTGATCGTGACCCCGTCGGCGCTGGTGACCGGTTCGGCCAGCATGGCGGTGGCCGAACCGGTCATGCACGCGGTGCGCAGCCCGGCCTGTGCGGTGTCGAGCGCGAGATCGCCGCGCTGATGCTGCACGGCGAGCATGTAGCGCGACATCAGCACCGAGTAGGCGGTGTTGTCGCCGGCCAGCGACAGCGCCGACTCGAACGACATCTCATCGGGTTCGGGCGGGGTGCCCAGTTCGGTCAGCTCCGGAAGGTCGACGACGATCTCGTTGCGCTCCGGGCAGTACGACGCCGGTGGGCTGGGCCGGGCGTCCGCGCAGGGCCGGTCGGTGTCGAAGCTCAGCGCCGGCGGCTCGGCCGGGGAGAGGCGTGCGGTGAGTTCGTCGACGATGGTGGCCACCGACTCGGCGGTCACCGGCCATTCGCCGGTGTCGTCGGCCTGCAGCGCGACCGGCAGACCGTGGCGCCGAGACTCGATCTGGTCGGTGTCGATCAGCCCGCACGACCGGGCGCCCTCGGTGAACCCGAACTGGAACGCCGAGATGCGCTCGAAGGCCGAGCCGTGCTCGTCGTCGACCGGGTCCCCTTCGATCAGCAGCGGGTCGCGGATCCCCACCAGCACCGCGAGCAGGTCGTTGAGGCCGTTGCCGGTGGACAGCCGGAACCGCGGCGAGTCGTCCTCGGCCACCCAGCGCAGATACACCCCGGCCAGGCAGTCGGCCTGCTGCTCACGCACCAGCACCGGGGTGTCGAGCGTGGTGAGCTTGGCCATCCGGGAGATCGCGTGGCCGTATTCGTGGGCCAACACCATGGTGATCGCCATGTCGCCGTAAGCGCCGCGCAGCACCGGCATCATGATCCCGCGGTCCCACCCGACGGTGTTGTCCAGCAGGCAGTAGACCGCGTTGGCGAACCGGAACGTGGGGTGCATGCAGAACCGGGTCGGTCGCGGCTCGCGGGCGTCCCAGGAGAACAGCTGACCGACCTGTTCGAACGTGCCGGTGAAGGTCTGCTGGTAGGCGCCGGCCCAGAACGTCTCGATGTCGCTGATGGCCTGGCGGGCGATCATGTCGACCGGGCCGCCGTCGCTGCCGGTGGCCTGAACCAGCGGCCGTTCGGCTTCTGAGCGCAGTCCGCTCGGCCCGTCGAGGGCGGGTAGGCCACCGACGCTGAACGGGTCGGCGTAGACCGAGACCGGCCGACTGTCGATCATCGTCGTACAGCCGGCGATCAGCAACGCCACGCCGAGCCCGGTGAGGACACGTCGCAACTGACGCATCGGGTGACAACCCCCTGACATCGGTCCGTGACGGGAAAATCCCGTGTGTGGCCCACCATGTATACCGTGATTGAATTCAAGGCACGGCACATCTGAGGACATCGTGGGAAGGCGGTGAGATGCCCGACCAGTACACCCCGCAGGGGGGCGGTCCACCCGGTGGCGATCCCGACCGCGGTAATCCCACGAAGCAGTGGCGTCCCGGCGAGGGCGTCGATCCGCACGAGGCGACGATGGCCGCACCGATCGGCTGGTCACCGTCCGGCGGGGTGCCGCCGCAGCCTCCGCAACAGCCGCCTCAGCCGCCACCGTCCGGCTGGAACACCCCGCCGCCGCAGAGCCCCGGGTGGGCGCCGGGGGCCCCGGGCTGGTCGCCGTCGCAGTCCTACGGTTGGTCGCCGTCCCAGCCCGGCGGGACCGGCTGGCCGACCAATCCGCCCGGCGGGACGGGCTGGCCGACCAGTCCGCCCGGCGCGCCTTGGGGGCCGCCGCCGGGCGGCGGGAAACCCACCGGGAAGATCATCGGCGGGATCGCCGTCGCGCTGACCGTGGTCATCGGGTTGGTCGTCGGCGTCGTGCTGGCGACGAAACGCTCCGGCAACGACGACGACGCCTCCTCGCACCTCGCCGACGCCTCGACCACCACCAGCGCGCTGGAGCCCACGGTTTCGGTCACCGCCCTGGAGGGGCTGTTGCCCACCGCCAGCACCGTCGACACGGCGCTGCACATCAGCGGTCTGGAGATCAAGGACACCCGGCAGGCGGTCTACGTCCTCGAGGCCGACGACCGGGTCTCCGACATGGACTGCGTCAGCGTCCCCTACGTGTCGCAGGGCGCGGTCTACGAGGGCAGCGGCTACACCGCCATCCGGGCGCGGCGGATGGAGAAGAAGGACGTCATCATCGACACCGCGGCGGCGACCTTCCCGACCAGCCAGGACGCCACCGACTTCCGGGAGAAGATCACCGGGCAGTGGCAGGGCTGTGCCCGCAAGCCGCTGACCCGGTACTTCTCCTACAACGATGACGAGGAGACCTGGATGATCGGCTCCACCGAGACCGATCAGGACACCGCGCACACCGTCGCCTACGAAGAGGGCGGCGAAGGATGGGCGTGCACTCATGCGATCGGGTCGCGCGGCAACGCCGCTCTCGAGGCGCTGGTCTGCGGCAACGGCATGACCGACGAAGCAGCCACCCTGCTGAACAGCATGCTCAACTCGGTCGCCGGCTGACGGTGCCGGACGCGGCACGGGCGACTGATGTGCGGCCCGGGGACCCCGAGCGTCTAACGTGGGCACGATGAACAACAGGTCGAAGCTGCTCACCGCCGTGCTCGGTGTGGCCACCGTCGCCACGCTGGCCGCCGGATGTCAACGCGCCGCGGTGCCGCCGGCGTCGGTGTCCGAACAGTTCGCCAACCAACTTCGCGAACAGGTGACCACCGACGCGATGATGGAGCACCTGACCACGTTGCAGGAGATCGCCGACCAGAACGACGGCAACCGCGCCGCCGGCACCCCCGGCTACGATGCCAGCGTCGACTACGTGGTCAAGGTTTTGAAGGACAACGGCTTCCAGGTCCAGACCCCGGAGTTCGACGCCCGCGTCTTCGAGTCCGAACCCGGCAAACTCACAGTCGGCGACACCCCGATCGAGGTCCGCGCGCTGGAATTCAGCCTGCCCACGCCGGAGAAGGGGCTCACCGGCCCGCTGGTGGCGCTGCGCGCCGACGACGAGTCCCCCGGTTGCACCGAATCCGACTACGACGGACTGCAGGCGACCGGGGCGCTGGTGCTCGTCGACCGCGGTGAGTGCCCGTTCTCGGACAAAGAGGCCGCCGCCGCCAAACGCGGTGCGATCGCGGTGATCATCGCCGACAACGTCGATGAGGAGAAGATGGGCGGCACGCTCGGCGAGGACACCGAGGTCAAACTGCCGGTGGTCAGCGTCACCAAATCCGAAGGCGCCAAGCTGCGCGACCACCACGGTCCGGTCACGCTCACCCTGAAAGCCGAGACCCGGGAGATCCACTCCCGCAACATCATCGCGCAAACACAGACCGGCGCCACCGACGACGTGGTGATGGTGGGCGCGCACCTCGACAGCGTCCCCGACGGCCCCGGCATCAACGACAACGGCTCCGGTGTCGCGGCGGTGCTGGAGACGGCGGTCCAGTTGGGTGCGACGCCGGATGTGAAGAACGCGGTGCGCTTCGGCTTCTGGGGCGCTGAGGAACTCGGGCTGATCGGCTCCAGCCGCTACGTCGAATCCCTCGACCTGGCCGAGCTGAAGAACATCGCGCTGTATCTGAACTTCGACATGCTGGCCTCGCCGAACCCGGGCTACCTCACCTACGACGGTGACCAGTCCCTGCCACTGGACCAGCGGGGCCGCCCCATCGTGCCGGAGGGCTCGGCGGGTATCGAGCGGATCCTGGTCTCCTATCTGGAGGCGGCAGGCAAAGCCGCGCAAGACACCTCGTTCGACGGCCGCTCGGATTACGACGGGTTCACCCGAGCCGGCATCCCCTCCGGCGGACTGTTCTCCGGCGCGGAGGCCGAGATGACCGAGGAGCAGGCCAAGCTGTGGGGCGGGAAGGCCGGCGAGCCGTTCGACCCCAACTACCACAAGGCCGGCGACACGCTGGAGAACATCAACAAGACCGCGCTGGGCATCCTGGGGCCCGGCGTCGGCTACGTCGTCGGGCACTACGCGATGGACGTGACCGGCAAGAACGGCGTCGCGACGTTCGACAACCGGACCCGGCACACACTCGCCACACCATGACCCGCATCGGGCGGCCCATGCAGGCGGTGCTTTCGCTGCGCACGATCGTGATCGTGGCGGCGCTGTCGGTGGTGCTGCTGGTGATCCTGCTGGGCGCCTGGGTGTGGGTCGGGGTCACCAACGACCAGTACAACCAGCTCGACCGGCGGCTGGACTCGGTCAGCAGCCTGGGCGACATCTCGTCGTTGCTGCGCAGCGGTCAGCACCACGACGCGGACCTGCCGCAGCCCGACGGCAGCGTGGTGCGCACCGCCCGGATCGCCGGGATCACCGTGTCGGTGCCCGCCGACGTGGTGTTGCCCGCCTTCGACAACGGCTACAACAACACCACCATCAACGGGGTGGAGTACCGGGTCCGCACGTTCGCCGCCGGGCAGGCCTCGATCGCGGTCGGCGCACCGATGGCGGCCACCAAGAAGCGGATCAACGAGCTGCACCTGCGGGTTCTGCTGATCTGCGGCGGCGTCATCGTGGGCACCGTGATCGTCGGCTGGACCATGTGGCGGATCATGATCAACCCGTTCCGGCTACTCGCCCAGCAGGCGCGGGCCATCAGTGCCCAATCGGTCCCCGACGACCTGCAGGTGCGCGGGGTGCGCGAAGCCGTCGAGATCGGCGAGGCCGTCGAAGGCATGCTGGCCCGCATCGGCACCGCCCAGGAGCGCACCAAGGCCGCGCTGGAATCGGCCCGCGATTTCGCCGCGGTGGCCTCCCACGAACTGCGCACCCCGTTGACCGCGATGCGCACCAACCTCGAGGTGCTGGCCACCATGGACCTGCCGATCGAGCAGCGCAAGGAGATGGTCGGCGACGTCATGCGCACCCAGACCCGCATCGAACTGACCCTCTCGGCGTTGGAGCGGCTGGCTCAGGGCGAACTCACCACCGATGAGGACTACGTCCCACTGGATGTCACCGAACTGCTCGACCGGGCCGCCCACGACGCGATGCGGTTGTACCCGGATGTGCAGGTCACCCTGGTGCCCACCGCGGGCGTGTTCCTGCTCGGACTGCCGGCCGGACTGCGGTTGGTGATCGACAACGCGATCACCAACGCCGTCAAACACGGCCACGCCAACGAGATCCAGCTGGACGCGGTGAGCTCGTCCGAGGGAGTCGAGATCACCATCGACGACAACGGCACCGGCGTCCCCGAGGACGAGCGCGAGGTGGTGTTCGAACGTTTCTCCCGTGGTTCCACCGCCTCGCGATCCGGCTCCGGGCTCGGTCTCGCGCTGGTGGCCCAGCAAGCCGAATTGCACGGTGGCACCGCAGCGCTGGAGGACAGCCCGCTCGGCGGCACCCGGCTGGTGATGCGGCTACCGGGAACGCCCCCGGAATAGATCGCTACGCGGCCGGGGTCAGCGCGATGCCGCCGCCGCGAGGGCGGCGCGGAAGCGGTCGAGGGCCCGGGTGTCGGTCAGCTCGATCCGGTAACCGGGGTTTTGCCAGTAGAACCGCATCATCTCGCGCAGCACGTCGCCGTCGGGCGTGTAGAGGCCGGGCGCGCGGAGAGTGTGGCAGGTCCCGTCGACCATCTGCACGGCCACCGGCCGTCGCGCGACCGGCCGCCCGCCGGAAGCCGAATCGGTGACGTCGACGACCTGGTCCCATCGGCCCGACACCGAGCGCAGCACCGAGTCGAACGCGAATCCGTCCGCGTTGAACCGGATACCACCGACGCCGCCGCGCATGGCGACCAAGATCAGGGCCACCAGCAGGGGCGCCGTCACCCCCAGCAGCACGGCGGCGCCGATCGCCGGGGAGAACTTGCCGAGCATGATGGTGCCCAGCACGATGTTGTCGAGTCGGGGCTCCGGGTCGGTGGTCAACTGCAGGTAGCCGAACAACCCCGAACCGAGCGCCCAGCTCGTCAGTGTGATGAGCACCGCGACATCCACGCGGGTGGCGGGCCGCAGTGTCAGGCCCGCGCTGCCGGCGCTGCTACGGGCGACGGAGGTGCGCCGGGCCCACGGGATGCAGAGCAACCCGACAACACCGGCGTTGACGAACAGCACCATGAATCCCGCGAGGTATTCGCCTTCTTTGAACGCGATGACCATGAGTGCCAACTCCGCCACCACGAGGCCGCCCAGGGCCAGGAACGGCCGGCCGAGCGCCAGCAGTGTGCTGCCGGCGCCGCCGGCGCCGCCGCCGTCCGCCGCCGTCTCCTCGGGCGGATATCCGGGTCCGACCCGGGGCAATCGGACCGTGGCCGGCTCGCCGACAGCGGGGTAGCCGGGATCCGGACCGCGGCCGGCCGGGATCATGATGTGTTCTCCTGTTGGTGCGGGAACATCCGCTGAGCGTATCGCGGCCCAACCCGCTCGAAGGACGCGAAGCCGATGCCGGAAATCTGCGACCGGCGGCCCGGAAACCGGCGGTTAAACTGCATCCGTGACGCAGTTCGAGCCCGTCGCCCAGACGCGTGCCCCTGGTGGCGAAAACACGTCGTTGAACACCACCAAATGGCTCATCCTGGTCACCTGCGGGATTCCGACCATCGTCGCCTTGTGCATCGGTGCGGTGGCGGCTGCGGCATCGGGTCGTGGCGGTCTGGCGGTGCTGGCGGTCGGCGGCGCGGTGTTCTTCATCGTCGGGCTGGGTGCGAACTTCATGCCCTCGATGTTCGAACCGTCCTGGTCGGTCGACGCTCGCGGCACGGTCTTGCGTGTCCCGCAGTCGGCCAACCGGTTCGGGGTGATCATGATCTCGGCCTTCTCGCTGTTGTTGCTGGGCGTTGCAGCGCTGATGTTCTTCGATCCCGACTCGTTCGGCGCCCTCACCGGTGGGGATTCGTCAGTACTGCGCTGGTTGGCGCCGACGTACGCGTTGGGTGCGATCGGATTCTGCGTCTTCTACGCCGTCCAGAGCCGGCAGCGTGGTGGTTACCATCTGCTGTTCACCCCGGACGGGTTCCTCTTCGCCGACGGAACCCTCGACAAACAGGGCCGGTGGGCCCAGGTGCGCGACGTGCTCAGCACGTCACCGATGATCCGGGTCGGGCTGAAAGAGGCGCCGCTGATGACGATGCAGGCCAACGCAATGTGCCCGCTGACCCTCGTTCTCGCCGACGGCAGCTCACCGTACATTCAGGACGTCCGGTCCTACGCGGGGCGTCAGGCCGATCCGCAGGCGTTCCGCGATTGGGTGCGGTTCTATTGGGAACACCCGTTGAATCGCGGTGAGTTCCTCACCGGAGGAGCACTGCGCCGGTTAGCGGATATGCAGACCCGGTACCGCTGACCACCGAGCCGTAGACACGTGGGTGAACCGGCCCTCAGCCGAACCGGTAGTCGCTCAACGCGAACCGGGAGCCGTCAGCCACTGCGTCGGCGGTGGAGGTCGGCCGCAGCAGCGTCGCCTCGCCGGAATGGTTGAAGTAATAGGACCGGCTGGTCGCGCAGTCACCGGCGTAGAACACCGAATCGTCGAGCAGTGCGGTCATCCGCTCCAGGAACGCGGTATTGGCGTCCTCGGTCACCTCGAACGTCTCGGCCCCGCGTCGATGCAGTTCCGAGAAGAGCCGGTCGATGTGACGCATCTGATACTCCATCGTGTTGAAGAATGACAGGCCGGAGAACGCGTACGGGCTGGCCAGGCTGAGATAGTTGGGGAACTCCGGAATCGATACGCCCTGATACGCCTGAAACCGATTCTCCCGCCACCACTTACCCAGGCTTCGCCCGTTGCGTCCGATGACCTCCAGTGCCGGGAAGTTGGCATCCCACAAATCGAATCCGGTTGCGAGCACCAGTGCGTCGATCGGATTCTTCCGTCCGTCGGCCGAGACGATGCCGTCCGGTTCGATCCGGTCGATCCCGGAGGTCTGCAGGTGCACGTTGGGTCGCGTGAACACCCGGTAATAGTCATTGGAGTACGTCGGCCGCTTGCAGCCGAAGTCATAATCGGGGGTCAGCTCGGCCCGCAACCTTTTGTCGCGAACCGTCGCGAACAGGAACAGCTTTGAAGCGTCCGCAGCAGCGATGTTCAGCCGGCGGAAACGCCGGAACCGCAGCACCCCGGTCACCATCATCAACTCCAACAGGGTGTCGGTCACGAAGCGGAAACCCCGGTGTAGCGCCGGAACCGCGGCGAACAGACGTTGCACGGCGGGCGGGATGGCGAAATCGATCTTGGGCACCACCCAGATCGGCGTGCGCTGGTAGACGGTGAGCTCGGCGGCCTGCCGGGCCAACTCCGGAACCAACTGGACCGCGGTGGCGCCGGTGCCGAGGAGCCCCACCCGCTTGCCGGTGAAATCGAACGAGTCATCCCATGCCGTGGTGTGCATGATGCGTCCGGCGAAGTCGGTGATCCCCTCGATCTCGGGGGTGTGCGGCTGAGAGAGGAAGCCGGTTGCGGTGATCAGGAATCGGGTGGAGATCACGTCTCCGCCGGCCAGGTTCACCTGCCACCGGCGGGTCTCGTCGTCCCAGCGGGCACCCTCCACCGTGGTGTTGAACCGCATGTACCCCCGCACGTCGTACTTGTCGGCGACGTGCTCGGCGTAGCGTTTCAGCTCCTCGCCGGGGGCGAATAGGCGCGACCAATAGGGGTTGGGTTCGAACCAGTAGGAGTAGGTGGTTGACGGGATGTCGACCGCGAGGCCGGGATAGCGGTTGACGTGCCAGGTCCCACCGAGGTCGCTCTCCCGGTCGAGGATCACCATGTCGCGATAACCCAGCCGGCTGAGCTGGATTGCGGCCCCGATCCCACCGAACCCGGCGCCCACGATGACCGCGTCGACGTGCTCGACACTCATGCGTCAACGATACCTTACTCATGAGTAAGTTTGTAGCGATTGCGACCGGGTAATCTGGACGGGCCGACGCAGTCAGAACAGGGGGAGGAGTCATGACCGAGCCGATTCCGAGCGCCAGCGACCTCGACATCGCCGAGCAGGCCATGGCAGTCGACGAGGAGCACGACGACGCGTTCGACCCCGGCGCCCTCGCCAGCGGCGAGGCCAACCCGGCCGACGTGTTCGACCAGCAGCAGAGCGTGCCACTCGACGACGACGATTACCCCACCGGCTAGGCCGTCGATGACCGAACCGGCCCCCGGCGCGCCGACGGACGTGGACCCGGCCAATGTGTTCGCGGCGCTCGCCGAAATCGTCTACCGCGGCAGCGACCTCAGTGAGGTCTACAGCGCGATCTGCATGGCCGCGACGCTGTTGGTGCCCGCCTGCGACCACGCCAGCATGCTGGTGCGCCGGGGCGGGCGATACGAGATCGCCGCGGCCAGCGACGGGGTCGCTCGCCGCATCGACGAGATGGAACGTGAACTCGGCGAGGGCCCGTGCCTGGACGCCATCGAGGACGAAGCCGCTCAGATCGACAGCGACATCACGGTGCGCAGCACCTGGCCGCGGCTGGCCGAGCGGGTCATGGCCGAAACCCCGGTGCGCGGTGTGATGGGGTTCCGGCTGCTGGTCAACGATCGCAAGGAGGCGGCGCTGAACCTGTTCAGCGACACCCCCGACGCGTTCGACACCGCTGCGGCCGAACGGGCCGTCGTCCTGGCCGCGTTCGCCTCGGTGGCGGTCAACGCGGTGGTCCGTGGCGAGGATGTCGCGACGCTGCAGCGTGGCCTGGACAGCAACCGCGAGATCGGCAAAGCGATCGGCATGCTGATGTTGCTCAACGGGGTCAGTGACGCCGATGCCTTCGACATGCTGCGCCGAGTCTCCCAGGAGACCAACGTCAAGCTCGCCAAGGTCGCCGCGCAGGTCATCGCCGGCAGCGGGCGGCTGGATCCGAACTCAGCGGCCCAGTAACCGCAGCGCGGCGGACACGGCCAGCTCCGGCACATCGAGGGTCTTCGACGCGAGATCGTGCCGGGCGTCGACGACCTCGACGATCTCGGTCGCCGCGGGGATCAAGGCCGCCGCCGCGTGCATCTCGGCCAGGCTGCCGAAGGGGTCCCGACCGCCGTGCACGAAGACCGTCGGCACGGTGAGGTCGGGCAGGTGCGCGGTGCGGGCCCGCTCCGGCTTTCCGGGCGGGTGCAGCGGGTAGGAGAACAGGGTCAGCAGGTCAAGCGACGCCGCCGCGGCCACCATCGAGGTCTGCCGTCCGCCGTAGGAGTGCCCGCCGGCGATCAGCGGTCCGTCGGCCAGGCCGCGGGCCAACCCGACCGCCTCGAGGATGCCGTCGCGGTCGGCCTGGCCGTTGCCCCCCGGCGGCCCGCTGGCCCGACGCCGCCGGAACGGCAGGTTGTAGCGGACCGCGAGCCACCCACGGGCCGCCCAGACTTCGCAGACCCGTTGCAGCAGAACGGAGTCCCGATTGCCACCCGCACCGTGGGCCAACAGCACGACACCGTCCGGGTCCCCGGCCGGGCGGTGGGCGACCCCCTCGATCGGGGAGAGGTTCACGAGCCCAGCCGGAACAGCGGCGAGACCGGCCCGTGGCCGTGGCCCAACGGGTAGGCGGCGCGCAGACAGTCGGTCACCCACCGCTTGGCGAATCCCACGGCGTCGGGCACGGTGAATCCGTGCGCCAGTGCCGATGCGGTGGCCGCGGCCAGCGTGTCACCGGCGCCGTGGTCATCGCCGGTGTCGATGCGCACGGCCGGGAACTCGTGGAACTCGGAGCCGTCGTAGAGCAGGTCGGGACTTCGGGTCGCCGACCGCAGATGGCCGCCTTTGACCAGGACCCAGGCCGGTCCGAGTGCGTGCAGCGCCCTGGCGGCGTCGCGCTGGCTGTCGGCGTCGACGACGTCGATGCCGACCAGGAGACGCACCTCGTCGAGGTTCGGGGTCACCACGGTGGCCAACGGAAACAGGGTTTCCCGCAAGGTATCCAGCGCTTCGGGCACCAACAGCGGGTCACCGTGCATGGAGGCGCAGACCGGGTCGACCACCAGCGGCACACCCGGGTCCAAGCGGCGCCAGACGGTGGCCACGGCGTCGATGATCCGCGGGGAGGCCAACATCCCGGTCTTGGCGGCCTGGAGGCCGATATCGGTGACCACCGCGTCGATCTGATCGGCGACCACGTCGGCGGGAACTTCGTGAACCCGGCGCACTCCCACCGAGTTCTGCACGGTGACCGCGGTGACCGCCACGAGGGCGTGCATGCCCAGCAGTGCGGCGGTGCGCATGTCCGCCTGGATTCCGGCCCCGCCACCGGAATCCGACCCGGCGATCGTCAGGATTCGCGCGGGTGCGGTTCCGGGCGGAGCCAGCGGCAGGAAATTCACTGCGACAGCGGCAGATATACCCGATTGCCTTGTTCGGCGAACTCGGCTGACTTCTCCGCCATCCCCGCCGCGATCGCGGCGTCGATGTCTTCCTCGGTCTCCAGCCCGTGCTCGGCGGCGTAATCGCGCACGTCCTGGGTGATCCGCATCGAGCAGAACTTCGGTCCGCACATCGAGCAGAAGTGCGCGGACTTCGCCGGTTCGGCCGGCAGGGTCTCGTCGTGATACTCGCGCGCGGTGTCGGGGTCCAAAGAGAGCGCGAACTGGTCATACCAACGGAATTCGAAGCGGGCTTTGGAGAGCTCATCGTCGCGGCGCTGGGCGTGCGGATGGCCCTTGGCCAGGTCGGCGGCGTGCGCGGCGATCTTGTAGGCGATCACGCCGTCTTTGACGTCCTTACGGTCCGGCAAGCCCAGGTGTTCCTTGGGGGTGACGTAGCAAAGCATGGCGGTGCCAGCCTGAGCGATGATCGCCGCCCCGATCGCGGAGGTGATGTGGTCGTAGGCCGGGGCGATGTCGGTGGCCAGCGGTCCGAGGGTGTAGAACGGTGCCTCCTCGCACCATTCCTCCTCCAGCCGGACGTTCTCCACGATCTTGTGCATCGGGACGTGCCCGGGGCCCTCGATCATCACCTGCACACCGTGGGATTTGGCGATCTTGGTCAGTTCACCGAGGGTGCGCAGTTCGGCGAACTGCGCTTCGTCGTTGGCGTCGGCGATCGAGCCGGGACGCAGCCCGTCGCCCAGGGAGAAGGTGACGTCGTAACGGGCCAGAATCTCGCAGAGTTCATCAAAATGGGTGTAGAGGAACGACTCTTTGTGGTGCGCCAAGCACCACGCCGCCATGATCGACCCGCCGCGACTGACGATTCCGGTGACCCGCTTGGCGGTGAGCGGCACGTAGCGCAACAGCACGCCGGCGTGCACGGTCATGTAGTCGACACCCTGCTCGCACTGTTCGATGATGGTGTCGCGGTAGATCTCCCAAGTCAGTTTCGCCGGGTCGCCGTTGACCTTCTCCATGGCCTGGTAGATCGGGACCGTTCCCACCGGAACCGGCGAGTTGCGCAGAATCCACTCGCGGGTCTCGTGGATGTCTTTGCCGGTGGACAGGTCCATGATGGTGTCGGCGCCCCACCGGATCGCCCACACCATCTTGTCGACTTCCTCGCCGATCGAGGACGTGACGGCCGAGTTGCCGATGTTGGCGTTCACCTTCACGCCGAACGCCTTGCCGATGATCATCGGCTCGATCTCGGGGTGCTTGTGGTTGGCCGGGATCACCGCCCGGCCGCGTGCCACCTCGTCGCGCACCAACTCCGCGGGCATCCCCTCGCGGGCGGCGATGAACGCCATCTCCGCGGTGATCTCACCGGCGCGGGCTCGCTGCAACTGGGTGCCGCGGTCGGTCACCACGCCGGGGCGGGGCGGCAGCCCGGCGTGCAGGTCGATGGTGGCGTCGGCGTCGGTGTAGGGGCCGGAGGTGTCGTAGAGGTCGAAGTGCTCACCGTTGGTGAGGTTCACCCGGCGGAACGGCACCTTTGCGCCGGGCACACCCTCCAGGTCGACGTAGTGCTTGGTGCTGTAGGGGATCGGGCCGGTGGTCACGGCCGGGTCCACGGAAACGGAAAGGTCGGTCATCTTCATCTCCCTACGCCGGCATTACCCGGTCAGGTTCAGACGGTCGACGGCTCCAGCCGTCCTCTCAGCGCCCTCGATGGACGCTCCCGTGCGGTGTGTGGTTGTGCGCATCCGGTCGGTGCCGGACGCACGCCTCACGCTATCCCAGTCCGAGCCCGCTGCCCAGGGGGCGGCGCGAACCGGCGCGGCGCGACCGTAGACACGCCGCTGACCTGCGAATCAACCCATAACCGGGGGGTGTGGTTGACCCGGTCGGCGCCCTGGTGCACCATAGGTGACGCAAGCACCTCGTTAAGCGAGGCGTCTGCACGGACATAGGCCACTGACCTCTAACGTCGAGAGACGGCCAAGGTCAGGACAGCTCCTCCCGGCTTAAGGGTTGAGCCCAAGTGGCTTCCGGTTCCCGGACACGCCGTGCAGTGCCAAAGCCCGAACGAGTGGGGTGCGGTTCTTCCGGTGTGAGCCGGATTCCGCCTCCTGATGTGCACTGCACGCTGCCGGCGCCACAGGGTGCCATGGCCGAGAGGAGGTGAGGGGCGAAATGAGCTCCGGTGATAGTCCATCGCGACCCAGGGCGATCGTTCCGTCCCCGCGCTCGGCCGCCGTGCCCCGGCACTGACCGCCAGAACGGAACGCCATCGCCACCTCGTCCTCACGTTTTCTCGGCCAGGAGGCAATCATGGCGACCATTGCATACAGCGACGTAACCACCCCGGCCCGCACCGCGGTGAACGGCTTTGCCGAGCTGCACCGCCGCGACGGCGACCCGCTGGTCGACGGTGCCACCCGGCTGCTCAGCGTGCCGCTGCGTCAGGTGTACGCGCTGGCGTGGCGGGCCGGCATCCTCACCGTGCGCTGAACCGGACGGCTCAGACGTCCTCCATCGCCTTGCCGAGTTCCTCCAGGATCCGGCTGCGCTGGTTGGCGGCCATCAGGTGGCCGGCGGCGATCACCAGCGCGACCGGCCATTCGATCAGCTCGAACGTGGCCAGCAGTGCCAACCCGCCGTAGTAGGCCAACTGCTCCGGCGGGGGCACTGCGACCTCGCCCACCACCGGGAGGTTCAGCGCGAACGACTCGCCTTCACGGATCTCCTGCACCGCGTCCCGGTGTGATGTCTCGCGGCGAGACTGCTTGTCCACCATCGTTTGCCTTTCAGTAACGGAGGGTTCGCCGGCGGGTCGGCTGCGGCGGTCATCGTCGGGCATATGGCGACGATCGACCTCCCGGCCGACCGTGCGGTTCTGGCGATTGCGGAGATTCTGACCGTTCCACTGCAACACGCGTATGCGCTGTTGTGGCGGGCGGGGGTGATGCGGGTAGATCGCCCAGCCCGATCAGCCGGGGCACCACTGCGGCAGCACCCACAGCCACCCCGGCCGTCCCGAGCGCCTGCGCCCACCCGATGGGACCCAGCGGAGTGCAGCCGAGAAACTGGCTGAGCCCGGGGATGCTGATCAGCGTGCCCATCACCGCGAGCGAACCGCCCGCGGTGAGCACCACCAGCGGTGCGCGCGAGTCCAGCAGAGTCTGGCCCAGCTGAGCGGAGACCAACGACACCAGCGCCACCGTCGAGGCGCGCTGCTGCGGGCCGGTGAGCGACGCCAGCGCCCAGGCAGAACTGGCGGCCACCGCGGTCGTCGCGCCGCGTACCCCCACCGCGCGCCACAGCCGACGTTCGTCGGGCCCGCGGGTCTGGTGCGACATCGGGTGGCGGGGTGTGCTGACCGCCAGTGCGGCGGCGGGCAGCGCGTCGGTGAGCATGTTCACCAGCAGCAACTGGCGGGTGTTCAGCGGCGAGGTCCCGGTGATCGCGGTGCCCAGCGTCGCGAACGCCACCTCCCCGGCGTTGCCGCCGAGCAGCACCGCCACCGCGGCCTGCACCCGCTGCCAGAGCTGACGGCCTTCCTCCACCGCCGCCACCAACGACTCGATCCGGCCGTCGACGAGCACCACGTCGGAGACGCTGTGGGCCGGGTCGCTGCCCCGGCCGACCACCCCGACCCCGACGGTCGCGGCACGGATCGCCGCGGCGTCATTGGAGCCGTCCCCGACCATCGCGCAGACCCGGCCGGTGCGCTCCAACGTCTGGACGATCTGCACCTTGTTCGCCGGGGTCATCCGGGCGAAGATCACGAGCCGGCCGACGGCGCGCTCCTGATCCTTGCGGGACAACGCATCCCACTGGGCGCCGCTGATCACCTGATCGGGTCGCACCGGCATGCCCAGGTCGCGGGCGATGGCGGCCGCCGTGATCGGGTGGTCGCCGGTGATGAGGCGGATCCCCAGGCCGTGCTCGCGCAGATCGGCCAGCAGCGCCGCCGACTCCGGGCGCGGGGTGTCGGAAAGCCCGAGGAACCCGGTCAACTCCAGCCCGTCGGCGCACAGCTCGACCAGGGTGTCCGGATCGTCGGCGGCGGCGCGCAGCTGTGCGTCGTCGAGTTCGCGACGGGCCACCGCGATCACCCGCAGCCCGTCGGCGGCCATCCCGTCGACGATGTCGGCCAACTCCCCGCTGCGGGCGCTGCACCCGGCCACCAGCACCTCCGGGGCGCCCTTGACCGTGAGTTCGCGGCCCGACACCGAGGCCGAGAACGACCGGCCCGGGCGGAACGGCAGGTGGGCCAGCGGTTCGGTGTGCGGCCGGCCGCCGTTGACCGCGACGGCCTTGTCGGTGATCGCGGTGTCGGTGGCGTGGACGTGGGCGCGACCGTTGAGGACCGGGGTGGCGGCTTCGGCGCAGCGCAGCACCTCGGCCTCGTCGCTGCCGTTGACCGGGTGCACCTGGGTGACCCGCAGCCGGTTCTCACTGAGCGTGCCGGTCTTGTCGAAGCAGACCACGTCGACCCGGCCCAACGCCTCCACCGAGCCGGGGATCCGCACCAGCGCGCCGAGGCGGGTCAACCGCCGGGCGGAGGCCTGCTGGGCCAGGGTGGCCACCAGCGGCATGCCCTCGGGGACCGCGGCCACCGTGACCGCGATGCCCGACGCCACCGCCTCCCGCAGTCCCTTGCCCCGCAGCATCCCGAGCAACCCGACCGCGGCGCCGCCGCCGATGCTGACCGGCCAGGCGCGGTTGGTCAACCGGCTCAGCTGGTGCTGCAGGCCGATGGTCTCGTTGCGGTCGCCGGCCAGTTCGGCGGCGCGCCGCACCTGGGTGTCGCCGCCGACGGCGGTCACCAGGGCGCGTGCGGTGCCGGTCATCACCGTCGTGCCGGCGAAGACCATGCAGAGTTGCTCGGCGAGGTCGGCGCCGGGGGTGGCGGCGACCTGCTTGTCCACCGGCATGGACTCGCCGGTGAGCGAGGACTCGTCGACCTCGACCTCGTCGGACTCGATGAGTCGGGCGTCGGCGGGCACCACCTCGTCGGGCCGCACCTCGATCACGTCACCGGGCCGCAGTTCCTCGGCGGCTACCTCGGTGTAGACCGCCCCGCCGTCCGGTCCGGTCGTGTACAGCCGAGCAGTCGGGATCTGCTGGGCCAGAAGCTGGTTCAACTTCGACTCGGCGCGCAACCGCTGGCCGGCGGCCAGGAACGCGTTACCGGTGAGCACCGAGCCCACCATGATCGCGTCCACCGGTGAACCCAGGATGGCGCTGGCCGCCGAGCCGAGGGCCAGCATCGGGGTGAGCGGATCGGAGAGTTCGGCACGCACCGCACCGGCGAACTGCCCCAGGGCGCGACGCGGGCGTGAACTCACCTCGACGAGGCGGCGACCCGCCGCCAACCCCGGCTCCAGACGGCCGGCCAGGGTCGGGGCGACGACGTCGGCGGACGCCGGCCGTTCGGGCGGCGGCAGCAGCTTGCGGACCTGTGCCACCGACATCGCGTGCCACTCGTGCACCGGCGGCGGTTGTGGGGTCGGCACGGCCGCCGTGCGGCGCGCCAGCAGGTAACCGGACAGGAACCCGACGGCAGCTCCGCTGGTGACCGGCCCGGGACCGGCGCCGCGCACGCCGGGAAGCATCAGAAGAGCTCCCAACGCGGTTGCACCGGTGGCGATCTCGGTGCCGCGGCGGCTCGCGGTCCGCGCCGCCGGGATGGCGTGGATGACCTGCCACGCACCGGCGAGGTCGACCACCAGCAGATCGGCGTACCAGGGCAGGGCGACGTCGGTGAGCACACCGAGGCCGATGTCGGCGGCCGACAGGGCACGGATCGCCTCGGTCGACAGCACCGCCACATGGCCACCGCGGCGCTGCCGGTCGACCACGACATCGGTCAACACGTCCGCCACCCGGCGGGCCCCTACGGGCTCGATCTCGTCGAAGGCGGGCGCCAGGTCGTCGAGGACGTCGATGTCGACCGAGACGACTTCCAAGCCCGCGGTGCGTGCCTCGGCGACCAGGGTGGCCGCCAGCGGATCGTGCGCGGGCCGGTACAGCGCCTCCAACGCGGTGTCGGGATCCAGCGAGTGCCAGCCCGCGGTCAGGTCGGGATCGTCGAGGCGGGCCTGGGCGCGATCCCAGGCAGCCGCCAGGTCCCGGTCGGGGACACCGCGCACGCCGACGACCTTGAGCCGGTCGGTGCACAGCACCCGCGGGTCGATGACCAGGGTGTCCACCCGGTCCAGCCGACGCAGCGCATCGGCCTGCAGGCCCAGGACGTCGTGCCGGTCGGCGAGCTCACGGGCCAGTGTCGCGGCGTAGGCCTCCCGGGTCACCCGGGCCGCTTTCGGTGCGGTCACCAGCACCGCGTTGCCTGCGGTGTCGGGGTTGCGGGTGGTGGCCGCGATCGCGACCGTCCCCAGCGCCTGCACCAGTGCGGCCAGGCCGCCGTGTCGCTCGACCGGGCCGGGCGGTTCGGGCACCGGGCGGGCCGGTCGGTGCGAGCGGCTGTCGTCGCCGTGGCGGGCCAGTGCCGGTTCGTGGCGGTGCCAGGCGCGCAGGCCGGCCCGGTGCTCGCCGATGGCGAGCGTTTCCATCGCCACATCGAGAAGCAGCGACGCCGGGGCGAGGGTGACGGTGTGCGCCGCGGCCATCGCGACGTTGAGCACGGCGTCAGAGGCCGCCCTGCCGATGCGGTCCTCGAGCATGCCGCGCAGTCGAGGTTGGTAGACGACCGCGGCCACCACCGCCTCCACCGTCGGCGGCATCGGGGTGAGTCGCAGCAGGCTGCCCGTCAGCGCGGCGCCGAACCCGACCGCGTTGGCACCGGCGGTGATCGCCTGGGCCGCGGCCACCAGTCCGTCCCCGGGCAGGCTGGTGGCCGGGACGTCGGCGTCGGCGGCGGTGCGGTACTGCTGCTCGAGTTCGGTGATCACCGCGCAGATCCGCCGCAGCGACGCGTCGGCGCCGAGCGTGACGATCAGCCGCGACAGCGGGTAGTTCAGCCTCGCCGCGGTGACCCCGGGGGTCTCACTGACCGCGGCCACCACCGCCGGGCCCAGTTCCCGGCCGCGGCTGCCGTGCAGGCCGCGGACCTCGATCCAGGCCCGCCCGTTGCCGTGCCAACTGCGGCGGCCGACGATCACGTCAGTCAGGCCGCGCGAGACGGTGTCCACCGCGTCGCGCGCGGGCCGGGTGGCCAGGTCGAAGCCGGTGGCGGTGGCGGTCGCTGCTGCGGCCACCGAGGCGCCGGCGATGCGGACCGAGGTCTGCAGGCCCCAGGAGGCCAGCCGGAACGGGAGGGAACTGGCCGATGAGCGACTGATGTCCAAAATCTATCGGGGGTCGTTCCGGTCCGGCGCCGCCGTCTTCGCCGGTGTGGTCTTCGCGGCGGACTTCTTCGCTGTCTTCTTCGCCGCAGTCTTTCCGGCTGTCGTCTTTTTGGCTGTTGTCTTTTTGGCTGTCGTCTTTTTGACGGCCGTCTTCTTCGGGGCACTCCTCGTGGCGGCCGACGGCGCCTTGCCGCCGCCCGTCGTGCGGCCCGCCGTCTTGGCAGGCGTCTTCTGGCCGCCGGTGGTCGGGGCGGAGGTGTTGCCTGCGCGCGGGGCGGCGTCCCCGCCCGGCACCGCGCGCAGCTGAGACGGTGCGGCCGCGGCGACCTGCGCGGCGCGCTGCTGCTTGATCTGGCGCAGTGCCAGAGCGCCGCCGCCGACGACCAGCAGCACCGGCCACTCCACCAGGCCGATCACCCCGAGGGCGCCGAGCGTCGCCGCGGCGACCGGGGTGGAATGACTGCCCCGGTCCACCCCGCTCTGCACGCCGGCGACCGTGCCCGTCACGGTGCCCTTGACCCCGCCGACGACACCGTTGATGACCGCGCCCCCCACCGCTCCGGCCGCCATCGTGGTCGCGTCCGCGGCCCGCCCCGCCGTCCGGGCCACCTTGCGCAGTGCGCCTTGGATGTCCATCACGCTCCCCTTTAGCTACAAGACCGTCCAGCCTAGTCGGGTTCGGGGCGGCGCGCGAGGGTCTCGCGCGCGAAGCCCGCAGGCCGTCGTCGCATGGCGGCATCGGCGACGAGTGAAGCCTCAGGGCGGAAAAACTCGAAAAATACCGCCGTACAACTTCATTCGCGTCAATCGTCGGCGATCGCCCACCTCGGGTGTGCGCGCGGGCGTCGGGCCGGGCCGGGCGGCGCGAGGGCTAGCGGCGCAACTCCACCAGGACCGGGGCATGGTCGCTGGGCGATTTGCCCTTGCGTTCCTCACGCACGATCTCGGCGTGGGCGACCCGCTCGGCCAAGGCCGGGGAGCCGAGGATGAAATCGATGCGCATGCCCTGCCGTTTCGGGAACCGCAACTGGGTGTAGTCCCAGTAGGTGTAGACGCCGGGACCGGGAGTAAACGGCCGCACCACATCGGTGAACCCGGCGTCGGCGAACGCGTGGAAGGCGCGGCGCTCGGGTTCGGAGACGTGGGTGGCGCCGTCGAAGAACTCCATGCTCCACACGTCGTCATCGAAGGGGGCAACGTTCCAGTCACCGACCAGTGCGATCGGCGCCGACGGTTCCTCGGCCGCCCAGCGCTCGGCGTTGGCGCGCAACGCGGCCAGCCAGTCCAGCTTGTAGACGTAGTGCGGATCGTCGAGGGTGCGCCCATTGGGCACATACAGGCTCCACACCCGCACCCCGCCGCAGGTCGCCGCCAGCGCACGCGCCTCGGTCACCGGCTCGGCGTCCCCCTTGGCCCAGGCCGGCTGGTCGGGGAAACCCACCTGCACGTCCGCCAAGCCCACCCGGGAGGCGATCGCCACCCCGTTCCACTGGTTGACGCCGGTGTGGACGACCTCGTAGCCGAGTTCGACGAACGGCAGTGTGGGGAACTGCGCGTCGGTGCACTTGGTCTCCTGCATGGCCAGCACGTCCACCTCGGCGCGGGCCAGCCAGTCGGTCACCCGGCCGACCCGGGTGCGAATCGAGTTCACGTTCCAGGTCGCCAACCGCAGCGTGTCGCCGGCCACCTCAGCGCCTCCGGGTGCCCGGGTCGACCCAGATCGCCTCGGTGCGCACGTAGCGGAAACGATGCTGCGGGGCGAAACCCAACCCGGCGAACAATCCGAGCGCGGCGTCATCGCCGTCGCGGACGTGGGCGTAGCCGTGGGTGGCGCCGTGCTCGACGGCCCAGGCCAACAGTGCCGCACAGACCGCCGACGCCTGGCCGCGGCGGCGTTGCCCGGCATCGACATGGACATCGGAAATCCCCACCCAGCGGGTGCCGTCCGGGGCGGCGGTGATCGCCGCCCGTGCAACCGCGCCGGCCGGGCCGACGGCGAAGCACAGTCGGCCGTCGAGCACCGCGGCGAGCTCCTCGACGGCGACGTCGCGGTCATAGCCGGCCAGCCAGTCCGGCCCGGGGGAGTCGGCCAGGGCCACGTCGGGGCGCGGCGGCAGCGTGCCGGGCAACTCGGCGACCAGGGTGCGGTTCTCGCGTTCGACGGTCGTGTCGTCGCGCATCGACACCAGCCGATCCGGGATCGCGAACAGCGGGGTGAGGCCGCGTTCGACGTAGAAGTCGACGATGGCGGGCACCGACGCGAACGACGCGCCCATCTCCAGCGGGATCGCCGAATTGGCCCGGAAGGTGTCGCCGGCGCCGGCGCGCAGCAGCCACCCGTCCATCCAGCGGTGCTCGATACCGGGAAACGCCAGTGCCGCCGCGTGTTCCACCGCGCGGATCTGGGAATTGCGCACCGGCACGTCGGTAAGGCGGCGCACGGTGAGCACGTCGCCGGGGGCGAACTCGACGACCTCCCCGGTCTTGGTGCGCACCCGCACCATCGGCGCCACCGCCAGCAGGTGGCCGACCGCGTCGCTCAGCGGTGGCTCGGAGCCGGCGGGCAGCCGGAACCGCACCGCGACCCGGGTGCCGACGCTGGGCAACTCGCTCATCGGTGCCCGAACGGGTCGGGGACCTCGCCGGGCAGCCAGGACAGGTCCGGGGCCCCCCAGCCGTTCTTTTTCACCGTGCGTTTGGCGGCCCGAGCATGCCGGCCGATCAGCCGGTCGAGGTACAGGAAGCCGTCGAGGTGGCCGGTCTCGTGCTGCAGCATCCGGGCGAACAGCCCGGTGCCCTCCAGGCTCACCGGCGAGCCGTCGGCGTCGAGGCCGCTCACCTTCGCCCACTCGGCGCGCCCGGTCGGGAAGGACTCCCCGGGCACCGACAGGCAACCCTCGTCGTCGTCCTCCGGGTCGGGCATGGTCTCGGGGATCGGCGAGGTCTCCAGCACCGGGTTGACCACCACGCCACGGCGCCGGGTCGGCCGGCCACGGTCCTCGGCGCAGTCGTAGACGAACACCCGCAAGTCGACGCCGATCTGGTTGGCGGCCAACCCCACCCCGTTGGCGGCGTCCATGGTGTCGAACATGTCGGTGATCAGGTCCGCCAGGTCGGGGGGCAGTGTCCCGTCCTCGCCGACCGGCACCGGGCGGGTCGGGGTGTGCAGGACGGGATCGCCCACGATGCGGATGGGTACGACGGCCATGAATCGCAAGCTTAAATCGCGACGGCGCGCGCGACTCGCGGGGTCGGGTTACCGGCCGGTCGGCGCGAACGTGATTGAATATGCGCCGAAACACAGTGTTGTCATTTCAGTGTGGGGAAGGGTCCGGTCAACCAGATGGACGGCGCCATGGCGCGGACTAATCGATCAGCAGACGACTCGGAAACCATCGACGGTTTGACCCGCCGCGAGCACGACATCCTGGCCTTCGAGCGGCAGTGGTGGAAATACGCCGGCTCCAAGGAAGAAGCGATCAAAGAGCTGTTCGGGCTTTCGGCCACCCGCTACTACCAGGTGCTCAACGCGTTGGTGGAGCGTCCCGACGCGCTGGCCGCGGACCCGATGCTGGTCAAACGACTACGGCGGATGCGGGCCACCCGACTCAAGGCGAAGGCGGCCCGGCGGCTCGGCTTTGAGCTGCCCTAACGGCCCGCGACGGCGGGCGGGATTGCGCCGCCGCTCCGGCGCCCCGATACAGTGGGCGCGATGAACGACCACGTCCCGGACTCCTCCGGACTGCCGCTGCGCGCCATGGTGATGGTGCTGCTGTTTCTCGGCGTGATCTTCCTGCTGCTGGGTTTCCAGTGGCTGACGTCGAGTGACTCCTCCGACGATGACGCGGTCTCGACCACCACCAGCAGCGTCACGACCACCACCACGACGTCGGAAGCGGCGCTGCCCGACGTCGATGTGCGGGTGTACAACATCTCCGACCAGGAAGGGCTGGCCGGCGCCACCGCCGACCAGTTGCGTGAGGCGCACTACAACGTCACCGACGTCACCAACCTGGTGCTCACCGACGTCTCGCAGACCACCGTCTACTTCACCGCGGACGACGCCGCGGAGAAGCGGGTCGCCGAGTCGATCGGCACGCTGCTCAACGCCCCGGCCGAGCCGCGCATCGACGACCCGGACGTCGCCGAGCAGCCACCGGGCGTCATCGTCGTGGTCGCCGGCTGACCCGCTAAGCTCTCCCCATGGTTAAGCCCAGTCGTCACACAGTTGCCCCGCTTGCCGCCGCTGCGTTGGCGGTACCCGCCGTGCTGCTCAGTGGCTGCAGCCCGCACCAGCCGGAGGCCGACGGTCCCGGGCCTGCGCCGTCGATCTGGACCGGGTCGGCCGCCCCGGAGACCCCCGACGAGCAGGCGGCGCAGTCCGACATCGTGACCACCGAGCTGCGCGGGCCGGACGGCGCCCAGATCGCGACCGCCCAGTTCGACTTCACCGAAGACTTCGTCAAGATCACCGTCCGCACCACCGGCGAGGGTCAGCTGACCCCGGGCTTCCACGGCCTGCACCTGCACGAGGTGGGCAAGTGTGAGCCCGACTCGGTTGCCCCCGCGGGTGGGGAGCCCGGCGACTTCCTTTCCGCCGGTGGGCATTTCCGCGCACCTGACCACCACGGCCACCCGGCCAGCGGCGACCTGACCTCGCTGCAGATCCGGCAGAACGGGGAAGGCCTGCTGGTGACCACCACCGACGCGTTCACCCGTGAGGACCTGGAGGCCGGCGCCGGCACGTCGATCATCATCCACGCCGGAGACGACAACTTCGCCAACATCCCCGCCGACCGGTACGTCCAGATCGACGGCACCCCGGGCCCGGATGAGACCACGCTGAAGACCGGCGACGCCGGGCAGCGGGCGGCCTGCGGTGTCATCAGTTCGGGGAGCTGACCCCACCGACGACCACACGCCCGCTCGGATCGGGTTCCTCGGCTCGCCGCGGCCCACGATCGGGGTGGAGTGGGAGTTCGCCCTGGTCGACGCGACCACCCGCGACCTGTCCAACGAGGCCGCCGAGGTGATCGCCGAGATCGGTGAGAACCCGCGCGTGCACAAGGAGTTGCTGCGCAACACCGTTGAGATCGTCACCGACATCTGCGAGGACACCCCGCAGGCGATGGCCGACCTGCGTGACACGCTGCGCACCGCGCGGCAGGTCGTGCGCGACCGGGGCATGGAACTGTTCAGTGCCGGGACGCACCCGTTCGCCCGCTGGTCCGCCCAGGAGCTCACCGACGCACCCCGGTACGCGGAGCTGATCAAACGCACCCAGTGGTGGGGCAGGCAGATGCTGATCTGGGGGGTGCACGTGCACGTCGGCATCCGTTCGGCGCCCAAGGCGATGCCGATCATCTCCGGGCTGCTCAACTACTACCCGCACCTGCTGGCGTTGTCGGCGTCGTCGCCGTGGTGGGGCGGGGACGACACCGGATACGCCAGCAACCGGTCGATGATGTTCCAGCAGTTGCCGACCGCCGGGCTGCCGTTCCAGTTCCAGACCTGGCGGCAGTTCGAACGGTTCGTCCACGACCAGAAGAAGACCGGAATCATCGACGACCTCAACGAGATCCGGTGGGACATCCGGCCGTCGCCACGGCTGGGCACGGTGGAGTTGCGAGTCTGCGACGGGGTGTCCAACCTGCGCGAGCTCGGCGCCCTGGTGGCGCTGACCCACTGCCTGGTGGTCGATCTGGACAACCGGCTGGAAGCCGGCGAGTCGCTGCCGGTGATGCCGCCTTGGCACGTGCAGGAGAACAAGTGGCGGGCCGCGCGCTACGGCCTGGACGCCGAGATCATCCTCGACTCCGACAGCAACGAGCGGCTGGTCACCGCGGACATCGAGGATCTGCTCACCCGGCTGGAACCGGTGGCGCAGACCCTCAACTGCGTCCACGAACTGGCCGCGGTGGAAGACATCTACCGCCACGGCGCGTCGTATCAGCGGCAGCGCCGGGTCGCCGAGGAACACGACGGCGATCTGCGGGTGGTGGTCGACACCCTCATCGACGAACTGGAACTGTAGACGCGTGCTGCTGCCGATGTTCCCGCTGGAGACGGCCCCGCTGCCCGGGGAGGAACTGCCGCTGCGGATCTTCGAGCCGCGCTACCGCGACCTGCTGACCGACTGCCTGGCTGCCGACCGGCGCTTCGGGGTGGTGCTGATCGCCGCAGGCCGGGAGGTGGGCGGCGGCGAGCGGCGCTGCGACGTCGGGGTGACGGTGCGCATCGCCCGGCACCGCAAGCTGGGATTCGGCCAGCACGCGGTGCTCGGGGAGGTGCGGCAACGCATCCGGGTGCTGGACTGGCTGCCCGACGCCCCCTATCCGCGGGCGCAGGTGCAGAGCTGGCCCGACGAGCCCGGCGAGCGGGTGTCCGACGCCGAGCTGACCGACGTGGCCGACCGGCTGCTCGCGGTGTACCGGCGCCTGGCAGCGGCGCGCGGGGTGCGCGCGCCGACCGCGTCGATCTTCGGTGAGCTGCCCGGCCCGCCCGGGGAGCGGCTGTACGCGCTGGCGGCCGGCGCCCCGATCGGACCGGCGGACCGCTACTCGGTGCTGGCGGCCGGGTCGCCGGCGGCGCGGCTGGCGGTGCTGCGCGACGTGATCGACGGCCTGGCCGACCGGGTGGAATTCGAGCTGAACCGAGCCCGCGGACAGGAGTAGGCCCGGGGTTCCCTACTCGTTCATCTCGTCGACCGCCAGCTCGCTCATGTCCTGCTCGCGGTAGGCCAGCCGACCCACCCGGTGGCCCACCACCGGGGCGGTGATCACGATGAACAGCCCGGTGACCACCAGCATCCCCACGTCGAAGCTGCCGCGGAGGCGCACCGCGGCGCCGGCGAGCACCAGCAGCAAGCCGAGCACCTGCGGTTTGGTGGCCGAATGCATGCGGGCCAGGGTGTCGGGGAACCGCAGCACCCCGATCGCGGCGGTCAGCGCCAGGAGCGAGCCGGCGAGCACCAGCAGGCCGGCGATCAGGTCGGCGACGGTCACGGTTCCCTCCGTTTGTCGGGGACCCGGAACCGCGCGACGCTGACCGAGCCGACGAAGCTGATCAGCGCCAACGCGGCCAGGCTGTAGGTGACGGTGGTGTCCCCGGTGGCCGCGGCCAACGTGCCGATCCCGCACATCGCCATCGCGACCAGGGTGTCGACGGCGACCAGCCGGTCCAGGGTGGTCGGCCCGGCCAGCAGCCGGTACATGGTGATGATCGCCGCCACGCCGAGGATCACCCCGACGGCCAACCAGATCCCGGTCACGCCCGCCACTCCTTGTCCCGCTCGAACGCCGCCACGAGGAGGCGTTCCACCTCGGCGACCTGGTGGCGGAACTGCGCCACCGCGCGTGGTGAGCCGACGTCGAGGACGTGGCAGTACAGGATGCGGCGCACCTGGTCGATCTCCAACACGATCGAGCCGGGGATCAGCGTGGTGATGTTGGCGGCCAGCACCAGCACCAGATCCGACTTGATGCTCAGCGGCACCCGCAACACCCCGTTGCGCGGCACCGGTCCGGGGCGCACCGCCAGCCACGCCACCTGGAAGCTGGACTGGATCAGATACCCGGTCACCCGGGCCAGCAGGTGCAGCACCGACAGCGGGTGCGCCAACCCTTGCACCGGTACCCGCGGCATCGGCAGGGCCACCAGCACCAGCGCCGCCACCGCCAGACCGCCCAGCACGTTGGCCGGGGTGACCCGTCCCCACAGCAGCACCCAGACCGCGGCCAGCGCCACCACCGTCAGCCCGCGCAGGGCGACCGCCCTCATCGGTCACCGCCGGGGGTCAGCACCGCCGAGATGTACTCGCCGCGGTCGATCACCTCGGCGGCGGCGCGGCCGGCGTAGCCGAAGACCGGCCCGGCCGCCACCGTCATCGCCAGGCCCACGGCGATCAGCGCGACGGTGGGCACCAGCATCCCGGCCGGCATCCGGCCGACGTCGTCGCGGTCGACGAACGCGATGTCCTCGGCCTCGTCGAGCAGCACGCTGGGGGCGGCGGCGGCCAGCGCGCCCTCCGGCGCGTCGACCCGCGGCCGCCAGAACGCCCTGGTCCACACCCGGGCCATCACCAGCAGCGTGAGCAGGCTGGTGGCGACCGCGCCCCCGACCAGCGTCCAGGCCAGCACCGAGCCGTTCTCGGCCCCGGCCTGGAGCAGTGCGACCTTGCCGATGAACCCCGAAAACGGCGGGATGCCACCGAGGTTGAGGGCCGGAACGAGGAACACCGCCGCCAGCAGCGGGCTGGCGGCAAGTCCGCCGAGGCGTTGCAGGCTCGATGAGCCGCCCTGCCGTTCGATGAGACCGGCGGCCAGGAACAGGGTGGTCATCACGATGATGTGATGGGCGACGTAGTAGATCGCCCCGGCCATGCCGGTCTCGTTGGCGACGGCCACCCCGAACACCATGAAGCCGATGTGGCTGACCAGGGTGAACGACAACAGACGTTTGATGTCGCTCTGCGCTATCGCGCCGAAGATCCCCACCAGCATCGTCAGCAGCGCCGCCACCAGCAGCACCGGATCTAGCCGGCCCGCCGGGAACAGCAGCGAATGGGCCCGGATGATCGCGTACACCCCGACCTTGGTGAGCAGACCGGCGAACACCGCGGTGATGGGGGCCGGGGCGGTCGGGTAGGCGTCGGGCAGCCACGCCGACAGCGGGAACACCGCCGCCTTGATCCCGAACGCCACCAGCAGCACCGCGAAGATGGCACTGCGAATGCCCGCGCCCAGATCGCCGGTGCGGGTGGCCAATTCGGCGAGGTTGAGGGTCCCGGTGGCCGCGTACACCAGCGCGATGCCGACCAGGAAGATCAGCGACGACACCATCGAGACCATCACGTACCCGATGCCGGCCCGCACCCGGTCGGCGCTGCCGCCGATGGTCAACAGCACGAAACTGGCCGCCAGCAGCACCTCGAACCCGACGAACAGGTTGAACAGGTCCCCGGCCAGAAACGCCATGCCGACACCGGCGGCCAACGACAGGTAGGTGGGCAGGAAGATCGAGACCGGCTGGCGGTCGTCGCCGTCGCGCACACCCTGCCCGATCGCGTAGACCACCACGCACAGCAGCACGATCGCCGAGACCACCAGCATCAGCGCGGAGAGCCGGTCGACCACCAGGGAGATGCCCAGCGGGCCGAGTCCCGCGTCGGTGGGCCCCCAGCCGCCGACCGACACCGCCAGCGTGCCGTCCCGGTCGGTCAGGTACAGCAGCGCGGCGCCGACCGCGGTCACCGCGCCCAGTACGGCCAGGGTGATGGCGCGCTGGACCCGCGGCCGCGGTCCGACCACCAGGGTCAGCGCCGCGCCCAGCGTGGGCAGCAGCACCGGCAGCGGCGTCAGCGCCGCGGCGAGGCTCACGACGGCTCCCCGCTGTCGACCACCGCGTCCAGTTCGTGCGGGTCGACCGCGTCGTCGACGTCGCGCTCGGCGGCGATGGCCTCCTCGTCGGAGAGTTGGGAGACGCGGGTGGCTTCGGGGTCGTCGCCGACGACGTCGGCGGTGGTCAGCCGGTAGGAGCGGTAGGCCAGCGCCAGCACGAACGCGGCGACACCCATCGTGATGACGATCGCGGTGAGCACCATCGCCTGGGCCAGCGGGTCGGCGACGGTGTCCTTGCCCGACGAGCTCTCCTGCACCGGCGGGTTGCCCGGCGGGCCGGAGACGTGCACGATCAGCAGGTTGACCGCGTTGCCGATCATCAACAGCCCCAACAGCATCCGGGTCAGTTGCCGCTCGAGCAGCAGGTAGACACCGGCGGCGACCAGGACGCCGATGGTCAGCAGGGAGAACAGGTGCGCGTTCACCGGGCCTCCACCAGTGGGCCGGCCGGGGCGGCCGGAACCTCCTCGTCGAGGCGGGCACCCAGGCTGCGCAGCACGTCGAGCACCAGCCCGACCACCACCAGGTAGACCCCGAGGTCGAAGAAGAGCGCGGTCACCAGGGTGAGGTGGCCGAGCACCGGCAGGTCCACCGACAGCACCGCCGAAGACAACACCGGCGCCCCCAGCAGCAGCGAGCCGATCGCGGTGCCCCCGACCAGGGTCAGCCCCACCCCCAGCACCTTGCCCGCGTCCAGCGGGAGGGTCTCGCCGAGTTCGTAGCGGCCCCCGGCCAGATACCGCAGGGTCAGCGCCAGCCCGGCGGTCAACCCGCCGGCGAACCCGCCGCCGGGGGTGTTGTGGCCGGCGAAGAAGAAGTACACCGAGACCACCATGATCAGCGGGAACATGATCCGGGTGACCACTTCGAGGACCAGGGACCGTTCGTTGGGGTCGCGGTAGTCGCTACCCCGCAACCAGGTGGTGTCCCCGATGGCCGGGCTGTAGGGGGTGGCGGTGCCGAAGTCGTGCCCGGCGGCGTCGATGACGCGCGGGGCCACCCCGAACCGGCGATGCCGGAACACCAGCGACGCCACCCCGGTGGCGGCGACCAGCAGCACCGAGATCTCACCGAGGGTGTCCCAGGCCCGGATGTCGACGAGCAGCACGTTGACCGTGTTGGAGCCGTGGCCGCGCTGGTAGGCGGCCTCGGGCAGCAGCGCCGCGACCCCCACCCCGGAGCGGGCGGCCATCGCGAACGCCGCCAGGACGGTGACCGCCGCCCCGACGGCCACCGCCAGCGCGGCCCGCGGCAACCGGCTGCGACGGGGGACCGGGGCGGTCTCGGCCGGCAGCGCCCGCAGCACCAGCACGAAGATCACCAGCGTCATGGTCTCGACCAGCACCTGGGTCAAGGCCAGGTCGGGGGCGCCGTGGAGAGCGAACACCATTCCGCAGCCGTACCCGGTGATCCCGACCATCAGCACCGCCGAGAGCCGGTTGCGGGTCAGGGTCGCACCGAGTGCGGCGGTGACGATCACGACGGTGATGGTCACCTCCAGCGGGGAGTCCCACCACAGCACGCTCAGTTCCGGGCGTGCCCCGGCGGCCAGGGCCACCAGCGGCACCGTGACGAACGTGACCAGGATCATCGTCTGGTTGACCGGCAGTGAACCACTCTGGGTGAGCCCGGCGACCCGCACCGAGGTCACGTCGAGGGCCTGGATGACCGCGTTGTACACCCGGTCGGCGTTGCCCAGCGGAAGCCGGCGCAACCGGGTCAGCTGCATCGGACCGCGCGCGACGAACACCGCCGCACCGGCCGCTATCACCAGCGCCGACAGCAACAACGGCAGGTTGGCGCCGTGCCAGAGCCCCAGCGAACCGGTCACCCCGCCGGGCAGGGTGGCGGCGTAGCCGCGCAACACCGCGTCCAGTCGGCCGGCGCCCAGCCCGAGGGCCAGCCCGGCGACGGCCAGTGCGCCGGGCGCGAGCAGGAACATCCGCGCCGGCCGGTGCGCGAGGGCGACCCGGGTGCTCGGCCCGTTCTGCCCCTTGGCGGCGAACGCGCCCCAGACGAACCGCAGGCTGTAGATCATCGAGAACACCGAGCCGATCACCACTGCGGTCAGCGCGACCGGGCCGGTCGGGCCCGACGACTCGGCCAGCCCGGCGAACGCGGCCTCCTTGGCCACGAAACCCAGGAACGGGGGCAGCGCGGCCATGCTGGCCGCGGCCAGGACCGCGATCGTCGCCAGCACCGGGAAGCGCCGGCCCAGCCCGGCCAGGTCACGGATGTCGCGGGTGCCGGTGGCGTGGTCGACGATCCCGACCACCATGAACAGCGCCGCCTTGTAGGCGGCGTGGGCGCACATCACGGTCAGCCCGGCCAGCATCAGATCGCCGCTGCCCGCCCCAACCAGCGCGATCATCAACCCGAGTTGGCTGACCGTGGTGAACGCCAGCAGCAGCTTGAGGTCGTATTCGCGGACCGCGCGCCACCCGGCCGCCAGCAGCGTGGCCAGCCCCAGCCCGAGCACGGTGGCCCGCCAGCCGGGAGCGTCGGCGAACCCGGGGGCCAGCCGGGCCACCAGATAGATCCCGGCCTTGACCATCGCGGCGGCGTGCAGGTAGGCGCTGACGGGCGTGGGTGCTGCCATCGCTCCCGGCAGCCAGAAATGCAGCGGCACGATCGCCGATTTGCTCAGCGCGCCGACCAGCACCAGCAGGACACCGACGGTGACCGTGGTTCCGGTGGGCGGATGGGACACCACCTCGGAGAGCAGGTAGCTGCCCGCCGCCTGGCCGACCATGATGATCCCGACCAGCATCGCCAACCCGCCCGCGGTGGTGACCAGCAGGGCCTGGGTCGCCGCCCGCCGGCTCACCGCGCGGTCGGCGTAGTGGCCGATCAGCAGGAACGACAGCACGGTGGTCAGCTCCCAGAACACGTAGAGCACCAGCATGTTGTCGGCGACCATCAGCCCGAACATCGTGGCGGCGAAGGCGACCAGTTTCCCGGCGAAGCCCGGCACCCGTGGGTCGGGGGCGTGGCCGGGCACCGGCCGGAAGTATTCGGCGCAGTAACACAGCACCAGCGCGCCGACGCCGAGCACCAGCACGCTGAACACGGCCGCGAGGGTGTCGAGGCGCAGCGCGATGTCCATCGACAGGCCCGGCACCCAGGACACGGTCCGGCGGTGCTCGCCGGTCTGCGGCCAGGAGACCACCAGCCAGACCAGCGACGCGCCCGGCACGGTCGCGAGGAGGTAGAACATTCGCCGCCCCCACCGGCGCACCAGCAGCGGTGCCGCCGAGGCGGCGAGCGCGTGGGCGAGCAGGATCGCGAGCATCACACTCCGGTGTGGTCTGCGCTGGACGCAAGGCCGGTCAGCCCGCGGGCGGGTTGGCAGGTTTTTCGCTAGGCAGTCTACCGATCAGCGGGTGTAGGCACCGAATCGGTATCCGCCCGATCAGGCCCGTTCACGCCGAAAATCCTTGCGGCCAAAGCGGTTCACCGCGGCTGCAAAACCACCCGGCTGGCGCTGAAATCGACGTCGCAGCGGGCCCGGAGGACGAAAACAGGGCCTTGGCGGCCGAATCGGTGTCGATTTCAGGGGCAGCGGGGGTCGGGCGCGGGTCAGGAACGCCCGGCGGCGAAGCTCCGCAACGCCGCGACCTGCGCGGTGTCCAGCGAGGGGCGCACCGCCCGGCGGGCAGCGGCGATGTCGGCGGCACCCACCTCGGCGGCGTCGAGCGACCGGCGCATCGCGGTGAGTGCGGCCTCACGCAGCAGGGCGACGCAGTCGGCGGCGCTGTAGCCGTCCAACTCCGCCGCGGCCTCATCGAGGTCGACATCGCCGGCCAGCGGGACCGAGCGGGCCGCGGTGCGCAGGATGTCGGCGCGGGCCGCGGCGTCCGGTGGCTGGACGAACACCAGCCGCTCCAGCCGGCCCGGCCGCAGCAGCGCCGGGTCGATCAGGTCCGGCCGGTTGGACGCCCCGACGATCACCACGTCGCGCAACGGTTCGACCCCGTCGAGCTCGGTGAGCAGGGCGGCGACCACCCGGTCGCTGACCCCGGAGTCCACGCTCTGACCGCGCCGCGGCGCCAGCGCGTCGATCTCGTCGAGGAACACCAGCGCGGGCGCGGAGTCGCGGGCCCGGCGGAACAGGTCGCGCACCGCCTTCTCACTGCTGCCCACCCATTTGTCCAGCAGCTCCGGGCCCTTGACCGCGTGCACGCTCAGCCGCCCCGAACTGGCCAGTGCCCGGACCAGGAATGTCTTGCCGCAGCCCGGCGGCCCGTACAGCAGCACCCCGCGGGGCGGGTCCACGCCGAGGCGGGCGAAGGTGTCGGGATGCTGCAGCGGCCACAGCACCGCCTCGGTCAGCGCTTGCCGGGTCTCGGCCATGTCCCCGACATCGTCGAGGGTCACATCGCCCACCGCGATCTCCGCGCCCGCCGAGCGGGACAGCGGCCGTATCACCCCGAGCGCGCCGAGCAGGTCCTCTTGGCGCACCGTCGGGGGTGTGCCGTCGTCGCTGGCCCGGGCGGCAGCCCGCAACGCCGCCTCCCGGACCAGCGCGGCCAGGTCGGCGACCACGAAGCCGGGGGTGCGGTCGGCGACCTCGCCGAGCTGCAGGTCCGCAGTGGGCGCCGAACGCAGCAGCGACTCCAGCAGGGCGCGGCGGGTCGTCGCGTCCGGCAGGCTGACCACCAGTTCCCGGTCGCACAACTCCGGGCCGCGCAGCCGCCCGTCCAGCCGGTCGGGCGTCGCCGACGTGGCGATGAACGCCGTCCCGTCGGCGGCCACGGCGGTGCGCAGCTCCGCCAGGATCGGGGTCGCCACCGGCGCGACGGTCTCGGGCAGCAGCGCGTCGATGTCGGTGACCAGCAGCACCCCGCCGTCGATGCGCAGCCGAGCCACCGCGTCGCGGACCGCGGCCAGCCGGTCGTCGGGGGCCAGCGCGCCGGTGTCCGGGCCGTCGAGTTCCACCAGCCGGCGCCCGGAACACACCGAACGGACCAGGGTGGACTTGCCCACCCCGGCCGGCCCGGACACCAGTACCCCCAGGTGCGGGTCGGCGCCCAGGCTGCGCAGCAGCTGCGGCTGGTCGAGCGCCAGCTTCAGCCATTCGGTGAGTTTGTCGGCCTGGACGCCGACGCCTTTGAGGTCGTCGACCGCCGGGGCCGGTTCGGCGGCGGCGGCCGGCGGCGGTGCGGTGGCCTCGCTGCCCCAACTCACCGCGGTGTTGGGTTGCACGCTGACCGGCGCGGCCGGGTCGACCGCGGTCACCGTGAGCAGTTCGGAGGTCCAGGTGATGCCGACCGCGGCGGCCAGTGCCGCGCCGGCCGCCGCGTCGCTGCCCACGTCGACGGTGTCGCGCGGGCCCAGGTCGCGGGGGAGCAGGGAGACGGCGTCGCCGACGGTGAGCACCTTGCCCAGCAGGGCCCGCCGCAGGGTGGCGGTCGGCAGCGAGGCGGCCAGCGCCGAGCCGGCCAGGCGCACCGTGCGGGCGGCGGCGACGTCGGCCGCGGCCACCAGCACCTCACTGTCCTCGGCGAGCCCGGCGTTGGACAAGGCCAGATCGTCGAGCAGCGCGAGGCCGGGGGCGCCGGCCGGGTCGGCGGCGGCCGCGACGGCGGCGGTGGTGCGGGACCCGGTCAGCGACACGGCATCCCATTCGCGGATGCCCAGCGCCGCCAGCGCCTCGGGGTGCAGCCGCACCACACCGCGGCGGGCGTCGACCGCGGAGGTGTTCAGCCGCGCGGTCAGCCGCAGGTGCCGGCTCATCGGCCCGGCTTGCGCAGCCCCAGCCGCGTCATCGAGCGCCGGTTGGGCTGAGCGCGCCGGATGGCCCGTCGGGCCGGTCCGGGCTGGGCACGCCGAATCGCCCGGCGGGCCGCCCGCCACTCGTGCGGCTTGTCCTCCCAGGTCTCCGGGTGGGCCGCCACCCAGCGGTGGCCGCGCACCCCGAACGGGATGTGGATCAGGTAGGCGGCGATGAGCACCAGGATCAGGATGTAGGGGAACAGCAGCGCCGCGCCCGCCACGACCACCACCGCGGCCAGCAGCAACGCCGCCAGGTTCGGCGGCACCGCCACCGCGTGCATCTTGCGCATCGGGATGCGGGAGACCACCAGGGCTGAACAGAACACCAGCCAGGCGCAGACGAACCACTCCGAGGTCCACCAGCCGGTGTCGAACTGCATGGCGGCGGCCAGCGGCCCGATCACCGCGAGCGCGCCCGCCGGGGCGGGCATCCCGACGAAGTACTCGCGGGTGTAGGCGGGCTGAGCGGTGTCGTCGAGCAGTGCGTTGAACCGGGCCAGCCGCAACACGATGCAGACCGCGTACAGCAGCGCCGCGATCCAGCCGGCCGGGGAGGTCGGCAGCATCGTGACGTAGATGACCACCGCGGGCGCCACCCCGAAGTTGACCGCGTCGGCCAGGGAGTCGATCTCTTCACCCATCCGGGACGCGGCGTCGAGGAGCCGGGCCACCCGCCCGTCGAGGCCGTCGAGGATGGCGGCCGCGGCGATCATCGCCATCGCCAGATGCGGCTCGGCATCCAGTGCGAACTTGATCGAGGTCAGCCCGGCGCAGATCGCCAGGACCGTCATCGACCCGGGCAGGATGCGCAGGCCCACCGCCCGCCGGCCGGCGCGGGTCATGCCAACTCGGCCAGGACGGTCTCGCCGCCGACGGCGCGCTGGCCCACCCGCACCGTCGGCTCGGTCCCGGCGGGGAGATAGGTGTCCAGCCGGGAGCCGAACCGGATCAGTCCGTAGGTGTCGCCGATCGCCACGGTGTCGCCGGACCTGGCCTCGCAGACGATGCGGCGGGCCAGCAGTCCGGCGATCTGCACCGCGATCACCTGCGCGCCCTCGGGGGTGCGCAACACCAGGCTGGTGCGTTCGTTGTCGGTGCTGGCCACCGGCCGCTCCGCGGAGTAGAACCGGCCCGGGCGGTGGTGCACCGCGAGCACCTCACCGGAGACCGGGGCGCGCTGCACGTGCACGTCGAACAGGGACAGGAAGATGCTCACCCGGGGCAGTGCAGTGTCGGCCAGCCCCAACTCGGGCGGCGGGGCGGCGGTGTCGACCAGGCAGACGGTGCCGTCGGCGGGCGCGACCACGGCGCCGACGGTCGACGGCGGCACCCGCGGCGGGTGCCGGAAGAAGCCCGCGCACGCGCCGGCGACGGCCAGGCCACCGCGGCGCACCCAGCGGTACCGGTGCCCGGCCAGCGCCACCGAGAGCCCGGCGGCGACGAACGGGAGGCCGGCGGGGTGCACCGGCGGCACCGTCGTGCGGACCAGGTTCAACAGACGCTGGGACGTCGTGGCGGTCTCGAGGTCGGGCGGGCGGGCCATTCGGACATCCTAGAGGGGCATCACGCCCGGTCGGTCCGCGGACGATCCGGTCAGCGCAGGTCCCACGCCCGCACCGGCGCGCCCACCGGCAGATCGGTGACGTCGGCGGGGATGTCCAACAGACAGGTCGCCGAGGCCAGGAACCGCAGATGGTGGGAGGCGGGCGGCCCGGCGCTGGTCACCGTGCCGTTGTCGGCGTCGAGGGCGCCGCGACGGAACTGCCGCTTGCCGCGCGGCGAGGTCAGCGGCTCGGCGAGCACCGCCTCCAGAGTGGGGCGGTGCGCCGCGGCGAAGCCGAGTGCGGCGCGCAGCGCCGGTCGCAGGAACACCTCGAAGGAGACCAGCGCACTGACCGGGTTGCCCGGCAGGGTGATCACCGGCACCTCGCCGACCCGGCCGATGCCCTGCGGCATGCCGGGCTGCATCGCCACCTTGACGAACTCGACGCCCTGGCCGCCGTCGCGGCCGAACGCGTCCTTGACCACCTCGTAGGCGCCCGCGGAGACCCCGCCGCTGGTGACGATGAGGTCGGTGTCGCCGGCGTGGGCGGTGAGCACGGCGCCGAACTCGGCCACGTCGTCGCTGACGGTGGCCACCGCGGCCACCTCCGCGCCGGCCTCCCGGATCGCCGCGGCCAGCATCGCGGCGTTGGACTCATAGATCTGGCCGGGCCGCAGCGGGGTGCCGGGGGCGACCAGCTCGGTGCCGGTGGAGATCACCAACACCCGCGGCCGCGGCCACACGCTCACCCGGTCGATCCCGAGCGCGGCGACCAGCCCCACCACCGGCGGGGAGACCCGGCGCCCGGCGGTGAGCACGGTGTCGCCGGCGGCGACGTCCTCACCGGCGCGCCGGATGTGGCGTCCCTCGCCGGTCGGCGCCCGGAACGTGACGGTCTCGACCCCGCCGTCGGTGTTCTCCACCGGCACCACCCCGGTCGCCCCGGCCGGCATCGGCGCGCCGGTCATGATCCGGTGCGCGGTTCCCGGCGTCAGCGCGGGGATCTCGTCGGTGCGTCCCGCCGGGATGTCCTCGGCCACCGGCAGGGTCACCGGCTGCTCGGGGCCGGCGTCGGCGACGTCGGCGGCGTACACGGCGTAGCCGTCCATCGCGGAGTTGTCGAACACCGGCAGGGAGATCGGCGCGACCACGTCGGCGGCCAGGACCAGTCCCTCGGCCTGCACCAGCGGTAGCAGGACCGGGTCGCCGGCGCCGATCAGTTCGGCGACCGCCCGTTGGTGTTCTTCGACGGCACGCAATTCCGACCTCCGTTTAGACGCGGTAGCTCACGCCGGTGAGCTCTTCGGAGACCGCCCACAGCCGGCGCTGGATCTCCTCGTCGTGGGACTGGCGGCTGGACCGCACCGGCACCGGGTGCCCGCGCTGCTGCTGCCAGCCGTCGGGGCCGAAGTACTGCCCGCCGGTCACGGCCGGGTCGGTGGCCGCCCGCAGGGTCGGCAGCGCCCCCATCTCGGCGGGCTGGAACAGCAGCTTGCTGGTCCAGGCGGCGAGCGGACGCATCGGCGCCGGAAGGTTGCGGATCAGCTCGGTGTTCGAGGCGCCGGGGTGCGCTGCGACCGCGATCGTCGGGGCGTCCGCGGCGCTGAGCCGGCGCTGTAACTCGTAGGTGAACAACAGGTTGGCCAGCTTGGATTGGCCGTAGGCGCCGACCCGGCTGTAGGACCGCTGCCATTGCAGGTCGTCGAAGTGGATGGCGGCCTTGAACCGATGCGCGTTGGACGAGACGGTGACCACCCGCGAACCCGGGACCGTCAGCATCGCATCCAGCAGCAGCCCGGTCAGCGCGAAATGCCCCAGATGGTTGGTGCCGAACTGCATCTCGAAGCCGTCGGCGGTGTCCTGCCGGGGGGTGAACATCACCCCGGCGTTGTTGATCAGCAGGTCGATCCGCGGGTGCGCCGCGCGCAGGTCGGCGGCGGCGGCGCGCACCGAGGCCAGCGACGCCAGGTCCAGTCGGGCGGTGCTGACCGTGGCACCGGGATGGTCGGCGCGGATCCGGTCGGCGGCCGCTTCGCCGCGGGCCGGGTCCCGGACCGCCAGCACGACGTGCGCGCCGTGTCCGGCGAGTTCCGCGGCGGCCTGGTAGCCGATTCCGGTGTTGGATCCGGTGACGACCGCGGTGCGACCGGTCTGGTCCGGCACGTCGGCGGCGCTCCACTGCTGCGGTGAGCTCATGGTTTCTGACCCTACCGGCGGGCACCGGAGCGTCGGGGTGGGTCATTCTTAGGGCATGGCTGCCGGCAACGAGGACGTTCGCGACATGGTGACGATGGCTGCGCCGGCACACCGGCCCAGCACCAAGGCGCCGCTGGTGTGGGCGCTCGGCGGGGCGATCCCGTGGGCGGTGCTGGCGCTGGCGCAGCTGGTGTGGGCGCTCACCGATCCGCGGCTGGCGTGGCTGCACGCGCTGCTGGGGGTGTTGACCCTGCTGGGGTTGTTGGTGGCGACGGTGGTGGCGCCGCTGTGGCGCTACCGGGTGCACCGGTGGGAGATCAGCCCGCAGGCGGTGTACACCCGCACCGGTTGGCTGGTGCAGGAGAGCCGCATCGCCCCGATCTCGCGGGTGCAGACCGTCGACACCTACCGCGGCCCGCTGGACCGGTTGTTCGGGCTGGCCAACGTCACCGTCACCACCGCGTCGTCGGCCGGGGCGGTGCGGATCGTGGCGCTGGACGCCGACGTCGCCGACCATGCCGTGACCTGGCTGACCGGGATCGCCGCCGCCGCGGCCGAGGACGCCACGTGAGCGCGCCCGAACCCGGCTGGCAGCGGCTGAGCCCGCGGATGCTGCTGGTGCACCCGCTGCACGAGGTGCTGCGCAACCTGCCGCTGGTGTTCGGTGCGGTCGTGCTGGGCTCGACCACCGGCGACCCGACCTGGCTGCTGGTCGCGGTCGCCATCACCGTCGGGGTGGGGGTGGCGCGCTGGGCGACCACCAGCTACCGCATCGACGCGGCCGAGGTGCAGTTGCGGTCCGGGCTGCTGCGCCGCACCACGGTGGCCGTGCCGCGCACCCGCATCCGATCGGTGTCCACCGACGCCCGGCTGCTGCACCGGCTACTGGGGCTGACGGTGTTGCGGGTGTCCACCGCTGAAGCCGGCGCATCGGTGTTCGAACTCGACGCGGTCGCGGCCGACGAGGTGCCCGCGCTGCGCACGCTGCTGCTCGCCGGATCCGAGCAAACCGGCGAGACCGACGCCGACGCCCCGCGCCGGACGGGCCGGGTGCTGGCGCGGTGGCAGCCGTCCTGGCTGCGCTACAGCCCGCTGAGCGTCTCCGGGCTGGTCGGGATCGGCGCCGTCGTCGGGTTGGCCTATCAGGCCGGCGCCGACAGACTGCTGGAGGACTCGCGGCTGGGGGAGTCGGCGGCCGCCACCACCGCGGAGTGGGGGGTCCCGCTGACCGTCGCGGTGGTCGTGGCCGCGGTGGTGGTGTTCTCGGTGCTCGGCGCGGTCGGGCGTTCACTGCTGGTCTACGGCAACCTGGTGCTGACCCGCCGCGCCGGGGTGCTGCACCTCGAGCACGGGCTGATCCGGCAGCGCGCCGCCACCTTCGACATGCGCCGGCTGCGGGGTGGCACGGTGCGCGAGCCGCTGCTGGTGCGCGCGCTCGGCGGTGCGCAACTGGACGCGGTGATGACCGGGGTGCGCGGCGCGGGCGAGGCGTCGCTGCTGCTGCCGCCGTGTCCGGCGCCGACCGCGCGGCGGGTGTTGACCCGGCTGATCGGCGACGCCGAGACGGTGACCGGGCCGCTGCGCGGTCACGGCCCGGCCGCCGCCCGGCGCCGCTTCACCCGGGCGCTGGCGGTGCCGGCGGCCGCGGTGCCCGTGCTGCTGCTGGCGTCCGCGCCGGTGTGGGCGTGGGCGGTGTGGGCGGCGGTGACCGGCTGCTGCGTGGCGTTGGCCGCCGACCGGGTCCGCGCGTTGGGGCATCGGGTGGACCGGCGTTGGCTGGTGGCCCGCTCGGGCAGCCTGGAGCGGCGCCGCGACTGCATCGCCACCGCGGGGGTGCTGGCCTGGACGGTGCGGCAGAGCTGGTTTCAGCGCCGGGCCGGGGTGGCGACGCTGGTCGCCGCGACCGCCGCCGGGGTCAAGGCCTACCAACTGCTCGACGTGCCGGCCGGGTGGGCGTGGACGATCGCCGCGACCGCCTCGCCGTGGGTCGCCGAGTCGGTGTGGGCCGGCCCGGCCGACGGTCAGCGCGGTGGCTCGGGTGGCGCCGGGATGTCCGGGAGGTCCGGCAGCGCCCAGCCGTCCTTGGGATAGACGTTGACGGTGTATTCCAGCCGGTAGTGCTCGGCGTCGGGGTTGCCGCACAGGTGGACGATGTAAGCGCCGGTGGCGGCGTCCTCCTTGCGGAACTGCGACTCCCGTTCGCAGGGCCCGCCGCTCCACTGCGAGGTGTCCTCGATCGGCTCGAAACCGGTATCGGTGAGCAGCCGCTCCGCGTCGTCCAGACCGGCCGGCGGCAGCCCGCCGACCGTCACCGTCCAGATCTTGCCGAGGGACCCCAGCACGTCACGGGAGTCGGCGTGCAGGTCGCCGGCCACGATCGGCACGTCGGCGGGGAAGTCGGCGGGCAGCGCGTCGGGCGGTGCGGCGCCGGGCAGCACGGGCGGAGCCGGCGAGGTCGACGACGACGCCGCCTCCGGCGGTGCGGCCGGCTCGGCGGTGTCAGCGGCGTGCCGACCGCACCCGGCGACCACGGCCGACGCCGTCGCGACGACCACGAGCATGCGATACCGCCACGAATCCATGGCGGTAGTTAAACATCACCGCGACGCGAAGGTGCGCGGTGTCAGCGTCCGTGCGGCACGGTCGAGGTCGGTGCCTCGGACTCGTCGGCGGCGGTGGTGGTCGGCGCCGCGGTGTCCTCGGCGGCGGTGGTGGTCGTCGTCGCGGCGGCCGGGAACACCCCGACGTCGTAGTCGAGCTTGTAGCCGGTGTCGGTCTGGTTGCCGCACAGCCCGACCGTGTAGTGAATGTCGCCCTCGGTGGTGTCGGTGTTGTCGAAGCCGGAGCGGCGTTCGCACGGGCCTGGGGTTGGCGCGGGATCGGTGGTCTTGAACCCGGCGTCGGCGAGCAACTGCTCGGCGGTGGCGAAGGCCTCGCTGTCGATGCCGGTCACGTTGAGCGTCCAGACCCCGGAGCCGTTGGCCCCGGCGAAGTAGTCGCCCTGCACGTCGCCGTTGACCACCGGCACGTCCGACGGGAAGCCGCTCGGCAGTGAGTCGGCGGCGGCGCGGTCGGTCGACGGTGTGGTGTCGACGTCGGTGTCGGTTTTGCTGCTACAGCCCGCCAGCGCGAGCCCCCCTGCGATCACAACGATGCCAAGCTGTCGAATTCTCATGCCGTCGAGTTTGGCACGCGGGCGGGCCCGCCGCAGGGTTTACAGGCCGCGGACGGCTTCGATGCGCTGTTCGAGCTGCACGGCGGTGGCGGCCGCGACCGGCGGGCCGCCGCAGATGCGGCGGAGCTCGTTGTGGATCCAGCCGTGCGGCTTGCCCAGCCGGTGATGGGCGGCGGAGACCAGCGCGTTGAGTTCGCGGCGCAGTTCCCGCAGCCGGCCGTGCGGGGTGATCGGGGCCGCGCCTGCTGCGCTGCGCGCCGACAGCTGCTCGTCCTGGCGGCGGCGCAGCAGCTCGCGCATCTGGGCGGCGTCGAGCAGGCCGGGGATGCCCAGATAGTCGTCCTCCTCCGGGCTGCCGGCCGGGGTGGCGGTGCCGAACGAGGAGCCGTCGAAGATCACCTGGTCGAGTTCGGCGTCCGAGCCGAGCGAGGTGAACGAGTTGTCGGTGTCGCCGGGTTCGCTCTGGGTGCGCTGGGCGGCGGCCAGTTCATCCTCGGGGTCCTTCTCCCGGTGCGGCTCGCCGAGGACGTGGTTGCGTTGGGTCTCCAGTTCGCTGGCCAGCTGCAGCAGGGCCGGCACCGACGGCAGGAAGATGCTGGCGGTCTCGCCGGGCCGCCGCGACCGCACGAACCGGCCGACCGCCTGGGCGAAGAACAGCGGAGTGGAGGCGCTGGTGGCGTAGACCCCCACGGCCAGCCGCGGCACGTCGACTCCCTCGGAGACCATCCGCACCGCGACCAGCCAGCGGGTGGTGGCCTGGCTGAACGCGGTGATGCGGTCCGAGGCGCCCGGGTCGTCGGAGAGCACGACGGTGGGCTCTTCACCGGTGATGCGGGCCAGCAGGCGGGCGTAGGCGCGCGCGGCGGTCTGGTCGGAGGCGATCACCATCCCACCGGCGTCGGGCACGTGGTCACGCAGCTGACGCAACCGGCGGTCGGCGGCGGAGATCACCGCGGGCATCCACTCACCGGCCGGGTCGAGGGCGGTGCGCCAGGCCCGTGCGGTGTGTTCGGCGGTCAGCGGCTCGCCGAGGCGGGCGGCGTACTCCTCGCCGGCGCTGTCGCGCCAGCGGGCCTCCCCGGAGTAGGCGAGGAAGACCACCGGGCGGACCACGCCGTCGGCCAGCGCGTCGGTGTAGCCGTAGGTGTGGTCGGCGCGGGAGCGGCGCACTCCCGAGGCGTCGGCGTCATAGGTGATGAACGGGATGGCGGCGTCGTCGCTGCGGAACGGGGTCCCGGTCAGCGCCAGCCGGCGGGTGGCGTCGGAGAACGCCTCGACGATGCCCTCGCCCCAGCTCTTGGCGTCCCCGCCGTGGT
The DNA here is from genome assembly GCF_002102395.1 of Mycolicibacillus trivialis. Classification (GTDB taxonomy): domain Bacteria; phylum Actinomycetota; class Actinomycetes; order Mycobacteriales; family Mycobacteriaceae; genus Mycobacterium; species Mycobacterium triviale. The sequence continues at coordinate 145,928 of NZ_LQPZ01000013.1, forward strand.
GGATCTCGTCGAAGATCACCAGGGTGCGGCGGTTCTCGGTGCGCACCCGGTGGCGGGTGGGGTGGCTGGCGACCTGCGCGTAGGTGATGACCACGCCGTGGAAGTCGGCGCTGGTCTGGCCGGCGGTGTTGGAGAACCGGGGGTCCAGGGCGAGGCCGGCTGCGGCGGCGGCCGCCGCCCACTGGATTTTCAGGTGTTCGGTGGGCACCACCACGGTGATCGCATCGACGGTGCGGTCGGCCAGCAGTTCGGCGGCGATTCGCAGTGCGAACGTGGTCTTGCCCGCCCCGGGGGTGGCGACCAATAGGTAGTCGCGAGGCTTGCCGCTGAGGTATTTCACCAGCGCACGGCGCTGCCAACCCCGCAAAGCCTGGGTGCGGGGCGCTTCTATTGCCCGCACCCGAGGCCTCCTATCCGAATCGGATTGCAGTCTAGGGCAACCCGGTCGGCGGACCGCCCTAGCGTCGGTGGGGTGTCGCGGGTGGCGGATGTGCCGCGGGTGGCGGATGTGCCGGGCGGGACTCCGCGACGGGCGGGACGCGCGCCGTCCGGCCGGTACCCGCTGTTCGGGGCGCGCATTCTGTCGTCTGGGTGCCGGCCGCAACGGGGATACGCCCTGAAATCGACACCTCAGCGGCGTTACGGGCCCGATTTCGGGACTATGGCTCCGCTGGAGCGTCGATTTCAGGGGCGTTGGGCCCCGGCGGGCTCGCCTGCGGGCCCGTTGCACGGGTGCGGTGCCGATCTTGCACTCTCCATAGGCGAGTGCTAAGAATGACTTGGCACTCGCGACCGGTGAGTGCTAGGTCGGGACGGTGAGACCAGGCCCACACAGTCTGCGTCGTCCGTCGCGGGCATCGGACCCGGCCCGGAAACGTGTCACCCCCTAATCGGAGGATCACTTCGCAATGGCTAAGCAGATTGCGTACGACGAAGAGGCCCGCCGCGGCCTCGAGCGGGGTCTGAACGCCCTCGCCGACGCGGTAAAGGTGACGCTGGGCCCCAAGGGTCGCAACGTCGTCCTGGAGAAGAAGTGGGGCGCTCCCACGATCACCAACGATGGTGTGTCCATCGCCAAGGAGATCGAGCTGGAGGACCCGTACGAGAAGATCGGCGCCGAGCTGGTCAAGGAAGTCGCCAAGAAGACCGACGATGTCGCCGGTGACGGCACCACCACGGCCACCGTGCTCGCCCAGGCGCTGGTGCGCGAGGGCCTGCGCAACGTCGCCGCGGGCGCCAACCCGATGGGCCTGAAGCGCGGCATCGAGGCGGCCACCGAGAAGATCGCCGAGACCCTGCTCAAGGGCGCCAAAGAGGTGGAGACCAAGGAGCAGATCGCTGCCACCGCCGGGATCTCCGCCGGGGACAGCTCCATCGGTGAGCTGATCGCCGAGGCGATGGACAAGGTCGGCAACGAGGGTGTCATCACCGTCGAGGAGGCCCAGACCTTCGGCCTGCAGCTCGAGCTCACCGAGGGTATGCGCTTCGACAAGGGCTACATCTCCGGCTACTTCGTCACCGACGCCGAGCGTCAGGAGGCCGTGCTGGAGGACCCCTACATCCTGCTGGTGTCCGGCAAGGTGTCCACCGTCAAGGACCTGCTTCCGCTGCTGGAGAAGGTCATCCAGTCCGGCAAGCCGCTGCTGATCATCGCCGAGGACGTCGAGGGCGAGGCGCTGTCGACCCTGGTGGTCAACAAGATCCGCGGCACCTTCAAGTCGATCGCGGTCAAGGCGCCGGGCTTCGGTGACCGCCGCAAGGCGATGCTGCAGGACATGGCGATCCTCACCGGTGGTCAGGTCATCTCCGAAGAGGTCGGCCTGTCGCTGGAGACCGCCGACATCGCGCTGCTGGGTAAGGCCCGCAAGGTCGTCGTCACCAAGGACGAGACCACCATCGTCGAGGGCGCCGGGGACTCCGACGCCATCGCCGGCCGGGTGGCCCAGATCCGCAGCGAGATCGAGAACAGCGACTCCGACTACGACCGGGAGAAGCTGCAGGAGCGGCTGGCCAAGCTCGCCGGTGGTGTCGCGGTGATCCGTGCCGGTGCCGCCACCGAGGTGGAGCTCAAGGAGCGCAAGCACCGCATCGAGGACGCGGTGCGCAACGCCAAGGCCGCCGTCGAGGAGGGCATCGTCGCCGGTGGCGGCGTGTCACTGCTGCAGGCTGGCCCGGTGCTCGACGAGCTGAAGCTCGACGGCGACGAGGCCACCGGCGCCAACATCGTCAAGGTGGCGCTGGAGGCTCCGCTGAAGCAGATCGCGGCCAACGCCGGGCTGGAGCCCGGTGTGGTTGCCGAGAAGGTCCGCAACTCCAAGGCCGGCACCGGCCTGAACGCGGCCACCGGCGACTACGAGGACCTGCTCGCGGCCGGCATCGCCGACCCGGTCAAGGTTACCCGCTCCGCGCTGCAGAACGCGGCGTCGATCGCGGCGCTGTTCCTGACCACCGAGGCGGTCGTCGCCGACAAGCCGGAGAAGGCGGGCGCCCCGGCGGCCGACCCGACCGGCGGCATGGGTGGCATGGACTTCTAGAAGTCCAGAACACGCTGTAACGACAAGGCCCGGACCGCAAATGCGGTCCGGGCCTTCGTCGTCGGTGTGGGTCGTCGGTGCGGGCCCGCTCTTCTCGTCGACTCTGCGCTCACCACGGAAAAGTGCGAGTGGAGTGCGTGCTGGACGCAGAGTCGGCGAGGTTCGTCGGCGAGGTTCGCCGGCTGGTTCGTCGGTGGGCTCCCCGGCGGGTTCGCCACCTCACGACAAGGGGCAGATGCCGTCCAGGGTCCAGGTCTGCGGGACGGGCGCGCCGGGGCCGGGGCAGAACTTCCATTCCCAGTCCTTCGGGGCCGCCGGCGGGCAGATCTTGCCCAACTGCATCTCGCGTCCCCAACAATTGAATGTGCTGTAGCCCATCCGGATATTGCCGACACACTTGCTCGGGTCGTCGAGGACGAAGTACAGCGCATCCGAGGGGCACGGAACCCACCGGGAGCCCCACGGGGCGACCTCCGGGCACTCCTGGCTGTTGGGGACCAGATGTGCCCAACACCAGTAGGTGCCGTCCGGGATCGCCTGCGCCGGCGCGGTGGCGACCAGCACACCGGCGCCGAGTGCGGTTGCCGCCCCCATCGCGGCGGCGGCCGCTGTCTTGAGCATCTTCATCGTTCTCCTCCTCGTCACCGGTGCAGGCCCGACGCCGCACAGGGAATCGTCCGCCCACTATGTGGTTTGCGCGATCCCCGCAACATCGGCCAAAGCGCGTAGAAAACGGGGCCGGGGAGCGTAAATCAGTCGGCCGGTACGGTGACCGGGACATGAGAATCCTGCTGCTGGGCACCGGCAGTGCCGACGGCTGGCCGAACCCGTTCTGCCGCTGCGCGTCCTGCCGGCGAGCAGCCGAAGCCGGCGAACTCCGCGGACAGAGTGCCGCCCTGATCGACGACACCGTGCTGATCGACTGCGGACCGGAAGTGCCGCGAGCCGCGGTCCGCCACGGCACCTCCCTGGCCGGGGTACGACAGATCCTGTTGACCCACGCGCACTTCGACCACGTCGGGCCCGGGGCGTTGCTCATGCGGCACTGGTCCGGAACGACCACACCGCTGGAGGTCCTGGGCCCGGCGAGCGCAGTGGCACAGTGCCGGCCATGGGTCGAGGAGGGCAACCCGATCACGTTCCGGACCCTGCAACCCGAGGACGACGTCGCGCTCGGCGACTACCGGGTGCGGCCGGTGCAGGCCAACCACGCCGCCGAATTCGGCGGCGAGGCCCTGCTCTACGACGTCACCGACGCCGCGGGCGGCCGGATCCTGTGGGCCACCGACACCGGACCGCTGCCCGACGACACGATGGCCGCACTGGCCGGGGCCGCCTTCGATGCGGTGTTCCTCGAGGAGACGTTCGGCACCTTCACCGGTCACGGCTGCGCCCACCACGACCTGCCGGCTTTCGTCGAGACGGTGGCCGGGTTGCGGGCGTGCGGCGCCGTCGCAGAGCACACCGAGGTGGTGGCGGTGCACCTCGGGCATCACAATCCGCCGGATCTGGACCGACGGCTGGCCGCCTGCGGGGCGCGAGCGGGCCGCGACGGCGAGACGGTGTCGACCTGACGCGGGCCTACCCCGCCTTGTAGAGCACCTCGCAGTCGTGCAGGCAGCCTTCGACGGCGGCCTTCGAACCCGGCTTGGCGCGGCGGTGCAGCACGGCGCGGATCGGCACCAGGGTGGCGGTGCCGTCGGCCACGGTGGCCCGTCCGTCGACGAACAGCGAGTAGTCGGCCGGGTCGCGCGGCGGCCACACCAGCGACACCTCCGGCTGGCGGGCGAGGTTCTTCGCGGTGGAGCCGCCGACCGCGCCGACCTCGATGACCCCGTCGGGGCCCTCCCGAAGCACCGGGTTCACCGCCACCGCGTGGGAGTGCTCGGTCTCGCTGACGGTGACCAGGTAGGCGAAGTCGTAGTCGGCCAGCGCGGCGGCCAACCGGTCGAGGTCGGATCGAGTAGCAGACATGACCCGACAATAGCCGCGCGCTGCGTCAGGATGGAGGTATGGAATTTCGCTACTTGGGCAACTCCGGCCTACAGATCTCGGAGATCACTTACGGCAACTGGCTCACCCACGGCTCACAGGTGGAGAACGACGTGGCGACCGCGTGCGTGCACGCCGCCCTGGACGCCGGGATCACCACCTTCGACACCGCCGACGTCTACGCCAACGGCGCCGCCGAGGAGGTGCTCGGCGCGGCCCTGCGCGGGCAACGACGGGAGTCACTGGAGATCTTCACCAAGGTGTACTGGCCGACCGGCCCGGCACCGCTGGGCAAGAACGACACCGGGCTCTCCCGCAAGCACATCATGGAGAGCATCGACGGCTCGCTGCGCCGGCTGGGCACCGACTACGTCGACCTCTACCAGGCGCACCGCTACGACACCTTCACCCCGCTGGAGGAGACCATGCAGGCGTTCGCCGACATCGTCCGGGCCGGCAAAGCGCTCTACATCGGGGTCAGCGAGTGGACCGCCGAGCAGATCCGGGCCGGCCACACGCTCGCCCGGCAGCTCGGGGTCTCGCTGATCTCCAGCCAGCCGCAGTACTCGATGCTGTGGCGGGTGATCGAACCCGAGGTCGTTCCGGCCTGCCGGGAGCTGGGAATCAGCCAGATCGTGTGGTCACCGATGGCCCAGGGCGTGCTGTCGGGCAAGTACCGGCCCGGCCAACCGCCACCGGCCGGCTCGCGCGCCTCCGACGAGAAGGGCGGCGCGGACATGATCAAGCGCTTCCTCGCCAACGACACCTTGACCCGGGTGCAGGACCTCGCCCCGGTCGCCGACGAGCTGGGGCTGTCGATGGCGCAGTTGGCGATCGCCTGGGTTCTGCAGAACGATAATGTCGCCGCCGCCCTGGTCGGGGCGTCGCGGCCCGAGCAGGTCGCCGAGAACGTCAAAGCGGCCGGGGTCGCCATTCCGGCGGAGGCGCTCACCCGCATCGATGCGGTGCTCGGCGACGCCGTGACCGCGGACCCGAAGCTGGTGGCCCGCTCCACCCCGACCAAGCGGATGCTCTGAGCGCAAGGCTCAATCGGCGAAGCGCAGCGTGCCGACGAGCTGCTCGGTGAGTGCCGGGTCCGGGTCGTCGGGGCCGCCTTGCCGCATCGAGACCACGAACAGCACCGAGCCGGGCTGGTCGGGCACCGTGGTGGCCACCATCACGTGCAGCCCGCCCGGTGAGTCGGCGCAGCCCCCGGAGTCGACGCCGGAGACGGTGGCGACGATCTCCACCGCGGGGGTGTCACCGATGCTCAGATGGCGGGGCTCGCTGAGGCTGACGGTGGGGACGACTCCGTCGGCGGAGGTGAAGATGTCGGCCACCAGGCCGGATTCCAGGCGCACCGCCTCATCGATGTCGTTGGCGTTGCTCGCCCCGGGCGCACCGGTCACCGCGAACTGCCCGGACTCGCAGAGCGGGTCGGGCAGTTCGGCCGCACCGCTCATGGTCCGGATCGGGCAGTAGCCGAACGGGCCGTCGTCGCAGGGCTTTTCCCAGCCGATCAACGTCGAGCACGACTTGATGACCCACTCCGGCGGTACGTCGTAGACCAGGCCGCGCGGAGTGTTCACCGTCGCCCACCCGGCCGGGGTTTGCGGTCCAGGACCGGCGCCGTGCTCATCGCAGGTGCTCGACAGTGGTTTCGTCGGCGGCGACGAGGTGGTGCTCGGCGGGCTTGTCGCGGTGGTCGTGGTGGCCGGCGAGACGGTGACCGCGGTGGTGCTGGTCGGTGCCGCGGTGGTCGCGCCGTCCGAATCGGAGAGCTTCCAGATCGCCACCGCCGCGACCGACACCACGGCGACGACCGCGACGATGATCAACACCAGCCAGCGGGGGTTGTTCGGCGGTGGCGGGCCACCGCCCGGCGGGTGCATCGGGTAGCCGCCGTAACCAGCATAGCCGGGATGGCTTGCCCCATAAGCGGATCCGTAGCCCTGAGGTCCGTATCCCGGTCCGTACCCCGGTTGGTAGCCGTCCCCGTGTTGTGGATACGGCATCGTCGGCTCGTGCGGCGACGGCGGATAGGCCATAAGGGCTCCCGGGGCAGGCGGTGGTCCGCCGCTATCCTAAGTCGCCGATCAGCGCCGCCCGCGCACCAATCTGCCGGGTCGGGCCGCGGTCGGAGTCCCGTTCTCGGCGATGACCTCACCGGCGACGATCGTGGCCACATAACCGTCGGCGGTCTGGTCCAACCGTCGGCCGCCGGCGGGCAGATCGTAGGTGATCACCGGCTTGTGCAGCCGCATCGCGGCGTGGTCGAGGACGTTCAGGTCGGCTTTGGCGCCCACCGCGATCCGGCCGCGGTCGCCCAGACCGGCGACCCGGGCGGGAACCGAGGTCAACTGCCGGATCGCCTCGGGCACGTCGATGCGGCCCTCGGCGCGATCCCGGGCCCAGTGGGTGAGCAGGTAGGTGGGGAAACTGGAATCGCAGATCATCCCGTAGTGCGCGCCACCGTCGCCGAGGCCCAGTACCACGTCCTCGCGGCGCAACAGCGACCCGATCGTGTCGAGCGACCCGCCCTCGAAATTCGCCAGCGCGCCCAGCAGGATGGCGTGGCCGTCGTCGTCGAGCACTCGGTCGTAGGCCTCCTCGACCGGCGAGACGCCGCGGGCCTTGGCGCGCGCCGCGATGGAATCGGCCGGATCGGGCTCGTAGTCGGCGCCGCCCGGATCCGCCTCGGTGAGCGGGAAGATCCAGTCCCAGGCCTGCGCCATGTACAGGATCGGGTTGGCCGGGACAGTGCTCGGTGTGTCGGACAGGATGCGTTGGCGTACTTCGGATTTGCGCATCTCGGCCACCCGTTGGGCCAACGGCAGCCCGGCGATCTCCTGGTAGGAGGGGTAGAGCACGAACGGGTTGGCGGTCAACTCCAGTCCGATCATCAACCCGATCGGGCGGGGGAACACCTGGGCGGTGACCCGCGGTGCATCCGGCTGCGAACCGGCGTTGGCCCGCTCGATCATGTCGATCGCCTCCGGCCACACCCGGTCCCCGGCGTTCGCGGCGATCAGGGTGAAGGTGACCGGCAGGTCGGCGCCGGCGGCGGCGTCGAAGACCTGCTGGAGCACCGGTTGGTAACCGCCGCCGGGCAGATCGGGTACGAACTGGATCAGCCCGCCGCCGCCTTCGGCGACACCGCGAGCGATCTCGGCGAGTTCGGTCTCGGCGGCCTGGAAGCTGGGGATCTGGTCGCCGCTGTCGGTGCGGTGCGTGGCCAACCGGGACGAGGCGAAGCCCAACGCCCCGGCCTGCACCGCCTCTTTGGCCAGCGCCCGCATCCGGGCCAGATCGTCGGCAGTGGCCGGTTCGCGGTCGGCGCCACGGCGGCCCATCACGTACACCCGCAACGGGGAGTGCGGCAGGTAGACCGCGACGTCGATGTCGAGACGACGGCCCGCCAGGGTGTCCAGATACTGCGGGAAGGTCTCCCAACTCCAGTCCAGCCCGTCGGTCATCACCACCCCGGGGATGTCCTCCACCCCGGCCATCACGTCGACCAGTACGTCGTGGTCCTCGGCACGGCACGGCGCGAACCCCACCCCGCAGTTGCCCATCACCGCGGTGGTCACCCCGTGCGCCGACGACGGATTTAGCCGATCCGACCAGATGGCCTGCCCGTCATAGTGGGTGTGCAGGTCCACGAAACCGGGGGTCACGAGCAGGCCGGTCGCGTCGATCTCGCGGGACCCCGCGCCGTCGACGTGCCCGACCGCGGCGATCACCCCGTCGCGGACCGCCACGTCGCCGACATAGGGCGGCCCGCCGAGCCCGTCGACGATGCTGCCGTTGCGGATCACCAGGTCATAGCTCATGGAACCAATCTACGGCCGCGGCGGGGCGACCGCGCTCGGTCCCGGCCGGGGTCGGCCCGGTTGTGGCATGGTCGAAGGGAGAACCAGTGGGTTTATCGAGATGATCGAGGTGAGCAATCGTGGTCGCGATCGAGCGGCTCAACGAGGACGATCTGCGGGAACTGTCCGGACGCACCGACAGTGCCGGCGTGCTGTCGGTTTACGTCAACGCCGATCCGGCCGGCGACGCCAACCGGCAGGCCGCCGAGATCGATCTGTCCAATCGGTTCCGGGAACTGCAGCGCCGGGTCAGCGAGGACGGCGCCGGGCCGGGGGAGCGGCGCGCGACCACCGCGGCGCTCGAGCGGGTGTGGCCGCAGATCCAGCCGCTGGCCGGACCGATCGCGTCGGGCCGCAGCAGGATCGCCTTCGTCGCGTTGAGCGGCGACTGGTCGCTGCACCTGGACGGCGCGATGCCGGTCGGCAACCGGGTGGTGCTGGACGACGGTCCGTTCATCCACCCGCTGCTGGAACTGCTCGACGAAGGCCGACCTGCCGGTGTCGCCCTGGTGTCCGCCGATGAGATCCGCATCGCCGAGTGGCGGGTGGGTTCGCTGCGGGAGCTCAGCAGGATGGAGCAGCCCTATGTCGAGGCGCCACACGAGCGGGCCGGGCAGATCGGCGGCGGGCCGCAGGGGCAGTACAACACCCCGGTGCGGGAACAGCGCCAGACCCGCCAGCGGGATCTGACGCAGCGGTTCCTGGACCAGGCGACCGGCGTGCTGACCGCGCTGGCCGGTGAACGCGGCTGGGAACGGATCCTGGTCAGCGGCGGCGAGCGCTGGACCGAGCGGGCGGTGGGCGGCCTCGCTCAGTCGTTGCGCGACAAGGTGTTCGCCGACCCTCGCAATCTCAGCGGACTCGATGAGGCGGCGTTGACCGCAACGGTGAGCGCTTGGGCGCACGACCAGCACAAGGACGACGAACAGCGGCTCCTGCAGCGGGTGCGCGACGCCGCAGGCAACGGCAACGCCGCCCTCGGGCTCTCCGAGGTGGCCGCGGCGCTCAACGCCGGTCGGGTCTACCGGCTGGTGTACGACCCGGAGGTGCGCTACGCCGGCACCGTGGGCGCCGATGGCGCGATCTACGGCGGCGACGAGATCGGTCCCGACGGCCGCCCGGGTGCTGAGGAGCCACGGCTGACCGAGCGGCTGGTCGAGCGGGCCTTCGAGACCGGTGCACGCATCAGCCCGGTGGAGGGCGCGGCGGCCGGGACGTTGAGCGACGTCGACGGTGTCGCCGCGCTCCTGCGTTGGTAGGCGCGAGGCTCGAAACACCCCGCGGCGCAGTAGGTGTCGGTGGTGGGAGTGAGAGGGATGGGGACGACAACAGATCGGTTGGTCAATTTCGCCAGCCAGGTCGATGAGCAGACGATCCGGCAGGCCGAGCAGACGGCCGGTATGCCGTTCGTGTACCCGCACGTCGCGCTGATGCCCGACGCGCATTTCGGGATGAGGTCGGCGGTCGGCACTGTCATCCCGACCCTCGGCGCGGTGATGCCCGCTGCGGTCGGGGTGGACATCGGCTGCGGCATGGCCGCGGTCCGCACCGACTTCACCGAAGCCGACATCGTCGGCCGCGATCTGACCGTGCTGCGCGATTCGATCGAGTCGAGTATTCCGCTGTCGCCGGGCCGGTACAACCGGCGCGCCGACCGGTTCCCGTTCACCGCGGGGCGCATCGAGGTCCTGGAGCTACTGGCCGACGACGACGGCGTCGATCTGTTGCACAGCAAAAACTGGCGGCTACAACTGGGCACCCTCGGCGGCGGCAACCACTTCATCGAACTGTGCATCGATGACCGGGGTCGGGTTTGGCTCTTCCTGCACAGCGGCAGTCGCGGCGTCGGCTTCAAGATCGCCCAGCGCCACATCCGCACCGCCCAGCAGTCGATGCGCCGCCGCGGCATCGAATTACCCAACCGGGGCCTGGCCTACCTGGAGGAGGGGACCGACGAGTTCGACACCTACCTGCGTGAGCTGACCTGGGCGCAGCGGTTCGCGTTGGAGAACCGCGCGGAGATGACCGACCGGTTCCGGCAGGCTTTCGCCCACTGGATGGGCGTGGACCCCGCCGACGCCGAGCACATCGAGAAGGAACGGGTGTTGTGTCACCACAACTACACCCGCCGTGAGCGGCACGGTGGCAAAGAGGTGTGGTTGACGCGCAAGGGCGCGATCGACGCCCACGAGGGTGTGGCGGGATTGATCCCCGGGTCGATGGGTGCGCGCTCCTACATCGTGCGGGGCAAAGGCAACCCGGATGCGCTGTGCTCGGCCCCGCACGGCGCCGGGCGGCGCTATTCGCGCACCCAGGCGCGCAAACTGTTCACCACCGACGATCTCGCGGCGGCCATGACCGGTGTCGAATACCGGCACGGTGACGCGTGGGTCGATGAGATCCCCCAGGCCTACAAGGACATCGATGTCGTCATGGCCGACGCGGCCGGCCTGGTCGAGGTCACCGGGGAACTGCGGCAAGTGCTCAACGTCAAGGGCACCTGAACACAGGTGCCCGAAGCTGGGAGGCGACGATGAAGGCGACAGTACGGCTCGGTCGGATCGCCGGGGTGGCGGTCGGCGTGCACTGGAGTGTGCTGGCGATCGTGGCCCTGTTGGTCGCCGGTCTGACGGTTCAATTTCCGCACATCGAACCCGGCTACTCCACCGCGGCGTACCTGGCGTCCGCCGTACTGGCGGCGACGTTGTTCGTGGCCTCGCTGCTGGGGCACGAACTGGCCCACGCGGTGGTCGCCCAACGCAACGGTGTCGAGGTCGAGGGCATCACGCTGTGGCTGCTGGGCGGGATCGCCCGGCTGCGCGGGGATGCGCCCAGCCCGGGGGCCGACTTCCGCATCTCGGCGGTCGGCCCGGCCAGCAGCCTGTTGATCGCCGCCGGTTTCTACGGGCTGATGTGGCTGGGCACCCAGGCTGACGCGACCCCACTGCTGGTGGCGGTGGCCGCCTACCTCGCGGTGATCAACGTGGTGCTGGCGGTGTTCAACACGATTCCGGCCGCCCCGCTGGACGGCGGCCGGATCCTGCGCTCGGCGATCTGGGCGTGGCGCGGTGACCGGTACCTGGCGACGATGGTCGCCGCCCGGGCCGGTCGCATCTTCGGTTTCGTGCTGATCGCGTTGGGCATCCTGCAAGCGATCAGCGGTGCCGGATTCGGCGGGCTGTGGTGGGTGCTGCTCGGGTTGTTCGTGGTCACCATGGCCAACGCCGAAGAACAACAGCTGCGCACCACGACGGCGCTGGCCGGGGTGCGGGTGCGCGACGTGATGACCGCCGACCCCGAGACCATCGGCGGCGATGTGACGGTGGCGGACTTCATCCAGCACACCGCGCTGGGGCGGCGGCACTCCAGCTTCCCGGTGCTCGACCACGCGGGCCGGCTGGCCGGGCTGGTGACGTTCAACCGGATCCGGGCGGTCGCGCCCGACGGGCGGGGGACCACGCTGCTGCGGGAGGTGGCTTGCCCGCCGGCCGAGGTGCCGACCGCGCACCCCGACGAGGCGTTGACAGCGCTGCTGCCGCGGCTGTCGGGATGCACCGACGGGCGTGCGTTGGTGTTGGCCGACGGCGCGCTGGTGGGCATCGTCTCTCCGAGTGACATCAGCCGTGCCGCCGCCCTGCACGGCCTGGGCGCGCGCTTCGACGAGCGTTGAGCCCCGCGCGCCGCGAGCCGCGCGGTGAGTTGCGCCCAGCCGCGCCCCGAGTGAAGTTCAGCGGCGACGAATCGGCGATTCCGCCTACCTGGAACTTCACTCGGTCTACCTGGAACTTCACTCGACGCTGTCGGCGGCGGGGAGCCGGTGACCGTCAGCTCGACGGATTCGGAGTAAACCGGCGCGATGTCGGGTACCTGCCGCACAGGCGATGCGGTAGCCCGGGCTGGTGCGTCGCTTAGCCTCCGGCCGTCAAGTCGTCCGGCGGTCGGAGGCGCACCGCGGGACCGCCGCCGCGGTTCCGCCGTGGTCCACCTGCGATTACGGTGAGGAGGCATGAGCGAGCGCGCGGCAGGCACCGATCTGGCGTCGTTGCTCGGCGACCTCGCCGTTGAGATGCAGGGCCAGACCGACCCCGAGGCGACGTTGAAGGTGATCGTTGAAGGGGCGATCGCGCTGGTGCCGGGGGCGCGCTGGGCGGGGATCTCGCTCAACCGCCGGGGGCGGATCGAGTCGCGGATGCCCAGCAACGTGTTGGTTGGCGAGCTCGACGAAGCGCAGGCGAACCTCGGGGAGGGCCCGTGCATCAACGCCGTCCGCGAGCACCACACGGTCGTGATCGACGACATGAGCACCGAGACGAGGTGGCCGCGGTTCGCGCGACTGGCGCTCGAGCGTGGCGTGCGCAGCGTGGCCGCGTTCCAATTGTTCGCCCGGGAGGAGAACCTCGGCGCGATGAACCTCTACGGCACCGAACCGGGCGTCTTCGACCGGGAATCGATCATGGTCGGGGAGGTCTTGGCCCAGCACGCCGCCGCCGCGCTCGCCGGGGCGATGTCGGAATCGCAGTTGCAGTCCGCACTGGTCAACCGCGACCTGATCGGCCAGGCCAAGGGGATTTTGATGCACCGTGAAGGCCTCACCGGGTTGCAGGCGTTCCAACTGCTGTTGCGCACCTCGCAGAACGCGAACATCAAACTCGTCGAGATCGCCCGCTGGGTGGTCGAGCAGCACGAGAACAAACTCCGGGAAGGCTGACCCCGGAAGGCAGACCTATGCGGCTCGCGGCATGGCGCGTGCGGTCACGATGATCCAGGCGAACAGCGACAGCGGGATCACCCAGATCGAGTAGCTCTCCAGCGACAGCGGACCGCCGCGGATCCCGAAGACCACCAGGAACAGCAGGTGTAGCGCAGCCGCCGCAGCCGCAACGTGGGCGGTGTAGCGCGGCAGTACCCGGCGGGTATAGACGGCGATGGCGAACGAGGTCAAGGCCACTGCGGTGGGGATGCCGGACATCGCCAAGAGCCCGAAGGCGAGGTCGTAGAGCAGCGTTGCGGTGTCGGAACTGCGGTCCCGGTAAAGCAACATGTTGAAGGCACTGAACCCGCTGAGTATGAGTAGCACCAGCCCGACGAACCCCGTGCCGAAGCAGGTCGGTAGCGCCGACCCGGCTTCGATCCGTTCCCGGAGGTAGGCCCAGAGGGCGGCGCCGAAGGGCAGCCAGAGCATGACGCCGACGGTGTAGAGCGCCATCATCACGACCAGTCGGTCGTGGTGGGTCAACGCCCACGCGCCGACGTCGGCTGCGGTGCTAACCGGTCAGCGTGATGACAACCCGCACGGCGCCCGACTCGTCGCGGATCGCAACCCCATGGCCGGGGTGGTCCCGGCCGGCGATGCGCAGTGTCAGCGGGCCACCGGCGCCGAGGAAGTTGCGCCACCAGGTCTTCGCGTCGGGCAGGTTGACCCCGACGGTGACCGTGTCGCCGGTGCGACGGTAGGCCACCGGGATGGTGAACGTGCGCCCCGAGCGTCGGCCGGTGTAGGTCACCAGCGCCACCGTTCCGGTGAGCAACCGGTTGAACCGGGAGGTGGCCAGGGCGGTGACCGGGGCGTTGAACAGTGGCGCGGCACGCATGAGAGTTCGTCCCAGCGAGCGCTTCCTCGTCATGGCTGTCCTTTCCTCATCGGGTCAGGTCCTCATTGGGTCAGGGTGAGGCACAGTGCCACCAGCGCCAGCCCCTGCAGCAGCGCACGCGGGTAAATGATGCGGTCCCAATCGGCTTGCAGTCGGCGGGGCGCCACGGCCGGTCCACTGCCGGTGGCGGCCGCGGTCAAGGCGCGGTTGATCGGTGCGCTCACCCGCAGATACAGCAGCAGCCAGACCGCCATCAGTGTCACCGCGATTCCCGCGGTCACCGCTCGCAGCGGATGGCCGGCCAGCACGGCCGCGACTGCGCTGATTGCTGCCCCGGCGGCGCCCAGCACCCCGAAGAACGGCATCCGGCGATCCCCGTAGAGGTGCAGGTAGCCGGCGGTCGCCGTCAACGCCGGATCATCGAGGCGGGCCAGCGCGGGCCGCAACACCACCGCGCAGAACATGTCGGTGCCGAAGAGCACCGCCACCCCCAGCAGCGCGACCAGGGTCGGGGCCTGACCCGGTTCTGTCATCGTCAGCCGCCTTACATTCGACGCTAGAATCGCTAGCAACGCTAGCCGCGTCGCGTCGAACTGGCAATAGCATCGCTAATTTTTCTAGCGGCGCTATATTCTTGCCATGGCTATCTCGGACCGACGCGCCCGCTACCGGGCGGCCCGCCGAGACGCGATCGTCGCGGCCGCGCGGCGACTCGCTGCCGCCGAAGGCTGGGAGGCGGTCACCACGCGCCGCCTCGCCGCGGCCGTCGAGTACAGCCAACCGGTGCTGTATGCGCATTTCGGCTGCATGGACGAGCTGGTGGCGGCGGTCGCGCTGGAAGGATTCGGCGAACTCGCCGAGGCCTTGCGCGCCGCCGGTGCCGGCGCGTCCAGCGGCGCGGAGGCGCTGCGCCGGCTCGCCGCCGCCTACGTCGGCTTCGCCGTCGAGCACCCGGCTCTCTACGACGCGATGTTCACCCGGTCGTCCACTTTGCACTTCGGTGCCGAAGACACCCCGGCGGCGCTGACCGACGCGTTCGCCGCGCTGCGGGAAGTGGTCGCGCTGGTCGCCGGGACCGCTGATGTCGACACCTACGCCGAGGTGGTGTGGGCGGCGCTGCACGGGCTGGTCACCCTGGACCGCGATCATCGGTTGCGTCCCGGTTATGTCCATGAGCGCCTCGATCTCCTGGTCGCCGCGCTGGTACCGGGGTGATCCGTGGCCGCGGCATGTGATGATCGCGGTATGCCCAACTCCGTGATCGAGATCCGCCGGACTTACTCCCGCGACGAGGAAACGGCGCTGATCGAGGCGGTGCACGCCGCGCTGATGGCCGCGTTCGACGTGCCCGCCGACGGCCGCTGCGTGCGACTACTGGTCCACGAACCGCACCGGTTCGCCTGCCCGGCGAAGCTCGCCGACCCCGAGCGGTACACGCTGGTCACTATCGACTGCTTCGCCGGCCGCTCACTGCAGGCCAAACGCGCGCTCTACCGCGGCATCGTCGAACGTCTCGCCGCGTTGGGCATCCCGGGTGACCACGTCGCGATCGTGGTCCGGGAGAACACCAAGGAGAACTTCGGGATTCGCGGCGGGCGGGCGGCCTGCGACGTCGACCTGGGCTACACCGTCACGGTGTGAGGCGGGCGTAGCGTCGAGCCCATGAGTGAAACCGACGCCATCCAGGCCCTGCTGCGCGACGCGTTCACCCGGCTCATCGAGCACGCCGACGCGCTCACCGAGGGCCTGCCCGACAAGATCGCCGACTACCGCCCCACCGACTCGGCCAACAGCATCGCCTGGCTGCTGTGGCATTCGGCGCGGGGGCAGGATTTCCAGATCGCCGACATCGCCGGCACCACCCAGGTGTGGAGTGAGTGGGTGGACCGTTTCGGCCTCGACCTGGACCGCGACGACACCGGATACGGCCACACCCCCGAGCAGGTCGGCAAGGTCCGCGCGCCGGCCGAACTGCTGGCCGGCTACTACCGCGCGGTGCACGCGGCGACGCTGGACTATCTCGGCGGGGTCGACGCCGCCGAACTCGGCCGGATCGTGGACCGCAACTGGGACCCGCCGGTCACCGCCGGGGTACGGCTGGTCAGCATCGTCGACGACTGCGCCCAGCATCTGGGCCAGGCTGCCTACCTCCGCGGCATCGCACCGACTTGACACCCGTCGAGGGCACGGTAACGGAGATCACATCCGGCGGTTAGCATGGTGTCATGACCGCGACTTCTGACCTGCAGACCCCACACACCGGAACCATTCACAACCCGGCCACCGGTGAGGTCGCCGGGCAGGTGACCTGGACCGATCCGGCCGCCATCCCCGAGATCGCCGCGGGGCTGCGCGCCGCGCAACGGGAATGGGAACAACGCGGCGCCAAGGGCCGCGCCAAGACACTGGCGCGCTTCGCGGTGTGGCTCGGCGAGCACCGGGAGGAGATCGAGGACCTGCTGATCGCCGAGACCGGCAAGTCCAAGACCGACGCGGTCCAGGAAGTGCCGCTGCTGATCATGATCCTGTCCTACGTGATCAAGACGATGGAGAAGGCGATGGCGCCCGAGAAGCGCCCCGCCCCGTCGAAGCTGCTGGCGATCAAGAAGATCAGCGTCCACTACCGGCCGCGTCCGGTCGTGGGCATCATCGCGCCGTGGAACTACCCGGTCGCCAACGCGATGATGGACGCGATCGGCGCGCTGGCGGCCGGGTGCGCAGTGCTGCTCAAACCCTCCGAGCGCACGCCGCTGACCGCCGAACTGCTGCGCCGCGGCTGGCTGGAATCCGGCGGCCCGGAAGTGTTCACCTTGGCCCAAGGGGCCCGCGAGGTCTCCGAAGCGGTCATCGACAACGCCGACTACGTGCAGTTCACCGGATCGAGCGCCACCGGTGTGAAGGTGATGGAGCGTGCCGCGCGCCGGCTCACCCCGGTCAGTCTCGAACTGGGTGGCAAGGACCCGATGATCGTGCTGGAGGACGCCGACATCGATCTGGCCGCCCACGCCGCGGTGTGGGGAGGCATGTTCAACGCCGGACAGACCTGCGTCTCGGTCGAACGGGTCTACGTCCTCGAGCCGGTCTACGACCAGTTCGTCAGCGCGGTGCTGCGCGACGTCGAGGCGTTGCAGGTCGGGGCCGGCGAGGGCACCCATTTCGGTGCGCTGATCAACGACGAGCAACTGGCCGTCACCGAACGTCACGTGCGCGACGCCCAGGCTGCCGGGGCACGCGCGCTCACCGGCGGCAAGCGCACCGAGGGCCCGGGTAGCTTCTACCCGCCGACCGTGCTGGTCGACGTCGATCACTCGATGGCGTGTATGACCGAGGAGACCTTCGGACCGACCCTGCCGATCATGAAGGTCGCGACGGTCGAGGAGGCGATCCGGTTGGCCAACGCCAGCCCCTACGGGCTGAGCGCCTCGGTGTTCTCCCGCGACCACGACCGCGCCCGCGACATCGCGCTGCAACTGGACTGCGGCGCGGTCAACGTCAACGACGTCATCACCAACCTGATGTGCACCACCGCGCCGATGGGCGGTTGGAAGACCTCCGGCATCGGTGCCCGCTTCGGCGGCGTCGACGGCATCCGGAAGTTCTGCCGCCAGGAGACCGTCGTCATCCCGCGCACCAACGCCGGCGCCGGCGGCAACTACTACCACAACTCGTTCAAGGCGCTGACGCGGATGAACAAGCTCATGACCCGCGTGGCGCTGGCGCGGCCGCGCCGCGTCGCCAAGTAGTGCGACTGCTCGCCACGGCAGTGCTGTGGCTGATCGCCACGGCTGCGCTGGCGGTGGCGGTCCCCGGAGTGTGGGCGCAGCGTCACCTCGTCGACACCGACGGTTACGGTTCGCTGGCCGCCGAGGCGGCGGAGGACCCGGGTCTGCAGGCCGCGGTGGCCGCGCAGCTGACCACCCAGGCGATGCGGGTCTCCGACGCCGACGGTACCGACAGCCTGCAGGTGCACGACGTGGCTGCCGCCTACACCGCCGGTCCGGATTTTCCGGCCCAGTTCGCGCACGTCAACCGCGCTGCGCACCGGTGGCTGTTCACCGGTGCGGGTCAGGGCGAGGACCTGAGCATCGATGTGGCACCGATGCTCGAAGACAGCGCCTTTCGACCCTTCATCGGCGAGGTGCCGGCGACGGTGACCGTGCCGGTGACCGCGACGCCCGAGGCGCTGCGGTCCGGGCAACTGCGTGCCCTGCGGGTGTGGGGACCGGTGGTGAGCATCGGCGCGAGCGTGCTCGCCGCGGCGGCCGCGCTCGGCGTGGTCGCGATGGCTCGCAGGCGCGGCCGTGCGCTGGCCTGGTTGGGGGTGTCGGCACTACTGGTCGGCGCCGGCGGGTGGGCCGGGATCGAGGTCGGGCGCGGCCGTCTCGATGCGGTCCTCAACACCACCGCCGGGGACATCCGCAGGATCGCCGAGATCATGGTCGATCACGCGGTGGCGAGCCTGCATCTCTGGCTGAACCTGACCCTGGCCGCTGGCGGGATCCTGGTGGCGGTCGGCGTGCTGACCGGTGTGCTCGGCGGGCTGCGCCGCAGCGGTTAGCCTGCGCCGCCGAGCATCTCCCACAGGAATGAGAAGCTCAGCGCCGACCGGAATGCCACCTGCGCGTTGTCCGCGGCGCCGGCGTGCCCACCCTCGATGTTCTCGTAGTAGCGCACCCGGTGGCCGGCCTCCTCGAGGGCGGCGGTCATCTTCCGCGCGTGCCCGGGGTGCACCCGGTCGTCGCGGGTGGAAGTGGTGATCAACACCGGCGGGTATTCGGCGGACGCTGAAATATTGTGGTACGGCGAGTATTTCGCGATGAATTCCCATTCGGCGGGATCGTCGGGGTCGCCGTATTCCGCGACCCAGGACGCCCCGGCCAACAGCCGGTGATAGCGGCGCATGTCCAGCAGTGGAACGCTGCACACCAGCGCCCCGAACAGGTGCGGGTAGGCGGTGAGCATGATGCCCATCAACAGCCCGCCGTTGCTGCCGCCCTGGGCGCCCAGGCGCTCGGCGGTGGTGATGCCCCGCTCGACCAGGTCGGCTGCGACGGCCGCGAAATCCTCGGCCACCAGATGCCGGCCCTCCCGCATGGCCTGGGTGTGCCAGCGCGGACCGTATTCGCCGCCACCGCGGATGTTGGCCAGCACGTAGGTGCCGCCGCGGGCCAGCCACAGCCGGCCCAGCACGCCGTCATAGCCGGGAGTGCGGGCTACCTCGAACCCGCCGTAACCGCCGAGCAGGGTCGGGCCTGCCGCTCCGTCGGGACGCACCACGAAATAGGGGATCGCGGTCCCGTCCGCCGAGGTCGCGAAATGCTGGGTGACCGTGATGTTCGCGCTGTCGAAGAACGCGGGCGCGGCCTTGATCTGGTGCAGCGGCCCGCCGGCGGGGCCGTGCAACAGCCGGGACGGGTTGGTGAAACCGCTGTAGTCGATGAAGATCTCGTCGCCGTCGTCGTCGGCGGCGACCACCACAACGCTGGTGTTGGCCGGCACCTCGGGCACCGGGTCGGCTCGCCAGCTGCCGGGGGTGAGGATCTGCACCCGGCTGGCCACGTCGGCGAGGGTGACCAGCACCAGCTTGTCGCGGGTCCAGGCGTAGTGGTGCAGCGCGGTGTGGTCGTCTGGTTCGAACACCACCGTGAGTTCGGCGGTGCCGGCGAGGAAGTCGTCGTAGTCGGCGGCCAGCAGCGAGCCCGCACCATAGGAGGCCGTCGGTGTGGTCCAGTCGGAGCGCAGCTCGATCAGCAGCCACTGCCGGTGTGCGGAGACCGACGCGTCGGTCGGGGCGTCCAACCGGATCAACTCGTCGCCGCCGGGCGATTCCCGCAGCTGATAGACCTCGTCGTTGAAGAAGTCGACGGCCCGGGTGAGGAAGGTGCGCTCGAAGCCGGGGGTGCGGTCGCAGCGGGCGGTGACCGCGACATCGGTGGCGGCGCCTTCGAACACGGTCTCAGCGGCGGTGAGCGGCTGCCCCCGGCGCCAGCGTTTGACCACCCGCGGATAACCGGACTCGGTGAGTGACCCCGCGCCGAAGTCGGTGCCGACCAGGACGGTGTCGCCGTCCAGCCAGGTGAGATGCGTCTTGGCCTCCGGGAGCTCGAATCCGTCGGCGACGAACTGGCAGGTGGTCAGGTCGAATTCGCGGACGATCGCGGCGTCGGAGCCGCCGGCGGACAGGCTGACCAGCGCGCGGTCGTGCTCGGGTTCGATGACGTCGGCGCCGGCCCATACCCAGTTGACGTCGTCGTCGCGCCCCAGCGCGTCGACGTCGATGAGCACCTCCCAGTCCGGGTGATCGCGGCGGTAGGACTCCAGCGTGGTGCGGCGCCACAGCCCGCGCGGGTTCTGCGCGTCCCGCCAGAAGTTGTAGAGGAACTCGCCGCGCCGTCGCACGTAGGGGATGCGGGTGTCGGTGTCGAGCACCTCCAGCGCCGCGGTGCGCAGGGCGTCGAACTCCGGGCCGGCGAACCGTTCGACGGTCGGGGCGTTGTGGGCGCGCACCCAGTCCAGGGCGGCGTCGCCGGTGATGTCCTCCAGCCAGAGATGCGGGTCGGTGTTCACGGCCCTCATTGTGACCGCCGAGGCGAAGGCCGAAGGAAAGGGGGAGGTGGGGGCCGTCTCGACCACCGTCGAGTCGTGGCGAAAATCACCAGACTGTTATGTACATGTAACTGGATTTCACAGATAGAACTCTTATTCTGTCCTTATGAATCAGAGAGTTGCCACAAGTTTCGCGGTGCGTAAGCCCGAGCTTGCCGACTTCCTCGACTCCGAAGGCCACATCGTCATCCCCGACGGCGCCACCCTGGTGTCGGTTCTCGAGGCCAACGTCGCCGACCTCGCCGCCACGACCGCCTACCGCTACCTCGACTACCGTCACACCGCCGACGGGCGGGCCGTCGAATTGTCCTGGGACCGGCTCGGTGCGCGTCTGCGGGCGGTGGCCGCCCGGTTGCAGCAGATCAGCGCCCCCGGTGACCGGGTGGCGATCCTGGCGCCGCAAGGTGTCGACTACGTGGTGGGCTTCTTCGCCGCGATCGCCGCGGGCGGCATCGCGGTCCCGCTGTTCGCCCCCGAACTACCCGGCCAATCCGATCGGTTGCACGCCGTGTTGGCCGACGCCGAGCCGACGGTCGTGCTGACCACCGCCGAGGTGGCCGACACCGTGCAGCCGATCGTGCGCGCCATCGCGCCCACCCGCCGGCCCCGCGTCCTCGCGATCGACGCGCTGCCGGACGCCGTCGGCGCCGGCTACACCCCGGCGACGATCGGCACCGACGACATCGCCTACCTGCAGTACACCTCCGGGTCGACCCGCACCCCGGCCGGAGTGGAGATCACCCACCGCGGGGTGTTCACCAACCTGATCCAGATGATCATGTCGGTCGGGGTGGACTGGACCAGCCGCAGTGTCAGCTGGCTGCCGCTCTTCCACGACATGGGGTTGCTGATGATCATGTTCCCGGCCGTGTGCGGCGGACACATCACGTTGATGTCGCCGACCGCGTTCGTGCGCCGGCCGCACCGGTGGATCCGCGAGCTCGCCGAGCAGTCCCGCTACGGGCGGACGATCGCCGCGGCACCCAACTTCGCCTTCGAGCTGGCCGCGCAGCGCGGTCGGCCGAAGCCCGGCGAGGAGCTCGACCTGAGCAACGTGGTGGGGCTGATCAACGGTTCCGAACCGGTCAACATCGACTCGATCCAGCGGTTCACCGAGGCGTTCGCGCCCTACGGCTTGCCGGCGACCACGGTGAAACCGTCCTACGGGATGGCCGAGGCGACGTTGTTCGTCTCCACCATCGACCCCGCCGCCCGGGCCACGGCCACCTACCTCGATCGGGAGGCCCTGGGGGCCGGTCGGGCGGTGGAGGTGGCCGCCGATGCGCCCACCGCGGTCGCCCAGGTGTCCTGTGGCCGGGTGGCGCGCAGCCAATGGGCGGTCATCGTCGACACCGACAGCGACACCGAATTGCCCGACGGACGGGTCGGGGAGATCTGGCTGCACGGCGACAACCTCGGCCGCGGCTACTGGCGCCGCCCGGAGGAGACCGCGCTCACCTTCGAGAACAAACTGCAGACCCGGCTGGACTCCGGCAGTCACGCCGAGGGCGCGCCGGTCGGCGCCGCCTGGCTGCGCACCGGCGACCTGGGCATGTACCTGCACGACGAGCTCTACATCGTCGGCCGCATCAAAGACCTGGTGATCGTCGACGGGCGCAACCACTACCCGCAGGACATCGAGGCCACCGTCGGCGCGGCGTCCACCGCGGTGCGCACCGGCTACGTCGCCGCCTTCTCGGTGCCCGGCGCGCGCGGCGGCGAGGAACTGGTGATCATCGCCGAGCGTGGCACCGGGGCCGGGCGCACCGATCCGGAACCGGTCATCGAGGCGATCCGGGCGGCGGTCTCCCGGCACCACGCCGTGCCGGTGGCCGACGTCCGGCTGGTCAGTGCCGGCCGGATCCCGCGCACCACCAGCGGCAAACTCGCCCGGCGGGAGTGCCGGGCCCGCTACCTGGCCGGGGAACTGTAGTCCGGTAGCCGGGCCGGCCCGGCGCCGCGGCGGTAGTGTGAGGTGCATAACACCGCGCGAGCGAGGCCACCCCCGGATCACGGTCGATGCCCTCGGCGCGCAGCGACGACGAGGAGTGGTGAGATGACCGTCTACGCGCGCCCCGGCAGCCCGGATGCGCTGATGAGCTACCAGTCCCGCTACGACAACTACATCGGCGGGCAGTGGGTGCCGCCGGCGGCGGGCCGCTACTTCGAGAACCCCACCCCGGTCACCGGGGAGGTGTTCTGCGAGGTCGCCCGCTCCGACGCCGCCGACATCGACAAGGCCCTCGACGCCGCGCACGCCGCGGCCACGGCGTGGGGCAAGACCGCCCCGGCCGAACGCGCGGTGATCCTGAACAAGATCGCCGACCGCATCGAGGAGAACCTGCCGGCGCTGGCCGTCGCCGAAGTCTGGGACAACGGCAAACCGATCCGCGAGGCGCTGGCCGCCGACCTGCCCGGCGCGGTCGACCACTTCCGCTACTTCGCCGGTGCCATCCGCGCTCAGGAGGGCACCCTCTCCCAGATCGACGAGGACACCGTCGCCTACCACTTCCACGAACCGCTCGGCGTGGTCGGTCAGATCATCCCGTGGAACTTCCCGCTGCTCATGGCGGTCTGGAAGCTCGCCCCGGCGCTGGCCGCGGGCAACGCCGTGGTGCTCAAACCCGCCGAGCAGACCCCGGCGTCGATCATGTACCTGATGAGCCTGATCGGCGACCTGATCCCGCCCGGCGTGGTCAACGTCGTCAACGGCTTCGGCGCCGAGGCCGGCAAACCACTGGCCTCCTCCAACCGGATCGCCAAGATCGCGTTCACCGGCGAGACCACCACCGGCCGGCTGATCATGCAGTACGCCAGCCAGAACATCATCCCCGTCACCCTCGAACTGGGCGGCAAGAGCCCGAACATCTACTTCTCCGACGTGCTCGCCGCCTCCGACGCCTTCCAGGACAAGGCGCTGGAGGGGTTCGCCGGGTTCGCGCTCAACCAGGGTGAGGTGTGTACCTGCCCGTCCCGGGCGCTGGTGCAGGAGGACATCTACGACGAGTTCCTCGAGCTGGCGGCGATCCGCACCAAGGCGATCCGGCAGGGTGACCCACTGGACCCGCACACCATGATCGGCAGCCAGGCCTCCAATGACCAGTTCGAGAAGGTGCTGTCCTACATCGAGATCGGCAAACAGGAGGGCGCCAAGCTGGTGACCGGCGGGGAGCGCGCCGACCTCGGCGGCGACCTGTCCGGCGGCTACTACATCCAGCCGACGATCTTCGCGGGGCAGAACTCGATGCGGGTCTTCCAGGAGGAGATCTTCGGCCCGGTCGTCACCGTCACCTCGTTCACCGACTACGACGACGCCATCGCGACCGCCAACGACACCCTCTACGGGCTGGCCGCCGGGGTGTGGAGTCGCGACATCAACACCGCCTACCGGGCCGGCCGCGACATCAAGGCCGGCCGGGTCTGGACCAACTGCTACCACGTCTATCCGGCGCACGCCGCGTTCGGCGGCTACAAGCAGTCCGGCATCGGCCGGGAGAACCACAAGATGATGCTCGACCACTACCAGCAGACCAAGAACCTGCTGGTCTCCTACAGTGACAAGGCGCAGGGCCTGTTCTGATGACCGCGCGGGTGGTGATCACCGAGACCGCCGCGGACCTGCTGACGCGGTTGCAGGACCAGCACGGGCCGGTGATGTTCCACCAGTCCGGCGGCTGCTGCGACGGATCGGCACCGATGTGCTACCCCGACGGGGAGTTCCTGATCGGTGACCGCGACGTCCTGCTGGGCACCCTCGACGTCGGCGGCCAGACCGGCGAGCACGGTGTCCCGGTATGGATCTCCGGGCCGCAGTTCGTGGCCTGGGCGCACACCCAGCTCATCATCGACGCGGTACCCGGCCGCGGAGCCGGTTTCAGCCTGGAAGCCCCCGAGGGACAACGGTTCCTGACCCGCGGCCGGACCTTCACCGACGAGGAGACCGCCGAGCTCGCTGCCCAGCCGATCGTTACCGGCGCCGACCGGGACAACGGGGGGCGCGCCGCGTCGGTGCCGCGCTAGCGGCGCACATGCGCAGTAAAGTCGACGGTGTGATTCCCCTGCCACGCCCCTGGGTCCTGGCCAGCGCCATGCTGCTCGGTGTCGCCGTGGGCATCGTCGTCGGCATCGGCGTCACCAAGCTCGTCCACACCCCGGTGCGTCCCGACGTGGTGATCGCGCTGGTGGTCGGGGTGCCCAGCGCGGCCGGTGTGCTGATGGTCGCGACGTCGGGACGCCGGTGGATGACGGCGCTGGGTGCGTTCGTGTTGGCGGTGGCGCCCGGCTGGTTCGGCGCCCTCGCGGCGCTCGAGGTGGTGCAGGGTGGCTGACAAACCCGATCGGGAAGCCGACCGCACAGTCGATCCCGAATCGCTGCCGCAGACCGAGCCGACCGCGGCGCCGATCTTCGACTCCGGACCGTTCCCCGAGCCGTTGGCGGCCGAAGCGGACGCCGAACTCGCCGAGAGCGTCGATTCCGGGCAGCTGAGCGCCCAACCCGAACCGGAGACCTGGGCCGACGCCGACTCGGGATCGTGGTCGCAGGGTGATGCCCGCGCCTGGTCGCAGGCCGAGGCCGACTCCGACGGGGTGGCCGACCTCGAAGCCGACCTCGCCGACGAATTCGAGCCCGAGGGCCCCGACGATGCCCTCGTCGCGCCGGCGACCCCCGACACCGACGCCGACGCCGACACCGGTGAGATCGCCGCGGTGCCGGCCCGGTCGGTGGTGGTGCCGGGCCAGTACAGCTACCTGAAATGGTGGAAGCTGGTGCTGGTGTTCGCCGCGGTGTGGTTGCCGGCGATGGCGATCGGGCTGGGGCTCTACTACTGGTGGGTCGATCTGATCGACAAGACGCCGGCGGTCTTCGTCACGTTGGTCTATGTCGTCGCCTGCACCGTCGCCGGGCTGATCCTGGCGATGATGAGCAGCAAACCGTTGGTCGCGGCGACCGCTCTCGCGTTGACCAGCGCGATCGCCGCGTCGGTGATCGGTGCCGCGCCGTTGTACGGCCACTACTACTGCCAGGTGAGCGAGCAGCTCGGCGGACGCTGCCTGCTCGGGATCCTGCCGTATTGAGCCAACCCGCCAGCTGGGCTGCCGGGGGCCCCGGCGCACCGATAAGGTGAACGGGTGACTAGCCACTATGACGTCGTTGTCCTCGGAGCCGGTCCCGGCGGGTACGTCGCGGCGATCCGCGCCGCCCAGCTCGGGCTGAAAACCGCTGTCGTCGAGCAGAAGTACTGGGGCGGAGTCTGTCTGAACGTCGGCTGTATCCCCTCCAAGGCGCTGCTGCGCAACGCCGAGTTGGCGCAGGTGTTCACCAAGGACGCCGAGCTGTTCGGCATCAACGGTGAGGTCACCTTCGACTACGGCGTGGCCTTCGACCGCAGCCGCAAGGTCGCCGACGGCCGGGTATCCGGCGTGCACTACCTGATGAAGAAGAACAAGATCACCGAGTACCAGGGCCGCGGTAGCTTCACCGACCCGCGCACGCTCAGCGTGGAGCTCAACGACGGCGGCACCGAGGAGCTGACGTTCGACAACGCGATCATCGCGACCGGCTCCAGCACCCGACTCGTGCCGGGAACCTCGCTGTCGGAGAACGTCGTCACCTACGAGAAGCTCATCCTCACCCGTGACCTGCCCGACTCCATCGTCATCGCCGGCGCCGGCGCGATCGGCATGGAGTTCGGCTACATCCTGGCCAGCTACGGCGTCGACGTCACCATGGTCGAATTCCTGCCGCGCGCCCTGCCCAACGAGGACGCCGACGTCTCCAAGGAGATCGAGAAGCAGTTCAAGAAGCTCGGTGTCACCATCCGCACCGCCACCAAAGTCGAAGACATCAGCGACGACGGCGACCGGGTCACCGTCACGGTCAGCAAGGACGGCAAAACCGAGACGCTCACCGCCGACAAGGTCCTGCAGGCCATCGGCTTCGCCCCCAACGTCGAGGGCTACGGCCTCGAGGAGGCCGGCGTGGAGTTGACCGAGCGCGGCGGCATCGGCGTCAACGAGTACATGCGCACCAGCGTCGACCACATCTACGCGATCGGTGACGTGACCGGGTTGCTGCAGTTGGCGCATGTCGCCGAAGCCCAGGGCGTGGTGGCCGCCGAGACCATCGGCGGCGCCGAGACGATGACCTTGGGCGACTACCGGATGATGCCGCGCGCCACCTTCTGCCAGCCGCAGGTCGCCAGCTTCGGTCTCACCGAGGAGCAGGCCCGCGAGGAGGGCTACGACATCAAGGTCGCGAAGTTCCCGTTCACCGCCAACGCGAAGGCGCACGGCGCGGGCGACCCGAGTGGGTTCGTCAAGCTCATCGCCGACACCCGCTACGGCGAACTGCTCGGCGGGCACCTCATCGGCCACGACGTGTCCGAACTGCTTCCCGAGCTCACGCTCGCCCAGAAGTGGGACCTGACCGCCAACGAACTGGCCCGCAACGTGCACACTCACCCGACCATGTCCGAGGCGCTGCAAGAGTGCTTCCACGGCCTGGTCGGTCACATGATCAACATGTGACCGCGGGTCGCGACGTCGGCACCCGGGGCCGAAACCGCTGGCGGGCAAGGGCACCCAGAATTCCGGAGTAGGCTGCATTCCCGGCCGGGCGTCCGGCCCTCACGCCCCGGGAGGCGCCACGGTCGATTCCGTTCTGGCTCAGCTGCTGCACCCGCTGACGGTGCAGGGCTTCTTCGACCACATCTGGGGCGTGCGGCACCATCACATCAGTCGCGACCAACCGGGCTGGTTCGATTCCGTGGTGGCCGCACCGGCCGGGCTGGAGGAGCTGCTGGAGCGGGTGGCCGCGGACCCGGCAACCCTGCGCCTGGTACGGGGTGACGACAGCCGGGAGCCGGAGCACTACCGGCGGGGCGACGGGAGCCTCGACCGGCCGCTCGTGCGGGCCGATTTCGACCGCGGCTACACCGTCGTGGTGAACAAGCTGGAACGCTACGCGCGCGGGATCGCCACTTTTGCGCACGCGTTGGAAGTCGAACTGAACTTCCCGGTCCAGGTCAACGCCTACCTGACACCGCCGGCGGCCACCGGGTTCGTCCCGCACTACGACCCGCACGACGTCCTGGTGCTGCAGCTGCACGGCTCGAAACTCTGGCATCTCTACGGTGAACACCCGGTGCCCCCGCATGTCATGCAGCGCCACGAACAACTCGTGGGGGCGGCGCTGCCCGCCCCGACCGACGTTCGCCTTCGGCCCGGGGATGTGCTGTATCTGCCGCGGGGGCGTCCGCACGCCGCCGAATCCGACACCGAGACCTCGATGCATCTGACCGTCGGCGTGCACGCGCCCACCGTGCTCACGGTGCTGACCCATGTCCTGCACGCGCTGAGCATCCGCGACGATCGTCTGCACGAGCGTCTTCCACCCCGCTACCTCGACGACGTCGACCTGCGTCGGCAGGTGGCTGCGCTGCTGGCGACGACGGTGCCCGCTGTTGTGGAACCGGACGCGGTGGCCGACGGGGTGGCCGCACTGGCGAACATTCTGGCCCGTCGCGCTCCTTCGCCACCGGTGCCGACGGTGCCGAGCGCGGTCGATCTCGACGCCGACACCGAGGTGCGCAAGCATCACCCGCTGTACGCGCGGGTGGTCGCGCTGCCGAACGGCGTCGCTCTGCAGTTCGCGCAGATGCTGCTCAGCCGCGGCCCCGATCATGGCGAGGCACTACGGTTCGTGGTCGACCGGCGAACGCCGTTCCGGGTCGGCGAGTTGCCGGGGTTGCGGTGCGGACAGCAGATCGAACTGACCCGGGCGCTACTGCTGACCGGGTTCCTCACCGTCAACAGATAACCGTATATGCAGGATATAAATAGTTAAAAAACAGCATATGCGGATATTGCGTCCCTAGGCTGGGGTCACACGGGTTGACGACGATCACCCGACCATCCGGGAGCGCGGAGGACCCGCCATGACCTCACTCACCGACACGGTGGTGCGCCCGGCGAAGAGGGGACACCGCGCCGGTCGGGCTCGGACCCCACGCCGATGACCGCGCCGCTGTGGATCGCCTCGCCACCGGAAGTGCATTCCGCGGCACTGAGCAGCGGCCCGGGCAGCCCAACCCTGCTGAGTGCGGCGCTTGCGTGGCGTGCGCTGGGCGCCGAATACGTCGCTGTCGCCGACGAACTCAGCGCCACCCTGGCGGCCGTACAGACCGGTGGTTGGCAGGGGCCGACAGCGGAATCCTATGTCGCGGCGCATCTGCCGTATCTGGCGTGGCTGGGCCAGGCCGCCGCAGCGGCCGGCGCCACCGCGACCGGTCATGAGACCGCCGCGGCCGCGTATGTGGCCGCGCTGGCCGCAATGCCCACCCTCGCCGAGTTGGCCGCCAACCACGCGGTGCACGCAGTGCTGGTGGCGACGAACTTCTTCGGCATCAACCTCATACCGATCGCGGTCAACGAAGCCGACTACCTGCGGATGTGGGTCCAGGCGGCGGCGACGATGACCGCCTATCACGCCGCGTCGTCGACCGCGGTCGCGGCGAGTCCACAGGTGAGCCCGGCGCCGCGGATCGTGAAGGCCGCTACCCCCGGCAAGAGCCAAGACGACGACGGCGGCCCGACCAAGCTGAGTTGGTGGGAGACCCGCATCGGGGACGTCGCCCAAGCCATCGGCACCGATCTCAGCGGGTTTCCCACCGACCCGGCAGGAGCGATCACCCATCTGCTCACCGACCCGGTGCTGATCACCGAAGTCCCGCACTGGGCAGGCGAAGTCGCGCTCACCTTCGCGCCGCAGATCACCGATCTGACCGAGGCGATGTTCGCGTTGGTCCCACCCATCGGGATCCTGCCGGGCTTCAGCGGCGTTGCGGGCCTGGCGGGTCTGGCCCAACTCGCCGATGTGCAGGCGCCGGCGTCCGCACCCGTCACACCGGCCCCGGTGCCCGCGGGCGCACCGGAGGTCCCGGTGACCCAGCCGGTCGCCGCCGCGGCGCCGCCGCCGGGTGCTGCACCGTTACCGGCGTCGGCACCGGGGACGCCGGTGACCGCGCCGGGGTTCGCCGGTGCGGCGCCGCCGCCCGGCGCCCCACCGGGCGGATTCCTGCCCTACCTCGTGGGCGCGACTCCCGACCCCGAGCCCGGTGTGCGCATGCGGGCCCGCGCCCGGGAGCAGGCGCCGGTCCCGGCCGGTGTGGCCGAGGCCGCCGAGCGGTCGGCTACCGGTTCCCGACGACCAACCCGGCAGCGCCGGCCGGGGGTGATCGACCGCGGCTACCGCTTCGAATACCTTGCCGCACCCGATGAACCCGATCCACCGGTTCCCGACACTGCGGCGTGGGCCTCCGATCACGGAGCGGGTCGGTTCGGATTCGCCGGCACCCTCGGCGACACGGCCTCGATCACGGCGAGCGGGTTGGCCCACCTCGACGGCTCGGCCGGACTGCCGATGATGCCGGGCACCTGGCCCGGAGGAGAACCGACCGAACCGGATCAGTAGAACTCGTAAGAGTCCCGCGCCAGCCGGAAGCCGTTGCCGGTGGTCGCGTCGGTGCAGGTGATGCCGTCGGCCCGGCTGCGGCAGTCGAACCCCTCGGCATTGATCTCGCGGCCGTACTCCAGCACCACGGCGTCGGCGCTGATCACCGAATCGGAGATGCAGTGGAACTCGGCGGGTTCGCCTCGTTTGAGGGTCACGCTCTTCGCCCACGGACCCATTGCGCAGTCGGTGGGGCGCGGTGGTGGAGCGAAGGTGCGTTCTTTGAGGTCGCAGCGCACATGGGGTGCGATGTCGTGGCCGGATTCCCAGATGGCGCAGTTGATATTGCCCGACGGGCTGGTGAAATCCGTGCTGTAGGGCCCGGCTTGGGCCGGCACCGCGCTCAACACGCCGAGGGTGACGCCACAGACGCCCGCGGCCACCACCCGCGCGGTTCGCATGCCGGAAGCCTAACCCGGCGCGCCGCACTCTAGGGTCGCCGATATGAGCCTGACCTATTCCAGCGTGTTCGATGCGCCGCGCGACGACGTGTTCGCCTGGCACGCCCGGCCGGGGGCGATCCACCGGCTCTCGCCGCCCTGGCAGTCGATGCGGGTGCGCGCCGAGGCGCTCTCACTCGCCGACGGACGGGCCGAACTGCGCCTTCCCGGCGGGCTGCGCTGGGTCGCCCAGCACCAACCGGACCAGTACGACCCGCCCCGCCGGTTCGTCGACACCATCGACCGCGGCGGGCCGGCGTCGCTGCCCGCGTGGGCGCTGGTGCGCTGGCGGCACCACCACGAGTTCGAGGATCTCGGCGACGGTCGTACCCGGCTTACCGACCGAATCGACACCGTCGTACCGGGTTTCGCGCTGCGGCCGATGTTCCGCTACCGGCACCACCAACTGGCGGCCGATCTGGCCGCCCATGCCCGTGCCGCCGCAGCCGGGCTGGGCCCGCTCACGATCGCGGTGACCGGCGCCTCCGGGCTGGTCGGCTCGGCGCTGGTCCCGTTCCTGACCACCGGCGGACACACCGTGATCCGGCTGGTTCGTCGACCGGCCGTCAACCGCGATGAGCGGCAATGGAATCCGTCTGACCCGCATCCGGATCTGCTGTCCGGGGTCGACGCGGTGATCCATCTGGCAGGCGAATCGGTCGCCGGTCGGTTCACCGAGGCGCACCGCCGCGAGCTACAGGATTCGCGGCTGGTCCCGACCCGGCGGCTGGCCGAGTTGGTCGCCGCCAGCGCTGCCCCGGTGACGATGGTGTCGGCTTCGGGGATCGGCTACTACGGCGCGCACCGCGGCGACGAGGTGCTCACCGAGGACAGCGAGCGCGGCGACGATTTCCTGGCGCAGCTGGCGGTGGACTGGGAGGCCGCCACCGCCCCGGCCGACGCGGCCGGCCAGCGGGTCGTGCAGCTGCGGATCGGGATCGTGCAGTCCCCACGCGGTGGAACGATGGGCCTGCAGTTGCCGCTGTTCCGGGCGGGACTCGGCGGCCGGCTCGGTGACGGACAGCAGTGGCTGTCCTGGATCGGCATCGACGACCTCATCGACATCATCCACCGCGGCCTGTGGGACACCGCGTTGCGTGGACCGGTCAACGCTGTCGCCCCGAACCCGGTGCGCAACTCCGAGTACACCCGCACCCTGGGCCGGGTCTTGCGCCGACCGACCGTGTTGCCGGTGCCCGCCCAGGGACCGCGCCTGCTGCTGGGCAAGCAGGGGGCCGCCGAGATGGCGCAGGCCAGCCAGCGGGTGGCGCCGGCGCGGCTGCACGCCGGCGGTCACGTGTTCCGCCACGATCATCTCGAACCGGTGCTGCGACACCTGCTGGGCCGGGTCAAGAACGCCGGGAGCGACCGCGGTTGAGCCACCAGATGTGGGTGGACAGTGCGGTGGCGAACCCACACCAGGCGGGATACGGAGCCAGCAGTGCCCCGCGCCTCCCGCCGGCTTCGATCGCTCGTCGTGTCAGATCGGCACCGCTGGCGGTCAAGGCGAGCGCGGTCATCGCGGCCGTACCCAACCGGCGCCGACCGAAGAACAGCCAGGACCAGCCCGCGTTGAACACGAGGTTGAGGATCAAGGCCACGCGATAACGCTGCGCGGCTGCGGTTTCACCCTGCTCGTGCAGTTCATCGATGCAGTACGCCGACACGGCCGCGATGTCGGCGTACAGCGCCGGC
Source organism: Mycolicibacillus trivialis (assembly GCF_002102395.1). GTDB lineage: Bacteria > Actinomycetota > Actinomycetes > Mycobacteriales > Mycobacteriaceae > Mycobacterium > Mycobacterium triviale. The sequence continues at coordinate 178,169 of NZ_LQPZ01000013.1, forward strand.
CAGACCACCGGAAACGCCGCCGACGGAGGCTGGTAGCCCGGCTTGCGCAACCGGCGGTACCACGCTGAGCGGACCGCCGGGGTGGTCACCGCGCTCCCGGCAGCCGCAGTGGCGCCGACGGCCGCGGTGGCGGTCAACAACGTCGATATGCGCATAGGACCCAGCCTGACACAGCCGGCGCACCCCGGTGGGGGTGATGTCAGCAGCCGGTCACCGCAATTCACGGTAGCGACGCAACGCTTCGGTCCGTTCGCGTCGGTGGTCGACAAGGGGAGCGGGATAGCCGGCAGGGCGTGCTCCGCGGCGCAGATGGGGGTCAGCGGCTGAGGCCAGTTCAGGAACCCAACGTCGGATATAGACACCGTCCGGGTCGAACTTTTCGCCCTGGACCGCGGGATTGAACACGCGGAAGTAAGGGGCGGCATCGGTGCCGGTTCCGGCGCACCACTGCCAGCCGTGTTGGTTGCTGGCGACATCGCCGTCGATGAGCTGGTTGAGGAACCAACGCGCCCCCCATTGCCAGGGCAGGTGCAGATCTTTGACCAGAAACGACGCGGTGATCATCCGAACCCGGTTGTGCATGAACCCGGTGGCGGCCAATTGACGCATCCCGGCGTCGACGATTGGAAAACCGGTCCGACCCGCTCGCCAGTCAGCGAACCGCTGCTGCGCCGGGGCGTCGGTGTCGATCGCGATTGCGTCGAAATTCTCGTTCCAGTTGTTCCAGGCGCTCCGCGGCCAGTGATAGAGCACCGCCGCGTAAAAGTCGCGAAACGCCAGCTCCCGCAGAAAAGCGCCGGGGCCGGGCTCTGATGCTGAGAGGTCGGGGGCCAGGGTACGCGGATGCAGGGTGCCGAATTTGAGATGTGCTGACATCCGGCTGGTCGCGTCGCGATCGGGGCGGTCTCGGTCGGTCCGGTACTCCGCCAATCCATCGGTGACGAATTCTGCCCATTGCGCCGCCGGTGATTCCGCGGAAATTCCCAGCCTCACGCCGAGGTCCGGAATGGTCGTCGGGGGTGCTGTGGAGCTGACGGTGGCGGGGTCGATGAATTTCGTCGATGACCGCTCGGATCGGGCGGGTGAAGGCCAGCCCGCGTCCCGCCACCGGCGTAGGAACGGGGTGAATACTCGATACGGTGTGCCGTCGTCCTTGCGGACCCGGCCAGGGGGAACCAGATACGGCGAATCGGTCGCCACCAACGGTGTCGGACTGAGGGCTGCTGCGGCCCGTCGATCGCGCCGCCGACCGAACGGCGAGAAGTCTTCCGTCACGTGCACGGAGGTAGCGCCCAACGTCTGACACAGGGCCGGCAGTACGGTCTCCGGCAGCCCGCGCGTGACCAACAGTCGTCCGTCGAGTCGTCGATTCAGGGCGCGCAGGGCGTCACCAAGGAATTGCAACCGGCGGGCGCCCGTGCTCGCTTCCAACCGGGGATCGAGCACGAAGCACGCCAGTACGGGCCCGTCGGCGGCCGCGGCCAACAGCGCGGGATGGTCGGCGATCCGCAGGTCCCGGCGGAACCACAGTACGGACGTCACGGCTATGTCCGTGCGGCTACTCGGGGTAGTCCAGCGGGACCCGCAGCGCACTCAAAGTCGCCGCCAACGCGTCGTATTGCCCGGCCAGGGTGACGAATTCGATGAGGCGGGGCCGATCGAGCTGCTGTGCCAACCGGTCCCAGGTCGCATCGGACAGCGTGCGGGTGTGCACCAGTTCGTCGGTGGCAGCCACCAGAATCCGCTGTCGCTCGGTCAGCCCGTCGGCGTCCGGGCCGGTGAAGATCGCCGCCTGCACCGCATCATCGAGTCCGACGCTGCGCGCGATCCGGCGGTGGTGCTGCAGCTCGTATTCGGACTCGCGCAGGTGCGCCACCCGCAGGATCACCAGCTCGGTATCGGTTTTGGGCAGCTTGCCGCGCAACAGAACGCCGGCGAACGGCAGCCACGCCTTCAGCAGCCGTTTGTGTTGGCCCAGGGTGGCGAACAGATGCATGTTCTCCACCCGGAGCCGCTTCGACGCCACCGTGCAGAACACCCAGTTGATCACTCCGAGGTCGCGCAGCGACGGTGCGGGCAGGCGAGGCGGATTGCTCATGGTCTCCCTCGTCGGGGGTCGGATCTGTGCGCACCCTACACCGGGCACGGCTCAGCGGGGCTGTTTGACCAGGTAGGGCGAGACGGTGCTGCGGTGCTCGTTGAGGTCGAGATCGCGGCCCAGCGCCGGGAACGCCCGTTGCGGGCAGTTGTCACGTTCGCAGACCCGACAGCCGGCACCGATCGGGGTGGCGTTCTCCCCGCCCAGATCCAGGCCGTCGGAGTACACCAGTCGATGGGCCTGCCGTAACTCGCAGCCCAGGCCGATCGCGAACATCTTGCCCGGCTGGCCGTATCGGGCGGCCCGCCGCTCGACGGTGCGGGCCACCCACAGGTAGTTGCGGCCGTCGGGCATCTGGGCGATCTGGACCAGGATCTTGCCCGGTTCGGAGAACGTCTCGTAGACATTCCACAGCGGACACGTCCCGCCGCTGGAGGAAAAGTGAAAGCCGGTGGCGGACTGGCGTTTCGACATGTTCCCGGCCCGGTCCACCCGCACGAAGGAGAACGGCACGCCGCGCATCGACGGCCGCTGCAGCGTGGAAAGCCGGTGCGCGACCGTCTCGTAGGAGACCCGGTAGAACGCCGAGAGTCGTTCGATGTCATACCGGTAGTTCTCGGCACTGTCGTGAAACTGCCGGTAGGGCAACACCAGTGCCGCCGCGAAGTAGTTGGCCAAGCCGAGCCGGGCCAGTGTCCGGGAGTCCTTGGAGGTGTAGTTGCCCTCGTCGACCAGGTCGTTGATCATGGCGTCGAACTCCAGGTAAGCCAACTCGACCGCCATTTTGAACACCCGCTGCCCCCATGACAGATGGTTGCTGATGTCCAGGGTCTTGGTGCGCGGGTCATAGCGGTGCAGCACCGTCTCTCCGAGATCGATGCGCCGGTTGATGTGCACGCCATGCCGTTCGCTGAGCCGTTGGGCCAGCTCCACGGCCAGCTCACCTTGGTGGCGGCGCATCTGGTAGGCGAGATCCTCCGCGGCGCTGTCCAGCTCGTGCAGGTAGTTCTGCCGTTGGTAGAAGAAGTCCCGTACCTCCTCGTGCGGCATCGTGATCGCACCGCTGCCATCGGAGTAGCGCTCCTCGGTGGCCGCCGCCAGTTGCGTGGTGGTGATCCGGTAGCGCCGGTGCAGGTTGACCATCGCGCGCGCCACCTCGGGATGGCCGTTGACGACGTCGACCACCTCGGCCATGTCGACGGTGGCGTCGACGTCGCGGTCCAACAGCACCTCGCGCAGTTCGGCGACCAGCCGGGTGTCGTCCTGCGGGGCGAAGAACGTGGCGTCGACGCCGAACACCTCGGTGATCCGCAGCAGCACCGCGACGGTCAGCGGACGCACGTCGTGCTCGATCTGGTTGAGATAGCTCGGCGAGATCTCGAGCATCTGGGCCAGCCCGGCCTGGCTGAAACCACGCTCCTTGCGCAGTTGGCGGACGCGGGAACCGACATAGGTTTTCGCCATCTGACCAGCTTACAAGCGCAGCGAACGTATCCTTTGCAGGATTTACACCGGGGTTTGTTGTTTACGGTAATAGGGCACAGATAGGCGTGGTGATGGACAGGACGGACGCGATGGCAGGCACGAAACCCGCAGCACCGACCGGGCTGGGCAAGCAGATGATGCCGGTGCCCGATCCGCACCCGGACGTCTTCGACCGGCAGTGGCCGCTGCGGATCGCCGACATCGACCGCGCCGGGCGGCTGCGCTTCGACGCCGCGGCCCGCCACATCCAAGACATCGGCTCCGACCAGTTGCGTGAGATGGGCTATGAGGAGACCCATCCGCTGTGGATCGTGCGGCGCACCGTGATCGACCTGATCCGGCCGATCGAGTTCCAGGACATGTTGCGGGTGCGACGGTGGTGTTCGGGCACCTCGAACCGGTGGTGCCAGATGCGGGTGCGCATCGACGGGCGCAAGGGCGGGCTGATGGAGTCCGAGGCGTTCTGGATCCACATCAACCGCGAGACCCAGGGGCCGGCGCGGATCTCCGACGACTTCCTGGCCGGGCTGGCCCGCACCACCAGCGAGGACCGGCTGCGCTGGAAGGCCTACCTGAGCGCGGGCAGTCGCGACAACGCCACCGAGATCCACGAGTATCCGGTCCGGGTTACCGACATCGACCTGTTCGACCACGTCAACAACTCGGTCTACTGGGGCGTGGTGGAGGACTACCTGGCCGGCCATCCCGAACTTCTGGAAGCGCCGCTGCGGGTCGCCCTCGAACACGATGCGCCGGTCGCGCTCGGCGACAAACTGGAGATCCTCACCCACGTGCACCCGGCGGGTTCCACGGACCAATTCGGTCCGCACCTGGTCGACCGCACTGTTACAACGCTCACATACGCCGTCGGCGACGAGGTCAAGGCGATCGCGGCGCTGGCCCCGCGCTGAGGGCCCCGAAAACCACGCTGACCTGCGCAGCGCGATTACCGGCTGGTAGCTAATTGCGTGTAGAACGCGTTCCTGTTCTTCGCAGACTTAGCTAAGTTTGACGCGACGGTAGCTGAAATTAACAGGAAAATCGTTTGACCTGCGGTTACTCCCGTGTCAAGGTCGGGTTAGCAAGCAAGTGAAGTCATTGCGGGATTAACACCTCGGCCGGGAGGGCAAACGCCAAGCGGCCGCCCGGCGGACACCGATCCCACCGTGGCCTCTGATAACAAGGAGCACCGATGTCGACTGTTGGCACCCCCAAGAGCCCCGAGCAGATCCAGCACGACTGGGACCACAACCCGCGCTGGAAGGGCGTCACCCGCACCTACTCGGCCGAGGACGTCGTCGCGCTGCAGGGCCACGTCGTCGAGGAGCACACCCTGGCCCGTCGCGGCGCCGAGGTGCTCTGGGAGCAGCTGCATGACCTGGACTACATCAACGCCCTGGGCGCACTGACCGGCAACATGGCCGTCCAGCAGGTCCGGGCCGGCCTGAAGGCCATCTACCTGTCCGGCTGGCAGGTCGCCGGTGACGCCAACCTGTCCGGTCACACCTACCCCGACCAGAGCCTCTACCCGGCCAACTCGGTGCCGCAGGTGGTGCGCCGGATCAACAACGCGCTGCTGCGCGCCGACGAGATCGCCAAGGTCGAGGGCGACACCTCGGTGGAGAACTGGCTGGCCCCGATCGTCGCCGACGGTGAGGCCGGCTTCGGTGGCGCGCTCAACGTCTACGAGCTGCAGAAGGCGATGATCGCCGCCGGCGTCGCGGGCTCGCACTGGGAGGACCAGCTGGCCTCGGAGAAGAAGTGCGGCCACCTGGGCGGCAAGGTGCTCATCCCCACCCAGCAGCACATCCGCACCCTGACCTCGGCGCGCCTGGCCGCCGACGTCGCCGATGTGCCGACCGTGGTGATCGCCCGCACCGACGCGGAGGCGGCCACCCTGATCACCTCCGACGTCGACGAGCGCGACCAGCCCTTCATCACCGGTGAGCGCACCGCCGAGGGCTTCTACCAGGTGAAGAACGGCATCGAGCCGTGCATCGCGCGCGCCAAGGCCTACGCGCCCTACGCCGACCTGATCTGGATGGAGACCGGAACGCCGGACCTCGAGCTGGCCAAGCGGTTCGCCGAGGCGGTCAAGGCCGAGTACCCCGACCAGATGCTGGCCTACAACTGCTCGCCGTCGTTCAACTGGAAGCAGCACCTCGACGACGCCACCATCGCCAAGTTCCAGAACGAGCTCGGCGCGATGGGCTTCAAGTTCCAGTTCATCACCCTGGCCGGCTTCCACGCGCTGAACTACTCGATGTTCGACCTGGCGCACGGCTACGCCCGCAACCAGATGAGCGCCTACGTGGAGCTGCAGGAGCGCGAGTTCGCCGCCGAGGAGCGCGGCTACACCGCCACCAAGCACCAGCGTGAGGTCGGCGCCGGCTACTTCGACCGGATCGCCACCACCGTGGACCCGAACTCCTCGACCACCGCGCTGGCCGGCTCCACCGAGGAGGGGCAGTTCCACTGAGCCGACCGGCGTGAGCCGGGAGGCGAGGTGGAACCGAGTGTGGGGTCACTGAGCCGACCGGCGTGAGCCGGGCGCGCCGAACGTGTCGCCACTGCGAAATTTCGGCAGATTTCTCGCAGTACACGCACGCTCGGCGACCGGGCGGCGCATCGGCCGCAGGCAACCGCCGAAAAGTTGACAGCACGGGCCCTGCCCAGCGATGTTGGGCAGGGCTTGTTGCTGCCGGGAACCAGTTAAGGAGAACCGTGTCGATCGAACGAGTAGGCGTCATCGGAGCCGGGCAGATGGGGGCCGGCATCGCCGAGGTGTCGGCGCGCGCCGGCGTGGCGGTGACGGTCTTCGAAACCTCCGACGCGCTGGTCAACGCCGGGCGCAACCGCATCACCAAATCGCTGGAACGCGGGGTCAGTTCGGGCAAGATCACCGAACGCGAACGCGACCAGGTGCTCTCCCAGCTCACGTTCACCTGCGATCTGACCGACATGGCCGACCGTCAGTTGGTCATCGAGGCGGTGATTGAAGACGAGACGATCAAGGCCGGGATCTTCGCCGACCTGGACCGGATCATCACCGACCCGAGTGCGGTGCTGGCGTCGAACACCTCCTCGATCCCGATCATGCGGATCGCCGCGGCCACCGAGAACCCGCAGCGGGTCCTGGGCCTGCACTTCTTCAACCCGGTTCCGGTGCTCCCGCTGGTCGAGTTGGTCAGCACGCTGGTCACCGACGAGAGCGCCATCGAACGCACCGAGCAGTTCGCCGGGGATGTACTCGGCAAGCAGGTCGTGCGCTGCTCGGACCGGTCCGGCTTCGTGGTCAACGCGCTGCTGGTGCCCTACCTGCTCTCGGCGATCCGGATGGTGGAGGACGGCTTCGCCACCGTGGCGGACGTCGACAAGGCGGTGGTGGCCGGGCTGTCCCACCCGATGGGGCCGCTGCGACTTTCCGACCTGGTCGGGTTGGACACGCTGAAACTCATCGCGGACAAGCTCTTCGACGAGTTCAAACAGCCGCACCTCGCGCCGCCGCCACTGCTGCTGCGCATGGTCGAGGCCGGCCAGCTCGGCAAGAAGTCCGGCCGCGGCTTCTACGACTACTGATTACTGGGCGGCGTCCAGCGACGGCACGATCGGGGACGGGTGCGGCATGGAACTGAACTTCTCCAGTGAGCCGCCCACCTCGACGATGCCGACCAGCGCGTTCCACGACAGCATGTGCAGGTAGTCGATCAGCTCGTCGGAGCTCATCCGCCGGTGCGACATCCACGAGTGCGTCGCCAGCTGCACGCCGCCGACGATCATGTAGGACCAGGTCTCGACGCCGTGGGTGTCCATCCCGGCCTCTTGCATCCGCCGACGCAACATCACCGTCAACATCCCGGCGATGATGCGCTCGCTGTCGGCGATCACCTTGCTCTTGCTGGCCGAACTGTTGGCCATCACGAACGGGTAGATCTCCGGTTCGGCGGCCACCGTGTCGACGTACACCCGGATGATCTCGCGGGTCAGGGCGAAGCCGTCGAGCTGCGCTGACAGCGCCGCCGCCATGTTGGGAATCAGGGTGGTCTGGGCGAACCGCATCATCACCGCGGTGGTGAGGTCGTTCTTGTCCACGAAGTAGCGGTAGAGCACGGTTTTGGAGACGCCGATGTCGGTGGCGATCTCGTCCATGCTCACGTCGCGCCCACGTCGGCGGATAGCGTCCAGCGTGCCGTCGACCAGTTCGGTGCGGCGTTCAACCTTGTGCTGGTGCCAGCGGCGTTTGCGGCCGTCGGCTTTCACGTTCCTCGTCGGGATGTCGGAGTCCACCTTCGCGGTTCCCATTCACTCGATGCCCTCGATACTACGGATGGCACCGAACGGCCGGCGTCTCCGGGATGCGGCGCGGCGGCGACGGAACGTGGATGATGGTGCGGTGGCGCTCCGAACCGACCCGGCCCCGCCCCAGCCCGGACTGGGGACTTCGTTCGCGGAATCGTTTGCCGGAGCCGATCCGGCCGCCGACGCCGACCGGCTCCGATCCCTGCGGGTGATGAAGGTGGTGGCGCTGAGTTTCCTGCTCGGCGCCACCGTGGTGTTCCTGCTGTGCCGGTGGGCGCAGTCCGACGGTACGGCGGCGACCTGGGTGGGTTACGTCGGCGCGGCCGCCGAGGCGGGGATGGTCGGCGCGCTGGCCGACTGGTTTGCGGTCACGGCGCTGTTCAAACGGCCGCTGGGTCTGCCGATCCCGCACACCGCGATCATCAAGCGCAAGAAGGATCAGCTCGGCGAGGGGCTGGGCACCTTCGTGCGGGAGAATTTCCTGGCCCCCGATGTGGTGGCGACCAAGCTGCGCGACGCCCAGGTCGCCAGCCGGGTCGGTAAATGGCTGGCCGACCCCGGCCATGCCGAACGGGTCGCCGCCGAGACCGCCACCGTGCTGCGGGTCCTGGTCGAACTGCTGCGCGACGAGGACGTGCAGACCGTGATCGACCGGATGATCGTGCGCCGCATCGCCGAACCGCAGTGGGGCCCGCCGGCGGGTCGAATGCTGAGCAGCCTGCTCGCCGAGAACCGGCAGGAGGCGCTGATCCAGCTGCTCTGCGACCGCGCCTTCCAATGGTCGCTCAACGCCGGGGACACCATCGAGAAGGTGGTCACCCGCGACTCACCGGGCTGGACGCCCCGGTTCGTCGACCAGATGGTCGGCGATCGGATCCACCGCGAGCTGATGGACTTCACCGACAAGGTGCGCCGCGACCCGAACCATGAGCTGCGCCGGTCGGCCACCCGGTTCCTGTTCGACTTCGCCGAGGACCTGCAGCACGACCCGACCACGATCGAACGTGCCGACAACGTCAAGGACCAGCTGATGGCGCGCGAAGAGGTCACCACCGCCGCCGAGACCGCGTGGAAGACCCTCAAGCGGTTGGTGCTCGAGGGCGTCGACGACCCGGCCAGCACGCTGCGCAGCCGGGTGGCCGAGACCGCCGTCCGCATCGGTGAATCGCTGCGCGACGACGCGGAGCTGCGCGACAAGGTCGACAGCTGGCTGGTGCGGGCCGCCCAGCACCTGGTCGCCCAATACGGGGTGGAGATCACCGCGATCATCACCGAGACGATCGAGCGCTGGGACGCCGCGGAGGCCAGCCGGCGCATCGAATTGCACGTCGGCCGCGACCTGCAGTTCATCCGGATCAACGGCACCGTGGTGGGCTCACTCGCCGGCCTGGTGATCTACACGATCGCACATCTAGCGTTCTGACCTGCGCTAACAGGTGCTTGCAAAAGCTAGCACCTGTGCGTATGCTGGGGCTGTCAGTAACGACGACCCAACGCAGGGGAGGGCGGATGTCTCAAGACGAGAAACTCGCCGCCACTGTGGTCTCCGCCGCATCGGACATCGGCAGCTTCATCCGGTCGCAGCGGGAAGCCGCCCAGGTCTCGATGCGGCAACTGGCGGACAAGGCCGGGGTCAGCAACCCCTACCTCTCACAGATCGAGCGCGGGTTGCGCAAGCCGTCCGCGGATGTGCTCAGCCAGATCGCCAAGGCGTTGCGCCTGTCGGCTGAAGTGCTTTACGTTCGGGCCGGGATCCTCGAGCCCAGTGAGGGCAGCGAGGTCCGGGACGCCATCATCACCGACCCGGCGATCACCGAACGGCAAAAACAGGTTCTGCTGGACATCTACTCGTCGTTCGTGCAGCAGAACGCTCCGGAGGGTGAGGAGTCGCCATCGGACTGACTCCGCACGCTCAGGAATGACCCCAGAAACCAACGACCGAAAGGAACCATCACCATGGCCGAGAACCCCAACATCGAAGAACTGAAGGCCCCGCTGCTCGCCGCGCTCGGCGCCGCCGACCTGGCCCTGGCCACCGTCAACGACCTGGTCGCCAACATGCGCGAGCGTGCCGACGAGGCCCGCAGCAACACCACCACCCGGGTCGAGGAGAGCCGGGCCCGGCTGAACAAGCTTCAGGACGAGCTGCCCGAGCAGTTCGAGGAGCTGCGCGAGAAGTTCACCGCCGAGGAGCTGCGCAAGGCCGCCGAAGGCTACGTCGAGGCCGCGACCAACCGCTACAACGACCTGGTCGCCCGCGGGGAGGCCGCGCTGGAGCGGCTGCGCCACCAGCCGGCGTTCGAGGACGCGGCGGACCGCGCCGAGGGCTACGTCGACCAGGCCGTCGAGCTGACCCAGGAGGCGCTGGGCAACGTGGCCACCCAGACCCGCGCGGTCGGTGAGCGTGCCGCCAAGCTGGTCGGTGTGGAGCTGCCCAAGAAGGTCGACGAGGCGACCGAGAAGGCCGCCAAGTCCGCCGAGAAGGCCGAGAAGAAGGTGACGGGCAAGAAGGCCCCGGCCGCCAAGAAGGCGCCGGCCGCCAAGAAGGCTCCGGCCAAGAAGGCTCCGGCCAAGAAGGTCACCCAGAAGTAACCGGTATCACCCGACGCCCCCCGCCGCCCAGCCGCGACGGGGGGCGTCGGCGTCGGGGCACCTTTAGACTGGCGGGGTGACATTCCCCTACGCAGCCAACCTGGTGTTGCTGGCGGTGCAGGCCGCCGTCGCGTTGGCCACGCTCTACGCGTTGGTGCATGCGGCGCTGCAACGGCCCGACGCCTACGCCGCCACCGAGAAGCTGACCAAGCCGGTGTGGCTGGTGATCCTGGCCGTCGGTCTGTTGCTGGCCGTGCTGCCCAACTTCATCCTCGGGCCGGTCATCGCGGCGTGTGCGGCGGGGGTGTACCTCGTCGACGTGCGGCCGCGACTGCTCGACGTGCAGGGCAAATCCCGCTGACCGATGCGCGTCATCCTCGCCGCGCTGACGGCAGCGCCGATTCTGCTGACCGGCGTCCCCGCGCACGCCGAGGCCGGGCCCGCCCTGATCGACCACGTCGAATGGACCGACTGGCAGGGCCTGGCCAGCCTGCGGGTGTATCCGCTGCCCGCGGGCCGGGCGGCGGCGGCCCGGCTCGGCGCCACCGGCGACGGTGAACGCGCCTGGAGCGAGGTGTTGGCCCAGGCGCCCGACGCGGGCAGCCCGGGCATGCGCGAACAGTTCCTGTGCCATTGGCAGTACGCCGAGTTGGCGCAGCCCGGCAAGACCAGCTGGAACCTGGAGCCGTGGCGGCCGGTGGTCGACGAGGCCACGATGCTCGACGCCGGCTGCAACCCCGGCGCGGAGGAGGAACCGTTCTGATGGCCCGCAGTCGCGAACAGGTCGCCGCGGTCGTCGACCACACCCTGCTCAAACCCGAGACCACCCCCACCCAGGTCGCCGATCTGGTCGCCGAGGCCACCGAATTGGGCGTGTACGCGGTCTGCGTCTCACCGTCGATGGTGCCCGCGGCGGTCAACACCGCCGGGCTGCCGGTCGCCACCGTCGCCGGATTCCCGTCCGGCAAACACCACAGCGAGATCAAAGCCGCCGAGGCGGCCCGGGCCGTGGAGGCCGGCGCCGACGAGGTCGACATGGTGCTCGACGTGGGCGCGGTGCTCTGCGGGGACCTCGCCGCCGTCGCCGCCGACATCGGCATGGTCCGCACCGCCGTCCCCGGCGCGGTGCTGAAGGTGATCGTGGAGTCCGCGGTGCTGCTCGGCATCGGCGGGGAGGAGGCGCTGATCGGTGCCTGCCGCGCCGCCGAGAACGCCGGCGCGGACTTCGTGAAGACCTCCACCGGCTTCCACCCGACCGGTGGGGCGTCGGTGCGCGCGGTGGAGGTGATGGCCGCGACCGTCGGCGGACGTCTCGGCGTGAAGGCCAGCGGCGGCATCCGCACCGCGGCGGACGCGGCGGCCCTGCTCGACGCGGGCGCCACCCGGTTGGGGCTCTCCGGCACCCGCGCCATCCTCGACGGTTTCAGCTGAAACCGGCCCGCCGGATCAGATGTCGGCGAAGCAGGGGTTGTTCGTGCTGGTCGGGATCGCGGCGTTGTGGGTGGACAGCCGGGCCACCACGCCGTTGTCGGTCACCTCGACGCTGTCGGCCTTGATGCCCAGCGGGTAGTCCTTGGTCAGGTCCTTGGTGAACCCGTCGAGCATCGACTGGATGCTCTCGCGGGGCAGCGTGAGCCCGAGCCCGTCGAACTTCACCACCTCGAGCCCGAAACCGCCGTTGGTCACCGTCGGCTTCGCGACGATCGTGCTGAAGGTGCCCTTCAACTCCACGGTGCCGTCGTTGGGGTTGGTCTTGACGCTCTTGACCGCGAGCCCACCGAGGATCGGGATCTCCGATTCCACGGTCTCCTTGATCCCGGTCGTGGTCCAGGTGATCGCGGCCTCGAGCGTGCCGATCGTGCCCTTGGCGTCGGCGGTCGGAGTGAGGTCGACGTCGCTGATCTGGATGTCGACGGTCATGTCTTTGGCGTGCCGCACCCGGGCGCCATCGCTGTGGATGACGATGTTGGTGTAGCGCCCGGTGAAGTGCTGCCACAACACCGGCGGTGTGACCCCGAACGACACCTGCACGCCGTCTTGGATCTCACACTGTGCGGCGGTGCTGACCTTGCTGTTGGCGACGTGGCGGGCGTACAGCTCCGCGCCGATCACGCCCGCCGCGACCAACGCGATCACGGTGACGACGATCAGCAGGATCGAGACGGGATCGGTCAGTAGACCGCGCAGCTTCGCGCCCAGTCCCTTGCCGTTGGCCGGCGGTGGCCCGGCCGGCGGCTGGCCGCCATCCGGATCGGTGGCCGGTTCGGGCTGCGGACCGGGCGTGCGCGGCGGGGTGATCTGGCGGGTCGGTGTCTCCCCGCCGCGGCCGGTGACGTTCATCTGGCGGGTCGCCGACTGCGACGGCGGCTCGACGGGCCGGGCCGGCGGAACCGGCTGCTGCGGCGGCTGGTGCGGTGGCTGCGGCGGAGCGCTGTGTGGCGGTGTGCCGCGCGGCGGGACGTTCTGCGGGGGCACATTGTGCTGGGGCGGCCCGTGCGGCGGGACGTTCTGCGGCGGGCGGCTCCACGGCGAATCACCGGGTGGCGGTCCAGGCGGTGTGGTCACCCGGGTGATTCTGCCTTATCGCGGTGAACAATGTCGGAGCGGATTTTGCTGCGGCCGACCGGCCGACCGGCCGACGCGGAAGCGCGGAGATCAGGTCGCGAAGATGTCGGGGTCGAAGTTCTGCGCCCGGTTGCTGAGCACACCCAGGGTGCGGCGTGCCTGCTCGACGGTGGCGATGTCGATGTCGGTGACCAGCAACTGTGGGTCGCTGCCCGCCTCGGCCAGCACCGCACCGAACGGCGAGGCGATCAGGCTGCCGCCCGTCCCGGTCGGCGCGGCGGTGGGCGGCGACACCTCACCGGGATCGGCCTGCCCGGCCGCCGCGACGAAACAGCCGGAGTCCAGTGCCCGCGCGCGGGTCAGCAGACGCCACTGGTCGAGTTTGCCGGGCCCGGCGCCCCAGGACGCGCTGAGCGTGATCACCTGCGCGCCGCGGTCGGCGAGCGCGGCGTACAGCGCCGGGAAGCGCACGTCGTAGCAGGTGCTCAACCCGACTGTCACCCCGTCGACCTCGATCGACACCGGGCGGTCACCGCGGGCGACCGTGCGCGACTCGGTGAACCCGAACGCGTCGAACAGGTGGATCTTGTCGTAGTGGGTGTCGAGGTCCGGCCCGACCGCCAACAGCGTGTTGGCCACCCGTTGCTCGGCGGCGGGAGTGAACATCCCGGCGATCACGGTCACCCCGGTGCGGGCCGCGATGTCGCGCACCCCGTCGGCCCACCGGCCGGTGACCGGTTCGGCGACCGGGCCCAGCGGCACCCCGAACCGGCACATCGTCGCCTCCGGGAACACCACCAGCGTCGCGCCGGCCTCGGCGGCCCGCCCGGTGTAGTCGGCCACCACCGCCAGGTTCGCCGCCGGGTCGGTACCGCTGAGTATCTGCGCCACCGCGATCCGCATACCGCCAGCCTATCGACGCGGGCCGTCCGGCACTCGAATGAAGCGATGCGGCACCCGAGTGAAGCGTTACGGCGATCGAGTGAAGTCTCATGGCGGGATCCGGCCGAGATTTCCGCCGTGGAACTTCACTCGCGGGGATGCCGTGGAACTTCACTCGCGGGGATGCCGTGGAACTTCACTCGCGGGGAGAGGCCGTCGACCACTCGCGGGGGATTGGGCGACGCGGGAGATTGCGCGGCCCGCCGCGCCGTCTCAGCGGTGCTCGGCGAGCCAGGACGCGGTGAAACGCTGCTCGGCGGCGAGCAGGTCGCCCAACGCGCCGGCGATGAACGACTCGAGCTTGCCGCCCACCAACGGCACGTTGACCCGCACCGTCGCTGACACACTCAGCTGAGATCCACTCGGCAGAGGCGCCAGCCGCGCGGTGCTCGACAGCGACGCCGGAGCCCCCTTGACCTCGGCGTCAACCTCGCCGCGCGACACCCCGGCCTGTACCGGCCGCCAGATCTCGCGGCGCACCACGTCGAGGTCGCCGCGATGAAACTGCGCTGCCAGGGCCGGTAACCGCCAGCGCGCCAGGCTCTGGGTGGCGCTGACGTCCACGGTGCCGTCATCGGCGACGGTCAACGCGTCCAGGGTGGCGACGTCGGCGCCGGACTCGGCCAGCCGGGCCAGCCAGTACTGCCGGTCACCGAACGCGGCGAAAACCTCCTCGACGTCGACCGGGTAGTCGGCCGACAAGTCGAATGATCGCGGCATAGCTGGTCAGGCTACCGTTCCTGGCGTGGGAAACCGGTTTGCCGACGCGCAGGTTCGCGCGGACGTGTCGCTGGCGGCGCTGACCACGCTGCGGGTCGGGCCGGTGGCGCGACGGTTCGTCACAGCGGCCACCGTCGACCAGATCGTCGCCGCCCTCACCGAACTCGACGCCGAGGACGGCCCCGCCCCGCTGGTGCTCGCCGGTGGGTCGAACCTGCTCATCGCCGACGAGCTGACCGACCTGACCGTCGTGCACCTGACCGCCGCCGACATCCACATCGACGGCAACGTGCTACGGGCGCAGGCCGGCGCCGTCTGGGACGATGTGGTGGCCGCCAGCATCGCCGCCGGGCTCGGCGGGCTGGAGTGCCTGTCCGGGATCCCCGGCTCGGCCGGCGCCACCCCGGTGCAGAACGTCGGGGCTTACGGAGCCGAGGTCGCCGACACCATCACCGCGGTGCGTCTGCTCGACCGGCGCACCGGTGCCCTGGACTGGGTCGGCCCGGCCGCGCTGGACTTCGGCTACCGCACCAGCGTGCTCAAGTACTCCGACGCCCGCACGGTCGTCGAGGTCGAGTTCACCCTCGACGCCGCCGGCCGCAGCGCGCCACTGCGCTACGGCGAACTGGCCACCGCGCTGGGGGCGGCCGCGGGCGACCGCGCCGAGCCCGCGGCGGTGCGGCGCGCGGTGCTCGCCCTGCGCGCCGGCAAGGGGATGGTGCTCGACCCCGCCGACCACGACACCTGGAGCGCCGGATCCTTCTTCACCAACCCGGTGGTCGCCGCCGAGGTCTACGACGACCTGGCCGCCGGTCACGACGGGCCGGTGCCGCACTACCCCGACCCGGGCGGGATCAAGCTGGCCGCCGGCTGGCTGGTCGAGCAGGCCGGGTTCGGCAAGGGCTACCCGCACCGCGACGACGCCCGGTGCCGGCTGTCGACCAAGCACGCGCTGGCGCTGACCAACCGGGGCGGCGCCTCGACCGCCGACGTGTTGGCGCTGGCCCGCACCGTCCGCGACGGCGTCCGCGACCGGTTCGGCATCACCTTGGTGCCCGAGCCGGTGCTGGTCGGCTGCGCGTTGTGACGGCTGTGGTCTCGGCGCCGGGCGCCCCCGCCACGTGCCGGTATCGTTAGCCGGCGTGAACGCGGCCGACGACCTTCCGGCGATCACCCGGCGCCGGGCGCTGGGTGCGCTGGCCGTCGGGCTCGTGGCGCCGGCCGCGCTGGCCGCCTGCTCACGCAGCAGCGACCCGGCCTCCCAGGCGGCGCAGCAGCCCGAGCCCACGCTGGTCTTCACCCCGGAGTCCGACGCCACCGACATCCTGCCGACCGCGCCGGTCAGCGCCGAGGTCCGCGACGGGTGGTTCCAGAAGGTGTCGTTGACCAACGCCGACGGCAAAACCGTCGCCGGGGTCCTCAACCGGGAGCGCACCGTCTTCACCGTCACCGAGCCGCTCGGCTATTCGGCGACCTACACCTGGGCCGGTTCGGTGGTCGGCCGCGACGGCAACGCCGTCCCGGTGCGCGGCGAGTTCCGCACCGTGGACCCGACCCGGGTGGTCGACGGCGGATTCCAGCTGGCCGACGGGCAGACGGTCGGGGTGGCCGCGCCGGTGATCATCCAGTTCGACGCCCCGATCGCCGACAAGGCCGCCGTCGAACGCGCATTGACGGTCACCACCGACCCGCCGGTGGAGGGCGCCTGGGCGTGGCTGCCCGACGAGGTGCAGGGATCCCGGGTGCACTGGCGCACCCGGGAGTACTACCCGGCGGGCACCACCGTCAACGTCGACGCCAAGCTCTACGGGCTGGCGTTCGGGGAGGGCGCCTACGGCGCCCAGGACATGAGCCTGCACTTCCAGATCGGGCGCCGGCAGGTCGTCCGCGCGCACGCGCCGTCGCACCGCATCCAGGTGATCACCGACGCCGGGGTGATCATGGACTTCCCGTGCAGCTACGGCGAGGCCGACGAGCCGCGCAACGTCACCCGCAGCGGAATCCACGTGGTCACCGAGAAGTACGAGGACTTCTGGATGTCCAACCCGGCCGCCGGCTACGAGAACATCCACGAACGCTGGGCGGTGCGCATCTCCAACAACGGCGAGTTCATCCACGCCAACCCGGCGAGCTCCGGCGCCCAGGGCAACACCAACGTCACCAACGGTTGCATCAACCTGTCCGACGGCGACGCCCAGCAGTACTTCGCCAGCGCGATCTACGGCGACCCGGTGGAGGTCACCGGCACCAGCATCGAGCTGTCCTACGCTGACGGCGACCTGTGGGATTGGGCGGTGGACTGGGACACCTGGCTGTCGATGTCGGCGCTGCCGGCTCCGGCGGGGGAGACCCCGGCGCCCACGTCCTTCCCGGAGACCGCACCGGCCACCCCGACCGACGCCCCGACCCTGTCGGGCACCCCCACCACGACGCCGTCGCCGACGACCTCGGCTAGTCCGGCGCCCGGCGGTTGAACCGGGTCGCCGAGGCCTGGTCGCGTGGCCGGATCACCACCTGATCGATGTCCACGTGCGGGGGCCGCGACGCCACGAACCCGATCACCTCGGCGATGTCGGCGGCGACCAGTGGGGTGAGCCCGGCATAGACGGTGTCGGCGCGCTCCCGGTCACCGGCGAAGCGCACCAGGGAGAACTCGGTCTCCACCATGCCGGGCGCGATTTCGGTGAGCCGCACCGGTTTACCGAGCAGTTCACCGCGCAGAGTGCGGTGCAACACGCTCTGGGCGTGTTTGGCGGCGGTGTAGCCGGCACCGCCGTCGTAGATCTCGAACGCCGCGATCGAGGTGACCGTGACGATCAGCCCGTCGCCGGAGGCCACCAGCTTGGGCAGCAGCGCGCGGGTCACCCGCAGCGTGCCGACGACGTTGGTCTCCCACATCCAGCGCCAGTTCTCCAACTCGGCGTCGGCGACCGGCTCGAGGCCCTTGGCCCCGCCGGCATTGTTGACCAGGACATCGACCCGTGGAAGGCGTTCGGCGAGCGCCTCGACCGCGGCCGGGTCGGTGACGTCTGCGGCGATCGCGGTGCCGCCGATCTCCTCGGTCAGCGCAGCGATCCGGTCGGATCGGCGCGCCACCGCCACCACGTGGAAGTCCTGGCCGGCAAGGGTTCTCGCGGTCGCCGCACCGATGCCGGAACTGGCACCGGTTACCACCGCCACCCGTCGGTCTGCCGCAGTCACGGAGCTCACTGTAATCCGGCGGCCGGCCCGCCGCGGTGGCCCACGTTGCGGCCCGACTGCCGGGCGCGCTAAATTCACGCTGTGATCTGGAGTACTCGGTGGCTGGTGGCGTCGGCGTGTCGCGCCGCTGCCTGCGCGTGTTGTCGCCGCGCAACGCGCCGCCCCTGATCTCGGTTCGTCGAGCCCACGGTGCGGCCCGCAGCGGCCCAAGCCCCGATGGACCTCGAGCCCAAGGACTCCCCGATGACCAGCACCCTTTCCACCGCCTCACCCACCCGGCGACGCCATTCGGTGGTGGCACCCGCCCTGCACGTCAGTGACGCCGCCGCCGCGACGGTGTTCCGCATCGTGCGCCGGCGCGGCCCGCTGGCCCGCGACGAGATCACCGCGGCCAGCGCGCTGAGCACCGCCACCGTCAACCGCCAGGTCAGCGCCCTGATCGCCGCCGGCCTGCTGCGCGAGCGCGCAGACCTGACCGTCAGCGGCGCCATCGGCCGGCCCCGGGTGCCGGTCGAGGTCAACGACAAGCCGTTCCTGACCCTGGGCGTCCACATCGGTGCGGCCACCACCAGCATCGTGGCGACCGATCTGCGGGGCCGCACCCTGGACGCGGTGGAGACGGCCACACCGCGCGGCGACCAGTCCACCGCGCTGGCCGCCCTGGCCGGCAGCGCCCGCCGCTACCTGAGCCGGTGGAGCCGACGCCGCCCACTGTGGGTCGGGGTCGCCATCGGTGGCGTCGTCGACAGCGCCACCGGACGCGTCGACCACCCGCGGCTCGGCTGGCGGCAGGCCCCGGTCGGTCCGGCCCTCGCCGACGCCCTCGACTTGCCGGTATCGGTGGCCTCCCACGTCGACGCGATGGCCGGCGCCGAACTGCTGCTGGGGCGCCGCCAGCCGGCGTCGTCGTCCTCGACCAGCCTGTACGTCTACGCCCGCGAAACGGTGGGCTACGCGCTGACGATCGGCGGGCGGGTGCACACCCCGGTGGCCGGGCCGGGAACCATCGCCGGCCTACCGGTGGTCTCCGAACCGCTCGGCGGCACCGGGCGGCTGGAGACCACCGTCTCCGACGCAGCGGTGATCGCCGCGGCCCGCCGACTGCAGCTCGTCCCGGCCGGCGGAAACGCGCCGCTCACCGCGCTGTTGCGCGCCGCGCGCGGCGGCGACCGGGCGGCCGCCGATCTGCTGGCCGAGCGGGCCCGGGTGCTCGGCGAGGCGGTCGCGCTGCTGCGCGACCTGCTCAATCCCGACGACCTGGTGGTCGGCGGGCAGGCCTTCACCGAGCACCCCGAGGGCATGGCCCGGCTCCAGCAGGCGTTCGCCGAGCGGTCGATGCTGCCCCCGCGGCTGATCCGGATCACCGCGTTCGGCAACAAGGTGCAGGAGGCCGGCGCCGGGGTGGTCTCGCTCAGCGGGCTGTACGCGGATCCGCTGGCCGCGATCCGCCGCACAGCCGCCTGACATGCGGTGTCGGGGCCGATCCGGCCGAACTGTAAAGATGGCAGGGTGCGGCGCGGCGAAACGACCCACTCCGGCGATGCGGTGACACCGCTGCGCCGGGTGGCGGTGCTGGCGGTGCACACCTCGCCGCTGGCCCAGCCCGGCACCGGCGACGCCGGCGGAATGAACGTCTACGTGCTGCAGACCGCCCTGCACCTGGCCCGCCGCGGTGTCGAGGTGGAGATCTTCACCCGCGCCACCTCCTCGGCCGACCCGCCGACGGTGACCGTCGCACCCGGGGTGGTGGTGCGCAACGTGGTGGCCGGGCCGTTCGAGGGGCTGAACAAATACGATCTGCCCACCCAGCTCTGCGCGTTCGCGGCCGGGGTGTTGCGCGCCGAAGCCGCCCACGAACCGGGCTACTACGACATCGTGCACTCCCACTACTGGCTCTCCGGACAGGTCGGCTGGCTGGCCCGGGACCGCTGGGCGGTGCCGCTGGTGCACACCGCCCACACCCTGGCCGCGGTCAAGAACGCCGCCCTGGCCGACGGCGACGTGCCCGAACCGCCGCTGCGGGCCGTCGGTGAGCAGCAGGTCGTCGACGAGGCCGACCGGCTCATCGTCAACACCGACGTCGAGGCCGATCAGCTGGTGGCCAACTACGGCGCCGAACCGGGCCGCATCGACGTGGTGCACCCCGGCGTCGACCTCGAGGTGTTCCGCCCCGGCGACCGCGGCGCCGCCCGCGCGCGCCTGGGTCTGGATCCGGGGGAGCCGGTCGTGGCGTTCGTCGGCCGGATCCAGCCGCTGAAAGCCCCCGACATTCTGCTGCGCGCGGCGGCGAAACTGCCCGGGGTGCGGGTGGTGATCGCCGGCGGCCCGTCGGGCACCCCGCTGGCCACCCCCAACGGGCTGGCCGGACTGGCCGAGGACCTCGACATCAGCGACCGGGTGACGTTCCTGCCGCCGCAGTCCCGCGACGAGCTCGCCGAACTGTTCCGCGCCGCCGACGTCGTCGCCGTCCCCAGCTACTCCGAATCCTTCGGCCTGGTGGCGGTGGAGGCGCAGGCCTGCGGCACCCCGGTGGCGGCGGCCGCGGTCGGCGGCCTGCCGGTCGCGGTGCGCGACGGCGTCAGCGGCACCCTGGTCGACGGGCACGACGTGCCGCGGTGGGCCGACGCACTCGACGATCTGCTGGCCCGCAGCCGCGGCTCGCAGGCCGCGCAACTGCACACCGCCGCCGCCGAGCACGCGGCGCTGTTCTCCTGGGGGCACACCGTGGACACCCTGCTGGCCAGCTACCAGCGCGCGATCACCGACTACCGGCGCCGCCGCACCGCCCGGGACCGGGCTTCGCTGTGGCGCGGGCGGCGCTTCACCGCCCGCCGGGGGGTGCGCTCATGAGCGAGCAGGTGCGCCGGATCATCGAGGACACCCTGCAGGCCGCCGACCTGACCTACTCCCACCACCCCGGCGCCCACGGCGGGCTGCCCGGCCTCATCGTCGAACTCCCGGGGGAGCGCAAGCTCACCACCAACACCTTCCTGAGCATCGGTGAGCACTCGGTGCGGGTGGAGGCCTTCGTGTGCCGCCAACCGGATGAGAACCACCAGGGCGTCTACCGGTTCCTGCTCAAACGCAACCGCCGCCTCTACGGGGTGGCCTACACCCTGGACAACCTCGGCGACATCTATCTGGTGGGCCGGATGGCGCTGGAGTCGGTGACCGCCGACGAGATCGACCGGGTGCTCGGCCAGGTGCTCGAGGCCGTCGACTTCGACTTCAACACCCTGCTGGAGCTGGGCTTCCGGTCCTCGATCGAGAAGGAGTGGGCCTGGCGGGTGGAGCGCGGTGAATCGCTGAAGAACCTGCGCGCCTTCGAGCACCTGATCGACGACGACGGGTCGTCCGACCGGTCGTGAGAGACTGACCGGCATGGGAGCATCGGGCACGCTGGTACTGCTGCGACACGGCGAGAGCGAGTGGAACGCACGCAATCTGTTCACCGGATGGGTGGACGTCGAACTCACCGACAAGGGCCGGGCCGAGGCGGCCCGCGCCGGTGAATTGCTGGTCGAACACGACCTGCTGCCCGACATCCTGTACACCTCGCTGCTGCGGCGGGCGATCATCTCCGCGCAGCTGGCGCTGGAGACCGCCGACCGGCTGTGGATCCCGGTGCGGCGTAGCTGGCGGCTGAACGAGCGGCACTACGGGGCGTTGCAGGGCCTGGACAAGGCGGCGACCAAGGAACGCTACGGCGAAGAGCAGTTCATGGCCTGGCGGCGCAGCTATGACACCCCGCCGCCGCCGATCGAGCCGGGCAGCGAGTACAGCCAGGACACCGATGTGCGCTACGCCGACATCGGCGGCGGCCCGCGCAGCGAATGCCTGGCCAACGTGGTGGACCGGTTCCTGCCGTACTTCACCGACGTGATCATCCCCGACCTGCGGGTCGGCAAGACGGTGCTGATCGCGGCGCACGGCAACTCGCTGCGCGCGCTGGTGAAATACCTCGACGGCGTCTCCGATGAGGAGATCGTCGGCCTCAACATCCCGACCGGGATTCCGCTGCGCTACGACCTGGACGCCGACCTGAAACCCACCACGCCCGGCGGGGTGTACCTGGACCCCGACGCGGCGGCGGCCGGGGCTGCCGCCGTCGCCAGCCAGGGCGCCAAGTAGCCCAGCCGGATGTCGCCGCGCGGGGCGAACGGCGCGTGAACGGCGCCTGAACACCTGGTCTCCCGGGTGTGACGTCGCCGTCTTCGGCGGCTCGCGGCAGCGTCGCCCGCGGTCGGATCGCTACCATTCGGTCGTGTCCGCGATGGTTGTCTCGCTGCTCGCCGCGGTGGCGGCGCTGCTGGTGCTGGCGGCGGGTGTCGGGATCGGGATGACCGCGGGCCCGCGCATCGTGGAACGCAGGCAGCGCTCGGCCGCCGAGCAGGCCGGCATCACGGTCTCGGAGATGCTGCAGCGCATCGTGGCGCTGGTGCCGCTGGGCACCGCGGTGGTCGACACCCACCGCGACGTGGTCTATCTCAACGACCGGGCCCGCGACCTGGGCCTGGTCCGCGACCGGCTGCTCGACGAGCGGGCCTGGCAGGCGGCGCAGGAAACGCTGGCCACCGGCGCCGACGTCGAATTCGACCTGTCGGCGGACAAGTCGGAACGGACCGGGCGCACCCGGCTGTCGGTGCGCGGCTACGCCCGGCTGCTCAGCGAGGAGGACAGCCGCTTCGCGGTGGTGTTCGTCGACGACCAGTCCGAGCAGGCCCGCATGGAAGCCAGCCGGCGCGACTTCGTCGCCAACGTCAGCCACGAGCTCAAGACCCCGGTCGGGGCGATGAGCCTGCTGGCCGAGGCCCTGCTGGCCTCCGCCGACGACCCCGAGACGGTGCGCCGCTTCGGGGAGAGGGTGCTGCTGGAAGCCAACCGGCTGGCCAGCATGGTCGGCGAGCTCATCGAGCTGTCCCGGCTGCAAGGGGCCGACCCGCTGCCCGACCTCGCCGCGGTCGACGTCGACCGGGTGGTCTCGGAGGCGATCTCGCGGCACAAGGTGGCCGCCGACACCGCCGACATCCAGATCAGCACCGACCCGCCCAGCGGGCTGCAGATGCTGGGCGACGAGACCCTGCTGGTCACCGCGGTGGCGAACCTGGTGTCCAACGCGATCGCCTATTCGTCGAACGGGTCCCCGGTGTCGATCAGCCGCCGCCGTCGCGGCGACACCATCGAGATCCTGGTCACCGACCGCGGCATCGGGATCTCCCGCAAGGACCAGGCGCGGGTGTTCGAACGGTTCTTCCGCGCCGACAAGGCGCGCTCCCGCTCCACCGGTGGGACCGGTCTGGGGTTGGCGATCGTCAAGCATGTCGCGGCCAACCACAACGGCAACATCCGGCTGTGGAGCCAACCGGGTACCGGGTCGACCTTCACGCTGGAGATCCCCGCCTACCGTGACCGCGGTACGCCGGCGACCGATAATCAGACAGACAGCTCGCAACGAGAGGAAGTGTGACATCGATGAGCCGCGTGCTGATCGTGGAGGATGAGGAGTCGCTGGCCGACCCGCTGGCGTTCCTACTGCGCAAGGAGGGGTTCGAGGCCACCGTGGTCAACGACGGTCCGTCCGCGTTGGCCGAATTCGACCGGGTCGGTGCCGACATCGTGCTGCTGGACCTGATGCTGCCGGGGATGAGCGGAACCGAGGTCTGCAGGCAACTGCGGGCCCGCTCGACGGTCCCGGTGATCATGGTGACCGCCCGCGACAGCGAGATCGACAAGGTCGTCGGTCTGGAACTCGGCGCCGATGACTACGTGACCAAGCCGTACTCCTCCCGGGAACTCATCGCGCGTATCCGGGCGGTGCTGCGCCGCGGCGGTGAGGACGACACCGTCGATGACGGCGTCCTGGAATCCGGCGGGGTGCGCATGGATGTCGAGCGCCACACCGTCACCGTCAACGGCGAACCGATCACCCTGCCGCTCAAGGAATTCGACCTGTTGGAGTACCTGATGCGAAACAGCGGCCGGGTGCTCACCCGCGGCCAGCTCATCGACCGGGTGTGGGGCGCGGACTACGTCGGGGACACCAAGACCCTCGACGTGCACGTCAAGCGGTTGCGGTCGAAGATCGAGGCGGACCCGGCCAACCCGGTGCACCTGCTGACCGTGCGCGGGTTGGGCTACAAACTCGAAGGCTGACGCGTCCGCCCCCTGAAATCGACACCCATACCGGCAGATAGGCGCGTTATGGCCGGTTCAGGGCGAAAATCGTGTCGATTTCAGGGCTACTCGGGCGCAATCGGGAAGGTGCGGCGCGGCATCGGGGCCGGCGACCCGTACTGGCCAAAGACTGACGCATCAGTCACACTAAGGGAGTGGTACGCGCAGGTACCAACGCGGGCGGTTCCGGTCGCGGCACCGGGCCGCCGTCGGTGCCGACTGGAGGGACTGTCACCATGACCAATCCGATCGCCGGATCGACCAACGGGACGTCACCGGCGCCGATGTACCCGCCGGTGCGGCGGATGCGGTTCCGATTCGGCGAGCCCAAACCGATGAACCGCCACTTCGTCGAGGGCGACATCGTGCTCAGTCATCTGGTGGCGGTGCTGTCCGGGGCCTTCCCACCCGGCGAGGAGTCCTTCATCCGGTCGGTCCGCCGGTTCTCCGACCAGGTGACCGACCCGGAACTGAAGAAGCGGGTGGCCGGTTTCATCGGGCAGGAGTCGGTGCACGGTCAAGAGCACCGCCGTCTCAACGAGAAGCTCATCGCGATGGGCTACCGCTACGTGCGGGTCTACACCTTTCCCAAGGACAGCCGCAGGCAGCGGATCGTGGAGCGCATCGAGCGGGCGATGCCGGGATATGTTCACCTCGCCGCGACCGCCGCTGCCGAGCACTACACCGCCACCCTGGCCGAGCGGGTGCTCTCCAGCGAGCAGGTGCAGGCTATCTCCGGGGACCCCGAAGTGTGGCACCTGCTGAATTGGCATGCGGTGGAAGAATTGGAGCACAAGTCGGTCGCCTTCGACGTCTACCGCGCGGTCGGCGGACCGGAGTGGATCCGCATCGCGGTGATGGCGGTCATCTACGCCCTCACCGTGCCCATGGTGACCATGGAAGTGCTCGCCTCGATGGCCACCGACCGCACGGCATGGCGGCCGATCACGGTGGCGCGCCAGTTCCGTGAGCTGTACACCGGTCCGCTGGCCAGGGGAATGCTGGCAAAGTTGCGGGTGTACCTGCGGCCGGGGTTCCACCCCGACGACGTGGACACCGACGCGCTGGTCCAGCGGTGGCGGGAGCAGTTGTTCAGCGCCGACGGTGAGCTGGTCGGGCACCTGCAGTGACCTGGGCCGGCCGGCGCGGTCGAGACGAGCCTTACACCCGGGCGGCTTCGCCTGCCGGCAGCGTGCCGCCCTTGCCGCGCTGTAACGCCAGCCCCGGATCGTGGTCGAACGCGACCCGGCCGGTACCGGGCGTGTAGCGCAGCGCGTTGTGGCGGTAGCCCCAGGCTTCGAATCCGCCGAGGGCGACCAGTCGGTCGATGACCGGAAGCTTGACCGCCTGCACGGCGATTCGCATGGCGGCCTTGGCGAACGCGGTGCGCACCGGCATGGCGGGGATACCGGCGACAGCGCGGGCGCCGGGACGCAGCTGGGACAGCGCGGCCCAGGAGACCACCCGCAGGAACGGGCTGGCGAAGGCCATCGGCCAGGTGGGCTTGAACGGCGGATGCAGGAAGTAGTGGATCAGATCCTGGGCGCCGGGCGTCAGTTTCATCCGGTGGCGTTCGGCGTCGTCGACGTAGGCCGCGACTTCTTCCGGGGAGCGCGGCAGCACCCCGCGCGGGATGCCGAGCAACTCGCCGATGATGTTGTTCTCGGCGTAGAACGCGCGCTCGTCCTCCTCGGTCACCGTGTCGCCGCTGAAGGTCTTATAGATGTCCCACAGGCAGGGCCAACCGGTGACGTAGGTGTAGACCAGGTAGTCCAACTGATTGGCTTGGTACTTCGTGCCGGCCGTCGGCTCCACGCCCGTGACATGGGCATGCCGGCGGAACAGGTCACGGCCGAGTTTGTCGGCGCGGGCCGAGTCGCCGAACACCGCACCGACGAAGAATGCGTTGCTGCGTTGAACGCGGCCGAGCGGATCGGTGGTGTAGGTGCTGTGCTGGTCGATGCCGGCCGCGCCGACCGGGTCGAGCACCGCGACGATCGACCCGAGGATGCCGGCCATCGCCAAGACCGCCGGGTTCGACCAGACTCGCCAACTGATCGAGTCCGGGCCGAAATAGCCGTCGTCGAGCCGAGGTGCGTCCGCGAGTGCCAACGCCCGCCGTCCCCGCTTGCCGAACAGGCGGCCGACCAGATGGTCGGTGAGCAACACCGACGGTGACATACTCTGAGTAGGTGACATACTTCCAGTACGGTAAGGTACTCGGTTGTGGATGTCCAGAGTCGGCGCGAAATGTCTGCGTCCCAGACTCGGCAGGTGCTTCTGGATTCGGCGCGGGAGTTGTTCACCACCGTCGGCTTCGCCGCCGCCAGCGTGGACCAGATCGCCGCCGCAGCGGGGGTTACCAAAGGTGCGTTTTACCACCACTTCTCGGACAAGCGCTCGGTATTCGAACTGCTCTTTCGCGACCACATCGCACGGCTGGCCGATCTCATCGACGAAGCCGCCGGCCGGATACCCGGGGTCGCCGATGGACCGGGTTGGCCGGTCAGCCTCCAGTTGGTCACGGCCTACCTGGCCATGATCGTCGACGACCGCGACTACCGCGAACTTCTCAAACAGGCGCCGACGGTGCTGAGCAACCGGCTCTACCGGCGCATCGACGACGAGCTGCTGCTGCCGCCGTTGCAGCGGGTGCTCGGTGCGTTGTCGGACCGCGGCGAGTTGAATGACGTCCCGATCCCGATGGCGGCGAGCATGCTGCTCAGCTGCCTTTGCGAGGCGGCGCTCATGATCGCCGACGCACCGGACCGGGCGCAGACCGAAGGCGAGGCACTCACAACGATCACCCACCTGGCCGCCGGACTGATCAAAATCGGTTAGCTGCCGCCGTATTCGGGCCGCAGCGAGTCGGCCAGCGCGGCCAGCGGGACGCGGACCTGAACGGTGCCGCCGTCCATCGACCACACCAGCCGGTCCTGCGGGCTGGGATCCTCGCGCAGCATCGGGGCATCGGGCAGGAACAGCAGCAGCTGGTCGCCGTCGAGCGCGAACGAGCGGTACTCGCCGGTATAGCCCGGCCCGCGCGGGCTCGGCGTGAACTCCTCCACGGTGAACGGATACGTGCCGGGCGCGTGCGGGGGCGCCGCGGCATCGAGTGCCGCGGGCAGGAACGGCACCGTCGCCGGGGGAAGCGCCACCATCGGGTCCACGCCGGGCTTGAACAGATCCGCCAGCATCAGCCGCCGGCCCTGACCCATGTCGAACACGAACGAGCGGAATGCGTTGTTGGCCTGCATGCCGAACGGCTCGAAGGTCTCGTGGACGATCACCGACCGCACCCCGCCGGGCCCGTGGTAGACCCGGTAGGTGGCGAACGCGCTGCTCTCGCGGGGACTGTCGGCCGCGGACTGCCGCCAGCCGTCCATCAGCCGGTGGTAGTAGTTGCTCAGCGGCGGCCCGGCGGTCGGATCGTCCAACTGCGCGGCGGGTAGGTCGAACCAGATCAGCCGGGTCGCGTTGCGCTGTGAGGTGACCACGGTGGAGCAGCGGGCGCCGTCCCAGGCCGCGCCGAGGTCACCGCAGAGTTGTTCCGCCGATGCCGACGCCACCGGGGCGGCCACCACCGCGGCGGTCAGCGCAGCGCCGAGCAGCCCGCCCAGTCGGCCCGGTCCGCGTCTCATTGCTCGGCTCCGAACACGACGACCTCGCTTGCCAGCCACCGTCCGTCGACCTCCTCCATCGTGATGGCGACCGGGACCAGGTCGGAACCTGCGTCCGGCACCGATGAGTTACTCACCGACTGGCTGACCACCAGCAGCACCTCGACCTGCGAGGCCTGCGCCGACTTGACTGCAATGTCGAGCACTGTGCCGCGGGTGGTCACCGCGTTGTCGATGAGCAGTTTGCGCAGTTGCGCACTGGATTTGGTGTACCGGTCGTGGAAATCCCCGGTCGAGCCGTCGATGACGGCACGGACTTTGTCGTCGACGGTGCTGGGATCGGCGGTGGTGAGGGTGACCGCGAAGGCACTCGCGGCGTCAAGCGCCTGCGCAGCCGAGGAATCGCGCCGATGCTGATCGAACAGCGACCAGCCCGCGTAGCCGGCGCCGGCAACGACGGCGATCGCCGCCACTGCGGCCGCGCAACGCGCCAGCACGCGGATCCAGCGGCGGGCGTCGGCTTGCGGGGCGTCGGGTTGCGTGGTGTCGGGTTGCGTGGTGTCGGGTTGCGTGGTGTCGGTGTCGGAACTGGTGCCGGTTTCGCTGTCGGCGACCGGTTCGACTCCGGTCGCGGCGGCGTCCTCCGGTGCGGCGGATTCGTCGTCAGATGAGGTCGACATTGCTTGCCAGCCAACGGTCGTCGATGCGTTTCATGGTCATCTGGATCCGGTTGCGGTCGATGCGCGGACTGGGGTTGACCGCGTTGGTGATCGACTGGTCGACGAACAGCAGCACCTCGACCTGCGACGTGGAGGCTGATTTCACCGCCGCGTCGAGCACCACGCCGGTGCCGGCGGCGTCGTTGTCGATCAGGATCTGTCGCAGCTGGGATGCGCCCTGGCTGTACTCGTCTTTGAAGCGGCCGGTCGCCCCGTCGAGCGTCTCGTTGTAGTGCGCGTCGATGTCTTTGGCATCCAGGGTGGTCAGCACTTCGGCGTAGTCACGGGCCGCGGCAACAGCCTGTTCGGCGGCGACGTCGATGTCGCGCAGTTCCTTGTACCGCCAACCCAGGTAGCCCGCGGCGGCCAGGGCGCCGATGAGCGCGACGGCGACCGCGATCTTCGGCCATCGTCGGCCGGTTCGGGCCGCGGGGTTCGGAGGGGCGGGATCCGGTGCGACGGTGACCGTTTCAGTGGCGCTGTCATTGTCGACGGAGGAGCCGGAGTCGGGTTCCTCCCCGAGCTGATCGAAGACGTCCTTGGTGGCGCTGCGCTTGGACACGGTGCCTCCCGGCAGGTCAGTTCGGCACCCAGACCGGCATCTCCGGGCCGGCGTAGGGGGTGGGGATCGTGTACGGCGGGTAGTTCGGGGTGGGATCGGTGGTCGCGTGCGGATCATAATCCGGTGGTGGCCCCGCGGTGTCGTCGCCAGCCGGGCGGGGCGCGTTGCGGGCGCCGCGGATCAACACCGATGGGTCGGGATCGTCGCAGTAGGTGTAGAGATACGGCTCGGGGAAATCGGCCTGACTCGGTGGGCGCCGCGGCAGCCCGTAGTCGCAGCTGTATCGCGGATAGATGTCGGCGACCGCCCAGATCCCGTTGTCGTGGATGACGCTGGAGACCCGGTCGACCATCGAGTCGCGGTCCGGTCGCCACAGATCGGCCAGCGCCGGCGTCCGCAGGTAGAGCAGCTGGGAGACGCTGGTGAGGTTGCCCAGCAACTGCACCACGTTCTCGCGGTTGTCGGCGATGAAGGCGTCGATGAGCTGGAGTTGACCGCTGCCGCGGTCCACCAGTTGGCGGAAGCCGCCATCCATCGCCTCCACCCCGTGCAGGATCCCCTGCAGGTTCAGCGAGGTGCGCAGCAGCCCGTCGTTGAGATCGGCGGCGGTGTTCAGCACGGTGCGGGTGGTGCGTAACATGCTGACGGTCTGC
Source organism: Mycolicibacillus trivialis (assembly GCF_002102395.1). Taxonomy (GTDB): domain Bacteria; phylum Actinomycetota; class Actinomycetes; order Mycobacteriales; family Mycobacteriaceae; genus Mycobacterium; species Mycobacterium triviale. The sequence goes on from NZ_LQPZ01000013.1 coordinate 207,799, forward strand.
GGCAACACGCCATCCAGTGTCGAGGCCAGGAACGAGGCGCCGTCGAAGATCGCGGCCAGTTTGTCCGCGCCGTCGCGGCTGACCCGCAGTTCGGCGAAGAGGGTATTGAGCTGATCGGTGTCCAGTTGGGCCAGGGCCCCGCGGCTGTCATCGATGATCTGCGGCAGCGACACCGTCACCGAGGTCTGCGCCTTGTCGATCACCGAGCCGTCGGTGAGGAACGGTCCCTCGCCGTCGGTGGGCCGGAAGTCCACATACTGCTCGCCGGCCGCCGACAACCCGGATACCCGCACCGGGCTGGAGCGCGGGATGCGGGTGGCGGCGTCGATCGCGGCGACCGCCTCCACCCCGTCGTCGGTGAGGTTGATGGCGGTGACCCGCCCGACCGGGATGCCGCGGACGGTGACGTCCTGGTTGGCCAGCAGCCCGCCGGATTCGGCCAACTGGATGCGCACCGACATGGTGGAGGCGATCGGGTTGATCCCCAGCGCACCCACCGCGATGTAGGAGAACGTCACCAGTAGCAGGACGACCAGGCCGACGGCCGAAACCAGCAGCCGGCGGCGCACCACGAACAGGATGGCGTCGACGATGAGACGAGCGCCCCGTTCGGCCGGGTTCGGTGTCGCGCTCATCGGTTCGGCCCGTAGATCTTGTTGAGCAAGATGTTCCACTCGTAGCGCAGGCTGCCGATCATCTGATGCCAGTCGGTGCCGTCGGACCAGTGGAAGCCGGGATCGCCGGGGTAGTTCTTGTCCGGCCAGGGCGTCAGCGACAGCTTGGCGGCGACCATGTTCGAATGGCCGGCGGTGGCGTTGGTCGACTTGATCAGGATGCCCAGCAGCCGGTTGAAGGAGTACAGCGACAGCTCGGGGTCGATGGTGATGTCGTTGAACACCGCGGCCAAAGTGTTCAGGTCGGCCACCATGCCGCGGGTGTCGGTGCCCTGGATGGACGGGAACCGGGCCAGCCGGTCGCTGATGTAGCCGACCTGGTCGGCGAGATCGGCGATCCGGGTGGTGTTGTCCGCGATCACCGCCATCGCCGGGGCGGCGTCGGTCAACGCAGCATCGAGGGTGTCGCGGCGGGCGGCCATGACCGCGGCCAGCTCGGAGGTGCGTCGCAGGGCACCGTCGAGTTGGTCGGAGCGAGCGGTCAGTCGCGACAACAATTCCCGGGTCTCGCTGAGCAGGGTTTCGACCCTTTCGCCGCGCCCGCCCAGGGCCCGTCCGGCCCCGTTGGTGGTCCTCACCAGGTACCCGACGGTGCCGCTGTTGACCAGCATCGCCATCGAGTTGAGCAACTCCTCGACGGTGGGTGCAGCGGCGGTGTCCTGCAGCGGGATGACGTCGCCGTCGTGCAATTGCGCGGCGTTCGGCGCCTGCTCGGGGTCGGGTCGAATCTGGACGAACACGTCGCCGAGCAGGGTCGCTGACCGCAGTTCCGCGGTGGCGCCGCTGTACAGCGGCACATCGGAGCGGATCCGCAGGCTCACCTCCGCGTTGAAGTCCCGGGCCCGGATCTCGCCAACCTCGCCGATGTCGGCGCCGTAGAGCTTGACCTTCGCCTTGGCCGGCAGGTTCAGCGCGTTGGAGAAGATCGCGGTCAGTTCGTAGTTGTCGGAGCCGGCTTCCGGTGCCGGCAACGGCAGGGCATCGAGGCCGGTCGCGCAGCCGGCCAGCAGAGCGGTGAGCGCAGTCGCCAGCACCGCGCGGGCCCCGCGTCGGACGGTGCGCATCCGGTTCCTCCCTGTCACGGGGTACCACTGATCCCGTTGGCCATCAGATCGAGCATCTGGGTCAGCCCGAAGTCCGGCCCGTAGTCCTTGAGCGTGCCGGTGGCGCAGCCGAGTTGCTTGAGACCCATCAGGTTGCACATCTCCTTGGCGAACTGGCCGTTGAAGATGATCTTGTCGACCAGGGCGTGGGCGCGCAGACTGCCCGCGACCGGGTCGATGATGCGGTAGATGTTGTCGACGGTCAGTGGTGCCACGTCGAGTAGCTCCGCGAGCTCACGTTGGTTGTCGGTCAGGGTGGTGGTGATGGCGTGCGTCTGGCTGAACGTCTCGGTGAGTTCTTCGCGGTGGTCGTCGAGCAGCCGGGTCGCCTGGTCGAGGATCTGGTTCAGCTTGGCGCCGGTGGTTCCCGAGCCGAGGTCCTCGGCGGCGAGGATGTCACTGAGCTGGCGCAGGTTCGAGCTGAACTCGCGGATCTCGGTGTCGTTGTCGGCCGCGGCCTGGTTCAGGTCGGCGACGCTGGTGATGATCGCCTGGATGCTCTCCTTGCTGCGGGCCCCCTTGTCGTCGCCGACGCGCAGAGCTTGGGACAGCTTGTCGAGCGTGGATTTGATGGCAGCGGAGTTGTCGGCGGTGATCGCCGAACCGAGGCTGACCAGATCGCCCAGCGGCCCCTGGCCGTTGTCGTCGCCGTGCAGTGCCTTGCCGAGCTTGTCGACCATCGACAGCGTGCGGCCGAACTCGACCGGGGTGCGGGTGCGGCCCAGGCCCAGGACGTCGCCGTCCTTCAGGGTCGCGCCGCCGCGGTAGGGCGGGGTCAGTTCGACGTGTCGGTCGGTGAGGATCGAGCTGGACACGGTCACCGCCTGCACGTCGGCAGGGATCGCGACACCACGGTCGATCGACAGCGTCACCGCGACGTGGCCGCCCTCGTTGTGGATGCGGGTCACCTTCCCCACCTGCATGCCCAGCACTGACACGCCGTTGCCCTCATAGAGTCCGACGACGTCCTCGAAGTGCGCGGTGACGGTGATGTGGCGACCGATGACGCGGGGGATCACCGCGAGCGCGGCGACGACCACGATGACGACGCCGACCGCCGCGGCGATCAGCACCCAACGCATCCGGGCGCTCATCCACAGTCCTTGAAGTACTCGACGAGGTTGAACTGCCGGGCTCGGCCGCTGATCGCGCACATCCACGAGTCGATGAACGGGCCGGCCGGGGCGTTGAGTTCGAGAGCGTTGCCGGTGCCGGTCATGTTGGCCAGGTTGCGGACCGTCACCGGGGCGACCTGCAGGATGCTGCGCAGCAGCGCGTCGTGGTCGGTCATCATCGTGGTGAACTCGGCGAGGTTGTCGATCAGCTGCCGGATCTCGGGCTCGTCACCGAGGATGGTCTGGGCACGGTCGACCAGCGTGGTGGCGCTGGCGAAAAGCCGGTGCACGGCTTGCCGCCGCGTGGTGATCTCGCTCAGCAGGTCGCGGCCCTGCAGCACCAGGGTGCCCAGGTCGGCTTTCTGGTTGCGCAGCATCGCGGTCAGCGTGTCGGCGTTGGTGAGCAGCGAGCCGATCTGGTCGCGGCGATCGGCCATGATGTTCGACAGGGATTCGAGGTTGGCCAACGCCTCGGGCAGGGCCTCGGGCAGCCCCTGCAGGCTGCGGTTCATCGTCTTGACCGATTCCACCACCCGTTCGGCGTCGAGGGGTTCGAAGGTGCTGGTGGCTCCGGCCAGGGTCTTCTGCAGGTCGTAGGGCACGTCGGTGTTGGCCAGCCGGATGGTGCGGTCGCTGAGTTCGGCGCTGCCCGAGGGCCGGAGCTCGAGGTAGCGGGCGCCGAGGATGGTGGTGAGTTTGATTGCCGCCCGGCTGGTCTCACCGACGTGCACCCCGTTGCCGACGGTGAACGACACCACGACATGGTCGCCGGCCAGGCGCACCCCGTCGACGGTGCCGACCTGGATGCCGGCGACGGTGACCTGGTTGCCCTTGCCGATCTGGGCGGCCTGGGCGAACTCGGCGTGGTAGCGGGTCTTGCCGAGGTTGAGATTGCCGAACAGCACGACGGCGGCCAGCATGACCCCGATGAGAACCAGGCCGGTCACACCGAGCCAGATCGTGTTGTAGGACTCCAGGGGCCGGGCGAGCCTGCCGGAACGGTTGACCATCGCGCTCACCTGCAGACCGGGGTGTGGAGGCCTTGGACGGTGTCGCCGCCCGGAGTGGCGGCGGCGACGAAGGCGCGGAACCAGTAGAACAGGCCCTGCCAGAACGCGAAGTCGACGTTGCAGGGGTAGCCGTTGATGTAGGCGCCCTCCTGCGTGATCCGGGCGATTCCCTTGAGCAGCAACGGCAGGTTGGCCCCCAGGTAGGCGAAGCGCTCGCGTCCGTCGCGCAGGCCGTAGTCGAGGAAGCCCGGCTGGCGCGTGATGAACTCCTGGACGTCGGGGGTGATGGTGTCGACGATGGTGGCCAGCCGCCCGACGGTGGAGTTGGTGGAGCCGACGGAGGCGACCAGTTGGTCGCGGCGGGCCGCTAGTTCCGACATGACCGAACGGGTCTGGCCGATCATGTTCTCCAGGTTGTCGTTCTGTGCGGACAGGCTGGCCATCAGGTCGTTGAGGTTGCCGATCAGATCGCCGAGCACCTGGTCGGGGCCGGCGAGGGTTTCGGCGAGCACGGAAGCCTGCGTGGTCAACACCAGTACCGAGGTCTCATCGCCCTGGAACGCCTGGATCAGCGCGGTGGTGAGGTTGTCGACCTGCTCGGGGTCGAGCTGGGTGAACAGCGGCTCGAAGCCGTTGAGCATGTAGGAGATGTCGAAGGACGGCACCGTGTGTTCTTTGGGGATATGTCCGCGGTCGGGCAGTGGGGAGCGGGGGCCGCTGGCGTTCGGGTCCTGGGAGAGGCCGAGATAGCGCTGGCCGATGACGTTCTGGTAGGTGACCGACGCGATCGTGTCGGTGTAGAGGGTCTGATCGCTCTGCACCCGGAAAGTGACGCGCGCATCGGTGCCCTCGAGGTCGATCTTGTCCACCCGGCCGACGCGGACCCCCGCGACCCGGACGTCGTCGCCCGGCGCCATGCCCAGGATGTCGGTGAACGTCGCCGTATAGGTGTGGGTGGGACCGGCGACCTCGCGTTCCAGGGTGGCGTAGACCATCCACGTCATCGCCAGCGACACGACGGTGAAGATCGACAGTCCGATCACGGGCTTGCGGTAGCGCTTGTTCATCGGTCGCCTCCGGTGTCGGGCAGGAGGTGCACGGTCATGCCCCGGGCCACCGGGCCCAGCAGCAGTTGGGTTGCGGTGGTGGGTGAGCCGCCCACGATGCGACCGATCTGCGCGGCCTCCTGGCGGCTGCCGACCGGGCCGACGTTGCCGCCGAGCACCGCCGAGTACGGGATGGCATCCGAGGGGGGCAGGTCGTAGGAGGCCGGAGCAGCCGGCTCGGCCGGTGGCGGACCGGGCGCCGGGGGGCCCGGTGGTGGCGGACCGGGCAACTGGGCCGATCCGGTCAGCGGCGGCACCATCTGGGGCAGCGGTGGCGGGGCGGGCGGTCCCTGCGGGTCGTCGGGCATCGAGTGCCGCGGCGGAGTCAGGTTCGGCCGGTTCTCGGTGACGTACGGCGGCACCGAGGCGTCGACGGAATCCAGCGCGGGGTACAGATCCGGCGCGGTCGGGGTCTCCGGCGCGGTGTGGCAGCTGGGTCCTTCCAGTTCCCCATAGCGTGGGCAGTCCGCCCGCACGTAGGTACGGCTGGGAGTGAGTGCGACGACGGCCTTGAGGGTCAGCAGATTGGTCTCGGGATTCCAGGCCTCGTCGTAGAACTTGTTGGCCAGCACCTGTAGCCGGGTGGAGACGCCGTGGAACTGATCGGCGTGGTCGGCGATGATGCCCAGCGGCGGGCTGAACTGGGTGGTGACGGTGATCATCCGGTCGACCTGGTTGTCCAGTGCGCGACCGATCGTGTCGGTGGTGTTGAGTCCGCCGGTCAGGAAATCGGTGAGTTGGCTGCGCTTCTCGGCGAACGTGCGCATCGGTGTGATCGAGTTGTCCAGCGCGTCGAACAACTCCGGAGAGGAGTCGCGCAGCCCGTCGGCGGCGTCCTGCAGTGCCGAGAGCGTCGACGGGGTGGCGGCGTCGGCGCCGACGACGGTGTTGAGCCGGCTGAGGACCTCGATGAGATCGTGGCCGGTGTCGGTGATCTCGTCACCGCGGCCCTTGGTCGCCTCGCCCAGGGCGGCCATCACGCCGATCGTCTGACTGTCCGGTTTGCGTCCCACCGCGGCCAGCAGTTCGCGCAGTTTGGCCAGCACGTTCTGGAACAGGACGGTGGGCAGGGTGGTGTCCTCGGGGACCAGGGAGCCGCTGTGCAGCGAGCCGGCGGCGGGCCCGTTGTCGACCAGCTGCACCGCCGAGACGGCGAACACGTTGGTGGGGATCACCCGCGCGGTGACCGTGTTGGGGATGCGCTCGGCGTATTCGGGTTTGAGGTTGACGTGCACCAGGTTAGGCCCGCCGTGGCGCGACGGGGTGACCCCGGAGACCGAGCCGACCAGCACGCTGCGGAACTTCACATCCGAGCGGGCCGGCAGGCCGTCACCGATGTTGACCAACTCCACGGTGACGCGGACCAGGTTGTCGAAGCTGCCCTTGGATTTGGCGACCATCGCCGCCGACGCGGCGACGGCGATCAGTGCGAAGCACGTGCCCAGCGCGATCAGCCGCGGCAGCGACGGGCTGCGCGGGTTGAAGTCGAACGGGTTCGGCACGGCTAACCTGTCGTGACCTGAGAGGTTGTTGACGGCGTGCCTGCTTGAAATGGGGAGGACCTCCTGACGGAGTGAATGTGTCTGGCATCTACCCGTAGGAGGTCCTCGTGTCTCACGCTAACGCCCGCACGAACGTTTTCGCTCGACGGCTGATCGTTGAACGTGTCGCTGGTGGTTGGCCGCCGGCGCAGGTCGCTCAACAGCTGGGCATTTCACGGGCCACGGTCTACAAGTGGCTGCGCCGATATGCCGAAGGCGGGGATGCGGCCTTAGTGTCGGTTCCGGTCGAAAGCTGCGCAGTTTCTTCCGGTCGAATTGTGAGCAGGTGTGTTTACGGGGTTGAGTCTGTG
>NZ_LQPZ01000014.1 GCF_002102395.1 Mycolicibacillus trivialis
CGTTCGATTTTGCCTTGGGTTTGGGGGTGGCCGGGGTGGCCGTTTTTCTGGGTGATGCCCAGGGCGGCCAGGAGGCGTTCGAAGTCGTTGTGGCCGCCGGTGAATCGGGAGGTGTAGACCGAGCCGTTGTCGGTCAAGGTGGCTGCGGGTGGCCCGTATTCGACGGTGGTGGCGGTGAAGGTGGCCACGACGTGGGGGCCGCCGACGCGGTGGTGGGCGGTGCAGGACAGTAGGTAGCGGGAGTGGTCGTCGAGCCAGTTGAGGATTTCGGTGTCGGTGCCGTCGGCCAGGGTCCAGTGGGTGAAATCCGATTGCCAGCATTCATTTGGTTGTTCGGCGGCGAAGCGGTGATAGGAGCTGCGGGGGCGTTTGCGTGGTTGGGGGGTGATCAGACCGTGGTGGTGCAGGATGCGCCGGATCGTGGAGGTCGACGGCACCGGCAGGCATTGACGCGCCAGGTGGGTTTGAAGAGTCAGGGGCCCGGCGTCGAGGCCTTCGGCGACGAGGTGTTCACGCAGGTGCACGATGGCGGCGATGACTTCATCGGGTGTTCGGCGGGGGTTGCTGGCGGGGCGCCGTGAGCGGGGCTCAACAGCCTCAAGGCCGCCGGTGCGGTAGCGGGCCAGCAGGCGGTAGATGTGTTGGCGGGAGATCTTGTAGGTCTTGGCAGCGGCGGTGACCGACAGGTTCCCGCTGAGGACTTCCAGGACGACCACACGGGCTTTGGACATGAACCGTGACTGTCACCTATGACCCGACTCATCAGCCACCCCTGACGGTGTCACCCATGTCGCGACTCAGCTGTCACCTATGTCATGAACTCACACACCTCCGGGCGTGCTCTTGTGACCGCGATCCCGCGCGGAAAGGCGCACCTCATGCCATTCGAGGCCCGGGTCAGCCGGATCAAAGTATTCGGTCTGATGATCGGTTGCGTGGTCTTCGTGGTGGGCGGCCTGTGGATAGCCGGTGTTCTCGGCGACGGAGCGGACGCCACGATTTTTCACCGGATTATCGGGTGGCTGTCGGTCGTCTTTTTCGGGCTGTGTCTCCCGGTCAGTGTGGGACGGTTGATCCGAGGTGGCCTGGCTCTCCGCGTCGACGCCGAGGGAATTTACTGGCGGCAGTGGTCTGAGCAGGTGATCCCGTGGACCGCTATCCGAGCGGCCCACGTCGCTGCGGTGCGCCGGCAGTGGTATCTCAACCTCGACCTGTACGACCCGGCAGCCTATCCGTCGAAGACCATCCTCGGGTGGGTCAAGCGGTTGAATACCGGGATGGGCTACGGCGACATCTCGTTGAACGTCATCGCCACCGATCACAGTTTCGCCGACCTCGTGGCGGCGTTCGACCGCTTCGCCCCCGCGGAGTTGCGGCCGGGAAGCCGATAGCGCACACCGGATATCCCGGCGCTACACCAACGGATTCGGCGGGTACTGGCCGTAGGTTCCCGACGGGTGCCCGAACAGCAACGCCTGGTTCTGGGCGTCGGCGCGGGCCGCGATCCGGGCCTGCTCCAGCCGCCGCTGCCCGTCATGTTCGCGGGAGCGGTAGGCCAGATAGCCGCCGCCGGCCAGCAAGGCCAGCACGACGAACGCCCCCGGGCTGGAGCCGGCCAGCCCGATCAGCATCAGCGCGGCGAACACCACCCCGATGACCCGCCAGGCCTGCGGGCTGGGCCGGCTGCTGGCCAGCGTGACCAGCAGCCACACCGGCAGCCACAGGCCGAAGGTCAGCAGGGTCAGGATCAGATGCAGGACGTGGTTGGGCCCCGAGCGCACCACCACCGGCGCCGCGCCGACGACGTTGTTGATGATGATCGGCGCGGCGCCCAAGTGCTGAGCCGACCAGTCGTGGCCGTCGAAGTAACGCTGGCCGGGGGCGCCGGACGGGTCCGGATACCAGCCGGGCGGGGGAAGGGGAGCAGCCATGGTGACCTCCTATGACGCCGAACCGGGGTACTCCGACGGTATCGGGCACCACTGACACGAACCGGCCGCAATGTTGCTGCGAGAACCCGATCCCCGGTCAGGCTTCGTCGAGGAGATCCAGCATGATGTGGCTGGCGACCTTGGCGCCGAACGGGATTGCGGCCAAATCCACGATGTATTCGGGGGAGTGCGGCGAGTAGGGGAACAGTTTGCCCTCGGCGGCGGCTGCGGCGTAGACCTGCGGGTCGGCCACCCCGACCAGCAGGTAGGCCAGCGGCACATCGGAGTGCGGTCCCTTGAGCAGATGACAGTCCTCCGAGCCGGTGGCCGCCGGGAAATCGGTGACCACCGCGCCCTCGCCGAACACCTGCTGCAACCGCTCGGCCACCCGGGCGGTGAGCGCGTCGTCGTTGACCAGCGGCGGGGAGTGCCCCTTCATGGTGATCGCGGGCAGCCGATCCGCCGGCATCCCGTACGTGCGGGCCAGGCCGTCGCTGACTGAGCGGATCCCGGCCAGCAGCTGATCGCGCACCGCGGTGTTGAACCAGCGCAGGTTGGCTTTGAGCAGCGCCCGATCCGGGATGACGTTGTTGTCCACCCCGGCCTGCACCGAGCCGACGGAGAGCACCGCGGTCTCCTGCGGGGCGATGGTGCGGCTGATGATCGCCTGGAACTCGACCACTGCCAGCGCCGCCATCAGCACCGGGTCCTTGGTCAGCTGCGGCATCGAGCCGTGCCCGCCGACCCCGCGGAACTCGATGTCGAGTTGATCGGTGCCGGCCAGTCGGGTGCCGCCGGAGGCCACCACCATCCCGACCGGGGCCGGCGCGGTGTGCAGCCCGACCAGGTGATCGGGACGCGGCACGAAATCGTAGAGCCCGTCGTCGACCATCGCCTGCGCGCCGGTGATGGCCTCCTCGGCCGGCTGGCCGATCAGCACCGCGGTACCCGACCAGGCGTCGGTGGTCCGGGCGAGCACCTTGGCCATGCCCATCATCCACACCACGTGCGCGTCGTGACCGCACATGTGGGCGACCGGGACGGTGGTGCCGTCGTCGCGGCGCACCCGCACGGTGCTCGCGTAGTCCAGCCCGGTCGCCTCCTCGATGGCCAGCGCGTCCATGTCCGCCCGGTACATCACCGTCGGCCCGGGCCCGTTCTCCAACACCGCTGCCACCCCGGTGCCGGCGATGCCGCTGGTGACCTGGAAGCCCAGGTTGCCCAGCCCCTGGGCGACGGTGCGTGCGGTGCGCACCTCGGCGAACGCCAATTCGGGGGTGCCGTGCAGGGTTTTGAACATCTCCACCAGGCGGGTGGTGTCGGCGTCGACCATGTCATCGACCAGGGCGTGGCCTCGGGCGGAACGCAACTCGGTCACCTCGACTCCCCTCGACCCACCGATCCCGGTGCCTCCATCATCGCGAGTCGGTCAAGACCTGTGCGCGCTCGAACAGCCGTACCGCCGCGGCGTGCAGCTGCTCACCGACCTCGCGCGGCGCCTTCCCGGCGTAGGCGCGGGCCAGCGTGCCCTCCAGCACGATCCCGAGTTTGAAGCACGCCAGCACCGTGTACCACGTGATCGCGGTGAGATCGCGGCTGCTGGCGGCGGAGTACCGATCGATGATCTCGGCGTGGGTGGCCCACCCGCCGTAGCCGGTCAGCGCCTGTTCGAGCACCGGCGGGACCGACGGGTCCGGCCAGGTCGCCAACAGCCAGCCCAGATCCAGCAACGGATCGCCGATGGTGCACATCTCCCAATCCACGATCGCGGCCACTTCCGGACCGGTGAGCGAGAACATCACGTTGGCGGCGTGGTAGTCGCCGTGCATGATCCCCGGCGTCCACACGGACGGCTGTTCGCGCTGCAGCCAGGCCGCCACCTCGGCGACACCCGGGATCTGCGGGCCGGGGTAGGCCTCGAACCGGGCGTAGGACTCCAGCTCCGACAGCCAGCGCGGCACCTGCCGGTCCAAAAACCCGTCGGGCTTGCCGAAGTCGCCCAGCCCCACCGCGCGGTAGTCCACGGCGCCCAACCGCGCCAGCGCGTCGGCCATCGACAGGCCCATCCGGTGGCGGATCGCGGCGTCCCCGGCGTGCAGTGCCGGCAGCCCCTGGCCGGCGTTGAAGCCCTCCACCGGCTCCATCAGGTAGAAGACCGCGTCGCCGAGGACGCCCGGATCGGGGCAGGCGGCGATCAGCGCCGGATGCGGCACCCCGGTGCCGGCCAGCGCGGCCAGCACCCGGGTCTCGCGCAGGATCACGGTGTTGCTGGTCGGGCGCAGATGGTGGGGTCCGCGGCGCAGCACGTAGTCGCGGCCCGACCGGGTGAAGCGCACCATGACGTTCTGGGTGCCCCCGGCGAGTTCGGTGACGTCCGACAACGGCCCCTCGCCCAAGCCCTGCTCGGACATCCAGGCGGCGACCGCATCGAGATCCACAGGCCCGAACCTACTCGAGGGCACCGTCCCGGGCGTTTCGATCCGGCGGTGACCGGGTAGCCGCCCCGGGTGACAGTGACTGACCGGCGTGTGGCGGCGGGACGGGATCGCGAAGCCCCCGGCCCGCCCGCGGAGACACCTGAGCGCGGCACCCCGGCTGAACCGCCGGAGCGGTTGGCCCCGGAGGAGACCCCCAAGCGGCTGACCCCAGCGGATCCGCCGGAGCGCCGAGAAGGGAGCAGCGCGGATGCGTGCTGAGGAAGGCGACGAATCGATCGACGACTACGCCCGCGAGGCAGAAGAGGCCCGTGAGGAGGTCGTCGAGGAGGGGCCGTGGTGGCGCCGGTTGGGACGCGCGCTCGGCCTGTGGCGGTCGTAGCTTCCTGACCGGCCGGCCGATGCCGGGGTGGCCCGCACGGCCTACCGTGACCACATGACCTCACCTGTGATCACCCGGTGGCTCGAACTCGTCGAGGCGGGTGAGTTCGACGGCGTCGCCGCAATGCTCGCCGACGATCCCGTCTTCTACTCGCCGGCGGTGTTCACCCCGCAGCGGGGCAAGGACACCGTGCTGGCCTATCTGTCCGCGGCGGGCAAGGTGTTCGCCGGCGAGGACACCGGATTTCGTTACGTGCAGCAATGGCACGGCGAGCGGTCGGCGGTGCTGGAGTTCACCGCGACCATCGACGGTGTCCACGTCAACGGTGTCGACATCATCCATTGGGGCGACGACGAGAAGATCGCCGAGTTCAAGGTGATGCTGCGGCCGATCAAGGCGTTGCAGACGGTCATCCCCAAGATGGCCGAACTGCTGCAGTAGACCCGCGGCGCACAGCCGGCGCAAAGGGCGCGCATAGCCGCGGTCCATCGGCGGCGGCGATACTGGGAGCCGTGACCCCCGCGCCCACCGACCGTGAGGTGATGCGCCGCGCCGACGGCAGCCCGATCCACGTTTTGGTCGTCGACGACGAGGCGGTGCTCGCCGAGATGGTGTCGATGGCGCTGCGCTACGAAGGCTGGACCGCCACCACCGCCGGCGACGGGGGCGCCGCGATCAGCGCGGCCCGCACCGAACGTCCCGACGTGGTGGTGCTCGACATCATGCTGCCCGACATGAGCGGTCTCGAGGTGATCCGCGCGCTGCGCAGCCACCACCCGCATCTGCCGGTGCTGTTCTTGACGGCGAAGGACTCGGTCGAGGACCGGATCGCCGGGTTGACCGCCGGCGGCGACGACTACGTCACCAAGCCGTTCAGCCTGGAAGAGGTGGTGTTGCGGCTGCGCGGACTGCTGCGCCGCGCCGGGGTGACGACCGCCGACAGCGGCGCGGAGATCGTCGTCGGCGACCTGGTCCTCAACGAGGACAGCCACGAGGTGAGCCGCGGCGGCGAGCCGATCACGTTGACCTCCACCGAATTCGAGCTGCTGCGGTTTTTGATGCAGAACGCGCGGCGGGTGCTCAGCAAGGCCCAGATTCTGGACCGGGTGTGGAGCTACGATTTCGGTGGCCGGTCCAACATCGTCGAGCTGTACATCTCCTACCTCCGCAAGAAGATCGACAACGGCCGCGCACCGATGATCCACACTCTGCGCGGGGCGGGCTATGTCCTCAAACCTGCGCCGTAACCGGCGAACTTGGTCGCTGCGCACCCGGCTGTTGGCCGGGCAGGTGGTGCTACTGGCGGCGGTGTGCCTGGGCATCGGCGCGGTCACCGAATTCGCCCTCTACCGCTACCTGGTGGGGCAACTCGACACCCAGCTGCATGAGGTGGCGCGGCGCTCGGCGGTCATCCACGGGGAGCCGCCCCCGCCCCCGCCCCCGGGATGGGACCACGTGCGTCCGTTCCCGCGGCCCGGCCCGGGACCGGACTTTCTGGACGCGCCGGGGCAGCCGGTGGGGCTGGTCGCGGAGGTGTTACACGCCGGCGATGTGGTCGACGCCGGCTATCTGACCGGAGCCGGAGACCGCGCCGCGCTCACCGACACCGCGCGCACGCAGCTGGCCGAGCTGCCCGCCGGCACCGGTCCGGCCACCGTCACCCTCGACGGGATGGGCCGCTACCGACTGCTGGCACTTCCTGCCCGCCACGGCGGCGACACCGTGGTCACCGGCTTGCCGCTGGCCGGTGTCGACGCCACCGCGATGCGGGTGCTGCTCATCTTCGGCATCGTCATGGTGGCCGCGCTGGCCATCGCCACCACCGCCGGGCTGCTGATCATCCGCCACGCGTTGGCGCCGCTGAACCGGGTGGCCCGCACCGCCGGCGAGGTGGTCAACCTGCCGCTGGACCGCGGCGAGGTCGCGCTGCCGGTGCGGGTGGCCGAACCCGACGCCAACCCGCGCACCGAGGTGGGCCGGCTGGGCTCGGCGGTCAACCGGATGCTCGACCACATCGCCGCCGCATTGTCGACCCGGCAGGCCAGCGAGACCCGGGTGCGGCAGTTCGTCGCCGACGCCAGCCACGAACTGCGCACCCCGCTCACCGCGATCCGCGGCTACACCGAACTGGCACAGCGCCTGCGCGGCTCCGACGACGGCGACGGCGAGGTGACCCACGCGCTGAACCGGGTCGCCTCGGAGACCGAGCGGATGACCCGCCTCGTCGAGGACCTGCTGCTGCTGGCCCGACTGGATTCCGGTCGACCGCTGCAGCGCGAACCGGTCGATCTGTCCCGGCTCGCCGTGGACGCGGTCCGGGATGCCCACGTCGCCGGACCCGACCACGAGTGGAACCTCGACCTGCCCGCCGAGCCGGTGGTGGTCTTCGGTGATGAGGCGCGGCTCCGGCAGGTGTTGACCAATCTGCTCGGCAATGCGCGGGTGCACACCGATCCGGGCACCGTGGTGACCACCCGGCTGTTCACCGAGCCGACCCGGGCGGTGCTGCAGGTGAGCGACGACGGGCCCGGCATCCCGGCGGCGTTGCAGTCGGAGGTTTTCGAGCGGTTCGCCCGCGGCGACACCTCCCGCTCCCGCCGCGGCGGCAGCACCGGGTTGGGGTTGGCGATCGTCTCGGCGATCGTCCGTGCCCACGGCGGATCCATCGCGGTGACCAGTGCGCCCGGGCGCACCCGGTTCACCGTCGCGCTGCCGTTCCTAACCCCCGCACAGCCGGCGCCCACCTCCGGACCATCGACGCCGCCGATCATCGACGGGTGCGCTTGACCGCCCCGCCGCCCGCCGTCGCCCCGCCCCGACGGTGGCATCGCCGTATCGACCCGTCGACCTGGGCGCTGGGCGCGCTGCTGGCCGCGACCGCCGTGCTGTACCTGTGGGGCCTGTCGGCCGGCGGCTGGGCCAACGCGTTCTACGCCGCGGCCGCCCAGGCCGGCGCCGCCGACCCGACCGCGTTCCTGTTCGGGTCCAGCGACGCGGCCAACGCGATCACCGTCGACAAGCCGCCTGCGGCGCTGTGGGTGATGAGCGCCTCGGTGTGGCTGTTCGGGCTGAACTCCTGGAGTCTGCTGGTGCCGCAGGCGCTGCAGGGGGTCGCCGCGGTCGGTGTGCTGTACGCCGCGGTGCGCCGGGTCGCCGGCGCCCGCGCCGGGCTGCTGGCCGGGACGCTGCTGGCGGTGACGCCGGTGGCGACGCTGATGTTCCGCTACAACAACCCCGACGCGCTGCTGGTGCTGTTGCTGGTGCTGGCCGCCTACGCGGTGCAGCGAGCGCTGAGCGCCGACAGCGGCTCCTGGTGGCTGCCGCTGGCCGGGGTGATGGTCGGGTTCGCGTTTCTGACCAAGATGCTGCAGGCGTTGGTGGTGGTGCCGGTGTTCGCCGCGGTGTACGTGCTGGCCGCCGACACCGGGCTGCGCACCCGGCTACGGCGGCTGCTGGGCGGGCTGGGCGCGCTGGTGGCATCCGCCGGCTGGTATCTGGTGCTGGTCGAGCTGTGGCCGGCATCGGCGCGGCCCTATATTGGTGGCTCGCAGCACAATTCGATCATCGAACTGACACTCGGCTACAACGGGCTCGGCCGGTTGACCGGCGACGAGGTCGGCGGGTTGGGCAACACCAACCACGACGTCGGCGCGGCGCGGCTGTTCGGCCCCTCGATGGGGGACCAGATCGGGTGGCTGCTTCCGGCGGCGCTGATCGCCATCCCGGCCGCACTGTGGATCACCCGCGGGCGGGCCCGCACCGACCCGGTGCGCGCGGCGGTGCTGCTGTGGGGCGGTTGGCTGGTGGTGACCGGCGGGGTCTTCAGCTTCGCCAACGGGATCCTGCATCCCTACTACACGGTGGCGTTGGCGCCGGCGATCGCGGCGACCGTCGCGATCGGAACCGTTCTGCTGTGGCGGCGCCGCGCGGAGACCTGGGCGGCGGCCGCGCTCGCGGCCATGATGCTGGTCACCGCCGGCTTCGCCTACCTGCTGTTGGACCGGACCCCGGCGTGGTCGCCGGGCCTGCGGATCGCGGTCCTGGCCGCCGGGTTGATCGCCGCCGCACTGCTCGCGGCGGCCGGCCGGCTGCCCGCCGCCGCCGCACGGGCCCTCGCGGTCACGGCGGTGGTGGTCGGACTGGCCGCGCCGACGGCGTACTCGGTGGCGACGGTGGCCCATCCGAGCCAGGGGGCGCTGCCCACCGCCGGTCCCGCCCGGCACGGACCGCACGGCCCGCCCCCGCCGCGCGACGGCGGCCCTCGGCGGGGCGGCCCGCCGCAAGACGGGGGGATCGCCGCCCTGCTGTTCCCGTCGACACCGGGGCCGGCGCTGACCGCGCTGCTGCGCGGCGACGCCGAGCACTACACCTGGGCGGCGGCCACCGTCGGGTCCAATCGGGCCGCCGGCTACCAACTGGCCGCCCGGGCGCCGGTGATGGCCGTCGGCGGGTACAACGGCACCGACCCCGCGCCGACACTGGATCGGTTCCGGCAGTTGGTGGCCGCCGGGCGGATCCACTTCTTCGTCGGCGGGGCCCCGCCCACACCGCGCCACCAGGTCAGCGGCAGCCGGGAGGCCGCCCGGATCGCGGCCTGGGTGACGCGCCACTTCCCGGCCCGGACCGTCGACGGCGTCGAAGTCTACGACCTGTCCCGGGGATTCACAGCCGGCGCATAAGAACCGCCCATCCGCGCCCTACACCACCCCGCCAAGATCGGGGTATGACCACGATCGCCGCAAGTTCGGACAGCCTCGACCGCACCGACACCGCCCGGCGCCCCGCCGCGGTGTCGATCGCCGCGCAGACCGGGGCGCCGGTGCTCGACGTGGTGGTTCCGGTGTTCAACGAGCAGGTCGCGCTGGCCGGATCGATCCGTCGGCTGTACGCCCACCTGCAGGCCGAGTTCCCGTTCCCGTTCCGGATCACCATCGCCGACAACGCCAGCGTGGATGCCACCCCGCAGATCGCCGCCGCCCTCGCCGACGAGATCCCGGGGGTACGGGCCGTGCGGTTGGCGGAGAAGGGCCGCGGCCGCGCACTGCGCGCGGTGTGGTCGGCCTCGGACGCCCCGGTGCTGGCCTACATGGACGTCGACCTGTCCACCGACCTGGCGGCGCTGGCCCCGCTGGTGGCTCCGCTGATCTCCGGGCACTCCGACCTGGCGATCGGCACCCGGCTGGGTCGCGGCTCGCGGGTGGTGCGCGGCGCCAAGCGGGAACTGATCTCGCGGTGCTACAACCTGCTGCTGCGCTCCACCCTGGCCGCCCGGTTCAGCGACGCCCAGTGCGGTTTCAAGGCCATCCGCGCCGACGCCGCCCGGCGCCTGCTGCCGCACGTGCACGACACCGGGTGGTTCTTCGACACCGAATTGCTGGTGCTGGCCGAACGCAGCGGCCTGCGCATTCACGAGGTTCCGGTGGACTGGGTCGACGACCCCGACAGCCGGGTCGACATCCTCGCCACCGCTCTCGCCGACCTGAAGGGCATCGTCCGGCTGCTCACCGGGTTCGCCCGGGGAGAGATCCCGGTGCAGTCGATCGCCGCGCAGTTCACTCACCGGTCCGACGCGCCGCGGTCACTGCTCAGCCAGCTGGTCAACTTCGCCGCGGTCGGGGCGGTCAGCACTCTGGCCTATCTGGTGCTGTTCGTGGTGTTGCGCCCGTTGGGCGCCCAACCGGCCAACCTGATCGCGCTGCTGGTCACCGCCGTGGCCAACACCGCGGCGAACCGCCGGTTCACCTTCGGTGTCCGCGGCCGTGCCCGGCTGGTGCGCCACCAGGGGCAGGGGCTGGTGGTGTTCGCGATCGGATTGGGGCTGACCAGCGGCTCCTTGGCGTTGCTGCACCACGTCACCGAGCCGTCCCGCGCCATCGAACTCTCGGTGCTGGTGGTGGCGAACCTGACGGCGACCCTGCTGCGGTTCGTGTTACTGCGCGGCTGGGTGTTCGGTCGGCGGCGGGCCGGAGCGCGGCGATGACGGCGGTGACCGAGCCCGTCGCGGCGGACACCGTGGCCGCCCCGGCGGCCGACCGGTCGGCGGCATCGCCGCGCTGGGCGCGCCCGGCCCTGGCGGCGGTACTGGCGGGCACCGCGCTGCTCTACCTGTGGGGGTTCGGGGCGGCCGGCTACGCCAACGCGTTCTACGCCGCCGCGGTGCAAGCCGGCACCCAGAGCTGGAAAGCGCTGCTGTTCGGCTCGCTGGATCCCGGCAACGGCATCACCGTCGACAAGCCGCCCGCGGCACTGTGGGTGATGGGGCTGTCCGGCCGGCTGTTCGGCTTCAACTCCTGGTCGATGCTGGTGCCGCAGGCGCTGATGGGGGTCGGTTCGGTGGCGCTGCTCTACGCCGCGGTGCGCCGGACCAGCGGCACGGGGGCGGGTCTGCTGGCCGCCACGATCCTGGCGGCCACCCCGGTGGCGGCGGTGATGTTCCGGTACAACAACCCCGACGCGCTGCTGGTTCTACTGCTCGTCGTGGCGGCCTACGCCGTGGTGCGCGCACTCGACGGGCCCCCGGCGCGCTGGGTGGCGCTGGCCGGGGCGGTGCTGGGGCTGGCGTTCTTGACCAAGCTGCTGCAGGCGTTCCTGGTGGCTCCGGCGCTGGGGCTGGTGGTGCTGGTCGCGGTCCCCGGCCCGGTCTGGGTGCGGCTGCGCGCCCTGCTGGCCGGGGCGGCGGCGATGACGATCGCCGGCGGCTGGTTCGTCGCCCTGGTCGAGGTGTGGCCGGCCGACTCGCGGCCCTACATCGGCGGCTCCACCGACAACAGCCTGCTGCAACTCGCGTTGGGCTACAACGGGCTGGGGCGGGTACTCGGCGGCGCCGGCAACCCGGTCGGGGGTGAGCATGCCGGCCCGGGTGGGCCCGGCGGGCCGCCCGGCGGCTCGGTGATGTTCGGCGGCGACGCCGACATCACCCGGCTGTTCGGTGCCTCGATGGGCACCGAGATCGCGTGGCTGCTGCCGGCCGCGCTGGTCGGCCTGATCGCCGGACTCTGGCTGACCCGTTCGGCGCCGCGCACCGACCGGATCCGGGCCGGGCTGCTGCTGTGGGGCGGCTGGCTGCTGGTGACCGCGACGGTGTTCAGTTTCATGCGCGGCATCATGCACCCCTACTACACGGTGGCGTTGGCGCCGGCGATCGCGGCGGTGACCGCGATCGGTGTCATCGAGCTGTGGCGGCGGCGCACCACCGTCCCGGCCCGCACCGTCCTGGCCGCGCTGTGCGCCGGAACCGGGCTCTGGGCCTTCGCCCTGCTCGACCGCACCCCCGATTGGCTGCCCTGGCTGCGCTGGGCGCTGCTGATCGCCGCGGTCGCGACCGCGATCCTGTTGCTGGGCACCGGCGCGCGACCGGGTCGGTGGGGTGTCGCGTTGGCCGCCGCCGGGCTGCTGGCCGGCCTGGCCGGACCCGCGGCCTACACGGTGGAGACCGTCATCGGCGGGCACGCGCAGGGCGGGCCGATCCCGATCTCGGGGCCGCCGCGCCCCGACCTGCGCCCACCCTGGTCATCCGGCCAGCCCGCGCCCTCCGACCGGCCCGCGCCGCCGGGTCCGAACACGCAGCCGGGCCCGCCGCCGGGCGGCCCACCCCCGCAGGCGGTCGACAACCCCGACCTGGAGGCGCTGATCGCCGGCACCGGGGACACCCGCTGGGCCGCGGCGGCGGTCGGCTCCCATACCGCCGGCAGCCTGGAACTGCGCACCGGAAAATCGGTCATGGCGATCGGCGGGTTCAGCGGTGGCGACAACTGGCCGACGCTCGCGCAGTTCCAGCGCTACGTCACCGAACGTCAGGTGCGCTACTTCATCGCCGGCGGGGACCGGCCGCACCGGCACGGCGACGACGGTCCCGCCGGGCAGATCACCGCCTGGGTGAAGGCCACCTTTTCGGCGCAACAGGTCGGCGATGCCACCGTCTACGACCTGACCGGCTGACCGGTTCCGCGCTCGCCGCGCCCGGGCTGCTGGCAAGGTCGACACCGTGAACCCCGATCCGGTCAGCCCCGTCATCGCCGAAGCTCACCGCGCCCAGCGCGCCGAGTTGCCGTTCACCGACACCACCGACTTCACCGACGCCGACCGCGGCTTCCTGGCCGCACTCGAGCCGTGCGTGGTGACCGCCGCCGACGGGCGGGTGGTGTGGGACAACGACAGTTACGGCTTCCTCGCCGCGGAAGCGCCGCCGACGGTGCACCCCAGCCTGTGGCGGCAGTGCCAGCTGGCCGCCAAACAAGGTCTCTACGAGGTGGTTCCGGGCATCTACCAGGTGCGTGGGCTGGACCTGTCCAACATCACCTTCGTCGAAGGGGACCGCGGTGTCCTGGTGATCGACCCGCTCATCTCCACCGAGGTGGCCGCTGCCGCGCTGGCGCTCTACCGCGCCCACCGCGGTGAGCGCGCCGTCACCGCGGTGATCTACACCCACAGCCACGTCGACCACTTCGGCGGTGTCCTCGGGGTCACCACCCAGGCCGACGTCGATGAGGGGCGGGTGCCGGTGCTGGCGCCGGATGGCTTCCTCGAACACGCCGTGGCCGAGAACGTCTACGCCGGCACCGCGATGGCCCGCCGCGCGACCTACATGTACGGCACCCTGCTCGACCGTGGCCCGAGCGGCCAGGTGGGCTGTGGCCTGGGCCAGAACACCTCCACCGGAGAAGTCGCCCTCATCGCGCCGACAGTGGTCATCGAACGCACCGGACAGACCCAGCGCATCGACGGCGTCGACATCGAGTTCCAGCTCGCGCCGGGCAGCGAGGCTCCCGCCGAGATGCACTTCTACTTCCCGGGCTTCCGGGCGCTGTGCATCGCCGAGAACGCCACCCACAACATGCACAACCTGCTGACCTTGCGCGGGGCGCTGGTCCGCGACCCGCGGCTGTGGTCGGGATATCTCACCGAGGCGATCGAGATGTTCGCGAGCCGTAGCGATGTGGTGTTCGCGTCGCACCATTGGCCGACGTGGGGCACCGAACGACTCACCGAATTCCTTGCGCTGCACCGTGACCTGTACGCCTATCTGCACGATCAGACACTGCGGTTGCTGAACCGCGGCCACACCGGCGCCGAGATCGCCGAGGAATTCACACTGCCGCCCGCGCTGGAGCGGACCTGGCACACCCGCGGCTATTACGGCTCGGTCAGCCACAACGTCAAGGCCGTCTACCAGCGCTACATGGGATGGTTCGACGGCAACCCGGCCCGGCTGTGGCCACACCCGCCGGAGCAACTCGGGCCGCGCTACGTGGCCGCGCTCGGTGGGATCGACCGGGTGATCGACCTGGCGCGTGAGGCCTTCGACTGCGGTGATTTCCGTTGGGCCGCCACCCTGCTCGATCATGCGGTGTTCACCGATGCCGATCACGACGGTGCGCGCAGCCTGTACGCCGACACGCTCGAACAGCTGGCCTACGGAGCGGAGAACGCGACCTGGCGAAACTTCTTCCTCACCGGCGCAGCGGAACTGCGCGGGGTTACCGCCTCCAGCGCGGTGCGGGTCGCATCGCCCTCGTTGCTGACGCAGTTAAGCGTCGAGCAGATCTTCGATGCGCTGGCGATCCGGGTGGACGGCCCCCGGGCTTGGGAGTTGTCGTTGACGCTGGACGTGTCCTTCGCCGACACCGCCAGCGCATACCGGCTCACTCTGCGCAACGGGGTTCTCGTGCACCGGAATCGGCGGGCCGGAGCACCGACCGCCGACGCCACGGTGGCGGTGACCAACCGCATGCGTCTGCTGGCGGCGCTGGCCGGCGACCTGGATTCACCCGGGCTGGAGATCACCGGTGACCACAGTGCGCCGGCCACGCTGCTGGGGGTGCTCGACGAACCCGACCCCGGGTTCGCGATCGTCACCCCCTGAACTACACCTCGATGACCACTTTCCCGATCGCCTTGCGGTCGGCGACATAGCGCAGCGCGGCAGGCGCCTCCTCCAGCGGGAACCGCGCGCCGATGTGCGGCATGATGCGGCCGGCGGCGAACAACTGCGCCAACTCGGTGAGGTCGCGCTCGTTGTCGTCGGGGTGATCGGTGGCGAACGTGCGGATCTCCATGCCCTGCACACTGATCCCCTTGAGCATGACCAGGTTCAGCGGAATCGCCGGGATCGCGCCCGCGGCGTAGCCGAGGGTGACGAACCTCCCGCCGCGGGCCAGCGACCGCAACGCCGGCTCCGCGTAGTCACCGCCGACCGGGTCGAGCACCGACTGCGCCCCCGCGCCGGTGATGTCGCGGATCCGCTGCTTGAGGTCCTCGCGGTCGTAGTCGATGGTCGCGGCTGCGCCGCGGGCGGTGCAGACCGCCAGCTTCTCCGGCGTCGACGCCGCCGCCAGCACCCGTGCACCCAGCAGCACGCCGAGATCGACTGCCGCCAAACCGACCCCACCGGCCGCGCCGAGCACCACGACCCAGTCGTCGGGTTGCACCCGGGCGACGGACCGCAGGGCGTGGTAGGCGGTGCGGTAGGTGATGCCGAAGCCGGCGGCCGAACCGTAGTCGACGGTGTCGGGAATCGGGGTCAGCGTCTCGGCGGGCACCACCGCCTGCTCGGCGAATGCGCCCACGAACGAGGTGCCCAGCACCCGGTCGCCCACGGCGAGGCCCACCCCGTCACCGACCGCCAGGACGTCGCCGGCCAGTTCACTGCCGGGGGTGAACGGCACCGGGATCTTCAGCTGATACTTCCCGTCGATCAGCAACACGTCGGGGAAGTTCACCGCGGCGGCCCGTACCCGCACCAGAACCTGGCCCGGCCCCGGCGTCGGCTCCGCCACCTCCTCGATCACCAGATCCTCGGGCGGACCGTACTGTTTGCAGACAACCGCACGCATGCGCCACACCCTATCCAGCACCGGTCGCCGAGCCGGGTCGGTGGCCACCTTAGGCTGAGCCGATGCAGTTGCTTCTGGTCCGCCACGCCCTGCCGCTGCGCAGCGAGCACGGTCAGGGCGCCGACCCCGACCTGTCGGAGGAGGGCCGCGAGCAGGCGAGTCGGCTTCCCGACGCGTTGGCGCGCTTCCCGATCTCGCGGATGGTCAGCAGCCCGCAGCGCCGCGCGGTGCAGACCGCGCAGCCGGTCGCCGACCACCGGGGCCTGCCGATCGAGATCGACGAACGCTTCGCCGAGTACGACCGCAACCTCTCGGCCTACGTCCCGGTCGAGCAGATCCGCGCCGAACAGCCCGAGGCGTGGGCGCGGATGTCGGCCGGGCACCTACCGCCCGGCGTCGACGAAGACGAGTTCTGCGGCCGGGTCGAGGCGGCGGTCGCCGACGTCGTCGCGGCGGCCGGCCCGGACGACACGGTCGCGGTGTTCAGTCACGGCGGAGTGATCAACGTGATCCTGCACCAGATCCTCGGCACCCGACGGCTGCTGTCCTTCCCGATCGACTACGTGTCGGTGACGCGGCTGCTGTACTCCCGCTCCGGTCGCGCCGGGGTGGTCGCGGTCAACGGCACCGAACACGTCTGGGATCTGCTGCCGCGCAACAACCGGATGACGGCCGACGAAACGAGCACGAGGTGAACCGATGACCACCCACGAGGGACTGGACCTGGCGGCCCTGGACCGCCATCTGCGGGACATCGGGGTCGCCCGCAGCGGCGACCTGCGGGCCGAACTGATCACCGGCGGCCGGTCGAACCTGACCTTCCTGATCGCCGACGACACCTCACGGTGGGTGCTGCGGCGACCCCCGCTCCACGGCCTGACGCCCTCGGCGCACGACATGGGCCGCGAGTACCGGGTGATGGCGGCGCTGCAGGACACCGCGGTGCCGGTGGCGCGCACCGTCACCCACAGCGACGATGACAGCGTGCTGGGCGCACCGTTCCAGATGGTCGAATTCGTCGACGGTCGGGTGGTGCGCACCGCCGGCGACCTCGACGACCTCGGCGACGACGCCACCGTCGACCGGTGCGTCGACGCGCTGATCCGGGTGTTGGCCGACCTGCACGCCGTCGACCCGGCCGCGGTCGGGCTGACCGGCTTCGGCAAACCCGACGGCTACCTGCAGCGGCAGGTGCGCCGGTGGGGCTCGCAGTGGCAGCATGTGCGGCTACCCGACGACGCGCGCGACGACGACGTCACCCGCCTGCACACCGCGCTGGCCGAGGCGGTCCCGGCCACCGGGGACGCGGCGATCGTGCACGGCGACTACCGGATCGACAACACCATCCTCGACGCGCGGGACGCCGGCCGGGTGCGCGCGGTGGTCGACTGGGAACTGTCCACGCTGGGTGACCCGCTCTCCGACGCTGCGCTGATGTGCGTCTACCGCGATCCCTCGCTGGATCTGATCATCGACACCCCGGCCGCCTGGACCTCACCGCGGCTGCCGTCGGCCGACGAACTGGCGCAGCGCTACTCGGTGGCCGCCGGGCGGCCGCTGGAGCACTGGAGCTTCTACATGGGCCTGGCCTATTTCAAGCTGGCGATCATCGCCGCCGGCATCGACTACCGCAACCGGGCCGCGGGCGAGGACGAGCACGGCGCGGACCGGGTCGGGGAGACCGTCGCCCCGCTGATCGCGCGCGGCCTGCGCGAGCTCAGCGCCGCGCGGTGAGCTTCTTGGCCTCGCGGCGCAGCTGGTAGATCCGCACGGTACCGACCATGGCGGTCAACAGGCCGCCGATCACCGCCGCCACCAGGATCGCCACCCCGAGCGCCATGTTCCAGTGCCACCCCAGGAAGGTGAACGGCACCGAACCGGTGTTCTGTGCGATGAAGATGAGCAGCACGATCAGGGTCAAGAACCCGATGATCAGCGAGACCCACAGTGCGCCGGCCCGGGTGATCTTGGGCTGCTGCGGCGGGGCCGACGGTTTGGGCTGCGGCCGGTTGGACGGCGCGGGGGACTGGTGGCTCATGACACCATCCTTACCCCTCGGAGCGGCCGATGTCGCGCAAACCCCGGGGTTGCCCCGCACCGCGGCCCCACCGGACTTCGCCCCGGCCGGGCTTTGTCTTACGGTGGACGGATGAGTGACGCCCCCGCTGAGCCGCCGTCGGGCGCCCGGTCGACGATTCTGACCTGGCGGGCCCCCGACGCCAGCCGGATGGAATCGGTGCGGATCCAACTCTCCGGCAGCAGGATCAAGGCCGCCGGGCAGATCGTCGCGGCCGCCACCGCGACGCACCCGGCCTTCAACGCCTACTACGACCTGCAGACCGATGACACCGGCGCCGCCAAGCGGATCGGGCTGCGGGTCACCCTCGCCGAGCGGGAACGTCAACTCTCGATCGCCCGCGACGAGGAGAACATGTGGCTGGTCAGCAGCAGCCAGGGCGAATCGCGGGCGTCGTTCGACGGCGCGCTCGACGTCGACCTCGTGCTGAGCCCGTTCTTCAACGCGCTGCCGATCCGCCGGCTGGGGGTCAGGGACCAGGGCGACACCGTCAGCGTGCCGGTGATCTACCTGACCCTGCCGAGTATGGAGATCAACCCGGCCACGATCAGCTACCGCAGCGCCGGCGACGGGATCGCGGTCAGCTCGCCGGTCGCCGAGGCCATCCTGACCGTCGACGACGACGGCTTCATCGTGGCCTATCCAGGACTGGCAGAGCGGATCTGATCACCCCGCCGGCCCGACCGGCGGCGGCCAGTTCGTCGCGCCAATCGTTCTCGCCGATCATGACGGTGACGATGTCGTGGCGGGGGAAGCTGTCGTAGCGGGTCCGGGCGGCGTGCCCCTCCTCGACCAGCTCGGCCACCGAGCCGTGCTCGGCGAGCGTGGCGCGCACCGCGGACAGCCGCTCCAGCAGCTCGTCGAGTGCGGGCAGCAGCTGCTCGGCGTTGGCCTCGCACATCGCACGCACCAGGTCCGGCGCGGTGCCGGCCACCCGGGTGCCGTCCCGGAACGACCCGGCTGCCAACGCGAACGCCAGCGGCACGTCGGTGGCGGTGACCGCCAGGGCCTCGGCGGCCAGGTGCGGCAGGTGCGAGATGGCCGCGACCGCGGCGTCGTGCTCGTCGGAGCGGGCCGGCACCACCACCGCACCGCACTGCAGCGCCAGATGCATCACCTGGGTCCACACCGCCGGATCGACGTGATCGTCGACGCTGATCACCCACGGGGCGCGGCGGAACAACCGGGCATCGCCGGCGGTCCAGCCGGAATGCGCGGTGCCGGCCATCGGGTGCCCTCCGACGAAGCGGCGCTGCAGGCCGGCCGCGGTGACCAGGTCCAGGACCTCGCGTTTGACGCTGGTCACGTCGGTGAGCGCGCAGTCCGGCGCCCAGTCGGCGATGTGCTCGAGCATCCCGGGCAGGGCAGGTACCGGCACGGCCGACACGATCAGCGCGTCGGTGTCGGCGGCGCGGGTGAGTACGGCGTGCAGGTCGGTGTCGGCGTCGAAGCCGTCGGCCGCCGCCTCCGAGGCGCCGCGCGCCGACCGGTTGTAGCCGAACGCCTGTCGACCGGCGGCGACGGCCGCGCGCAGCACCGAGCCGCCGATCAATCCCAGCCCCAGCACACATACCGGTGATTCCGCCACGTATTCAGGTTGGCATACCCGCCGACGGCGCCGGTCGCGCGACCGGTCTCGGCTGGTCAACGCCCTGTCGGGGGACTAGCGTAGGCGCCGATGGGAGCAGAGCGCGTCGCGAGCACCGAAAGCCCGGACGGCTTCGGCGTCGCCGTCGTGCGCGAGGACGGGCGGTGGCGGTGCAGCGCGCTGCCCGCCGCGGCGCTGGGGAGTCTGGGTGCCGCCGAGAGCGCGCTGCGGGAACTGCGCAGTGCCGGCGCCGTGTTCGGGTTCCTCGACGTCGACGACGAGTTCTTCGTGATCCTGCGGCCGGCCCCGGGCGGCACCCGGCTGCTGCTCTCGGACGCCACCGCGGCGCTGGACTACGACCTGGCGGCCGAGGCGCTGGACAACCTCGACGCCGACCTGGACCCCGACGATCTGGACGACGCCGACCCGTTCGAGGAGGGCGACCTGGGGTTGCTCGCCGACCTGGGCCTGCCGGAGGCGGTGCTGGGGGTCATCCTGGCCGACACCGACCTCTACGCCGATGAGCAGTTGGGCCGCATCGCCGCGGAGATGGGCTTCGCCGCCGAACTGTCGGCGGTGCTGGACCGGCTCGGCCGGTGACCGACGACGACCTGATCCGCGCCGCACTGGCCGCCGCGGGCACCGCCGGGCCCCGCGACGTGCCGATCGGGGCGGTGGTGGTCGACGCCGACGGCACCGAACTCGCCCGCGCCGTCAACGCCCGTGAAGCGCTCGCCGACCCCACCGCGCACGCCGAGATCCTGGCCCTGCGGGCCGCGGCGGCGGTCGCCGGGGACGGTTGGCGCCTCGGCGGGGCGACGTTGGCGGTCACCGTCGAACCGTGCACGATGTGCGCCGGGGCGTTGGTGCTGGCCCGGGTGGCCCGGGTGGTTTTCGGGGCGTTCGAGCCCAAGACGGGCGCCGTCGGCTCACTGTGGGACGTGGTGCGCGACCGGCGGCTCAACCACCGGCCCGAGGTGCGCGGCGGGGTCCTGGCCGAGGAGTGCGCGGTACCGCTGCGGGAGTTCTTCGCCCGCCAGCGATTGGGGTGAGCGGCCCGGCATTGTTACGCTGTCCCGCGGTGGCGTGTCCGAGCGGCCGAAGGAGCACGCCTCGAAAGCGTGTGACGGGTAACCCCCGTCCGTGGGTTCAAATCCCACCGCCACCGCCATACGACCCGCCGGGTCAGCCGGTCACTCGCCGGCCGGTCCGTCCGCGGCCGGTTCCCGCTCGGCAGGGCCCCGGTCCGCCGGCCCCTCGATGGCCGGTCCCTCGATGACGATCACCGGGTCCCCGATGTTGGCCGTGTCGAAATACCACTCCGCGTCGGTGGGGCTGAGGTTGATGCAGCCGTGGCTGGTGTTCTCCACGCCCAACGAACGCAGCGCCCACGGTGCGGAGTGCACGTAGATTCCACGCGCGCTGATCCGTACCGCGTGGTCCACCGTCAGCCGGTAGCCCTCCGGGTCGTCGATCGGAATGCCGACGCTGCTGGAGTCCATGACCACCGAACGGTCCTTGGCCAGCACCGTGTAGGTGCCCACCGGCGTCGGGAACTTCTCCTTGCCCATCGACGCGGGCAGCACCCCGGCCTCCCCGTAGTGCGGCAGGTGGTGTGCCGCGGGCAGCGGCGGGCCGGGCGTCACCCCGAGGTGGTCGACGCTGACCGTGAAGGTGTGCGCGGTGAGGTCGGCGACGCCGAGTACGGCAGGCCCGGTCTTGAACTCGGTGGTCAGCCCGCCCACCGAGAGCGTCACCGTGCTGTGCGCCGGCCAGAAGGCGTCCGGCCGCCAGTGCACCACCGAATCCTCGACCCACTCGTAGCGGCCGGTCATGGCGGGGACGGACCGCACCCGTAGGGCGTGTTCGGCGGCGACGCGGTCGACCACCGGTCCGTCGAAGGTCACCACCACCGGGTGGGCGACGCCGACCGGCTGATCACCGGACGGCTGGATCGAGGTGATGGCCGCGGCGATCGGTGGGAGCGTTGCGGCTGCGGCGGCCGAGACCGGTGATGTTGTGGCCGCCACGGTGAATCCGACCACCGCCAGCACCGACCGCACCGCCGCCCACATTCGAAGAAACCGCCTTTTTCCGCCGGAATATCGCCGTCAATGTTAAGGCGATTAAGTTGAAATTCAGGGCCGGTGCCGTTGCTTTCTCGTCAATTGTCGATCAATTTTTGATTGCAATTGCGGTTAATCGACTGACGATCCGCACGTCCATCACTACAACGTCAAATGGGTTGCCCACCAGCAGTTTACCGCTTCATGGCGGCGGGGGTGCGGCATGGTGAGTGGGTGGGGCTTCGGTCACCGTTCGCCCACGACGCGGTAACGCCTCGGTCATGAGTTGTCTCGTTTCGGCAACCAATGTCATCCCGGTCTGGACCGCTGTGGCGGCGGCGGGCTAAGTTTTTGCCGCGCGTGGAGCGAATCACGCGGTAATCCGTGGTGTGCCAATCAAGGAGAGCACAGTGAAACTCTCGGGTCGACTGTGGGCGGGCGTGGGTGCGCTCGCCGGACTCGGCGTTGCGGCGCTGGGGATCGCGCCGGTCGGGGCGGCTGCGCCGCTACCCGCAGGCGGCCCGGTCTGCGCCGAGGGTGCGGTGGTGAGCGCCGTGGGTGCGCCATGCCCGGCGGCCCCGGTCGCCGCGGTGCCTCACGCACCGGTCGTGCCGTTGGCGGGCGGATTCCCCGGTCCGCCGATCGTGCCGGTCGTCCCGGCCGCCCCGGTGGTTCCGGCCGCCCCGATCGTGCCTGCCGCGCCGGTGGTTCCGGTCGCCCCGGCGGCGGCCCCGGTCGTCCCCGCCGCGGCACCCGTCGTCGACGCGGCGGCTCCAGCCGGCAAGGGCGTGCCCACCAACCCGGATGCACCGGATCTGGTGGTCCTGCCCGGTCCACCGCTGCCATAGTTGGAGGCAGCGCGGCCTAACGTGGCCGCACGCCAGCCGGGAAGTAGGCCGTCATGGAACTCATTTCGCCCACCGACGCGATCTTTCTGCTCAGCGAGTCGCGGGAACACCCCATGCACGTCGGCGGTCTACAACTGTTCCGGCCGCCGGAGGGCGCCGGCCCGGAGTTCCCGCGCGAGAGCTACGAGGCGCTGATCGCCAACGACGACTTCCAGCCCACCTTCCGCAAGCGGCCGGCCACGTTGTTCGGCGGGATCAGCCCGGTGGGCTGGATCTACGACGACGACGTCGACATCGACTACCACGTACGCCGGGTGGCGCTGCCGTCGCCGGGCCGCATCCGCGACCTGCTCGAACTGACCTCGCTGCAGCACGGCGCCCTGTTGGACCGGCACCGCCCACTGTGGGAGACCCACTTCATCGAGGGCTTGCACGACGGCCGATTCGCCGTCTACGTCAAGGCCCACCACGCGCTGATCGACGGCGTCTCGGCGCTCAAACTCATGCAACGGGCGCTGTCGGTGGACCCCGACGACCCGCGGATGCGGGCGCTGTGGGATCTGCCGCGCCGGCGCGTCACCGTGCAGCGGTCCCGGTTGCAGACCCTCACCGGCCTGGTGCGCTCCACCGCGGCGCTCGGACCGTCGACGGTCATGCTCGCGCGTGCCGCGCTGCTCGAACAGCAGTTGACCCTGCCGTTCGCTGCGCCGCGCACCATGTTCAACGTCAAGATCGGCGGGGCACGACGCTGCGCCGCCCAGTCGTGGTCGCAGGACCGGATCAGGCGGGTCAAGGACGCTGCCGGGGTCACCGTCAACGACGCCGTCCTGGCGATGTGCGCCGGTGCGCTGCGCTACTACCTCGAGGAGCAGCACGCGCTGCCGGACACGCCGCTGGTCGCGATGGTGCCGGTGAACCTGCGCACCGAGGCCGAAGCCGACGCCGGCGGCAACATGGTCGGCACGGTGCTGTGCAACCTGGCCACCGACGTCGACGACCCGGCGCAGCGGCTGGCCACGATCAGCGATTCGATGCGGGCGAACAAGCAGGTGTTCGCCGAGTTGCCGCGAGTGCAGGCGCTGGCCCTGTCCGCGGTGAACATCGCCCCGCTCGGGTTGGCCGGGGTACCGGGGTTCGTCTCGTCGGCGCCCCCGCCGTTCAACGTGGTGATCTCCAACGTGCCCGGCCCGCGGGAGCCGCTGTACTGGCGCGGCGCCCGGCTCGACGGCAACTACCCGCTGTCGATTGCGATGGACGGCCAGGCCCTCAACATCACGCTGACCAACACCGCGGGCAACCTCGACTTCGGCCTGGTGGGCTGCCGGCGCAGCGTGCCGCACCTGCAGCGGCTGCTCGGGCACCTGGAGTCGGCGCTGAAGGACCTGGAACGCGCGGTCGGGGTCTGAGGCGCCGATGGTGGTGTTGAGCGCCGCGCTGCTGCTGCACCGAGAACGCGACGGTCACCTCGAGGTGCTCATCGCCCACCCCGGCGGGCCGTTCTGGGCGCGCCGCGACGACGGCGCCTGGTCGGTGCCGAAGGGCGAATACCGGCCCGGCGAGGACCCCTGGGCCGCGGCGCGGCGCGAATTCGCCGAGGAGGTCGGCCTCACCCCGCCCGACGGCCCGCCCGTCGACCTGGGGGAGTTCGTCCAGCCCAGCCGGAAACGCATCACCGTGTTCGCGGTGGCCGGAGACCTCGACGTCAGCGACGCGCACAGCAACACCTTCGAGCTGGAGTGGCCGAAGGGCTCCGGACGGCTGCGGGAGTTTCCCGAAGTGGACCGCGTCGGCTGGTTCCCGATCGCCGCGGCGCGGACCAAGCTGCTGCCCGGGCAGCGACCGATCCTGGACCGGCTGCTCGAACTGCGCGGCGCGCGGTAGCGCGCCCGCCCGGCAGCCTCGCAGCCCGCCCGCCCGGCCTTCCGCCGAGTGGGCGGCGTGTCGGGGCCGGATCGGCGGAATCGCCGACAGATCCTGCACGCTCGGCGAGTAGCCGACGGCGATCGCGGCCTGCACGCGACAGAATCCCGCCTCCCTCGGCCGCGCCTCCCGGGCGGGCGGGCCCGACGCGCCTAAACTTTGCTGCCGATCAGGGAGGAGGCAGCGCGTATCGGCGATAACCAGGACGTCGGTCAGGGGGCCGGCCAGGCTGCGCCGGCTGGCGGCTATGCCGAGCCGGCGCGTTTTGCTGGCCGCCGGGTTTCCGGTCGCCGCCCGCTGACCGCCCGCACCGCCATCCCGGCGCTCGACGGCATCCGGGCGATCGCGGTCGCGCTGGTGCTGCTCGACCACGGCGGCATCCCGGGCGTCACCGGCGGCTTCATCGGGGTCGACGTGTTCTTCGTCCTCAGCGGCTTCCTGATCACCTCGCTGCTGCTGGAGGAACTCGACCGCACCGACCGCATCGACCTGCTGCATTTCTGGATCCGGCGGGCCCGGCGGCTGCTCCCCGCCCTGCTGGTGATGGTGCTGGCGGTGGCGTTCGCCCACGAGCTGTTCCCCCCCGACGCGGTGCAACGCCTGCGCGAGGACGCCGTCGCCGCATTCTTCTGGCTGGCGAACTGGAACTTCGTCATGCAGGAAAGCGACTACTTCACCCGCGGCGGGAACCCGTCGCCGCTGCAGCACACCTGGTCGCTGGGGGTCGAGGAGCAGTACTACTTCCTGTGGCCACTACTGGTACTCGGCGTGGCCGCCGTGGTGGCCGCCCGGGCCCGCCGCCGCCGGTGGGTCAGCCAGCGGACCGTCCGGTTCGCGGTGCTGGTGGTGGCCGGCACCGGGGTGGCGGCCTCGGCGACGGCGGCGGTCCTGATGTCCGCACGCACCGGCGTGGACCGGGTCTACTTCGGCACCGACACCCGCGCCCAGGCACTGCTGCTGGGTGCGGCGGCGGCGGCGCTGATGGTGCAGGACTGGCCGGCACTGGTCGGCAGGCCCGCCGTGCCGCACACCCGCTGGGGCACGGTGCTGGCCACCGTGGTGCCGATCGTCGGCATGGCCGGACTGGCCGCGGGCGCCCACTACGCCGCGGGCAGTGCCCAGCAGTTCCGGTTCGGCATGCTGACCCTGGTGGCGCTGGCCGCGGTCGCGGTGGTCGCCCCGGTCGCGGTGCACCAGCGCAGCCCGGTGGCCCGGCTCCTGGCGCTGCGGCCGCTGGTGGCGCTCGGTGCGATCTCCTACGGCGTCTACCTGTGGCACTGGCCGATCTTTTTGATCCTCAACGGGGAGCGCACCGGCTGGACCGGGATGTCGCTGTTCGCCGCCCGCACCGCGGTGACGCTGGCCGCCGCGATCGCCTCCTGGTGGCTGATCGAACAGCCGATCCGGCGCTGGCGCCCGGTGCAGGTGCCGCTGCTGAGGCTGGCGGTGGCCACCGTCGCGACCGCGGTCGCGGTGACCGTGCTCGTCGTGCCGGCCGTGACCGGCCCGGGCGCGACCCCGCCGGTGTCGTCGGCGGCGGCCACCGCGCCGGTTCCCGCATCGCCTCCGGCCGCGCCCGGCGTCCACCGCGACCCGCGTCGCGCGCACACCGTGTCGGTGTTCGGCGACTCGATCGGCGCCTCGCTGATGGAATACCTGCCGCCGACCCCGGGCACGGCGTTCGTCGACCACACCGTCATCGGGTGCAGCATCGTGCGGGGTGGGCCGTACCGGTATTCGGGCAAGGTGCTCGACCAGAAGGCCGAATGCGACGACTGGCCGAACCGCTGGGCCCGCCAGATCGCCCGCGACCAGCCCGATGTCGCGTTGCTGGTGATCGGCCGCTGGGAGACCGTCGACCGGGTCATCGAGGGCCGCTGGACCCAGATCGGCGACCGGGCGTTCGACGAGTACCTGGTCGGTGAGCTCAACCGGGCGATCACGACGCTGACCGGTCGTGGCGCCCGACTGGTGATCACCACGCTGCCGTACAGCAAATACGGTGAGAAACCCGACGGCACTCTCTATCCCGAGGACCAACCGGATCGGGTGCGGGAATGGAACACCTTGCTGCGCAAGGTGGTCGGGCACCGGCCGAACGTGACGCTGCTCGATCTGAACAAGAAACTCAGCCCCGACGGCGCCTACACGGTCAAGGTCGACGGCATCAAGGTGCGCAGCGACGGCGTGCACCTGTCGCAGCAGGGGGTGGCGTGGCTGACGCCGTGGCTGCTCGCCGGGGTGCGTTGAGCGCTCAGCAGGATTTGGCGCGGCGCCGCCCGGTCAGCCGGGCCCACACCCAGGTCAACGGAACGTTGCGGCCGGTGGCCAGGTACTCCACCGTGGACGGGTAGTGGCAGATCTCGCTGACCTGCGCGAGCCCCTCGGGCTTGCCGACCAACAGGATCTGGTCATCGACGGCCAGCGTCGTGCCGATGTCGGGCATGAAGTGGGCCGTCCCGTCGCGCAGCAGCACCAGCGGCACCAGTGGCAGCGTCGCCGACCGGTCGTCGGGGCGGCGCAGCACGTCGCGCAGGGTGAGGATCTCCCCGCGCCGCAACCAGTCGGCGATCGCCGGGGCCCGGCGCGCGGACAGGGTCACGACGTCGCGCTCGGGAGTGCGTTGTCCGCAGTGTTCGACCAGGTGGTCGCGGACCGCGGCGGCCCACCGCTCGTCCTGGCTGAACGCGTGGTCGACGAAGCTCCAGAACACCGGGGTCAGCACGCGAGCCAGGACCTCCCGGGCGACCAACTCGGTGGCGATGTACACCGAATCGATCGCTACGGCGTCGAGCAGCGCTTTCTTGGTGGTAGTGGCCTGCCGGACCACCAGGTAGATATCGGGGTTGGCCAGCCGGGCCTGCTCGGCCATCGCGATGTTGACGGTGTCGTCGCGGGTGGCGGCGATGAGGCCGACGGCGTCGGTCACGTCGGGATCGCCGCTGTCCGGGTCGGCGAGGGTCACGGCGAGGCCGCTGGCCGCGAGATCGGCGACGACCTCACGGCCGAACTCTGGGTCGGCGCAGACCACCCAGCGTCCGGCGGCCAACCCGCGCCGCAGCGGCGGGAGGCGCTCCTCGTCGTTGTCCATCAGCCAGCGCAGCAATTGATGGTTGATCGGCCGGTGGATCGACAGGGTCAGGTACTCCCCGAACCGGTCGCTCGGGTTGACCACCGCCGCGGGCGCGAAATGCGCGATGCGGTTCGCGACCCGCGCGTCGGTGCAGCGGGCCAGCACCGGCACCTCCGGGCGCAGCATCGCCACCGTCATCACCGCGGCCAGGTTGGCGTCGTCGTCATCGGTCAGGGCCAGGACGCCCTCGCAGTCGCGGTGGCCCAACCCCGCCATACCCAGCATCGCCGGTACCGAGCAATCCCCCTCCACCGCCGGGACATCGAAGCTGAGCTGCTCACCGACGACCGACGGACCCGGGATTCCTGCTTGTCGATGACCACGAACCGGTGGCCGCGCTGGTCGAGTTCGGAGCCGACCACCCGTCCGGCCTGCCCGTAACCGGCGATGATGACGAACGGGTCGACCAGGCGGCGCACATGGCGGCGGAACCGCTGAGCCGCCAACGCGTCCTGGAAGGCGGTGTCGTTGATGACCGAGAAGAACACCCCGATCGCGTACGCCCAGCTGATCACCACCAGGTAGATCGACATCGACAGCCACATCCGCTGCGGGTAGCTGAACGCATGCGGCACTTCGCTGTAACCGACCGTGGTCAAGGTGATCGTCATCTGGTAGAAGGCGTCGAAGACCGACAGTCGGTACGGGTTGCCCTGCGCGTCGACGCCGGGCATCAGCATCAGCCCGGTGGTGCAGATGCTGAACATCGTGATGACCACGATGAACGGTGCGCGCATCCGGCGCATGAACAAGAAGATGACATCGGTGGTGGGCACCGTGGTGGGCACCGGCACCGGTTTGCGCCGTGACCGCGTCCGGCGTCGCGACCAGAACGTGTACAGGTGGACCGGATTGGGCATCGGCTAACGGCGCCGGAACGAAGCCGTCTCGACGACGAGCAGGGTGACCGAGACGACGTTGGCCAGCAGTGCCCCGCCGGACAGCGAGACCACGCTGGCGGTGGCGTGCTGGTCCAGGCCGTGCACCGAGACCTGCGTGTAGTAGACCCACATCGCCGCCGCGGCGGCCAACTGGAGCAGCGCGACCAGGCTGGTCGACAGGTGTACGGCGCCCAGCTGGGTGCGGTCGCCGAACTTCAAAATCGTGGTGATGAAGGCCACGACCAGGGCCAGGAACAACTCCCAGGGGTTGTGCACGATCGGATCGCCGATGTCGCCGACGAAGAAGCCGAAGTTCAGTGTCGCCGCCAGCAGGACGAAGAAACCGAAAACCACCTTCTCGAGGTTCACGACGGCAGCCTAACGGTCCCGAGCCCGTCCGGTACGCAAACGAACGTGACGGGCGGGTCGCCGACCTGGGCGCACGCGGGCAGGCTTTCGGCCACAATGGGTGACGTGGACCTGCCCGTCGTGCCGCCGGTGGAGCCGATGCTGGCCAAAGCGGTGCAGTCGGTGCCGGCCGAACCTGGCGTGTGGTGTTATCAACCGAAGTGGGACGGCTTCCGCGCGTTGGTGTTTCGGGACCACGACGAGGTGGTGCTGCAGTCGCGGACCGGCAAGGACTTGGGCCGCTACTTCCCGGACCTGCTCGATGCGGTTCGCGTCGAAACGACGGCGCGCTGTGTGCTCGACGGTGAGATCGTGGTGCCACGGCCGATCGGCGGACGCACCCGGCTGGACTGGGAGGCGCTGAGCCAGCGCATCCACCCGGCGCAGAGCCGGGTGCGATTGCTCGCCGAGCAGACTCCGGCGCATTTCATCGCCTTCGACGCGCTGGCCACCGGCACCGACGACGTGATGGGCGAGCCGTTCACCACCCGGGCGACGGTCTTGGCCGAACTGCTGTCCCCGCAACGGTTTTGTCACCTCACCGGTGCCACCGAGGATCCGGAGGTCGCCGCGCACTGGTTGACCACCTTCGAGGGCGCCGGGCTGGACGGGGTGGTCGCCAAACGCCGCGACGGGGCTTACCTGGCGGGAAAACGCGACATGGTCAAGGTCAAACACCACCGCGACGCCGACTGCGTGGTGATGGGTTACCGCGTCCACAAAAGCGGTGCCGGCCTGGGCTCGTTGCTGCTGGGCTTGTACAACGACGACGGGGAGTTGCAGATGGTCGGCGGGGCGGCGTCGTTCACCACCGCGCAACGCCGGCGGCTGCTCGATGAGGTGGAACCGCTGCGTGTGGGCCCCGACGTGGTGCGCGAGGGCGAGCCCAGCCGGTGGAACTCCGCGGCGGACAAGCGGTGGATCCCGATCCGCCCCGAGCGCGTCGCCGAGGTCGCCTACGACCAGATGGAAGGCGAGCGGTTCCGGCACACGGTGAAGTTCCTGCGCTGGCGACCCGACCGCGACCCGAGCAGCTGCACCTTCGCGCAACTGGACACCCCGCTGCGCTACGACCTGGCCGACGTATTGCAGGGCTGAGATGGCAACCGCCGAGGAGATCGACGTCGACGGGATCGCGGTGCGGCTCACCCACCCGGACCGCTGCTACTTCCCGCGGCTGGGTGAGGCGGGCACCAAACGCCGACTGGCCGAGTACTACCGCGCCGTGGCACTGGGCCCGATGTTCGCGCCGATGGCCGACCGGCCCACCCACCTGCAACGCTTCCCGGACGGCATCGACGGTGAGGCCGTCTACCAGAAACGTATTCCGCGCGGCTACCCCGACTATCTGCAGACCTGCACGGTGACGTTCCCGTCCGGCCGCACCGCCGCCGTACTGCGGGTGACCTCGGCCGCCTCGATCGTGTGGGCGGCGCAGATGAGCACCGTCACCTTCCATCCCTGGCCGGTGCGGTGCACCGACACCGACCATCCCG
Source organism: Mycolicibacillus trivialis (assembly GCF_002102395.1). Classification (GTDB taxonomy): domain Bacteria; phylum Actinomycetota; class Actinomycetes; order Mycobacteriales; family Mycobacteriaceae; genus Mycobacterium; species Mycobacterium triviale. The sequence goes on from NZ_LQPZ01000014.1 coordinate 29,998, forward strand.
ACGAACTGCGCGTGGACCTGGATCCGCAGCCGGGCACCGGATTCGCCGAGGCCCGCGCCGTGGCGGTCGACGTGCTGGCGCCGCTGCTCGATGAGCTCGGCCTGGTCGGCTACCCGAAGACCTCCGGCGGCCGGGGCGTCCACGTCTACCTGCCGATCCGCCCGGACTGGGATTTCGTGACGGTGCGCCGAGCCGGGATCGCGCTGGCCCGCGAACTGGAACGCCGCGCCCCCGACCGGGTCACCGCATCGTGGTGGAAGGAAGAGCGGGGCAAACGGATCTTCATCGACTTCAACCAGAACGCCCGCGACCGCACCACCGCCGCGCCCTACTCGGTGCGGGCCACCCCGATCGCCACCGTCTCCACCCCGCTGAGCTGGCCGGAGTTGGCCGACGCCGACAGCCCCGACGACTACACCATGACCACGGTCCCCGACCTGGTCGCCGGCCGCGAGGACCCGTGGGCGTCGATGGGACAGAGCCGGCAGTCGCTGGCGGTCCTGCTGGAGATGGCCGACGCCGACGCCGAGCGCGGTCTGGGAGATCTGCCCTACCCGCCGAACTACCCCAAGATGCCCGGTGAGCCCAAGCGGGTGCAGCCGAGTCGGGATGCCGACCGGCGCGAACCCTAGCGAGGCCTTCTCAACGCCGCACCCTCGTGATAGACAGTTCATCGAAACTGTATATCGGAGGTCGGTGTGGATATTCGCCAGCAGTACCGGATGCTGCTGCGCCCGGCGCGGCTGTGGGTGCCCGCCGTGGTGGTCGCCGCCCTGGGGGCCGCGCTGCTCGTGGCGATGCGAACGCCGCACGCCGCCGTCGTCGACCCCGAGGAACTGCAGGTGCGCGCCGCGAAGCCGACCCTCGCGCTGGGGCGGCCCGCGGTGACCTATGCGGCCGACGGTGCGGGGTCCGCCCGGGTCCACTACCTCGGCGCCGCCGGCGAACTGGTCACAGCCGAGGTCCACCTGCCGTGGACGCAAACAGTTAAATTGTCCAGTCCGATGCGCCCGGCCAGCGTCAGCGTGGCGACCACCGGCGGCGGCGCGGTCAGCTGCACCCTGTCGGTCGACGGGCAGCGCCGGGACCGGCAGGCCAGCAGCCCGGGCTCCGGGGTCGTGCTGTGCAGCGTGGTGTCCGCGTGAGCGCGGCCCTGGCGCGGTTCCCGGAGCTGATCCGCCGATTCGCCGTGCCGATCATCGTCGGCTGGGTGCTGCTCGCCGGCGCGCTCAACGTGCTGGTGCCGCAGCTGGAGCAGGTGGTGGCCGAGAACTCGCCGCCGTTCGTGCCGTCCGATTTGCGCTCATCGACCGCGTTGACCGACATGGCCCGCACCTTCGAGGAGGGCACCAGCAACAACGTCGTCTACGTCGCGCTCCTCGGTGACGACGAACTCGGCGCCGACGCCCGCGACTACTACCGAGATCTGGTCAGCGACCTGCGGGCGGAGCCGCTGGTAGACACCGTCCGGGACCTGTGGTCGGACCCGGTGAGCGCGGCGGCCAGCGAGAGCGCCGACGGCCGCATGGTCTACACCCAGCTGTGGCTGCAGGGCGACATGGGTGAGACCCGATCGTTCGAGGCCATCGACCGGGTCGAACAGATCGTCGGCGCCACCAGCCCGCCGGCGGGGGTGCGGGCGTTCGTCACCGGGCCCCCGGCGGTGCTCGCCGACGAATTCGTTACCGGCGCCCGCGACGCGTTCGTGGTGTCGGTGATCGGGTCGGTGATCATCCTCACTGTGCTGCTGGCGGTGTACCGCTCGCTGATCACCGCGCTGCTGCCACTGGTCTCGGTCGGTCTCGGTCTGCTGGTGGCCCGGCCGGTGGTCGCCCTGCTCGGGGAGCACCAAGTGATTCAGGTGTCGCTGTTCGCCCTGGCGATGTCGGCGGCGCTGATGCTCGGCGCCGGGGTGGATTATGCGATTTTCTTCCTCGGCCGCTACCACGAGGCGATCCGGAACGGCCAGAGCCGACACCAGGCTTACGACACCGCCTACCGGCGGGTCAACCATGTCATCGTCGCGTCCGGGCTCACCATCGCCGGGGCCTGCGCGTGCCTGGTGTTCACCCAGATCTCGGTGTTGAACACCGCCGGGATCCCCTGTGCGCTGAGCATCCTGATCGGGCTGGCCGCCGCGTTGACCCTGACACCGGCGCTGGTGACCGTGGCGGGCCGCCGCGGCTATCTCGACCCGGTCGTCGGCACCGAACGGGAACGGCGGTGGCGGCGCATCGGCACCGCCGTCGTGCGCTGGCCGGTGCCGACATTCATCGCGGCCACCGCCGTGCTGGCAGTGCTGACATCGACCCTGCCGTCGCTCGTGCTGTCGTTCAACGAGATCGCGGTCCAACCGGCCGACACCCCCAGCGTGCAGGCGATGGCGGAGTTGGAAGAGCACTTCCCGAACAATCAGGCCAGCCCCGATTTTGTGACCATCCACGCCGATCACGACATGCGCAACCCGTCGGACACAGTGGCGATCGAGGAGGTCAGCCGTGCGCTGGCCAAACGCCCCGACGTGGACTCGGTGCTGTCGATCTCGCGGCCCACCGGGCATCTGCTCGCCGAATCGCTGCTGGTGAACCAGGCCGGGGTGATGGGCGCCCGGCTGGAGCAGGACACCGCGCTGCTCGGTGAGCGGGTCACCGATCTGAACACTGTCGATGCGAACCTGACCGCGATGGCCGGCGCACTCGACACCCTCGAGCACGATTTTGACCGGGTCGGCGACCAGATCGCCGCCACCGGCAGCGACGTGAACCGCACCGTCGACGGGGTCGACGCCATCCGGCGCAGCGCCGACGAGGTGATCGCCGCGGTCGACCCGCTACGCCGCCAAGTCGCCGACCATCCCGACTGCGGCGCCGATCTGCTGTGCAGCGCAGCACAGACGGCGGTCACGGCGTTCGACAGCTCACCGTTGCCCGCAGCACTGGAGGGGGTGGGCACCGCCGCCGCAGGGGCCGATCGGGTGGCCGACGGCACCGACCGCACCGTCGCGGCGCTGCGCGCCGCACTCGGTGACGTCGGCGCCATGCGCGAGCAGATCACCGGTCTGCAGACGGTGTTGCACCGGACCACCGGGACCCTGGAGATGCTCACCCCGGAGTTGGCGGCCGCCACCGACTATCTGCAGGAGATCGGCCGCAACTACGGCACCGACGAGTCCGGCATCTTCTATCTGCCCCAGCAGGTCTTCGACGATCCACGCTTCGCGGTGGCGATCGAGGCGATGTTCTCCCCGGACGGCAAAATGACCCGGCTGCTGGTGTACGGCAACACCTCGGCGTTCGGGCAGACCGGCATCGACCGGGCGCGCGGGCTTGAGCAGACGGCCCGCGACGTGATCGCGGGCGGCCGGCTGGACGGGGCGGTGGTGCAGGTCGGCGGGATCGGTGCGACCTTCGCCGACGTGCAGCAGATCATGGCCCGCGACTTCAAGGTGTTGGTCATCGTCACGATGCTGTTGGTGTTCTCGGTGGTTCTGGTGGTGCTGCGCTCGCTGGTGGCCGCCCTGACCGTGGTGACCACGGTCGCGCTGTCCTACGCATCGGCGGTCGGGGTCTCGGTGCTGGTCTGGCAGCATCTGCTCGGCATCGAGTTGCACTGGGCGGTGCCCGCGCTGGCGTTCATCGCGCTGGTTGCCGTCGGCTCCGACTACAACCTGCTGTTCACCGCCCGGATGCGTGACGAAGCCTCCGGCGGCCTGCACACCGGCATCATCCGGGCGTTCGGGGGAACCGGCAGTGTGGTCACCATCGCCGGCGTGGTCTTCGCCAGCACCATGTTCGCCATGCTGGGCAGCACCATGACCAACATCATGCAGCTCGGTTCCACAGTCGGGATGGGATTGCTGGTAGACACGTTCATTGTGCGCGCAGTGATTGTCCCGGCGATCGCGTCGCGGCTGGGCATCTGGTTCTGGTGGCCGCTGCCCCGCCGGAAGGTGCTGGCCCCGGTCGCCACCCCGGCGGTGCCGTGAGCCGTGACGCGGCGGGCGGGGCCGATTCCCGGACCCGGCAGAAGATTCTGCGCACCACCTTGGACTGGGCCGCCGAGACCGGGCTGCTGCGGCTGTCGATGAACGAGGTCGCCAAACGCGCGCGCATCGCCCGCGCCACGCTGTATCTGCACTTCCCGGGCAAACAGGCGTTGATCGACGCGGCGATGGATCACGAGATCACCGAGATGGCGGCCTCGCTGCGGGAGGTGGTCAACTGCTACGACAGCGTGGAGGAGCGGGCCGTGCGCGGTTTCGCCCACGCCTACCGGCTGATCAAGGCCAACACCATCCTGCAGGCGGTGCTGCAGCTGAACCCGCAGGCACTGGTACCGCACATCGTCGGGGCCACCCCGACGTTGGCCCGTGGGCGGGCTGTCGCCGAAGAGCTGCTGCGCCCCGATGACCTGCCGGAGCACTTGCCGCCGGAGGTGGTCGGAGAGTTCGCGGTGCGGATGATGATGGTGCTGGTGCTCGCTCCGCCTCCGTCGGTGGACCTCGACCGTCCGGGCGGGCCGGAGGATTGGGCGCGGTGCTTCCTGCTGCCGGTGCTGCAGGCGCCGGCGCCTACCCTCGCCGGCCCGTTGGCGCCGCCGCGTTAATCCGCGCCGGCGTGCCCGCCGCGGGTGCGGCGACGCTGTCGAGCGCCCTTGCCGGTGGGGCGGCGGTTGCGCAGCCCGCCGGTCGGCGCGGCTTCGGTGCTCTCGGTGGCCGTGTCGGTCTCGGTCTCGGTCTCGCTTGTCGCCTCGGTGTCGGTGTCGGTGGCCGTGTCGATCTCGGCCACCACGGTGTCCGCGTCCGGTGCCGCGGCGTCGGCTTCCGCGGTCGCGTCGAGCTCGGTCGTCGCGGGCTCGGTGTTCTCGTGCGGACCCGCCGCTTCCTCGGTCGTCTCCGCCTGCGCCGCGCCGGCCACGGCCCTACGGCGCCGCCACTGCCGCGGCGCCTTGGGCTTGATCGGCTTGGGCGGCGGGGCCGGTCGTTCGGCCAGCAGGGACAGGTAGAACGCGGCGATGCCCAGCACGGCGATCGCGGCGGCCGCGCCGTAGAGGCCGAACAGCCACTGGCCGGCGTCGTCGAGGGAGAGCCAGATCTCGCTGACCGCGGTTCCGATGATCACCACGGCGGCCAGCACATGACCGCCGATCGACACGCTGCGCAGGGTCAACGCCAGCTGCGGGGTGCCGAACTCGGGCCTGCGCGCGCGCAGCAGGCTGAGCAGCACGGGCACTGCCGCCAGCGCCACCACCAGCCCGGTGAGGATGCGCAGCACCGTGCCCCAGGTCGGAACGACGCTGCCGGCCAACTCCCACCAGCGGGGCAGCACGAACAGGAAGAACAACGCCGCGGCGGCCAGCGAGGACAGCGCGTGGGCGAGCACCACGGTGAGGCGTCCCAAGGCTCCTCCTGCCGGATCTGTTCGCGTCTGTTCGAGTCAGGCTGAGGGCGGCCAAACCGCATCTACACCGTTTGGCCGCCCTCAGACTCGCGCGGAGGATGCGGGATTTGAACCCGCGAGGGCTATTAACCCAACCCGCGTTCCAGGCGAGCGCCATAGGCCACTAGGCGAATCCTCCGCGGGACATTCTATCGGAGACTCCCGCCGCGGCCCGACCGGGCGAGGCGGGCGCCGACGGGCGGGTTCCCGGCCGCCGTGACCACGGGTACTACACTCGGCTGAGGACCCCGCGCGGCGTCCATCCTGTGAACTCCCCCAGGGCCGGAAGGCAGCAAGGGTCAACGGGCTCTGGCGGGTGCGCGGGGTCCCCTACGCCGGAGCCGCGGTATCCCAGGTGCGTAACCCAAGGTGAGAGGTGCAAGGTGGCGTTCAGTTCGCTCAGTCCCGACGAACTCGCGGCGCGGCACGGCCGCCACGAGCAGGACTACGCGGATCTGCAGGCCAAGAAGCTGGCACTGGACCTCACCCGCGGCAAGCCCGCCCCCGAGCAACTCGACTTGTCCAACGCGCTGCTGAGCCTGCCCGGCGAGGACTACCGCGACGGGGACGGCACCGACACCCGCAACTACGGCGGTCTGCACGGGCTGCCCGAACTGCGCGCCATCTTCGGCGAACTGCTGCACATCCCGGTCGCCCACCTGATCGCGGGCAACAACGCCAGCCTCGAACTCATGCACGACGTGGTCGCCTATTCGATGCTGCACGGCGGGCCGGATTCGCCGCGGCCGTGGCGGGACGAGCCGGTCGTCAAGTTCTTGTGCCCGGCCCCCGGCTACGACCGGCACTTCGCGATCACCGAAACGCTGGGCATCGAGATGGTGACCGTCCCGATGCGCGACGACGGCCCCGACGTCGACCTGATCGAGGAACTCGTCGCCGCCGATCCCGCCATCAAGGGCATGTGGGCGGTGCCGGTGTTCGGCAACCCCACCGGGGTCACCTACTCCTGGGAGACCGTGCGCCGGCTGACGCAGATGCGCGCCGCCGCCCCCGACTTCCGGCTGTTCTGGGACAACGCCTACGCGGTGCACACCCTGACCACCGAGTTCCCCCGCCAGGTCGACGTGCTCGGCCTGGCCGAAGCGGCAGGCAACGCCAACCGCCCGCACGTGTTCGCCTCCACCTCCAAGATCACCTTCGCCGGGGCCGGGGTGAGCTTCTACGGCGGCTCGCTGGGCAACATCGCCTGGTATCTGCAGTACGCCGCGAAGAAGACGATCGGGCCCGACAAGGTCAACCAGCTGCGCCACCTGCGTTTCTTCGGCGACGCCGACGGGGTGCGGCTGCACATGATGCGCCACCGCGAGATCCTCGCCCCCAAGTTCGCACTGGTGCAGGAGATCCTCGAGGAGCGACTCGGCGACGCCAAGATCGCCTCGTGGACCCGGCCGAGCGGCGGGTACTTCGTCAGCCTCGACGTGCTGCCCGGCACCGCGCGGCGCACGGTGGCGTTGGCCAAGGACGCCGGGATCGCGGTCACCGAGGCGGGCGCGTCGTTCCCCTACCGCCGCGACCCCGACGACACCAACATCCGCATCGCCCCGACCTTCCCGTCGCTGCCGGATCTGCGGGAGGCGATCGACGGGCTGGCGACCTGCGCGCTGCTGGCCGCCACCGAATCATTGGTGAGCTGAGCGCGCAGGCCCTCGCCGGACTTCGCGCTCCCATCCCGCGCCCTACCCGCGCCGCTACGACCGCGAGTGAAGCCTCAGGGCGCTCAGATCGCGATTCCATCGCCCTGGAGCTTCACTCGAGCGCCGTAGAGCTTCACTCGCGCGCCGTGGAACTTCACTCGCGTGCCGCAGCCGACGACAACCCTGTGGGTCGGCGGGGTCAGCCCGGCTGGGTAGCCTTCTGACGTGGCCCTCTACCGCAAGTACCGACCGGCTACCTTCGCCGAGGTGGTGGGGCAGGAACACGTCACCGAACCGCTGTCGACGGCGCTGAGCTCCGGTCGGATCAACCACGCTTACCTGTTTTCCGGCCCGCGCGGCTGCGGCAAGACCTCCTCGGCGCGCATCCTGGCGCGCTCGCTGAACTGCGCCGCCGGACCCACCCCGACCCCGTGCGGGGAGTGCGACTCCTGCGTCGCGCTGGCACCCAACGGCAGCGGCAGCATCGACGTGGTCGAACTCGACGCCGCCAGCCACGGCGGTGTCGACGACACCCGCGAGCTGCGGGACCGCGCCTTCTACGCCCCGGCCCAATCCCGCTACCGCATCTTCATCGTCGACGAAGCCCACATGGTCACCACCGCCGGCTTCAACGCCCTGCTCAAGATCGTCGAGGAGCCACCCGACCACCTGATCTTCGTGTTCGCCACCACCGAGCCGGAGAAGGTGCTGCCGACCATCCGCTCGCGCACCCACCACTACCCGTTCCGGCTGCTGGCGCCGCGCACCATGCGTGAGCTGGTCGACCGGATCTGCGCGCAGGAGAACGTCCGCATCGACGACGCGGTCTACCCGCTGGTGATTCGGGCCGGCGGGGGCTCCCCGCGTGACACGCTGTCGGTGCTCGACCAGTTGCTGGCCGGGTCGGAGTCCGGCGACGACGGCAGCCGGGTCACCTACCAGCGGGCGCTGGGCCTGTTGGGTGCCACCGACGCGGCGCTCATCGACGACGCGGTCGACGCGCTGGCCGCCGGGGACGCCGCCAACGTCTTCGGCGCGATCGAGTCGGTGATCGACGCCGGGCACGATCCGCGCCGGTTCGCCACCGACCTGCTGGAACGGTTCCGGGACCTGATCGTGTTGCAGGCCGTCCCGGACGCGGCCGCCAAGGGTGTGGTCGACGCCCCCGAGGACGTGCTGGAACGGATGCGCGAGCAGGCCGCCCGGATCGGGATGGGCACGCTGACCCGCTACGCCGAGGTGGTGCAGGCCGGACTGGGGGAGATGCGCGGGGCCACCGCCCCGCGGCTGCTGCTGGAGGTGATCTGCGCGCGGCTGCTGCTGCCGTCGGCGGCCGACACCGAGGCGGCCCTGCTGCAGCGGATCGAGCGGATCGAGACCCGCCTGGAGATGTCGATCCCGGCCGAGGGGCAGCCCGCCGGCCCCGCCCCGACCACCGGCCGGCAGTTCACCCGGCCCTCCCGCGCGGCCGAGAGCGCGCAGAGA